>NZ_ALXE01000001.1 GCF_000295955.2 Pantoea sp. A4
ACCAACTGAGCTAATCACCCCCGCTGTGTGGAGTCGCATTATAGGGATAGTTCGAAGTGAGTCAACGCTTTTTAAAACATAATTTTTCGTTCGCTCTAATTTTAGTCATCTTGCGGGCCTTTTAGGCAAAATGCCTGTTTTCATAGCATAAAAGCTCGCAATAACTGGCGCTAGTGCCTGTAGCAATGATTGAGGAATCACTAACAGATGCTAGAATGAGCCCACTATTTTCGCGACTTAACCCGTTTATTGTCATCCAGACAACAAACCCGCGCATTAAAGGCACTGCTGAATGAAAATCAAAACTCGCTTCGCGCCAAGCCCGACTGGCTATCTCCACGTTGGTGGTGCACGTACTGCACTTTACTCCTGGCTTTATGCGCGTCACCTGAAAGGTGAATTTGTCCTGCGTATTGAAGACACCGACCTGGAACGTTCCACCCCAGAAGCTATTGAAGCGATCATGGATGGCATGAACTGGCTCAACCTGCAGTGGGATGAAGGCCCGTACTATCAGACGAAGCGCTTTGACCGTTACAACGCGGTGATTGATGAAATGCTGGAAGCGGGCACTGCCTATAAATGCTACTGCTCCAAAGAGCGCCTGGAAAAGCTGCGCGAAACGCAGATGGAAAATGGCGAAAAGCCACGCTATGACGGCCACTGCCGTGACAGCCATGAACACCATGCCGCTGATGAACCGCACGTGGTGCGTTTCCGCAATCCGCTGGAAGGATCGGTGATCTTCGACGATCAGATCCGTGGCCCGATCGAATTCAGCAACCTCGAACTGGATGATCTGATCATCCGTCGTACCGACGGCTCCCCAACGTATAACTTCTGCGTAGTGGTGGATGACTGGGATATGGGGATCACCCATGTTATCCGTGGCGAAGATCACATCAACAACACCCCGCGTCAGATCAACATCCTGAAAGCGATCGGTGCGGAAGTGCCAACGTATGCACACGTCTCGATGATCCTCGGCGATGACAGCAAAAAGCTCTCCAAGCGCCACGGCGCGGTAGGCGTAATGCAGTACCGTGATGATGGCTATCTGCCGGAAGCCCTGCTGAACTATCTGGTCCGTCTGGGCTGGTCACACGGCGATCAGGAAATCTTCAGCGTGCAGGAAATGGAAGAGCTGTTTACCCTGGAAGCGGTCAGCAAATCGGCCAGCGCCTTCAATACCGAAAAACTGCAGTGGCTGAATCACCACTACATCAACTCGATGGCTCCGGAATATGTTGCGACGCACCTGCAGTGGCACATTGAACAGCAGAAAATCGATACCCGTACCGGCCCTGAGCTGGCAAAACTGGTTACGCTGCTGGGTGAACGTTGCAAAACGCTGAAAGAGATGGCAGAAACCTGCCGCTACTTCTACGAAGATTTCGCTGAGTTTGATGCGGATGCGGCGAAAAAACACCTGCGTCCTGTGGCGCGTCAGCCGCTGGAAGTGGTACGTGACAAACTGGCTGCTATCAGCGACTGGAACGCAGAAAATGTGCACCATGCGATTCAGGCGACGGCGGATGAGCTGGAAGTAGGCATGGGCAAAGTTGGCATGCCACTGCGCGTTGCTGTTACCGGTGCAGGACAATCCCCGGCGCTAGACGTGACAGTAGAAGCCATCGGCCGCAGCCGTAGCGTAGCGCGTATTGAACAAGCATTAGCGTGGATTAGCGCACGCGAAGCACAAGCATAAAAACTGGGCCGGAAGCTTCTGCTTCCGGCTCATTTATTCTTCGCTGATACCTAACCGCACTAACAATCCTTGAATCCCTTCACGAAGCAGTAACGCAGTTAGCTGATCTTGCTCAGGAATTGTCATTTGCTGCACAGAACTTAATAATAACGCAGGTAACGAATTCTGTTGGGCATTGTAAGTCGCACTCGGTTCGTTAAGATTTCGCGTTGACTGGATAAAACCCCTGACACGCTCATCAATGTGGATCAGACGCGCCTTACCACCTTGAACACCGGGTTTCGGCGTAGTGGTCCAGTTTTCCCGCTTAATCCACTTGTTCACCGTTTGCCGACTGTAGCCCGTTTCTTGCGCGAGCTCTTCCGGGGTTAGCCATTCCTTATTCACGATGATTTCCCTGTTAAATACATTAGTTCTACATATTACAACAAAACGTAACTTGTAGAAGTAATCAGTGAATAAAATGCCCTCAGATATTGATCGAGGGCAAAGAATGGGAATTATGCCTGGTCCTGGGTCAGGCGATGTGAACGGAAGGCCATGTGGTAGGCGAGGCCAACAAACACCGCGCCACCCACGGTATTACCCAGGAAAACGGCAATAAAATTAGGTAGATACTCAGCCCATGACATCTGACCGGCAAAAATCGCGGCAGGAATAATGAACATATTGGCAACCACGTGTTGAAAACCAATCGCCACGAAGGCCATCACCGGGAACCAGATGCCCAGCACTTTCCCCACCATATCTTTGCTGGCGATTGCCAGCCAGACGCCGAGGCACACCAGCCAGTTACAGCCGATGCCGGAGATAAAGGCATGGAAAAAGTCGGCTCCCGCTTTCGCATGGGCTACCGCCAGGGTCTTTTTCAGGTAATCGCCTTCCGTCATGCCCAGAATATGACCAAAGAACCAGGCTATCGCCAGGCTGCCGACAAAGTTTGCCAGGGTGACCCAAAACCAGTTACGTAACAGGCTAACAGCGCTGATACGACGGGCGAACCAGGCAAGGGGTAACAGCATCATATTGCCGGTTAACAGTTCACCCCCGGCCAGCGTGGTCAGTATCAGGCCAACCGGGAACACCGCCGCGCCCAGCAGGCCACTGAATGAACCCCATTCCGCAGGCAACTGATTAATGACGTGGAGATCCAGTAAAAAACCGGTAGCGATGAAGGCTCCGGCCATAAAACCAAGGATCAATAAAGTAGAGACGGGCAGGCGGCTCTTAGCAACGCCGGTCTCTACGGCTATCTGAGCAATCGTTTGCGGGGTATGTAACGACATAATCTCTCAACATCTTTTTTAGTAGTGGTAAACGCGGGTGGAACGCACCCAGGGGAGGAAAAATCTTAAGCGCGACGATTTTACCTGGCTTTCCCTGTTACGCAATCGTCTTACTGGATGTCGTAGTGTTAGCAGGTGTTAACTGACTGAGCGGGGAGGGGAAATTCAGGGGCACGCGGTGAAAATAAAGCTGTTCTTGGCGTCTTTTTCAGCGATCAAACCATTTATGACAATTTGCCGTTGACACTCTGAAAGGGGTTTCATATTATGCCGTCCGTCGAGGCAACTCGACAGTTTTTCAGGTTCGGGGGTATAGCTCAGCTGGGAGAGCGCTTGCATGGCATGCAAGAGGTCAGCGGTTCGATCCCGCTTATCTCCACCAAACTTTCTTCCCAAAAGTTTGACCTGAAAACATTCCAGATGTGGGGGTATAGCTCAGCTGGGAGAGCGCTTGCATGGCATGCAAGAGGTCAGCGGTTCGATCCCGCTTATCTCCACCAAATCAAATTTCTACGTTTGTTATCATCCAGTGGTTTTGCTTACTGGATTTTTTTGCATCTTAAAATCTTACCTTTCTGTTGCGTTGCACACTGCACAGCCCGTCACGCGCGCTGCACAGTGCTCCAAGGCTTAAAGCCAAAACTGCGCTTTGATCTTCTCGCCATCGCTGAAACGGCTCAACCTGAATGGATGTGCATCAACAGATGGCGTGCGGTTTAACACCAAATCAGCCATAAGTTGACCTGCACCAGGTCCGATGCCGAAGCCGTGACCGGAAAAACCGGTGCCAACAAACAGCCCAGGCAGACTCTCTACGGCAGAAATGACGGGAATGGCATCCGGCATACTGTCGATCAAGCCGCCCCAGCTCTGGGCGACAGGGAGTGGTGTTAGCGCTGGCAGCAGTTTGCTGACGCGTTCGCGGATTTGCGGAATGATGTCAGATTCAACCTGCGGGTCCAGCACCCTGATGGCTTCATAGATGGACCGTTTGTCGGCTTGTCCGGGTTTCCAGTGCAGAGCCTCCTCAAACAGGCGTGCGCCAACGCGCAGTCTGATTGCCTTACGCTCATGCCAGAAGGCCGGCATAAACTGAGCACTGAACTTTAGCGCATCCAGCGTAATATCCGCAGTGCTGATGGCAGAACTGGCGACCGTCAATCCGCCATCCAGCCGTTTGCGCATCGCCACACTGCCGAAACTGACGCACGGGCCAGGATCAAAATCCACCGGGTGGGTACGCACCACGCTGGATAACACTTTCAGCTGTGGCAGCGTGATGCCCAGCCCCTGCAACAGGATGCGGGACCAGGCACCGCCAGCCACCACCACCTGCTGACAGCGGATGGCACCGTGTTCGGTTACCACCTCACTTACCTTACCGGCTGCCCGTTCAATGGTGCGCACTGCACAATGCTGTTGCAGGTTCAGGCCGAGTTCCATCGCCGCCTGTACCATGGCCGGGACGGCTTTCTGTGGCTCTGCCCGGCCATCCAGCGGGGTCAACATGCCGCCAAACGCCTCTCCTTGTAACTGCGGTAGCTGCTGACGTACCTGTTCGGGGGAGAGCAGATCGCTATGAATACCATACTGCTGAGCCTCACGTACCCAGCTTTGATGCCGTTGGTGCTGTTCGGTATTACGTGCCGCATACAATATCCCGCAGCGGCGGAAGCCGGTTTCGCGCTGCACCCTTTCATTCATGCCTTCCCACAACTGCATGCTGAGATTGATCAGCGGCAGCTCACGCAGATCGCGTCCGGTGCGGCGACACCAGCCCCAGTTGCGGCTTGACTGTTCCGCCGCGACCGTCCCTTTCTCCAACAGCACGGTACGGATCCCCTGTTGCACCAGTGACAGTGCTGTTGCCACGCCGATAATCCCGCCACCAATGACAACAACCTCTGCCGAAGTTGGAAACGTTGGCGAGGAGGGTACAACATCAACGCTGGGTCCCATGATGGTTTTCCTTGTCTCAGTAATTATCTTCTACGGTCCAGTTCACCGGGATTTCCGCGATGCTGGCGTTGTTTGGCAGCTCCAGTACCGTGCGGATCAGATGCGCGAGATCTTCTGGTTGGGTCATTTTTTCTGCTGGCACTTCAGTCAGCGCCGTGCCCATATCGGTGGCGACAAAACCAGGGCAAATTGCGGTGCAGCGGATGCCGCTGTTATCGCCGATCTTGCGCAGGCTATGGGCTAATGCCAGCGCGGCATATTTGCTCATGGCATACAGCGTCGAGTGTTCACCTTTGACGCGCTTACCCGAAAGGGAGGACATCATCACGATGCGACCACTGCCGCTGGCTTGCAGATGCGGCCATGCCAGACGACTCATGCGCATCGGCGACTTGACGTTGACGTTGAAGGTGCGGTCAAACTCTGCGTCGCTGGCTTCCAGTACCGACACCGGCAACATGATGCCTGCGTTGTGGATTAACGCGTCAATACGACCAAATTTTGCCAACGTAGCGTCAATCCATGCCTGTTCGGTGCTGGCATCCAGTGCATCAAAATGGCTCACCAACTGGTTGTCGCCATCACTGATTTCCACCTCGGAAGGGGTACGACACCCCAGGCTTACCGCCCAGCCATGGGCCAGTAAATTTGCTGCAATCGCTGCGCCAATTCCTCGACTTGCACCACTGATCAAGGCAACTTTACGTGTACTTTTGGTCATGTGTTCACCTGCTCCTGTCCTGAGAAAATCTCGCTACAGCGACGCTCTGAGCCGTGTATCGAGGGGGCTGATCAGCGGCGCAATCGCCGCGACCTCTTGCTGTAGTAGCGTGACATAACGCTGTTGCACCTCTGCATTGAGGCGCGGGGAGAGAAAAGTCATTCCCAGTGAACCTACCACGCCCGCACCGGCAACGTGAATCGGTACGGCAATCCCCGCGATACCCGGAATTAACTCTCCCGGATCGACCGCAAAACCCTGCATGGCCGTTTGTGCCAGCTTGTGTTGCAGTTGCTCGCCCGCCAGCTGTGGCCAGTTCGCCAGCCGGGTTTGATTACGCAGAACGATCGCCTGCTGAAGCGCCGGTTCGAGAAAGGCCAGAATCGCCAGACTGCCCGGCCCAAGGCCCAGAGGGACCGCGCCGCCCACCGAACCGGTCAGAGTTTGCATCTGATATTCACTGTCATAGCGATCAATACAGACCGAGTCATCGCGATCGCGCGCCATGAGCATCACCGTTTCCCCGGTCTGATGACGCAGCCGTTCTAGCGCAGGCTGGAACTGGCGGCGCAGGCCGGGTCCTCGTGCCGCTTTTGCGCCGTAGACCAACAGTTTGGTGCCAAGGCGGTAACACTTCTCCCCCTGAACTTTCTGCAACAGTTGATGCTCAACCAGTGAATTGAGTATGCGATGGCAGGTGACTTTATTGAGCCCTGACAGCTCGCCCAGCATTTTTAACGTGGTGCCTTCACTCCCCGCATCCGCCACCAGATCCAGCAACATCACTGCACGATCCAGCAGTTGCACCCCATTTTTCCCTGCATTTTCGCTCATTGGCTTCACTCGCTAAGTTCCACATTATGAAACTTTTAACCATAAGATTTCAGTATGTGGTTTTTCGTTGACTAATTTTCTAGCAGATTTCATATTCGGTTGACAAGTGAGCAGTGTGATATTCCCAAAAAATAGGCTCACCCAACACACTTTAAAACACCTGCGGAAACATCCTGACAGAGGAAATAACGATGAAAAAATCCTGTAAGCATCTGCTGGCTTCGGCTTTTTTGCTGTTAGCAACACCGGCTCTCACACACGCTGATACGCTCTCCGACATCAAGGCACGCGGTGTACTGACGGTGGGGGTGAAAAACGACTATCCGCCGTATGGCTACATGGATAACAACGGCAACACCGTGGGGTTTGAGATCAGCCTTGCGCGCTATATCGCCGCACAGCTGCTGGGATCGCCTGACAAAATTAAGCTGGTGCCGGTCAACGCCTCCAACCGTATGCAGTTTCTCAACTCCGGGCAGATTGACATGATCATGGCAACGCTTGGCATCACACCTGAGCGTCAGGGGCAGATTGCCTTCTCCGATGCCTACGTCTCCGCTGCGGGGCCATCAATCATGGCGCGTAAAAGCGTGAAGTTTGACCAGTGGGGGCAGTTGAAAGGACAAAAAGTCTGTGGTGTTCAGGGCTCCTATTTCAACAAGGCCGTCACGCAGAACTACGGCTTGCAGTTGGTCAACTTTGCCGCGCTGCCGGAAGCCTATCGAGCATTGCAGGACAACCGCTGTGTGGCGATGGTGTTTGATGACATGTCTCTGCAAAACAAGCTGAAAGATGCGGCATGGAGTGATTACAAAATTGCCGTCAAACCCTATGAGTTCACGCCAATGGCAGCCGGGCTGCGCAAAGGGGACGACAGCTTCCTCGCTGCGGTCAATCAGGCCATTGTAAAAGCCGAAGCGGAAGACAAATTGATTGGCTGGGAAAAAGAGTTTGCGATGCCGCCTTCACCTTACATTGCTCAGCAAGCGGTTGCCGCGCGCAGCGCCACTAAGTAAGCAGAGCTGGGGGCGTCTATGTCTGGACTCGATTTCTCATGGTTGCTTGACCCGACGTATCAGCAGTGGCTGATACAGGGCGTGCTGCAAACGCTGGAGCTGGCAGCACTCTCTTCGCTGTTCGCCATTCTGATTGGGCTGCTCGGCGTATATGGCCTGACGCTGCGTTGTGCCTGGCTTGATGCCAGCATTGAGCTGTTTGTCGAGGTATTTCGCAATACGCCACCGCTACTGCAGATGCTGTTTTTCTATTTCACCCTGACGCAGATCGGTTTGACTTCGCTGGACCCCGTTACGGGTTTAGAGGTTCCGCTGATCAGCGCCTTTATGTCCGCAGCGGTCTCATTGAGTCTGTTTGGTGGCGCGTTATGCATTGAAGCCTTTCGTTCAGGGTTCGATGCGGTACCGAAAGCGACGCTCGAAGCCGCGCGATCGCTCGGTTATAGCCGCTGGGGTCTGTTTCGGCACGTTCAGGTCCCAATTGCAGCACGGATCTGCCTGCCACCATTGACCAATGTTTTGACCAACTTATTTAAAACCACCTCACAGGCTTCGGTGATCACCGTGCCGGAACTGATGTATGCCGCCGGGCAAATTTACAACGATACCTTTCGTACGCTGGAAGTGATGTTGTTCATTTTGGTGGTGTATGTGGTGCTGGTCAGTCTGGTGGTGTGGGCGATTAGCTTGCTGCAACGCGCACTAAGCTACCCTGGCTATGGAGCATAAGCGGATGAGTGATGTTCTCTATCTGAAGCGCAAACAGCAAACCCGCCGCGCCTTCTTTATTGTCGCGTTACTGATGCTGGCAGTGAGTATTTTCAGCGATCAGGGCGGCCAGTGGCACCAGGTATGGCAAAAACTGCCGCTGCTACTGACCGGGTCAATGCAGGGCTGGCCACTAAATGGTGGCTTTATTCTCAACATCTTTATTGGCATCGCCAGTATGGCAATTGCGACCGTATTAGGGCTGTTTCTGGGCTTGATGATGCTGGCAAAACGCCGCTGGCTCAGTTTACCGGCACGGGCACTGATGAACTTTTTGCGTAACGCGCCGTGGTTGGTGCTGCTGTTTGCCATGCTGTATCTGCTGCCTTATCGCGTTGAGCTGCTGGGCTGGCACTTTACGTTATCGCCGCTGTTTAAAGCGATTGTCGGGCTGAGTCTGCCCACGGCGGCCAATTTTGCCGAAGTGATTCGTGGCGCTGTGAATTCCGTACGCAGCGGGCAGTGGGAATCCGCGCGTTCTCTGGGCTACAGCCAGTGGCAAATTTACCGCATTGTGATTCTGCCGCAGGCGCTTCGCCGCATCATTCCGGGCTGGATGAACCTCTACGCTCTGCTGGCTATCTCTACGGCGTTGGCAACCGTAACGGGTGTGCAGGAAGTGGTGACGTTGCTACGCACTACGCTTGCAACTGAAAGCGAAAACTCACTGGTCTACTTCTACATCACCGTGTTGCTGATGTTCTTCTGTTACTGCTATCCGATTGCACTGCTGGCGCGTCGGCTGGAAAACCAAATCAAAGGGGATGCAATATGATCGATCGCGCTACGTCCCTGATCGAACTGGACAATATTCACAAATCCTTCGGTAAAACCGAGGTATTAAAAGGCATTTCTTTACGGGTTAATCAAGGTGAGGCGGTATGCATCATCGGGCCTTCCGGTTCAGGAAAATCGACCATTCTGCGCTGTATTAATGGCTTACTGCCGATTGATGAAGGGTTTATCCGGGTGGGTAATCATCGGGTGCATGAACTCAACAATGAAAAGGCGATGCGTCAGCTGCGCCATCAGGTGGCCATGGTGTTCCAGCAATACAATCTGTTTCCCCATCGTAGCGTGCTCGACAATGTGATGATGGCACCGATGCAGGTCTTGAAACATGAACGCGAGGCGGTGCGCGAACGGGCGATCAGATTATTGAAAAAAGTGCGGCTGGAGGGGAAGGAGGCACGCTATCCGGGAGAGTTATCGGGTGGACAGCAGCAGCGTGTCGCGATAGCGCGTGCGCTGGCGATGCAGCCGGAAATCATTCTGTTTGATGAAGTCACCGCGGCCCTCGATCCGGAAACGGTAAAAGAGGTGCTGAATACCATTCGCGAGCTGGTGGACGATGGGCTGACGTGTTTGCTGGTGACGCATGAAATGCGTTTTGCCCGTGAAGTCTCGCACCGGGTCTGTTTTACCGATAAGGGCAAAATCGTTGAGATGGCCGCCCCAGAGCAACTTTTTGACTATCCTCAGGACGCGCGTACCCGTGAGTTCCTCGGCCAGGTTTTGTAACGGAGTAGTGAAATATCATGTCTGACCAGACAATTTTTACCGAAGACTTCAAAACCAGCCCCTATTGGTGGGATGAGGCCCCCCCGGAAACCTGCCGCGATCCGCTACCCGCAGAAGCCGATGTGGTGATTGTGGGGTCGGGGTTTGCCGGACTCAACGCGGCGATAGAACTGTCCCGACACGGCAAGAAAGTGGTGGTACTGGAAGCCAATGAGTTAGGCAGCGGCGGCAGCACCCGTACGGGGGGGATGATCAGCAGCGGGCAGAAACTGGTGGTGGGTGGTGCAATTAAAGGCATCGCACCGGAGCTGTTTCAACGCATGATTGCGGACTCTATCGCCTCCTTTGCCTTTATTCAGCAGCTGGTGCGTTCAGAACAGTTGGATGCCGATCTGTTTATTGGTGGACGCTACTTCGGCGCGCATACGCAGAAACAGCTGACGAGCCTGTATCAAATGGGAGATATCCTGCACCGGGTTACCGGCGTCACGGTGCATAAAATTGATCGCACTAATCAGCAGGCGATTATCGGCTCTGAGTTCTATCACGGCGGTATTCTGGTTGACGAGTATGGTGGTGTGCACCCGGGGAAATATAACCGTGCCTTGCGTGAGCTGGCGCGTAAGCTCGGGGCGCAGTTGTTTTCCCATGCGCGCGTCACTGGCATCTCTCCACAGGGGAGCGGAAAAACGGTCATCACCCAGCGCGGCAGCCTGCGTGCCCAGGAAGTGATTTTCCTGACCAATGGTTATACCGATGGCCAGGCATCACCGAATCTGGCGCAGCGTATTGTACCGGTTAAGAGTTATCAGATTGCCACGGAACCCCTGCCTGCCGGGCTGATGGCAAAACTGATCCCGGCAGGCCGCATGATTACCGATAGCCGCCGCGATTTGATCTACACGCGCCCCTCACCAGATGGCACTCGTCTCCTGTTTGGTTCACGTCCGGGCATCATGGACTGTGATGATAAAACGGCGGCACGCCGGATCCGCAAACGGATGATCGCCATCTGGCCGGAGCTGGCCTCCTACCGTATCAGCCATGCGTGGAGCGGTTACGTTGGTATGACATGGGATAAAACGGCCTATGCCGGAGAGATGGACAACGCCCGCTTTGCCGTGGGGTGTAACGGCAATGGTGTCGCGCTGATGAGCTGGCTAGGGTATCGGGCGGCGCAGAAATTGCTGGGCACAGAACCGCGCCCGCTGTCGTTCGAACGCAGTACCTTTCGGCCCATTCCACTCTACAACGGTAACCCGTGGTTTCTGCCGTTGGTTACAGGTTGGTATCGCCTACGCGACGCCATAGATAAAGCGCGAGACAGCCAATAGCCACGCCAGGCGAGCAATAAAAAAGCGGCCTGAGCCGCTTTTTTTATCCGCCAGATTTGGCCGTCATAAAAGCAGAAATCACTATGCGGTGTGACCGCTATACAGAGCTATCACGATTTTCGGCAGGATAAACATGGTAATGACATAGCTCACAAACCACATCCAGAACCAGAGTAATCCAACGCCGTTATGACGTTGACGTTTGAAAAGGTAGACCGGGAACAGGAAGAACCAGCCCCAGTGCGGCACATAAGCGTTAACAGAACGCAGGTATTTGCGATCGCTAACAAACAACGCTACCGCGAACCCGCATGAAATGATGGCACTAAAAAGCAGTGTGGTGGACAGCCCGATGAGGAAAGAGACCGGGTTGAGCCCAATGCTTAAGAAGATCAGTAAACGAGTGTTAATCACATTACGATTGCCATAAGGCTCAGCGGGTTGCTGGGTTGAAATTGCGTCTGACATACATGTTCCCTCATGAAGGTAGGTGAGTTGTGTCGAAAAGACGTACAGAGCGACTGGCCCTGGTTTTTTCTTAAACGATTCTTACCGCCAGTGGCTTTAAAACAGGAGATGGACGCTAGCCTGTGCACGGTTACAGACAGTTTTAGCGCAGAGTCAATACGGGGTACTGGCTCAGGGAAAGTAGGTTTGATGACGGAACAATAAGTTCGTCTCAGGCGACTAAAGCTACAGAATGGATCTGGGATGTGAATCGGTAAACATCACTGTTAGCGGTAAAGCCGAAACCTGCCACCGGGAAACTCCTGTTATCCATTGGCGGCGATATACTAACAAAATGTTTGTTGGATTGGCCAGGGCTTCAAGCCGGGTAACTGTGCTTGTCCGTGGCTTCATCTATCAAGAGAAGACGAGGTTTTCTGTAGCATTAAAAAACGCGCAGCCCGATCCTATCCTGGCTGCGCGTTGGGAATCGCTTAGGTCACACCGTCGCGGTTTCTGCTTCTACCTGCAATACATTGAAGCCGTGTGTGCCATCGCGGTCGAGTTGCGCCACTAAGCCAAATTCCCAGTCGAGATAGGCCTGCATCACTTCAGGCGAAATATCGGTTCCCTCATAAGGACGGCGATAGCGATCGATAGCCGGAGATAACAACTGGTTGTCACCACTTTCGGTCGGCAGCGCAGCTTCACGCCAGGCGATATTCCCACCCTGCAACAGGAACACCGGTTTGCCACTCAGGGCTGCAACCTGTTCTACAGCGTAACCGGCAAGCAAGCTACTGCCGCAGGTCAGGACGTAACGATCGGCTTCCGGGAGCAGGGCCTGACCTTGCTGCTGCAAGGTTGAACGTAACAGCCAGGCCGCGCCAGGAATGTGACTCTTCAGGTGATTGGCATGAGTGGTGAAATCCAGTACCTGGGTATTGCCTGCTTGCAGCCATTCGGCCAACTGCTGTGGCGTCACCAGCTGGCTGGCCTGTTGCGCAGGGACTTGCGGTTTCCAGGGGCCGGTGGCGGTGAAATCAGAACTACTGACAGACGTCAGCACGGCGACTTCCCAGCCGAGCTGTGCCAGCCAGGAAGCGGCCATATTGGCGCGAACGTCATCATCATCAACCAGTACGATACGCGCTCCGCGCACGCTGGCGTAGTGATCGGTCTCCTGAATCAACTGCCCACCGGGAACATGACGACTGCCGGGCAAATGGCCTGCCGCATACTCATCCGCTTCGCGCACATCAAACAGGTAAGTGGTGCGATTGCCCTCTTGCTGCCAGGCATGCAGCTGCGCCAGCGTAGCCTGCAACACGCCCGCCTGACGTGCCACATGGGCGGCGGCGTTAGCGGCCTGGCGCTGCGCGGTTTCACTGGTAGCAACGTATCGACGCGCCTGGCCGTGCTCGAGCTGTTGTCCTGCCAGTGTCCAGCCAATCGTGCCGTTGCGCAGGGCATACACCGGATTGCGTACACCAGCATTTACCAGTGACTGCGTACCAATAATGCTGCGGGTGCGTCCGGCGCAGTTAACGATGACGGTGGTCTCCGGTGACGGGGCAATATCCCGCACGCGCAGCACCAACTCACCGCCCGGAACGCTGAGGCTACCGGGGATATTCATGGTCTGGTATTCGTCAAAACGGCGCGCATCAAGCACCACAACGTCGGATTTGGCCTGCAACAAGGCCTGAACCTCTTCGGCAGGTAGAGAAGGGGTGTGATTATGATGTTCAACCAGCTCACCAAAGGCTTTGCTCGGTGAGTTCACATCAATAAACAGTTCGCCACCGGCAGCTTGCCAGCCTGCTAAATCATCCTGCAACAGTGTGATGTTGCTATAACCCAACGCCGCTACGCGTGAGGCAGCGGCAGCAGCCAGACCCTCGCCGTTGTCGTACAGCGTAATCGCGGTATCGAGGCGTGGGATCCGGTCCAGCCACTCCAGCTCCAGTTTGGAGAGTGGAATATTAACGGCAAACAGCGGGTGCCCCTGGGCATAGAGCGCTTCATCACGCACATCGACCAGTGCGATTTCCTGACGTTGTTGCAGTGCATGAATAATGTCTGCGGCGCTACGCGGTGAAAAGTGTTGTTCAGCCATGTGAAAGATCCCAGATGTTAGGAAGAGTGCGGTTGCTGTAACCGGAGATAAAGGTTTTTTCACTGCCGTCAGGACGATAGACGGCGCGTTGCACGGCACCAATATTGGCCCCGTAAACGTGAATACTGATGGAAACCCGATCGGAGAAAGCGTTGCTGACGCGATGAATATCACCTACTTGCGGTGATACTGCCTCAATCTGACCGGGTTCAAGCCGCACCGGAAGCCCCTGTTCAGCCAGGCCGTGTGACTGCAGCTGGTACGATTGCGAAACTTCTGCACCACGCAGCATACCGATCAATCCCCAGACGCGATGGTCGTGAATGGGCGTCTGCTGTCCTGGCCCCCAGACGAAGCTCACAACGGAGAAACGCTGTTGGGCATCGGCGAACAGCAGGTATTGCTGATAATGTTCGGGATGGGGCTGTGCATACGCCTCATCCAGCCAGTCATCATTGAGCAGCAGTGGGCGCAGCAGTTCGCTGCCTTGCTCCAGTAACAGTGCTTCATCCGGGTGTTGATCGACCAGGTCCGCCAGTTGGGTGACAAAATCGCGCAGACGATGATGCTGTAATTCACTCATGATGTTGCTCCAGCCAGGTTTTGGCCACCGCATTGGCACCCGCCGACAGGGAGAAATCAAACGCCGGGGTGACATCAATTGCCTGCGGCAGTACCTGATAGCGGTGGAAGAAGTCGGCCGATTTTTGCAGCGACGGGATCAGGCTGCGATCAAAAATAACCGGACGGATCTGTGCGTCCGCGATCCAGCTCTGTGTGATCGCGGTTGGCATGCTCAGCGTCTTCGCGAGCACTTCCGCAAACTGCTGTGGATGTTGCTGCGCCCAGATTTGTGCTTTGGCCAGGCGGGTGAGCAGATCGGCAATCGCCTGACGTTTTTGTGGATCGGCCAGTGCTTCATTGCGTGCTAACGCGTAGGAGTAACCGGACATAATCCCGCGACCACCACCACCCGGCACGCGCACCGTGCCATCGACGTGGGTTGAGGTGGCAATATAAGGTTCCCACGGTGCCCAGGCGGCAACCGAACCGGCGCTCAGCGCGGCGCGGCCATCCACCGGATTGAGGAAACGCAGCGTCACATCGCCGGGTTTCAGTCCCGCTTTTTCTAATAAGCCCAGCAGCAGGTAGTGGCCCCAGCCACCGCGATTTACCGCAATCTGTTTGCCTTTCAAATCTTGCAGTGAATGCACCCCGCTGTCCGGGCGCGTTAACAGCGCAATGCTATCTGGGTTGTTTTGCCAGGCACCCACCGCTTTTACGGGCGCGCCCGCAGCATAGACAAACAGAAAGGGCAGATCGCCGGTGAAGCCAACGTCCAGCGCGCCGGCATTCAGCGCCTCCTGCACGGGTGCGCCGGAGTCAAAGGCAGTGAGTTTGAGATCGTAGGGAAGATTATTCAGTTCGCCCGAAGCCTTCAGGGCAGCAAAACGGTCGCCTTTTACGTCGCCGAGGCGCAGCGTAACCTGCGATGCCGCCAGCGCTGAATTGAGGCTTAGTGCCAGGGTGAGTCCGGCAAACAGTGCAGCCAGACGCATCAGGCACTCCTTTTTTGGTTATCGATGGCCGCAACTTTCTCGCGCAGCAGGGGGATCAGCTCCCGGCCATACTCCACGGCATCATTCAGCGGATCGAAACCACGAATTAACACGCTGTCGATACCGAGGCGATAGTAATCCAGCAGGGCTTCAGAAACCTGATCGGCAGTGCCGACCAGCGCAGTAGAGTTGTAGCCGCCGCCCACCAGTTTCGCGATGCCGGTCCACAAGGCTTTATCCAGACGTTCACCTTCATTAACGGCATTCATCAGACGCTGTGCGCCGACGCTTTGTGGTTTGAGCGATCCGAAGTTATGGCCGCCTTTTGGCAGCTGTTGCGCCGCCAGTTCGCGGATATGTTCGGCCCGTTCCCAGGCTTCTTTCTCTGTCGCGGCCACAATCGGGCGGAAAGAGATGTTGAACTTGATGTTACGACCCTGCTCTGCCGCTGCGGCACGTACGGTACGAACCGTCTCTGCTGCACCTTTAAGAGGTTCACCCCATAGGGCAAACACATCGGCATGACGAGCCGCGACATCGATCGCTTCTGCGGAGGAGCCACCGAAGTAGATGGGCAGCTTATTTTGCAGGGGCTTGATAGCCGAGAAGGCCTGTTCCGCCTGGTAGTAAGTGCCCTGATGGTCGTACGGTTGGGTAGACTCAAGGCTTTGACGCAAGACGGTAAGGAACTCATCCGAGCGCGCGTAGCGTTGCGCTTTATTGAGGTAGTCGCCATCGCGCCGTTGTTCGCTGTCACTGCCACCACTGATAATGTGGACCGCCAGGCGACCATCGGTCAGGTGATCGAGCGAGGCCAGTTTACGTGCGGCCAGCGTAGGGGAGACGAAGCCGGGGCGGTGCGCGAGCAGGAATTTCAACGTAGTGGTATTGGCCGCCGCGTGGGCCGTCACCAAAAAGCCATCCGGTTGATCGGACCAGTAACCCACCAGAATGCGATCAAAACCGGCGGCCTCATGGGCGCGGGAAAATTGCGTGATGTAGTGTTTATCAAACAGCGGGCCGCTGGCGGGAATGATCTCTGAGGCGAGACGGTGGCCAATCATGCCTAAAATCTGGATGCTCATGGAGTTCTCCTGGAATCAGTTTCTGCAAAGAAACTAAGGGGCAGGAGCCCTCTAACGGAAATTCGTTATTGTGCAAAGGATATGCGGCAAACAGCGAAACCCTTGATGGTGGGCGCTACGGCGTTGTGTGAGGGATATAACGTCTGGGAATAGGTTAGAACAGGCCTGCCGCAGGGCGCGGCAGGCACAGAGCGGTTTATGCGAGGACTAAACCAGCAATAGCCGCCGACAGCACGCTGACCAGCGTTGAGCCGTACAGCAGTTTCAGACCAAAGCGAGAAACCACGTTGCCTTGTTCTTCGTGCAGGCCTTTCACCGCACCGGCGATGATACCAATAGAAGAGAAGTTAGCGAATGAAACCAGGAACACCGACAGAATACCTTCTGACTGTGGTGACAGCTGGCTAGCCACTTTTTGCAGGTCCATCATCGCCACAAACTCGTTGGAAACCAGTTTGGTCGCCATGATACTGCCCACCTGCAATGCTTCGTGTGCTGGCACACCCAACACCCAGGCAAACGGGAAGAACACATAGCCCAGCACGCCCTGGAAGCTGATGCCGAAAACGGTGTCAAACAGCGCGTTCAGGCCAGAGATCAGCGCGATAAAGCCAATCAGCATAGCCGCAACAATGATGGCAACTTTGAAACCGGCAAGGATGTATTCACCCAGCATCTCAAAGAAGCTCTGATTTTTATGCAGATCTTGCAGCTGCAAATCTTCTTCATTCTCAACGCGATAAGGGTTGATCAGCGACAGCACAATAAAGGTACTGAACATGTTGAGGATCAGTGCGGCAACCACGTATTTTGGCTGTAGCATGGTCATGTAGGCGCCGACGATTGACATCGAAACGGTCGACATCGCCGTTGCTGACAGCGTGTACATCCGGTTTTGCGACATTTTACCGAGGATATCTTTATACGCGATGAAGTTTTCTGACTGTCCCAAAATCAGTGAACTGACGGCGTTGAAAGATTCCAGTTTGCCCATGCCATTGATCTTCGACAGCACAGTCCCGATGCCACGGATGACCCAAGGCAAAATGCGGAAATGCTGCAAAATACCGATCAGCGCGGAAACAAAGATGATAGGGCACAAAACATTGAGGAAGAAGAAGGCTAAGCCTTTCTCGTTCATGCCACCAAACACGAAGTTGGTCCCCTCAGCGGCGTATTTCAGCAGATGATCAAAGACCCCGGCGAACCCTTTGACGAAGCCAAGGCCGGCTTCTGAGTTCAGGAAGAACCAGGCCAGCAGAACTTCAATCACCAGCAGTTGTATAATGAAGCGAATGCGAATGCTGCGGCGGTCATGGCTGACCAGCAGTGCCAGCACCCCGACCACTACCAATGCCAGTAGAAAGTGAAAAATATGGGACATATAGGCTCCAAATTTGAGGAGGGTTGTATTTTGCTGCGTATTCTATGTAACGCGTTGCGTAAAAACGAGATCTAAACCGCATTATAAGCAATCAATATCGACATATTTTCAGATTAGCTTGCAGCCTCACAATTCGCTTACATTTTGTTCACCTGCTATAACCACAAAGTTATTGTTTATAAAAACGTCAACGAGTAGAGTGAACCTAAATGCTCACTTTTTGTCAGAGATATACTGTGCTATACAATATAGCAATTGCTATACTTCTTAGCAGAATCTATCACAACGATAATCACGACCGAATGGCCACGATGGCAACCCCCTTTTAAGCTGGAGGGGTTAACGGATGTTGATACAGGGTTACGCTATATGTCAGAAAGTCGCACCGTCGAGCGCGCCGCTCGCGGAGCCAGAAAAATTAAACTCGCACTGCTCGGGCCCGCATTCATTGCGGCTATTGGCTATATCGATCCCGGCAACTTTGCGACTAACATTCAGGCCGGGGCCGCTTATGGCTATAAGCTGCTGTGGGTGGTGGTATGGGCCAATGTGATGGCGATGCTGATCCAGCTGATGTCGGCCAAGCTGGGCATTGCGACAGGTAAAAACCTGGCGGAACACATCCGCGATCGTTTCCCGCGTCCGGCGGTATGGTTCTACTGGGTGCAGGCGGAAATCATCGCCATGGCCACGGATATCGCGGAGTTTATCGGTGCAGCGCTGGGCTTTAAGCTTCTGCTGGGCATCTCCTTAATGCAAGGTGCTGTGCTCACCGGTGTGGCGACCTATCTGATCTTAATGCTGCAAAACCGTGGGCAAAAGCCGCTGGAACTGGTGATAGGCGGCATGCTGCTGTTTGTTGCCGCCGCTTATGTGGTGGAGATGTTCTTCTCCCAGCCAAAAATCAGTGAGCTGGTGCAGGGTATGGCGCTGCCTTCATTGCCGACCTCTGATGCCGTGTTCCTGGCTGCGGGTGTTTTGGGCGCGACCATTATGCCGCATGTGATTTATCTGCACTCGGCGCTGACTCAGTCCGGTGGGGAAGAGAATAAGGCTCAGCGCTACTCTTCAACCAAGCTGGACGTCGCGATTGCGATGACCATTGCGGGTTTCGTTAACCTCGCGATGATGGCAACGGCAGCGGCGGCCTTCCACTTTAGTGGCCATTCAGGTATTGCTGAGCTGGATCAGGCTTATCTGACGCTGACGCCACTGCTGGGCCACGCTGCTGCGACGGTATTTGGCTTAAGTCTGGTGGCGGCGGGCCTCTCTTCTACCGTGGTGGGCACCCTCGCAGGACAGGTGGTGATGCAGGGCTTTATTCACTTCCATATTCCACTGTGGGTGCGCCGCACCATCACCATGCTGCCATCGTTTATCGTTATCTGGGCCGGTTGGGACCCAACGCGTATTCTGGTGATGAGCCAGGTGTTGCTGAGTTTTGGCATCGCGCTGGCGCTGATTCCGCTGCTGTCGTTTACCGGCAATCGCGAAATCATGGGGCCAGAACTGGTGAACTCCCGTCTGATGCAAAACGCGGGTCGCCTGATTGTGCTGCTGGTGGTTGCGCTGAATCTCTACCTGTTAGTGGGTGAAGCGCTCGGCCTCTGAGGGCGAAGAGCAGAGAAAAAAACGGGCTGTGCAGTTCTCTGCACAGCCCGTTGTGTTTTTACCAGCGTGGCGGCGGTGGCGGTGGACCATGATGCCAGCGCCCATGATCGTGACGGCGATGATCGCGTTCCCAGGCCCGATGACGACGCCACTCTTCATGACGCCACCAGCGGTTTTCACCGTAGCGATAGTTATTGTGCCACCAGCGCGCATCACGCCAGCGGCCGCCGTCCCAGTAATCACCACGCGGATTACGGTCGCCTAAATGCAGCGATACGCCGGGAGCCAGTTGGATATAAGCGCCGTTAGCTTGAGCTGTGTGTACCGCCAGCGGCGATAACGTTAAAGCTGCCAGTACAGCAGCAAACAACATCTGACGTTTCATTGCTTCTCCTTTCGGTGGCTTATGTGTGCCACCGTCCGGATATTCTGCTCTTTGCCACAATAAAAGCGTTAAGAATGCTGCTAAAAAGCGTAAGGAAAGTCTCATTTGAGACTATTCCGTACCAGGTAAAACGCTTACACCAGCGCCGCTTCTATTGCCGCTAACTCCGCCTCGGAAAATTCAGCCTGCTGCAACATCTCCACGGCATCATCAATCTGTGCGGTCTTACTGGCGCCAATCAATACGGAGGTCACGCGGCTATCACGCAGTACCCATTGCAGTGCCAGCTGCGCCAGCTTCTGTTCACGCTGCTGCGCAATTTCATTCAGCTGACGCACCTTCGCCATTTTCTCGCTGGTTAACTGGTCTTCGCGCAGGAACTGGCTGCCACTGGCCGCACGTGAATCTTCAGGAATGCCTTGCAGATAGCGGTCGGTTAAGACGCCACCCGCCAATGGAGAAAAGGCGATACAGCCGACGCCATTGTTGCCTAGCGTCTCCAGCAGGCCCTGTTCCGGCGTGCGCTCAAACAGCGAATAGCGCGGCTGATGGATCAGGCAAGGTGTGCCCAGACGGCGCAGAATCGCTATCGCTTCGGCCGCCAGGTCAGCAGGGTAGTTGGAGATCGCCGCGTACAGCGCTTTGCCCTGACGCACCACGTGATCCAGCGCCTGCATGGTCTCTTCCAGCGGTGTATTGGGATCGGGACGGTGATGGTAAAAAATATCTACATAGTCGAGCCCCATCCGCTTCAGGCTCTGATCAAGGCTGGAAATCAGGTATTTACGCGATCCCCAGTCGCCGTATGGCCCCGGCCACATGGTGTAACCCGCCTTGGTGGAGATAATCAGCTCATCGCGGAACGGGCGAAAATCCTGGTGCAGAATACGGCCAAAATTCTCTTCTGCTGAACCCGGAGGCGGGCCGTAGTTATTCGCCAGGTCGAAATGGGTGATACCGCGATCAAAAGCGTGTCGCAGTAGATCCCGGCTGTTGTCGACGCGGGTTGCATCGCCAAAGTTATGCCACAGGCCAAGGGAAATTGCGGGTAACTGCAAGCCGCTGCGTCCGCTGCGACGATAGATCATCTGCTGATAACGTTCGGGGTGAGGCGTATAGGTCATTGCGCATACCTGTAACTAAAGGATTAAGAACAGCAAAGCGTAGCAGTGTATACGTTTACACAGCACGGCAACGCGCGGCGGATCGCAACTTCCAGAATATTCCCGCGCCGTAACGCCAGCTTGCCACTGAAGGGATAACAGAATAGCCCATGAATTCGCCGGGCGATGGGCATCAGTAATACTTGATCTAAGCCCGCGAAAATAAAGGAGTGGCAAATGAAAACCTTCACCGTGGCAGACTACCTCCTACAGCGCTTACAGGAAGCTGGCATTGCACATTTGTTTGGCGTGCCTGGCGACTACAATCTGGAATTTCTCGATCATGTGATTGACCACCCTGAGATCACCTGGGTGGGATGTGCCAACGAACTGAATGCAGCCTATGCGGCGGATGGCTATGGACGCAGCCACGGTGCGGCCGCGTTGTTAACCACTTTTGGTGTGGGCGAACTGAGCGCCATTAATGGCGTTGCGGGCAGTTATGCAGAGTATGTCCCGGTCTTGCATATTGTGGGTGCGCCCGCCACGGAAGTGCAGCAGCGTGGAGACTGCGTCCACCATTCACTGGGCGACGGCGATTTTCAGCACTTTCACCGCATGGCGCGCGAAGTCAGTGTGGCGCATGCTGTCGTAACGGCAAAACATGCGGCGCAGGAGATTGACCACGTCATGACGCAGATGCTGCGCCAGCGCCGACCTGGCTATCTGCAACTGGCTGTGGACGTTGCGCGTACGCCGATTGATCCGCCGCGCCAGCCGCTATTCACCGCCGCAGTCAGCGATGAGAAGGCACTTGCCGCGTTTGCCAATGCCGCAGAGCGCCTGCTGGCACCGGCCAGAAATGTCGCCCTGCTGGCAGACTTTTTGGCAGACCGCTGGCAGGTGGCAGCCCAGTTGGCAACGCTGCGCCAAATCCGTCCGATCCCCTGTGCAACGCTGTTAATGGGCAAAGGGGTACTGGATGAACAGCAGCCGGGCTACCTGGGTACTTATGCCGCCGCAGCCAGCGACAGTCGCATTCAGGCGGCCATTGAGCAGGCCGATGTGACTTTACTGGTGGGTGTGCGTTTCACCGATACCCTCACCGCCGGTTTTACCCAGCAGTTTACGCCTGGGGGGTTAATTGAGCTGCAACCTGAACACGCTAAGGTGGCGGGAGAAGTGTTTGCCTCGATTGCGATGGCAGATGCTTTACGCATGCTGGAAAAACTGTTCCGTCAGTATGGACGTCACTGGCAGGCGGGGCTTTCGTCGTTGCCTCCGACAGAGGTGGAAGAGGGCGGCGCGATTACGCAACGCAACTTCTGGCGCATGCTGCAACGCTACCTGAAACCCGGCGATTTAATCGTTGCCGATCAGGGCACCGCGGCGTTTGGCGCAGCCGTCTTGCAACTGCCAGAAAAAGCGCAGTTGATGGTTCAGCCACTGTGGGGTTCTATAGGTTATACTCTTCCGGCGGCTTTTGGTGCGCTCACGGCAGATCCTGAGCGGCGTCTGATTTTGGTGATTGGCGATGGCTCAGCCCAACTGACGATTCAGGAACTGGGGTCGATGCAGCGCGATGGGCAGCGGCCCGTGATTCTCCTGCTGAACAATGACGGTTACAGCGTTGAGCGCGCCATTCATGGGCCAACCCAGCGGTACAATGATATCAGCAGCTGGAACTGGACGGCGCTACCCCACGCCCTGAGCCAAACCTGTCAGGCGCAGAGTTGGTGTGTGACTGAAGCGGTGCAGCTAGAAGAAGTGCTACTCAGGCTGAGTCAGCCGGATGTGCTGTCTCTGGTTGAAGTGGTGCTAGCAAAAGAGGATATCCCGCCGCTGCTGCGTAAAGTGACGGATGCGCTGCATCAGCGTAACAGTTGCTGAGTTTCAGATAGTTGCCGCTGTGCGTCGGCATCCAGGCCCGGTAGGCTATGTCTTATGTGTTTTCGGCGCTCACCTTTCGCACTGGTGGGCGTTGTTGTTTTCATGGCAGGATTTTATAGTGTCCTCCAACTATTCAGGACCCAAGCGGAGCTAGAGAAGAATGAATAAATACGCCCTGGTCGGCGATGTCGGCGGCACCAACGCGCGCCTCGCCCTGTGTGAGGTGGAGAACGGTGCCCTCTCTCAGGCCAAAACATTCTCAACGTCAGACTATGACAGCCTTCAGGCCGTTATCCGCCAGTATCTTGATGAGCAAAAACAGGATATTAATCAGGGTTGCATCGCCATTGCCTGCCCGATTACCGAAGACTGGGTTGAGATGACCAACCACGATTGGGCCTTCTCCACCAAAGCGATGAAAGAGGCGTTGGGCTTTGAGACGCTGGAAATCATCAACGATTTCACCGCCGTATCCATGGCGATCCCAATGCTGTCTGAAAGCGACGTGATCCAGTTTGGTGGTGAAGCGCCAGTGAAAGACAAACCGATTGCCATTTACGGCGCCGGGACGGGTCTTGGGGTGAGTCATCTGGTGCATGTGGATAAGCGCTGGGTGAGCCTGCCAGGTGAAGGCGGCCATGTGGATTTCGCACCGAACAGCGAAGAAGAGGACCAGATCCTGGAAGTGCTGCGTCAGGAGATGGGGCATGTTTCCGCTGAGCGTGTGCTCTCTGGTGCCGGTCTGGTAAACCTCTACCGTGCGATTGTGAAATCAGACAAGCGTGAGCCAGAAGCCCTGAAACCGCGTGACGTTTCTGAACGTGCGCTGGCCGACAGCTGCATTGATTGCCGCCGTGCGCTCTCCCTGTTCTGCGTCATTATGGGCCGCTTTGGCGGTAACCTGGCGCTAAATCTCGGGACTTTTGGCGGGGTCTATATCGCAGGCGGAATTGTTCCGCGCTTCCTGGAATTCTTTAAGGCGTCTGGCTTCCGTGCGGCCTTTGAAGATAAAGGCCGTTTCCATGACTACGTGAAATCGATTCCGGTGTATATGATCACCCACGATCAGCCTGGCCTGCTCGGCTCGGGTGCGCACCTGCGTCAGGTGCTGGGGAAAGTGTTGTAATTTTTTACGGTGAGCGGCCAGCAGGCCGCCTCTGTTATAACCGCATTAGCTGGCGAAAGGTTTTCACCCGGCTGCGACTCACCGGCACTTGCGCGGCCATATCACGCAGTTTCAGCACATAGGTGTTGTTAAACCAGGGTTCAATTTCGCGGATTTTACTGATATTCACGCAGAACGAGCGGTGGCAGCGGAAGAAGGGCGGATCGGGCAGCCGGTTACAGAATTCGCTGATGCTCATCGACATCACAAACGTTTCCCGCCGCGTGTAGACAATACTCAGCTTTTCACTCGCCTCAATGTAATAGATATCCTGAATATCGGTCACGATGATGCGCTCATCTTTCACCAGATTCACCGTCTGCGGTGCCGTATTGTTGCTGCTTTTTTGCGGCAGGCCGTGCGCCTCAAGCTTACGCAGCATGGTGACAATGCGTCCTTCGTGATACGGCTTGAGAATGTAGTCAAACGCATCCAGCTCGAACGCATCTACCGCATGTTCTTTCCACGCGGTAATAAACACAATCAGTGGCTTATGGGCGAACAGGCTAATGTTCTTTGCCAACATCATGCCATCCAGCGAGGGGATGTTGATGTCGAGGAAAATCACGTCCACGCGATGTTGTTGCAGGTATTTCAGCACTTCCAGACCGTCATCAAAGCAGGCATCGATCGCGATCTGGCTATGTTGTTCGATCATCCAGCGCAGCTCCTGCTGCGCCAGAAACTCATCTTCAACGATAATCGCTTTCATCGTAAGCCTCCCGTGCTGATGGGCAGGCCATTTTTATTGAGCACAAATGAGATCTCAGTACCCGGCTGATGGCGTTCAATGCGCAGTCCCTGACCGGAAAGTAATCTGACGCGATGGTGGACATTGAGCAGGCCAATTTTGTTGCCGGGCATTTCGTTGCGGGCCACGCGGGCCATCACATCATCACTGATGCCAGGGCCGGTATCGCGCACGATAATTCGCACTTGCTCACCACAATCCTTGATGCTCAAGGTCACGACACCTTTGCCGCGACTCTGTTGAATTCCATGCACAATCGCATTCTCCACCAATGGCTGGATCAACAAGCTGGGCAGATGAAAATGCACATCGTCGTCGATGTCAAAAATCACCGACAGCTTGTCGCCAAAACGCGCCTGTTCGATGGCGATATAATCTTTCACCTGCCACAACTCTTTACTGATATCGATCAGTTCATCGTCATTCAGTTCGAGGTTATAGCGTAAATAGCGCGACAGATTGATCACCAACTGGCGTGCGGTATCGGGATTCATGCGAATGGAGGCGGAAATCGCATTCAGGGCATTGAACAGGAAATGGGGATTTATTTTGCTTTGCAACGCGCGGAGTTCCGCTTTATTGGCCATCTCTCGCAGTTGCTCAGCGCGCGACACTTCCAGCTGAGTAGAGATAATTTGTGACAGACCAACGGCCATTTCACGCAGTGAACCGGTAATGCGGTGGGCGCGCCGGTAGTAAATTTTCAGCGTGCCGGTGACTTTGCCTTTTTCCCACAGCGGGATGACAATCATCGAATGAATATCACGGGTGCGGTGGGCTTCATCATTGTTTCTGATGATAATTTTTCCGGAAGAGATGGCGTGTGCCGTGGTCGGGCTGATGCCGTCATCACCGTTTTGATAATTCTGTTCGCCATAGCCCACATACGCGAGGATTTGCTGCTTATCGGTAATGGCCACCGCATCAGCATGAATATCTTCGCGAATAATTTTACAGATGGTGCGCAGTGAATCGCTGTTGATATGGCGAAACAGCGGCAGCGTTTTGTTGGCAATTTCTAACGCCAGCTTGGCCTGACGCGCGGCAATCGCCTCTTTTTCTCCTTCCACGCTCTGTACCAGCAGCACGATGAGACCGATGCTGGATGCCCCCAAAATCATCGGCATGGCGATTTCGGAGACAATCTCAACGCCCAGCGAGAACGGGCGCGCCCAGAGTAGAATCAGGAGCATCGTCAGGCTTTCACACAGCATGCCGCCGATGATCCCTACACGCCAGCGCTGTTCTTTACTGACTTTACGGTGGATCCAGCCAGAAATGATACCGGCTGCAATACTGGTGATAAGGCAGGGGATCGCGGTAACGCCATGCAGGTCAATCAGTAATCGGTGCACGCCCGCAATCACACCGGTAGTAATCCCGACCCACGGGCCAAACAGAATACCGCCCGCCATCACGGCGATCACACGAACGTTGAGCAGTGAGCCATCCACGGCAATACCTGACCAGGTACTGAACAGGGCAAACAGCGAGAAAATCGCGATAACCACCGATTTTTCAAACAACGTATGGTCATCTTTTTGCAGCAGCTGACGAAAAAGCCGATTACGCGTGAGAAAAAACAGGCATATCAACATCAGGGCTGCACGATCGAGCACCGCCAGCAGCATATCGAAATGAGAAGGCACGAAGCATCATCCACCAACAACAGAGGCGGCTATGATAAAAAATGTGATGCGGATCTACCAGCCAGACGCGCGCTTTCGCCTTTTTTAATCAAAAGGGGAAAAGTTGAGTAGTAAAATAGGGAACAGTTTTTCGCGACCGGGTAGAGCGTTCTCACCCCTGCTTTTTGCTATGTTGCACAGAGACTTTTCCCCTCAGGAGCCAGATATGCAGCTACTCACCCCTCGTCTCACGTTGACCACCCTCCAGCCGGAAGACTGGCTGCTGTTCAAGGCGGTCCATCAGGACCCGATGACCATGGCGTGGGTGAGTGAGATCCCGGATGAGAATGATATCCGCCAGCGCTTTATGGACCGCCTCGCGCCGTGGCGCGTCACCAGCTATCACATGTTGTGTCTGGTCATTCGCCTGCGCGAAGGGCATCACGGCATCGGATTGATTGGCTGTAGCGCCGAATGGCAGCCGTGGCGACAGGCTGAGGTCGGGTACATGTTACTGGGCGAACACTGTGGACAGGGTTACGGCGGTGAAGCGCTGGGGGCGCTGTGTGAATTTCTTCTCAGCGTGGAGTTTCACAAGCTTAAAGCCACCGTGATTGAAGGCAATCATGCTTCGCGTCGTATTCTGGAGAAAAACGGTTTTAGCCTGGAAGGCTGCCTGCGGGATAACTACCAGCTACGCGGCGAATGGGTTAACGACTGGGTGTTGGGTCGCCTCGCAACCGCAGCGGAAAAATAATTTTCTATCGCCTCTCGACAAACCTCACAGCGCCGCGATATGTTCAAAACGCGGCCATCGTGATGGCCAGCGTCGCTCGGACGGTCCGGGCGCTTACGTACTCAGAGGAATTCCATGACCACTCGTCGCTTTTCGCGCATTGAGCGCTTGCCCCCCTATGTGTTTAACATCACTGCTGAATTAAAAATGGCTGCGCGACGTCGCGGCGAAGACATTATTGATTTCAGCATGGGCAACCCGGATGGCGCTACGCCACCGCACATCGTGGAAAAACTGGTGCAAGTTGCCCAGCGTGAAGATACCCACGGTTACTCCACGTCCAAAGGCATTCCACGCCTGCGTCGTGCCATTTCGCGCTGGTATGCCGATCGCTACCAGGTGGAGATCGATCCAGAATCAGAAGCGATTGTGACCATTGGCTCGAAAGAGGGGCTGGCGCACCTGATGCTGGCAACCCTCGACCATGGTGACACCGTGCTGGTGCCTAACCCGAGCTATCCGATTCACATCTACGGCGCGGTAATTGCCGGTGCGCAGGTCCGTTCTGTGCCGCTGGTGGAAGGCGTCGACTTCTTTAACGAGCTGGAGCGTGCGATTCGCGAAAGCTATCCGAAGCCAAAAATGATGATCCTCGGCTTCCCGTCAAATCCGACTGCGCAGTGCGTGGAGCTTGATTTCTTCGAACGGGTTGTCGCGCTGGCGAAGCAGTACAACGTGCTGGTGATCCACGATCTGGCCTATGCCGACATTGTTTATGATGGCTGGAAAGCGCCTTCCATCATGCAGGTGCCCGGCGCGCGTGACGTGGCGGTGGAGTTCTTCACCCTGTCCAAAAGCTACAATATGGCGGGCTGGCGCATTGGGTTTATGGTCGGCAATAAAGAGTTAGTGTCGGCACTGGCTCGCATCAAGAGCTACCACGACTATGGCACCTTCACGCCATTGCAGGTGGCGGCGATAGCCGCGTTGGAAGGCGACCAGCAGTGCGTGCGTGATATTGCGGAACAGTACAAACGCCGCCGTGATGTGCTGGTGAAAGGGCTGCATGAAGCGGGCTGGATGGTCGAGATCCCGAAAGCTTCCATGTACGTCTGGGCTAAAATTCCTGAACGCTATGCGGCGATGGGCTCGCTGGAGTTCGCGAAGCATATGTTGCAGGAAGCGAAGGTGTGCGTGTCGCCAGGCATTGGCTTTGGCGATTACGGTGATACCCACGTGCGTTTTGCGTTGATTGAAAACAGCGATCGTATTCGTCAGGCGGTGCGCGGGATTAAAAACATGTTCCGTAAAGATGGCATCTTACCGCCAGTAGAGAAACACGAAGACGCTGAAGGTTAACATCAACAGGGGCGACGAGATTGTCGCCCCAATGGCAGGCTCTATACCATCAGTACAAATGTACCGACCCACAGCAACAGGAAGAATGACACTCCCATCAACGCGTATTTCACACTACAACTCCCCAGAGAAGTTACGGCAGTAGCGATCCCGAGCCAGCGCAACAAAATAGATTATAAGTCACAGAGCTAACTCTGCGACTCAGGTCGTTCTGAGAATTCAGAACAGGATCGACGCTAATCTACGCGCATTTTCTGACAAAATAAACGGGTTGCGAGCAAGACTTTTCCCGCTTTTTAGTGCGCCTCAATGCTCGGAATCACGGACATGCCAACGCGCAGATCGTTGAGGTGCGCCTGACCGGCATCCAGCACAATTTTTACCGGTAAACGCTGGACCACTTTGGTGTAATTGCCCGTGGCATTGTCCGGTGAAATGGCTGAGAACGTCGCGCCAGTGGCCGGGGCGATGCTGTCCACATGACCGGTAAAGGTCTGGCCGGGCAGGGCATCAACGCGAATGTTAACCTTCTGGCCGGGATGAACATCAGCCAGCTGCGTTTCCAGGTAGTTAGCCGTGACGTAGGACTGCTGTAACGGCACCACAGCCAACAGGCGCGTGCCAGCGGAAACGTAAGCGCCGATGCGCACACCGCGCTGACCGACCATGCCATCAACCGGGGCTACGATACGCGTATAAGAGAGATTCAGACGCGCCTGGTCAACGCTGGCTGTTGCGGTGCTAACACCGGCCTGCGCCTCGCGCACATCCGCCTGCAATACGGCGATCTGCTGCTGCGCGGAAGCCAGTACGGCCTGGCTCTGACGCACGGTCGCCGAGGCTGAGCGCAGCGTTGAGCTGGCTTTTTGCTGCTCATCGGCCGCAATCGTGCCGCTTTTATACAGTCGATCATAACGACCAAAACTCTGGTCGGCATACTGTGCCGAAGCCTGGTTAGCGGCAACGGTGGCTTTCGCCTGCTCAATCACCGATTGCTGTTGGCTAAGCTGCGCCTGGCTACTGACCAGTTTGGCCTGTGCAACAGCGAGGCTGGCTTCTGCACTCTCCAGCGCCACGCGGTAATCGCGGTCGTCCAGTGTCGCTAACAGCTGTCCGGCTTTAACCCGCTGGTTATCTTCCACTTTGATCTCAGCGACATAGCCGGAGACTTTCGGCGCGACCAGCGTGTAATCCGCATTAATGTACGCATCATCGGTGCGGTGGTCGTTGGCCGTCATCACTGACCAGATAGCAAAGGCTATCAGTAACAGCACCAGCAGCAGCAGGCTCAACAAAACGTTTTTTCTCATTATAAAAGCACGCATGATTAATTATCTCGGAGGTTGAATCAGGGTTTGTGGCGGCCAAACGCGACGCGGTAGCCAGGCGGTCAACAGCAGCATCACCAGCGACAAGCCAATCAGCAGCAGCCAGCCATCACTCAGGCTCAATACCGTGGCCTGATGTTTTAACAGTGTGGCGAAGCCACTGAGGTTTTCACTGCTGCTCACGCTGCCATCGGGCAACAGGGGCTGGCTTTGGCTGGCGGCACTGCTGGACGGTGCACTCAGCAACCAACTGCGGTTAGCCGCGCTGTTGACCAGAATATTGGAGTGAAACTGTTCGCGGTGGCTGAGGAACCAACCCACCAGGCTTCCGGAGGCGATACTGGAAAATCCGCGCACGGTATTAAACATTGCCGAAGCAAACGGGCCTTCGGGCGGTGCTACCACGCTGGTGGCGCTCATCAGAATCGGCAATATCACCATCGGTTGACCAAAGGCCTGCAAAATTTGAATCGACCAGAAATTCTGCCGCGCCCAGTCAGTGGTAATCTGCATTCCCAGCAGGCAAGAGAGAATCATCAATGCCACCCCGGCGGCTAGCATCCAGCGGCAGTCAATCCAGCGCAGATTCAGCAAGGCCGCCACCAGCGGAGCAATGAGCAATTGTGGCAAGCCGATAGTCAGCGCCAGCGGTGCAAACTGCAAAGTACGGAAGCCGTCGACCTGCGCGAAATAAGCAGAGGGCAGCGATGACCCGGCCAGTGAAATAAACAGTACGCCTGCCAGTCCAAGCAGGCCGTGGCTCAGGTTGCGCCGCTCCAGCATTTGCAGTTTGAACAGCGGCAGCGGGTGGAACCATTCATTAATGAAAAAGACCAGCAATAGCGGGGCCGAGGTTAGCATCAGCCCGAGGATCAGTGGTGAACTGAGCCAGTCCAGCCGTTCTCCCTGGGTTAACGCGAGGATCAGCAACGACATCCCGGCGCAGCCGGTGACCATGCCAAACAGATCGATCTGTTTAAAGCGCTCCAGGCGCAGGGGGTCTTGTGGGATCCCCCAGCCCAGCAGCAACATCGCGATCAGCATCGGCGGCACCACCTGCCAGAAGACAAACATCCAACTGACATCATCGGTCCAGAAGGCCGCCAGCGACGCCGCGAGGTTAGGGCCAAACGTGGCGGTCAGGGCGTAGCCGCCCAGGCCATACAGTTTATAGGGCGGCGGTAGAAAGCGCAGGGCAACGGTCATTAACATCGGTGGCATTGCACCGCCAAACAACCCTTGCAGCACGCGCAGCGCAATAAACAGCGATGGATTGTGCGTCAGGGGCAGCAGGATGCCGACCAGCATAAAGCCAGTGCACACCGTCAGGGTGAAACGGCGCAGTGAGAAGGTGACGGCAAACCACGGGGCGATCATCATCGCAGACACTTCTGCCGCCTGATAACCCGACGTGATCCAACTGCCGAGATCGTAGCTGATCCCTAACGCAGCGCGGATATCCTCCAGGGCAATGTCGGTAACGCGATCGTTCAGACCAGAAGTCAGCGCAGCGATCAGCACGCCAACCAGACCCAGCGCGAGGCGCAAGGTAAAGGGATGTGGAGCCGGTGGCGATGTGGGTTGAACACTCATGCAAGTCGTCTCTAATTATTATGATGCAGTGTATTGCTATGTGATACAGGTTGCTATATTACATTTTGGGTCGCTGTATTGCAATGCGTACATGCTGTAAAAAATGCGCTTTTACGGTACAGTAAGGCAGCTCATAAGGAAGGCGTTATGGTTCAATCTCCATCCAGCCGCGAGGATGAAAAATCGGGCGGCATTCAGGTCATTGCCCGTGCGGCAAAAATTCTTAACGCGCTGGGCGAAAACCCCGGCGGCATGAGCCTTGGAGAGATCGCCCACGCGGTCGATCTTCCGCGCTCCACGGTACAACGCATTGTGGCGGCACTGGACAGCGAGCGCCTGGTGCGCAGCAGCGGTGCAGGCGGTTTGCGTCTTGGTCCGGCGCTGCTTAAGCTGATCTCCAGCGTGCACACTGACGCGGTCGAACTGATGCGACCCTGGCTTGAGCATCTGAGTGAAGTCACCAATGAAACCGTTTCCCTGGCGCGCGCCAGCGGCACCCAACTGGCTATCGTGCATTACGTTGTTGCCTCGCGCGAACTGCGTGTGGTGCCGCGTATGGGGCTGAATCTACCGCTCTACAGCACCTCTGGCGGCCGCGCGCTGCTGGCGCTTGAGCGCGATGAAGACATTGAGTTGCTGGTCGGTGCGGCCTGGAAAGAGCTGACCGATCAGACGGTGAAAACCTTACCGGAGCTGATGCAGCGAGTGGAGGAAGTCCGCACCAGCGGGATCTCCTACGATCGTGGCGAAACGCTGGAAGGGATCTCCACCATGGCTGTAGCACTGGACACGTTGTTCGGCCGCTTCTCTGTTTCTCTGTTGGTGCCCACTGCGCGCTTTCAGAAGCAGGAGGCGTTCTATCGTGTGGAAATGCTGAAGTGCAAAGAGGCACTGGCGGGCGAAATCGGCAAAATTGCCGCTGTAGAGGGATAGCCAAATGAAAACGTTGTTGATGGCCATTGATAACTCGCCCGTTGCGGCGAAAGTGATTGAACTTGCGACAGAGCAGGCGCTGGCACAGCAGGCTCAGGTGCTGGTGTTGTGCTGCATCGATCCGGCTTACACCTCCTGTCATCAGACCATTGAGATTGATGCAGGCGAGGACGCCGCAGACTTCATTGCCGCTGAAGATGAGCAGAACACCGCCGAGCTGGTGGTGCGTCGGGCGCTGGCACCTTTGTTACAATCTGGCGTAATTGCTCGTGGTATGATCCTGCCCGGTGAAGCGGCTGAAACCATTATCAGCCAGGCGAAAAAAATCGATGCCAGCATGATTATCATGGGACGTCGACATCTTTCGCCGTTCAACCGGTTACTGAAAGGGTCAGTCAGTGCCGCAGTGATTGAGCGAGCAGACTGCCCGGTCTTGATTGATACACGCAAGGATTGTTGAAACACCCATGACAGGTCAGTTTGTAACTTTGCTGGCAGCGTTCATGCTGCTGGCAGTGATTATTATTGTCTTGATCCGCACCACCCGCCTGCGCATCTGGCAAGGTGTGGTGCTGTTTATTCTGCCGCTGTTGCTGGCGAATCTGCTGTGGTTTAGCTGGTTGGCACCCCGCCAACAGCAGCAGGCTATGCTGTTGCAGGCGCGTATGCAGCTGGCGCAAACGCCGGGTTATCGGGTACTTGAGCAGCAAGAACCGATGTTGTGGCAGATGCTGGTTAAAGAGATGGTGCACCGGCTACAAAAAGGCGAATCTGCTGAACAGGCGATGGGCGAACTGCGCGGCTGGCTCACCGATGTCATGAACCAGCGTATGGCAAAAGCGGATGACGCCACCGTGCATCACTATGTTTCTGTCGCCGTGCAGGAGATGCAGGCCCTGCAGCAAAAAGATCCGCTGCTGTGCTTCCGTTTTCTCTATCCGCAGGTCAGTGGTGGCGTGAATCTGGAGCAAGTGCTGTCGCCGCAGTTAAATCAGCTGGATCAACAGACCACGGAACAGCTGCTGCTGAACAGCACGGGCAATGAAGTCGCGATTGATCAGACTCAGGCGCACAAAGATTTGCAACAGGTCGTGACGCAGCTTTACAGTCGCTGGGGCGATAAACTGCAACAGTTGAACATGCCAGCCGACACCGCCGTTAATCGCGCCGGGATGTGCAGCATGTCCATCGACCTCTACAGTAAAATTCTCGCATTACCTGACAAGCGCGCGGCCAACCTGCTGCGTACAATGGTCTCGCTTTCCGGATAAAAAAAAGCCCGCATAAGGCGGGCCGAAGGTCAGGTTATCTCTTTTTAGTTAGTCGCTCTTCCCTGGTGTGGAACAGCCTTTGTGACATCTGGCTGCATCATCACACACGCCTGAATAAAGGTATAGCCAATTAAAACTATTGCATTGATTGCTAATAGCTGGAATTCGCTTTGCGTTTATTCCTATAGGCAGGTGCGTGGCGGCGACCTTAAAATACCGCTAATGTGAGGAATCCCAATGAAAAAAAATATTCTTGCCGCCGTGGCGGCGTTAACTTTGCTCGCCGGTTGTAGCGTCCATAAGCCAGGGGGTTTTGAACGCGTAGCCGAAGATAAGAGCGATAACACCGTACAATATCGCTACGATCCCCAGACGGTTAACCAGGATGCGATGCAGCTCGACTTATCCCAGTATTGTGAGCAGCACGGATTTGATAAAGTAGAGGGGTTACCGGCGCAGGACAGCCACTACCCAGGGCTGAAGAAAAAGTGGTTTCAGTGCAATTATGCCGTTAAAAGCTAGTCGCGATTCTGGCAGCGCTTAGCGTCGTTACCACGCCTGTTTAGGTGCCATCCGGCACCTGCCGTATCCGCCAGCGGGGCATCCCGCCTGGCTCTGTCACGAGTCGGAAGTTTCTCCGACTAATCATTGCAGGAATTGTTTGCGCCGCCCAGGCCGTAGACCGTAATGAGGAATTGCCATGGAAGAAAAGGCAGCCGTTTCATCAATTGTTAAACACCAGACGCCCGTACACCTCCAGGGGCTGATGCAGGTTTTCAGCCAGCACCTTTATTCGACGCCGATAGTGGCGATTCGTGAACTGGTGCAAAACGCCCATGATGCGATTTTACGCCGCCGACTTGAGCAACCTGACTGGCAGCAAGCAGGGCGCATTGAAGTGCGTTGTCGACCAGAAATTCCCTCGATCAGCGTCACAGATAATGGCTCGGGGCTGACGGAAAGTGAAATTCACCGCTTTCTGGCAACCGTAGGGCTCAGCTACACCCGCCAACTGCGCCAGGATGAAGAGCAAAATGGCCTGATTGGCATGTTCGGCCTCGGATTTGCCTCCTCGTTTGTCCTGTCACAGCAGGTTACTGTCAATACCACCTCCTGGCAGGAGCCTGCCGCGAGTTGGTGTTACAACTCCAGCGATGGTGAAACCTATACGGTTGAAGCAACGCGTTCACAGCCCGTGGGGTCCACGGTTGAGCTGATTCTCAAACCAGAGGTAGCGCACCTTGCGAGCCACCGCCACCTCAGTGCGGTACTGGGGCGCTACTGTGCTTTGCTCAAAGAGCCGGTCTATGTTGGCGATGACGAGCAAGCCATTAATCACATTCAGCCGCCGTGGCGGGAAAACGCATCCTCATCCATCGCCCTGCATCCGGCTTTGATCCAAAAACAGCAACTGGCCTTTGCCCAGCGTTTTGAAACGCGCTTTACCCCACTTTGCGTGTTACCGGTGGTGCCTGACGGCGGTAGCGACGTTCGCGGCATTCTCTGGTTACAGGACGGTGCTACCTATGGCACCAGCGATAACCGTAATGTCTCACTGTTCCTACGCGGCATGTTGATTGACGACCAGGCACGCGAACTGTTGCCCCCCTGGGCCGGGTTTGTCGGCGGGGTGCTGGAGTCATCAGCGCTGATCCCCACCGCCAGTCGCGAAGATCTCCAACGGGATGCCAGCTATGAGGCAACGCAGTTAGCGATCAACGAAGCGCTAATTAGCGGCCTTGGGCTGTTAGCGCAAAAACAGCCGGAAATCTGGCGTCGGGTGCTGGCTCGCCACAATGAAGCCCTGATGGGTGCCGCCTTGTGTGATGAGCGGCTATTTGCCCTGTTACAGAACGAACTGCTGATCCCCACCACGCAGGGCAATATGCCCGCGCGCGACCTCAGACGTGATAACACCATCACCATGATGCTGGGCGAGGACTCGGGTTTTGAAGGGATGTTATTCCGCCTGCAACAAAAACCCGTCGCGCTGGGTGACCGCTACGCCGTGGTGCCGTTTTTACGCCGCTGGGCGCAGAGCCATGCGGCCCGGTTAATTGAACTGGGTACTCGCGCCGGTAATGAACAGCTTTTCTCGGTGCAGGAACTGCCGGAAGCAGAAGAGCAGTGGTGGCAACAGCAGCTGGCTCAGCCAGATGAAGCGTTTGTGGTGGCGCGTTTTGAGCCGGATGTGCTGCCGCTGATGCTGGTGAAAGATCGTGAAGCGGAACTGAAAAAGCGCCTGGAAGAGGATGATGCGGATAAGCGGATGAGCACCGCGGCGTTGATGTTGGCAAAGCAGTTCACGCAGAAAGTGACGCAAACGCAAAGCAAAATCCTCTATCTCAACAGCGCTAACCCGGCCATCAACGCGATCATCCAGTGCCGCAAAGCAGGACAACAGCCGTCGACCGAAACGCTGGTCCTGCTCAAGAGCCTGAAAGCACTACTGGCCGCGCAATCCACCGATGCCGAAGAGGGCGCGTTGACACAGGCGCTGCACAGCCTTGGACAAATTATTATTAATCAAACAAATACGCTGATGACACGTTAAATCAGCCCCTTTCCCTTATGGATAAAAGTGAGCAATGTATGGATATCTGGAAATGGTATGAAGACTACGAACAGGATATGCGCGCAGCGGGCCAGGTCTGGCCATTAAAAGTCATTGATGACTTTATTGAAGCCGTTGTGGACATCAACGTCAGTAAAGCCGATGCGCTGGTGCCGGAATTACATGCGCTTAAGAAAGCCGCGCCCAATCCGTGGATGGAGGTTTTCGCCGGGCACTGGGAGTTACGTCATCGGCTGGGAAATCACCGCGAAGGTGAAACGGCTTTAGGGGATGTGGTGGCGCTGTATGAACGCGCTCACCGGGCGGATACCGCTGAATGCCCGCAGTCGGTGTGCGTTACCCAGGATTTGTGTGATGTTTACAGCCAGATTGATGGCCGTGGCTGGGTGGAAGAGCGTATCGCCGTCTGTGAAGAAACGCTGAGTAAAATTGATACCAGCTGGAACTGCTTCCAGTGTCTGTCCGAAGAGCAGTACTTCGCCTTGATCGACAAAGGTGAGCCGGAGGCGGCACTGGCCTTTGTTCGTCAGCAGATTGCGAAAATGCATGCGGCGGGTAACACGGAGGTAGATGGCCTGCGTGAAAACGAAGCGATGGCGCTCTACGAACTGGGGCACTATGACGAAGCCCTGCAAACCCTTGAAGCGGTGGTGGAACGCAGTGCCGAGCGCCGTTCCGATAATCAGTCGCGTGAAACCTGGCGCATGATCAAATTACAGATCCTTGCTGCTATGGGCCGGGATGAGGATGCCTGGGCGCTGTTGCCACATCCCGATGCGGTCACGCCGTATATCTCAATGCGCTGGTCTCGCGCACTGGAAATGCTGCTGGCGCGCTCGCCAGAACGTAATAGCTGGCAGGTGGGTAGCGTGCTCCAGCGTATTCTGGAGCAGCGGATCCGCGTGGGTGCCTGGCGACAGGCGATTGAAGTAGGCAAGATCCATATTCGACTTGCGTTGCAACGCGGTGCCAGTTGGACGGCTCGTCAGGCATTAGCCCTGGCGCAGGCGCAACTGCCGCATTTACGTGCGCCGCTTGGCGATGATGTGGCGCTGGCCGAACTGCAACAGCAGATTGACGGCGTAGAGAAAATTGCACTGCCGGTGGCAGCAGAAGCCCTGTTTGACTGGTTGCAACAGCAGCCCGATGAAGGTCGTACGCCAGAGCAGGAAGTCGAGTGGTTGTTACAGGCACTGGAGCAGTTACCTGAAGACCAAAACCTCCGCCTGCTGGCTGCCTCAGCCCTTCAGGCGTGTTCCGCCAGCAGCGATGCAACCCGGTTGTTAGAAGAGTGGGTGGATGCCCATCCAACGGAGGAGAGCCCGATTGTTTTCCGCCTCCTGCAAATGCTCATCACTAACGGTAAAGACGATCGTATCCGCCAACTGGCTCAGGGTTATCAGCCGCACTTGCCGCATATCGCCAGTTGGTATCTGACGCAGTTAGCCCTGGCGCGGGAAGACTGGGCGCTGGCATTAACCCTGGCGCTGGAGATGACCGCCCTGACAGAGATGCAGGGCAAAGCCACCGGTTGGATGTTGGCCGGGCGGGCTGCCATGCAGCTCAAGCAGTTTGAACAAGCGTTGGGCTACTGGCAGGAAGCGATCGTCCACATGCAGGCGCAGGAACAACCCATCGATGAACTGCTGTGGGAAGTGCTCACTGCGGCTTCCGGCTGTGAAAACTGGGTAGCCGTTCGAGACGCCGCAGCACAACTGGAGATGAACCTGACGGGTGACAGTGGGCCGGTTGAAGAGTCCTGGGGATGGATTCGACTACATTGGGTAGAAGATCACGAACATTTCTACACCCTGGCGCAACGTACTGGTCCGGTGACGGCGCGCATCCTCCAGCCTGCGAATCCACGCGATAAGCAACGCTTGCACGATCGGGTGTTGTTCGATGCCAGCCTGCTGAATACGCCGCCAGAAGATGAAGAAGAGAAGCAGAACTTCGTGCCGCTACATGCGGTGCTGCACACGCTTGAGCCTGGGCGTTATGGTGACTCCTGGTTTATTGATGGCCCGGCACCCGATCAGGAAACCTTTACCGCCTTTGTCGATGCCATGCAGGCCAGTCAGTGCCAGGTTTGGGTGAACAGCAACGAAGATTATCAGCTAGTGGACCCGGACACTGAAGAGACGTTACCGGGCCTCTATTTCCTGTTGGCGGCACCTGAAAATATGCCATTAAAAGCGCTGGATGCGTTGTTAACGGAACAGACGGCACACTGGCCGATTGCACCGCACTGGTTTGGCCTGGCACGCGCCGCCGAGGTGGATGAAACGCGCCATACTACTCTGATTGAACGTTTCCAACTGTAGCGTTATGTGGGCGGATTAAATTATTGCGCGCCCACATTAACAAACAGGCGTTAGCAGTAAGTTGCGATAATAATTAATCGCTTAATGCTGGGTGGAAATAAAAAAGGGCGGGATAATTCCCGCCCTGATTACTGCTTTTCCACCCCGGTGCACGGTGGATTTATTGCTGTGTAAGTCTTCGCCCGTCAATTAACGATTCCAGCCATGATGCCAGCCAGGACCGCCGTGATGCCAGCCGCCGCCATGTCCACGATCGTCAATAATACAACCGCTTAACATGCTGATTACGGCAACTACTGTTAAAACCTTCATTATTTTCTTCATGGAGATGCCTCCTCGTTTTCCTATAGCTGCAAGATTACGCCAGGAAAGTGAAGCGAAGATGCATAAAGTGTAGAGTTATTTCTAGAGGTATTTCTGGATGTGTCTCACAAATTAAAATTTGTCAGGCAGTGGAGTGAATTAAATAGGAATTAACCGAATAGCGATGAGTATCGAAAAGAATACTCTGAAAAGCAAGTGAAAATTTATCGCTATTCCCCGGCGAATGCCGCTACAGTATTTGCAGGACAAAACAGGAGGGGCATTATGTCACGCGAAGTCAAACATGTGCTGGCACTACAGGGAGAGCTGGCTGAATGTCCGCTCTGGTCAGTACGGGAGCAGGTTCTGTGGTGTGTGGATATCCTCGCACCGGCGATTCACCGTTTCGATCCCGCCAGCGGTAAGCTGGAAACATTCCATCTTGATGAACATGTCGGCTGCATTGGCTTGCGTAAGCAGGGCGGCCTGATTGCCGCGCTACGCAGCGGCGTCTGGCTGCTGGACGAACAGGGCAGACCAGAAGTTAAAGTGGCGGACAACCCCGGTGTGGCAGAGGTAAGCCGCTTTAACGACGGTCGCGTTGATCCCTGGGGTAACTTCTGGTGTGGCAGCCTGTGGGAACCGCAGGATAAGAATGGTGGAGTACTGTGCCGCGTCACGCCACAGCTGAAACTCAAGGTCATGGCGCGCGATATCAAGATCTCCAATGGCCTGGCATTCTCTCCCGATCATCGCTGGATGTACCACAGCGACACCCCCAACCAGGTGCTGTATCGCTACCCGCTGGATGCACAAGGGGAACCGGGTTCTCGCGAGGTATTCAAACATTTTGATGCCAAAGGCGGACTGCCGGATGGCGCAGCGGTAGACAGCGAAGGCTTCTACTGGTCAGCGCAATTTGACGGCGGGCGTGTGGTGCGTATCGATCCCAATACCGCTGAAATCGTCGATGAAATCTTGCTGCCGGTGCAGTGGCCAACCATGGTGGCCTTTGGCGGCCCTGAGCTGAAAACGCTGTATATCACCAGTTCACGTGAGCATCGCACGGCAGAAGAGCTGGCTCGCTACCCGCTCTCGGGCGATATCTTTGCCGTTGAACTGGATGTGGCCGGGATTGCTGAGCCGCTATTTGGCTAACGGCTCAGCAGAAAGGCTGACTCAGGCGTGAGGAATTAATTGCTCTGTCGCGGCATGGCGCTGCGGCAGGCGAATACTGAGGGAGAGAAACAGCGAGATCACCAGCAGCGTCATGATCAGGCTGAAGGTGATGGTGAAGCCGCTAAACAGCGAAGCCACCAGTGAGCCCAGCACGCTACCAATACCAAAACCGAGATACAGCAGACCGTAGTTTTTGGTCAGGTTATTCAGGCCGAAGAAGTCGCTGATCAGTGAAGGGAACACGGTGATGGTGCCGCCAAAACTGAATGCTACGCAGGCCAGAGCCATAAAGAAGCTGCTTTCATTCATCGGGGTAAATAACAGAATACTCATACCCACCAGTGAGACGACCTGCGCCAGCGAAATGACCCGAATACGGGGGAGCTTATCAGACAAGATACCTAGCACCAGACGGCCACTCAGGTTGGCGATAGCAATCACCGTCACGGCATTCGCCGCCACGCCAGCGGATAAGTGCACCAGACCCTGACCAATATCTTTTGCTACACCAATGACGTACAAACCGCTCATGCAGGCAGTCAAAAACATCAGTGCCAACATCCAGTACTGTGGCAGTTTCACGGCCTGCGCCAGGGTGTAATCGCGCGTACCGGAAGTTTGTCCTGCACGAGTCTGTTGCAGCGGGGCATCTTTCATCAACAGTGCGCCGGTTAAAATCATCACCATGGTGATCCCGCCCCACAGCATAAAGGTCTGTTCCAGCGTAAAGTGGCTGAGCAGTGCGCCTAAGATGAATTTGAATAACAGACTACCCAGACCATACGAACCAATGGCACAGGCCGAGATCAGCCCTTTACGCTCGGGGAACCACTTCACGCAGTTAGAGAGCGTCATCAGATAGCCTGCCCCGTCTGCCAGCCCGACGATGACCCCAGCGCTGATATACAGCATCAACAGGTTGTTTGCATGGGCTGTCAGCCAGAAGCCAATCGCCATCAGGACACCTGCGGCCATCGCGACGTTCCGCACGCCAAAGCGTTCCTGTAATTTCCCCGCCAGCGAAGAGGCAATCGCCAGCGCCAGGCTGAGTAAGCCGAAGGCAAGCGCTACCTGGCCAATCGGTGCATCCAGCTTTTGCGACAGCTGGCCGTTGAACAGGCTCCAGGTGTAAACCGAACCCAGTGCCAGTTGGGTGATGATGGTACCGCCGAGGGTTAGCCAGCGCACATGAGGCTGTGAAGTGCGAGTGACAGTGTTCATGATATTTCGTCCATTGGAAAACTGTGGGCATAGTACTCCCCGAAGGGGAAAGGCCGGTTGAGAAAGGCATGAACAGCAGGAATTACGGAATGAATGACATTCAGGGCGGTATGAACGGATAGGCGAAGCGCCGGTAAGAGAAAAAACCCGTAAAAGCGTGTCGATTAAATAACAAAAGTAACAAACAGTGTCTCTGGGCGATTCCGGACACCGAAGTCGGTTTTCTTTGCCAGGCTTAAACCACTCATCAACGAGAGGAGACAATATGACAGACCGAACATATGAATCCCTGTCCAGTGAAGAGGAAGTTTGCTGCATTATCGGTCAGGCGGTGGTCGAACTCAGTGCTGAACAGCAGCCCATCAGCAAAGCTACGCTAGCACTTAAGTTGCTGGCGATGGCCGATCGTGATGCTGATGACGAAAAGGTATTACTCTACTGGTTAGCCAGAAAAGCCATCAATCAGCCGCAGCAACTGCACGCGGGCATTCCGCGTTGGGCGTGAGAGGCAGAAGAGGCGGGCAGCAGGCCCGCCCTTCCTGTTAGGTGCTCAAGGCGACTTTACGCACCGGTAAACGGACAAACATCACCATATTGCCTGCCAGAATCATCGCCAGCCCAATCAGCGCACTGGTGTGCCAGACATAACCTTCATAAAGTGTAGAGAGCGACAGCGCCACCAGCGGAAATAACAACGTACTGTAGGCGGCCTGGCTGGCTCCGATTCTCCCCACCAGCGTGAAGTAGGCACCAAACCCCACCACTGAACCCAGCAGTGCCAGATAGACCACCGAGCCCAGCCATTGGCCATTCCAGACCGGACGCAGTGACTCGCCCATCACCAGTGACAGCACACCCATGATCATGGCGCCATAAAACATGGCATAGCTGTTGGTGGTCAACACGTCGCGCTGCTGGCGCTGGTGCCGCAGGCTAATCATGTTGCCAAACGAGAAGCCCAATGTGCCGAGTGCGCTCAGGGCCGCCCCCCATAACACATGCACCGACGCCTGAGTGTTACTCAAATCTTCCCAGAACAACGCCACAATCCCACTGATACCTAACAGTGCAGCCGGTAACAGCCGCATGGGGGGACGTTGGCGGAAGAATAGCCAACTGTTAATGGCGTTATACAGCACCGCCATTGAGAAAATAACCGACTCCAGCCCGGTACTGATCCATGCGGCGGCATAGTAGAAGCAGACGAAGTTAAAGCCGAAAACGCAGCTGCCCTGGAGCAGGCAAAACAGATGATCGCGCGTCGTTAAAGGGCGCAGGCGGCGCAACAGCTTGAGCAGTACCAGCATCAGCGCGCCAGCCACTAAAAAGCGCCAAAAAATGGCCACGGTCACCGCAGTCGCCCCGACAGCGGATTGTTGAAGAAAAATCGCTATCCAGGTGGTGCCCCAGATAACCACTACGGCCAGATACAACCCTGCATTCATGTTCAGACTCCTGTTTGCTGAAGGCATATTGTTAGTCTGTTTCCTCCTGAATGCTTTCATCAGCTTGCCGGAGAATTGCATAATCTTGCGGTTTTTTTTACAGGCTGACGGTAAGCCGCTTTTTGTAAACCGGTTAACGCCGTACACTAGCCGCAGAGATCATTTCAGTCCGGGCGCCTCATGTCGAAAACCTACCAGACCTTTGCCACCTTACAGCGGCAGAAAGCGCAGCTGCGCGATCACGCGGTGTTGAGCAGTGGGATCCAACTGGCCTCATGGTTTAATCAGGGCGATCGGGTGACCAACCTCAGCGATCATCACACGCTAAGCTTGTATGTGGCGGAAGGGTACGATACCTGGCATAAAACCCAGCACGGCTGGCGTAACGGCGGTGGCCCGGATCGTTTTTGCTTAATGCCGCAGGGCAGTGAATCGACCTGGGATGTGCGCGCTGAGTTGGCGTTTGTGCATCTCTATTGCACCGATGAGCATCTCCGCCATCTTGCCGAACAGATCTGGGATCGCAGCCCCGCACAGCTGAGCCTGCATGAAAAAGTGTTCGCGGGGGACGATCGCATTACCCAGCTTTATCGCCACTTTCTGTTGAGCTGTGACTGGCAGCAACCCGCCAGCCAAATGGTGTTGACCACCGCTTCAACCTTGCTGATGACGCACCTGTTGCAGAATTACAGTGATGTGCAGTGGCAGGCTCCACAGATACGCGGCGGTCTGGCTCCAGTGGTACTGCGCCGTATTACAGACTACATTGCTGCGCATCTCGACCAGCCGCTCACGCTGGCACATCTGGCGCAGGAAGCCGCCCTCAGCGAATTCCATTTTGCCCGCATGTTTCGCCACAGCGTGGGCATGGCACCGCATCAATATGTCATGCAGCAACGCATGAACCGCGCGCGTGATTTACTTTCCCACACACCGCTCTCCCTGACAGATATCGCTTTGCAGTGCGGTTTCCACTCTTCAAGCCATTTCAGTAACCGCTTTAGTCAGGCATTTGGTGTCGCGCCTTCAGTATGGCGGCGCGGGGCGCACTGTTCTGTTTAAAGAATAAGGTTACTGATTCCCCTAATAATAAGTGTGATTAAGATGAATTAATTTTCACACTCAACTTACTGATTTAGGTAATAAAACAAGGATCGAAAACCATCCCCCACACATTGATCTGAATCAAATTCAGTTCATTGAATATCTTAAAATCCGAAGGTAAATGTTTATTCCTCGGAATTCTTCACAAAACCTCATATTAATCATTTTATTTCTTTCCGTTAATGTTTTGGGCTGTTAATGTTTTGCTTGGTTAGCGTGTCGGTGTTTTTATCTCATGAATGATTATAATAAAAATAGATCTAATTTAGTTGTAATAAAACGTCATAGAACCATGACGAGTACGGAATTGCTTCCTAATGGGCTTGTGTCTTATGGTTCTATTGAGGTTGTTTTGGATGGCGAGTAACTCAATGCATGTAATTCTCAGGTTGTTATTGTACGCGTTTTGTTTCTTTTTACTTTACCCTGTTTTGATGTTTTGGTTACTACCATTGACATTTGAACATACTCGCCTGTGGCATAATGCTGCCAGTTTTCTGAATGTGCGGGATTTTCAAAGCTTTATCCTAACCACGATTCTAATAGTAAATATAGTTATTGCATATGCAATCTATTATGCCGTTAAGTTGGTTTTAGAGTTTAAGTGGTATAGAAAATTTTTTATGAAAAAGGTGTAATTTGCATAATGGCTCTGGCGTTTAAGGTTGGTTTTTTTATTGCATTCGTCCTACTCTATTTCTCATTATTAACGTTTCACGTGGCTGGCTGGATCTACAATAACACTCTTTTTTGGCAGTCGATGGCTTCAATATTTAATTGTGATGACCTTGAATGGTTTATCTCAGTAAGTGTAATGATTAGTACTGTGGTTTTTTTCATTTTTGAGCGTTTTCTTAGTTTCACATTTAATATCGAGAAGAGTCGCCAGGTGATAATTCTACCACAGGATCTAACGGCTGCCTTATTGCAGTGAAACAGGGCGAGACTTTTAACACCCAGAATAACGGTGGGAAGTAAAAGCCCACTGGCCTCAAGCCAGTGAGCAGGGTGACGCACTCAGCTAATTTCCCCGTGTGGGTCGAGAATATATTTCGCGGCAACACCGGCATCAAATTGTGCATAGCCCTGTGCGGCTTCTTCCAGCGGAATCACCTGCGCATTCACAATCTTCGCAATCGGCAGGCGATCGTGCAGAATGGCATTCATCAACTGGCGGTTATAACGCAGTACCGGCGTCTGCCCGGTGTGGAAAGATTGCGCTTTTGACCAGCCGAGGCCAAATTTCAGACTCAGTGAACCTTCCTGTGCCGCTTTCTCATGGGCACCCGGATCGGCGGTGACATACAGCCCAGGAATACCGATTTTTCCGGCAACGCGGGTAATTTCCATCATCTGGTTTAGCACAATCGCCGGTTGCTCTTTACCTGAGTGACCACGCGCTTCGAAGCCCACGGCATCAATGGCAGAGTCGACTTCCGGTACGCCCACCACCTGTTCAACCATTTCACCCAGTCGATCGTGTTTGCTGAGATCGATCGGCACAAAGCCCATCTTCGCGGCGTGTGCCAGACGATCCTGATTGAAATCACCGATCATCACCACTGCGGCCCCGAGGATCTGGGCTGAGGCTGCGGCGGCAAGTCCGACCGGCCCCGCACCCGCCACATAGGTAATTGATCCCACACCCACGCCGGCGGTCATTGCACCGTGGAAGCCCGTGGGCAAAATATCCGACAACATGGTGAGATCTTTGATTTTCGCCAGCGCCTGATCGCGATCGGGGAATTTCAACAGGTTAAAATCAGCGTACGGAATCATGACATATTTTGCCTGACCGCCGACCCACCCTCCCATATCTACATAACCGTAAGCGCCGCCCGCACGTGCAGGGTTGACCGTCAGACAGACGCCGGTATCCAGCTCCCGACAGCAGCGGCAGCGACCACAGGCCACGTTGAACGGTACTGACACGATATCGCCGACGTTCAGCATCTCAACATCGCTGCCTTTTTCAATCACCTCACCGGTAATTTCATGGCCTAGTACCATACCCGCAGGTGCAGTGGTACGGCCGCGCACCATATGCTGATCCGAACCGCAGATATTGGTTGATAACACCTTCAGGATCACCGCGTGACCAATTTTTTTGCCGGCTGGGTTAGAAAAAATCGGGTCCGGAATATCCAGGACTTCAACTTTTCCCGGCCCCTGATAAACCACGCCTCTGTTCGAGCTATGACTCATTACGCCTCCTTGATGGCGGTAGGTACAGCGGGTTCTCTGGTATTGATGGCCCAGAGAGGATGAAAAACAGGCAATTTAATAGTCGATTTCAACGTTGCCTTTGATAATGGTGCAGCAACTGAGCACGTAGCCCTGTTCGATCTCTTCATCGTCTATTCCACCGTTGTGGCTCATTTCGGTTTGGCCATCGAGAACCTGCACCTTGCAGGTGCCGCAGATCCCCATACCACAGGCTTTTGGAATTTTCAGACTGGCACTGGCTGCTGCCTCGTTAAGCGTAGTGCCCTCCGCAACCTCGATCTGTCTTCCAGACGACATAAACTTAACCGTGCAGAGGGTGTTCACACTTTCTTTATCTGGCCCTGTTTCCCCCATGACAGGTTGCTGTACGGTAGGGGAGGGGATCAGGGTGTCGCCACCAAATGACTCCTCGTGATAGCGTGACATGTCATAGTCGGCATGCTGTAAAAACTCACGCACTGCCCGCATATAGACCGCCGGGCCGCAGCAGAAGATCTCCCGTTCGGCAAAGTCTGGTGCAATCAGCTGGAGCATTTCCCGATTCAGATAACCGCGATAGCCGCTCCACGCCTGGCCGGTAGGGGTTCGCTCGCAAATGATATGCAGCTTAAAATTTTCAATCCGGGTCGACATGTAATCGAGTTCGGCGCGGTAAATAATGTCTTCTGGCGTCCGGGCGCTGTGGACAAAGGCCATATCGACGTCAGAGTTAGTATTGAAGAACCAGCGTGCCATCGACATCACCGGGGTAATCCCCACGCCACCGGAAAGCAACAGCACTTTGCTGGCCGGAAAATCTGCACTGTTGAACTGGCCCATCGGGCCATGGACCACCAGCGCGTCACCCACGGCAAGGTTTTCATGCAGCCAGTTGGAGACCTTACCGCCAGGGACGCGCTTAACGGTGATGGAGAAGCTGTAAGGAATAGAAGGCGAACTGGAAATGGTATAAGAGCGCATTTCCGGCTCATTCTCGATTTCCAGTTCAAGCGTGACAAACTGACCAGGCTTAAAGAAAAACAGGACGGGCTGCTGCATGCCAAAACAGAACGTTTTGACATCTGCCGTCTCCTGAATCACTTTCAGGCAGCGCACCTGATGACGACCATTCGTCCATGTCTGGGTAATAACAGGATTAAAAAAATCCGAGCCTGAGATATTTTGCATAGCGACACCGTTGTGCTGTTTAAGCCTGGGGAAAAATCAAATAATCCTGCGTTTCATCACTTCGCAGTACCAGTCGTCGAACTGGCAGACGCCGTTCTCCGCCACGCTGGAAAACGGGCCGGGGGTATAAGCCGGTGAGCTGACGCCAGCCTGCGTACCTTCTACCAAATCGCGATCCTGGCTATTGGTGGCCAGCCAGACCTTGGTCAGCCGGTCGAGGTCGTAATCAATGTTTTCCTGCGCATCTTTGTGTACCAGCCATTTGGTGGTCACCAGCGTTTCATTCGGGCCGAGTGGCAAGATTCTGAAACTCAGGGCGTGATCGCCGAGGAAGTGGTTCCAGGTGGAGGGATAATTAAAATAGAGCAGCGCGCCAATATCGTATAAGCCGCTTTCATCCAGCCTACGCGTCACCGCTGGCTGGCCATCCATGGTGTAGCTGACGGCTTTTTCCGAGAGTGGGATACGCGTCATGCGGTACTGACCGCCCTCGTCCATCACCAGACGGCTTGGTAATCCGGCGTTTTCACAGCTGTCCCAGAATTCGGTCAGGCCAGGGTTTTCTTCTTCAGCGACACCTGCCACGGAGAGGTTTTCGACAAAGGAGTTCATCAACTCCGGGTGTGCGCCATCACAGTGGAAACATTCGCGGTTATTCTCAAACACCAGCTTCCAGTTACCTTTTTCAATCAAATTCGATTCAAAGGCGACTTTGCAGTTATCCAGATAATGCGGCTTGATAAAGGGCGTGACCGCCTGACGGAAGGGTTCAAAATCCGGTGCGACATCAGCTACGCAAACATAAATATAAGTTTCAACGATTTCACAGTGCGCAGCATTCAGGCTGTGTTCCTGCGGATTAAATTCGGGTCCCATATTGCCGGCATACAGCAGACGTCCGTCCAGTTCGAAGGTCCAGCGGTGATAAGGGCACACCAGTTTGGCGGATTTACCCTTTTCCTGTTGGCAAACTTTTGAACCGCGATGACGACAGGCGTTGTGTAGCGCTCTGATCTTATTGTCACTACCGCGCACCACGACTATCGGGTAATCGCCAATCTGTAAGGTGAAAAAGCTGCCTGGTTTTTCCAGTTCAAAAGTGTGACCGGCAAAGATCCACTCGCGAGACCAGATGTATTTCAAATCATCCTGATAAACTTGCTCATCACAGTACAGTTCACGCGTCAGGGCATGGCGCGGCCGACGCGATTCAATATAGTCGCGGGTATTCTTCATGTTGTATAGCTCCTGTAACCAGTGCCAGTTAATCAAAAAGGGGGTTAATTTCTTTCACGTATGACTTCGGTGTTACTGACAAAAGCGTCGTTGTTGCTCTCCAGCGAAGCCGCGTCATTCAAATCCAGTTGATTGGTTTCCGGTGCCATGAGCCAGGAAATGGCTAAACCCAACAGTGTGACGGCCGCAGCGATATACATGGTTTTCTCAATACCTAAATCCTGGAGTGAGAGTGGAACCAGCCAGGTGCCAATCGCCGCCCCAATACGTGAGACCGAGGTGCCCACACCCACTGCGCATGCACGAATTTCCGTCGGGAATATTTCATTGGGATAGACCAGCGTTAATACCTGCGCACCGCCAATAAACAGCGCATAAGCACCGAACAGCATGAGAATCACCGCCGATGAACTGTCGTGCTGCCAGCCGAGCAGGAGCAGGGCCAGGCCAGACCAGAAAAAGCTGTGCAACAGCAGGCTGCGACGGCCGAGACGATTAACCGAACAGGTGGCGACGATACAGCCCACCACAAACAGCAACGTAATCGTGACTGAACCGAGTGAGGCCCACTGGCCCTGAACGTGCAAAGCTTCCAGTACGCGAGGCACAAAGGCATACACGGCAAACAACGGGACGATGCAGCAGGTCCAGAACAGGGTGATAAATGCCATGCGTTTGCCGTAGCCAGCGTGCAGCAGGCTGATAAACGACAGGGTGTTGTTCACCGGTTCGGGTGGCAGGTTTTGAATGCCGTACTGATGACCAAAGGCGTGTTTGATCACCTGTTCCGCTTCTGCGCGGCGGCCCTTACGCAACAGCCAGCGTGGCGACTCTGGCGTGCCTAAGCGGATGCAGAACAGGGCCAGGCCAATAACGGCCGAGCTTGCGAGGATTACGCGCCAGGCGTCTGCACCGCCATAATTTAATAAAATCTCGCCGATGATGTAGGCGGCGGCTGCCCCGGAGAACCACATAATGGTGACGCCTGCCAACCGTGGACCACGGTACTGGCGCGGCAAAAACTCCACCAGATAGGCGGTCGCCACCGGATATTCAATACCAACGGCAACCCCCATCATGAAGCGGTAGAAAAACAGCAACGAGCCGCTCTCAACCCAAAACTGCAACAGTGAGAACAGGAAAAACAAGGTTGGGCCAACAAAGTAGAGCCGACGTCGGCCCAGACGATCTGTTAACAAGCCACCTATAAAACCGCCGAAGAAGATGCCAATCAACGCCGAAGCGGCAATCATGCCCTGCCAGAAAACATCTAATCCTAGCGCGCTGGCAATTTGTGACATCGCAATGCCAATAATGCTCAGCACATAACCGTCCACAAACGATCCGCCCGCCGATCGCACCGTGAGTAAATTATGAAAACGATTTAAAGGGAGATCCTCTATTGATATTGTCTTAGACATACTCTTTAGTCTCCAGTCAGGAGATCGAAGCATGAAACAATAAGTATTGTGGCAAAGTTAACCCTCCCGGAAGAAATCGGGATTGCAGGTGACGATGTCTGTAACAATGCTTATTATCGCAGCATATAAATGGCTTCGATCCGGGTGGCTGCAAAGAAGATGCAGGTTTTTTTATTTAATTTTTTACTGAGGTTTAATTTGTTTGTTTAATTAAAAAATAAACCGTCAGTGGCGTTGGGGAAATAATTGCACTGAGTCTTGATAGGGTCAATATGGCAAAAATGGCATGGATGACAGGAAAAACGAAGGAAATTTCACGATCCGATAACGTAGATTTAAAAAACATATACACATCAATTGGTTAGTTGATGTTTATTTTATTCATATTATTTTCGTATTTTTGTGAAATAGCCCATATTTCTCGGTTTCTGTGGGCGTCTTCAGCAGGACAGAGAACAAGGTAAGCCTGGTTTTTTAAGGTAGGTTGCTGATTTTTATGCAATAAAAAAGCCCTTCATATTGAAGGGCTTAGTGGGTGAGCAGGCATCATTCTCCTGGTGAGAAGAGTCGCTCTACGGCCCTGCGTCGCTTTCTGAAACCCGCAGGGGTTTCACCGTACTGTTTACGGAACCAGGTAATCAGATGTGATGCCCCGGAGAACCCGCTGCGCAGGGCGATGTCGTGAATGCTTGCCGTTGAGTTGGTCATCAGATTGCGTGCATGATCGAGCCTGAGCTTGCGCCAGTGCACAACGACGGTATCGCCAGTGCTGCGCAGGAAGGCTTGATTAAGCTGGTGCATGCTGACGTTCATCAAGGTCGTGATATCTTGCAACGGCGCAGGCGAGGCGATGTGTTGATGCATATAGTCGATGGTGCGCTGAACAATATCTTCATCATAGCGCGGGTTTATCGTGCTGATTTTATACCGTTTTTGTACGGGTTTTTTCGGCTTGTCTGGCTCTGCCATCAGGTATTTCAGGGCTTTACTGGCGCGCTGCTCGCCACAATGTTTGCGGATGATGTCGACTGCCAGTTCAATCGACGTACCGCCAGGGCAGGAGATAATTCCGCCATCGCTGATGTAGGTTTGATCCAGCACCGGCGTGACTTTGGGGAAGCTTTGCTTAAATTCGTCGCGCGTCGTGAAATGCACGGCACAGCGTTTGCCATCCAAAAGACCGGCTTTCGCCACGACGAAGGAGCTGCTGTCCAGCGTGATGATGGGGATTTTGCGCGCATGTAAGGCTCGCACCGCGTCCAGCAAGGCGTCCGTTGGGTTGCGCGTCTCCTCCAGCAGCCCACCGGCGAAAACGACGTAATCCCAGTGGGTGGCAAAATCCAGCGGTGCGGTAGGCTGCACGGGTAATCCACAGCTACTGATAACGGGCTGATTATTCAGCGTCATCCATTCCCACTGACAAAATATCTGGCGGCTGGAAAAAGCAACATCGGCGGCAAAGCGAATGGGATCAATCAGTTCCGCAACCGGGTGGAGAGTAAATCTGTTAAGCAGAACAAAACCTATTTTAATATCCGGGCGAGATTGTTTTTCTTCAATTTCAAACTGCGCTGCTACAGATTGTGACATGTAATGCCTCAGCCATCTGAAAAACGTCCTGATGAATTATTCATCGGGTAAGGTTTCTATTGTGAGTGACGATTCTTATACTCTGAGGCTAATCATGCTAACAAGCATTTTTTAACTTAAAACCCAGTTTTTAATTCTGTCATCTTTATTTTGTGAGGAAGAGGGATGATTTTATTGGTCTGGCAACCCAGTATTTGAGTAAAAGGTCTTTGCGTTATATCCCCGCTAAAGTCGCTCTTTTTTTTGCATATCCTTCCGGGAAAAAATGGCACTGCACTTTGTTTGTAACGGGGGATGTACGTGAGGCCAACCATTTTGTATCTGACAGCGCATAAAGTTAGACTGCCTTACCTTTTTTCACCATTACGCTTAGCCATGACCACCAACTCATCGAACGCTGTGGACATACCCCATTCCATTCCGGCCCGTAACCGGATGTTCCGGGCACTGCTCAACCGGGATAAAACCCCAGCGGCGGTGCTGATTTCGGCCGCGATAGTGGGCATTTTGGTTGGAATAGTCGGCGTGGCTTTTGCACGCATGGTGGATGCTATTCAAACCTGGCGAACCCTGCACATTAGCGCGGCCTTATTGTCTGGCTGGCAACTCTATCTCGCGGCCTTTGGGGTTTCTGCGCTGCTGGCGGCTATCGGGTATTGGCTGGTCCGGCGCTTTGCCCCGGAAGCGGGGGGATCGGGCATTCCGGAAATTGAAGGTGCCTTAGAGGAGTTAAGGCCGGTGCGCTGGTGGCGGGTTATTCCGGTTAAATTTGTCGGTGGCCTCGGTACATTGGGGGCTGGAATGGTGTTGGGGCGAGAAGGTCCGACGGTCCAACTGGGGGGAAATCTGGGACGGATGGTGTACGATCTGCTGCGCCTCAACAGTGATGAAGCCCGACACTCGCTGCTCGCAACCGGCGCGGCTGCGGGTTTGGCGGCGGCCTTTAATGCCCCTTTGGCGGGTATTCTCTTTATTCTGGAAGAGATGCGGCCGCAGTTCCGCTATAACCTCATCTCAATCAAGGCGGTGTTCATCGGGGTGATTTGCGCCAGCATCGTTTTCCGCCTGTTTAACGGTGACGTGGCCGTGATTGCGGTTGGCAAACTCAATGATGCTCCGGTGCAGTCGCTTTGGCTCTATTTGCTGCTGGGCATGGTGTTTGGCGCGATTGGCGTCGCCTTTAATCGCCTGATCTTCGCCATGCAGGATGCATTTGCAGGCATCTATCAAAATAAGATCTGGCGGGCGGTGGTGACCGGTGCCCTGTTGAGCGGATGCTGTGGCGTGATGAGCTTGCTGTTTCCTGCTGCGGTTGGCGGTGGTAATCAGCTGATTCCTGAAGCGGCACTGGGCGCGTTTCCGCTGGCTATTTTGTTGGTGATTTTTGTGGTACGCCTTTTCACTACTCTGCTGTGTTTCTCATCAGGTGCGCCAGGCGGCATTTTTGCCCCGATGCTCGCATTAGGCACGGTACTGGGCACGGCCTTTGGGCTGGCGGTATCGCAGTTGTTACCTGGGTATCACCTTCAGCCAGCGACATTTGCCATTGCAGGAATGGGAGCATTGTTTGCGGCTTCGGTGCGCGCGCCGTTAACCGGGATTGTGCTGGTGCTGGAAATGACCGACAACTATCAGCTCATTCTGCCGATGATCATCACCTGCCTGGGCGCAACCTTGCTGGCACAAATGCTGGGCGGAAAACCGCTGTATTCCTCAATACTCGCCCGTACGCTGGCACGGCAACAAGATCAGGCAAAGGGATAAAAGGCGTTGGAACGAGGGGGATGATGGTGTCCCCTGCAGGAATCGAACCTGCAACTAGCCCTTAGGAGGGGCTCGTTATATCCATTTAACTAAGGGGACAGCGCGGCGCAGTATACATGAGTTACCCGCTGGCGGTAACTGTCTGTTAACCTGTATGCTCATTTAATCAACAGTTTAAGACTTTACCTGCCTGAGCGTCGGGCAGATGAAGTGTGCTATCACATGAGTGAAATCAAATGCTTTAGCACAGCGCATATAGTTCGATAAAGTTATGATTTACCTGGGTGAGCGTTGTAGCGAGAGTGCCGTGCCGCAAATGTAATCCTGAATGCAGTAAAAAGTTACAAGATCTTAATCCTGATGGGATTCACATCAAATGTGCCAGAACAATGGCACAAATCATCACTACCGTAACAACGCAGAAACAACTCACCTCTACGGTCCACAACATCCTTGTGGTATTATCCGTGCTCAATTTTTCAGGTGCGACACCCTTCCCGATGTTTGAAGCCATTAATTTATCTTGTGTTCGTGATGAACGCGTCCTGTTTCACGGGCTGAGCTTCAGCGTCAACCCTGGTGATATTGTTCAGATTGAGGGGCCAAATGGCGCGGGAAAAACCTCTCTTTTGCGTTTGCTGGCCGGTCTGAGCCAGCCCGCGGAAGGTGAAATTCACTGGCAGGGTGAAGCGGTAAGACGCCAACGTGATGTCTGGCACCGGGCGTTGCTTTATCTTGGGCATCAGCCTGGGGTGAAAGGGGTACTCACGCCACTGGAAAATCTGCGCTTTTTCCATCCGAACTGCGATCAGGATTCCATCTTCGCAGCGCTGGAAAGTGTCGATCTGCTGGGTTACGAAGAGATCCCCGTCGCGCAACTTTCTGCCGGGCAGCAACGGCGTGTGGCACTCGCCCGGTTGTGGTTGACTCGCGCAACGCTATGGATTTTGGATGAACCTTTGACCGCCATTGATAAAAGCGGCGTCGAAAAACTGATGCGCTGCTTTACCCGACATGCAGAGAATGGCGGGGCGGTGATCCTGACAACGCACCAGGACCTGCCTGCCAGCAAGGCGCGGGTCCGACAAATCAGGCTGCAAGGAGCGGAACTGGCGTGATAACTGGACGCATTATTGGACGCGAGTTGCGGATTGTCTTTCGTCGTGGCTCAGAAGTGATTAACCCGCTGTGGTTTTTCCTGATTGTGATTACGCTGTTTCCGCTGGGTATCGGGCCTGAGCCGCAACAGTTGGCGCGTATTGCCCCCGGTGTGACCTGGGTTGCGGCGCTACTGTCATCCCTTTTGGCGCTGGAACGTCTGTTCCGCGATGACTTTGTTGATGGTTCTCTGGAGCAGCTTGTGCTGCTGCCAACCCCACTGCCATTAACGGTGTTAGGGAAAGTGATTGCTCACTGGCTGGTGACCGGACTGCCGCTGATCTTGTTGTCACCGCTGGCGGCTTTACTGCTGTCACTCGACTTCTCGAGCTGGAGCGCGATGGCCCTGACGTTGCTGTTAGGCACGCCTACGCTGAGTTTCCTGGGCGCAGTAGGCGTTGGGCTCACGGTGGGCCTGCGCCGTGGCGGCGTATTGTTGAGTTTGCTGGTATTGCCGTTGGCGATACCGGTACTGATTTTTGCCAGCGCGGCGATGGATGCCGCCGCGCAAGGTCTGCCGATTGGCGGCTATTTGGCGATTTTAGGGGCGATGTTGGTGGGCAGCGCGACGCTGACCCCCTTTGCCACCGCAGCCGCATTACGAATAACGCTGCAGTAGTAGCGTGCTAACGATTTATTACTTTGTGAGCAAAAGAACATGTGGAAATGGTTGCACCAACTGGCTAAACCGGAGCGGTTATACCGCTTATGTGGGCGGTTAATACCGTGGTTTGCCATCCTGGGCGTTGCAAGCCTGTTGCTGGGATGGATCTGGGGCTTTGGTTTCGCGCCAGCCGACTATCAGCAAGGGCAGAGCTATCGCATCATGTACATTCATGTTCCGGCGGCGATGTGGTCAATGGGCGTCTACGGATCAATGGCTATTGCCGCTTTCATCGGTCTGGTCTGGCAGATGAAGACCGCCGATCTGGTGTCGATGGCGATGGCCCCGATTGGCGCGGTGTTTACCTTTATTGCGCTGGTCACCGGCTCGGCCTGGGGTAAACCGATGTGGGGAACCTGGTGGATCTGGGATGCACGGCTGACCTCAGAACTGGTGCTGCTGTTCCTCTATATGGGTGTCATTGGCCTGTATCACGCGTTTGATGACCGCCGCACGGCGGGTCGCGCAGCGGGGATTTTGATTCTGGTGGGTGTCGTCAATCTGCCAATCATTCACTTCTCGGTTCAGTGGTGGAACACGCTACATCAGGGCTCTTCGGGCATGTTGCAACAGGATATCGACCCGTCAATGCGTACTCCGCTACGTTGGTCCATTCTCGGTTATCTGCTGGTCTTCATCACCCTGACGCTGATGCGCATGCGCAACCTGCTGTTGTTTACCGAGCGTCAACGCCCTTGGGTGGCTGATGTCGTGAAAGAGGGGAATAAGTGATGACGCCCGCTTTTGCTTCCTGGCATGATTTCTTCGCTATGGGCGGTTATGCGTTTTACGTATGGCTGGCCGTGATTCTGACGTTAATTCCGTTATCCGCTTTAGTTCTGCACACCCTGGTGCAGCGTCGCCGTTTGCTGGCCCAAATTCGCCAGCGTCAGTCCAGGGAGCGTCGCATTCGTGCGGCAAAATCCAAAAAAGCCGCCAGTGAAGCGGCAGGAGATCCAATGTGAACACCCGTCGTCGCAACCGCCTTACGGTTATCGTGGCGTTGTTGGTGGGACTCGGCATTGCAACATCACTGGTGATGTATGCGCTGCGTTCCAACATCGACCTTTTTTATACGCCCAGTGAAATTTTATATGGCAAAGGTGAGCAGCACCAAAAACCGGAGCCGGGCCAGCGCCTGCGCGTCGGTGGCATGGTGATGCCGGGTAGCGTGAAGCGCGATCCCAACACCCTTGCCGTCAGCTTCAAGCTCTATGACGGCAACGGCATTATCAGCGTCAGCTATGTCGGTATCCTGCCGGACCTGTTCCGTGAAGGGCAGGGCATTGTGGCACAGGGCGTGCTCGAACCAGGCAACCTGGTGAATGCCAAAGAAGTCCTGGCTAAGCATGATGAAAATTACACACCGCCGGAAATCAAGAACGCGATGAAAGTGAACCCTAACGAGCCACAGGATGGCTATCACCCGGCGGGGTCGCAGTCATGATCCCGGAAATTGGTAGCTTCTTACTCTGTCTGGCACTGGCACTCTCTCTGTTGCTGAGTATCTACCCACTTTGGGGTGCCGCGCGTCAGGATGGCCGTATGATGGCACTGGCGCGGCCACTGGCGTGGGCGATGTGGGGCTGTATCGCCGCTGCGTTTGCGGTGCTGGTGCATGCTTTTATTGTGAATGATTTTTCGGTGGCGTATGTCGCCACCAACTCCAACACCCTGCTGCCAATCTATTACCGCATTGCGGCGACCTGGGGCGCGCATGAAGGTTCTCTGCTGCTGTGGCTGTTACTGCTCAGCACCTGGACCGTGGCGGTAGCGATTTTCAGCCGTGGAATGCCGCAGGATGCGCTGGCGCGCGTGCTGGCGGTAATGGGGATGATCAACCTCGGCTTCCTGTTGTTCATCACCCTGACATCGAATCCGTTTACCCGCGCGTTACCCGATTTCCCGATTGATGGTAGCGATCTCAACCCGATGTTGCAGGACATCGGCCTGATCTTCCATCCACCGATTCTGTACATGGGGTATGTCGGTTTCTCCGTGGCCTTTGCTTTTGCCATCGCGTCACTGATGACCGGCCGTCTGGATACGGCATGGGCACGCTGGTCGCGTCCGTGGACCACCGCCGCCTGGGTGTTTCTCACCGTGGGGATCGTGCTGGGTTCAGCCTGGGCCTACTATGAACTGGGATGGGGCGGTTGGTGGTTCTGGGACCCGGTAGAGAATGCTTCGTTTATGCCTTGGTTGGCGGGTACAGCCTTGATCCACTCACTGGCGGTAACCGAAAAGCGTGGCACCTTTAAATCCTGGACGGTGCTGCTGGCCATCACTGCCTTCTCCCTCAGCCTGCTTGGGACATTCCTGGTACGTTCCGGGGTATTGGTTTCCGTCCACTCATTTGCTTCCGATCCGGCGCGCGGGATGTTTATCCTCGCCTTCCTGGTGATTGTTATCGGTAGCTCGCTGCTGCTGTATGCCATCAAAGGCGGCAAAGTCCGTAGCCGGGTACAGAATGAAACCTGGTCACGTGAAACCTTCCTGCTGGGCAACAACGTTCTGCTGATCGCCGCGATGTTAGTGGTATTGCTGGGTACGCTGCTGCCGCTGGTACACAAAGAGCTGGGGCTGGGCAGTATCTCGATTGGCGAACCGTTCTTTAACACCATGTTTAGCTGGATCATGGCCCCGTTTGCGCTGCTGCTCGGTATTGGGCCGCTGGTGCGCTGGCGTCGTGATGAGCCGCAAAAGCTGTATAAGCGCCTGGCACTGGCGCTGGTGGTGACCTTAGCGGGTTCCATTTTGCTGCCCTGGCTGTTGCAGGATCGCATTGCGGCCATGGCGGTGGTCGGGCTGTTGATGTCCATCTGGATCATTGTCCTGACTCTGATGGAGCTGCACGAACGTGCTACCCATCGCCACGGTTTCTGGCAGGGCTTGCGCCATCTGTCACGCAGCCACTGGGGCATGGTGCTGGGACATTTAGGCGTTGGCGTCACGGTGATTGGCATCGCTTTCAGTACCCAGTACAGCGTAGAGCGCGATGTGCGCATGAAAGCGGGCGACAGCGTCGATATCCAGAACTATCACTTTGTGTTCCGTGGCGTGCAAAATCTGCAAGGCCCGAACTACAGCGGTGGCAGTGGCATTATTGATGTCACGCGTGATGGCAAGCAGGAAGCGGTGCTTCAGGCTGAAAAACGCTTCTACACCGCGACACGCACCATGATGACGGAAGCGGCAATCAGCGGCAGCGTCACCCGCGATCTTTACGCGGCGCTGGGTGAAGAGTTGGGCGATGGCTCGTGGGCCGTGCGCATTTATTACAAGCCGTTTGTCCGCTGGATCTGGTTTGGCGGTCTGTTTATGGCTGTAGGCGGTATTTTCTGCCTGTTCGATCCCCGTTATCGCGCCCGTAAAAAAGGGCAACAGGAGCTGGCATGAACAAAAAAATCCTTTTTATTCCGCTGGTGCTGTTCCTGCTGCTGGCAGCGGCGCTGCTGTGGCAGCTGCAACGCAATGCCGGTGGTGACGATCCCACGCTGCTGGAGTCGGCGATGATCGGCAAACCGGTGCCGGTGTTTAAGCTCGAATCGCTGTTCCAGCCGGGCAAAATCTATGACCAGAAAGCGCTGGTAGACGGTAAGCCGATCCTGCTGAACGTCTGGGCCACCTGGTGCCCAACCTGTCGTGCAGAGCACCAGTATCTCAATACGCTGGCAGAGCAGGGCGTGCGCGTGGTGGGTCTCAACTATAAAGATGACCGTACCAAAGCGGTGAACTGGCTCAATAGCCTCGGCAATCCTTACGCCCTGAGCCTGTACGATGGCAATGGCATGTTAGGGCTGGATCTGGGCGTGTATGGCGCGCCGGAAACTTTCCTGATCGACGGTAAAGGCATTATCCGCTATCGCCATGCGGGCGATATGAACGCTCAGGTGTGGGAGAAAGAGGTGAAGCCGCTGTGGCAGAAATACAGCCAGGAGGCCGGAGCGTGAAACGCCTGATCCTACTGCTGTGCGGCCTGCTGTTCAGCGCTTCGCTGTGGGCGGCCATCGATACCTATCAATTTGACTCCCTGGCGCAGGAGCAAGAGTACCGCGACATCACTGCCTCGTTGCGCTGCCCCAAATGTCAAAACAACAGCATCGCCGACTCCGGGGCGATGATTGCCGCCGATATGCGGCTGAAAGTGTATGAACTGATGAAGCAGGGCCAAAGCCGTCAGCAAATCGTCAACTATATGGTGGCTCGCTACGGTAACTTCGTGACCTACAACCCGCCGGTAGAGCCATCGACCCTGATTTTGTGGGTTGGACCGGCGCTGTTTGTGGTACTGGGTGGTTTGGTGATTATCCTGCGCGGCCGTCAGCGAAAAACCAGCTCTGAGCTGGATAGCGCTGACCAAAATCGCCTCGCAGCGCTTCTGAAAAGTGATGAGAAAACGCAATGAGTGCATTCTGGATTACCCTTTTGCTGCTGTTAGTGGCGGCGAGCACGCTATTTCTGGCAGCAGGTTGGCGGCAGCGCAACGCCACCGATGGCGACCGCGATCGTCTGAATAAAAACTTTTATCAGCAGCGTTTAATTGAGCTGGAGCAGGATGAAGCGCAGGGCAAAGTGTCAGAACGCCCGGAGATGGTGCAGGAGCTGCAACAAACGCTGTTGACCGATATTCCTTCAAGCGCAGCCATGCAGGCGCACAACAGTAGCCGCTGGGTGCTGTTGCCTGGCGTGCTGATACTGGTGCTGGTTTCCTGTGGCATGTACCTGAAAACCGGCGGTCTGGCCCAGGTCTCTTCCTGGTTCCAGGTAAAGGCTGAATATCCTCAGCTGCGTGCTCAGTTGATGGATCCGCACGGTCGCCCATTAACTATGGATGAGCTGGGCCGACTGGAGCTGGGCCTGCGCAGCCAGTTGCAGGAGCAACCCAACGATCTCAACGGCTGGGCAATGTTGGGCCGTCTCGGCATGGTCTTGAACAATGCGACAACGGCGCGTCTGGCCTTCCAGCACGCTTTGCAGTTGGCACCAGAAAATCTGGAATTGCAGCAGGACTACGCTGAAGTCCTGGCAAGATCGAGCGATCCTCAGGATAACCGTCAGGCAGAACTGCTGTTGAACGACCTGCGTAAGCAGCAGCCACAGAATCTGCGCGTGCTGGGGCTATTTGCATTTAATGCTTTCCAACTGCAAAAATATGACAGCGCCATTTCGACCTGGCAAACTATGCTACCGTTATTACCTGCGGGAGATCAGCGAATTACGATGGTTGAGCGCAGTATTGAGCAAGCAAAAACCAATGCCGGACAGCAAAATAGCGGCTTAGCAGTAAAAGTTGCGCTGGCAGCACAGGCAGAAAAAATGTTGCCGCCTGGCGGAGTGATGTATATTTCTGTGACTGACGGTGTTTCGCCGGTTCCGGTGGCTGTTAAGCGTTTACCGCTCAGCCATTTCCCGTTATCGCTCACGCTGGATGACAGCAATGCTATGATGCCAAGTCGCCTGCTTTCGGCACAGCATCAGGTGCAGGTCCGGGTGCGTATCTCACGTGATGGCACAGCCAACCCTCAACCGGGTGATTGGTTTGGCCTGAGCGCGGTTACCCCGTGGGATGGTCACCAGTCATTGACTGTGGAGATCAACCAGCAGCAGCCCTGAGCGAAACACTATTAACCGTACAGGGAGATGAGAATGGTTTTCCGCCTGACCAGTTTGGTTGTGGCCAGTGTACTTCTGGTGGGATGTGCCGGTTCAAAGCCTTCTGATAGCGAAGCTTCGCAGCAGCGTAGCGATCCGCTTGAAGGCTTTAACCGCGCGATGTTTAACTTCAACTACAACGTGATGGACCCGTATGTGGTGCGTCCCGTTGCGGTTGCATGGCGTGATTATGTGCCCGTACCGGCACGTTCAGGACTGAGCAATTTCCTCGGTAACCTGGATGAGCCTGCTGACATGGTGAATGCTTTCCTGGTTGGGGAACCGCGCCAGGCGATGATTCACTTTACCCGCTTCTTCCTCAATACCACGCTGGGTCTGGGTGGCTTTATTGATGTAGCCGGTAAAGCGAATCCGCAGTTGGCACGGACTGAAGCACGTCGTTTCGGTAGCACCCTTGGGCACTATGATGTGGGTTATGGTCCTTATGTGCAGCTACCGGGCTATGGCAGCTTTACCCTGCGTCAGGATGGCGGTGACTACGTCGATAATGTCTACCCGGTGTTGAGCTGGTTGACTATCTGGATGTCGGTCGGTAAGTGGACGTTGGAAGGGGTGGAAACCCGTGCGCAGTTGCTGGATTCGGATGCGATCCTGCGTCAGCAGAAAGATCCGTATGCCTTTGTGCGTAACGCTTACTTCCAGCACAATGACTTCCTCGCCAATGGCGGGCAGTTGAAGCCGGAAGTGAATCCAAACGCCGGTGCGATTCAGGATGATTTAAAAGATATCGATTCGCAGTAAGCGACGGTGGGAAGAGAAAAGGCGACAGAGATGTCGCCTTTTTTTTGTGCTTAGAATTTGTAGTTGAAGCTGGCACCGTACAGCCACGCTTTACCCACGGAGTTAAAGGTATACGCCCCTTCTTTCACCGTGACGTGCTGGCCATGCATGTAGGAGACACCGACATCAATCGAGGCATCTTCATTAAACGCATAAGAGGTACCGGCGCTTAACCAGACGCGATCCTGGTCAGGAATGGAGATGGAACGTTTATCTGCCGGGACTGGGCTGTCATCAAAGGCGATACCGGTACGGAATGTCCAGTTCGCATCATAGAAGTAGGTGGTACCCAGGGCGATGCGGTAGGCATCATGGAAGCCTTCATCCTTGTAGAACAGCGTCTGGCCGTTGTTGGTGGCTTTCAGTTCCTGGAACTGGCTCCAGCTGGTGTAGGCCATGCTGTAGTGGACCGCCCACTTCGGTGCCACTTTATGCCAGCCGGAAATTTCCCACATCTCTGGCAGATTCAGGGTAAGTGAACCTGGAATGGTCGATCCGCCGGTGGCATAAGGTAAACCGAGGCCCGCAGCCTGATTGATTGGGTTGATATAGCTCGGGAGGTCGCTACGGTAGTTGCCGTCAAAGTCGATTTTAACTTTTGAACGGTAGCTCAGACCAAAGCGGTTATTTTTATCCACCTCGTACAGCACACCGGCATTCCAGCCATAACCCCACGCATTACCATTCAGATGGGCAATCTGTGTATTGGCAGGGACGCCGAGAGAAGAGAGCGATTCGCCCGCATAGCGTTCAATTTTCGCTTTGGCATAGACCGCATCAACGCCGAGGCCGAAGCTAAAGTGTTCATTCAGGCGATAGGCCGTGCTGATATTAAAGTTACCAGTCATGAGATCGGTAGTACCGCCATAAGGCCCAGCGGTATAACCGTTATTATATTCTGTCGCCAGACCATAATTAGAGGTGATTGATGCGCCTATCCACCATTGATCGTTAATCGGCTGCACATAGTGAATATTCGGCACCCATTGGGTCGGTGCGATATTCTTAGCATCTAAGCTACGACCTGAAGGACTGGTGCCGCTGATATTCACATCGGGATCGATAAATACGGCACCGATAGAGAATTCAGGGCGATCCATTAAGGCCATGGTCGCGGGGTTGCGGCTGGCTGAGGCGGCGGTATCGCCCATTGCGCCTTCACCGGAGTAGGCGCGGCCTAAGCCTGCGGCAGAAAATTCATTGAGCTGGAAACCGGCTGCCAGCACTTGAGAAGACATTAACGCTACAGCAGCTGCCACGGCTGATTTGATAAAAACGTTTTTTGGGGCCATAACCACAACCTCACATAAATTATTATTAGACGGCGCAACAAGGAGGGCGGATTGTAGGGATCACTGATTCACCTACATATCAGACCAGTTAGCGAAGTATAGGTCCGACCTGTGTCAATGTTGCAATGATGTTGTTTAAATATTTCTGCCGCGATCAATAAAACGCCCCCGGTTAAACGCTAAAAATTTGATCCAGGCTGCAAAACGCGATTTTCCCGATCATTTTGATCAATCAATAGTGCGGCCGCGCAGACGATCTTAATTAAATGAAAAGCGTGGTATTTCTCGCACTTTTTTTCACGCGCCATTGGCAGTGAGGCTGCTTGTGGTTAACACTGAATCAGGTCTGACCTCTTTGGCAATGATGCCTTAATTCCGCAATGCAGGTGACACGATGACAACAGCGCAGCCACTCCGTACCGCGCAGGGTGAACGTATTGCTATCACTCATGGCCTACGCACCCCTTTTTTACGCCAGGCCACTGAATTCCACGGTATTCCCGCGCTGGAGCTGGGGAGGATGGTGGTTAGCGAGCTCATGGCGCGCAGTGAGCTACCGGTTGAGGTCATTGAACAGTTGGTGTTTGGTCAGGTGGTCCAGATGCCAGAGGCACCCAATATTGCGCGTGAGATCGTCCTCAGCAGCGGCTTGAGTGTGCACACCGATGCTTACAGCGTCAGTCGTGCCTGTGCCACCAGTTTTCAGGCGGTGGCCAACGTGGCGGAAAGCCTGCTGGCCGGGACTATCCGCGCCGGGATTGCCGGGGGAGCAGACTCCTGTTCCGTCTTGCCGATTGGCGTCAGTAAACCGCTGGCGCGCGCGCTGGTGGATCTGACTAAGGCGCGTAGCCTCGGCAAAAAGTGGCAGGTCCTCAAGCGGCTGCGACCCAAAGATCTCCTGCCGGTTCCCCCTGCGGTGGCGGAGTACAGCACCGGGCTGCGTATGGGGGATACCGCCGAACAGATGGCGAAAAGCCATGGCATTACACGTCAGCAGCAGGACAGTCTGGCCCTGCGCTCGCATCAGCGTGCGGCGCAGGCGTGGCAGTCTGGTGTGTTGCAGCAGGAAGTGATGCCGGCTTTTATTCCTCCCTGGAAGCAGGCGGTAGAAAGGGATAACAACGTCCGTTTTGATGCGCAGGCTGCGGATTATGCACGTTTGCGCCCGGCGTTTGACCGTAAGCACGGCAGCGTCACTGCCGCCAACAGCACGCCGCTGACCGATGGTGCCGCAGCAGTGATTCTGATGACGGAAGGACGGGCACGAGAACTGGGCATCACACCACTCGGTTATCTGCGCAGTTACGCCTTCAGTGCCATTGACGTCTGGCAGGATATGCTACTCGGCCCGGCCTATGCTTCCCCTCGTGCGCTGGATCGCGCCGGGATTACCCTGGCTGACTTAACCCTGATTGATATGCATGAAGCCTTTGCTGCGCAAACCCTCGCCAATTTGAACATGTTTCGTGATGAGCGTTTCGCGCGTGAAGTGCTACATCGTCCGCACGCGTTGGGTGAAGTCAATGAAGAGATTTTCAACGTCCTCGGCGGCTCCATTGCCTACGGACATCCTTTTGCGGCGACGGGAGCACGAATGATCACCCAAACGCTACACGAGCTCAGAAGGCGCGGTGGCGGGCTAGGGCTGGTTACGGCCTGCGCGGCGGGCGGTTTGGGTGCAGCTATGGTTCTGGAGGTGGCGTAATGGAGACGACAGGCGCGTTTCAGCTACAGATGCGGCTCGATCACGTGGGCATTATTACCATTAATGTGCCTGGCGAGAAAATGAATACCCTGCGTGCGGAGTTTGCCGCTGAACTGAACGCGGTGGTGGCCGAGGCGCGTCAGGACCCGCAACTGGCGGGATTAGTGATCGTCTCCGGTAAAGCCGATAACTTTATTGCCGGTGCCGATATCAGCATGATCGAACGCTGCCAGAGTGCAGAGGAAGCGGAAACTCTGGCGCGTCAGGGACAAGAAGTGATGGCGGCATTGGCTGCGCTGCCTTTTCCCGTGGTCGCCGCCATTCATGGTGCCTGCCTTGGGGGCGGGCTGGAGTTAGCGCTGGCCTGCGATGCCCGTATCTGTTCGCTGGATGATAAAACCCGGCTGGGATTGCCAGAAGTCCAGCTCGGCTTGTTGCCAGGATCGGGCGGAACACAGCGCCTGCCAGCGTTGATTGGCTTACCGCAGGCACTGCCGTTGATCCTGACCGGAAAAACCTTACGCGCCAAACAGGCGCGCAAATTAGGGCTGGTGGATGATGCGGTGCCGCAGTCGATTCTGCTCGAAACGGCGGTGCAACGGGTGCTACAGGGTAAACCCGCCTCGCGCCAGTTGGGGTGGCGTGAGCGCCTGTTTACTCTGCCGGGCATTCGTCACGGGTTCTTCGCACTGGCACGGCGACAAACTGAGCAAAAAACCCAGGGTAACTATCCCGCCACAGAGCGCATTCTGGCAGTGGTTGCCAGCGGCATTGAACACGGCAGTGTGAAAGGCCATGCTGACGAAGCACGCGCTTTTGGTGAACTGGCAATGAGTCGCGAATCCCAGACTCTGCGCGGGATTTTCTTTGCCACTACCGCGCTGAAAAAAGAGCAGGGCGCGGAGGAGGTGGGGCCGCTGGAACATATTGGCGTGTTGGGCGGCGGGACCATGGGGGGCGGCATTGCCAGTGTAACGGCGCTAAAAGCGGCCTTACCGGTACGTATCAAAGACGTAAGCGTAAACGGTATTAACCACGCGCTGCGCTACAGTTGGGATCTGCTCTCGCGGCAGGTACGGCGGCGTCAGATCCGTCCTGCGCAACGTCAGCAGCAGATGGCTCGCCTTTCCGGCAGCACCGACTATCAGGGTTTCAGACATACCGATTTGGTTATTGAAGCCGTGTTTGAAGATCTGGCACTGAAACAACAGATGGTGCAAGAGGTGGAGCAGCACTGCCAGGCGCATACGGTATTTGCCTCTAATACCTCTTCGCTGCCGATCGAGGCGATCGCCTCGGGGGCAACCAGACCCGAAAATATCATCGGGCTGCACTACTTTAGCCCGGTGGAAAAAATGCCGCTGGTTGAAGTCATTCCCCATGCCGGCACATCGGCGAAAACAGTGGCGACGACGCTGGCGCTGGCGCGGCTTCAGGGTAAAACCCCGGTGGTGGTGGCAGATAAAGCCGGGTTTTACGTCAACCGTATTCTGACGCCCTACATCAATGAAGCACTGCGCTGTCTGTTAGAAGGTGAGCCGATTGAACATATCGATCGCGCCCTGGTGAAGTTCGGTTTCCCAGTGGGACCGATTCAGTTGCTGGATGAAGTGGGCATTGACGTCGGCAGTAAAATTTCTCCGATTTTACAGCAGGCGTGGGGCGAGCGTTTTGCGGCTCCCGCAGTGCTGGAAAAGGTGATTAACGACGGGCGCAAAGGGCGCAAAAATGGCAAGGGCTTCTACTCGTACGGGTCTTCGCGCTGGCCCTTCCAGCGGAAGAAACCCGATCCGGCTATCTATACGCTACTGGGCGTTCGCGTGACACAACAACAAACAGCCCAGCAGATTGCACAACGCTGCACTATGATGATGTTAAACGAAGCTGTACGTTGTCTGGATGAGGGGGTGATTGCCAGCCCGCGTGACGGTGATATTGCCGCTGTGTTTGGCATCGGCTTCCCCGCTTTTCTTGGCGGCCCGTTCCGTTATCTTGACCAACGGGGTGTTGATGACGTGATAGCGAAACTGCGTTATTTCTCTGAGGAATATGGCGAGCGGTTTACCCCCTGTGAAGGGTTATTAAGCGCTGCTACGACGAAGAAAAAATTTTACATTTCTTCATAAACAGAAATGGCCTTACTGATTCAGTGTGTTAGCGGTGAGTGGCGGTGATGAAAGCGATGAGCCACGTCAGGCTCATGCCTATTTAATAAACAACCGGTTGACTCTACTTCGGGCATTGGGGTAAAACACAGCGTTCATTCCCGGAATGACCTGTCAGTAACCTCAGTTTCTGACAATTCGATCAACAACAGCGGTGCTTTATGCAAGTTTTTATCATGCGTCACGGTGATGCGGCCCTGGAAGCAGCAAGCGATTCAGTTCGGCCCCTGACCCTTTGCGGATGTGATGAATCACGCCAGATGGCTGCCTGGCTTAACAGCCAGTCACCCGATATTGAACGGGTGCTTGTCAGCCCCTATTTGCGCGCGCAGCAGACGCTGCAAACCGTGCGCGAAGCACTGGATCTGCCTGAACGGCAGGAAGTGCTGGCGGAACTGACGCCCGGCGGCGATCCTGGCCTGGTGGGCTGCTACCTGCAGGCATTAGCCGGAGAAGGCGTTAAATCGGTACTGGTGATCTCTCACCTGCCGTTAGTGGGCTATCTGGTATCGGAGCTTTGCCCGCAGGAGACGCCGCCGATGTTTGCGACCTCAGCGATTGCCTGCATCAACTTCGATGCGATCAGCGGAGAAGGCAAATTGCAGTGGCAGGTTAGCCCGGCTAAGCTGGCGAAAGCGATGTAATTCTGCGTTATGGCAACTCAGGCGGTTGCCACTCTTCCACTTCAACCAGCACCAGCAGCGCAGCATCACCACCAAACTCTTTGGGGGCCTGATGAAACGCCATCACCCACGGGTGCTGCGCCAGCCACAGCGGTGTCTGCTGCTTCAAAATATGTTTGCCATGTCCGGTCATCACGCTGGCGCAGAACAGGTGTTCGCGGCGGCAAGCGGCAATGAGCGCTCCCAATTCCTGCTTTGCCTGTAGCTGCGTCAGACCGTGCAGATCGAGAAAAATTTCGGGTGAAAAGTCACCGCGACGGAGTTTTTTGAGCTCATAGTGGCTGACATCGGCACGGACATACCGCATTGGCCCTTCCGTGGCTAGCCGTGGCTGAAACTCATCAGAAAAGTAGTGGCTGTTATCCGCCTGCTCAGAAAGCAGGCGCTTTAATGGCACTTCGCGGGTTTTTACCCCAGGTTTATGGACAATCGTATCCTGCTTAATCTCCCGAGTGCCGCTCATCAGTTGGCGAAACAGCGATTTATCGTCCTGGCTCAGTGGTTGTTTTTTGCTCATTTCGGGCTAACTTATGGCTGCGAAGAGAAAGAGGGCGTTACCTTACCGTTATCCGCAGGGCAAAGTCAGCTTTTTCACACCGCCACGCTGAATTATCGCCAACTTCGTGGCAAACTATCGGCCGATTTAAGTGATTAGCAAAAGGGCCTGCGGAGGGCTACGTGGACAAAATTTTCGTCGATGAGGCAGTGAGCGAGCTGCACACCATTCAGGACATGCTGCGTTGGGCAGTCAGTCGCTTCTCAGCTGCCGGGATCTGGTACGGTCACGGCACCGACAATCCATGGGATGAAGCCGTGCAACTGGTGCTGCCAAGCCTGTGGTTGCCGCTCGACATTCCGGAAGATATGCGTCACGCCCGTCTGACTTCTAGTGAGCGCCAGCGTATTGTTGAACGTGTGATTCGTCGTGTGAACGAGCGTGTTCCGGTCGCCTATCTGACCAACAAAGCCTGGTTCTGTGGCCACGAGTTTTATGTGGATGAGCGCGTACTGGTCCCGCGTTCACCGATTGGCGAACTGATTGAGAACCGCTTTGCCGGTCTGATTCCACACGCGCCAGAGCATATTCTGGATATGTGTACCGGCAGCGGCTGTATCGCCATCGCCTGTGCCTATGCTTTCCCGGAAGCGCAAGTTGATGCCGTGGATATCTCCACCGATGCACTGGCTGTGGCCGAGCAAAACATTGAAGAACATGGTTTAATCCACCATGTTACCCCTCAGCGTGCCGATCTGTTCCGCCAACTGCCAGCGGTACAATATGACCTGATCGTCACCAATCCACCTTATGTGGATGAAGAGGATATGGACGATCTGCCAAACGAGTATCGTCACGAGCCAGAACTTGGCCTGGCGGCGGGCAGTGATGGCCTGAAGCTGGTGCGCCGTATTCTTGCCTGCGCCCCGGATTATCTGACCGCAGAAGGCGTGCTGATTTGTGAAGTCGGTAACAGCATGGTGCATATGATGGATCAATATCCCGATGTGCCTTTCACCTGGCTGGAGTTCGATAACGGCGGCGACGGCGTATTTATGCTGACGCGCGATCAGATCGTCGCTGCGCAACACCATTTCTCTGTATATAAAGACTGACTGACGGGCGCTGGCTCGCCCGCTTCACCGAACAAGGAACCACCATGGCCGGAAACAGCATCGGGCAACTTTTTCGAGTAACTACCTTTGGCGAATCCCACGGCATAGCCCTGGGCTGTATTGTGGATGGCGTGCCGCCGGGCATTCCATTGACTGAATCGGATATCCAGCACGATCTGGACCGTCGTCGTCCTGGCACTTCGCGCTACACCACCCAACGCCGCGAGCCGGATCAGGTGAAAATCCTCTCTGGTGTGTTTGAAGGCGTGACCACCGGCACCAGCATTGGCCTGCTGATCGAAAATACCGATCAGCGTTCGCAGGACTACGGCGCGATTAAAGATCTGTTCCGTCCAGGCCACGCCGATTACACCTACGAACAGAAATATGGCCTGCGCGATTACCGTGGCGGTGGCCGTTCATCTGCCCGTGAAACCGCGATGCGCGTGGCGGCCGGTGCCATTGCGAAAAAGTACCTGCAAATGAAACACGGCATTGTCGTGCGCGGCTACCTGGCACAGATTGGTGATGTGGCCTGTGAGTTGAAAGACTGGAGCATCGTGGAGGAGAACCCGTTCTTCTGCCCGGATGCCAGCAAGCTGGAAGCATTGGACGAACTGATGCGCGGCCTGAAGAAAGAGGGCGATTCTATTGGCGCGAAAGTCACTGTGATGGCCGAAAATGTGCCACCAGGACTGGGTGAGCCGGTGTTTGATCGTCTCGATGCTGATTTGGCCCATGCCTTGATGAGCATCAATGCGGTAAAAGGCGTGGAAATCGGTGACGGTTTTGCCGTGGTCAGTCAGCGTGGCAGCCAGCATCGTGATGAGATCCGCGCGAACGGTTTCCAGAGCAACCATGCGGGCGGTATTTTGGGTGGCATCAGCAGCGGCCAGACCATCAGCGCTAACCTGGCGATGAAACCGACGTCCAGTATCACGGTTCCGGGCAACACTCTGACGCGTGAAGGCGAAGAAGTAGAGATGATCACCAAAGGTCGTCACGATCCTTGCGTCGGCATTCGTGCTGTTCCCATCGCCGAAGCGATGATGGCGATTGTGTTAATGGATCACCTGCTGCGCCAGCGTGGGCAGTGCGGTGATGTTCAGACAACGCTGCCACGCTGGTAACGCCATGAAACGTCTGCTTCTTTCCCTGATGGCGCTGCTGGCTAGCAGCGCAGCCCTGGCGGCAACGCCGTGGCAACAGATCCATCAACCGATTGCGGGACAGCCGCAGTCGATTGGCAGTTTTGCCAATGGCTGTATTGTTGGCGCGCAAGCGTTACCGCTCAACTCACCGGATTATCAGGTGATGCGTCCGGATCAACGCCGCTATTTCGGTCACCCTGAGCTATTGGCGTTTATTCAACGCCTTAGTCAGCGTGCCGCACAGCAGCAACTGGGCAATGTGTTGATTGGGGATATGGGAATGGCCGCAGGCGGGCGTTTTAGCAGTGGTCACGCCAGCCACCAAACGGGGCTGGATGTCGATATCTGGCTACAGCTACCGAAACAGCGCTGGAGCGCACAGCAGTTGCTGAAACCTCAGCCGCTGGATCTGGTGGCGGCAGATGGCAAAAATATCGTCGCACGTCACTGGCAGCCCCAGGTGTTCAGCCTGATTAAGCTCGCCGCAGAAGACCGCGACGTCACACGTATTTTCGTCAATCCGGCTATTAAGCAGCAGCTGTGCCGTGAAGCGGGTAGCGATCGGGCGTGGTTAAACAAAGTGCGTCCGTGGTTTGCGCACCGGGCGCACATGCACGTCCGGCTGCGTTGTCCGGTTGGCAGCAGCGAATGTCAGGATCAGCCAGCACCACCCGCTGGCGATGGCTGTGGGGCAGAATTGCAAAGCTGGTTCCTGCCAAAGCAGCCGGACACTATTCCGCGATCTAAACCGCTCCCACCGCCGCTGCCTGCGTCTTGTCAGGTATTGCTGGATAAACATTTACTGTAAGGATCTCCATGGAGTGGTTTGTTGTCAGCCCGTTAGTGGTGGTGGCGCTGTTTTTTGTGGCGCTGGCCGCCGCGTTTATTGATTCAATTGCGGGCGGTGGAGGATTGCTTACGGTGCCAGCGCTGTTAGCGGCGGGCCTCTCCCCGGCGCAGGCACTGGCAACCAATAAGTTGCAGTCCGTAGGCGGCTCTTTCTCGGCCAGCCTCTATTTTGTTCGCCGTGGGGCGGTCAAGCTGCGTGAACAGCGATTAAATATCGCGATGACCTTTATTGGGGCAATCATCGGCACGCTGACCATTCAGCACCTGCGGGCGGATGTGTTGCGTCAGATCTTGCCGCTGTTCATCATCAGTATTGGCCTGTGGTTTTTACTGATGCCCCGTCTGGGAGAAGAGGATCGCGAGCGCCGTCTGTACGGCTTACCCTTTGCTCTGATTGGCGGTGGCTGCGTCGGTTTTTATGACGGTTTCTTTGGCCCCGGTGCGGGTTCATTTTATGCGCTCGGCTTTGTCACCCTGTGTGGCTACAACCTGGCGAAAGCCACCGCCCATGCGAAAGTGCTGAATTTCACCTCCAATTTCAGCAGCCTGCTGTTCTTTATTTTGGGCGGGAAACTGGTGTGGGGCACTGGCTTGGTGATGCTGGTTGGCGCATTTTGCGGAGCCAGACTCGGCGCACGCCTTGTCCTGAGCCGTGGTCAGCAGTTGATTCGTCCGATGGTGGTGGTGGTCTCGGTGGTGATGAGTGCCAAGCTACTGTGGGATGGACACGGCACCGCTATCCTCGCCTGGTTCTCTGGCCTGTAAAATCCTGCTCGTCACAGCGGGCGTCTGATGCGACAATGACGCCCACTTTTTTTGCCTGAAATGACCATGACCACTACGCACCATTACGACCAGCTGACTGCGCTGTTTGACGGATGCTTCAGCGACGATTTCAACACCCGCCTGATCAAAGGCGATGATGAGCCGATCTATCTGCCCGCTGATGACACTTCTCCCTGGCATCGCATTGTGTTTGCACATGGCTTTTATGCCAGTGCGCTGCATGAGATTTCGCACTGGTGCATCGCAGGTGAAGCGCGGCGTAAGTTGGTAGATTTTGGTTACTGGTACTGCCCGGACGGGCGCGATGCCAGTACACAGCAGCAGTTTGAAGCCGCCGAAATTAAACCTCAGGCGTTGGAATGGATGTTTTGCGTTGCCGCAGGCTTTCCCTTCAATGTAAGTTGTGACAATCTCGACGGAGACTGTGAGCCCGATCGCATCGCTTTCCAGCGTAAAGTGCAAACGCAAGTGATGACTTATCTGGAAAATGGCATTCCCACTCGCCCGGCGCGTTTTATCGCGGCGTTAACGGACTATTACGGCACCCCTCCGCTCCATGCGGCACAGTTTCCCTGGCCGGAAGACCTGTGAAGTGGGAAGCATGATGACAACTGAGGATTTGAAATGATCGCTGAATTCGAAACGCGCATTTTGGCGCTGATTGACGATATGGTTGACCACGCAAGTGATGATGAGTTGTTTGCGGGGGGCTATCTGCGTGGACATCTGACCGTTTCTGTCGCGGAAGTTGAGCAAACGAACGATCATAGCGCCGAAGCATTACAGTTTCATGTTACCAATAGTCTGCAAAAAGCGATTGCTGCGGGTGAACTTTCGCCACGCGATCAGGCGCTGGTGATTGGGATGTGGGAAAGTCTCTTCCAGCAGGCGCGTCAGTCCGCCTGATGGCTCACTGGCCCTGCAACCACGGGGCCAGAGGCTTAGCGTGCAAGGGCTTGCACGCTTTTCGGTCAGTTGACCTTTTTACCTTTCAGTAATTTTCTTACCCAGTAGCGATTAGGATTCAAGGCCGCCAGCGTGCGTGCATCCAGCGGCTGTGGCTCGCCACTGAGCTGAGCAGCCAGGACTTCAGCGGCCAGCGGCGCACTGCAAATACCACGCGATCCCAACGCACCCAGCAGATATAACCCTGAGTAAATCGGTGCCGTTGGCACCTCCCGCCCTTGCTGACGCTGTTGCGCCAAATCGGCATACAGGCTGAGCGTGCCGCTATAGTCGGGTGCGCTACCGGTCATTGGGAGATGATCGCGCGAGGCGCAGCGGACGCTGACCCGGGCACTGTTTTCGCTGGCATCAAGCGCTTTAGGCCATGCCTGATCGGGCAGGCAGTTAACCAGACGCTGGCGATTTTGCTGCTGCTCTTCCGGGCTGAAATCCGTGGCTGTTTCGCCCCGGCGGTAGCTGGCACCGATACAGTGTGTGCCGTGTTGTGGGCTGAGCGGGGCCAGATAGCCGTCATAGCAGAGCACGGTTTTGAGTGCTGCCAAATCAGGCGTGGTGGGGATATGGCTCACCTGGCCGGCAACGGCATAAATCGGTAACGCCTGTTCTTTGCTTAATTCATCGATACGGTGTCCATTGGCCAACACCACATTTTGTTGTGCAATCTGGCCATGACTAAAGCGCAGCGTCCAGCCTTGCTCACTGGCGGTCAACTGCTGCACTTCATGCTGCCAGTGCACGGTAAGCCCCTGCGCTTCGGCGTATTGCAGCAGGGCGGTGGTTAAACCGGCCGGATCGAGCCAGCCCCCTAGCGGGTAGAAAATGCCGTCGCAACCTAAAGGCACACCTGCCAGGGCTTCAGCGGTCGGGGTATCTACGGCATGGGCGACGCTTTCCGGCAGGGCCATGGTGAGCATCTGACCAATTTTTTCGGCACTTCGCCCATCCCACGCCAGTTGCAATACCCCCTGCCAACTGTGTTCAAAGTTCACGGGTAAGCTGTCATACAACCGGCGTGCGAAGGTAAATGCGGCCGGGAAGAAGGTGGCCAGTGCCGGATCGTGCTGATTCAACAGCGGATAGAGGGCACCCTGACGATTGCCAGAAGCTCCCTGTGCAGGCGCGGCATCCGCACAGTAGAGCGTGACCTTCCACTGGCGGCGTAACAACGCCAGCGCCAGCAGCGCACTGGAGATACCGCCGCCGACAATCGCGACTTCACGGCTTTTAGCCGCAGGGCGCGCATACCAGGGAGCCGTAGCGGGAGTAGGGGCGTGCGCAGGGCGTGTGCCGCTGAGCATTTCACGCTTCTGACCAAAGCCCTTGACGCGATTAACGGTGAAACCGGCTTCTTGCAGGCCGCGCCGCACAAAACCTGCGGCAGTGAAGGTCGCGAAGGTGCCCTCGGGGCGAGCCAGACGCGCCATGGTGTGAAACAGTTCTGGCGTCCACATATCCGGGTTTTTTGACGGTGCAAAACCATCGAGGAACCAGGCATCCACCTGATGGTGCAAACTGTCATCAAAAGTATCTATCAGCGCGTTAATATCCCCTAACCACAGGTCGAGCGTGATGCGCCCGCCTGCGAGCAGCAAACGCTGACAACCCGGTAGCGCGGCTGGCCAGACTTGCTGTAGCTGCTCCGCCCAGGGCTGGAGTTCCGGCCAACGTGCATGCGCGGCGGCGAGATCGGCGGCGGTCAGTGGGTATTTTTCGAAGCTGATAAAGTGCAGCCGCTGTAATGTTGCTTCTGGTTGTTGCTGGCAGAAGTGATCAAAAGCCTGCCACAGCGTGAGGAAGTTGAGTCCCGTACCAAAACCGGTTTCCGCAACAATCAACAGATCGCGCGGATGCTGGGCAAAACGCTGCGGTAACTGATTTCCGCCGAGAAAGACATAGCGCGTCTCTTCCAGCCCATTGTCGTTAGAGAAATAGACGTCGTCGAAGGCTCGGGAAACAGGTGTACCCTGTTCGTTCCAGCTTAATTGGGCGTGTTCAACCGGGGATAACTTCACAATAAAGGCTCATTTTTCAGGCAATGCGCGATTCTAACGGGCAGGGGGGTGGGAAGCAAATTTACAAAAAGTAATGGCTGATCGGACTTGTTCAGCGAACAAGTGTAAGCTAGAGTGCTCGTCAGTCCAAAAGAAGTGGAAGAGGAATATTTGATGAAACGTGCAGTGATTACAGGCCTGGGGATCGTTTCCAGTATTGGTAATAATCAACAGGAAGTACTGGCATCCCTTCGTGAAGGTCGTTCAGGTATCACCTTCTCGCAAGAGATGAAAGATGCCGGCATGCGTAGTCACGTGTGGGGCAACGTTAAGCTGGACACCACCGGCCTTATTGATCGCAAAATTGTGCGTTTCATGAACGATGCTTCTATCTACGCGTATCTTTCCATGGAAGAGGCGGTTAAAGATTCTGGCCTGACCGAAGAGATGTATCAGAACAACCCACGTGTGGGTCTGATCGCCGGTTCAGGTGGCGGTTCACCGCGTTATCAGGTGTTCGGCGCTGATGCAATGCGCAGCCCGCGTGGTCTGAAAGCGGTTGGTCCTTATGTTGTGACCAAAGCCATGGCCTCTGGCGTTTCTGCCTGCCTGGCCACACCGTTTAAAATCCACGGTGTTAACTACTCTATCAGCTCTGCCTGCGCAACTTCTGCACACTGCATCGGGAATGCGGTTGAACAGATCCAGTTAGGCAAACAAGATGTTGTGTTTGCGGGCGGCGGCGAAGAGCTGACCTGGGAAATGTCCTGTGAGTTTGACGCCATGGGCGCACTATCAACCAAATACAACGAAACGCCAGAACTGGCGTCCCGTACCTATGATGCAGACCGTGATGGTTTTGTTATCGCTGGCGGCGGCGGTATGGTTGTGGTTGAAGAGCTGGAGCACGCTCTGGCACGCGGCGCGCATATTTATGCTGAAATCGTCGGCTACGGTGCAACTTCAGATGGCGCAGACATGGTTGCTCCATCAGGCGAAGGCGCGGTACGTTGCATGAAGATGGCAATGCAGGGCGTTGATACCCCAATCGATTACCTGAACACCCACGGTACTTCAACGCCAGTAGGCGATGTGAAAGAGCTGGGTGCTATTCGCGAAGTCTTTGGTGATAACACCCCATATATTTCGGCGACCAAAGCCATGACCGGCCACTCACTGGGTGCCGCAGGCGTACAGGAAGCGATCTATTCACTGCTGATGCTGGAACATGGCTTTATCGCGCCAAGCATCAACATCGACACGCCAGACGAGAAAGCGGTTGGCCTGAATATCGTGACCAAACCGACTGAAGCAGCACTGACTACCGTGATGTCTAACAGCTTTGGTTTCGGTGGCACCAACGCTACTCTGACCATGCGTAAGCTGAAAGCTTAATCCGGATTCGCGTCAGTCAGATACCCGCCAGCAGCGATGCCGGCGGGTATTTTTTTTGCCCTGAATCAGGCTGGGCTGCATTGTGTATCTCAAATCATTTTGAAATGTATATACTGAAATAACTTAACTTGAAATTAATGTTTCAAATGCTTTGACTTACGTCTCCTGGCTTGTCAAAATTAGATCTCCAACAAAAACTTAACAAATCCCGCATTAACACTGCTCGTACCCGGCGTCTCGCTCACGGGCGATTTTGTGTTGGTAGTTTGCTGGTGAAAACAAGGAGTAATGTGCGTAATGACTTCAACTATCGCTGAGCCACAGTCTCAATCGACGCTGCCAGTGGCTTGCACTTCACTGGCGGTATTTCTCACCTACCTCACGGCGGGCCTGGCCCTGCCAGTGATTCCGCTGTATGTCCATCAGGAGCTAGGGCTCAACAATGTCATGGTGGGCGTGGGGGTTGGCATTCAGTTCCTCGCCACGCTGCTTACCCGTGGTTTTGCTGGACGACGTGCAGACCAGCATGGCGCAAAACTCACGGTGCAGCAGGGCATGGTGGCGATTGCGTTAGTGGGGGTTGCCTATGTAGCTGCGGCACTGTTACCGCTGCCAGTGATGGCGAAATTTGGCCTGATGGCAATCGGACGCTTACTGCTGGGCTTTGGTGAAAGCCTGCTGTTAACCGGCAACCTGACGTGGGGCATGGGGCTGATGGGGCCGAAGCGATCCGGGTTGGTGATGTCATGGAACGGCATGGCGATTTACGGATCGCTGGCGGCAGGTGCACCGTTGGGTTTAATCATCTATCAGCAAGGGGGGCTTGGGCTGCTGGGGGCGATATCCGTCCTGTTACCGTTGCTGGCAATGGCGCTAAATAGCTGGGTACGGGCAACGCCTGTGGTCGGCGGCGAGCGCCCGTCACTGTTTAGCGTAGTGAAAATCATCCTGCAACCGGGGATGGCGCTGGCGCTGCAAGGGGTCGGATTTGCTGTGATCGGCACCTTTACTTCACTCTACTTTGCGGCTGAAAAATGGGGCAACGCGGGCTTCACCTTAACTGCCTTTGGCCTGAGTTTTGTGCTGGTGCGCATTCTGTTTGGTGGCCTGCCTGACAGGCTCGGCGGCACCAAAGTGGCGCTGGTTTCGATGTTGGTTGAAATCGTCGGCTTAGTGGTGCTGGCGCTGGCAAACCAGGGATGGGTAGCGCTGGTGGGTGCGTCCCTCACTGGCTTTGGTTGCTCACTGGTCTTCCCGGCGCTGGGGGTTGAAGTGATTAAACGCGTCTCGCCTCAGGTACGCGGGACTGCGCTGGGCGGCTTTTCAGCGTTTCAGGATATCGCCTACGGTGCCAGTGGCCCACTGACGGGCATTCTGGCAACCGCGCTGGGTTATGGCTCGGTGTATGTTGCAGGCGCTGCCTGTGCGGCATTCGGTATGTTTATCACCTGGCGTTTTGCACATAGCGTGAAAACAGCGTAACCAGCTTGCTACACCCGGCGATAATCTCGTCGGGTGTCAGCGCAGCAAATCCCAAAATCCACCCCTGCTGCGTGGCAGCGCCACCGAATAATGGACTGAGGCGGGGGAGTATCAACCCCAGCCCCTGTGCCAACTGGGTTAGCTGCGCCTCATTGCCGTGATTGAGTGTGGCGGTGAGCTGCAATCCACCAGGTGAGGGCACCGCTTTCAGCCACGGGGCTAACTCCTGCTGTAGCCGTGTGCGCAGAAGGTCACGGCGGCTATGATACAGTTGCCGCATCAAACGCAGGTGGCTGGCGAAATGCCCCTGCAATAAAAATTCGGCGGTGATCGCCTGAGGTAACAGTGCACTATGGCCATCCATGACGCTGCGCACTCGCCCACAGGCCTCAATCAAACCAGTGGGTAGTACCATCCAGGCGAGACGCAGTGAGGGAAACAGGGTTTTCGAAAACGTCCCCAACGTAATAACCCGTCCGGTACGATCAAGACTCTGCAACGCGGGGCCCGGCCTGTCGTCATAGTGAAATTCGCTGTCATAATCATCTTCGATGATCCAGCTCTGTTGCGCTTTAGCCCAGGCCAGCCACTGTAACCGACGAGCCAGACTCATGGCGGTGCCGTAAGGGTAGTGATGGCCCGGCGTCAGGTAAACCAGCCGGGCTGAGTTTGCGGTTAACTGCGTGCCTTCACTGTCTGGTGGCAGAGCGCGGCACTGCGCTCCCGCCGCGATGAAAGCCTGCCGTGCACCGGCGTAACCTGGCTCCTCCATGCCGACTTCATCCCCCGCATCCAGTAACAACAGTGCCAGTAGCTGTAATGCCTGCTGTGAGCTGGTCAAAATCATGACCTGACTGGCTTCGCACTGCATCCCACGAGACAGCACCAGATAATCCGCTACTGCCTGGCGTAACGGCCAATAGCCTAACGGATCGCCATAACCCATGGCTTTTTGCCCTAACAGCCGCTGCGTACGTTGACTGATGCGCTGCCAAAGGGCATGAGGGAAAGCGCGTAAATCAGGGGAACCGGCCGCAAAAGCCTGAGGAAAAGGGGGATCGTCACAACCGTTACCGCGCAATAAAACCGTGCCGCGTTGTGAAAACTGGCGGCGCGGCGCGACTGGCGCGCCACGCGAAACCGGGGCCATCTCAATCGCCACAAAAGTGCCTCGTCCGCTACTGCGCGACAAGTAGCCTTCACTTTCTAGCTGTGCGTAGGCGGCTTCCACTGTCACACGGGAAATTCCCAGGTCGCTGGCGAGTTGACGGCTGGAGGGGAGTTTCTGCTGATAGCGTAAGTGGCCCTGTGCGATGGCGGTACGCAGTGTGACACACAGGCGCGAGCGTAAAGAACCTGCTTGCTGCAAAAACAGAGGTAACAGCGGCGTGGTGGACATAATGGGTCTTATAGGTATGGCTAAATGGGTCTGATGGGTAAGTCCAGTTTGCCGTACAGTAGCGCTTTTACACAACAGGAGAAAAATTATGTCCGCTGTGCTGAATGTTCCTCCGGCTGCTCAGCCACTGCACCTTGACTATCTGCGCCACAAGCTGGCGTTCTACACCGATGCCTGGGACCTCGCCCTGGATCTGGCAGCCGGGCAGGCACCGATTGTGGTCATCGATGCGCGTTCACCAGAACACTATGCTGTCGGACATATTTGCGGTGCTATTAACTTTCCTCATCGCACGATGGATGCGGAAAGTACCGCGCGGCTGGATCGGGAAAAAGTCTATATTACCTATTGCGACGGGATCGGATGCAATGGTTCAACCAAAGCCGCGTTACGTCTGGCTGAACTGGGATTTGCCGTGAAAGAACTGATTGGCGGGCTCGATTTCTGGCGGCGTGATGGGCATCCGTTGACGGTGGGCAGTGAAGCGGGAGCCTGGCCGGACACGACCACGGCTCCAGAGTGTGGCTGTTAATTTTTCAGAACAGTAGCCAAAGCAAGAGCACAATCACGACCACACTCACCACCAGAGCAAAGGAGAGTCCCGGCTTTCCGCTGCGCAAGCTGTTGGGCAACAGCGCGGCGAAGGGAGCCCAAATGGGCTGGGGGAGGGCAGCAGAGTGCTCGCCGGTTGCGTCAGCGTGTTTATCGGCACGGCGACTGAACAGCAGGTTAAGCACATCTTGCTGCTGGGCGGTGGTCAATACGGTCTGCGGCGTGGCCTGGAACTGCTGTTGGATATGGGCCTCCAACATGCGTTGCTCCGGCGGAGTCAGCGGCTGGCGTAGCGCACCTTCAAGGTGGTGCAGCGTGGGAGCCGACTGCTGGCTCAGGGTCTGACGGGCCTGCAAATAGTGGCTGATCGCTGGAAACAGTCGCGAAGGGATCGGATCACCGCTTTTCAGGCTCACCAGCTTCAGGGTGGTGTGCCAGATGGAGGCCGTGGATTCCCCGGTAGCCGCCGCCAGTTTTACCACCTGCTGCTGTAAAGTCTGATGCTCTACCGGAAGCAAGGTGCGATCGCTGACACGATTTTGTTGTGGCTGCGGGATCGCCATCTGGCCGTTTTGCAACATGGTCAACACCTGACGCAGCTGATCCTGGCTCAAGGCGCTTAACACGGTCTGCCCGAATTGCTGACGGATAAAATCACTCACCGCCTGGCGATTATTGCCCTGCGGCAGCAGCGTCATTAACTGCTGTAGCAGTTGGCGCGTTGCATGGCTGTTCTGCACCTGACCAAGACGCGTTTGCAGATAGTGTTCTGCCAGCGGAAAGTGGCGTGATTGCAGCTCGGCGTCATTTTTCACACCGGCTTCATGGCGGATACCGGCCCATAACTCCGGGGCTTTCAGGGTGCTTAAGGCGGTGATTTTAACGATCAGTCTCTCCAGCGTGGTGCGCTGGGCAGGAGAAAGTGGCTGATCGCCAGCAGCAGAAGCCGGGCGTGCAGAATTGACTGAGGCACGATCGCCCGGAGGCGCACCGGGGCCGCTAACAGGTTGCATGGCGGAATCCTTGGAAAACAGAGCAACGGCGGGTGCGCCGAAAAACAGAAGGGGAATGATAGCAAAACCCCCCCGGAGATCCCAGGGGGAGTGTTAACGTTTCTGTACTTATTCGGCTTCTGACGCCGTGGTTTTCTTCGCGGAGCGCAGTGGTGTGCGTAACCGCTGGGCGAGGGCTACGCCAGCCAGCGTTAATGCACCACCAATCCAGTGATACAGATGCAGCTGCTCGTGCAGGAAAACCACCGCAATAATCGCGGTAAACACCGGCACCAGATTCATAAAAATACTGGTGGTACTGGCACCCAGGTGCTGTACGCCTTTGATCCACAAGAAGGGGGCCAGGACAGAGGCAAAGGTGCCAGCAAACAGCACCAGCGGCAGGTTATGGCTGTTCAGCTGTACGTCCGGTGCGGCAATAAAGCCCGGCAGCAGCAACAGCACACCAAACACAATCTGCACATACAGGCTCTGCCAGTTTGGCAGAGGGAGGGCCCAACGCCGCGTCAATACGCCATACAGCGCATAGCAGGTTGAGGCGATAAACATCATCAACTCACCTTTGCCCAGACCATGTTGCAGCAGCTGTGCGAGGTTGCCCTGACTCACCAGCCAGACCAGGCCAGAGAACGAAAGCAGGCTGCCGAATAAAATACCCAGGGTAGGTGCAACGCGCAGGAGTGGCAGACTCAGCAGCACCGTCAACAGTGGAATCAACGCATTCAGAATCCCCATAAACAGCGCCGATACGCTGTGCGCGGCGTAATAAGCCAGGCTTTGATACATCACCATACCCAGCAGGCCTAGAATTAACAGACGCCACCACTGCTGTTTGATCTGCTGCCGATGGCGTAATACACCCGGCAAGGCAAACGGGGTTAGCACCACTAGCGCAATCAGCCAGCGATAAAAAGAGATAGCGGCGGGATCTATGGCGCCCGCAGACAACTTGCTGACGATCGCATTGACCGACCAGATAAGCACCGCAATCAGAGGAAAAAGAAACGACATTAACAACCTCCACATCAGAATGCGGGCAGTGTAATCTTGTCTGGTTTTTGATGGATAGTCATAATCGGACAAAATTAATCGGTAACCGGACAGAATGATTCAGAGCATTATCTATCAGGCTCCGCCAGACGCTGCGCAGCATCGCTACTTTCTGCGTTACGAGCGCGCCAATGCCAGCACCGAATATCAACCCCACTCGCATCCGTGGGGGCAGGTGATTTTTGTCACCTGTCACGTCCTGGAAATGCGGGTGGAGGATGAACGTTTGCTGACGCCGAAAGATATTCCCATCTGGATCCCGCCCCAGCAAAAGCACAGCAGCTTTAACCGCCAGCAGTCGTATTTTCGCACCTTTAACATTGCGGCCGATCTCTGTGTGGGCTTACCGGAAAAGGCGTGCCTGCTGCGGGTTGATCCGATTGTGCATGCCATCATCAACGACTTTGCCGAACGCCAGCTTGAGGTCCCGCACAGTGAGGCGGATCTACGGCTGTGCGATGTACTGCGCGATCGTCTGGCGTTGGCCCCCGTACAGGAGAGTTATCTGCCGCAGTCACACGATAAATTTCTTGCTCCCATTTTACGTGCGCTGGAGGAGAATCCGGCGGATAACACCACGCTGGCGGAATGGGCGCGACGGGTTTATACCACTGAACGTACCCTGGCCCGGCGTTGTCAGCAGCAGTTGCAGATGTCATTCAGCGAGTGGCGACAGCGGCTGCGTTTTTTACGTGCGATTGCGCTGCTGGAGTTGGGTGAAAGTGTGCAAGACGTCGCGCTGGGGTTGGGCTATAGCTCCACTTCGGCGTTGATTGTGATGTTTCAGCAGCAGGCGGGGACCACGCCGGACCGTTATCGCGCCCGGTTGGGTTAACGCCGTAATCTATGCCAGAATAGGCCCCCTTAATCAGCAGCAAACAGGAAAGTTGTGGTGAAAATTCTCGTCGATGAAAATATGCCGTATGCCCGTGAACTGTTCAGTCGTATCGGCGATGTGGTGCCCGTACCGGGCCGTCCACTGCCGCAGGAACAGCTTCAGGATGCGGATGCGCTGATGGTGCGTTCTGTCACCAAAGTGAATGCCGCGCTGCTGGCGGGGACACCAGTGAAGTTTGTTGGCACGGCCACGGCGGGAACCGACCATATAGATGAATCCTCACTGACTGAGGCCGGAGTGGCATTTTCCGCCGCGCCAGGCTGTAACGCGATCGCTGTGGTGGAGTATGTATTCTCCTCTCTGTTATATCTCGCTGAGCGCGATGGTTTTTCCCTGCGTGACCGTACCGTTGGTATTGTCGGCGTGGGTAACGTGGGGGGGCGTTTGCAAAAACGTCTGGCCGCCTGGGGCGTGAAAACGCTGCTTTGCGATCCCCCCCGTGCGGAGCACGGAGATAATGAGGCATTTCTGTCCCTGGAAGAGGTTGCTGCCCAGGCCGATGTCCTGACTTTCCATACGCCGTTAATCAAACAGGGCGCGCACAAAACCCTGCACATGGCGGACAGCGCCCTGCTGCTTGGCCTTAAATCTGATGCCATCGTGATCAACGCTTGTCGCGGTGAAGTGGTGGATAACAGTGCGCTCACTGAAGTGCTGAAAACGCGCCAGGATCTCAGCGTGGTGCTGGATGTCTGGGAGCCTGAGCCGGAACTGTCGCTTGAGCTGCTTGACCTCGTCGATATCGGCACCGCTCACATCGCCGGATATACCCTCGAAGGTAAAGCGCGTGGGACCACGCAGGTCTTTGAGGCCTGGACGGCATTTATTGGTCAGGCGCAGCAGGTGGCCCTGTCAACGTTGCTGCCAGCACCCGATATTGGCCGTATTACCCTTCAGGGTGAGCTTGATCAGGCCACGCTAAAACGTCTGGTCCATCTGGTGTATGATGTGCGCCGCGATGATGCATTGCTGCGTCATGTTGCTGCTCAGCCTGGCGAATTTGATCGCCTGCGCAAGCAGTATCAGGAGCGCCGCGAATGGTCATCACTGGAAGTCCTGTGTGATAACCCTGACGCGGCAGAATTGCTCCAGCGCCTCGGTTTTGATGCTCGCCTGCACGCCAAAGCGTAAGCGAATTAGCAGGCAAATTCTGAATTTCCGGGCGGTGGATATCACCGCCTTTGTTTTTATGACATTTTCTGGAGTAAACCAACATGTCTGACGGCTGGAACATTGCGCTGCTGGGCGCTACAGGCGCAGTAGGGAACGCTGTACTGGAACTGCTGGCGGAACGCCAGTTCCCGGTTGGTGAATTATATCTGCTGGCCAGTGAAAACAGTGCGGGCGAGAGCCAGCGTTTTGACGGTCGTACGCTGCGCGTTGAAAATGCCGCAGAGTTTGACTGGTCACAGGCGCAGCTGGCGTTTTTCGTGGCGGGTGCTGAAGCCTCTGCGCGTTACGCCGAGGATGCCGCGAACAGCGGTTGTCTGGTGATTGACAGCAGTGCGCTGTTTGCCCTCGATCCGGATGTGCCATTAGTGGTGCCGGAGGTTAACTCGCATGTGTTAGCGGATTACCGTAATCGTAACATCATCTCGGTGGCTGATAGTCAGGTTAGTCAGCTACTGTCTGCGATTAAACCGCTGGTGGATGTGGCAGGGGTGGGACGTATTCAGGTAACCAACCTGTTGTCTGTATCCAGCCATGGTAAAGCCGCAGTGGATGCGCTGGCCGGTGAGAGCGCGCGTTTATTAAATGGCGTGCCAGCGGACGATCACTACTTTGGCCGCCAGTTGGCTTTCAACCTGCTGCCACAGCAAGCGGATGAAGCCGGCAGTGTCGCCAGTGAACGTCGTCTGGTGGATCAGGTGCGTAAAGTGTTGCAAGACGAGGGCTTACCAATCACCGTCACCAGCATTCAGGCACCGGTATTCTTTGGTAATGCGCAGATTGTTCACCTCGAAAGCCTGCGTCCACTGTCAGCGGAAGAAGCGCGTGAAGCACTGGAGCGTGCTGATGATGTGCAACTGAGTGAAGAGAGTAGCTATCCGACGCAGGTGAGTGATGCAACCGGAAATGACGCGCTGAACGTGGGTTGTGTCCGTAATGACTACGGTATGCCTGACCTGATTCAGCTCTGGTCCGTTGCCGATAACATTCGTTTTGGTGGTGCGTTAATGGCGGTGAAAACTGCTGAGAAGCTGGTGCAGGAGTATTTTTACTGATGTCAGAAGGGCAAATCCTGAAGCTGGCGCTGGGCGTTGAGTATGACGGCAGCCGTTACTACGGCTGGCAGCGGCAGCAAGAGGTACGCAGTGTTCAGCAGAAGCTGGAGAATGCACTCTCTAAAGTGGCTAACCATGAGGTCACTGTATTCTGTGCCGGTCGTACCGATGCGGGTGTCCACGGCACCGGGCAAGTGGTGCATTTTGAAACCCAGTCACAGCGTGCTGACAGCGCATGGACGCTAGGGGTGAATGCCAACCTGCCGGATGATATTGCAGTGCGTTGGGTCAAAGCCGTGCCGGAAGCGTTCCATGCCCGGTTTAGTGCCACAGCACGCCGCTACCGCTATGTTATTTATAATCACAGACTGCGTCCGGCGATTCTCGGCCAGGGTGTGACCCATTTTTACCACGATCTCGACGCCGAAAAGATGCAGCGTGCTGCTCAGTGCCTGCTCGGCGAAAACGATTTCACCTCGTTCCGCGCGGTGCAGTGCCAGTCACGTACACCGTGGCGGAACATTATGCATATCGAAGTGACGCGCCGTGGGGCGTATGTCATTGTTGATATCAAAGCCAACGCCTTTGTGCACCATATGGTGCGTAATATCGTGGGTAGCCTGATGGAGATCGGCTGTGGGAATCAGCCTGAAACCTGGATGGCAACGTTGCTGGCGGCAAAAGATCGCACGCTGGCGGCGGCTACAGCGAAAGCAGAAGGGCTCTATCTGGTCGCGGTGGATTATCCTGACCACTTTGCACTCCCGCAGCCCCCAATGGGACCACTATTCTTTGGGGATTAACGTTCAGAGTTAAAAGGAAGCACGCATGGAACTCATTCATCAGTTAATTGATTTTATTTTGCATATTGATGCGCATTTACAGGCGCTGGTGGCGCAGTACGGCGTGTGGATCTACGCCATTCTGTTTCTCATCTTGTTTTGCGAGACGGGTCTGGTTGTTACGCCATTCCTGCCGGGTGATTCTTTGCTGTTTGTTGCCGGGGCGTTGGCTGCCGTACCGGGCAGCGCACTGGATGTGCATATGATGGTGGTGTTGCTGGTGATTGCGGCAATTTTAGGGGATGCGGTGAACTACACTATCGGGCGGCTGTTCGGCGATAAGCTGTTTAGTAATCCGAACTCACGTATCTTCCGCCGTAGCTATCTGGACAAGACCCATGGCTTCTATGAACGCCACGGAGGTAAGACCATTATTCTGGCGCGCTTTGTGCCTATTGTGCGTACTTTTGCACCGTTTGTGGCGGGCATGGGTAAAATGACCTATCGCCAGTTCGCATTGTTTAACATTATTGGAGGATTGGCTTGGGTCATTCTCTTTTCTTACGCGGGTTACTTCTTCGGTAACATTCCCGCTATACAACAGAATCTTCACTACCTGATCGTCGCAATTATCGTCTTTTCGGTTCTGCCAGGTGTGGTGGAAATCCTGCGTCATCGTTACCAGGCGCGGCAGCAAAAGCAGCCGTGAGAAGGGGTAAGACCAGATTTTTATCCACAGCGCTAAACGGTTGTGGTTTAATGAACGACATTTACTGGCGGCTGTTGGCGATTTCAGTCGCCGCAGGACGACTGGACCAGGTCAGTTTAAACAGAAAGGTCATCAATGAGCTGGATTGAACGCATTCTTAATAAAAGCAACGTTACGCCTGTACGCCGTGCCAACATTCCGGAAGGAGTATGGACGAAGTGTGACAGCTGTGGTCAGGTACTGTACCGCGCAGAGCTGGAGCGTAATCTTGAAGTCTGCCCGAAGTGTGATCACCACATGCGTATGCATGCGCGTGACCGCCTGAACAGCGTGCTGGATCAGGGCTCTCAGGTAGAGTTGGGGAGTGAACTGGAGCCGAAAGATCTGCTCAAGTTCCGCGATCAGAAGAAGTATAAAGATCGTCTGGTGGCAGCACAGAAACAGACTGATGAAAAAGACGCATTGATCGTAATGAAAGGGACCTTGCACGGTATGCCGGTTGTGGCTGCTGCTTTCGAGTTCTCTTTCATGGGCGGTTCCATGGGTTCAGTAGTGGGTGCGCGTTTCGTGCGTGCCGTTGAGCAGGCACTGGAAGATAATTGCCCGCTGATCTGCTTCTCCGCCAGTGGCGGTGCCCGTATGCAAGAAGCGCTGATGTCGCTGATGCAAATGGCAAAAACCAGTGCTGCACTGGCAAAAATGCAGGAACGTGGTCTGCCGTACATTTCGGTACTGACTGACCCAACCATGGGTGGCGTTTCTGCGAGCTTCGCAATGTTGGGCGATCTCAACATCGCTGAGCCTAAAGCGCTGATCGGCTTCGCGGGTCCTCGCGTTATCGAGCAGACCGTGCGTGAAAAACTGCCGCCGGGCTTCCAGCGCAGTGAGTTCCTGATCCAGAAAGGCGCGATTGACATGATCATTCGTCGTCTGGAAATGCGCGATCGTCTGGCCAGCCTGCTGGCAAAAATGATGAACCTGCCTGCTCCGGTGCAACACGCTGAGCAGCCGGAAACAACGGCTGAACCGCAAAGCAACGAGGCCTGACAGGAGATGGAAAAGCCCGTTCGCGGGCTTTTCGCCAATGCACCGTAAAATCGCAAACGGGACACATGGAAAATCTGCTTCCTCAAGCCACGTCGCCTTTGGCCACGTGGCTTTATTATCTTGAAAACCTGCATACGCAGGCCATCGAACTTGGGCTGGACCGCATTCGCCGCGTGGCGCAGCGTCTGGACCTGCTAAAACCTGCCCCCTTTGTATTTACCGTCGCGGGTACTAACGGCAAAGGCACCACGTGCCGCACGCTGGAAACGCTGCTGATGGCTGCGGGCTATCGCGTTGGCGTGTATAGCTCGCCACATCTGGTACGTTATACCGAACGTGCGCGCATTCAGGGCGCAGAGCTGAGCGAAGCGCACCACACCGCCAGTTTTGCTGCCATTGAAGCCGGGCGAGGGGATATCTCACTCACCTATTTCGAATTTGGCACGCTCTCCGCGTTGAACCTGTTTCAACAGGCGCAGCTGGATGTAGTGATCCTCGAAGTGGGCCTTGGCGGCCGCCTCGATGCCACCAACATTGTCGATGCTGACGTCGCGGTAGTGACCAGCATTGCACTTGACCACACTGACTGGCTGGGGCCGGATCGCGAAAGCATTGGCCGTGAAAAAGCCGGTGTGTTCCGTGCGGGCAAACCCGCTGTGGTGGGTGAACCAGATATGCCCGCCAGCATCGCTGCCGTTGCCGCTGAGAAAGGTGCGCAGTTGTTGCAACGCGATGTTCAATGGTCTTACAGCGCGGCGGCGAACCACTGGTCATTCCGTGATGCTGAAGGCGAGTTAAACGATCTGCCACTGCCGCAGGTGCCGTTGCCAAACGCGGCGACCGCACTGGCCGCTCTGCGGGCCTCCGGCCTTAACGTCAGTGAAGCGATTATACGCCAGCATCTGCCGCTCGCGATCTTGCCGGGTCGATTCCAGACCATCAGTGAAGCGCCGCGTGTGATTCTGGATGTGGCGCACAATCCTCATGCTGCTCACTACCTGGCAAGCCGCCTGGCAGAGGTTCCACGTCAGGGCAAAGTCCGCGCCGTGGTCGGAATGCTGCATGATAAAGATATCGCCGGTACGCTGGCCGCGCTGTCACCGCAAATCGACCACTGGTACTGCGCCCCGTTGGAAGGGCCTCGTGGGGCCAAAGCCGATGAGCTGATGGCGCATCTGTCCGGTGCTGAGGCGTTTAGCGATGTGGATTCCGCATGGCATGCGGCGCTTCAGCAGGCTCAACCGCAGGACATCGTGCTGGTGTGTGGATCGTTCCATACCGTGGCTCAGGTGATGACACTGCTGGAAACGGAGAAGTCCTGTGGCAAGTAAGTTTCAGAATCGCATGGTCGGTACGGTGATTCTGGTCGCTATCGGCGTGATTGTGCTGCCCGGCCTGCTGGACGGTAAAAAGAAGCACTTCAAAGAGGAGTTTGCGGCGATTCCGCTGGTGCCTAAACCGGGCGATCAGCAGGACAATGAAGCACTCCCTCCGGTGACGCAAACGCTGCCCGCTCAACCACCCGCCGGTGCGGGTAATGCCGTGAGCAGCGCGGACGCTGTCGCCAGCAACAGCGCTGCCCAGGCGAATGCCACAGCAGGGCAACAGCCTGTAGTGACACCACCGCCGATACACACCAGCGTGGCGAAGAAAAATGACACTCTGACCACCGCCAACGAAAGCGTGAAGCCGAAACCGGTGGAGGTCGTGAAGCCGAAAGCACCAGAGCCGGTTAAACCGAAACCAAAACCGGTAGAAACGGTGAAGCGTGCGGAGCCAGAGCGCAGTCAGGAGCCGGTGGCAGCACCTGAACGTCCAGCGCCAGAGCCCGCCAGGAACGATGCGCCAACCGGACAGGCATTTATCGTACAGCTTGGTGCGTTGAAAAATGCGGACAAGGTGAACCAGATTGTCGCGCAGCTGCGATTGTCGGGTTATCGCGCATGGACAGTGCCTTCGACGCCCGTTGCAGGGCAGATCACCCGTATTTACGTCGGCCCGGATGCCTCAAAAGCGAAGATGCAGGAAGCACTGGGAGAACTGCGTAGCGTCTCAGGCTTAAGTGGTGTGGTTAAGCCTTACAGCGCACGCTAATTTGTCTAAACGATTGCAGTAACAGGCACAGACTGGCACAAAAAGTTAAGCCAGACGGTGCCTGAAAAATATTATTATTCAATAGGTTACTATTGTGATTCTCTCAGGGGCGAGGAAATTTATTTTCTTCGCCCTTTTTCTCCATACGGAGAAGGAAAACCGCTACGCAAACGTTTTCTTTTTCTGTTAGAATGCGCCCCGAACTGGATGCAGGGGTGCAGCGGCACTGGCGCAGGAAGAGTTCATGAACTGGATTGATTACGTTATTATTGCAGTGGTTAGTTTTTCGGCCCTGGTAAGCCTGATTCGTGGCTTTGTCCGGGAAGCCTTATCCCTCTTCACCTGGGGATGTGCGTTTTTTGTCGCCAGTCATTATTACCCCTTCCTTGCAGTCTGGTTCACAGGTTTCAACGACGAACTGGTTCGTAACGGGATCGCCATCGCGGTGCTGTTCGTTGCTACCCTTATTGTGGGAGCGATTGTGAACTACGTGATCGGCACGCTGGTAGAAAAAACCGGTCTGTCGGGCACTGACAGGGTGTTGGGCGTCTGTTTCGGGGCATTGCGCGGTGTGCTGATTGTCTCTGCCATGCTGTTTTTCCTCGATACATTCACCGGCTTTTCCAAAAGCCCCGACTGGCAACAGTCGCAACTTATCCCTCAGTTCAGCTATATAATCAGGTGGTTCTTTGATTACCTGAAAAGCACGTCAAGTTTTTTACCCCGGTGATACCACCGGGAGTGCGGCTTAATGAGGAAATGACAACATGTGCGGTATTGTGGGTATCACCGGATTTATGCCGGTTAACCAATCGATCTATGACGCGTTATCGGTGTTACAGCACCGTGGCCAGGATGCAGCAGGCATTTGCACCATTGATGCACTTAACTGCTTCCGCCTGCGCAAAGCCAATGGTCTGGTCAACGACGTTTTCGAAGCTCGTCACATGCAGCGTCTGCAGGGCAACATGGGCATTGGTCACGTGCGCTACCCGACGGCGGGCAGCTCCAGCGCGTCAGAGGCTCAGCCTTTCTACGTCAACTCCCCTTACGGTATTACCCTGGCGCACAATGGTAACCTGACCAACGCTCACGAACTGCGCAAGCAGCTGTTCGAGCGTGGTCGCCGTCATGTTAACACCACCTCTGACTCCGAAATCCTGCTCAACGTGTTTGCGCAGGAAGTCGATCGCTTCCAGCACTTTCCGTTAGAAGCTGAAAATATTTTTGCGGCGGTCGCAGCAGTACACCAGCAGGTACGCGGTGCCTATGCGGTAGTGGCGATGATTATCGGTCACGGTATGGTAGCGTTCCGCGATCCAAACGGTATCCGTCCACTGGTGATGGGTAAACGTGTTCTGGCTGATGGCCGTACCGAGTATATGGTCGCTTCTGAGAGCGTGGCACTGGATACCCTGGGCTTCGATTTCATTCGTGACGTTGCACCGGGTGAAGGTGTGTTCATCACCGAAGAGGGTCAGCTGTTTACCCGTCAGTGTGCGGAAAACCCTAAAAATAACCCATGCCTGTTCGAGTATGTTTACTTTGCTCGCCCAGACTCGTTCCTCGACAAAGTGTCTGTGTACAGCGCCCGTGTGCGTATGGGGACAAAACTCGGCGAGAAAATTGCCCGCGAGTGGGAAGATCTCGATATCGATGTGGTGATTCCAATTCCAGAGACCTCAACCGATGTGGCACTGGAAATTGCACGCATTCTGGACAAGCCTTATCGTCAGGGCTTCGTGAAGAACCGCTATGTGGGCCGTACCTTTATCATGCCTGGTCAGCAACTGCGTCGTAACGCTGTGCGCCGTAAGCTGAACGCCAACCGTGCCGAGTTCCGTGATAAGAACGTCCTGCTGGTCGATGACTCGATTGTTCGTGGTACGACTTCAGAGCAGATCATCGAAATGGCTCGTGAAGCCGGTGCGAAACGCGTGTATCTCGCCTCCGCCGCGCCAGAAATTCGTTTCCCGAACGTGTATGGTATTGATATGCCAACCCCAACGGAACTGATTGCCCACGGGCGTGAAGTGGATGAGATTTGCCAGTTGATCAAAGCGGATGCGCTGATTTTCCAGGACCTCGATGACCTGATTGAAGCGGTACGCGAAGAGAACCCGGATATCGAACAGTTTGAGTGCTCGGTGTTCAATGGCATTTATGTGACCAAAGATGTGGACCAGCCTTATCTGGATTACCTCCAGTCGCTGCGCAATGACGATGCTAAAGCAGTCGCGCGTCAGAACGAAGTGGAAAGCCTGGAATTGCACAACGAAGGCTAATTTTCCCGCATTAGCAATCGGTTACGTTGAAAAAGCCCGGATTTTCCGGGTTTTTTTATGCCCGCGATAAGGGAATGATAATTCTTTGCGCTTTCGACACGTCAATTCCCCTGAATGCCCACTTTCACGCTACTATACCCTTTTTGTAGGGCCGTTAAGGACTGGTTATGAAAAGACTCATCATTGGCATCTCAGGTGCTAGCGGCGCGCTGTATGGCGTAAGGATGTTGCAGGTGCTGCAACCCGTTGCTGATGTGGAAACCCATCTGGTGATGAGCCAGGCGGCACGCCAGACGCTGGCGCTGGAGAGTGACTACTCACTGCGTGAAGTTCAGGCGCTGGCGGATGTGGTCCACGATGCGCGTGATATTGCTGCCAGCATCTCGTCCGGATCGTTTAAAACCCTGGGTATGGCGATTGTGCCTTGTTCCATGAAAACGCTGTCAGGCATTGTGCATAGCTACAGCGACAGCCTGTTGACCAGAGCAGCAGATGTGGTGCTGAAAGAGCAGCGTAAACTGGTGCTGTGCGTCAGGGAAACCCCTCTGCATCTTGGTCATTTGCGGATGATGACCACCGCCGCAGAACTGGGGGCAGTGATCATGCCACCGGTCCCGGCGTTTTATCATCGGCCGACCTCTATCAACGATCTGGTTGATCAGACCGTCAATCGCGTGCTCGATCAATTTGATATTGCCCTGCCTGAAGACCTGTTTACCCGCTGGGGAGAGTAAAAACAGGAAATGCATCAAAAAGGTGCATAAATCGCTGTGCGATCACATTTCGTGCAGCGGTTGCACCAAAAATGTTCGCCACCTCATTTTCCTCGCCACACTGCTGTTATATTGCCTGCGCGGTAGGCCATTTCTGCACGTTTTTAGCGCCTTTAGCGGCCTGATAACTTGCGGTTCTGGCATAAAAAATGCAAATTATTCCGCGCACACATCACAGATCACATAACAAAAAGCACTTACAGAGGTTATCTATGAAGAAGCGAGTTCTGGCTCTTTCTCTGATGCTCGGTTTGACTGCGGCGACCAGCGTTTTTGCTGCGGTGCCGTCTTCTATTCGCATCGGAACGGACCCAACTTACCCACCGTTCGAATCCAAGAATGCTCAGGGGCAACTGGTTGGCTTTGATATCGATCTGGCAAATGAGATCTGTAAACGTATCCAGGCCAAATGTACCTATGTTGAAAGCGATTTTGATGCGCTTATCCCCTCGCTGAAAGCGAAGAAGATCGATGCGATTATTTCTTCACTCTCTATTACGGAAAAACGCCAGGAAGAGATAGCCTTCACTGAAAAACTCTATGCAGCCAACTCTCGTCTGGTCGCGCCTAAGGGATCGACGTTACAGCCGACCATTGAATCGCTGAAAGGTAAAAACATCGGATTGCTGCAGGGCACCACGCAGGAAACCTATGCCAATGAGTACTGGCGGCCAAAAGGCGTGACCGTCACGCCATATGCAAACCAGGACCTGGTCTATCAGGATCTGAATGCCGGACGCATTGATGCGGCCTTCCAGGATGAAGTTCAGGCAAGCGAAGGTTTCCTGAAGCAGCCAGTTGGGCAGAAATATGCGTTCGCGGGTCCATCCGTGAAGGATGATAAGATTTTTGGCGTAGGTACCGGTATGGGACTGCGCAAAGATGATACAGATTTGAAGGCCGCCATCGATAAAGCGTTTGAATCAATGCGTAAAGACGGCACCTACGATAAACTGGCGAAGAAGTACTTTGATTTCAATGTGTACGGTGACTGAGTAAAACCTGTCGTCGATACCCTTGATATTCCGGGCCGCAGGGAAGCGTACCGATCGTTAATGTGAAAAACATGACGATTGGGCTGCTCCGCTGCGGCTCGGGTCTTTCGGGTATCGCTGTTCTGAAGCTTGAACAGCGCTGCGTTTCCACCTCTCGACAGGATCAATTCCATGTTATATGGCTATTCTGACGTAATTATAAAAGGCACTCTGGTGACCCTGGAGCTGGCTCTCAGCTCGGTGTTGTTGGCAGTGATTCTCGGCCTGATTGGGGCCGGAGCAAAACTTTCTGGCAATCGGCCGTTGGCCTTGTTGTTTGAAGGCTACACCACGCTTATCCGTGGCGTGCCCGATCTGGTACTGATGCTGCTGATTTTCTACGGCTTGCAGATCGCACTGAACACCGTAACGGACGCGCTGGGAATAGCACAGTTGGATATCGACCCCATGGTGGCCGGTATTATCACGCTGGGCTTTATCTACGGGGCTTATTTCACCGAAACCTTCCGTGGTGCGTTCATGGCCGTCCCTAAAGGACAAATTGAAGCCGCAACCGCTTTTGGCATGACCGGCGCACAGACTTTCCGTCGCGTGCTGTTCCCGGCCATGATGCGCTTTGCGCTGCCGGCCATCGGCAATAACTGGCAGGTGATTTTAAAAGCCACCGCGCTGGTTTCACTGCTGGGGCTGGAAGATGTGGTGAAAGCGACGCAGTTGGCAGGGAAAAGTACCTGGCAGCCGTTCTATTTCGCTATTGTCTGTGGTGTGATCTATCTGGTGTTTACCACTCTGTCGAATGGAGTGCTGTTGTGGCTTGAACGCCGTTATACCGTTGGCGTGAAGAGGGCCGAGCTATGATGGATATTATTCAGCAGTACTGGCAGGCGTTGCTGTACTCCGATGGCTACCGTCTGACTGGCGTTGCCATGACGCTGTGGCTATTAATCGTTTCGGTACTGCTTGGAGGCTGCCTGGCCGTGGTGTTGGCCATTGGCCGCGTCTCGCCTAACCGCTATATTCGTTTCCCGATCTGGCTGTTTACCTATGTGTTCCGTGGCACACCGCTCTACGTACAATTGCTGGTGTTCTACACCGGTATGTACACCCTGGAAGTGGTCAAAGGCACTGAATTACTCAATGCCTTCTTCCGCAGTGGACTGAACTGTACGCTGCTGGCCTTTACCCTTAATACCTGTGCTTACACCACAGAGATTTTTGCGGGTGCCATTCGCTCGGTCAATCACGGCGAGATTGAAGCCGCACGTGCCTACGGGTTTTCAACGTTTAAGCTCTATCGCTGCATTATTCTGCCTTCGGCGCTGCGCAGTGCCTTACCGGCTTACAGCAATGAAGTGATTTTGATGCTGCACTCTACCGCACTGGCGTTTACCGCTACCGTGCCGGATCTGCTGAAAGTGGCCCGCGATATCAACGCCGCCACCTATCAACCGTTCACCGCGTTTTCCATCGCCGCGGTGCTCTATCTGATTATCTCTTATGTGCTGATTACCCTGTTCCGTAAAGCGGAACGTCGTTGGCTGGCACATGTAAAACCCGCTTCTTCGCATTGAGTACAACTATGGCTGACAATAAATTAAGCGTAACTGAACTGCATAAACGCTATGGTGAACATGAGGTGCTGAAAGGCGTCTCCTTGCAGGCGAATGCTGGTGATGTCATCAGCATTATCGGCTCTTCCGGATCCGGGAAAAGTACCTTTTTGCGCTGCATTAACTTTCTCGAAAAACCGAGTGAAGGCACGATCTCGGTGAATAACGAGTTGATTAATATGGTGCGTGACAAGGACGGGCAGCTTAAAGTTGCTGATAAAGAACAACTCCGTTCATTACGTACTCGCCTGACCATGGTGTTCCAGCACTTTAATCTCTGGAGCCATATGACGGTGCTGGAGAATGTGATGGAAGCACCGATTCAGGTTCTGGGCTTAAGTAAAGCGGAAGCTCGTGAGCGAGCGATTAAGTATCTGGAGAAGGTCGGTATTGATGAACGCGCTCGCGCAAAATATCCGATTCACCTCTCCGGTGGGCAACAGCAGCGTGTTTCTATTGCGCGTGCGCTGGCGATGGAACCCGAAGTACTGTTGTTTGATGAGCCAACATCGGCGCTCGATCCAGAGCTAGTGGGCGAAGTGCTGCGCATTATGCAAAAGCTGGCGGAAGAGGGCAAAACCATGGTGGTGGTAACGCATGAAATGGAGTTTGCTCGCCATGTGTCCAGCCAGGTGATTTTCCTGCACCAGGGGAAAATTGAGGAGCAGGGTGCGCCAGGTGAGCTGTTTGATAACCCGAAAAGCCCACGTTTACAGCAGTTTTTAAAAGGTTCATTGAAGTAACAATGGATCATCAGGGCGCTTGCGTTCTGATGATGTCAGCATTGAACTCATCGCGTTCTCAGGTTACAGATAAACTGAATTTATCTAATAACCCTGAAAAACAGAGCCCTGCAATTTGATATCGCAGGGCTCTGTTTAATCCGTCAACGAGATGAGTAATGATCAGAACCTCTCCTTTTATTCCATATCTTCCGCCGACAAGTGATGCTGAAAAAGGGCTGGAAAAGGCTTTTCCGCGCACGCATGCCCGGCGAGAATTACACAGTAGCGCTGAGGTTGTTGGTTATTCCTGGCCATTACCGGGTGCCAGTGCGGCAAAAGCGAAAGTCAATCCCGCAGCAAAAGTAAAATCAGCGGCATCCTCAGCACAAAAAAAAATCGCCCTTAGCAGAATTTTTCGCCACAAAGAGAGAAGTATATCAAGAAGAAAAAAAGAGGAACGGAAATATCGACTAAATAATGCAGCACGTAATGCAATCGCGGTGCCAGGCGCAGCGCAGGGAAATCACCATGCTAGCGATGGTACAGCGAAAGAAAGCATGACTTCTTACGGTACGTACAGCAGCTATGTAGGAAAAAAAAATAAACTGGCGAAAATAGATCGTGAGGAAGTTGAAAAAAAAAGTAATTCTACTGAAAATAGCCAGCCATCTCATCGTTTTTTAGCGCATGGTAAAAATTTTTCTGGTTTGCAATCAGACCTCACCATCGAGCAAACCACAGATGTGCCTGAAAACAAATCCGACCTTGTTACACCGACTAATGAGACTATCGCACCTCCTTTGCAAGAGGAAAAGTTTTCTTGTCTCTATGTCACCGATGTTCAAGAGTGCTATGAATATATGAGGTTAATGCGGGATAGAAAAGAAAATAATTACTTCTGTCTGAACTCCTCCTTATTTAGTATGTTTGATCATTTATTTCATGATGCCGTGCATAAAAAAAGCACAGTGCCAAGGGAGATTGTTTTTAGCCATGTTAACAGGCATGATGATCAGGAAATAACACAATTCAATAATCTTCGTGGAATGCCTGATATAACATTCAAACAGGAAGAGAATCATAGGATTATAAGCAAGAATGAAGCAGACTCGATACTTTCGTTACTGACCTTATCAGTTATATCGAATGAAGATATCAAGCGGAGAAATATTAGCACCCGGTTTGTTATTCCTGAAAACACCTTTAAATTATTTAAATCACCAGCACCTTCCGGTACCGGTGGGTATTTCATTGCTTATCATATAAATAAGTGTCGAGAACACAGTGGTTTTAATGCGGGTATTATCCCTGTGAATATTTTCGATAATTTTATAATGCTTGAAGATCAGGCTACTGGTTTGATGTTGAGCGGAGATAGTGTTAATAACTTCATTGACGGCTTAAGTAAAGTCACCGGATTGAAATATTACTATAACGATAATATCCATCGACCACAATCTGACTTAGGGGTAAAGGAAAATTATTTAATAAAAACACAATCTCTTTTTATCAACCAGAATGCAACGATGAAGGGGTTCTGCTCTCTGGATGACATTAACGAAGAGTTGACGTTTTTTTCTCCTGTAAGAAATGTACGGCAGGAAAACAACATGAGTATTCCTTTATACAGAAATAGTTTTACCTTATCAGAGGGTTCATTAATTTATATCAATGAAAAAGGTGAGGAGGGCGCGTTCAGGATTTCCGCAACAGGAAAAAATAGCTCATATTATTCACTTTCACCTCAGCTTTTGGGTGACGCAAGGCATTATAGTCAGGCTGGTTTTTTACATGGGCAGAACTACACGCGTCAAATGTTAATTGAACAATTGCAGGCAAAAGGAATGAATTACCTGTCATTTAATAATGATATTGATTTCTCAGCGAAACTCGATGGTTTCTATATGGATATTGAGTTGTCGAGTGAGGAACAGCCAATGCAGGAAAATACCACAGAAACTGAAGTGACGACCACAGAACCAGATTTATCAATTACGTATAATAAGTGTCTGTCCCGTTGTTTTTCATTTCAGCATGGGTTGCTTCAGTATTATGATGATAATGGCGAATATGATGAGGTTTTTTTTACTCCTCAGCAGAGTGGCCTTTTAAAAATTGATTACGATCTCTCGATAACACAAAGTGTTTTTTTGCAAGAGGTAAATATCAAACCCGGAGTACACTATAATGCTAGTGAAATACATACCAGGCTTGAAAGTGCTAACTTTATTAATTACCAAAACATGGCATTGTCAGAGTGATAAAAATTACCGTTTATTCAGTAAATCACTGATTGATGTCTCCAGATTGTGCCAGCGGAACTGGAAACCAGACGCTTCAAGCTTTTGTGGTAACACATGCTGACCACCTAAAACCAGGACGGAAGATTCACCCATCATTAATCGGATTGCCATTGCAGGTGTCCGCATAAAGGCCGGACGATGCAACGCCTGGCCTAAAATGGCGGCGAACTGTTCGTTGCGCACAGCATAAGGTGAAACAAGGTTAACGGGGCCACTCAGTTGCGGATGTGTTATCAACCAGAGCACCGCGCTAATCCAGTCTTCAATATGAATCCATGAGAGGTACTGTTTACCACTGCCAATCGGACCACCAATACCGAGGCGAAAGGGAAGGGTCATTTTGCTTAAGGCACCACCTTGTGGAGTCAACACAATGCCGGTACGCAGCAAACACACCCGGGTTTCGGCACTTTGTGCTCTCAACGCAATTTGCTCCCAACGCGCACAAAGCTGATGGGTAAACTCGTTGTGCCCGGCATCCTCTTCCGTTAAGACCAGGTCACCACTGTTGCCATAAAAGCCGATTGCTGAACCGGAAATCAGCAATGCTGGAGGGTGGGAGCTGGCTTTAATCAGCGTGACCAAACGTTCGGTTATCTGCCAGCGGCTGTCACATAAACGTTGTTTTTGGCTTTCGCTCCAGCGTTTATCGGCAATCGGCTCACCCGCCAGATTGATCACCATATCGACGCTATTCAAATCAGTCTGTTGCTCCAGCCCGGACCAGAGCGCCACCTGTGCGCCCAGAACAGCACGTGCTGCTGCTACGTCACGGGTGACAACACTGACTTGATGTCCCTGCTGTAAGAGTTCCGGGATAAGATGGCGACCAATTAGCCCAGTGCCTCCGGTGAGTAAAATATGCATTAGCGGTTCTCCTGCTCTTGTTATAGCTTCAGCATAGAAGAGTCTGCCTGACGTGTTTGTGCGCTATCCGTTTTTTTCTCTCTTCACATGGAAAGGCCGATTGCCTGAGCCAGAAAAAACGGGTAAAGATGAACCTGTTGATAACTATCCAACTGAGGTCGCCAATGGATTACCCTGCCATCACGTTGTGGGTTGATAGTGATTTTTTTAGCCCTTATGCCCTTTCCGCTTATGTTGCTTTAAAAGAGAAAGGCCTGGATTTCCAGCTACGTTCCGTTGACTTGTCAAGCCAGCAACAAACCTCAGACAGCTATCGTGCGGTTTCACTGACGCGTAGGGTTCCCAGCCTGCAGGTGGGGGAATTTCTGTTGAGTGAGTCTTCGGCTATCACTGAGTATCTTGAAGAACGTTTTCCTGCGCCTGAGTATGAACGCCTCTATCCGCGTGATGTAGAAAAGCGCGCACGTGCCAGAGAGATACAGGCATGGTTACGCAGTGATTTTTTGCCAATACGTGAGGAGCGGCCAACGTCAGTGATTTTTGCTGCGGCACGCTTTGCCCCTTTAAGTGAAGCAGCCTCGTTAGCGGCAAAAAAACTGATTGATGCAGCATTAAAACTGTTACCAGAAGGGCAGCAGAACGTGTTTGGTGAATGGTCAATCGCAGATGTCGATCTGGCGGTGATGCTAAACAGACTGGCACTGCATGGCGATCCGGTACCACAGCGGCTGAGTGATTATGCAGCTTTCCAGTGGCAACGTGCTTCTATACAACTGTGGCTGTCTGAGCCTGGAAGAAACGGCTGAGGATTTTTCCAGGCTTGTACATAATTGCGGAAGTGATTACCTTACGCATCACACGACTAATAAACTCGCTAACCCGCATGATAAGCGGAGCGCAGTCTGACGGGAAAAAACAGGATGGCGGATCAAACAACCGGTGATGGTATTGAGTGGGTTGATATTGTCAGCGAAGACGATGAAGTCATCGCACAAGCAACCCGTGCACAAATGCGTGCACAGACCCTACGCCACCGTGCGACTTACATCGTAGTACATAATGGTATGGGCAAGATTCTGGTGCAGCGCCGCACTGAAATTAAAGACTTTATGCCGGGCATGCTGGATGCCACTGCTGGTGGTGTGGTGCAAAGCGGTGAAGATATGCTCGAGTCCGCCCGGCGTGAAGCAGAAGAAGAACTGGGGATTGCTGGTGTTCCCTTTGCCGATCACGGTAAGTTCTATTTTGAGGATGAACACTGCCGCGTATGGGGCGGACTGTTCAGCTGCGTGTCTCATGGGCCGTTTGCTATGCAGGAAGAGGAGGTCGATGAGGTTATCTGGATGACCCCTGAAGAGATTACTGCACGCTGCGATGAATTTACTGATGATTCACTCAAAGCCTTAGCGCTTTGGCTGAGCCGTAACGGCGAAGCCTGATACTATTTCTGCTGCCGGTCTTCTCCGGCAGCCTTTTCCCTCTGTCTTGTTTTCTACTCAGTCACAAAATCCCCTGATTATAAACTTGAACTATATTATTGAGACAGTGACGAATGAATAATTCTGTTCTCAATGTGATTTTTAATATAAAAATCACCACAATAAATAGGTAAGTCAATGTCATTATCGGGAGTTAGTTCAGGTTTTAACGCCTCTTTTTATACCACTTCTATACCTGACGAAAATGGGGTAATACTCCCTGTACCATTAGCCAGAAAAAGTAGTGGTGGGTATAAAAAGCCGATCAGGGTAAAGAATGCAGATCGATTCCTGTCTAAATCGAGACAAAAGCCCATGGTGATTCGTACGGGCAGCAGGAAAGTACCAGGGATGAACCGGGACGTAGCCAAAGTACACGACCGAAAAGAGGAACCAGCCAGAGAAAGTCTTATGTCTACCCGTTCAGATGTTTTTGGCGTAATTAAAATAAAAAGCCCTGTAAGCATCCACAGACCAAAAAATAAAAATGCTGAAAATATTATTGGATCTAACTTTAATGATCATAAAATTACCGGTGATAAATCTGAGATTTCATCTGGTGAAACTATCTCTATGGCGGAGCAAAAAAAAACAGGTTCTGTTTCAGCTCAACCATCAGCTCGACTTTCTACTTTTGTCAACGCAGATACCACATTGGCTATGATTCAGGCCTCGCGATGGCGTAGAGAGCAGCTCTATTTTAATGTTCCGGTTAATCTATCTCCTCCATTTGAAATGTATTTCAGTTTCCCAGTAAACAGTGCGACTATTCATGATGGAGATATCGTTTTTTTTCAGGCTTTATGCGAAGATAGCCATCCGCGCGATCGGGAAAATCATATTCCAGGTAGTACCATTGCTAGTGTTTATTCTGCAATGACTATCTCGGCAGTGAGTATGAAAAAATTAAAGCAGTACAATCTATCAAATAACAGTATATTGCAGAAAAATAGTTTTAAACTTGTTGAATATCGCGGGCGTCAGGAGGATACCAACCTTCTTCTGGTGTGGTATCGCTATCGTTCTCAAGCGGATGGAGGAAGTAGTGCAGCAATTACTGAAATTATGACTGAAAAAGGAAAATATAAATTAACAGATAAGAATACGGGATATAACTTCACCAGTGATAATCTCAATGATTTTATTGCGTGTATCGAACGTGTTACCGGGTTAAAATTTGATAGCGAAACCCCAGTAGAGCATACTGCAGGATATGCTGTCAGATATGAAATAGCGTTGAATTCAAACAGGAACTTTTTTATTAGCGCAAATGACACCAGCCAGTCGAGTAGTGAGTTATTGGACTTAAGGATCAACGAAGCTGATGATCTCTTTACTTCGGTTGATGCTGCAAATAAAAAATCAGGCGATTTAATTTACAGGGGGTGCTTTAAGTTTTCCGGGGATAAAATTAATTACATCGATCTAAAAGGTATTGAAGGGGAACTAAATTTCCGCACTCACCCCAGAAACCCTCTGCTTTTACGTTATGATAGTCATGGCGAAGCGGAAGATTTTTTAAGTAAAAAAGGTATTTTAAGAGGATATTTTTACAGTAAAGAGGAAATAAGTAATATATTGACGGACTATTATTATATAGCAATAGGTGACGATGTGGGAAAAACCAATAGTGTGCCAAGGTTAGATAATTTTTACATTTCTGAACCATTGGTTAGCCAGTGAAAAAAATCGAATATAAAATTTAGAGAAACCATTTTGAATATAACCTCAAATTACTCATCTGTCCTATATAGAACTGCTTCCGATCAGGTAGAGAGTGAAGTTTCTCCTGAAGATAATAACCGAATGACTGAGGGTAACTTTCACGGTGAGATTTTACCGCAGCCGCTGGCGAGGAAAGGTAAGGGTACAGCCGTTCAGGGAGTTCACTCGAAGATTTCATCCGCGAAGAATACCGGTGTTATAAATAAAAAAAACACAGTGTCGGGTTTGCAAGCAAACAAAAATTCAGGCAGGAGAAATATTAATTCATTAGTGAATCGCCCCCCGGCTCAGAGTACCTCAATCAGTCAGGGGCTTTCTCATGGAACCGTTGGAGAACATCAGGAGGGGCATCATCATTCAATGGGGAAAATGAACAGGAAAAATATAGATCGTAAGAAAACCAGAGTTAAAAATAAAAGCGATGCGGATAATGAAAAGTATGTCAAAGTTAAGGAGGCTAATTATCGTTTCGGCACCTTATCAAAAATAAAAGAATCAAGAAACAAGATGGTTTACAGCGGGTTAAATCGTGGTTTAATAAATGAAACTAATATCTCCCTTTCGGGTGATGGCGATAGCATTGGTATCATCCCTTCATGTCTCTACTTTCATGATGTCGAAAAGGCCAGCCTGCAAATGAGCAAAATGAGGAAAATGCAGTTTAACCTTCCGTTTTGCGTCGAACAAAAGGCATGTGCAATATTTGAATATTTTTTCACTCAATCTTTATCGATAAACAATGATATGGTGTTGTCTCTTCCTGTCAGACAAGAGTTACCTGATTATGCTCAACAGGTTGAACTTAATAAATTTAGGGGGATGGGACAGTTTCTTAAGGGTGATACTGGTCGAAATACAACCATCGGTCAAGACAGCATCTACTCTGTGCTAAATCTCGCAGTCCTGACAGAAAATAAAATAAAAGAAATGAAAATATATCCGGAAAATATCCTTTCGCCAGGATCGTTCAAAGTGATAAAAAACAATCAGCTGGACGGTAAGGATATGTTCTATTTTGCTTATTGCATACTAGCAGGTGATGTTTATACTGAAGTTAATGCTGATATTGTTCCTATCAATGAGAATAAGGATGGGGAATTTAGTCTGACTGATAAAAAGACAGGGTACTCTTTTAAAGCCAAAGATTTAAACTCTCTGGTTGATGGTTTAAAGTTGTTAACTGGCTTAAGCCTTTCAGCAGGGAACCATAGTGAGTTAATAGCTAATTCGACCTCATTTGCAACGACAACCACAATGTTGTTTATGGAAAAGGAGTTGCTGATTGACGGTGAAGACAGTAACAGAGAAATCATTATCAATAAAAATATCAATGTTTTCTCTCCGGTGTATTTTCATCCGCATAATAGCCAGGAGTCATTGGTTCTGTATAAAAATACGTTTGCCATCAGAAATAATACTGTAATTTATGCATCACAAGATGGCGAAGGGGGGATAATAAACTTTCTACCCGATGGCAACGAGCAATATAAAATTCATCTGGATTCGAACAGCAGTCAGCCTGGTGATCTGGAAAGTTTATTTATAGCCCGAGATTCTTATTCTTTGCAGGAGATATCATCACGACTAACTGAACATGGCATGCTGCAAGTTATAGATGATAAAAGCATTACAGGGTATAGCAACAGAACCTTTTTTGAGGTTTTAGCCGGTGAGACGGCATTAGTAGAAGAGGGGTTAAGTGTTGATTATAACAATTACTCATTACCCAGGCCGAAATACAACGCCTGTTTTTCTCTGATTAATAATAGACTGGATGCTATCTCAGAAACCGGTGACTTTCACAGTTTGAATATCACAAGGGATATTTATAATCCTGGTTATTTCCAAATTTCCTCAGTTAACAGAAATGAGGATGTGGTTTTCTTTCAGCGTATTGGGTTAGATAAAAATAGATATTATCAGCTTGTTGATATTGATGATGTTTTGTATGGAATGAAAATGATTAAAGTTCCTGATTTGGTTTTGGAAAGCGAAAATGATCAAGATAATGCGAATGTAATATAAATAGGAGTGTTATGAAAATATCGTCATCATTTCTGGGATCCGGTCATTTGTCATTGGGGTTTTATTATTCAGGAGAGAGGTTAAATGAAAAAAACGTGGGTGAAGTTAAAGTTAATAAATTAGAGCGTGATTTTCCGCGAACATTCCATGCACACAGAGCCGAAGAGAATCTGAAAAATTATGACGCATGGCCATTTCCAGGGGCAGAGGCTAAAAAAGCCAGTAAAACCGTAGCAAGCGCTGCGAAAGTTAAAGCTCCAGTCGCCCAAAAACCGCTCAGTCGTCTACCTGAGCGTAGCATTTCGCGCCTACGTTTGCTGCAGCGTAGTCGTGCGAATCAAAAGAGCGTTGCCGTGGCGGGCCATGAGTCAGTAAACAGCAGTCCTGCTAAAAACAATGATAATAAAGAGGCTCTGATGTCAGGGCGTTCATTTAGCCGTGACTCGGGTAACAGCAAACGTTTTTTACCGGATAGCCGAGTCACAACCACTGCCCAACCAAAATTAAATAGCGATATTATTACGCCTGTTAGTCAAAACAGCAGCTTGCCAGAATGGTTGGAATTCAACAACTCTTCATCTCAGCTACCAGAGTTAGATGGGAGGTTGACCAAAGAAAATCACCCTGTTACGTTTGCAGAACCGAGTTGTCTACGGTTTCACAATGTAGAAACTTTGCAGTTGCAGATGAAAAAAATGAAATTTCATTCACCTGCTATCCGTATTTGTGTTCCTGCTAATACAGTTCCCCTTTTTGAGTATTTATTCACTTACCCTTTGACTGACCTTGGGGGGAAGAACACCAATATCATGGCAAGCATGGTGGTAAATGAAATATTCCCACTGGAATTTAAACGGGCTTCATTTAATAAGTTTCGTGGGTTAAATCAGATGATTAATAAAACATCGATGAATGTTGAGGCACTAGGTAGTGACAGAATATGTTCATTAATCTCATTAGAGGTTCTACCCACCAGGAAACTTATTGATGAAAATATCCCCGGAAATGAGATTCTGGCACAAAACAGTTTTAAAATTATAAGGGTAAAGGAGTTAGATAATACGGACAGGTTATTCATCGCATTTTTTCGCTATCAGTCAATCGGTGATAATGCCATCAATGCTGGATTTCATGAAATAAAAAAACAGTGGAATCAGTTTATAATCAATGATAGTGAATCTGGGTTCAATTTTTTATCTGCCGACATTGAAGAATTCATTATCGGGCTGGAGCGTTTGACGGGACTATCGTTTCGCCCTGATGCGAATACGCTTCCGCGACTAGAAACGAGTCTGTCTTATTCGCAACAAGAGAGATCTGTTTTTACTGATGCAAGGCATATCTTCATTCGCGAAGAGGCGGCCAAACGTTCCCGTCCGCCCTATGGACAAATTAAGATTGATAATTCGCTGAGCTTCTTATCTCCTGTGAAAATTGAAGCGGGTCCATGTGATAGCGCCCCTGTTCTGTATCGCAACTGCTATTTACTGGATGGTGACTGTTTGCGCTATGTTGATGACAGTGGCCGACCCGGCAGACTGGAATTTTTGCCGGTTGGAACCTCAGCAGATCGACAGCTGGTTTCACCTCCTTTTCCTGAGCAATCATTCCTTTTCCAGTTGGGAGCCACGGCAGGTAAAAATTACCTGCTACCAGAGGTCATTGAACTTCTGAATGCTAAAAATATAACGCCGTTTGACTTGAATGGAAAATCGCCGCGTATTTTATATTCCCCAGGATTCTATATTGAAAGTAGCGAATCTAAACATGTTGATAATGATACTGAAACGGTCAGCCTTACGGGGCGAGAACATGTCAGTGTATGGTGCGGTTCCTGTTTTTCATTCCGGGATGGGGAATTACAGTTTAGCGACCACCGTGCCCGTGATGGCACATTAAAATTCGTAGCCGCTAAAGATAAATTACAGGTTGCTTCGCAGAATAGTATCGAGGCTTTACGCTTCGCGCGGGATTTTGGTTTGAAGAGCAATAGCACTTATAGTCTGAATGAAATTCAGGATAGGCTGTATGCGCGAGGGATGGTACAGGTTCCGCATGAGATTGTATGAAGAAACCGGGATAATTCAACTGAGTTATCCCGGTCAATGAGTTACACGCCAGCATCCTCAGCCTGTTGCGACTGAATGGCTGTTAACGCGATGGTATAGACAATGTCATCGACGAGTGCGCCGCGTGACAGATCGTTCACCGGTTTACGCATCCCCTGAAGCATCGGGCCGATTGAGATAAGATCGGCTGAACGCTGTACTGCTTTGTAGGTGGTATTACCGGTATTCAAATCAGGGAAGATGAATACCGTGGCGCGTCCAGCAACCTGCGAATTTGGCGCTTTAGATTTTGCCACATCTTCCATGATCGCCGCGTCATATTGCAGTGGGCCATCAATAACGAGGTCAGGGCGTTTTTCCTGCGCGATACGCGTAGCTTCACGCACTTTTTCCACGTCACTGCCTGCGCCGGAGTTACCCGTTGAGTAGGAGATCATCGCAACCCGTGGATCAATCCCGAATGCTTTCGCTGAATCAGCCGACTGAATGGCGATTTCGGCCAGTTGCTCAGGATTAGGATCGGGGTTAATGGCGCAGTCACCATAGACCAGCACCTGCTCTGGCAGCAGCATGAAGAACACCGAAGACACCAGGGAGCTATTTGGCGCGGTCTTGATGAGCTGTAGCGGAGGACGAATGGTATTCGCGGTGGTATGAACCGCACCTGATACCAGACCATCCACTTCATTCCGTTCCAGCATCATGGTGCCGAGCATTACGTTGTCTTCCAACTGCTCCTCAGCCACCACTTCAGTCATGCCTTTGCTCTTGCGCAGCTCAACCAGACGCGCGACATAGTGCTGACGTACCTCTTCTGGGTTAACAATTTCGATGCCTTTGCCCAGTTCCACACCCTGCGCCGCAGCGACGCGCTGTATCTCTTCTGGATTACCCAGCAGGACGCAGGTCGCGATACCACGCTCAGCGCAGATCGAGGCAGCTTTGACCGTACGCGGCTCGTTGCCCTCTGGCAAAACGATACGCTTACCGGCCTTACGTGCCAGCTCTGTAAGCTGATATCGGAACGCGGGTGGTGAGAGGCGACGGCTACGCTCTGAAGTGGCGGTCAGCGACTCAATCCATTCAGGACTAATAAAGCCGGCAACGTATTCCTGCACTTTCTCAATACGCTGTGTGTCGTCTGGCGGCACTTCAAGATTGAAACTCTGCAGGCTGAGGGAGGTCTGCCAGGTATTGGTATCGACCACAAATACCGGTAAACCAGTCTGGAAGGCACGCTCACACAAACGCGCAATATTGTCGTCAATGTCATAACCACCCGTCAGGAGAATGGCACCGATCTCAATGCCGTTCATGGCGGCGAGGCATGCGGCAACAATAACGTCAGGACGGTCAGCCGAGGTGACCAGCAGTGAGCCTGGGCGGAACAGTTGCAACATATGCGGAATGCTGCGCGCGCAGAAAGTCACAGACTTGATACGGCGCGTATGAATCTCACCTTCGTTCACGATGCGTGCTTTCAGATGGTTGGCCATGTCGATCGCACGGGTGGCGATCAGATCAAAACTCCATGGCACACAGCCGAGCACCGGCAGCGGACTGTTAGCGAACAGCTGCTTAGGATCGATATTGGCCACGCTGGCCTTGTTTGATTCGTCGAAGATCTCCGACAGATCCGGACGTGTACGCCCCTGATCGTCTACGGGGGCATTCAACTTATTGATGATCACACCCGTGATGTTTTTATTCTTACGTCCGCCAAAACCACTTTGTGTCAGCTCAATACGCTCTTTCAACTGCGCGGGAGAATCGTTGCCCAGTGCGGTGACAAACACGATCTCTGCGTTGAGGGTTTTAGCGATTTCATAGTTCAGCGCGTTGGCAAACTGATGTTTGCGGGTAGGTACCAGGCCTTCAACCAACACGACTTCTGCATCTTTAGCATTTTCGTGATAGTTAGCAATGATCTCTTCCATCAAGACATCTTGCTGATTTGCACCCAGCAGGGACTCGACGCGCGAGATGCGGATCGGTTCGGCGGCTGGGATAGCGGAATTTTTTCGGATGATGCTGGTGGTCTGGTCCAGGCTGTCGTCGCCACTGCGTGGCTGTGCAACGGGTTTAAACACGCTGAGGCGCACGCCTTTGCGCTCCATCGCGCGAATTACACCAAGACTTACGCTGGTCAGGCCGACGCTGGTTCCGGTCGGAATGAGCATAATTGTACGTGACACGGTTAACCTCTCCGGTTTTACAGGGTGTCAAAACAACACCGTCAGCCAGATGCTGACGGTATAGATAATCAGGCGGTCAGGCGCGCGGCATCCTGTGCGATCACCAGCTCTTCATTGGTAGGGATCACTACCGCTGGACGCGTGCCGTCTGTATTGATAAACCCGGCTTTGCCAAAGCGCGCCGCCAGGTTACGGTCATGATCCACCTCAAAGCCCAGCAGCGCCAGTTTTTTCAACGCCAGTTCACGTACCAGTGCGGCGTTTTCGCCGATGCCACCGGTAAAGATCACGGCATCAAGACGACCATCCATCAGTGCTGCATAGCTGCCAATGTACTTCGCGAGGCGATGACAGAAGACGTCCATTGCGCGTTTGGCATCTTCTTTCACGTTGTAGTTATCTTCGGCATAGCGGCAATCGCTGGTGACTTCGGTCAGGCCGAGCAGGCCGGACTCTTTGGTCAGCAGCTTATTGATAGCATCAACGGTCATGCCGAGCGTATCGTGCAGGAAGAAGATGATGGCCGGATCGATATCACCACTGCGGGTGCCCATGACCAAACCTTCCAGCGGCGTCAGGCCCATTGAGGTGTCGACACAGATACCGTTACGGATTGCGGCAACGGATGCACCGTTACCAAGATGGCAGGTGATGATATTCAGCGTGTCTACCGGCTTGTTCAGGAACTCAGCGGCTTGCTGAGTGACGTAGTAGTGGCTGGTGCCGTGTGCGCCATAGCGACGAATGCTGTGATCTTTATACAGTGAGTAGGGCAGGGCATAGAGATAAGACTCTTCCGGCATTGTCTGATGGAAAGCCGTATCGAAAACCGCGACATTTTTGTCGGCGAGCTGTGGGAAATTTTTCAGCGCTTCGTCTATACCGATGAGATGGGCAGGATTGTGCAACGGGGCGAAAGAGGAGGCATCTTTAATGCCCTGGATCACTTCAGGGGTGATCAGCACGGATTCCGTGTATTTTTCGCCACCGTGTACGATGCGATGACCAATCGCAGCGATTTGTGCGGAAAGGTCTGGCTTTTGTGCCAGAATAGTTTTAACAATGAAGTGCAGTGCTTCACTGTGCGCAGCGCCAGCACCTAGCGGTGCTTCCTGCTTCTGGCCTTCCAGCTTCCATTTAATACGGGCTTCCGGGAGATGGAAGCACTCTGCCAGACCAGACAGATACTCGTCGCCACTCGCAGGATTGAGGATGGCAAACTTGAGTGATGAACTACCGCAGTTCAGAACCAGTACTAACTTACTCGACATGGAAGTACCTATTGATTAAGTGTGGCGAAAATTGGCGCAATCAGCCTAGCAGGGTAGAGCATGTGCGCAGTTAAAATAATGACGGACATCATGCGCCAGCGATTTTGCGGCGACAATGCAAAAAAATTTATAAATTTTACGTGAAATTTTGATTTGTGTTCTTGAGTACCCGCCTTCACGGTTTTTCTGGCAACTTTTGCCGAGTGATTGTTAAAAAACTGCGACAGAATAGCGGGTGTTGCTGTTAAAAAGCAAAAATAATTGAAAGATGTCACGTAAAGTTGTGTAGCTGTAAAAACAGTTTATTTATTGTGGTTTTAGTTGAGGTATGTAATGGCGAATGACTCCCGCACACACGGTTGGTTTCAAATTTTCCAGCGTGGACAACACTATATGAAGACCTGGCCGAACGATAAGCGCCTGGCTCCGGTGTTTCCCGAAAACCGGGTTATCACCGCTACGCGTTTTGCCGTTCGCTTCATGCCGCCGTTGGCGGTATTTGCCATGGCGTGGCAAATAGCTCTGGGTGGACAGCTTGGCCCGGCAGTAGCAACGGCGCTGTTTGCCTGTACTCTCCCGATGCAGGGACTCTGGTGGTTGGGTAAGCGCTCGGTAACACCATTGCCGCCAACACTGCTGAGTTGGTTCCATGAAGTGCGCGCTAAACTCGAACAGGCGGGACAGGCTATTGCCCCCGTGGAAGGAAAACCGACCTATCAGGCGCTGGCCGATGTTTTGAAGCGAGCCTTTAAGCAGCTCGATCGTACTTTCCTCGACGACCTCTGAAAGCCAGTCACCATTCCCAGGCCTATGCTCCGCGTTTAGTGGGCCCGGCCTGGGAACGATTAGAGTGGGGTATCTTGCGAAATCTCATCCAGAGAGAGGCTAAAGCTTGGGATGAACACCTCCATAAAGTAGTCCATCTCAGGGGAGCGCCGCTCTTGCAGTGTTTTTTCCAACCGCGCTTTTGCCGTCAAAAATTCATTATTTCCCGCTGACAGCTCTTCAAGGCATTTCACATAAGCACAAAGAGCATCAGCCTGTTTGACTACGGCGTGCTCATCCCGACTGGCTTGATGTTCATCCAGTAATGGACTCCAGATATCCTGTAGCTCCTCGGGTAACATCTGAATGAGCTTCTTTTGGGCGATTTTTTCAATCTTTTTGTATTCGTGGGCGATTTGCGCGTTGTAATACTTCACCGGTGTGGGTAAATCACCGGTCAGCACTTCGCTGGCATCGTGATAGAGCGCCAACATTCCGATGCGATCGGCATTGACGTTGCCGGAGAATTTTTTGTTTTTAATGACCGCCAGCGCATGGGCCACCATCGCGACCTGTAAGCTATGTTCTGAGACGTTTTCTGTGCGTACGTTACGCATTAGCGGCCAGCGGTTGATCAGTTTTAAGCGGGAGAGATTGGCAAAAAAGTGGCTTTGAATCATGCGTTATCCTGTGCGTAGTTGGGGAGGATCGACCTCCCCATAAACATGGCGAACTGGCGCAGGTGACTACTGGCGATAACCTTCCAGGAAACGGCCAAATTTGCTGATCGCCATTTCCAGATCGTCAACACGTGGCAGCGTTACAATGCGCACATGATCTGGCCACGGCCAGTTAAATGCCGTGCCCTGTACCAGCAAGACCTTTTCCTGCAACAGGAAGTCTAGCACCATCTTCTGGTCATCCATCAGATTGAATTTCTTCGCATCAATGCGTGGGAACATATACAACGCACCCTGCGGTTTGACGCAACTGACGCCAGGAATTTCATTGATCAGTTCCCAGGCGCGCTGACGTTGCTCATACAGACGACCGCCAGGCACAATGAATTCACTGATGCTTTGATAGCCGCCAAGCGCGGTCTGAATGGCATGTTGCGCAGGAACATTGGCGCACAGGCGCATTGAAGCCAGCATTTCTAAGCCTTCAATGTAACCTTTAGCATGTTTTTTCGGTCCGTTGAGTACCATCCAGCCTTGACGGAAACCGGCAACGCGATAAGTCTTTGACAGGCCATTAAAGGTGACGGTGAGCAGATCCGGTGCCAGTGCGGCAATGGAGTGGTGCTGTGCTTCGTCATACAGGATTTTGTCGTAGATCTCATCGGCGAAGATAATCAGGTTGTGCTGGCGGGCGATCTCAACGATCTCCAGCAGCAGCTCTTTGCTGTATACCGCACCCGTTGGGTTATTCGGGTTGATAATCACAATACCACGGGTACGTGGGGTGATTTTGCTGCGGATATCGTCAAGATCCGGGAACCAGCCAGCGGATTCATCGCACAGATAGTGCACGGCTTTTCCGCTGGAGAGCGACACGGCCGCCGTCCACAGAGGATAATCCGGTGCTGGCACCAGCATCTCATCACCGCTGTTGAGCAAGGCTTGCATCGCCTGCACAATCAACTCTGAAACACCGTTGCCGATATAGATGTCTTCTACCGTCATGTCGCGCATTTCACGCGCCTGGTAGTGCTGCATGATCGCTTTACGTGCGGAATAGAGGCCTTTTGAATCGCAATATCCCTGTGCACTTGGCAGGTTACGGATGACATCGACCAGAATTTCATCGGGCGCTTCAAAACCAAATGGCGCAGGGTTGCCAATATTGAGTTTGAGAACTTTATTGCCTTCTTCTTCCAGACGTTTTGCTTCTTTTAATACCGGACCACGAATATCGTAGCAGACGTTTTCCAGCTTACCTGATTTATCTATTTGAAAATTCATTCTTAATTCGCCTTACACATCATGTCTTGATACAGGCACAACACCGATCAGGACAATGTACTCTTCTGCATGCCACAAAAGAAGGGTAACGGGGTGTTTTATGCATTTCAGCCTGTTTTTTTGAAAAAAATGGATTATAATTTTATCTAAATGTGATTTTGTAAATTCATTATCTTTTTTTTGTCTTTTTTGGCGTTTTTTATACTTTTAGTGGCGTTGCAGTATTGTAAACGATTTTATCCGCAAGTTAACTCGCAAATTAAGTAGTTTTTCAAGGGTTTCCCCCGCTGAATACAGGTGTAAACTCTACGAAATAGTTAAGCATTTTTTTATAGATTACCGCTAAACGATGCTGCGTTTACGGGGGTTGCCATTATGTGCTTAAGCGTGCAGGTTTTCAGCCAAATCTCCCTGCGTTTACAGCCCTGAATATGGTAAACCTTGCCATACGGTTTAGTCGGCGTTTTTTCGCATTCAAGCCTGGTCTTGGTGTGTTTTCACGGTATTTAAGGTAAGGAGGGCTTAAAATCGGAACAGGGATGTGCCAGGATGTGCGAAAAATCACATTTGGTCAAAATTTGCGATAATTGACGCAAAATAATTTCCATTTTCCGGGTAAAAATGATTAAGTATAATTTACTATTTGAAGTTGCTTATCGCTAACGGATAGCTTATCCGGAAGCGTTTTATATTGTCTCGTATGGTCATTTTTTTAAACGAGGCGCCAGGTAAATTCACAGCTCGCAGTCGATCGTTTTCGCGACGGCTTCAGAAGTTGTTCCTGCCTGTATTGCGGTTGTCCTCCGTTCTGGGACAATGTGCTCGTCGGTTTAACACCGGCAACTTGTTTAGTGCTCTCTTCGCGCAGCCAAAGAACACCATAGCGACTTATCTCTTTGATAACTCGTGTAATAACACCAGGGTAGTAGTTTTTACAAATCTTATAAAGTGAAGAAAAAAACATGACTAATGCAAATCGTCCGATACTTAATCTCGATCTCGATCTGCTGAGAACATTTGTTGCTGTTGCTGATTTGAATACGTTTGCAGCAGCCGCTGCTGCCGTGTGCAGAACACAATCTGCAGTGAGCCAGCAGATGCAACGTCTCGAGCAGTTGGTAGGTAAAGAGCTGTTTGCCAGACATGGACGTAATAAACTTCTCACGGAACACGGCATCCAACTGCTGGGCTATGCCAGAAAAATCTTGCGCTTCAACGACGAAGCCTGCACCTCTCTGATGTACAGCAATATCCAGGGCGTGCTGACCATTGGTGCGTCTGATGACACATCCGATACCATTCTCCCGTTCTTGCTGAACCGCGTGACCTCTGTTTATCCAAAACTGGCCATCGATGTTCGTGTGAAGCGTAATCCATTTATGATGGAGATGCTGAACCAGGGTGAAGTTGATCTGGTTGTCACCACCTCAAGTCCGGGTAACTTTACCCACCAGGTGCTGCGTACTTCACCAACACTGTGGTACTGCGCAGCGGATTACATTTTCCAGCGCGGTGAAGCGATTCCATTGGTGTTGCTGGATGAACCAAGTCCGTACCGTGACATGGCTATCGATCATCTTAACGAAGCGGGCATCCCGTGGCGTATTTCGTACGTCGCTTCAACCTTGGCTGCGGTTCGTGCTGCGGTGAAAGCGGGCTTGGGTGTGACGGCACGTCCAGTGGAAATGATGAGCCCGGAATTGCGCGTGATGGGGGCTGCTGAAGGTTTACCGGTATTGCCAGATACGCAGTATCTGCTGTGCCGTAACCCAGATAGCGATAATGAGCTGGCTCTGGCGATCTTCAATGCGATGCAGTCCAGTAATGACCCGTACAACCTCAGTGCCAATCCTGAAGACAGCCTGCTGCTGGACGACGAAGAGTAAATTCAATAAGTCTTTGCTTGTTCTTTAAGCGACGCTTGAATTGTTAAAACTGTAAATAACGGGCCTCAGGTGTGATTACTTCACTCTGAGGCCTGTTTTTTTATCTTTTCTTGCTGTTTTTTCGCCATTTTTAACGCCATTCAGATCTCCCTCAAAATACGGTACTTCAATAAATTTCATTTTATTCACATTTGGAATAAAGATTTCCATAATTCAGTGCGAATGCCATAAAGCCAGCGGTTTTCATGGTGTTTTTTTGTGCAATAAATCCCAATCTGTGTTCTGGATCAAAAAATACCCCTGAAAAAAGGGAGGAAATCTGCCGGATACCTGCCAGAATATGATTACTAAATGCACGATGCAGGCATCTGATTTACAACTACACTGTTATTAACCCTACAAACTGAAGCGATTTAGCGTTACGATAGCGCTCTTGATGTTAACTGTGGGTTGCAAATGTTAGTTTTTGTTTAATTGCATTTGTCTAAGTTGACAAAAGGTTATGGAAAGAGGTAAATAACCACACAAAATTGCTGCTTAATCGCTAATGACAGCAAAAAGTACAAGGTTATTTCCTTCCCTTGAATTGATGTGGTGGGTTTACTGCCAGTGTAACGAGCAGGAAGCGGACATCACTTTTGAAAAAGAAGCAGAGACAATGTCAACTACCAGCGAAGTAATCGCTCATCATTGGGCGTTTGTCGTATTTATTGTTATTGCGTTCGGCCTGTGTGCTTTCATGTTAACCGGCGGTTGGTTACTCGGTGGTAAAGCCCGCGCCAGATACAAAAACACCCCTTTCGAATCCGGTATTGCTTCAGTAGGCGATACCCATATCCGTCTCTCCGCAAAGTTTTATCTGGTTGCGATGTTCTTCGTCATCTTCGACGTTGAAGCCCTCTTTCTTTACGCATGGTCGACCTCAATCCGCGAAAGCGGCTGGGTAGGCTTTGTGGAAGCTGCCATTTTCATTTTGGTCCTGTTGGCTGGATTGGTCTATCTGGTGCGCATCGGTGCGCTTGATTGGGCCCCTGCAAAACGTCGGGTAGTCGTGAAAAGCGCCCCGATCAGCCACAACCACTCCAGCAAGCAGTAAAAGCGAGGCAATAAGATGGACTATACGCTCACCCGCGTGGACCCGAACGGTGGTGATCAAGACCGTTACCCGTTGCAGAAACAGGAAGTTGTTGGCGATCCGTTAGAACAACATGTTCACCGTAGTGTTTACATGGGCAAACTCGAAAATGCCCTGCATGACATGGTGAACTGGGGCCGTAAAAACTCCCTGTGGCCCTATAACTTTGGCCTTTCCTGCTGTTACGTGGAAATGACGACGTCGTTCACTGCGGTGCATGACGTTGCACGTTTTGGTGCTGAAGTTATGCGCGCCTCACCACGTCAGGCTGACTTCATGGTGATTGCCGGAACACCCTTCACCAAAATGGCCCCGGTCATTCAGCGCCTGTATGACCAGATGCTGGAGCCAAAGTGGGTTATCTCCATGGGTGCCTGCGCCAACTCTGGCGGCATGTACGACATTTATTCCGTTGTGCAGGGCGTCGATAAATTCCTGCCGGTTGATGTGTATATCCCAGGCTGCCCACCACGCCCAGAAGCCTACATGCAAGCGCTGTTGCTGTTGCGGGAATCCATCGGTAAAGAGCGTCGCCCTCTCTCTTGGGTGGTCGGCGATCAGGGCGTCTACCGCGCCAATATGCAGTCAGAGCGCGAAAGAAAACGCGGCGAGCGTATCGCAGTGACCAACCTGCGAACGCCTGACGAAGTATAAGTTAACCGTGTATGGATGGAGATGCCCAAAAGCGACTGTGACAGCACATCATCGCGTCGCTTAGGGTAAACAGGCCCGCAGCAGACTATCAAAATTATTGCGTGGCCCCTCCTGACGCCTTCTTTTCAGCGCCTGATTACAGGCCGGAATGGTGAGTAACGTATGACTGATTTAACCACGCAAGATCTCGCTCAGCCTGGCTGGCTCACCCGCGATCACCAGGATGACCCGGTGATTGGCGAGCTGCGTAACCGCTTTGGACCCGATGCATTTACCGTTCAGGCCACCCGTACCGGTATTCCGGTTGTGTGGGTGAAGCGTGAACAACTGCTGGAAATCACCGAATTTCTCCGCAAGCTGCCTAAACCTTATGTCATGCTTTATGACCTGCATGGGATGGATGAACGCCTGCGTACCCATCGCGCAGGGTTACCGGCGGCTGATTTCTCCGTGTTCTATCACCTGATCTCAATTGAACGCAATCGTGACATCATGCTCAAGGTGGCATTGTCCGAAAACGATCTGCACGTGCCGACCATTACCCGACTGTTTGCAAATGCCAACTGGTATGAGCGCGAAACCTGGGAAATGTTCGGTATCACCTTTGATGGTCACCCACATCTGACGCGCATCATGATGCCGCAGACCTGGGAAGGGCACCCGCTGCGTAAAGATTACCCGGCACGCGCCACGGAATTCGATCCGTTTGAGCTGACCAAGCAAAAAGAAGATCTCGAAATGGAGTCGCTGACGTTCAAGCCGGAAGACTGGGGCATGAAACGCAGCACGACCAACGAAGACTTCATGTTCCTCAACCTGGGTCCAAACCACCCCTCTGCGCACGGTGCATTCCGCATCATCCTACAACTGGATGGCGAAGAGATCGTCGACTGCGTACCCGATGTTGGTTACCACCATCGTGGCGCAGAGAAGATGGGCGAACGTCAGTCATGGCACAGCTACATCCCCTATACCGACCGTATTGAATACCTTGGCGGCTGCGTTAACGAGATGCCTTACGTGCTGGCGGTGGAAAAACTGGCGGGGATTACCGTACCGGATCGCGTCAATGTGATTCGCGTCATGCTGTCTGAATTGTTCCGCATTAACAGTCACTTGCTTTACATCTCGACCTTTATTCAGGACGTAGGCGCGATGACCCCGGTGTTCTTCGCCTTCACCGACCGTCAGAAAATTTATGATGTGGTTGAAGCGATTACCGGCTTCCGTATGCACCCAGCCTGGTTCCGCATTGGTGGTGTTGCCCATGACCTGCCAAAAGGGTGGGAGCGCCTGCTGCGTGAGTTCCTCGACTGGATGCCAAAACGTCTGAAAGAGTACGACAAAGCGGCACTGCGTAACACGGTACTGATTGGCCGCTCGAAAGGCGTTTCTGCTTACAACATGGAAGAAGCCCTGGCCTGGGGGACAACCGGTGCAGGCCTGCGTGCCACCGGTCTGGACTTCGATGTGCGTAAATGGCGTCCGTATTCAGGGTATGAAAACTTTGATTTCGAAGTGCCTGTGGGCGCAGGGATCAGTGATGCTTACACCCGCGTTCAGCTGAAGATGGAAGAGATGTGGCAGTCGCTGCGTATTCTTGAGCAGTGTCTGAACAACATGCCGGAAGGGCCATTTAAAGCCGATCACCCACTGACTACGCCGCCGCCGAAAGAGCGCACGTTGCAGCACATTGAAACGCTGATTACCCACTTCCTTCAGGTTTCCTGGGGCCCGGTGATGCCGGCTAACGAATCGTTCCAGATGATTGAAGCGACCAAGGGAATCAACAGCTACTACCTGACCAGCGATGGCAGCACCATGAGCTACCGCACACGCGTGCGCACGCCAAGCTTCCCGCATCTGCAACAGATCCCATCGGTGATCCGTGGCAGCCTGGTATCCGATCTGATCGTGTACCTCGGTAGTATCGACTTTGTTATGTCAGACGTGGACCGCTAATTATGCACGATCAAAAAATTGCTATTCACACCATCGAGCCAGAAGCGGTCTTTACGCTGACCGTGGCAGAACGCGATGCCATTGAGCACGAAAAACATCACTACGAAGATGCTCGCGCGGCGTCGATTGAAGCATTAAAAATTGTGCAAAAGCAGCGTGGATGGGTGCCAGACGGCGCCATCAATGCCATTGCTGATGTGCTCGGCATTCCTGCCAGTGATGTGGAAGGGGTGGCGACGTTTTACAGCCAGATCTACCGCACGCCAGTAGGACGCCATGTGATTCGCTACTGCGACAGCGTGGTGTGCCATATCACCGGATTCCAGGGCATTCAGGCCGCACTTGAGCAGAGCCTGAATATTAAACCTGGCCAGACCACAGCCGATGGCCGCTTTACGCTGCTGCCGACCTGCTGCCTGGGCAACTGTGATAAAGGCCCGACCATGATGGTGGATGAAGATACGCACGTTCATCTGACGCCGGAAGGCATCGCTAACCTGCTGGAGCAGTATCAATGAGCATTAAACAGATCATTCGTACTGCGGAAACCCATCCACTCACCTGGCGACTGCGTGACGACAAGCAGCCGGTATGGATCGATGAGTATCGCAGCAAAAACGGTTACGTCGGTGCAGAGAAAGCGCTGAAAAGCCTGTCTCAGGATGAGATCGTCGCGGCAGTCAAAGACTCTGGCCTGAAAGGGCGCGGCGGTGCGGGCTTTAACACCGGCCTGAAGTGGAGCCTGATGCCGAAAGACGAATCCATGAATATCCGTTACCTGCTGTGTAACGCCGATGAGATGGAACCGGGCACCTATAAAGACCGCCTGCTGATGGAGCAAATGCCGCACCAGCTGGTAGAAGGCATGCTGATCAGTGCCTTCGCGCTGAAAGCCTACCGTGGCTATATCTTCCTGCGTGGCGAGTATATCGAAGCGGCAGTCAACCTGCGTCGTGCGATTGCTGAAGCCACCGAAGCGGGCTTCCTCGGCAAAAACATTCTAGGCACTGGGTTCGATTTTGAACTGATCGTTCACACCGGTGCGGGCCGCTATATCTGCGGTGAAGAGACGGCATTGATCAACTCGTTGGAAGGCCGTCGTGCTAACCCACGTTCTAAGCCACCGTTCCCGGCCAGTGCTGGCGTCTGGGGCAAACCAACCTGCGTGAACAACGTTGAGACGCTCTCCAACGTTCCCGCCATCTTCCTGAACGGCGTTGACTGGTACAAGAACATCTCTACCAGTGAAGACACCGGCACCAAAATGATGGGCTTCTCTGGCCGGGTCAAAAACCCTGGTGTGTGGGAGCTTCCGTTTGGCACCACCGCACGTGAAATCCTCGAAGATTACGCGGGTGGGATGCGTGATGGCCTGAAATTCAAAGCCTGGCAACCGGGCGGGGCAGGGACTGACTTCCTGACTGAACAACACCTCGATCTGCCGATGGAGTTTGCCAGCATTGGTAAAGCCGGCAGTCGTTTAGGTACGGCGTTGGCGATGGCGGTTGATCATGAGATTGGCATGGTTTCGCTGGTGCGCAATCTGGAAGAGTTCTTTGCGCGTGAGTCCTGTGGCTGGTGTACGCCATGCCGTGACGGGTTGCCGTGGAGCGTGAAAATTCTGCGTGCGCTGGAGCAGAAAAAAGGCCAACCGGGCGATATCGAAACCCTGCTGCAACTCTGCCGTCAGTTGGGCCCAGGTAAAACGTTCTGCGCCCATGCACCCGGTGCCGTTGAGCCGCTGCAAAGCGCCATAAAATATTTCCGCGAAGAGTTTGAAGCTGGCATAGCGCCGCAGGTGTTTGGCAATACCCGTGCGATAAACGGGATTCAGCCCAACCTGCTTAAAGCGCGCTGGTAATTCAGCACTCCCGGAACTGGCTGAGAAGCTGGTCGCCCCGAACAGGGGTCAGAATTTGATTAACGCCCGTCTCTGACGGGCCTTACGGAAGCATGTCACTATGGCTACTATCCACGTAGAGGGTAAAGAGTACGAGGTGAACGGGTCGGACAACCTGCTGCAGGCGTGTCTCTCTCTTGGCCTTGATATTCCTTACTTTTGCTGGCATCCGGCGCTGGGCAGCGTTGGTGCCTGCCGCCAGTGTGCGGTGAAGCAATTTCAGAATGCCGAAGATACCCGAGGCCGCCTGGTCATGTCCTGCATGACTCCGGCTTCTGATGGCACGTTCATCTCCATTGAAGATGGCGAAGCGAAAGAATTTCGCGAAAGCGTGGTGGAGTGGTTGATGACTAACCACCCACACGACTGCCCGGTGTGTGAAGAGGGCGGTAACTGCCATCTGCAAGATATGACGGTCATGACTGGCCACAGTTTCCGTCGCTATCGCTTTACCAAACGTACACACCAAAACCAGGATCTCGGTCCGTTCATTTCCCATGAAATGAACCGCTGTATCGCCTGCTATCGCTGTGTGCGTTACTACAAAGATTATGCCGATGGTAAAGATCTCGGCGTTTACGGTGCGCACGACAACGTCTACTTCGGTCGCCCGGAAGATGGCACGCTGGAAAGTGAATTCTCGGGCAACCTGGTCGAAATTTGTCCGACCGGTGTGTTCACCGACAAAACTCACTCTGAACGCTATAACCGTAAGTGGGACATGCAGTTCGCGCCAAGCATCTGCCAGCAGTGCAGCATCGGCTGTAATACCAGCCCGGGTGAGCGTTATGGCGAACTGCGCCGTATCGAAAACCGTTATAACGGTTCTGTAAACCACTACTTCCTCTGTGACCGTGGCCGTTTCGGCTATGGCTTCGTGAACCGTGAAGATCGTCCTCGTCACCCACAGCAGCGTCGTGGTGATGACTGGGTGACACTGAACGCCGAGCAGGCTGTGAATGCCGCGGCAGATGTGCTGCGTCAGGCGAAAAAAGTGATTGGTATCGGCTCACCGCGCGCCAGCCTCGAAAGTAACTTTGCGCTGCGCCAGTTGGTGGGAGCAGAAAACTTCTCAACCGGTATGCCAGCGGGCGAACAGGCACGTCTGGAACTGATGGTAAAAATTCTGCGCGAAGGGGGGATCTATACCCCGTCACTGCGCGAAATTGAAAGCTATGACGCCGTGCTGGTGTTGGGTGAAGACCTGACGCAAGTGGGTGCTCGTGTCTCTCTTTCGGTGCGTCAGGCGGTGAAAGGTAAAGCCCGTGAGATGGCTGCCGCGCAGAAAGTCGCTGACTGGCAAATTGCCGCCATTCTGAACATCGGCCAACATGCTAAGCATCCGCTGTTTATTACCAACGTGGATGAAACCCGTCTGGATGATATCGCCGCCTGGAGCTATCGCGCACCGATCGAAGATCAGGCTCGCCTCGGCTTCGCGATTGCCAATGCGTTGGATGAGAACGCGCCAGCAGTCAGCGATTTTGACCGTAGCCTGAATGGCAAGCTGGATGTGGTAGTGCAGGCGCTGGCAGGGGCGAAAAAGCCGCTGATTATCTCCGGCACGCACTCTGGCAGCCTCGAAATGATCCAGGCCGCAGCCAACGTCGCCAAAGCGTTGAAGTCACGCGGGGCTGACGTGGGTATTACCCTGCTGGCTTCTCATGCAAACAGCATGGGACTCGGCCTGATGGGCGGCAACACGCTGGATAGCGCACTGGATCAGTTGGCAAACGGTTCTGCTGATGCTGTGGTGATCCTGGAAAACGATCTTTACCGTCAGGCGCCGAAAGCGCGCGTTGATGCCGCGTTGGCTGGCACACCGAATGTGATCGTGGTGGATCACCAGCGCACGGCGACGTTAGAAAAAGCCGGCTTGATCTTCTCAACGGCCAGCTATGTCGAAAGTGACGGCACCTCCGTCAGCCAGGAAGGCCGCGCTCAGCGTTTCTTCCAGGTTTACGATCCGGCTTACTACGACAACAGCATTGTGATGCTGGAGAGCTGGCGCTGGCTGCATTCGTTGCACAGTACCATTGAGAGCCGCCGCGTTGACTGGACGCAGTTAGATCACGTGATCGATTCTCTGATCGCGGAGCTGCCCCAGCTGCAAGGCATCAAAGATGCCGCACCTGATGCCAGCTTCCGTATTCGTGGGCAAAAACTGGCGCGTTCGCCACACCGCTTCAGTGGTCGTACCGCTGCGCGCGCCAATATCAGCGTGCACGAACCGCGCCAGCCGCAAGATAAAGACACCATGTTTGCCTTCTCGATGGAAGGTAACAACCAACCCAGCGCACCACGCTCACAGATCCCATTTGCCTGGGCGCCAGGCTGGAACTCACCGCAGGCCTGGAACAAGTTCCAGGCTGAAGTGGGTGGACATCTGCGCTTCGGCGATCCCGGTGTGCGCCTGTTCAATGCGCAAGAAGGGGCTTCGCTGGCGTGGTTTGATAGCGTGCCCGCCAGTTTCAGCAGCAATGGCCAGTGGCGTGTTGCACCTTACTACCAGCTGTTTGGTAGTGAGGAGATGACACAGCGGTCTACGGTGTTCCAGAAACGTATGGCGCAGCCGACGCTGGTCATTAACCCGGCTGATGCGGAAAAACTGGGCGTTAATCAAGGTACTGCGGTGGAATTCAACTGTGCGGGTGAACATATCCGGCTGCCAGTGCGCTTCTCCAGCGCTTTAGAACCCGGCCAGATTGGTCTGCCGTTGGGGATGCCAGGCGTACCGCCGTTCCTTGCCAATGCTCAGGTTGAAAACCTCCAGGAGGCCGCGCAATGAGCTGGTTCACACCGGAAGTGCTCGACGTCCTGATTGGCGTTGGTAAAGCGATTGTCATTCTGCTGGTGGTGGTCGCCTGTGGTGCCTTTATGAGTTTCGCCGAGCGTCGTCTGCTCGGCTTGTGGCAGAACCGCTACGGGCCAAACCGCGTCGGCTGGGGCGGTTCGCTCCAGCTGGCCGCCGACATGATCAAAATGTTCTTTAAAGAGGACTGGGTTCCACCGTTCACTGACCGTGCCATTTTTACCCTGGCACCGGTTATCGCGTTTGTTTCCCTGCTGCTGGCGTTTGCCATTGTGCCAGTGTCGCCAACGTGGATGGTCACGGACCTCAACATCGGACTGCTGTTCTTCCTGATGATGGCCGGTCTGGCGGTCTACGCGGTGCTGTTTGCCGGCTGGTCAAGTAACAACAAATACTCACTGTTGGGTGCAATGCGTGCCTCTGCACAGACGCTGAGTTATGAAGTGTTTCTTGGGCTGTCGCTGATGGGAGTGGTCGCGCAGGCAGGTTCTTTCAATCTGAACGTGATTGTGGATAGCCAGGCGCATCTGTGGAACATCATTCCGCAGTTCTTTGGTTTCGTCACCTTTGCCATTGCGGGTGTTGCGGTATGTCACCGCCATCCCTTTGACCAACCAGAAGCCGAGCAGGAGCTGGCGGATGGCTATCACATTGAATACGCCGGGATGAAGTTTGGCCTGTTCTTCGTCGGAGAATACGTGGCAATTACCACGGTGTCCGCGCTGATCGTCACGCTGTTCTTCGGCGGCTGGCATGGCCCGTTCCTGCCACCGTTCATCTGGTTCGCCATTAAAACTGCATTCTTTATGACCATGTTCATCCTGATCCGTGCTGCGCTACCGCGCCCACGCTATGACCAGGTGCTGTCATTTGGCTGGAAAGTGTGCCTGCCGTTGACGTTACTGAACCTGCTGGCAACCGCCGCAGTGATTCTGTTCAACGCGCAGTAAGGGGTAACAACATGACATTAAAAGATATTGTCGTTGGTTTCGGCACGACAGTACGCAGTATCTGGATGATCGGTATGCATGCCTTCGCGAAGCGCGAAACGCAGATGTATCCCGAGGAACCGGTCTATCTGCCGCCGCGCTACCGTGGTCGCATTGTCTTAACGCGCGATCCTGACGGTGAAGAGCGCTGCGTAGCCTGTAACCTGTGTGCTGTTGCCTGCCCAGTGGGCTGTATCTCACTGCAAAAAGCAGAAACCAAAGATGGTCGCTGGTATCCGGAGTTTTTCCGCATCAACTTCTCACGCTGCATTTTCTGCGGCCTGTGTGAAGAGGCTTGCCCAACAACAGCGATTCAGCTGACCCCTGATTTCGAACTCGGTGAGTTCAAGCGTCAGGACCTGGTTTATGAGAAGCAGGATCTGTTGATTTCAGGTCCGGGCAAATATCCCGAGTACAACTTCTACCGCATGGCGGGGATGGCGATCGACGGGAAAGATAAAGGCGACGCAGAAAACGAAGCCAAACCTATCGACGTCAAAGGCTTGTTACCCTAAGGAGCCAGGCATGGAATTTGCGTTTTATCTTTGCGGTCTGGTTGCGGTGTTGACCACACTTCGTGTCATCACCCATACCAACCCGGTACATGCGCTTTTGTACCTCATTGTGTCACTGCTTTCGATTGCAGGTGTGTTCTTCTCGCTGGGAGCTTACTTCGCTGGCGCGCTGGAGATCATCGTCTATGCCGGTGCCATTATGGTGCTGTTCGTGTTTGTGGTGATGATGCTGAACCTTGGCAAAACCCAACAGGATCAGGAACGTGAGTGGCTCAAACCCACGCTGTGGATCGGTCCTGGCATTGTCTCTCTGTTGCTGTTAGTGGTGATGATCCACGCCATCCTGAGTGCAAACGATCAGGGCATTGATGGCACGGTGATTGATGCTAAAGCGGTGGGCATCAGCCTGTTTGGTCCGTATGTATTGGCGGTGGAACTGGCCTCCATGCTCCTGCTGGCAGGCCTGGTGGTGGCATTCCACATCGGGCGTGACGAGCAAAAAACGGAAGTGGTCAGTCAGCGTTCTGCTGCTGATGCGCAGTCAACCGGGGAGGAACAACAATGATCCCATTACAACATGGCCTGATTCTCGCGGCGGTGCTGTTTGTCCTTGGGCTGACATCACTGGTGCTGCGTCGCAACCTGCTGTTTATGTTGATTGGTCTGGAGATCATGATCAACGCCGCCGCGCTGGCGCTGGTGGTAGCAGGAAGTTACTGGGGGCAGGCAGACGGTCAGGTCTTCTACATTCTGGCTATCAGCCTTGCTGCGGCAGAAGCCAGTATTGGCCTGGCACTGCTGCTCCAGCTTTATCGTCGTCGTCAGACGCTGAACATTGATACAGTGAGCGAGATGCGCGGATGAATCTTCTCTACTTAACCATACTGTTTCCGCTGATCGGCTTTTTGCTGTTAGCGTTTTCCCGTGGTCGCTGGTCGGAGAACCTTTCGGCCACCGTGGGCATGGGATCTGTTGGCCTGGCGGCGCTGGTGGCTGCCTGGGCTGGTTTTGACTTCTTTGCGCATGGTCAGCAACCTTTTACCCAGGCGCTCTGGACCTGGATGCAGGTCGGTCAGTTCAATATTCAGGTTAACCTGGTGTTGGATGGCTTGTCGTTGACCATGCTGTCTGTGGTCACGGGCGTCGGCTTCCTGATCCACATGTTTGCCTCCTGGTATATGCGCGGTGAAGAGGGCTACTCGCGCTTCTTCGCATACACCAACCTGTTTATCGCCAGCATGGTGGTTCTGGTGCTGGCCGATAACCTGATGCTGATGTATCTCGGCTGGGAAGGGGTGGGGCTGTGCTCTTATCTGCTGATCGGCTTCTACTATAGCAATCCGGAAAACGGCAAAGCGGCGATGAAAGCCTTTATCATTACCCGCGTGGGTGATGTGTTCCTCGCTTTTGCACTGTTCATTCTCTACAACGAACTGGGTACGCTGAACTTCCGCGAGATGATGGAACTGGCACCGGCACACTTTGCCGCTGACAGCCACATGTTGCAGTGGGCAACCCTGATGCTGTTGGGTGGTGCGGTAGGTAAATCAGCACAGTTACCGCTGCAAACCTGGCTGGCGGATGCAATGGCCGGCCCAACCCCGGTCTCCGCACTGATTCACGCGGCAACCATGGTGACGGCGGGTGTCTACCTGATTGCCCGCAGCCACGGTCTGTTCCTGCTGACGCCAGAAGTTCTGCATCTGGTCGGGATTGTCGGGGCGGTGACATTGGTACTGGCTGGTTTTGCCGCGCTGGTGCAAACCGATATCAAACGCGTACTCGCTTACTCCACCATGAGCCAGATCGGCTATATGTTCCTGGCTCTGGGTGTACAGGCATGGGACGCGGCAATTTTCCACTTAATGACCCACGCGTTCTTTAAAGCCTTGCTGTTCCTCTCTTCCGGTTCGGTGATTTTGGCCTGCCACCACGAGCAGAACATTTTCAAGATGGGTGGATTGCGTAAAAGTATTCCGCTTGTTTACGCCTGCTTCCTGGTCGGGGGCGCAGCCCTGGCGGCGCTGCCGCTGATTACCGCTGGCTTCTACAGTAAAGATGAAATCCTGTTTGGCGCACTGGCCAATGGGCATATCAATCTGATGGTTGCCGGGCTGGTCGGGGCATTCCTGACGTCCATCTATACCTTCCGCATGATCTTCATCGTGTTCCACGGTAAAGAGCAGATCCACGCGCATGCAGGTAAGGGCATTACTCATCATCTTCCGCTGATTGTACTGCTGGTGCTGTCGACCTTTATCGGTGCACTGATCACACCTCCGCTGGCAAGCGTATTGCCACATAACGAGTTTGGTGAACAGGGTAAAGTCGGCCTCGAAATTACCTCTGGTGTGGTGGCTATTCTCGGCATCCTGATTGCCGCCGCGCTATGGCTGGGTAAACGTCAATGGGTGACCAGCGTAGCGAACAGCCCCGTTGGCCGCTTCTTTGGCACCTGGTGGTTTGCCGCCTGGGGCTTCGACTGGCTATACGACAAAGTGTTCGTCAAACCTTACCTCGGCATTGCCTGGCTGCTCCAGCGCGATCCGTTGAATAGCCTGATGAACATCCCGGCACTGGTTTCACGCATTGGCAACAAAGGGCTGGTGGTGAGTGAAAACGGGTATCTGCGCTGGTATGTGGCTTCCATGAGCGTGGGTGCGGTAGTCGTATTGGCGCTGTTGCTGATCGTATAAAGATGATGAGCGGGGCGGAGCACTTTTCGCCCCGGTAGAGAATGTCAAAATTGCCTGATGCTGCGGCGGTTATCGACAGAGCCGGTTGGTGTATGACCGGTAAAACTGGATAACCCCCACGCAGGTTAAGAAAAGGGATACTACGCCGTGTTATTACCGTGGCTGATCGTAATACCGTTTGTTGGAGGCCTGCTGTGCTGGCTGGCAGAGCGCCTCGGCGCGAAAGTGCCACGCTGGATCGCACTGGTCACCATGGCTCTCACCCTGGTGCTTTCACTGCAGCTGTGGATGCAGGGTGGCTATTCACTGACTCAGGCGAGCGGCTTGCCGCAGTGGCAGTCGAGCTTTATCGTCTCTTGGATCCCGCGTTTTGGTATCAACTTCCATCTGGCGATTGATGGCCTGTCACTGCTGATGGTGGTGCTGACCGGGCTGCTCGGTCTGATGGCTGTACTCTGTTCGTGGAATGAAATTGAGAAGTATCAGGGCTTTTTCCACCTCAACCTGATGTGGATCCTCGGTGGTGTGATTGGTGTGTTCCTCTCCATCGACATGTTCCTGTTCTTCTTCTTCTGGGAAATGATGCTGGTGCCGATGTACTTCCTCATCGCACTGTGGGGCCACAAAGCCTCTGACGGTAAAACCCGTATCACCGCCGCGACCAAGTTCTTCATCTATACCCAGTCTTCCGGCCTGATCATGCTGATCGCCATTCTGGCGCTGGTGTTTGTCCACTACAACGCCACCGGCGTGTGGACGTTCAGCTATGAAGAGCTGCTGAAGACCCCAATGTCACATAACGTTGAGTATCTGCTGATGCTGGGCTTCTTTATCGCCTTTGCGGTGAAGATGCCGGTGGTGCCCCTGCACGGCTGGTTGCCAGATGCACACAGCCAGGCTCCGACTGCCGGTTCAGTAGACCTCGCGGGTATTCTGTTGAAAACCGCTGCGTACGGTTTACTGCGCTTCAGCCTGCCGCTGTTCCCGCATGCTTCGGCTGAGTTTGCACCGATTGCGATGTGGCTCGGTATTATTGGTATCTTCTACGGTGCCTGGATGGCGTTCTCTCAGACGGATATCAAACGTCTGATCGCCTACACCTCGATTTCCCACATGGGCTTTGTGCTGATTGCCATCTACACCGGCAGCCAGTTGGCGTTCCAGGGGGCTGTGGTGCAGATGATTGCTCACGGTCTGTCGGCTGCTGCACTGTTTATCTTGTGTGGTCAGCTGTATGAACGTCTGCACACCCGCGATATGCGTCAGATGGGTGGGCTGTGGTCACGCATTAAGTGGATTCCGGGCCTGTCACTGTTCTTCGCCGTTGCCAACCTGGGTATGCCGGGTACCGGTAACTTTGCCGGTGAATTCATGATTCTGACCGGCAGTTTCCAGGTGGTGCCGGTGATCATTGTGATTGCTACCTTTGGTCTGGTGTTCGCCTCGGTCTACTCCCTGATCATGATGCAGCGCGCCTACTACGGTGAAGCGAAATCTAAAGCTCCGCTGCCAGGAATGTCTGCGCGTGAGTTCATCATGATTATGGTGTTGGTGGTGTTGCTGGTGCTGCTGGGCGTCTATCCACAGCCTATCCTCGACACTTCCCACGCTGCGATGAGCAACATTCAGCAGTGGTTTACCGCTTCAATTTCAACTACAAGGCCGTAATTCGCCATGACAATAACTCCTCAACAATTGATTGCGCTGCTGCCGCTGTTGATCACTGGGTTAACAGTGGTGGTGGTGATGCTGTCCATTGCGTGGCGACGCAACCACTTTGTTAACGCCACCCTGACGGTGATTGGTCTCAACGTCGCGCTGGCTTCACTGTGGTTTGTCGGCCACGTCGGGGCGATGGATGTCACACCGCTGCTGCGCGTAGATGGTTTTTCGATGTTCTATACGGCGCTGGTGATCCTCGCTAGCCTGGCAACCTGCACCTTTGCTTACCCATGGCTGGGGGGTTATCCCGATAACAAAGATGAGTTCTATCTACTGGTACTGATTGCCGCACTGGGCGGTATCGTCCTGGCCAGCGCCAATCATTTAATGGCGCTGTTCATTGGCATTGAGCTGCTGTCGTTGCCGCTGTTCGGGTTAATTGGTTATGCCTTCCGCCAGAAGCGTTCGCTGGAAGCGGCATTGAAGTACACCATTCTTTCGGCAGCCGCTTCTTCCTTCCTGCTGTTTGGTATTGCCCTGATTTATGCCGACTCCGGTAGCCTGAGCTTTGTGCAACTGGGGAAAAGCCTGAGCGACACGGTATTGCAGCAACCGTTGCTGTTGATGGGTCTGGGGATGCTGATTATCGGCCTGGGCTTTAAGCTGTCACTGGTGCCGTTCCACCTGTGGACGCCAGATGTGTATCAGGGCGCACCTGCTCCGGTTTCCACCTTCCTGGCAACGGCCAGTAAGATCGCGATTTTCGGTGTGGTGATGCGTCTGTTCCTGTATGCACCGGTCACCGACAGCGAAGCAGTACGAACCGTGCTGGGTGTGATAGCCTTTGTTTCCATCCTGTTTGGTAACCTGATGGCGATCTCGCAGAGCAACATCAAGCGCCTGCTGGGTTACTCTTCAATTGCTCATCTCGGTTATCTGCTGGTGGCGCTGATTGCGGTTAAAACACAGCAGCTGTCGCTGGAAACGGCGGGTGTCTATCTGGCAGGTTATCTGTTCAGTAGCCTCGGCGCGTTTGGTGTCGTTAGCCTGATGTCTTCTCCCTATCGTGGACCGGATGCGGATTCACTGTATTCCTATCGCGGCCTGTTCTGGCATCGTCCAATTCTGTCTGCGGTGATGACGGTGATGATGCTGTCCCTGGCGGGTATCCCAATGACGCTGGGCTTTATCGGTAAGTTCTACGTGATGGCTTCCGGTGTTAATGCGCATCTGTGGTGGCTGACCGGTGCCGTGGTGGCGGGGAGTGCGATTGGCCTCTATTACTACCTGCGCGTCACAGTGAGCCTGTACCTGAACCCACCAGAGCTGCATACCCGTGATACCCCAGCCAACTGGGCTTATACCGCGGGCGGCATCGTGGTGTTGATCTCGGCCATTCTGGTATTGGTGCTGGGGGTTTATCCGCAACCGCTGATTGATCTGGTGCGCCTTGCACAGCCGCTGATGTAAGTATCATCAAACAAGAACCGCATTGTTATGCGGTTCTTGTTTAACAAAGAAAACTGAATTCCTGCAAAGCCAATTAATGCGGCAATATCATCTCCGGGTGATGAACGAATGACATGCCTTTCAGTATATTCATCAACTCATCGCGACGGTAATAACGATCAGGGGTGATGTTAAATCGTTTTGTAACGAATGATTCATCAGCTTCTGTATTGTCTTTCATCATCAATATTTCTCCGGGTAGAGTGGAGTTGAATTCTATTGTACGAAAGCGGCCATTTCGGTCGTACAAGTAGAGGGGTTTATTGCTGATGCTAAAACAGTTGGTGTATTTGGGTAAGGATACTGACTTACCATTCCCTACGGAATGGATGTTTTTATTTTCACCACTATCATCTTGATAAATTGTATCGATATAAAAATCATCAGATTTAGCCGGCAGTGAAACATAAGGTGAGCCATCATTAGGTAAATAAGTGATCCCTTTGGAATCCATTAATTCTACTAACTCCTCTTTGCGATAAGATGTTGCCAGGCTCACCCCCAGATGATTGAATAAATCCGCCTCTTGCTGGCTTGTGATGTGAATTCTTATTTTACCTGGGTCGCCCACTTCTATATTCAATGCCATTTCACCTTTGACACCTTTAAAATCGACATAGCATAATGTGTCATTAATAAGTGTAAAGCTGCCTTTGATTAATGAACCTTCTCCGTTGTTTTCATCGGTAGGGTAAGATGATATAAATGAAAGTTCAGGGTTTATTTTATTTCGTGTTATAGAGTCTGAAATGGTTTCATTATTACTAATAAATAGTGATTGGGCATAAGTCGGAACGATTTCTCTAATGCTCAAGGCATTTTTTGATTTTTGTGAAGCGGAATCAAATGCGTATGAAAACCCAGTTTGCTTGATTAAGCCTGAAACAAGGCTCTCCAGGCTTGAGCTACTAAACTCAAGACCAGAATGAGGGTGTTTAAGAACAAATACACCATCCTGCACATTAACTGGATAAATGCCAGCATTGAAACCATTATCTGAGCCATGTTGATTTGCATGGAAGGCCAGAAAATGATGATATTCACCCGAGATATCTGGGAAGTTGATTATCTTGAAACTGTTGGCGGGTAGTATTAGCGATTTTGGTAGGGTTCGGTTCTTTGCTTCATCTGGAAGGAGTAATGACAGGGTGACTACGGAATACATTTCTGGATTTTTTTTGTTATCTCGACTGCTGCTTGTTGCTAAAGTCATGTTTTCTTTTTGACTGTATCCTGTGAACTCGAAAATTTCTTTATCTTTGGGTGAATTATGTCGGCAGGATAGCATGCACATCGCGGTAATATCAGAATGGGATGTTATTTTCAGGCCTGATGTGAAAAAGCGATTAAATAACTCCTCATTACCTGGCTTGACGCAGAAGTAATTGTTCTTTTGCTCTGTGATTTGTTGCTGCAAATGGCTTTCTGCTTCCGTGGTATCAGTAAAATCAAAACATGCCAGAGAGACTGCTGTTTTTATGGGAACCGCACCGCTAAATGAGACGTTCAGGGGAGGGATAGTCGTACTGGTCGTACTCGCAGGAGTGGGAATAGCATTAACCAATGACTTTGCAATGCTACTGCCCGATTTTTTTACAGCGGATGGCGGATCTTTTCGGATGCTATGTTTATCTTCACTTTCAGGTCGATTAATTTCAGCCAGCTTATTTCGTTTCCCGACATAACTGTTGTAGGAGGCGGAAACCGTCATGCTCTCTTTGGCACTGTCTACATTTCCTGTCGCACTGTTACTGTGTGTTACGGCAGGCACAACCGGTGCATTGCGCGTCGCACTATTGTTGTTGAGCCTGATGGTAGACTGGCTGGGAGTGCGGCGTAACAAGGGATTACGTCTGGTTGATGCAGGCCGCGGTGCTTTGGTTTTAATCGTGACGGTTTTAATCGGCTTAACTCTTCCACGGCCTCTTTTAGCTTCTGCGCCAGGGAAGGGCCAGGCCGTCATGGTATTTTCTTTACTGTTATCTCCCTGGTGATGGCGAAGATGAAGTGGATGCTCTCCCTGAAATATTCCACCACTATTTGTGAAACTCCAGGCTGAAATTAAAGAAGGCATAATTTTCCTCATTTAAGTCAAAATGAATAAAGTCATTTTCCCGAAATCAGCATTGCTGCGGGTAAATATTCAGTCGCTTTAAGAGGAAACGAGTTCGTATAGTTGGATAAGGTTATAAGAGGCTGGCTTCAGAAGAAAGGGGCGAGACAGAAAACATCTCGCCGCGCTGAATTAAACTGGAGTCATTTGCCGGTCGTCAGTGTATTTACGCTGATCCGGGGCAGGCGGGAAGTATTGATAGAGCCATGTCTCACTCAACGTTTCCTCTTTGGTGCGCAGGAACAGGCGCATATCGACTGGTGCGGTTGAATCACTGTTTGGATACCAGTCGAACAGAATGCGATAGCCGTCTAGCGGTTCGACATAGAGTATTTCGACCTGCTTAATCGTACCCGCAGAAACCGTGATTACCGGCTCAATGCCTTTCGGTGCTGCTGCTTTCAAATCTCCGCCGATAAAATCAATCGCAAAGCGTCGGCACCAGGTCTCCGGGAAATGTTCGCCCGGCGCCCAGCCTTCCGGGAAGCCGCCAATGCCGGTACGGGTAGCGCCAACCCGTGCCAGACTGCTGCGTACCGGTGGCAGCTGGCTCCAGTAGAGTTTATAGCTGAAGTTGAATTCGCTGCCTGCCTTAACCGGTGCTGCCGGTCGCCAGAAGCAGACAATATTGTCCAGCGTTTCGCCGGTCGTGGGGATTTCCATCAGGTTGATAGACCCTTTACCCCATTTGCCCACCGGTTCGACCCACAGGCTTGGACGTTTGTCATACCAGCCGATAACATCCTGATAGTTTTCGAAATTATGGTCGAGTTGCAGCAGACCGAAACCACGCGGATTTTCATCCTGATAGGCGTTAAATTGCAGACGCTGCGGGTTGTCCAGTGGACGAGCGATCCATTCACCGCTACCTGCCCACATCGCAAGGCGATCTGAGTCATGGATTTGCGGGTGGTAGGTGTTGCACATACGGCGCTCGTTGGTGCCACAGCTGAACATGCTGGTCATCGGCGCGATACCCAACTGTTCGATATCTTTACGCGCAAAGAGGTGGTTTTCGACCTCCATCACCACGCGCTTTTCTTCACAGTGAATCGTAAATTTGTACGCACCGGTCACGCTGGCACCGTCTAACAGCGCGTAAACGGTGAAGGTGGTATCGTCGGCTTTGGGCGTTTCAAACCAGAACGCGGTGAAGTCAGGGAACTCTTCGTGGCTGCCAAAGGTATTAATGGCAACACCACGCGCGGAAAGACCGTACTGATAGGTTTCATCCACCGCACGGAAGTAGCTGGCCCCGAGGAACGAGACAATGTCACGGCGCGCCAGTTCGGGTTTTTTGAACGCGCGGAAGCCCGCAAAGCCGAGGTCCGTTTTACCCTGAAGCTGCTTAGTATCGACATCCGCATCGTGATAGTTAAACAACTCTGGGCGGAAGTGAATTTCCCGAGCCTGGCGGCTTTCAGCATCAACAGAGAACATGCGGATACGCCGTTTGAACCCCATGCCAACGTGGAAGAATTGCACATCCAACTCGCGATCGGGGATGTTGTTCCACAGTGAGTGGTTGGCGTCATACTGAATGGCGTTGTATTGCTGCGGCGTCAGGTCAGCCAGCGTTTGCGGCAGTGGGCCGGGTTGCCCTCCCCAGGGCTGTTTTGCCAGGCTGGCCGCTTTTTGTTTCAGCACCTCAAAATCGAAGCGGACTGCTGTGCCATCGGCGATGCCGTCATCTGCCCAGGCGGACTGCGCAAACAGGGTGGATAGGCCTGTCATGCCACTGACAGCGGAGAAGGCCATTGACGCTTTCATAAACATTCTTCGATTCATGCCAGAAATCTTATCCTGAGTTCGGGTTGTCTTAGTTGTCGTGCTGTCGCACCTCGCGTATGGCCTGAAAATACAGGCTACAAGGGGGTACGACAGCCGTTAAACGGGAAAATTCAGTCCGCAGAAAATGTATCAGATTCATCTGATTCGCGAACCTGTTTTTATTGCCAGAACCTCCGCTGTAATGCGGTGAAAACAGTATTAGCGTCTATAGTTAAGCAGCAACGATGGCATAACATGGAGGAATCACTACGTGTCTTATTCTGATGATCAATACAATCCCGATCAGTTTGAAACTCGCGCGAATGAAGATCTCGCGTTGCTGACTAAAACTCTGGAAGAGGTGCTGAAGTCTTCGGGCGATTCTGCCGATCAGACCTACATCGAACTGAAAGAGAAAGCAGAGCAGGCGCTCAATGAGGTGAAATCCCGCGTCAGTCAGGCCTCTGACGGCTACTACTACCGTGCCAAAAGGGCGGTATACCGTGCCGATGACTACGTGCATGACAAGCCGTGGCAGGGAATTGGGATCGGTGCTGCTGCGGGTCTGTTCCTGGGCTTGCTGTTGGCGCGCCGCTAACGCCTAATGTGTTATTTGAAGGCTGTTAGCCTGCACCTGGCAGGCTAACAGCGTTGTCTCCCCCGCAAAGCTCACACCTTTCATGCTCGTTCCCAATACTCTGATTGTGTTTCCTGCTCTGGCTTTCTACAGTAGTTGCATCGGATAAAGGAGAGATCACGTAATGAGAGTTGAGATGCTCGCAACGGGCGATGAAGTGCTGCACGGACAGATTGTGGATACCAATGCGGCCTGGCTGGCAGATGTGCTGTTTCAGCATGGGTTACCCATGACCAGCCGTACCACTGTTGGTGATGCCATGAGTTCACTGGTGGAAACGCTACTGGCGCGCAGTCAGATTGCGGATGTATTGATTGTGAACGGCGGGCTTGGCCCCACCAGTGATGACCTGAGTTCTGCCGCAGCCGCTCAGGCAGCGGGCACGGAGTTAGTGATGCACCAGGAGTGGCTGGAGAAAATGGAAGCCTGGTTTGCCAGCCGTGGACGCGTGATGGCTGCCAGCAACCGTAAGCAAGCCGAAATTCCTGCTACCGCAGAGATGCTGGATAACCCGGTAGGCACTGCCTGCGGTTTTGCGATGCAGCTCAATCGTTGCTGGATGTTTTTCACTCCGGGAGTGCCTTCTGAATTTAAGGTGATGGTTGAACAGCAGATTATTCCGCGCCTGAAAGCACGTTTTGACCTGCCAGAACCGCCGCTTTGCTTGCGTCTCACCACGTTTGGGCGTGGTGAAAGTGATATTGCGAACCAGCTGGAACCTTTGCCACTCCCTGAAGGGGTGGTCATGGGTTATCGCTCTTCCATGCCAATCATCGAAATTAAGTTGACGGGCCCTGCGAGCCAACGTGTTGCCATGGAGCAAGTATGGCAGCAGGTGCGGTTGTTACTGGCAGAGTGCACAATTTTTGAAGGCACCGAAGGGTTACAACCGCTGCTGGCACGTGAGCTGGAGCAGCGTAAGTTGTCGCTGGCAGTGAGCGAGCAGTTTACTGCCGGCCTGGTTTACTGGCAGTTGAATGCTGCCGAGGTGCCATTACGAGGTGGTGAGTTGCTGATGGCCCAGCCAGAGTCGCTGGAAGCCATGGTTGCGCGTGCGGGGGCTTTTGCCGTTCAACAGCACGCGGATGTTGCTCTGCTGGTCGGTTCGCTGGCCGAGGGCGAGGTGTCTATTGCACTGCATACGCCTGAAGGTAGCTGGGGACAGCGAGTGAAGTTCAGCTTTGGCCGTTATAACCACGAAACACAACAGAAAGTGGTCGCGATGATGGCGCAAAATATGCTGCGACGCTGGCTGCACGGCAGTGAGGTCAGCACGGGGCATGGCTGGATTGATATTCTGGAGACGGTGAAATCGGCCTGATATCTGGTGTGTAGCGGCGGTGAGTGAGCCGCTACATGTTGGGTGATAAGGTCAGGTAATGGGGGAGATGACTGCTCGGAAAGGCTGCTCCATGCCGATCTGGCCCGACGTCCATGTCGGGCAAACACTCGCTATCATCTCCCCCATTACCTTCCCGCCAGGGAGCGGTGTAGCTGTCAGAGACGTGTCGCTACCGGTTGGGTGGTCAGGTCAGGTCAGGTAATGGGGGAGATGACTGCTCGGAAAGATTGCTCCATGCCGATCTGGCCCGACGTCCATGTCGGGCAAGCACTCGCTATCATCTCCCCCATTACCTTCCCGACAGGGAGCGGTGTAGCTGTAAGACGTTTCGTGCGGTTTGATGTTATTGCTCTCAGGTTAGCAGACAATTGTTTTGCAGTTGTTCCCATAATTTTAGGTATAAAAAAACCGCCAGCCCAAAGGCTGACGGTTGATTTAAGAACTTCTGACGAAGGTTACTTAGCCAGTTTTGAACTAAACTCGCGCTCAGCATAACCGGTGTAAAGCTGACGTGGACGGGCGATTTTCATGCCATCGTCGTGCATCTCTTTCCAGTGCGCAATCCAGCCAACGGTACGTGCCATGGCGAAAATCACGGTGAACATAGAAGAAGGAATACCCATCGCTTTCAGGATCAGACCTGAATAGAAGTCCACGTTTGGATACAGCTTACGCTCGATGAAATACGGGTCATTCAGTGCGATGTGCTCTAACTCCATGGCCACTTCCAGCAGATCGTCTTTCATGCCCAGTTCGTTCAACACTTCATGACAGGTTTCACGCATCACGGTAGCACGCGGGTCATAGTTCTTGTACACGCGGTGACCGAAGCCCATCAGACGGAACGAGTCATTCTTATCTTTCGCACGACGCACAAACTCAGGAATGTGGTCAACCGTGCTGATCTCTTCCAGCATACGCAGGCAAGCTTCGTTGGCGCCGCCATGTGCTGGCCCCCACAGAGAAGCGATACCTGCGGCGATACAAGCAAACGGGTTCGCACCAGAAGAGCCTGCGGTACGCACCGTTGAAGTCGAGGCATTCTGTTCGTGATCGGCATGCAGAATCAAAATGCGATCCATGGCACGTTCCAGAATCGGGTTCACCTTGTACTCTTCGCACGGCGTTGCAAACATCATATGCAGGAAGTTACCGGCATAGGAGAGGTCGTTTTTCGGATAAACAAATGGCTGGCCGATAGAATATTTGTAACACATTGCTGCGACTGTCGGCATTTTAGACAGCAGACGGAATGCAGCGATATCACGGTGGCTCTCCAGATTGACATCCAGTGAGTCGTGATAGAACGCCGCCAGGGCACCGGTCACACCGCACATAACGGCCATTGGGTGTGAGTCACGACGGAAGCCGTGGAACAGACGCGTAATCTGCTCGTGAATCATGGTGTGGCGGGTAACAGTCGTACGGAAATTCTCAAACTGCTCTGGCGTTGGCGCTTCGCCATTCAGCAGGATATAGCACACTTCAAGATAGTTTGAATGTGTCGCTAATTGATCAATGGGATAGCCACGGTGCAGCAAAATGCCCTGTTCACCGTCGATATAGGTAATTTTGGATTCGCACGATGCGGTAGAAGTGAAACCCGGATCGAAGGTAAACAGACCACTGTTGCCGAGGGTGCGAACGTCAACGACATCCGGCCCGATGGTGCCTTCCAGCACTTTAAGCTCTACCGGGGTGTTGTCTTGTAGGGTTAGCGTTACTTTTTTATCTGTCATTTTGTTCTCCATAGCGCCTTTGGTCGGTAGGAAATTTAGACACCTGAAAAGCGCTCACGTTGCAGATTGGCAAAACTTCACATTATCACTCTGTCGATTGAAAGTCGTGTAGGACACAGAGCAAGAGGTCGCGTTACGGCGAACACCGCTGCTTTGATCTAAAGCATTAGAGGGCTGAACGGACCGGGATAACATAACTCTTTATGAACCAATAACCTGATACTTATTGTTGAAAACGGCAGTCAATGTTACATAACTACTGCTTAGGGGAAAGTGTATCCCCATAACTTTTGTGTATCAAAGCGGGTTGGAGGCTAAGTTTGTAACTGAATTGTTGATCTATTGTCAAATCAGATGATTAAAATTGTATGAAATGTAAAATTCGTGAGGCAGATCACTGTTCCACCTAAATCCCGACAATAAGGATTGTAGGGGAATTGTAATAGGAATGTGATCCTCCTATACTGCCACAAGGTCTCCGGATTTACCTGACACCAGGAGCCACCCAGCGTTGTTTTACCGCGTCAATCAAACACTGGATGTTGCTGATTTGGTGACGGTTAGAGTCGAAACACTCTCGTGCTACGACCCCGCCATCAGGACCGGAGGAAGTAAAAAATATAAAAGAGCTGTGTGGGCAAAACCGTGAAAAAACAACGTCCTGTCAACCTGGATCTCACAACGATCCGGTTTCCCGTAACTGCAATATCGTCCATTCTCCACCGCGTCTCTGGCGTCATTATGTTCGTCGCCGTAGGGATTCTACTCTGGTTACTGGGCTTGTCGCTCTCCTCCCCGGAAGGTTTTCAATCTGCGGCCATCGTCATGCATAGCTTCATCGCGAAGTTTATCATGTGGGGCATTCTGACCGCGTTGGCTTACCACGCCGTGGGCGGTATCCGCCACATGCTGATGGACTTTGGTTTTCTTCCGGAAACGCTGCAAACGGGTATCCGTTCAGCGTATGCCGCATTTGGTATCACTGTCGTGCTCTCAATTTTGGCTGGAGTTCTCGTATGGTAAGCAATGCATCCGCGCTAGGGCGTAGCGGTATCCAGGACTGGCTGCTCATTCGCGCATCTGCAATGTTAATTGCACTTTACACCCTCTACCTCCTTGGTTTCGTTGTGATGTCATATCCATTGACATATGACGTATGGCACGGCTTCTTTGCCTCTGCCTTTACTAAGGTGTTCACCCTCTTAACGCTGTTTGCCATCCTGATCCACGGTTGGATTGGTATGTGGCAAGTGCTGACCGACTACGTAAAACCCGTAGCGATTCGTCTGGTCGCACAGTTAGTTATCGTGGTGGCGCTGTTTGCCTATGCAATTTATGGAACTGTTGTAGTGTGGGGTGTGTAAATGAGTTTGCCAGTAAGAGAATTTGACGCCGTAGTTATCGGCGCCGGTGGCGCAGGAATGCGCGCAGCACTCCAGATTTCTCAGTCCGGCCAGAGTTGTGCGCTGTTATCAAAAGTCTTCCCGACCCGTTCCCACACCGTATCTGCGCAGGGGGGTATCACCGTTGCGCTGGGTAACACCCATGAAGATAACTGGGAATGGCACATGTATGACACCGTAAAAGGGTCAGACTACATTGGCGATCAGGATGCCATCGAATATATGTGTAACGTTGGCCCGGAAGCGATTCTGGAGCTGGAACACATGGGGCTGCCGTTCTCGCGCCTCGATGATGGCCGCGTCTATCAACGTCCGTTTGGTGGCCAGTCGAAAAACTTCGGTGGCGAACAGGCGGCACGTACCGCAGCTGCAGCGGACCGTACAGGTCACGCTTTACTGCACACGCTGTATCAGCAGAACCTGAAAAACAAAACCACTATCTTCTCCGAATGGTATGCCCTTGACCTGGTAAAAAATCAGGATGGCGCTATCGTCGGATGTACGGCTATCTGCATCGAAACCGGTGAAACGGTCTATTTCAAAGCGAAAGCCACGATTCTGGCCACCGGCGGTGCAGGCCGTATCTATCAATCCACCACCAATGCCCACATCAACACCGGTGACGGTGTAGGTATGGCGCTGCGTGCGGGCGTGCCACTGCAAGATATGGAAATGTGGCAGTTCCACCCAACCGGGATTGCGGGTGCAGGTGTACTGGTGACTGAAGGTTGTCGTGGTGAGGGTGGCTATCTGCTCAACAAACATGGCGAACGCTTCATGGAACGTTATGCGCCAAACGCCAAAGACCTTGCCGGTCGTGACGTGGTAGCACGCTCCATGATGGTGGAAATTCGTGAAGGCCGTGGTTGTGATGGCCCATGGGGTCCACACCTTAAGCTGAAACTCGACCACCTGGGTGCCGAAGTACTGGAAGCACGCCTGCCGGGTATCCTTGAGCTGTCACGTACCTTTGCTCACGTCGATCCGATTAAAGAACCGATTCCGGTCATTCCAACCTGTCACTACATGATGGGCGGTGTACCGACCCGCGTTAGCGGCCAGGCACTGACAGTGAATGAACAAGGTGAAGACGTTCTGATCCCGGGCCTGTTTGCGGTGGGCGAAATCGCCTGCGTATCAGTACACGGTGCAAACCGTCTCGGCGGCAACTCACTGCTCGACCTGGTGGTATTTGGTCGTGCGGCCGGTGTTCATCTGCTCGAATCCATGGAAGAGCAGGGGCCACTGCGTGATGCCACTGAAGAAGAGATTGAAGCGGCAATGGCGCGTTATAACCGCTGGGAAAATAACGTCGAAGGTGAAGACCCTGCGGAAATTCGTAAAGCCTTGCAGCGCTGCATGCAGAACAACTTCTCGGTATTCCGTGAAGGTGATGCCATGAAAGAAGGGCTGGATGAGCTGAAAGTCATCCGTGAACGCCTGAAAAATGCCCGTCTTGATGACCGGTCGCCAGATTTCAATACGCAGCGTATTGAGTGCCTGGAACTGGACAACCTGATGGAAACAGCTTACGCCACAGCCGTTGCGGCTAACTACCGTACCGAAAGCCGTGGTGCACATAGCCGGTTCGACTACCCGGATCGCGATGATGAGAACTGGCTGTGCCACAGCCTCTATCTCCCGCAATCGGAGAGCATGACGCGCCGTGAGGTGAACATGCAGCCGAAACTGCGCGCGGCATTCCCGCCGAAAGTGCGTACTTACTAAGTTTGCGGAGAGAAGAACATGAAAATTGAATTTTCCATCTATCGCTATAACCCGGAAGTCGACGACGCTCCGTATATGCAGGACTACAGCCTGGTGTCAGAAGAAGGCCGCGACATGATGCTGCTGGATGCCCTGATGCTGCTGAAAGAACAGGACCCAACGCTGGCGTTCCGTCGTTCTTGCCGTGAAGGCGTGTGTGGGTCTGATGGCCTGAACATGAACGGCAAAAATGGCCTGGCCTGTATCACGCCGGTTTCTGCTTTAGGTGCGGGCACCAAAAAAGTGGTTATCCGTCCACTGCCTGGTCTGCCGGTGATCCGCGACCTGGTGGTTGATATGGGGCAATTCTACGCACAATATGAGAAGATTAAACCTTACCTGTTGAATGATGGGAAGAATCCGCCAGCGCGCGAGCACTTGCAGGCGCCGGAAGAGCGTGAACATCTCGATGGATTGTATGAGTGCATCCTGTGTGCGTGCTGTTCAACCTCGTGCCCGTCATTCTGGTGGAACCCGGACAAATTCATCGGCCCGGCTGGCTTGCTGGCAGCATATCGCTTCCTGATCGACAGCCGTGATACCGAAAGGGAAGCGCGTCTCGATAACATCAGTGATGCTTTCAGCGTATTCCGCTGCCACAGCATCATGAACTGTGTAAGTGTTTGTCCTAAAGGGCTAAACCCGACGCGTGCCATTGGGCACATTAAGTCGATGCTGCTGCAACGCGGCGCGTAAGTCTCTCAAGTCGGGAACCCTGGGTTCCCGACTTTTTACGGCAATCCAGGTAAGCGATGTTTTCGACTACGCTTACCCGGGTTACCTTACGGGCCGCAGAGGGCTCGTATCGCAGAACTCACTACGGCAAGCCGTGAAAGCGGCAACAGATGAAACCTCTAAAAAGCATAATAGTGCTTAAGGGATCAGAAATGCAGAACAGCGCGATGAAGCCCTGGCTGGACTCCTCCTGGCTGGCTGGCGCGAACCAGTCTTACATAGAGCAACTCTATGAGGATTTCCTGACCGATCCTGACTCTGTCGATGAAGTATGGCGTACCATGTTCCTGCAGTTGCAGGGAACAGGTGTGAAGCCTGAGCAGTTTCACTCCACCACGCGTGACTATTTCCGCCGCCTGGCTAAAGATGCCACACGTTATACATCGTCAGTGTCCGATCCGGCCACTAACTCCAAACAAGTTAAAGTGCTGCAGCTGATTAATGCCTACCGTTTCCGTGGGCATCAGCACGCAAACCTCGATCCATTGGGATTGTGGAAGCAGGACGCCGTGCCGGACCTGGATCCTGCTTTTCATGATCTGACCGACGCTGATTTTCAGGAAACTTTTAACGTAGGATCTTTCGCCATCGGCAAAGAGACTATGAAGCTTGCTGATCTGATTGTGGCTCTGGAGCAGACCTATTGTGGCTCCATTGGTGCTGAGTATATGCACATCAACAACACAGAAGAGAAACGCTGGATTCAGCAGCGCCTCGAATCTGTGGTGGGCCATGCCTCTTACAGCAATGAAGAGAAGAAAGGTTTCCTGAAAGAGCTGACTGCGGCAGAAGGCCTGGAACGCTACCTCGGTGCAAAATTCCCGGGTGCGAAGCGCTTCTCACTGGAAGGCGGCGATGCGCTGATTCCAATGCTGCGTGAAATGATTCGCCATGCGGGCAAAAGCGGTACGCGTGAAGTCGTACTGGGTATGGCGCACCGTGGTCGTCTGAACGTGCTGGTTAACGTTCTGGGTAAAAAACCTCAGGACCTGTTCGACGAGTTCGCGGGCAAACACAAAGAACACCTCGGTACGGGTGACGTGAAGTACCACATGGGCTTCTCTTCTGACTTCGAAACCGAAGGCGGAATGGTCCACCTGGCGCTGGCGTTCAACCCGTCGCACCTTGAGATTGTTAGCCCAGTGGTTATGGGGTCGGTGCGTGCGCGTCTGGATCGTCTGGACGAGCCAAGCAGCAACAAAGTTCTGCCGATTACCATTCACGGTGATGCCGCAGTAACCGGTCAAGGCGTGGTACAGGAAACCCTGAACATGTCGCAGGCTCGCGGTTATGAGGTTGGCGGTACTGTGCGTATCGTGATCAACAACCAGGTTGGTTTCACCACCTCCAACCCGCAGGATGCACGTTCAACGCCGTACTGTACTGATATCGGTAAAATGGTACTGGCCCCGATCTTCCACGTTAACGCGGACGATCCTGAAGCGGTGGCGTTTGTTACCCGCCTGGCGCTGGACTATCGCAACACCTTTAAACGTGATGTGTTTATCGATCTGGTGTGCTATCGCCGTCATGGTCACAACGAAGCGGATGAGCCAAGTGCCACCCAGCCGTTGATGTACCAGAAAATCAAAAAACACCCAACGCCACGTAAAATCTATGCTGACCGTCTGGAAAGCGTGGGTGTCGTGAAGCTGGAAGATGCGACCGAACTGGTCAATCTTTACCGTGATGCGTTGGATGCGGGCGAGTGCGTGGTGCCTGAATGGCGTCCGATGAGCCTGCACTCCTTTACCTGGTCGCCGTATCTCAACCACGAGTGGGATGAGAGCTACCCGGCTACGGTAGAAACCAAACGTTTGCAGGATCTGGCGCGTCGTATCAGCCAGGTGCCGGAAGCGGTTGAGGTTCAGGCTCGCGTGGCCAAAATCTACAACGACCGTAAAGAGATGGCCGAAGGCAATAAAGCCTTTGACTGGGGCGGTGCGGAAAACCTCGCTTACGCAACGCTGGTCGATGAAGGCATTCCAGTACGTCTGTCAGGTGAAGACTCCGGCCGTGGCACCTTCTTCCACCGTCATGCGGTAGTGCATAACCAGGCTAACGGTTCAACCTACACCCCTCTGCACCATATCCACAGCGGCCAGGGCCAATTCAAGGTCTGGGACTCCGTGTTGTCGGAAGAGGCGGTACTGGCATTCGAATACGGTTACGCCACAGCAGAACCGCGCGTGCTGACTATCTGGGAAGCGCAGTTCGGCGACTTCGCCAACGGTGCACAGGTCGTGATTGACCAGTTCATCAGTTCTGGTGAGCAGAAGTGGGGCCGTATGTGTGGTCTGGTCATGCTGTTGCCACACGGCTACGAAGGCCAGGGCCCAGAGCACTCGTCGGCGCGTCTGGAGCGTTATCTGCAGCTCTGCGCTGAGCAGAACATGCAGGTTTGCGTACCGTCTACGCCAGCGCAGGTTTACCACATGCTGCGTCGTCAGGCACTGCGCGGCATGCGTCGTCCACTGATTGTGATGTCACCGAAATCTCTGCTGCGTCACCCGCTGGCGATCTCCAGCCTGGATGAGCTGGCAAGTGGCAGCTTCCAGCCAGCGATTGGCGAAATCGATGCGCTTGATCCGCAGCAGGTTAAACGTGTGGTGTTCTGCTCAGGTAAGGTTTACTACGACCTGCTGGAACAGCGCCGTAAAAACGAACAAACCGATGTGGCGATTGTGCGCATCGAGCAGCTGTATCCGTTCCCGCACAAAGCGGTACAGGAAATTTTGAAAGCGTACGCGCACGTCACCGATTTCGTCTGGTGCCAGGAAGAGCCGCTGAACCAGGGTGCCTGGTATTGCAGCCAACATCACTTCTACGATGTGGTGCCAAAAGGTGCTTCAGTGCGTTACGCGGGCCGTCCGGCTTCGGCCTCACCGGCTGTGGGCTATATGTCAGTACACCAGAAACAGCAGCAAGATCTCGTCAATGACGCGCTGAACCTTGGTTAATAAAAGGAAAGATAATGAGTAGCGTAGATATTTTTGTTCCTGATCTACCCGAGTCTGTAGCGGATGCCACCGTTGCTACCTGGCACAAAAAACCGGGTGACACCGTCGCGCGTGACGAAGTTATAGTTGAGATCGAAACAGATAAAGTTGTGCTGGAAGTGCCTGCTAGTGCTGATGGCATCCTGGAAGCTGTGCTGGAAGAAGAGGGCGCAACCGTCCTGTCCCGCCAGATCCTTGGTCGCCTGAAAGAGGGCAACAGCGCAGGTAAAGAGACTTCAGCGAAAGTTGAAAACAACGAATCAGCCCCTGCTCAGCGCCAGACTGCTTCACTGGAAGAAGAGAGCAACGATGCACTCAGCCCAGCGATCCGTCGTCTGATTGCCGAGCATGAACTGGATGCCAGCCAGATCAAAGGCACCGGTGTTGGCGGTCGTCTGACCCGTGAAGATGTTGAAAAACATCTGGCGAAGAAAGCAGAAACCAGTAAAGCGGCACCGCAGCCAGCCGCGGCACCAGCTGCACAGCCAGCTGTGGGTCATCGCAGTGAAAAACGCGTACCGATGACGCGCCTGCGTAAGCGTGTTGCTGAGCGTCTGTTGGAAGCGAAAAACAGCACCGCAATGCTGACCACCTTCAACGAAATCAACATGAAGCCAATCATGGATCTGCGTAAGCAGTACGGTGATGCCTTCGAGAAACGTCACGGCGTGCGTCTCGGCTTCATGTCCTTCTATATCAAAGCCGTGGTTGAAGCACTGAAACGCTATCCAGAAGTGAACGCTTCTATCGATGGCGAAGACGTGGTTTACCACAACTACTTTGACGTCAGCATTGCTGTTTCAACGCCGCGCGGTCTGGTGACCCCAGTGCTGAAAGACGTTGATGCGCTGAGCATGGCGGATATCGAGAAGAAAATTAAAGAGCTGGCAGTGAAAGGCCGTGATGGCAAGCTGACAGTAGAGGAACTGACCGGCGGTAACTTCACCATCACCAACGGTGGTGTCTTTGGCTCGCTGATGTCAACGCCAATCATCAACCCACCACAGAGTGCAATCCTAGGCATGCACGCCATTAAAGATCGCCCAATGGCGGTGAATGGTCAGGTGGTTATCCTGCCAATGATGTATCTGGCGCTCTCCTACGATCACCGTCTGATCGATGGCCGCGAATCAGTTGGCTATCTGGTGGCGATCAAAGAGCTGCTGGAAGATCCTGCACGTCTGCTGCTGGACGTCTGATTTACCCTGGGCGCGCCGGAAGGCGCGCCAAACTCACCTAATTTTTCAGACCAAATGGAAAGAACATCATGAACTTACACGAATACCAGGCCAAACAGCTGTTTGCGCGGTATGGCTTACCGGCACCTACTGGTTACGCCTGTACTACTCCACGTGAAGCAGAAGAGTCGGCCTCTAAAATTGGTTCAGGCCCGTGGGTAGTAAAATGTCAGGTTCATGCCGGTGGCCGTGGTAAAGCGGGCGGTGTGAAAGTGGTAAACAGCAAAGAAGATATCCGTGCTTTTGCTGAACACTGGTTAGGTAAGCGTCTGGTCACGTATCAAACAGATGCTGAAGGTCAGCCGGTAAATCAGATTCTGGTTGAATCAGCGACAGATATCGGTAAAGAGCTGTATCTGGGTGCGGTGGTTGACCGTGCAACCCGTCGCGTGGTGTTTATGGCATCCACCGAAGGCGGCGTTGAGATCGAGAAAGTGGCAGAAGAAACCCCACACTTGATCCACAAAGTTGCACTGGATCCGCTGGCAGGTCCACAGCCTTATCAGGGCCGTGAGCTGGCATTCAAGCTGGGTCTGGACGACAAGCAGGTTAAACAGTTCACCAAGATCTACATGGGTCTGGCGACGCTGTTCCTGGAGCGCGATCTGGCGCTGGTTGAGATCAACCCACTGGTTATCACCAAGCAGGGCGATCTGGTTTGTCTGGATGGTAAACTGACTGCTGACAGCAACGCGCTGTTCCGTCAGCCAGAACTGCGCGAAATGCGTGACCCAAGCCAGGAAGATCCACGTGAAGCGCATGCAACACAGTGGGAACTGAACTACGTTGCGCTGGAAGGCAACATCGGTTGTATGGTGAACGGTGCCGGTCTGGCAATGGGTACCATGGACATCGTGAAACACCACGGTGGTCAGCCTGCTAACTTCCTGGACGTTGGCGGCGGCGCAACCAAAGAGCGCGTAACAGAAGCCTTCAAAATTATCCTCTCTGATGAAGCGGTAAAAGCCGTCTTTGTTAACATCTTCGGCGGTATCGTACGCTGTGACCTGATCGCTGATGGCATCATCGGCGCAGTCGCTGAAGTTGGCGTGAACGTGCCAGTTGTGGTGCGTCTTGAAGGGAACAACGCCGAGCTGGGTGCCAAAAAACTGGCAGACAGCGGTCTGAATATCATTGCAGCAACCAGCCTGACAGACGCGGCGCAACGCGTTGTTGCTGCAGCGGAGGGTAAATAATGTCCATTTTGATCGACAAAAACACCAAAGTTATCTGCCAGGGCTTCACTGGCGGCCAGGGTACATTCCACTCTGAACAGGCTCTGGCCTACGGCACACAGCTGGTTGGCGGTGTAACTCCTGGTAAAGGCGGTACTGAGCATCTGGGTCTGCCAGTGTTCAACACCGTGCGTGAAGCAGTTGAAGCCACAGGTGCAACTGCATCTGTCATCTATGTACCAGCACCGTTCTGCAAAGACGGTATCCTGGAAGCTATCGATGCAGGCATCAAACTGATCATCACCATCACTGAAGGCATCCCGACCCTGGATATGCTGACCGTGAAAGTGAAGCTGGATGAAGCCGGTGTGCGCATGATCGGCCCGAACTGCCCAGGTGTGATCACCCCAGGCGAGTGCAAAATCGGCATCATGCCAGGTCATATTCATAAGCCAGGCCGTGTAGGGATCGTTTCCCGCTCAGGTACGCTGACTTATGAAGCAGTGAAACAGACCACAGATATTGGCTACGGCCAGTCTACCTGTGTGGGCATCGGTGGTGACCCGATCCCAGGTTCAAACTTCATTGATATCCTGAAGCTGTTCCAGGAAGATCCACAGACTGAAGCGATCGTTATGATCGGTGAGATCGGTGGTAGCGCTGAAGAAGAAGCAGCAGCTTACATCAAAGCCAACGTAACCAAACCTGTTGTAGGTTACATCGCGGGTGTGACTGCGCCTAAAGGCAAACGTATGGGCCACGCGGGCGCCATCATTGCCGGTGGTAAAGGTACTGCGGATGAGAAATTCGCTGCACTGGAAGCCGCTGGTGTCAAAACCGTGCGCAGCCTGGCTGACATCGGTGATGCAGTGAAAGCCGTTCTGCCAGCAAAATAATCTCGCCTTAGTGCGTTGAAACAGGGTCATCTAAGGATGGCCCTTTTTTATGCGCGCGATATACCCACGGTTGCGCGCGCTGATTAGCCACATTGACGTTAACCCATCGCGCGATTGGTAACCTTTTTTCGACAACCCGCATCAGAAAATCACAGCAGATTAACAACTCACCGTTAGCAACATTTCTGGAAGTTTTATACCTTAATCTGGATCAATTTTACGCAAATTATAAAAAACTATACCGCTGGCTTAAGCACACATATTGCGATTAAATTGCGCTGAATCAGGATGCTATATCTATTTTTATCAATGGTTTGAAGGTGGTTTATTTTAAGCGGTGTTAATCAATTAAGCCATGCTTAGTTTTAATGCGGCTATTTCAGGGAATTTTAATCCTCTTTACTTGTTATTCAGTATTCAGTCGTCTTCCATTCTGAAGATAAGAGAACTGGAATAAATAATCAGTCGTTCCTGGCGTGTCACTCTTATAAATACCGTTAATAAGAGCCGCGTCAATCCCGGAGCAAGGAGTCACTATGTTAGATATTGTTGAACTCTCGCGGTTACAGTTTGCCTTAACGGCGATGTACCACTTCCTGTTTGTCCCGCTGACGCTGGGTATGGCTTTCCTGCTGGCCATCATGGAAACCGTCTACGTCATGTCGGGTAAGCAGATCTACAAAGACATGACCAAATTCTGGGGTAAGTTATTCGGGATTAACTTCGCGCTGGGTGTGGCGACCGGTCTGACGATGGAGTTTCAGTTCGGCACCAACTGGTCCTATTACTCGCACTATGTCGGCGATATATTTGGTGCGCCATTAGCGATAGAAGGGCTAATGGCATTCTTCCTCGAATCCACCTTTGTCGGCTTGTTCTTCTTTGGCTGGGATCGTCTGAGTAAAATCCAGCACCTTACCGTCACCTGGCTGGTGGCGCTGGGTTCAAATATGTCAGCCCTGTGGATTCTGGTCGCCAATGGCTGGATGCAGAACCCCATCGCCTCGGAATTTAATTTCGAAACCATGCGAATGGAAATGCTGAGTTTCTCTGAGCTGGTGTTTAACCCGGTGGCGCAGGTGAAATTTGTGCATACCGTGGCGGCGGGATACACCACCGGGGCGATGTTTATTCTCAGCATCAGTGCCTGGTATCTGCTAAAGGGCAGGGATGTGGCCTTTGCCAAACGTTCGTTCGCTATCGCAGCGAGTTTTGGCATGGCGGCCATTCTCTCCGTCATTGTGCTGGGTGATGAGTCCGGTTATGAAGTGGGGGATGTGCAAAAAACCAAACTGGCCGCGATTGAAGCCGAGTGGGAAACCCAACCGGCTCCGGCGGCTTTCACGCTGTTTGGCCTGCCCGATCAGCAAGCTCAGGAGAACCGCTACGCCGTGCAGATCCCCTGGTTGTTGGGGCTGATCGCCACACGATCCCTGGATCAGCCGGTATTGGGTCTGAAAGACCTGCTTCAGCAGCATGAAGTTCGCATTCGCAATGGCATGAAGGCTTACGCGCTGCTTAATGAACTGCGTGCGGGTAGCCGTGATCCCGCCGTACGCAGTGAGTTTGAACAGAGCAAAGGCGATCTCGGTTATGGGCTGCTGCTGAAGCGCTACACCGATAATGTCAGTCATGCCACTGAGGCACAGATCCATCAGGCAACGCAGGATTCCATTCCCCGCGTGGCACCGCTCTACTTTGCATTCCGCATTATGGTGCTGGGTGGCGTGATTATGCTGGTGGTGATAAGCCTCGCGTTCTGGAGTGTGATCCGCAATCGCATCGGCAAATCGCGCCGGTTGCTGAAAACGCTGCTCTACTGTTTGCCAGTCCCGTGGATTGCCATTGAGGCGGGGTGGTTTGTGGCGGAGTATGGCCGCCAACCCTGGGCGATAGGTGAGGTGTTGCCGACGGCGGTGGCCAGCTCATCTCTTGCGGTGGGGGATGTGTTGTTCTCCATGATTCTGATCTGCGGTCTCTACACCCTGTTCCTGATCGCAGAAATGTACCTGATGTTTAAATTCGCGCGCCTTGGTCCCAGCAGTCTGAAAACCGGCCGATATCATCACGAGCAAATTTCCCTCTCTCAACAGCCCCTGCGTGGATAAAGGAGCAACACGATGTTTGACTACGAAGTATTGCGCTTTGTCTGGTGGCTGCTGGTGGGCATTTTGCTGATCGGTTTCGCGGTGACAGACGGCTTTGATATGGGCGTTGGCATGTTAACCCGTTTCCTCGGGCGCAATGACAATGAACGCCGCATCATGATTAACAGTATTGCACCCCACTGGGATGGCAATCAGGTGTGGTTGATCACCGCCGGTGGCGCACTGTTTGCGGCCTGGCCGATGGTGTATGCCGCCGCCTTTTCCGGTTTCTATGTGGCGATGATTCTGGTGCTTTCCGCACTGTTCTTTCGCCCGGTCGGCTTTGACTACCGTTCAAAAATTGAAGATGCGCGCTGGCGCGGCATGTGGGACTGGGGCATTTTCATTGGCAGCTTTGTCCCGCCGCTGGTGATCGGTGTCGCGTTCGGCAACTTGCTGCAGGGCGTGCCATTCCATGCGGATGAGTATCTGCGTCTCTTCTATACCGGCAATTTCTTCCAGTTGCTGAATCCGTTTGGGTTATTAGCGGGTGTCATCAGCGTCGCGATGATCCTGACTCAGGGAGCAACCTATTTACAGATGCGCACGCAGGGTGAGTTGCGACTGCGCAGTCGCCTCACTGCGCAGGTGGCTGCACTGGTGATGCTGGTCGCCTTTGTGGTGGCGGGTCTGTGGGTTAAATACGGCATCGATGGCTATGTGGTCACCAGCGTGCTTGATCACCATGCTGCGTCTAATCCTCTGGGAAAAAGCGTGATTCGTGAGAGCGGTGCCTGGATGCACAACTTTGAGCAGTCGCCGTTGCTGTGGATCTTCCCGTTGCTGGGGGCGTTATTGCCACTGGTTACGGTGTTGTGTTCACGCCTTAACTGGGGTGCCTGGGCATTTATCAGCAGTTCGCTCACGCTGGCGGGGGTCATCATGACGGCGGGTATTGCTATGTTCCCGTTCATCATGCCGTCCAGCACCGTGCCGGATATCAGCCTGACAATGTGGGATGCCACCTCAAGTCATCTGACGCTGACGATTATGACCATCGCCGCCATTATCTTTGTGCCGGTGGTGCTGGGCTACACCGGCTGGTGCTACTACAAGATGTTTGGTCGCATCACCCGTGAAGATATTGAACGCAACACTCACTCCCTTTACTGAGAACAGGAGATCAATCATGTGGTACTTTGCCTGGATACTTGGCACGTTGCTGGCCTGTGCCTTTGGGGTGATCACCGCGTTAGCGTTGGAACACCTTGAAGAAAAATCAGCACCCGAATCCACCGAGTAAATCCTGATTCAAGACCAAATAAACCGATGCTGGCGGTCGACTTCTGTCAGCATCCGGTCAACTTTTCTCCGTAAATCTTCGATGCTTTGTAACTGTTTGATAATTATTTTCTCCAGGTCCTGGCGACCCATTCCCAAGCCGATCTCACTTAAGTATAGTAGCAACGTTTAAAATGAGACCGGGATGTAGAGTGAGTACAACGCTGTTTCGCTGGCCGGTTCGGGTCTACTATGAAGACACTGATGCCGGCGGTGTGGTTTACCACGCCAGCTATATCGCTTTTTATGAACGAGCACGTACCGAAATGCTGCGTCAGCACCATTTCAGTCAGCAAACCCTGTTAGAGCAACAGGTGGGATTTGTGGTACGGCGCATGACGGTTGAGTATCACGCTGCGGCTCGCCTTGATGAACTGCTGGAAATCCAGAGTGAAGTCACGGCAATGACCCGCGCGACGATGACTTTTACCCAGCGTATCGTGAATGCAGAAGGGAAAGTGCTAAACGAAGCCGAAGTCCTGATTGCCTGCATCAACCCACATCTAATGAAGCCGATAGCGCTTCCCAAGTCTATTGTCGCGGAGTTCAAGCAGTGACTGACATGAACATTCTTGATTTGTTCCTGAAGGCGAGCCTTCTGGTCAAACTTATCATGTTGATTTTGATCGGCTTTTCGATTGCCTCATGGGCCATCATTATCCAACGTACCCGAATTTTAAATGCAGCAGGTCGTGAGGCCGAAGCGTTTGAAGATAAATTCTGGTCAGGCATTGAGCTGTCGCGGCTCTATCAGGAAAGCCAGGGGCGTCGTGATGAGCTCGGCGGTTCCGAACAGATCTTCTATGCCGGTTTTAAAGAGTTTGCTCGTCTGCATCGTGCAAATAACCATGCACCGGAAGCCGTTCTTGAAGGTGCCAGCCGTGCGATGCGTATCTCGATGAACCGTGAGCTGGAAAGCCTTGAAGCCCATATTCCCTTCCTGGGCACAGTGGGTTCAATCAGCCCGTATATCGGCCTGTTTGGTACCGTGTGGGGGATCATGCATGCCTTTATCGCCTTGGGTGCGGTAAAACAGGCTACGCTGCAAATGGTAGCTCCGGGTATTGCAGAAGCGTTGATTGCCACCGCAATCGGCCTGTTTGCTGCGATCCCCGCCGTGATGGCATATAACCGTCTGAACCAGCGCGTGAACAAGCTGGAACAGGGTTACGATAACTTCATGGAAGAGTTCACTGCCATCCTGCATCGTCAGGCATTCACCAGCGACAACGCTAAGTAATCAGAGGTAAACGATGGCCAGAGTGCGTGGTCGCGGCCGTCGCGACCTGAAATCGGAAATTAACATTGTTCCGTTACTGGACGTCTTGCTGGTGCTGTTGCTGATCTTCATGGCAACGGCGCCCATCATCACGCAGAGCGTGGAGGTGGATCTGCCGGATGCCACTGATTCCAAAACTGTCTCCAGTGATGATAACCCGCCCGTGATTGTGGAAGTCGCCGGGGTAGGGCAGTACAGCCTGGTCGTGGATCACGATCGTATGTCGCAGCTGCCACCGGAACAGGTGGTGAGTGAAGCGCAACGCCGTCTGCAAGCTAACCCGAAAACAGTCTTCCTGATTGGCGGAGCGAAAGATGTGCCTTACGACGAGATCATCAAGGCGCTTAACCTGTTGCATCAGGCAGGTGTTAAATCTGTCGGTTTGATGACGCAGCCGATTTAAAGCCGAACCGTTTTTGGGAACCGAGAGTGTCGAAGGCAACCGAACAAAACGACAAATTAAAGCGCGCGATAATCATTTCGGTGATTTTGCATATTGTTTTGATCGCGCTACTGATCTGGAGCTCGTTTAACGAGCACGTTGATTCCAGCGGTGGCGGCGGTGGTGGTAGCGATATCGCCGCCGTTATGGTCGATCCCGCGGCCGTCGTTGACCAGTATAATCGTCAACAAAATCAGCGTAGCGATAGCCAGCGCGCCGAGCAGCAGCGCCAGAAACAGGCGCAGCAGCAGGCTGAAGAGTTGCAACAAAAGCAGGCTGCCGAACAGCAGCGTCTGAAGCAGCAAGCTAAAGAGCAACTTCAGGCACAGCAGGAAGCGAAGCAGCAAGCCGCTGAACAGCAGCGCCAGGCCGAAGCTGCGGCTAAGCAGGCAGAACAGCAGCAGAAAGCCGCTGAAGCTGCTGCTGCCCAGGCGAAAGCAGATGCCAAAGCCGAAGCCGTAGCGCAGGCAAAAGCGGCTGAAGCCGCTAAAGAGAAAGCGGTCGAGCAGGCTAAACAGGCCGCTGCTGCGGCTGCCGCGGCAGCGAAGCAACAGGCGGATGCCGCAGCGAAAGCCGCCGCAGCTGAAGCGAAAAAGCAAGCCGAAGCCGATGCGAAAGCCGCTGCCGCCGAGGCGAAGAAGCAAGCGGATGCCCAGGCAAAAGCCGCCGCAGCTGAAGCCAAAAAACAGGCTGAAGCGGATGCCAAGGCTGCTGCCGCTGAGGCGAAAAAGCAGGCGGATGCTGATGCTAAAGCTGCTGCTGCCGAAGCGAAAAAACAGGCGGATGCAGAAGCGAAGAAACAAGCTGCTGCTGAAGCTAAGGCTGCTGCAGCGCAGGAAGCCAAAGAGAAAGCCGCTGAAGAAGCGAAAGCTGCTGCGGCTCAGGCAGCGAAAGATAAAGCAGAAGCTGCGGCTAAGGCCAAAGCAGATGCCGCGGCGAAAGCCAAAGCTGCTGCTGCCGCAAAAGCCAAAGCGGCTGCGGCTGCGGAGAACACCGATGCCGTTGATGACCTGCTGGGTGGCCTCTCATCAGGTAAGAATGCGCCGAAAAGCGGTGCTTCTGCGGGTGCGGCTGGGCAGGGTAATCAGAAGAAAGCCGGTGCTTCTGGTGCGGAGATCAACTCTTACCTGGGTCAGGTCGTGGGGGCTATTCAGAGCCGCTTCTACGATGCGGATTCGTTTAAAGGCAAAGAGTGTAATCTGCGTATCAAGCTGGCACCGGATGGCTTACTGATTGATGTTAAAGCTGAAGGGGGCGATCCGGCGTTATGTCAGGCCGCTATCTCTGCTGCTAAACAGGCACACATTCCTAAGCCACCAAGCCAGGCGGTCTACGAAGTGTTTAAAAATGCCCCAATGCGTTTCAAGCCGGAATAATGCAGTATCTTGCGGCAGGTTGAACTATGTTTAGCTTGCCGTATTAGATTCTAAACCGTGGTTTTCAGGACAAGTGCGAATTATCGTGAACTGAGGTTCAGATAAGGGAGAGAAAATGAAGCAGGCATTTCGTATTACGTTAAGCTTTTTTTTACTGCTGTGGGCAGCGGTTCTCCATGCGGAAGTGCGCATTGAGATCACGCAAGGTGTAAACACTGCACGTCCAATTGGTGTCGTGCCATTCCAGTGGGCCGGTCCAGGGGCTGCGCCAGAAGATATCGGCGGGATCGTTGCCGCTGACTTACGTAACAGCGGTAAGTTTAATCCGCTTGATACGTCACGTTTACCGCAGCAGCCAACGACGGCGCAGGAAGTTCAGCCTGCTGCCTGGAGCGCGCTGGGTATCGACGCTGTCGTGGTCGGTAAAGTGGGTGCCAATCCAGATGGCAGCTATCAGATTTCCTACCAGTTAGTGGACACCGGAGGCGCACCAGGTACGGTACTGGCGCAGAACTCTTATAAAGTGACCAAGCAGTGGCTGCGCTATGCCGGGCACACTGCCAGTGACGAAGTGTTCCAGAAGCTGACCGGTATTAAAGGGGCATTCCGCACCCGTATCGCCTATGTAGTGAAAACCAATGGCGGCCAGTTCCCGTACGAGCTGCGTGTAGCAGACTACGACGGTTACAACCAGTTTGTGGTCCACCGTTCGCCAGAGCCACTGATGTCACCAGCATGGTCACCAGATGGTTCTAAACTGGCTTACGTGACCTTTGAGAGCGGCCAGTCTGCTCTGGTGGTTCAGACCTTGTCTAATGGTGCCATTCGTCAGGTTGCGCGTTTCCCGCGCCACAACGGTGCTCCAGCCTTCTCCCCAGATGGCAGCAAGCTGGCGTTTGCCCTGTCTAAAACCGGCAGCCTGAATCTGTATGTGATGGATTTAGCCTCTGGACAGATCCGCCAGCTGACAGATGGCCGCTATAACAGCACTGAACCAGCATGGTTCCCGGATAGCCAAAGCCTGGCGTATACCTCGGATCAGGCCGGTGCACCACAAGTGTACAAAATCAACGTCAACGGTGGCGCTTCGCAACGCCTGACCTGGGAAGGTGCCCAGAACCAGGATTCCGACGTCTCTGCTGATGGTAAAACTCTGGTGATGGTGAGCACCAATGGTGGTGCGCAGCATATCGCCAAACAAGATCTGGATTCCGGGGCGGTACAAACTTTGTCCAACTCGTATCTGGATGAGACGCCAAGTCTGGCGCCTAACGGCACGATGGTAATCTACAGCTCTACTCAGGGGTATGGTTCCGTGTTGCAGTTGGTCTCAACAGATGGGCGTTTCAAAGCGCGTCTTCCGGCGACAGATGGTCAGGTCTCATTCCCTGCCTGGTCGCCTTATCTGTAATGCATGATAAATGCGTGTGTAAATACGTATAGCAAACAATAATAGGACTAAAACAATGCAACTGAACAAAGTGCTGAAGGGCTTACTGCTGGCTGTGCCAGTTCTCGCGGTAGCGGCATGTAGCTCACACAAAAACAACAACAACGATCAGACTGGCGTTGGCGCAGACAACGGTGCTTACGGCGCTGGCGCTAACGGCGGCAACATGTCTTCAGACGAGCAAGCTCGTCTGCAGATGCAGCAGCTGCAGCAGAACAACATCGTTTACTTCGGTCTGGACAAGTATGACATCCAGTCTGAGTACGCTCAGATGCTGGATCAGCACGCGGCATTCCTGCGTAGCAACCCATCTTACAAAGTGACCATCGAAGGTCATGCGGATGAGCGTGGCACGCCAGAATACAACATCGCGCTGGGCGAGCGTCGTGCTTCTGCAGTGAAAATGTACCTGCAGGGCAAAGGCGTTTCTCCAGACCAGATGTCTATCGTTTCTTACGGTAAAGAGAAGCCGGCTGTTCTGGGTCATGACGAAGCTGCATGGTCTAAAAACCGTCGTGCCGTACTGGTCTACTAAGAGAATCACATGATTAGTAACTTCAGACATCACCTGTTGGGTCTGTCGTTACTGGTTGGCGTAGCGGCCCCTTGGGCCGCTAATGCCCAGGCGTCAATCAGTAGCGTTGGCTCAGGCTCGGTCGAAGACCGTGTCACCACCCTTGAACGAATCACGAATGCTCAGGCACAGCTCATTCAGCAGCTGCAGCAGCAGTTGAACGATACCCAAAGCGATATCGATTCTTTGCGTGGGCAAATCCAGCAAAATACCTATCAGCTCAACCAGGCTGTTGATCGTCAAAAACAGATGTATCAGCAGATGGATAGCATGAGCAGTGGCAGCGCAGCCGCACAGCCGGGCGCAGATGCAGCAGCAGCGGGCGCCGCAGCTGGGGCAGCCGCAGGCGCTGACAGCAGCACACCTGCACCTGCTGCGGCCGCACCGACGCAGAGCGGTGATGCCAATACCGATTACAACGCTGCCGTCTCACTGATTCTCGAAAAGAAACAGTTCGATCAGGCGATTACCGCGCTTCAGGCGTGGGTCAAACGGTATCCGGACTCGACTTATCAGCCAAATGCGAATTATTGGCTGGGGCAGTTGTATTACAACAAGGGCAAAAAGGACGACGCAGCCTACTATTTTGCCACTGTCGTGAAAAACTATCCTAAGTCACCGAAAGCCGCAGAGGCGTTGTTTAAGGTCGGCGTGATCATGCAAGAGAAAAACGACACCGCGAAAGCGAAGGCGGTTTTCCAGCAGGTGATCAAAGTTTACCCAAACAGTGAATCTGCAAAACTCGCGCAAAAACGACTCAATAGTTTGTAATTGTGCTTACCATGACCAGTTTTCGTCTGAATTCTGGTCATGCTGCATGAAAGGTAAGCATATGAACAAATTATTGAAAAATAGGGTTGCGCCATCTCCGTAAATCAGTAATATATGCCGCCGTTGCACCAGCACTTCTAAACAGTGTCTGGCAAGCCGGAAGATGGGTCGTTAGCTCAG
>NZ_ALXE01000002.1 GCF_000295955.2 Pantoea sp. A4
CTGCTCCACCCCGCGTCCGTGGATGCGCACTATACTCTGCGAGCGCGGCGATGCAACTTTTTTTTCCAGTAAATTCGTAAATTTAGCGGGAAAAGCGGGTTTTAGCCGTTTTTTGATTATTAATTATACTGCCATGCACGGCAGCAACAGGGACGCATTCCTTTCTGACTGCCCCTTTGCTATCGTCGCGGCTGGCACGCCTTCTTATATGAGATTGCAATGAAAGGACACTGGACGAAGTATGTACTTACTGGCGCTGTAATTGCGCTGCTGGCTGGCTGTAGCTCCAGGCCTACCGATCGCGGCCAGCAATATATAGACGGAAAACTGGACCAGCCACTGGCGCTGGTTAATCAGCCGAATGCCAAAGGCCGCCCCGTGAATGGCAAAGATTTTAGCGACCAGGTGCGACAGATTCAGTACGCTGCCACCGGGTTATTTGGCCGCAATACCGGCACCTACAGTGCGGTAGAAAACTGGCTGCTTTCCGGCGGTGATACCCGTCAGCTGCGCCAGTTCGGTATTAATGCCTATCAGATGGAAGGAACGGATAATTACGGCAACGTGCAATTTACCGGTTATTACACCCCGGTGGTTGAAGCACGCTATACCCGACAGGGTGAATTCCAGTATCCGATCTACCGTATGCCGCCACGCAAACGTGGGCAAAAATTACCTAGCCGCGCCAGCATCTACAGCGGTGCACTGAGCGATAACTATGTGGTGGCTTACAGCAACTCGCTGATTGATAACTTCATGATGGATGTGCAGGGCAGCGGCTATGTGGACTTCGGTGACGGACAGCCCCTGAGCTTCTTTGGTTACGGTGGCAAAAATGGCTGGGCTTATCACAGTATCGGTAAAGAGCTGATCGATCGTGGTGAAGTGAAACGCGAAGATATGTCGATGCAGGCGATTCGCCAGTGGGCGCAGGAGCACTCACCGCAGGAAGTGCGGTCACTGCTGGAAACCAACGCCTCGTTTGTCTTCTTCAAGCCGGAAAATTTCGCTCCCGTGCGCGGGGCCAGCGCTGTGCCGTTAATTGCGAAGGCCTCGGTCGCCTCCGATCGCTCGATTATTCCTGCCGGAACGGTGCTGCTCGCAGAAGTGCCGCAGTTGAATGCGAAAGGCAAATTCAACGGACAGTATGAAATGCGCCTGATGGTCGCGCTGGACGTTGGCGGGGCCATTAAAGGCCAACACTTTGACATCTATCAGGGGATCGGGCCGGATGCGGCACACCTGGCTGGATTCTATAACCACTATGGTCGTGTCTGGGTACTGAAATCTGCCCCTGGCAGTGGTCAGACGCTGTTCAGTAACGTGCAAAGCGGTAATAATGGCTCAATGTTATTAGGTTCCAACTGATTCCTGACTGCGGGCCTGCGCGCCCGCTCACGTTATAAGGTTTGTTATGGCTGTGGTTAATGACGCCTGGCGGCAACGCTTTGGCGGCACCGCGCGTCTGTATGGGCAAGACGCGCTGCAACACTTTGCAGATGCCCATTTCTGCGTTATTGGTATTGGCGGCGTTGGCTCATGGGCCGCTGAAGCGCTGGTGCGCACGGGGATTGGTAAAATTACCCTGATCGACATGGATGATATCTGTGTGACCAATACCAACCGCCAGATCCATGCGCTCAAAGAGAACGTGGGTAAAGCCAAAACGGAAGTGATGGCGGACAGGATGCGTGCGATCAATCCCGACTGCGAGATCATCTGTATTGATGACTTTATTACGCCAGAAAACACCGCTGAGCTGCTGTCTGCCGGGTTTGACTATGTCATTGATGCCATTGACAGCGTGCGCCCCAAAGCGGCCCTGATCGCCTGGTGTCGACGGAATAAAATCCCGCTGATCACCACCGGTGGCGCGGGTGGACAGATCGATCCGACCCAGATTCAGGTCGCCGATCTGGCAAAAACGGTGCAAGATCCCCTGGCCGCGAAACTGCGTGAGCGGTTGAAAGCGATGGGTGTGGTGAAGAACAACAAGGGTAAGCTCGGCATTGACTGCGTCTTCTCCACCGAACACCTGGTGTATCCGCAGGCAGATGGCAGCGTTTGTGCTTCCCGTGCCACGGCGGAAGGGCCAAAGCGGATGGACTGTGAATCGGGCTTTGGGGCAGCCACTATGGTGACCGCCACCTTTGGTTTTGTCGCCGTCTCTCACGCACTGAAAAAGTTCCAGGCGCGGTTAGCGCGCAAAGCCTGAAACTATGCCGCTGCGCGTGCGGCGGCATGTACCGCTTCAGCCAATGCTTTTAATCCGCTACTGCGTGAGGCGCTAAGCTGAGCGCGTAGCCCAAGCTGGTCAAACAGTTGCAGCGGGTCTTGCGCCAGCAGGGCCTGTGGCGTCTGGCCTTCAATCGCAGTAAGCAATACCGCCAGCAATCCGCGTACAATCCGCCCCTCACTTTCACCATAAAAATGTAGGGTTCCGTCGCTGCGTTTTTGGCTTCCCAACCAGACCCGGTTTTCACAGCCGCTTAGCTCAATCTCCGGTGTTTTTAACGCTTCGTCCAGCGGCGGAAGCTGTCGGCTCAACTGGATGAGTTGACGATAGCGATCCTCCCATTGGTGAAAATGGGCAAATTTCTCCTCAAGCCCCGCGCGGGTGATCAGGTCGCCAAACGGGTGCTGGCCAATCTGCTGTGACATGTTAAAACTCCGAAAGCAATTCCACCGTGCTGCGCATGGCGCGTACCAGCGCATCCACATCCTGGAGATTATTATAGGGGGCGAATGAAGCGCGTAGCGTGCCGCTAACGCCGAGTGCCTGCATCAGTGGCTGGGCGCAGTGTTGCCCAGCCCGCAGCGCAATGCCATGCTCTGCCAGCAGGGTCACGATATCGCTGTGATGAATACCGGCAATCTCAAACGCCAGCAGGCTCGACTGACCAGAGCGGAAGCTGCGAAAACCGCTGATTTCCGCCAGCTGCTCTTCAGCAATGCTCGCCAGCTGCTGACACCATAGTTCTGCCTGCGGCAAATTGTGTTGTTGCAGCCAGGTCAGTGCGGCGCTCAACCCCACCACGCCTGCGACATTGGGCGTTCCGGCTTCAAAGCACCAGGGAACGGGCTGCGGGGTAAAGCCAGAGAAACTCACCTCGGTGAGCATTTTCCCGCCCCCTTGCCACGGTGCCATTTCAGCCAGCAGCACTGCGTTGCCATACAGCACGCCGATGCCCATCGGGCCGTACAGCTTGTGGCCAGAAAAGGCATAGAAATCAATATTCAGGGCGGCAACATCCGGGGCATGGTGTACCACGCCCTGAGCACCATCCACCAGGACTTTGGCACCCACGGCATGTGCCTGCGGGATAATCTGCGCCAGATCCGGACAACCGCCAGTGACGTTAGACATCTGGCTCACCGCGACCAACCGGGTACGCGCATTGAGGAGCTGTGGCAGCAGCGTCATATCCGGCAGATGATCCTCGCCCAGTGGCCATTTCACCACGCGAGCCTGACGCGCGGCGGCGACCATCAGCCACGGCACCAGATTGGCATGGTGCTCCGCTTCACTCACCAAAATTTCATCCCCTGGCTGCAAACGCGGTAACAGCCAGCTATTGGCCACCAGGTTGATCGATTCGGTCGTGCCGCGTGTCCAGATGATCTGCCGGGCATCGCCCGCGTGCAGGAAGTCCGCCACCTGTTGCCGTGCCTGCTCATAGCGCTCAGTCAATTCACGCGCGGCAGCAAACTGACTACGATGCACAGTCCCCGCGCTCAGGCTATAGAACTGCTGGGTGGTATCGATCACCACCTGAGGCTTCAGCGCCGTCGCGGCGCTATCGAGGTAGACACCTGCATCGGCCAGGGCAGGAAACTGCTGACGAAATGCGCCAGGATTGAAAAAGGTCATGCCGGACTCGCTTTCTGTTAACCAGGACCAGACCGAAAGCTGGGTTTCAGCCTGGCAAAGATGGAAAAGCGCGTTATGCTAATTATTGCAAGGTATTAACCAATACCCGCATAACGCGTCGACATTTGCAGTCGATCTCTCTGTTTTCTGCTGTCAACCAGCGAAATGCGGGTGGTTTTGTGCAATCAATCTGTAAGGAGATAGAAGATGAAAAAACTCGTCGCAGTGCTGGCTGTCTGTACCATGGCCTTTACCCTGGCTGCTTGCTCCAGTAACTATGTGATGCACACCAACGATGGTCGAACCATCATCGCTAAAGGCAAGCCGCAGGTAGACTCAGATACCGGTATGATCGGCTATAAAGATGCCAATGGCAACAAGCAGCAGATTAACCGTACTGATGTGAAAGAGATGGTTGAGATGGATTAAGGCATTCACTGCTTATCACTGAATCTTGACCTGAAGCGCCCTGATGGGCGCTTCGTGACCCCCTCCCGTTAATTCACCGATGCGCGCCCGCGATGACGTAATTTCTCCTGCACATCGGGCTCATCCTGTAGCGAAATGCGAGACGTTTCAGGCAGTGCCATACCGCCTGACATAGCCAGTAATGCCACCAGAATCAGATAGAACGCCGGCGCCAGGCTGCTGCCGGTCAAACTGATTAACCAGGTGGCGACTAAAGGCGCCGTACCGCCAAAAAGGGTATAGGCCAGGTTGTATGTAATGGCTGAAGCCGTATAGCGAGCCCGTGTCGGGAACACTTCAGACAGCAGCGCCGCCGTGACCACTCCGGATAAAACCGCCCCTGTTGCCAGCAGCAAGACGCCAAAGATTGCCGCGCCAAGATGACCACTGTTTGCCAGCCAGTAAGCCGGATAGACGGTGAAAATGACCCAACAGCCGGTGAGCCGAATGGTTTTTCGCCTGCCGATGCGATCACAAAGTGCGCCAGCCAGCGGGCAAAGGGCGGCGGCAAACAGCAGCGCCAGGGTAGAGACCAGCAGTGACTGGGTACGGCTAAAGTGTCCTTCCAACTGGAGGTAGGTGGAAAAATAGGTGTTAAACATATAAAAACTCAGTGCGGTCAGTGAGATAAACGCACCGAGACGCAGAATATTGCCCCCTTGATGACGCACGGTTTCTGCCAGCGGTGAGTGTGGTGCGCTGTGATTTTCTGACAGCGTGGCACGGAATGCTGGCGTCTCTTCCATGCGCAGACGCAGATAAACCCCGACCAGCCCTAATGGTGCGGCAATCAGGAAGGGGATGCGCCAGCCCCAGAGGCTCATCTGTTCAACGCTGAGCACGGCATCCAGCGCATAGGTCAGCACGGCCGCACAGGCGAACGCTGTAAAGGTGGAAACGGTGATAAAGCTGCCGTACCAGGCGCGCTTGTGATTTGGGGCGTGCTCCATCACGTAGGCGCAGGCACCTGCGTATTCGCCACCGGCGGAGAATCCCTGTAAGCAGCGGGTCAGCGTCAACAGGATCGGTGCCCATAACCCAATGCTTTGATACGTCGGTAGCAGGCCAATCACGGTGGTCGCAGCGGCCATCAGCAGCACGGTAAGGGACAGAATACGTTTGCGTCCCAGTTTGTCCCCCAGCATGCCACAAACTATGCCGCCGAGTGGACGCAGGGCAAAAGCCACAGCGAAGACGGCAAAGGTCTGTAATAACGCGGCATGGGGCTGACTCGCAGAAAAAAACTGTTGGGCGATCAGCGTGGCAAGGAAGCCATAGACAGCAAAATCAAACCATTCAACAAAATTACCGATGGCGGCAGCTGTGGTGACTTTACGTAACGTCGCGGCGGATGTTGATGCTCTGTTTTTCATGGCGTAGTTCCCGGTGTGGAGAGAAGCCATGACCGGTCACGCATCATGGCTTAACAGACAGCATTGAATGGAAGGGTTACGGCATCTCTTTTACGCGTTGTGTGGTAATGGGTTCATTCGAGTTAGCAGGAGGCGTGTTACTCAGCGAAGCCGCATCGTTGAGATCCATCTTGTTGGTTTCCGGTGCGAGGATGAAGGAGACCAGCAAGCCGAAGAACGTAATGGCGGCGGAGATATACATCGTCACTTCAATCCCCTGGGTCTGGAGTGAGATGGGGACCAGCCAGGTGCCAGCGGCAGCACCAATACGTGACATGGAAATACCAACACCGACGGCAGCAGCACGGATTTCCGTTGGGAAGATTTCGTTGGGATAAACCAGCGTCAGCACCTGCGCACCACCAATAAACAGCGCGTAAGCACTGAACAGCAGCAGCACAACCACCGGCGAGGCATCGTGCTGCCAGCCTAGCAGCAGCAGGGCGAGGCCAGACCAGAAGAAGCTGTGCAGGATCAGATTACGCCGCCCCAGGTAGTTAATGAGTGAGGTCGCGAGAATGCACCCGGCAACGAACAGCAGGGTAATAATAATGGTGCCGATAGAGGCCAGTTCGCCGGTCACGTGGAGTGCATCCAGCACGATGGGCCCAAAAGCGTAGACCGCGAACAGGGGGATCACGCCACAGGTCCAGAACAGGCTGACAAACGCCATGCGTTTACCATAACCAGAGTGCAGCAGGTTAATAAACGAGAGTTTTTTGCGCGGTTCTTCAGCAGGTAAATTTGCGACCCCGTACTGCGCGCCATAGGTTTTTTTTATCACCTGCTCAGCTTCAGCAATGCGGCCTTTGCCTAACAGCCAGCGCGGAGACTCTGGCGTCCCCAGGCGCAGACAGAACAGGATCAGGCCAAACAGTGCCGCACTGGATATCACCCAGCGCCAGGCATCATCCCCACCATACCGGAGGATCAGTTCGCCAATAATGTACGCGGCCGCCGCGCCGACGAACCAAATAATGGTGATCCCCGCCAACCTTGGGCCACGATTTTTCTTTGGCAGGAATTCCACCAGAAACGCGGAGGCAACCGGATATTCAATCCCCACTGCCACGCCCAACATAAAGCGGTAGATGAAGAGTTGCATGCCACTTTCAGCCCAGAGCTGGAGCAGGGAAAAAATAATAAACAGAGCGGGACCAACAAAATAGAGCAGGCGGCGACCTAATTTATCCGTCAAAAACCCACCTAAAAAGCCACCAAAAAATATTCCGATGAGTGCTGATGAGGCCACAAGCCCCTGCCAGAAAGCGTCCAGGCCTAAAGCGACGGTGATTTTTGCCATGACGATGCCAATAATACTTAATACATAACCATCAACAAAAGTACCGCCCGCCGATCGCACAGTCAGTATTTTGTGAAAACGGTTAAGCGGTAGATCTTCAATAGATAGATGTCTCGACATTGTTCTGATCTCGAATTGAAGTGATGAGGATCAAAGTCAGAAAATTACCATGATGATTGCCGGGAGAGATTATTCCTTCGGTTTTATATCGAAGGGTTTTAATCCACCAAACATGAGCATTGTAATTGTCTGTCTTTAATCGTATGCGGTTTTCTTTATTGTGATCGATCTCTCTTTTAATTGTTGTTTGATGTTCGGTTAGCGTGGTATCCCTTTTTTCAGGATGCATGATTATTAATTGTCCGGTGTGAAAGGATACTTGCATAAAGTTTTACAGCGATCAACACGGTTTCGACGTAAGTGCAGGGCAAAATGGGATGAATCGGAAGTGTTAACAGAAGCTTTCATAATAAAACACCTTTAATTCAATGTGTTATGGCGTGTATTTTTTGGTCATATGATTTTTGTTTATAAAAAAGCGCTAATATCCACACTTCGGCTTATTACCGTAAAAGGTAATGAAATCAGACAGTGAAAAAGAAAATGCTTTTGATTTATATGGTGATTTTTAAAACCTCTGGCGGGTTTTTGAATAAAGTGATGACGCAATTAAAACAGCCTAATCTTGCCCTCTGTCGTTTTTTGACATTCAGAGGTCGCTTTTTTCATTTTTATGTTTTCGTAATGTCATATTTTATTACTTTGACGCTAACGGATGAAAGTCGCTTCTGGGTAGTCTCTCCGCTGTATTTTTGATCAAATTGTCGCCACGTGGGAAAATGTGAGCTGCGTTATATATTGCCCTATTATTAAGCAATCTTTGCACTAAAACAGTGCTGAAAGTCAGATTGCCGAAGCGATAAAACATTATTTATTGTGTGCCATCACGAATCTAGTAGCTTCGCTTGACAGTGGCATATCAATTGCTACAGATTTTCACGGCAGAGAATCATAATGTTACAAACCCGATTTTATCAATTTTCGGTAATACATTTAGAGGGTTGTGCTCATGCTCGAGACAAATACTGCATTTCAGACGACTGCAGATAAACCCAAAGTACGCAATGTCGGTTTTTTACTGATTAGCAATTTTACTATGATGGCGCTGGCGGCGGCGGTTGAACCTCTGCGAATGGCAAACCAGCTCAGCGGCAAGGAGTTATACAACTGGTGCACCATCAGTGAGGACGGTAACCAGATAGCCGCGAGTGATGGCATCTCCATTACGCCTGACAGCGCGATGCTGGAATCACTGACGCTGGATGTGCTGATCGTGGTGGGCGGGGTAAACATCACCCGCAGCTACAGCACCCGACAAATCAGTTGGTTACAGGCGATGGCACGGAAAAAAACGCTGCTCGGCGGCGTCTGTACCGGGCCATACCTGCTGGCTGAAGCCGGACTGTTGGATGGCTATCACTGCAGCGCACACTGGGAATGTATTGCCTCGATGCAGGAGCTTTATCCAAAAGTGATCTGCACTAACCAGTTGTTTGTGATTGAACGCGATCGCATGACCAGCAGCGGTGGCACGGTGCCGATGGATATGATGCTGCATCTGATTCAGCGTGATTTTGGCTACAAACTGACCACCGCCATTTCCGAGATGTTTATTTGCGATCGGGTACGCGATCAGTCTGACTATCAGCGTATTCCGCTCCGTCATGTGCTTGGTACTACCCAGCCAACGCTGGTGGAAGTGGTGTCACTGATGGAAGCGAACATCGAAGAGGCGATTGAGCTGGACGATCTGGCCAAATACGTTGGCCTGTCACGCCGCCAGCTTGAGCGCCTGTTCCAGAAGTATTTGCACTGTTCGCCTTCACGTTACTACATGAAACTCCGGCTGTTCAGGGCGCGGCAACTGCTCAAACAGACCTCGCTGTCGATCATCGAAATAGCCCTTGCCTGTGGGTTTATCTCTACGCCGCACTTTAGCAAATGCTATCGCGAATATATCGGCATCCCACCGCGTGAGGAGCGCAAGGGAAAGGGGAACCGGGATGAGGACAAAAAATTCTCGCAGCTCATCATCACCGACTTGCCTGGCCTTGCCAGCAAAAATGAAGAGTCGCTTCTCTCTCTGTCGCTGCGCGTACTGGGTGAAGCCCGCTACGAACCTACTTATGGTTCGGTCCCGTTACCGCTGACCTGACCCAAATTTTTCCTCTGGTTGTGTCGCAAAAGAGCTTGCCGATCAAGGCAGGCTTTTTTTGTCCTGAAGCCGCGTGATTACTGGGCTGGCAAAGCTGCGTTTCCAGCCAGCAGAGTGACGTTTTCAGAACAATTTCCCCCTGTGGTTAATCCTATGCTGTCAGCAATGAACAACGTCGCGGGCAAACAGATTCAACGGGAGAGACTATGAACGCAAGTGAACTGCACAATGATGCGGTGGTGATCGATGGGCTGGTGATTGCAAAGTGGGACCGGGAACTGTTCGTCGATATGCGCCAGGGAGGGATCACCGCAGCGAACTGTACCGTGTCGGTCTGGGAAGGGTTCCAGAGCACGGCAAATAACATTGTCGCGATGAACCAGCTGATCGCAGAGAACAGCGATTTGGTGACTAAGGTCCAAACCACCGAAGATATTCGCCGCGCCAAGCGTGAAGGGAAAACCGGGATTTTGTTCGGCTTCCAGAATGCCCATGCTTTTGAAGATCAGCTGGGCTACGTCCAGTTATTCAAGGAGTTGGGCGTAGGCGTGGTGCAGATGGCCTACAACACACAAAACCTCGTTGGCACCGGATGCTACGAACGTGATGGCGGTTTATCCGGTTTTGGGCATGAAGTGGTGGCAGAAATGAACCGCGTCGGCATGATGTGTGACCTCTCACACGTGGGCGCGCAAACCTCGAAAGAGGTGATTCTGGCCTCGAAAAAACCGGTGTGTTACTCGCACTGCCTGCCGACCGGGTTAAAAGACCATCCGCGCAATAAATCAGATGAGGAACTGAAGTTTATTGCGGATCGCGGCGGCTTTGTTGGCGTCACCATGTTTACCCCTTTCCTGAAAAAAGGCATTCACGCAACGATTGACGATTATGTCGAAGCCATTGCCTACATCTTTAATCTGGTCGGGGAAGATCAGATTGGGATCGGAACTGATTTTACCCAGGGCCACGGTCAGGACTTTTTTGAATGGCTCACCCATGACAAAGGCTATGCGCGCGAACTGACGCAGTTTGGCAAAATTATCAACCCGGAAGGTATTCGTACCTTAGGCGAGTTCCCTAATTTAACCGCTGCGCTGTTACGCCATGGTTTCACGGAGAAACAGGTGCGTAAAATTATGGGTGAAAACTGGATGAATATTCTGGCTGAAGTTTGGGGAGAATAACAATGCCTTCACATGCACCGGAATTACCCATTAATGTAGACAGTGAAACAGGCGTATGGACCAGTGATGCGTTACCCATGCTGTATGTGCCGCGCCACTTCTTTGTCAATAATCACATGGCGATTGAAGAAGAAATAGGGGCGGAAAAATACGCCGACATTTTGTATAAGGCAGGGTATAAATCCGCCTACTACTGGTGTGAAAAAGAAGCCGAGCTGCATGGTATTCGCGGCGAAGCGGTGTTTGAACACTATATGAAACGCCTTTCTCAACGTGGCTGGGGATTCTTTATTACCGAAGCGATTGATATTGAGAAAGGCACTGCGCGCGTTCGTCTCGAAAACTCCGCCTTTGTTTATCAGTATAGCAAGGTCGATCGCAAAGTCGATTATATGTTTACCGGCTGGTTTGCCGGGGCGATGGATCAGGTCGCACAAAGCCTTGGTTTTAAAATATCCACGCGTGCCGTGCAGACACAAAGTGCGGCTGAGCATGGCAAGGATGTCGGTATTTTTGAAGTCTCACCACTGTAAATGTTCACCCGGCGTTATACGCTGAATTTATTTCTCTGCGTATAACGCTGTCGCTCTATTTAAATCCAGATAAGAAAAGGCAACGTAAAAATAAGTTGCCGGAAATACTTTCGTCTTCATTTAAGGTGCAGCCATGTCACAGTTTGATCTTCTGTTTCAGCCGTTGAATATTAATAAACTCACCATCCGTAATCGCATTGTCAGCACCGCACATGCAGAGGTGTATGCCACTGATGGCGGCATGACGACCGATCGCTATGTGAAATATTACGAAGAGAAAGCCAAAGGCGGTTGTGGCCTCTGTATCTGCGGCGGCTCCAGTGTAGTTTCGATTGATAGCCCGCAAAGCTGGTGGAGTTCCGTTAACCTCAGCACCGATCGCATCATTCCCCATTTCCAGAATCTGGCGGACGCTGTACATAAGCACGGCGGCAAAATCATGATCCAGATTACCCACATGGGACGGCGTTCACGCTGGGACGGTGAAAACTGGACGCACCTGATGTCTCCTTCGGGCATCCGTGAACCGGTGCACCGTGCCACCTGTAAAATCATTGAAGAAGAGGATATCTGGCGCATTATTGGCGACTTTGCCCAGGCGGCCAAGCGGGCAAAAGCGGGTGGACTGGATGGCGTAGAACTCTCGGCTGTGCACCAGCATCTGATCGACCAGTTCTGGTCGCCGCGCGTGAACAAACGTACCGACCAGTGGGGCGGCAGCTTTGAAAACCGGATGCGCTTTGGTCTGGAAGTGGTGAAAGCCGTGCGCGCCGCCGTGGGCCCCGATTTTGTGGTCGGGATGCGTATCACCGGGGATGAGTTTCACCCGGACGGTCTGAGCCATGACGACATGCGCCAGATCGCCGCCTACTACGCCGATACCGGCATGATTGACTACCTCGGTGTTGTCGGCTCGGGTTGTGATACCCACAACACCCTGGCAAACGTGATCCCCAATATGAGCTATCCCCCGGAGCCGTTTTTACACCTTGCTGCGGGCATCAAGCAGGTGGTGTCCATTCCGGTGATCCACGCGCAGAACATTAAAGATCCCAACCAGGCACAGCGTATTCTGGCGGCGGGCTACGTCGACTTTGTCGGCATGACGCGTGCGCACATTGCCGATCCCCATCTGATCACCAAAATTAAGCTCAATCAGGTCGACCAGATCCGTCAGTGCGTGGGCGCCAACTACTGCATCGATCGTCAGTACATGGGTCTGGATGTGCTGTGCATCCAGAATGCGGCGACGTCGCGTGAGTATCTCGGGCTGCCGCATATTATCGAAAAGACCACCGGGCCGCTGCGCCATGTGGTGGTGGTGGGGGGCGGACCGGGTGGATTAGAAGCCGCCCGCGTGGCTGCTGAACGTGGTCATAAAGTCACGCTGCTGGAGCGGGCTCAGGAGCTGGGCGGCCAGGTGGTTACGGCTGCTAAAGCACCCCAACGCGATCAAATGGCGGGTATCACCCGTTGGCTGGCGATGGAGCTAGCGCGCCTTGGCGTCACTGTGCAGCTGGGCGTTGAGGCGGATGTCGCGATTGTTAACGACCTCAAACCCGATGTCTGCATTCTCGCCACCGGCGGTCGCCCGTTCCTCGAACAAAATCCCGAGTGGGGTGCAGCGGAAGGGCTGGTGGTCTCCACCTGGGACATTCTTAATGGCACGGTTGAGCCGGGTAAAAATGTGCTGATTTATGATGCTATCTGCGAATTCTCCGGCATGTCAGCGGCAGATTTTCTGGCCTCAAACGGGTCGCTGGTGGAACTGGTTACCGGCGATATCAAGCCAGGAGTGGGCATTGGTGGCACCACGTTCCCGACCTATTACCGCAGCCTCTACGAGAAGGCGGTGATTATGACTGCCGACCTGGCGCTGGAAAAAGTCTATCGCGAGGGCGATAAGCTGGTGGCGTTGCTGGAAAACGAATACACCGGCCAGCAAGAGGAGCGAGTGGTGGATCAGGTGGTGGTGGAGAACGGCACCTACGCCAATGATGAACTCTACTTTGCCCTGAAAGCGGACTCACTGAACAAAGGGCAGATTGATAACGAGGCGCTGTTTGCGTTGCAACCCCAGCCGATTCTCGCGACAACAGAGAAGGGCATGATTCTGTGGCGCGTGGGTGATTGCATCTCCCAGCATAACGTCCACGGTGCAATCTATGATGCGCTGCGGCTGTGCAAGGACTTGTGATTAAGGAGCACAGCATGATACTCGATCAATTACTGCCGCTGTTGCTGGCCGCCGCGCTGGTGTTAGTGGTGGCTGGTGTAGTGAAACGCGTTAGCCTGTGGCGCAGAGGCCGGCCGGAAAAAGTCAGGCTGCTACGCGGCCTGATGGCGATGCCGCGCCGCTATATGGTGGACTTACACCATGTGGTCGCGCGGGATAAATACATGAGTAATACCCACGTGGCTACTGCGGGTGGCTTCGTGTTGTCACTGGTTTTACTGGTGGCGATCCACCTGTTGGGCATCTCCAACTGGGTGCTGAATGTGGCACTTTCAGCCGCCTTAGTGATGATGTTTACCGGCGCCGTGTTTGTCTATCGTCGCCGTCGCAACCCGCCATCCCGCCTTTCCAAAGGGCCGTGGATGCGTTTGCCGAAAAGCCTGCTGATGTTTGCCTTTAGCTTTTTCATCACCACCTTGCCGCTCTCTGCGGCCGTCTCCTCTGATGTTGGCCGTTGGGCGATTTCCATCCTGCTCGTCGTGGGGATTATTTGGGGGCTCGGTGGGCTGGTGTTCAGCATGAGCTGGGGCGGCCCGATGAAACATGCGTTTGCCGGAGCACTCCATCTGGCTTTTCATCGCCGTCCTGAGCGTTTTGGCGGCGGCAGATCCACCGGACTGAAAGCGATTGATTTAGCGGCACCGAAGTTGGGGGTGGAGCAGCCAGCCGATTTCAAATGGAATCAGCTGTTGGGTTTTGATGCCTGCGTGCAGTGTGGCAAGTGTGAAGCGGTTTGCCCGGCGTTTGCGGCGGGGCAGCCGTTGAATCCGAAAAAGCTGATTCAGGATATGGTGGTCGGCATGGCGGGCGGCAGTGATGCAAAGTTTTGCGGCAGCCCCCATCCCGGTATTGCCGTGGGGAATGCCGTCGGCGATGCGCATCAGCCGATAGTCGGCGGGCTGATTGCCCCTGAAACGCTGTGGTCCTGTACCACCTGTCGCGCCTGTGTGGAAGAGTGCCCGATGATGATTGAGCACGTGGATGCGGTGGTCGATATGCGCCGTTTTCAGACGCTGGAGAAGGGCAGCACGCCAGGCAAAGGCACTGAGGTGCTGGAAAATCTCATCTTCACCGATAACCCAAACGGTTTTAACCCGCAGCATCGTACCCACTGGGCAGCCGATCAGAACTTGCCATTAATGAAACAGGTGAAAAGCGCGGACGTGCTGTTCTGGGTTTCCGATGGGGCATTTGATATGCGCAGTCAGCGGATCCTGCGTGCCTTTGTGAAAATCCTCAATGCCGCGGGTGTGGACTTTGCCGTGCTGGGAGATGAAGAGGCGGACAGTGGCGATATGGCGCGCCGTCTGGGCGACGAAGCCACGTTCCAGCGTCTGGCGAAACGCAATATTGCTACGCTGAGCCAGTACCAGTTTAAAACCCTGGTCACCACCGATCCCCATGCGTTTCACTGCCTGAAAAATGAGTACCTTGATTTTTATCCCGCCGGGGAAAAACCAGCATTTGAAGTGCTGCATCACTCCACCTTTATTAACAACCTGGTGAAAGCACAGCGGCTACGTCTCAACGCCAGCAAAGGCAGCAACGTCACGTATCACGATCCCTGCTATCTGGGCCGCTACAACGGTGAGTATGCCGCACCGCGTGAGCTGCTCGCCAGCCTCGGCATGACGTTGGTTGAGATGGAGAGATCCGGTTTTCGCTCCCGCTGTTGTGGCGGCGGTGGCGGTGCGCCGATCACTGATATCCCCGGCGAACGACGGATTGCGGACATGCGCATGGACGATGCCCGACAGACCGGTGCTGAGCTGATTGCCGTAGGCTGCCAGCAATGTACTGCGATGTTAGAGGGGGTAGTAGAACCGCGTCCGGTGGTGAAAGACATTGCCGAGCTGGTGGCTGAAGCGCTGACCATGGCGGAGCGCCAGCAGCGCGAGAGCAGCCGTCGCATCGAAATAGCCGTGGAGATGGCCTGATGAATGACATTATTCGCAGAGATCCCCGGCGGGAGTGGATTATCCGCAACCGCCTGCACCCGCAGCACCATGAAGTCACGATGAACGTCATGACATTGCGTGGCGCTTCCGGCGTGCTGCGCAAAAACCCGCATGTGTTGGGGTATATCGGCCCTAACGGCATTAAACGTATTGATCGGATGAACGTTATCGCGCCGCAACAGATCCCGGCTCGGGGCGTGGCCCGCGCGGCCGAAGCTCGCGAACTGCCGCTGCATCGGGTAGATCAAGCCGATTACTACGTGGCGGTGGTGCCGGACATGGTCGGTGGACGCTTGAGCAGTCACGATCGCGATGCGATTGGCCAGGCGCATGCGTTAATCCGCCAGGCCGGGGGTGCAGGCGCGGTGTTAGTAATTGTGTTTGCGGAACACCGTGAAACGCAGTTTGCTCAGGCCGGGGTTGATCGGTTGATGCTGATCAACGGCAGCGAATATGCCGGATACAGCCCCGAAGCGCGAACTCAGGTGCTGGCACAGGTGGAGCAGGAAATTGCACCACGCTACTGGCTGTTCCCGGACAGCATCTCCGGCGGCTTTGAGCTGGGTTGTCGCCTGGCCGCGCGCATCGGCGAACGGCCAGCCACTCAGGCATGGAAAGTGGATACTGAACAGACGCTCTGTCGTGGCGCGGCAGGTACGCAGGATATTGCCCGCATGACGCCGCGTGTTTTGCTGCTGGCGGAAGAGTGTGCCGATCACATTGATGAGACGCGTCATGAAGTGTTACCGCTGGCGCTCTCCAGCACCACGGCGACACGCGCACGGATTATTGATGACGGGCCGGTTGCAGTTGATCCTAATGCCGTGGCGCTGAGCGAGGCGGAATTTATTCTCTCCGCCGGTAATGGCGTGCATCACTGGGCGCAGTTCCATCAGACCGCACAGGCGCTGGGGGCCACCGAAGGGGCGAGTAGGGTCGCGGTGGATAACGGCGATATGCCGCGTTTTCGTCAGGTGGGGGCTACCGGGACTTGGGTTACGGCCAGAGTGTATGTGGCCGTGGGCATCTCCGGTGCCGTTCAGCATCTGCAAGGCATTGGGCAGTGCGACAAAGTGATTGCCATCAATACCGATATCAGCTGTGACATGGTGAAGCGTGCGGCGCTGAGTGTGATTGCGGACAGCGACGAAATTCTGGCAGAACTGCAGCGACTGGTGCAGCAAAATCGTAAGGAGGCGTTGGATGATGCAGCCTGATAATTTCCGCATTACGGCGTTGATCTCAGTGGGTAAACATCCGGATTCCGGGCGCGATCGCCGTGCGGAACAAGATGCACGCGCGGTAGAGATGGCGCTGCGTCTGGCCCCGCAGCAGCTGGAAGTGTTGCATGCAGGCGATGTCGAAACGCCCGCGTTGCGCGCCTATGCCGGCATGGGCGTGAAATCTCTGCGAGTGTTATCAGTCGGGGAATCCGCCGATGCGGTGCCAACGCTGGTGGATTATCTCCAGCGTAAACCGCCCGATATCATCCTCACCGGTAAGCGGGCTGAGCAGGGCGAGTCTTCCGGTATGCTGCCGTTTCTGTTGGCGGAGCAGTTGGGCATCCCCCTGGTGATGGGGATTGCTGAGATTGTCCGGGTTGAGGGGGGCGAAGCGCAGGTGCTTCAGGCTTTACCGCGCGGGCAGCGTCGTGCGTTGCGCGTTCCACTGCCGTTTATTGCCAGTGTGGATATGGCCGCCAGCGTGCCGCGCCAGAGTGCTTTCGGCCCTGGCAGCCGGGCCATCTTCGCCTGTGAAACCGCGCAGGTGATTGCAGAGGATGAAACGCGGGCTGCGTGGCAAGTCACTGCTGCGCGTAAACGACCAAAACGGATGAAAGTGGTAAAGGCCAAAACCGCTGCGGATCGCTTTAAAGCGGCCACAGCGAAAGCTCAAAGCGAAGGGGGAAAGGTGATGCGCGATGAGCCAGTTGAGAAAATGGCGCAGGCCATCTATGACCTGTTACTGGAGGAAGGGGTGTTACGCTGAATAGCTTATCTTGATAGCCCTTTTTTCTACCTGAAGTTGATATTTCATAGAACGCAGCGCACGAACAGGTATTGATCGGTATGCGCTGCGCTCGAGCATGACTCTCCGTTAGTCATTCCCGCAGAAGTTCTACGTATCGATAGTACTCGTAACTTCTGTGTCGGGCCCTGCCGGAAGTTTCAACCAATACGCCAGCCTCAACCAGACTTTTCACCGCTGCATTTGCTGTTGGATAAGTGACTTCCAGCAGTGTAACGGCTCGATCAACGGTCAGCTTAGGCATTGTCGGTAAAAATTCGAATAGACGGATGCTATGAACGGATGTCGATTTAAGAGATAGCATCCTTTTTCTGTCATCCGCAAAAAGAGTGGCTATTTTGATGATACCTTGTTGCGCTTCTTCGGCTGAAAATGTGACTGCTTCCAGGAAAAAGGCAACCCATTGCTCCCAATTTCCGTTGGTCCGTATATCTGTCAGACACTGATAATAATAACGCTGGTGCTGTTTCAAATACCCTGAAACGTATAACAGTGGCTCATTCAGAAGCTTCCATTCTTCTAGCAGCATAGCGATAAGCAAACGACCGATGCGTCCGTTGCCATCCAGGAAAGGGTGAATGGTTTCAAACTGAGCATGAACAAGGGCGATGCGAACAAGAGGTGGTAGAGAAGGATTGGGGGCGTGAATGAATTTCTCCAGGTCAGATAACAACTCTCCAACATTTTCCGGCGGTGGCGGAACATAGGATGCATTTCCTGGCCTTGTACCACCGATCCAGTTTTGCGTCGTTCTTACTTCACCTGGTTGTTTCGTGGTGCCCCGAACGCCGGATAATAGTACCTGATGAGCATTTTTTAGCAGGCGAACACAAACGGGCAAACCTGAAGGAGAGCTCATCTGATCGTGAACAAACTTATACGCTTGTAGGTAGTTAGTGACCTCTTCTACATCATCAACATTCGTGACAGAAAGCCCGGCCTCTTCATCAAAAATATCTGTCAGGGTAGCCTGTGTGCCTTCTAACTGCGAAGTTAGCAGGGCTTCCTTACGAATAGCGCTGTAGACAAGCCATTCGCTCGACGATACCAGCCCTGACATGCCAGACAATCTTGCCAGTGATTTTTCCGCTTTTTCATTCAGTTCAATGAAAGATGCTGGATCGAGCTCGGGTGCAGAGGGGGGTAAAGGGAGCGGCATAAATGCGCTGACAGTTTCATCATAGCTAGTGGTTTTGAGGATTTGACCGGATACACGCTTCATAAAAATCCTTTCATTATGTCCCTGGTTATTAAAAAAACATTTAATTACTCCGGGGGCTATTAAAGCATTTTTTAATAACGTATGTGTTATTAAAAAAATTTTGCTTTCATAACGGCATGACATTCCGCAAATCGTTGAGCATGTGTGGGGGGGTAGATATTTGATTTCATAGGGATTAAGAAAGGAATACCGCAGAAAATCAGAGCCAGGCGTTGCCTGGCTCTGTGCTGTCAGGGGTGCAGATTTTTCAGGACGATGTCACTGTACCAGTCAATAAAGTTGATCACGCCGAACTCATGGGACTCGGAATAGGGGCCAGGACGATACCCCATGGAGTTGATGCCACGTTGGTTTTCCTCACCCAGTACGCGGTCCTGATCGTTAGTGGCATCCCACACTTCGCGCAGGCGCTGAGGATCGTAATCCACCCCTTCGACGGCATCTTTATGCACAAACCACTTGGTGGTTACCATGGTTTCCTGGGCGGAGATCGGCAACACGCGGAACACAATAAAGTGATCGCTCTGCATGTGGTTCCAGGAGTTTGGCAGATGCAGGATGCGCATCGAGCCCTGGAAATAGCTGGTAAAGCGGCCCAGTAATTTGCCCGATCCGGTGCCGCCGTCAATGGTCATGACTTTGGCTCCCTCTTTTAACGGCATACGCACAATGCGGTTACGCAGGCCAAAACTGCGGTGACGATGTGGAATGCCCTGTTCATCCCACTGCGCGGCGTGTTTGTTGTAGTAGTCGAGGAAAGACTGCGGTGCGCGTGGGTCATTGATATCGTCCCACTCCAGCAGGGAATTGAGCAGCTCAGGATGGCTGCCCGCGCAGTGATAGCACTCGCGGTTGTTCTCAATCACCAGCTTCCAGTTGGCGCGTTCGTACATATTCGACTCAACCGCCAGCTTGGTATTTTCGACGTCATACGGCTCCATGTACTCTTCCAGCGTCAGCAGGAAGTCATCGAAATCAGAAACCGGTGCGGACTCCGCCAGGCAGACAAAGATAAAGCCGCCGGCTGTTTTACAGTGCGCACGCTTCAGGCCGTGCTGTTTCATATCGAAACCTGGATTGGTCTCCGATCCGGCAAACAGCAGATTGCCTTTCAGGTCATAGGTCCACTGGTGGTAAGGGCAGACCAGGTTAGCGACCTTACCGCGCTCTTTAGAACACAGGCGCGAACCGCGATGGCGACAGGTGTTGTGGAAGGCAGAGATCTTCCCTTCGCCATCTCTGAGGATCAGTACCGGGTTTTGGCCAATTTCAACCGTGAAGTAGTCACCTTTTTTCGGTATTTCACTGCTCATCCCGACGAAAAGCCACTCCTTCTGGAAGATCTCCTCCATATCTACACGAAACAGCGCAGGGTCGTTATACAACCCCTGTGCCAGAGAGTAGTTAGGCTGGCGCTGCTCGAGCAGCTCAGTGGTTTTCTCTCTCGCCTCGTCAATGCTGGTACAGCTGATATTCAGAAAATCGATATTGCTCATAATGGCTTTCTTCTCGCGCGGGTGAACGAAAATTGTGTTTGTGTGCAACACATTCGGATGTCAACCAGGCCCCAGCTGTGCGGGAAACCAATGCCGCAGTTTAGGTGTGGGTAACTGTTAAGCTGAATGCTGCACTGATTCAAATCTTGCGAATGTTCTACCTGCGACATCGATCCCCTCAGTTAAAGACGCTGCCAGCAAAGCACGAACCTGTAAGCGCTGTTTTAGGCATTTCCATGTCGTGAATAAACAAATGCCCAACCGGGGATAACACCAGAATTCCAGCTATTGGCCACATTGTCTGGCCGCACTGGAGAGCCTCCTTTGGCTTTTCATTTCCTCTACCCGAGACAGGAAATGCCATGATGAGCACGCAAGACATTACAATACTGAACCCGAGCTCTTTTGAACCCGTCACCACGCGAACCTGGAGCAACGGGCGTCATGCAGTGCGGTGCGTCAAGGTGATACAGGAAACCTGGGACGTGAAGACCTTTAACTTCATGGCTGAGCAGCCAGCGATCTTCTTCTTTAAACCGGGCCAGTTTGTCACCTTAGAGCTGCCGATCGAGCAGGAGACCATTTTCCGCTCTTACACCATCTCCAGCTCGCCTTCGGTGCCTTACAGTTTTTCTATTACCGTGAAACGTGTGCCGGGTGGTCTGGTCTCAAACTGGCTGCACGATAATATTCAGGAAGGGATGGAGCTGGCGGTACACGGCCCGGTGGGCCAGTTTAACTGCATCGATTTTCCCAGCCGCAAGGTGCTGTTCCTGTCGGGGGGCGTGGGCATTACGCCGATGATGTCGATGGCGCGCTGGTATTTTGATACCAGCGCCGATGTGGATATGGAGTTTGTCCACAGTGCCCGTACCCCGGAAGACATTGTGTTCAAGCGCGATCTGGAAAACATGGCTGCGCGTATTCCCAGTTTCAAACTCAGTCTGGTTTGCGAGCGCTACACTTCGGGCCAACACTGGAGCGGCTATCGCGGCTTTTTCAGCTACGCCATGCTGGAGATGATTGCGCCTGACTACCGTGAGCGAGAAATTTTTTGCTGTGGCCCGACCCCTTACATGAATGCAGTGAAGAAAATGCTGCAAGAAGCGGGCTTTCCGATGCATCGCTACCATGAAGAGTCGTTTGGCGCGACCCCGGCACCCGCCAAAGAGCAGGCTAAGCAGGAAGCCGAGGAGGCGGAAACTCTGGCGGATGCGTTAGAAACCGCCGATCTGAATCTGGTCTCTTTCGCCAGCCACGGCAAAAGTGTGCAGATTGCACCGGGTGAAACCATTCACGCCGCTGCGGCAAAATCAGGTATTACCATCCCGAAAGCCTGTGGCATGGGCATTTGTGGCACGTGCAAGGTGAAGTGCATGGAAGGAGAGGTGGAGATGAACCACAACGGCGGTATCACCGATGAGGATGTTGAAGAGGGGTATATCCTTTCGTGCTGTAGCGTACCGCAGGGTAACGTGGTGATTGAAATCTAGTCGTTGGGTGATTTCAGGGCAAAAAAAAGCACCGCAATCGCGGTGCTATGTAAATCACTTTGGACAGACAGGGTAAATCTACAGGAATTAAAAGCTTGATCCGTAAGCTGTCGGATCAAAATGCAAACACAACATCACGACCACAAGCCAAAAATCCCCAGAAAGTCTGCGAGATAACTCGCAATTCCTAAAAATTTTTCGTTCCGGCTCAGGAAGTGCGGCAACTATAGGTATTTGCTGGAGCTTCCTCAACGGACAATTTATAATGTCTCGGATTAAAAAAACTAATACGGATGCCTCTGTTATAAGCAAACGTATTGTGGTCTTTTCCCGGATGCGGTAACCCATGTCGAAACGCCTTCCCCCGCTCAATGCTCTGCGGGTTTTTGATGCAGCTGCGCGTCATTTGAGCTTTACTAAAGCCGCTGAAGAGCTGTTTGTTACCCAGGCTGCTGTCAGCCATCAGATAAAATCTCTGGAAGATTTTCTCGGTCTTAAGCTGTTTCGGCGGAGGAATCGTTCGCTATTACTCACCGAAGAAGGTCAAAGCTACTATTTGGATATCAAGGAGATTTTCTCTGCCTTGAATGATGCAACGCGCAAATTGCAGGCGCGGAGTGCCAAGGGTGCCTTGACGGTGAGCTTGCTGCCAAGCTTCGCGATTCAGTGGCTGGTGCCGCGCCTTTCTAGCTTTAATCTGGCTTATCCGGGGATTGATGTGCGTATCCAGGCGGTTGACCGTGATGAAGAGAAATTGGCGGATGACGTCGATGTGGCCATTTTTTATGGGCGCGGCAACTGGCCGGGGCTGCGGGTGGAGAAACTGTACGCAGAATATTTGCTGCCGGTATGCTCACCAACACTGCTGACCGGCGAAAATGCGCTGAAAACGCCAGCCGATCTGGGCAACTTTACCCTGTTGCATGATGCCTCCCGACGGGACTGGCAAACGTATATCCGCCAGCTCGGCCTGCAACATATTAATGTGCAGCAGGGGCCGATCTTCAGCCACAGTGCGATGGTGTTACAGGCGGCTATCCACGGGCAGGGCATCGCTTTAGCCAACAATGTGATGGCGCAAACGGAGATTCAGGCCGGCCGCCTGGTTTGTCCTTTCAATGATGTCTTAGTCAGTAAAAACGCTTTTTATCTGGTTTGTCATGACAGCCAGGCAGAACTGGGTAAAATAGCCGCCTTCCGACAGTGGATTCTGGCAAAAGCGGCGAATGAACAAGAGACGCTGCATTTCCGTTACGATCATTAGTCTGGTGCGTTCTGTACAGTGACGTGCAGTGAAATACCTTGAGGAAAGTCTGATGTCCAGTCGTGCAATGTTTATCTTTGCAGCCATCAGCGGCTTCGTGCTGGTGGCCTTTGGCGCTTTTGGCGCTCATGTGCTGAGTAAATCACTCGGTGCAACCGAAATGGCGTGGATCCATACCGGTCTGGAGTATCAGGCCTGGCATACCCTGGCCATTATCGGGCTTGGCTCGGCGATGTTACGCCGGGCGAATATCTGGTTTTACTGGAGCAGCGCCCTGCTGGCATTAGGCACGGTACTGTTCAGCGGCAGCTTATACTGCCTTGCGCTATCACATCTGAAGGTGTGGGTGTTTATTACGCCAGTAGGAGGAATGTTCTTCCTGATTGGTTGGTTAGTGATGTTAGTTGGCGCTTTGCGTCTGAAACAAAGGGCCGATCGCCATGAATAAAGTATTACTGTATTGCCGTCCTGGATTTGAGAAAGAGTGTGCGGCAGAAATTACGGCAAAGGCCACGGAGCGTGAAGTCTTTGGCTTTGCCCGCGTCAAAGAGAACTCCGGCTACGTGCTGTTTGAGTGCTATCAACAAGAAGACGCAGAAAAACTGATTAAAACCCTGCCGTTCGCCGAGTTGATCTTTGCGCGCCAAATGGTGGTGGTGGGTGAATTACTGCGTGATTTACCGCCAGAAGATCGCATTACGCCAATTGTCGGCATGCTGACCGGCGTCGTAGAGAAGGCGGGTGAGCTGCGCGTTGAAGTACCGGATACCAATGAAGCCAAAGAACTCACCAAGTTCTGCCGCAAGTTGACCGTACCGCTGCGTGCCAGCCTGCGTGAGAGCAAAATTCTCCTGAACTATGAATCGCCGAAGCGCCCCGTAGTGCATGTGTTCTTTATTGCACCCGGCACCTGCTACGTTGGCTACTCACTGACCGGCAACAATTCGCCGTTCTATATGGGAATTCCACGTCTTAAGTTCCCGTCGGATGCGCCAAGCCGCTCTACGCTGAAACTGGAAGAGGCGTTCCACGTCTTTATTCCCGCAGATGAGTGGGATGAACGCCTGGCGAGCGGTATGTACGCGGTGGATCTCGGCGCATGTCCGGGCGGTTGGACCTACCAGCTGGTAAAACGCAGCATGTGGGTCTACTCCGTCGATAACGGTCCAATGGCACCCAGCCTGATGGATACCGGGCAAGTGACCCACTGTCGTGAAGATGGCTTCAAGTACCGTCCTGCCCGCAACAACATCAGTTGGCTGGTGTGTGACATGGTGGAAAAACCGGTGCGAGTGGCGAGCCTGATGACCGAGTGGCTGGTGAACGGCTGGTGCCGTGAGGCCATCTTCAACCTCAAGCTGCCAATGAAAAAACGCTATGAGGAAGTGACGCAAAACCTGGCGATGATCGATGCCGCGCTGAAAGAGCAGGGCGTTAATGCGCAGATCCAGGCGCGCCAGCTGTATCACGACCGCGAAGAAGTGACCGTGCATGTGCGCAGGTTGTGGGCAGCTGTGGGCGGCCGTCGCGACGAACGCTAATCCTGCTTCATACTTTGCACTACAGCTGCGTTGGCAGCGCTTGCTCACCCCGGTCACATACTGAAGTATGCTCCCGGGGATTCCCAAGCTTGCCAGCCTTGCTGTAGCACAAATTATTTTGCAGGAACGTACGGTGCTCTTAAACGAAAGCCACTGAGAAATCAGAGCGATGCTTAGCACCGCAGGTGCGTTGGCGAAGCTTACTCGCCCCGGTCATCCTGCTTCATACTTTGCACTACAGCTGCGTTGGCAGCGCTTGATCACCCCGGTTACATACTGGAGTATGCTCCCGGGGATTCCCTACCTTGCTGTAGCACAAATTATTTTGCAGGAACGTACGGTGCTCTTAAACAAAAGTCACTGAATAATCATTGATATCAATCTGTTATGCCTGATAGCGCAGCGTATTCAAATTCCCCTGTAGGACCAAATCGCGTTTCAGCGTGGATACCTGGCGGCAGATTTCTGCCATCTCCTGCTGGTCGCGCAGCTTTTTTTGCCACTTTTCCGGAACCTGGTCCAGATGCTGATAGATCGCCTCCAGCGTGCCGAACTGCATCAGTAATTCGCGTGCGCTTTTGGGGCCAATGCCCGCAACCCCTGGAATTTTACTGCTGCTGATGCCGCACAGCCCCCAGTAATCGGGCAGTTGGGCAGGCGCTACGCCAAAATCTTGCTCAATAAAAGGCACATCCAGCCAGCGCTTCTGAAAATAGTCACGAATGCGGATAGCCGGGGCTAACAGCTGGCAATAGCCCTTATCGGTGGAGACAATTGTCGCCTGGTGTCCTGCATCGGCCATTTTCACTGCCAGCGTGGCGGCCAGATCGTCGGCTTCATCCCGATCGGCTACCCAGCAGCGCACGCCAGCGGCTTCAAACGCGGCCTGTAGTGCCGGCATTTCGGCCTGGAGATCGTCAGGCATGGGCGGTCGGCCCGCTTTATAGTCCGGCAGTAGCTGATGTCGCCAGCCGGGTTGACGGCTGTGGCTATCGAATACGGCGACCACATGTGTGGGTTGTGTATGGCCCAATAGCTGGTGCAGTGCTGTGATGCAGGCATCGCGACAAGGCGAGCCCTGGACAGCATGGAGCCGGCGGATGAGGTTGAGCGCATCCACAATAAGAAGGTGAAAAGCCATAATGATTTCAGGCAGCCCGCAGGCTGCCTCCTGGGTTATTTGATGATTTCGTAGCAGGGCGTGTAAGCACTACCTGGCAGTTTCATGCGGTGCTGGGCAACAAACCCCTGCAGCAGTTCGTCCATGCGGTGCATGATGTCCGCATCGCCATGCAGTTTGAACGGGCCTCTTTCGCGGATTTCGCGGATACCCATCTCTTTTACGTTACCTGCGACAATGCCTGAGAAAGCCCGACGCAGATCGGCGGCCAGTTTTTCCGCCGGTTGGTTGGTAAACAGATTGAGATTCGCCATGTTTTCATGGGTCGGTGCAAACGGCTGTTGCAGATCGGCATCAATGCGGATCGACCAGTTAAAGCTGTAAGCATCGCCGGTTTCACGACGATGCTCTTTGACCTGCGGCATGGCGCGTTTCATCAGGCGAGCCACTTCGGCGGCATCATCAATAATGATTTGATAGTGTGCACGTGCGCTCTCACCCAGCGTATTGACGATAAAATCGTCCAGCACGCGGAAGTAATCAGCACTCTCTTTTGGCCCGGTGAGGATCAGCGGCAACACCTGCTCTTTGTTGTGTGGGTTCATCAGAATACCCAACAGATAGAGCAGCTCTTCGGCGGTGCCTACGCCACCAGGGAAGATCACGATACCGTGGGCGATACGCACGAACGCCTCTAGCCGTTTTTCAATATCCGGCATGATGATCAACTCATTGACCAACGGGTTTGGCGGCTCGGCGGCAATAATAGAAGGTTCGGTTAAACCGATAAACCGCGAGTCGTGATTGCGCTGTTGTGCGTGGCCCACCGCCGCACCTTTCATTGGGGCTTCCATCACGCCCGGACCGCAGCCGGTACAGATGTTTAGCTCACGCAAACCTAACTGGGTACCCACATTACGGCAGTACTGGTATTCAATGGCGTTGATGGAGTGACCACCCCAGCACACGACCATATTGGGATATTCCCCAACGTGCAGTGCGCGGGCATTCCGCAGGATAGAAAAGACCTGGTTGGTGATTTGCACGGAGTCCGTTGAGGCGGGGTCCGCCAGGCGGCTGCCGGGCGTGAGCTGGCCATTAACGAATAAGATGTCTCGCAATACCGCGAACAGGTTAGCCTGCAATGAGCGGATAATGCGCCCATCAACAAACGCCTCTTCCGGCGGGTTAATCAGTTCAAGCTTCACGCCACGTTCGCGGCGTAACACGTTAATATCAAAGCTTTCGAAGCGGGAGAGCAGTTCATGGCTACTGTCGGTCTGGCTGCCGGAATTCAACACTGCCAGTGAACAGTTGCGAAACAGTTGGTAGAGGTCGCTGCTCGCGGTGCGTTTGAGCATGTCGACTTCCAACTGGGAGAGCAAATCCATGGAGCCAAGTGGGCTGATATGTGTAATCAAGTGAACTCCTTTACACCCGAAAGGCGTGACTGATAACGCTGTACGAACAGAGAACGCGTTGCCACGCTCCCTGTAGCGGCGACCCTCATGGTCACCGTCTTTACTGAGATTAACGTTGTTCCCGGTCTCTGCTCAAGTCAAATGACACAGCCTGCGAAGCGACTCGCAAAGCGTTACTGGCGCACCAGTCTGGAATGGCCCGGCGTGAATGGCACGTTGCTACGCCACGGATTGATATCCAGGCCACCACGGCGGGTGTAGCGGGCGTAAACCGTGAGTTCGGTTGGCTGGCAGAAGCGCTGAATATCGTTGAAAATACGCTCAACGCACTGTTCGTGGAATTCGTTGTGCTGGCGGAATGAGACCAGATAGCGCAGCAGCGCTTCGCGATCGATACGAGCACCTTTATAGCGAATCATGACCGATCCCCAATCCGGCTGGTTGGTGATCAGACAGTTTGATTTCAGCAGGTGGCTGACTAAGGTTTCATCCACGACGTCCGTGCCCGTCGCGTTTGCCAGGTAATCGGCGTTAAAGCCGTAATCGCTGATCTCAATATCCTGCTCGTCGATGCACTCACCGGCAAAATGACCAATCGGTTGGCCTTCAATTTCACTCAGACGGAACAGAACCACCTCAACATCCCCCTGAGCGCAGGCGCTAAGATCGCGTTGTAATGTCTGGCGTACCTCATCCCAGCCAGCAAACTGCGTCTGGTTGAAGCTATTGAGGTAGAGTTTGAAGCTCTTCGATTCAATCAGGTTGAGGCTGTCTGCATTCAGGACAATTTCACCCACGGCAACCTGGGGTACCCCTTTGCTGTTCAGCCAGGAGAGTTCATACAGCGTCCAGAGATCGGCGCCGTGGAACGGCAGATTGTCAGGTTGTAGCCCTAAAGGATCGCGGTTAAGGCTGCGTGGCACCGCTTGTAGCAACGTGTTGTCGTAGCGATCGTGGTAAGCTACCGACTTACCCAGCGTCAGGTTGCTCAGGGCCTGATCCTGTTTTTCAGAAGACATAGAAAGGTCATCACTCAGTTTGAACATATCTGCTCAGTGTAACCTATCAGAAGTGAGAATATGAAAGATGCCGCATACTGCTGATGCTCTGCGTGATTTTACCGCCCGCTACTGTCTGCGCTGGCAGCAAATTTATGGGCATCCGCCCGCGAGTGAAGCGCTATACGGTATTGCTTCTCCCTGCATTACGGAAACCCGAGAGAGCGAAGTGCTGTGGCAGCCGCAGCCGTTTACGTTGGGTTCGACGCTGGAGATGATTGAACGGGCGCTGGATATTCGCCTCCAACAGGATGTTGCCGCGTTCTATACCACCCAGTTTGCCGGTGATATGAGTGCGAAATTTGGGGAGCGAGCGCTGACGCTGCTGCAAGTGTGGAGTGAAGATGACTTTGAGCGGTTGCAGGAAAACCTGATTGGTCACTTGGTGATGAAACGTCATTTGAAGCAGAGTCCAACACTGTTTATTGCCACCACCGATTCAGAACAGGAAATTATTTCGCTATGTAATCTTACCGGTGAGGTGGTACTTGAGCGTCCGGGAACGAAACATCGTGAAATTCTCGCCGATAAAATTGAGAGTTTTCTTAATGGATTACAACCAGTTACTCCTTAATTTGCAGAGCTGAACCCGTGCTGTTGTGAGAGATCTCTCACAACAGCTGTAAGAGATCCATCACTTGTAAGATTAATTTTTTTGTCTCTATTTTTGTAAAGATATTGTGAATCATGAACTTATTGAAAGAATTCGCGTCGCGAGGCTTTAACAAGAATAAGTTATTAATTTCGGTATCTTGCTTAAGATTCAGAATATGCCAGAATGTTTCTCATTAGCAGGACGCTAAAGGATGAAGATACAGCTTGGAGCTGTAAGCCAGGAGGCGGGAACGTAACGGAGCTTACGTCACACGGAAGGCTTCAGGATGAAGCAGGATCGCTCAGGATTGAGTAAAGGACACCTCCAGGAAGGAGAATGTGAGCCAGTGAGGATGACTGGTGGGCCTGGATGCCGAATGGATTAGCGTCATGATGACGAGTGGCAGGATGTCACACGGGAAGAGTTGTCACGGATGAGCAGGGAGCACACAAGTAGCTGGATAGCTGCAAACGAGAATCGGGAGCACTGTGTAAACAGTGCTCCCTTTTTTATTGGTGCTTCCCGGTGGCCGCAAATGGTATTCTTGCCGCCCAATTTTTGGCTTTACGGAGGCGTGTATGACGCTGCAACAACTTCTTCAACAGCGGCTAATACAGGCCGAAACCCTGATGCGTGAGCATCAACTCTGGCAACTTGACGCTCCCGCTGCGGAATCATTAGTCAGCGATCAACCCTTCTGTCTGGATAAACTGGAGCCGCTTGAGTGGCTACAGTGGATCTTTATCCCGCGTATGCAGGCACTGCTGGATGCCAACGCACCGCTGCCGATGAATTTCGCTATTGCACCTTATTATGAAGTGGCGCTGCCGGATACGACGCCGGGGCACGGGGTGTTACTGCTGACGCTAAAACAGATCGATGCGCTGTTCGTGCAGGACAGTGACTGATGCTGGAGATCATTTATCAGGATGAATGGCTGGTTGCGGTTAACAAACCCAGTGGTTGGTTAGTGCACCGTAGCTGGCTCGATCGTCATGAGAAAGTGTTCGTCATGCAGACCGTGCGCGATCAGATTGGTCAGCACGTGTTTACCGTGCATCGCCTTGACCGTCCCACTTCAGGTGTGTTGCTGATGGGGCTCTCCAGTGAGGTTGGGCGTTTGCTGTCACAGCAGTTTGAACAGCATCAGATTCGAAAAACCTACCATGCGGTGGTGCGCGGCTGGTTACAGGAAGCGGCCACGCTGGATTATCCGCTGCTGGAAGAGATGGATAAAATCGCGGATAAATTCGCAACGGCTCCCCGTGAGGCACAGCCCGCAGTGACCGATTATAAAGGCCTGGCGACCTGCGAAATGCCGGTGCCGATTGGCCGTTATGATGCGGCGCGCTACAGCCTGGTGGAGCTTGCTCCTCACACTGGGCGCAAGCATCAGTTGCGCCGTCATATGGTGCACTTGCGTCATCCGATCATTGGCGATAGCAAGCATGGCGATCTCAAACAGAATCGCGGTGCGGCCAGCCACTTTGGGATGAACCGGCTGATGCTGCACGCCAGCCAGCTTGAGCTGACCCATCCCATCACGGGAGAAGCGTTGTGTTTGCGTGCCGGGCTGGACCACGTCTGGCAAGGCATGTTGACGCAGTTTGGCTGGCAGGATCAGTTGTCGCATCTGCCACGGGTTGAGTTTCTGCCCACCCCAGGCGAGGATATCGTCGGCGAATAAGGAGTCTTACCATGGCGAAAATTGGCATATTTGTAGGTACGGTTTACGGTAACGCGCTGCTGGTTGCTGAAGAGGCGCAGCCAGAGCTTGAGGCGCTGGGGCATGAGGTCAAGGTGTTTGAAGATGGCACGCTGGAGGACTGGCAGAAGTACAGCCAGGACGTGGTGCTGGTGATCACCTCGACCACCGGTCAGGGCGATCTGCCGGATAACATTCGTGCGCTATTCGCCTCTTTGCAGGATCAGTATCAGCCCACGCTGCGCTACGGCGTTATCGCTCTGGGTGACAGCAGCTATGACAACTTCTGCGGGGGTGGTAAGCACTTCGATGCCTTATTGCAGGAGCAGGGGGCACAACGTGTGGGTTCCCTGCTTGAAGTGGACGCCATCGAAAATCCTGAACCTGAAGAAGTGACAACGCCGTGGGTCAAGCAGTGGGCGGCCCAACTCTAACCTTCCACGCCGGTTTCTGCCGGCGTTTTTCTTTACGCTAGCCACACTTTTTCTAATCGCGCTATGCTTAGCAGTTCTGCGCCTGCGCGCCATTTCTGTTCTGCCACAGGGGACAACCGGTGAAAATTGTCATTGCACCCGATTCATGGAAAGAGAGTTTATCTGCACTTGATGTCGCCACGGCTATCGAAGCGGGCTTTCGCGAAGTCTACCCTGATGCACACTATGTCAAAATACCGCTGGCCGATGGCGGTGAAGGCACGGTAGAGGCGATGATCGCCGCGACCGGAGGTTCGTTGATCGCTTTGCCGGTCACCGGGCCACTCGGGAACAGCGTGGAGGCTTTCTATGGCCTGTCTGGTGATGGACATACGGCTTTTATTGAGATGGCGGCGGCCAGCGGCATAGAGTTGGTGCCGCCAGCGCAGCGTAATGCGTTAATCACGACTTCTCGGGGGACCGGGGAATTAATCTCTGATGCGCTGGCAAGAGGTGTACGCCACCTGATTATTGGTATCGGTGGCAGTGCGACCAATGACGGTGGGGCGGGAATGCTTCAGGCACTCGGTGTGAAGCTACTGGATCAACAAGGCACCGAGATCGCAGCAGGTGGCGCAGCGCTGGCTGGGCTGCACAAGATTGAGACTGCGGCACTCGACAGCCGCCTCAGCCAGTGCCGCATTGAGGTGGCCTGTGATGTGACCAATCCCCTGACCGGTCCACAAGGTGCTTCCGAGGTGTTTGGTCCACAAAAAGGGGCGACAGCAGAAGACGTGCAACAGTTGGATAAAGCGCTGGCACACTTTGCGAGCCTGATTCAGCGCTACCTGGGTGTGGCCGTTGCGGAAGTACCCGGTAGCGGTGCCGCCGGTGGGATGGGGGCGGGATTGCTGGCTTTCTGTCAGGCAACCCTGCGCCCAGGCATTGAGATCGTTACCGAAGCGCTCCAGCTTGAAGCGCAGCTAGGGGATGCCGATTTGGTGATCACCGGAGAAGGGCGCATAGACAGCCAGAGCGTACAGGGTAAAGTGCCTGTCGGCGTGGCGCGGCTGGCGCAACGCGCGGGCATTCCTGTCATTGGTATTGCGGGCAGCCTGACGCCTGATGTGGGCGTAGTGCATGCGCATGGCATTAATGCCGTCTTTAGCGCGCTGTACCGTATTTGCACCCTGGAAGAGGCGCTGGCCGCCGCGGCGGAGAATATCCGCCTGACGGCGCGCAACGTAGCCGCGACGGTGAAACTCGGGCAGCAACTAGCGCTGTAACAGCGCTTCAGCAGCCCGTGCGACGTTCTGCATTTCATCCAGCAGTTCCAGCAACTCCGGTTCTAAATCGTCAATATCACTGGCTTTAAGCAGCTCTTTCTCCAACTGATGACAGAGCTGCTTCATGCGCGGTACGCCGCTGTAGCTGGCGCTACCGTGCAGTTTATGGATGATTTCTCGCAGGCCGTTCACTTTGTTTTCATCCATGTAGCGGGTGACCTTTTCCTGCACTTCGGGCAAGAAGTCGAGCAGCATTTGCAGCAGGTCACGTGCCAGCTCGGGTTTGTTGGCCGCCTGGCGTAGCGCCAGATTCCAGTCCAGGCTGGCATTCAGGTCGCTCTTTTCCGTCATTAATGACGTGGGCACCGGGGCATAGCGCGCCAGCAGTTGACTCAGTTTGCTCTCATCAATCGGTTTAGCCAGATAGTCATTCAGGCCCGCTTTGATCAACTCTTCACGCTCGCCATCAATCGCGTGGGCGGTCACGGCGACAATCGGTGTCTGGGCATGATTAGGCAGGCTGCGAATAATTTCACTGGCACGAATACCGTCAATATCGGGCATCTGAATGTCCATCAGTATGACGTCCAGAGTGCGCTGGCGGGCCTGGCTTATCGCCTCACTCGCACTGCTACACAGAATAATTTCCTGAGTCTGCTCCTCCAGCAAAGTGCCAATCAGTTTCAGGTTAGCGGGGTTGTCATCCACCGCCATCACCGTGAGCGGCAAACGCTCAGAGACCGGCAGCGGACTTTGCTGACGGGCGTGTAAGTCAAACAGCATTGGCAGCAGGCGCGTCATGGAGACGGGTTTCGCAATACAGCCATCAATTCCTTGTGCTTTGAGTTTGTCTGCCAGCAGCATTTTCTGGGTCGGCAGGGCGAGAATGACGCAGTCGGCTCGCTGGAGCAGTGAACTAATCCAGCGCTTATCTAACAGGGCACGTGCGCTGATATTGACCGGAATACCTACCAGCATCAGTGGGTAGTGCCGATCACCCAGCGCTTCCAGGGAGGGATAGTAATCCACCTGTAGCGGCGTGGCGCTGAGCATGTTGCGCACAGCGCGGCTGGCAGAGGCATGCGGTTCTATATAGGCCACCGCGACTTCTGACAGCGCCTCCAGCACGCGCGGCATACTTGAGGCATTAGGGTTGAGGTGCAAAGGGATGTTGACGGTGAAGGTCGAACCTTCGCCGGCCTGGCTGGTAAAGCTAATTTCCCCGCCCATTTCACTGACCAGTTTCTGAGTGATCACCAGCCCCAGCCCGGTGCCACCATGACGGCGTGAAATACTGGCATCTGCCTGGCGAAATGCCTGGAACAGCTGAGATTTCTGCTCAGATGAAATGCCGATCCCGCTGTCGTGCACATTGATGACAATTTCAACCTGGGTTGCGTCTAGCGAACGTCGTTCAACCTGCAAATCAATGGTGCCTTGCTCGGTGAACTTGACGGCATTCCCAATCAGGTTAATTAAAATCTGCTGGAGGCGCAGTGGATCGCCAATGACGTTATCCGGCACGCTGCGGTCAACGTGCACCGTTAGCTCCAGCATTTTGTCGTGTGCGGACGGGGCCAGCAGCACCAGCGTTTCGTCAATGGTGGCACGCAGGGGGAACGGAATAGACTCCAGCATCAATTTACCCGCTTCCAGTTTCGAGAAGTCGAGCACGTCATTAATGATGCTCAACAGGTTGCTGGCGGAGCGTTCAATGGTGTGCATGTAGTCGCGTTGCGTGGTGCCAAGGTCAGTTTTTAGCATCTGACGCGTAAAGCCAATCACGCCATTTAACGGAGTACGTAGCTCGTGAGACATATTAGCGAGGAACTCGGATTTGATACGTGCCGCTTCCTGGGCGCGCTTTTTGGCTAAATCCAGCTCGACATTCTGGATCTCTAACTGTTCCAGCGTTTCCCGCAGATCCCACGTGGCCTGATCGATATTGTGCTGCATCTCTTCATGATACGCCGTGAGGGACATGGCCATCGCGTTGATGCCATTTTTCAGAATGCTCAGCTCACCCAGCATGTAACCTTCGACCCGGCTATCTAACTGACCGCGACGAATGCGGTCCACCGTGCTGACCATATTCCGAATCGGACCGGTGACATCGCGCATCAGGCGATAAGCGAACAACATGGCAATACACAAGCAGAACAGCAGTAGCAGGGTCGCGACAAAGACTTCTTTATATTGCTGGAGCCTGACTGACTGGAGATCCAGTTCGATCGCGACATAGCCTAATCGATCGCCACCCGGCGTCTCTTCGCTGTCGAGTTCATCGGAGGTATAGCGGACGGAGGTGATGGGTGCGCGCAAAATAATGTGGTCATTGTGGCGCTGTTGAGTGATTTTCGTTGGCAGTGCAGCGATATCTTCTTGCAACGAGAGACTGAGATCTTCGTTACCGTTCGACGTGACGTAAAGGCGATTGTTGTTGTCGTAGATGGCAATCGCACGGACAATATTAGAATGACGACGATGCAATAGTCCGGTCATGGCATGCAGTGCCGCCCGGTTGTGCCACATCATGCTGTATTCGCTGGCAATGGCCAGTGGTTCAATGATGTTGGAGCCGGAATCAATGACCTGATGTTGTAGTTCGTTGTAACGGTGTACAACAAAAAAGGCGCTGAGCAGCAAGCCTATCATCAGTGTCGGTGCGAGGATCAGAATCATCATTCTTGCCCGCAAGCTGTATTTCGTCATGAGTGTCGCCCGGCCTTATCATCCCTGGATACTGGAAATTAGAGAAATCGCATTACTATGGCGCAATTTTACTCCGCAAAACAGCGTGTGACGACCCGTCAACGCCTTACCGTCACGATTCAGGACCTTGATCCCTTTGGTCAAGGCGTGGCTCGCCATCAGGGGAAGGCCCTGTTTATCAGTGGGGCTCTGCCGGGTGAGCAGGTAGAAGTCACCCTACAAGAAGAAAAAAAGCAGTATGCACGCGGTAAAGCAGTGCGTTTGCTGAGCACCAGCCCAGAGCGCGTTACGCCGCGTTGTCCGCACTACCAACAGTGCGGGGGATGTCAGCAGCAGCATGTCAGCGAGGCGTTGCAGCAGCGCAGTAAAGCCCAGGCTCTGGGGCGGATGTTATCGGCGGAAGCGCACCGTACCGTCGCAATAGATGAAGTGATTGCCGGAAAGCCGTGGGGCTACCGCCGTCGTGCCCGACTGGGATTGCAGTGGCATGCTAAGCGCCAGGTCTTGCAGATGGGCTTTCGACAGGAAGCCAGCAACGATCTGGTGCAGGTTCAGCATTGCCCTGTTTTGGTGCCCGAGCTTGAAGCATTGCTGGTGCCGCTGCACCACTGCTTGCAGAGCCTGAGGGCAGTTAAACGTCTGGGCCATGTGGAGCTGGTGTTAGCGGAAAATGGCCCGCTGATGGTATTGCGTCATCTGGATGCACTGCACGCTGAAGATCGTGAAAAACTGGAACAGTTTTCGCATATCAGCAATGTGATGCTGTTTCTGGATGGCGGAGAAGGCGCGATTTGCCGCGCAGAAAGTGCGAAACCCTACTATCGTTCATCCGGCATGAACCTGAATTTTAACCCACAGGACTTTATCCAGGTAAACGATCGCGTTAATCAGCAGATGGTGGCGCGTGCGATTGAGTGGCTGGCGCTGGAGCCAGACGATCGGGTGCTGGATCTGTTCTGTGGTATGGGCAACTTCACACTTCCTGTTGGAAAACAGGTACAAATTGCAGTTGGCGTTGAGGGTGTTGCAGCTTTAGTGGAGCAGGCAGCGTATAATGCGCAGGTTAATAATCTGCAAAATGTCACCTTCTATCAGCACAATCTGGAAGAAGATGTGACTCACCAGCCATGGGCTGCGCAGGGTTTCAACAAGGTGTTACTGGATCCGGCACGTGCCGGTGCCGCAGGGGTAATGGCACACGTCGTTAAACTTGCGCCGCAACGCGTGGTCTATGTCTCCTGTAACCCAACAACACTTGCTCGCGATAGTCAGACACTGTTGTCGGCGGGTTACCATTTGGAAAGGGTCGCGATGTTGGATATGTTCCCTCATACCCGCCATCTCGAGTCCATGGTGCTGTTTAGCAAAGCATAAGCAACACAACGTTGTGATGGCAGGAGAGGATATGGTTGCGGTCAGAAGTTCGCATTTAAATACGGCAGGGGAGTTTGCCCTGGAGCAGTGGATCGACAGCCTTGGCATTGCGAACCCGCAAACCTGTCAAAGCCTGGCCGATACCTGGCGTTATTGCGAAGCAGAAACCCACGGTCATCCCGATCAGTCCCTGCTACTCTGGCGTGGCATTGAGATGGTCGAGATCCTCTCGATGTTGAGCATGGATCTCGATAGCCTGCGTGCCGCGTTGATCTTCCCGCTGGCGAGTGCCGAAGTCCTGAGCGAAGAAGATCTGGAAAAAACCGTTGGCAAAGGCATCGTGTTGCTGGTGCATGGCGTCCGCGATATGGATGCTATCCGGCAGCTGAAAGCCATTCATAACGACTCAATGGCCTCCGAGCAGGTCGATAACGTGCGCCGTATGCTGCTGGCCATGGTGGAAGATTTCCGCTGCGTGGTCATCAAGCTGGCTGAGCGTATCGCGAATCTGCGAGAAATGAAGGATGCGCCGGAAGATGAACGCGTGCTGGCGGCGAAAGAGAGCACCAATATTTATGCGCCGCTGGCCAACCGTTTAGGTATCGGTCAACTCAAATGGGAACTGGAAGATTACTGCTTCCGTTACCTCCATCCGGATGAATACAAACGCATCGCCAAGCTGTTGCACGAAAGACGTATCGATCGTGAGCAGTATATCGATGACTTCGTGGGCAATTTGCGTAAAGAGATGGGTAAGGAAGGGGTTCGTGCTGAAGTGTATGGCCGCCCGAAACATATCTATAGCATCTGGCGCAAAATGCAGAAAAAGTCGCTGGCGTTTGATGAACTGTTTGATGTGCGAGCCGTGCGTATTGTCGCCGAGCGTTTGCAGGATTGCTACGGCGCTTTAGGCATTGTGCATACGCTTTATCGTCACCTGCCCAGTGAGTTTGATGACTATGTTGCCAATCCGAAACCCAATGGCTACCAGTCTATCCATACGGTGGTGCTGGGGCCAAAAGGCAAGACGGTAGAGATCCAGATCCGTACCCGGCAGATGCACGAAGACGCCGAGCTGGGTGTTGCTGCCCACTGGAAATATAAAGAAGGCCCGGGCACCGGCAACTCGCGGGGTGCCGCTGGCCATGAAGAGCGTATTGCCTGGTTACGTAAGCTGATCACCTGGCAGGAAGAGATGTCGGATTCTGGCGAGATGCTGGAAGAAGTGCGCAGTCAGGTCTTTGACGATCGGGTTTACGTGTTTACGCCAAAAGGGGATGTGGTGGATCTGCCAGCAGGCTCGACGCCGTTGGATTTCGCTTATCACATTCACAGTGATATTGGGCATCGTTGCATTGGGGCCAAAATCAGCGGCCGCATTGTGCCGTTTACCTATCAGTTGCAGATGGGCGATCAGATTGAAGTGATCACCCAGAAGCAGCCAAACCCAAGCCGCGACTGGCTCAATCCGAACCTTGGCTATATCACCACCAGCCGTGGGCGCTCCAAGATTCACGCCTGGTTCCGTAAGCAGGATCGCGATAAAAACATTCTGGCCGGACGGCAGATCTTTGATAATGAGCTGAATCAGCTGGATATTAGCCAGCGTGAAGCTGAGAAGGTGTTGCTGCCGCGCTACAACGTGAGTTCCCTTGAGGAACTGCTGGCCATGATTGGCGGCGGCGATGTGCGCCTCAATCAGATGGTTAACTTCCTGCAAGGCAAACTCAATAAGCCGAGTGCTGAAGAGGAAGATCGTGAAGCCCTGCGCCAGCTGACGCAGAAAAGCTTTGCACCGCAGCCGTCTCGTAAAGAGAGTGGCCGGGTGGTGGTTGAGGGCGTGGGCAATCTGATGCACCATATTGCTCGCTGCTGCCAGCCCATTCCCGGTGATGACATCGTTGGTTTTATTACCCACGGGCGCGGTATTTCCATCCACCGTGCCGATTGCGACCAGTTATCCGAGCTGATTGCCCACGCGCCAGAGCGCATTGTCGATGCAGTCTGGGGCGAGAGTTATTCCAGCGGCTATTCGCTGGTGGTCCGCGTGACCGCCAACGATCGTAGTGGTTTGTTGCGTGATATCACCACCATTCTCGCCAATGAGAAGGTCAATGTGCTGGGCGTTTCCAGCCGTAGTGATACCAAAAAGCAGCTGGCGACCATTGATATGGATATTGAGATTTATAATCAGCAGGTGCTGGGACGTGTGCTGTCACGCCTGAATCAGGTGCCGGATATTATCGACGCCCGCCGTTTGCACTGAGTACGGGTACGTCACTTCTTTCAGGCAAGATTACATCGCTGTGGTTTGGGTGGTCAGGTCAGATAATGGGGGATATGACTGCTCGGAAAGATTGCTCCTGCCGATCGGGCCCTACGTCCATGTAGGGCACGCACTCGCTATGATATCCCCCGTTATCATCCCGGCAAGCAGCAGTGTTGCTGCCGGAAGCCCGTGCGGTTTTAAATTTGGGCGCTTTTACTTGATCAGGCAAATCAGCCCTGTGGATTTCGGTGGCAGAGGGGTGGAATTGCTGTTGGTTCGGTAGGTACAATCGGACCTTTGCTGAAAAGCCACAAGGACCGCCATGACTGCCCTAAACCGCCTGCTCGATATCATGAAAACCCTGCGCGACCCGCAGAGGGGCTGCCCGTGGGATCGTGAACAGACCTTTGCTTCTATTGCTCCTTACACCCTCGAAGAGACCTATGAAGTGCTGGATGCTATTCAGCGCGAAGACTTTGTCGACCTGCGGGGGGAACTGGGCGATCTGTTATTCCAGGTGGTGTTTTACGCGCAAATGGCCGAAGAGGAGCAGCGATTCAACTTTGATGACATCTGCAACGCCATCAGCGATAAGCTGGAGCGTCGCCACCCGCACATCTTCGCGGACGCTCAGGTTGAAAACAGCGCAGAAGTCCTGAAAAACTGGGAAGCCATCAAAACGGCAGAGCGAGCGGATAAAGCCCAACACTCGGCGCTGGACGACATTCCTAAAGCGTTGCCAGCCCTGATGCGCGCACACAAAATCCAGAAGCGCTGCCACAATGTTGGCTTTGACTGGACTACCCTCGGCCCGGTAGTGGATAAGGTGCATGAAGAAATTGACGAAGTCATGCACGAAGCGCAGCAGTCAGTGATTGACCCGGTAAAACTGGAAGAAGAGATCGGCGATCTGCTGTTTGCCACCGTTAATCTCTCCCGCCATCTGGGCAGTAAAGCCGAAACCGCCCTGCAAAAAGCCAATGATAAATTCGAACGCCGTTTCCGCCAGGTTGAAGCGATCATCACGGCTCAAGGCCTCAGTATGCCAGGTGCGACGCTGGAGCAAATGGAAGCCGCATGGCAGCAGGTTAAAGCGCAGGAAAAGGGCTAATCAGCTGATTATTCCAGCGCTGATTATAATTGCATCAATTGAGCTTACTCGATTCAGCCTAACTGCACTTTTGTGACCTGCATCAACATTTCATTAACCGTGATCCGCTATGTTGGCTACCTACTGCGTGGAGGATTACGGTGATTGATCATTTGTGGCTGAGAGGGGTTTCCGGTATACTGCTTTCCCGTCCTGGTTATTCTACCGTCTTTAAACCTAAACTCTCAGGTTCAGCATGACAACGAACTATATTTTTGTGACCGGTGGGGTCGTATCCTCTCTGGGTAAAGGCATTGCCGCAGCCTCCCTCGCAGCTATTCTTGAAGCACGTGGTCTGAATGTGACCATCATGAAACTCGATCCGTACATCAACGTCGATCCGGGTACCATGAGCCCAACCCAGCACGGTGAAGTTTTCGTGACCGATGACGGGGCCGAAACTGACCTGGACCTGGGTCACTATGAGCGCTTCATCCGTACTAAAATGTCGCGCCGTAACAACTTCACGACCGGCCGTATCTACTCTGAAGTTCTGCGCAAAGAGCGTCGCGGTGACTATCTGGGTGCGACCATTCAGGTCATTCCGCACATCACTAATGCGATCAAAGAGCGCATTATTGAGGGCGGTGAAGGCCATGACGTGGTGCTGGTCGAAATTGGCGGCACCGTGGGTGACATCGAATCTCTGCCGTTCCTCGAAGCCATTCGCCAGATGGCGGTTGACGTGGGTCGTGAGCACACCATGTACATGCACCTGACGCTGGTTCCATACATGGCAGCGGCGGGTGAAGTGAAGACCAAACCAACGCAACACTCAGTGAAAGAGCTGCTGTCGATCGGTATCCAGCCAGATGTGCTGATCTGCCGTTCAGATCGCGCTGTGCCGGCTAACGAACGTGCGAAAATCGCGCTGTTCTGTAACGTGCCAGAGAAAGCTGTTATCTCCCTGAAAGATGTCGACTCCATCTACAAAATCCCGGGCCTGTTGAAATCACAGGGTCTGGATGACTACATCTGCAAGCGTTTCAACCTGTCTGCACCAGAAGCCAACCTGGCGGAATGGGAACAGGTTATCTACGAAGAAGCGAACCCAGGCGGCGAAGTCACCATTGGTATGGTGGGTAAATACGTCGAACTGCCAGATGCTTACAAATCAGTGATTGAAGCACTGAAGCACGGCGGCCTGAAAAATCGCGTGACCGTCAACATCAAGCTGATCGATTCACAGGATGTTGAAACCCGTGGTGTAGAAATTCTGAAAGATCTGGATGCTATTCTGATCCCAGGCGGTTTCGGCTATCGTGGCGTAGAAGGCAAAATGTTGACCGCGCAGTTTGCGCGTGAGAACAAAATTCCTTACCTGGGCATCTGTCTGGGAATGCAGGTTGCGTTGATGGAATTTGCCCGCAACGTGGCAGGCATGGAAGGTGCGAACTCCACGGAATTCGTACCAGATTGTAAGTACCCGGTGGTTGCGCTAATCACCGAATGGCGTGATGAAGAGGGTAACGTTGAACAGCGCTCTGAGCAGAGCGATCTGGGCGGCACCATGCGTCTGGGTAGCCAGCAGTGTCAGCTGACCCCAGAAAGCAAAGTGCGCCAGCTCTACGGTTCTGACGTGATTACCGAACGCCATCGCCATCGCTATGAAGTTAACAATATGCTGCTGAAGCCAATTGAAGCAGCGGGACTGCATATCGCAGGTCGTTCTGGTGACGATCAACTGGTCGAGATCATTGAGATCCCTGATCACCCTTGGTTTGTTGCTTGTCAGTTCCACCCGGAATTCACCTCGACCCCGCGTGATGGGCATCCGTTGTTTGCTGGCTTTGTTAAAGCGGCACATGAACATCAGAAGCGTTTAGCGAAGTAAGTTTCACGAACAACGCGCGAATTTTCGCGCGTTGTTTGTCTTAGGATTGACTAACTTGTTCTGAGGAAAATCGAATGTCCAAAATCGTTAAAGTCATTGGTCGCGAAATTATCGACTCTCGTGGTAACCCGACTGTAGAAGCTGAAGTTCACCTGGAAGGCGGTTTTGTCGGCCTGGCTGCGGCCCCATCAGGTGCTTCTACCGGTTCACGTGAAGCTCTGGAACTGCGCGATGGTGACAAATCTCGTTTCCTGGGCAAAGGCGTAACCAAAGCCGTTGCTGCTGTTAACGGTCCTATCGCACAGGCGCTGGTGGGCAAAGATGCCAAAGACCAGGCCAATGTCGATAAAGTGATGATCGATCTCGACGGTACTGAGAACAAATCCAACTTCGGCGCTAACGCCATTCTGGCGGTATCTCTGGCTGCTGCTAAAGCGGCTGCTGCCTCTAAAGGCCTGCCACTGTATGCGCACATCGCAGAACTGAACGGTACTCCAGGCAAATATTCTATGCCACTGCCAATGATGAACATCATCAATGGTGGTGAGCACGCCGACAACAACGTCGACATCCAGGAATTTATGATTCAGCCTGTTGGCGCGAAGAACGTGAAAGAAGCCATCCGTATGGGTTCTGAAGTGTTCCACCACCTGGCTAAAGTGCTGAAGGCGAAAGGCCTGAACACTGCAGTAGGTGATGAAGGCGGTTACGCACCAAACCTGGGTTCTAACGCTGAAGCACTGGCTGTTATCGCTGAAGCGGTAAAAGCAGCGGGCTACGAACTGGGCAAAGACATCACTCTGGCGATGGACTGTGCAGCTTCTGAATTCTACAAAGACGGCAAATATGTGCTGGCTGGCGAAGGCAACAAAGCGTTCACCTCTGAAGAGTTCACCCACTTCCTGGAAGAGCTGACCAAACAGTACCCAATCGTCTCTATCGAAGACGGTCTGGATGAGTCTGACTGGGCGGGCTTCGCGTACCAGACCAAAGTACTGGGCGACAAAATCCAGCTGGTTGGTGATGACCTGTTCGTGACCAACACCAAAATCCTGAAAGAAGGTATCGAGAAAGGCATCGCTAACTCTATCCTGATCAAATTCAACCAGATCGGTTCTCTGACCGAAACCCTGGCTGCAATCAAGATGGCAAAAGATGCAGGCTACACCGCGGTGATTTCACACCGTTCAGGTGAAACCGAAGATGCCACTATCGCTGACCTGGCGGTAGGTACTGCAGCAGGCCAGATCAAAACCGGTTCAATGAGCCGTTCTGACCGTGTTGCTAAGTACAACCAGCTGATCCGTATCGAAGAAGCGCTGGGCAATGCCGCGCCATTCAACGGTCTGAAAGAAGTGAAAGGCCAGGCGTAATCGTCTGGCTTTCTGAAAAAAGCCCCGCCATCGTGCGGGGCTTTTGCTTTTCTGGTGTTCAGGTGTTGTTGTCTGGCGCAGATCTGCCATAATCAGCGCCCTGTTTTACACTAACGAGTAACAAATGTACTACCCGATTAATGAGATGTTCCAGACATTGCAGGGAGAAGGCCTGTATACCGGCGTTCCGGCAATATTTATCCGACTGCAGGGATGCCCGGTGGGTTGCAGCTGGTGTGATACGAAACATACCTGGGATAAGCTGGCCGATCGGGAGACATCGCTCGGTGATATCGTGATTAAAACTCAGGAGAGTGATGCCTGGGGAAATGCCGACGAAGCGATGCTGCGTAAGGTTATTGCCGATAAAGGCTGGACGGCCCGGCACGTGGTGATCACGGGCGGTGAACCCTGCATTTACGACCTGCGCCCGTTAACGGAAGCGCTGGAAGCCGCAGGATTTGATTGCCAGATTGAAACCAGCGGCACGCATGAGGTGCGCTGTAGCGAAAAGACCTGGGTAACGGTGTCACCCAAGGTCAATATGCGCGGCGGCTATGATGTGTTGCATCAGGCGCTGGTCAGGGCCGATGAGGTGAAGCATCCGGTGGCCCGCCAGCGTGATGTGGATGCGCTGGATGGATTGCTGGCAACGTTAAGTGACGTGAAGCCACGGATTATTGCCCTGCAACCCATCAGCCAGAAAGCTGATGCCACCGAACTGTGCATTAATACCTGCATAGCGCGCAACTGGCGGCTTTCGTTACAGACACATAAGTATCTGAATATCGCCTGATGGCTAAGCGGGCCGACAGAAGAGGCCCGCTTTCTTGCCACACACTTACTCGCCGCGATAGACACAGCCAGCAGTACAGGTTTCTTTCACCATCACTGCGCTAAGTTCGGGCAGCTTTGGCTTCATCTCATCCCAAATCCACTTTGCCAGCACTTCGCTGGTAGGGTTTTCCAGACCTGGAATTTCATTGAGATAGTTATGATCGAGGCGATCATAGATCGGCATAAATGCCGCTTTCAGTTCGGCAAAATCCATTACCCAACCGGTATACGCATCCACTTCACCGGTAATTTCCAGTCGTACTAAAAAGGAGTGACCATGCAGGCGACCGCACTTATGCCCCTCAGGGACATGCGGCAGGTGATGGGCGGCTTCAAACTGGAATTCTTTAAACAACGTGGTAGACATAATGGTTCTCTAACGGGTTAACGGTGAGAATTCTACCTGAAATGGTAATTTTTCCCAGCCTGGTCGCACGAATGCGCCATTTTTCTGCCTTTGGTGGAGCCTCAGATGATTAACTCAATGATTTAAAATGCTTTTGTTTACCACTTTTTCTGGTTGGTTAAATCCATAAAACCATTAAGTCATTTTGGTTATTTTATATATCGAAGCTTTATTTAGTCGTTAATATAGTGCCCGGTAACCTACCCACATTCTGCCGTTGTTCACGGCGCTGATCACAGCTACTGGATATCTTAACGCGATGACGACTCAGGCTCCTTCAGGTTCAATTCTTCCGCTGACGCCCGATCAACTTGCTCGTTTGCAAACAGCAACCACGGACTTCTCACCTACGCAACTGGCATGGCTCTCTGGCTATTTCTGGGGCATGGTCAACAATGTACCTGGTGCCGCTGTGGCAGCAGCACCGGCCCAGGCGGAAGCGCCTTCTGTCACTTTGATCTCCGCCTCTCAGACCGGCAATGCACGCCGTCTGGCAGAGCAATTACGTGATGATTTGCTGGCGGCAAAACTGAATGTGAACCTCGTCAACGCAGGTGACTATAAATTCAAGCAGATTGGTCAGGAAAAACTGCTGGTGGTCGTGACCTCAACGCAGGGGGAGGGCGAGCCACCAGAAGAAGCCGTGGCACTGCATAAATTCCTGATGGGGAAAAAGGCACCGCAGCTGAAAGACGCGGCGTTTGCAGTGTTTGGCCTCGGTGATACCTCCTATGAATTCTTCAGCCAGGCAGGCAAAGACTTCGATAAGCGTCTGGAAGAGCTGGGCGCAGCCCGCTTGCTGGATCGCGTTGATGCTGACGTTGAGTACGCACAACAGGCCACTGACTGGCGCAGTGCGCTGGTTGAGATCCTGAAACAACGCGTCCCCGCCCAGTCAGCGGCTTCCGCAGCGGTAACCGCGACGGGTGCGGTGAATGAGGTTTTCTCTAGCCCTTACACCAAAGAAGCGCCATTAACTGCCGCTTTTGCGGTTAATCAAAAAATTACCGGACGTGGTTCAGATAAAGACGTGCGCCACATCGAAATCGATCTCGGCGACTCTGGCCTGCGTTATCAGCCTGGTGATGCGCTGGGCGTGTGGTATGAGAATGATGCGGAGCTGGTCAGCGAACTGTTGGCGCAGGTCTGGCTGAAAGGTGATGAACAGGTTGAAGTGCAGGGCAACACGCTGCCACTGGCAGAAGCCCTGCAAAAACACTTTGAGCTGACGGTGAATACACCGCAAATCGTCGCGCAGTACGCCACGCTTTCGCGCAACGAAGCTTTACTGGCTCTGGTGGATGATAAAGCGGCGCTGCAAAACTTTGCCCAGAACGTTCCGATCATCGAGATGGTTCGTCAGGCACCGATTGAACTCAATGTGGAGCAACTGACTGGCCTGCTGCGTCCACTGACGCCGCGCCTCTATTCCATCGCTTCTTCACAGGCGGAGAACGAAAACGAAGTGCATATCACCGTGGGTGCTGTGCGCTATGAAATTGATGGCCGTGCGCGCGGCGGCGGTGCCTCTACCTGGCTGGCCGATCGCATCGAGGAAGATGGCGAGATTCGTATCTTCATCGAACACAACGACAACTTCCGTCTGCCGGCTAACCCGGAAACGCCGGTGATTATGATTGGCCCTGGCACCGGCATTGCCCCGTTCCGCTCGTTCATTCAACAGCGTGATAACGACGGTGCAGGCGGCAAAAACTGGCTGTTCTTTGGCAACCCGCACTTTACTGAAGATTTCCTGTATCAGGTTGAGTGGCAGAAATATGTCAAAGATGGCCTGTTAACAAACATCGATCTTGCCTGGTCGCGCGATCAGCAAGAGAAGATTTACGTACAAGATAAAATCCGCGCTAAAGGGGCGGAAGTGTGGCGCTGGATCGCAGAAGGCGCACACCTTTATGTCTGCGGCGACGCCAATCGCATGGCGAAAGACGTTGAGCAGGCTTTGCTGGATGTGGTGGTCGAACACGGCGGAATGGATCGTGAAACGGCCGATGAATTTTTAAGTGAGCTGCGCGTTGAGCGCCGTTATCAGCGAGACGTTTACTGATGAGCGAAAAACACCCCGGACCTCTGGTCGTAGAAGGTAAGTTAGTGGACGCCGAGCGTCTGAAAAAGCAGAGTAACTACCTGCGCGGCACGATTAAAGAAGATCTGGAAGAGGGACTGACCGGTGGTTTTTCCGGTGATAACTTCTTGCTGATCCGCTTCCATGGCATGTATCAGCAAGATGATCGTGATATCCGTGCTGAACGTGCAGCGCAGAAGCTGGAGCCGCGTCACGCCATGATGCTGCGCTGTCGTCTGCCTGGTGGCATTATCAAGCCATACCAGTGGCTGGCGATTGATAAATTTGCCACCGAGAAGACTATTTACGGCAGCATCCGTTTGACGAACCGTCAGACTTTCCAGTTCCACGGCATTCTGAAGAAGAACGTCAAACCTACGCATCAGATGCTGCATGAAGTCGGTCTGGACGCACTGGCTACCGCCAATGACGTAAACCGTAACGTGCTCTGTACCTCTAACCCGGTAGAGTCTGAGCTGCATCAGGAAGCGTACGAGTGGGCGAAAAAACTGTCTGAGCACCTGCTGCCGCAGACGCGCGCCTATGCAGAAATCTGGTGGGATCAGGAGAAAGTCGAGACCACCGATGTCGAACCGATTTTGGGTGAGACTTATCTGCCGCGTAAGTTTAAAACCACGGTGGTGATCCCACCGAACAATGATGTCGATCTGCACGCCAACGATCTGAACTTCATTGCGGTGGCTGAGAAGGGCAAGCTGATTGGCTTTAACCTGCTGGTGGGCGGTGGCTTGTCTATCGATCACGGCAACAAGGCGACTTACGCCCGTACCGCCAGTGAAATTGGCTTCCTGCCACTGGACAAGACTCTGGATGTGGCGGCGGCAGTGGTTACCACTCAGCGTGACTGGGGCAACCGTACCGATCGTAAAAATGCCAAAACCAAGTACACCATTGAACGCGTCGGCCCGGATGTGTTTAAGGCAGAGGTGGAGAAGCGCGCAGGTCTGACGTTTGAGCCAATCCGTCCTTATGAATTCACCAGCCGTGGTGACAATATCGGCTGGCTGAAAGGCATTGATAACAAGTGGCATTTGACGCTGTTTGTGGAAAATGGCCGTCTGTTGGATTACCCAGGACGTCCGTTGAAAAGTGGTATTGCTGAAATTGCGAAAGTCCACGAAGGTGACTTCCGCCTGACGGCAAACCAGAACCTGATTGTGGCCGGTGTGCCTGAAGCACAGAAAGCACAGATTGAAGCGATTGCACGTGCCCATGGCCTGATGGACAGCGTAACGCCGCAGCGTGAGAATTCGATGGCCTGCGTTGCCTTCCCAACCTGTCCGTTGGCGATGGCAGAAGCAGAGCGTTTCCTGCCTTCGTTTGTCACACGCGTTGAAGAGATCATGCACCGCCACGGTGTGGGCGAAGAGCACATAGTGCTACGTGTTACCGGTTGCCCTAATGGATGTGGCCGTGCTTTGCTGGCGGAGATTGGTTTAGTCGGTAAAGCGCCAGGCCGTTACAACCTGCACCTTGGGGGTAACCGGATGGGAACGCGTATCCCGCGTATGTACCGCGAAAACATCACGGAAACTGAAATCCTCGCCAGTATTGATGAGCTGGTTGGCCGTTGGGCGTCAGAACGCCACGCCGATGAAGGTTTTGGTGACTTTGTTATCCGCGTTGGGGTCGTCAAGCCGGTTCTGGATCCGGCGCGGGACTTTTGGGATCAGGAGGCATCATGAGTCAGTTTGACATTGCAGCACTGAATGCGCTGAGCAAAGAGGATCGCAGCCAGGCGCTGGCGGAAACCAATGCACAGCTGGAACAGCTTTCCGCTGAACAGCGGGTGAGCTGGGCGCTGGAACAGTTGCCGGGCGCTTTTGTCCTCTCATCCAGCTTTGGTATTCAGGCGGCGGTGTCGCTGCACCTGGTCACGCGTCAGCAGCCGGATATTCCGGTGATTCTGACCGATACCGGTTATCTGTTCCCGGAAACCTATCGTTTCATCGATCAACTGACCGAACAGCTTAATCTCAACCTGCAGGTGTTCCGTGCGGACACCTCACCGGCCTGGCAGGAAGCGCGCTACGGCAAACTGTGGGAGCAGGGGGTTGAGGGCATTGAGCAGTATAATCAGTTGAATAAAGTTGAGCCGATGAACCGGGCGCTGGAGACTCTGGGCGCACAAACCTGGTTTGCTGGGTTACGTCGCGATCAGTCGGGTAGCCGGGCACAATTGCCGGTGTTAGGTGTTCAGCGCGGTGTGTTTAAGATTCTGCCGATCATCGACTGGGACAACCGTCAGGTGTATCAATATCTGAAGGCGAATAACCTGAAATATCACCCGCTGTGGGATGAAGGTTATCTCTCGGTGGGGGATACCCACACCACGCGCAAGTGGGAGCCGGGCATGGTAGAAGAAGAGACGCGTTTCTTCGGCCTGAAGCGCGAGTGCGGTTTGCACGAAGGTTAAGCGTCTGCTTCGATTGATGGAAACCCCGACTCTGTTCGGGGTTTTTTGTTGTTACTGGCGGTGATGATCAAGCCGCTAAAGGTCGTGTAGTCAGGTCAGGCAATGGGGGATATGACTGCTCGGAAAGATTGCTCCTGCCGATCTGGCCCGACGTCCATGTCGGGCAAGCACTCGCTATCATATCCCCCAGTGCCTTCCCCGCAGGCAGCAACGCGGCTGCCAGAAGTCCGTGCGGTTTCTGGGTTAGCGCTTTATCTGCAATCCACACGTTTCTCGTCTTTCAGACAAAACAGTGATACGGATTTCGGTGGCAGAGGGGGATTGGCGTGGAGCCTGTCGGAACCCAACCCCCTCTGACAGGCCGATGTATCTCGGGTCGGCAGACTGTTGTGTTGGTGTTGCTGGCAGCAATGCGGCGGTCAGATATCCGTGCGGTTTGTGGGTTAGCGCTTTATCTGCAAGCCACACGTTTCTCGTCTTTCAGACAAAACAGTGATACGGATTTCGGTGGCAGAGGGGGATTGGCGTGGAGCCTGTCGGAACTCAACCCCCCTCTGACAGGCCGATGTATCTCGGGTCGGCAGACAGTTGTGTTGGTGTTGCTGGCAGCAATGCGGCTGCCAGCAGTCCGTGCGATGGATGACCCGATTAAATTCCTTTCAGGCCAGAGAACTGCTCGGCGGCGCGTGTCACGTTGACCTTCGTCACGTCATAGTTTGCCACTTCCACAAACGGGTCCTCTGCCAGAATGGCGGCCAGGCGGGTGCGTGGCATGTCCCGGAGCATAATCATTCCTCCGGTACGCGGATCTTTGCGCCCGGCGGCAATAATATCCCCGCTGTCGAAATAACGGTTCAGCCACTCAATGTGGGGAGCCAGTAAAGCTTCGACATCTTCAACTGGGCGGAAGTAGTTCAAATACACCACGTACATATAGATTCCTTAACGTTGCGGATTAGCCAGTTCTTGCAGCAAAGGCAGGAGGATATTAACGCTCTCACGGCTGCGCAGCGCAATGCGTCCGGGCAGCCAGCGATCGATATATTGCAAGTTATCCAGATCGGTCTGGTGTCGGGTTTCCCCTTCAGGGAAATGGCGGCTACGGCTGCGCTGCTGCATGCCGTTATGCTGGCCAAGTTTCCAGTTGCTGGCCGTGACATCAAGCAAAGGGAACCCCGCTTGATCAAAAGCATTATGCCCCGCAAAGTCATTACTGGTTAATACCCGGCTGGCTGCCGGAATATTAAGCCTGTGCGCCAGGCGCACGGCACGTTCGCTGGTCTGCTTACGCACGGCAACGGGCGTATGTTGCCCGCTGTTAAAATAGAGGGAGTCGCCCGTGATCAGACTGTTCAGGTCAATCACTAACAGCGTATTTTTCTTCTCAACAGGACTCATGCGCTGCAGGTAATCATCCACACCATGCAGATTGTTCTGTGCGGCACTGAGTGCGACAAAACGAATACCATAATGCAGTGGACTATGGCTAAGTTTCTCAGCCAGCTCCAGCATTACGCCAAGGCCAGAAGCATTATCATCAACGCCCTGTAAACGCAGGCCACCCAAATTATTATCGATATCTTTGCTGCTGGCGGGGGTCCAGGTATCCAGATGGGCGATGACCAGAATCTCTTGCGGCACTTCACCTGCACGCGCGGCAATTACTGATGTCGCAGTCACTTTACGCGGGTGCTGCTGCCCACGTTCATCCTGCCATTCATAGCCGGTATTGAACTGACGGGTGTTGCTTTGGTAGCCAAAACTGCTGAACTGTTGTTGCAGATAATCTGCGGCCATTAATTCGGCGGGCGAACCGCTCATGCGACCGGGGAAGAGCGTCGCGATATGGCGAATTTGTTGTTCGGCAAACTGGCCTGGCGTAGAGACAGATGCCGAAGCCTGAAAGGTAAGACCGCTGACCAGTGCGCAAAGCGCGGCCCGGCGGAGAAAGGCAAACATGGGGTTATCCTTGTAAAACACCTGAACACAGGCGGCGGAAAAAACGCAGCCAGTATGAAACTGTGAAGCAAATTAGACAATTTAGAAAACGCTGAAACACCAGCAATATCATTCGTTAAGCACTATTTGTTCGTAACTTAGCAGTGGCGTTATTCCATTCAGTAACAACTCATTCCAATAAGTAATTTCATCTGCCAGAACCAGGGGACGTATAGTCGCGTTAATCATTAGCATAGTACTAAGGTTCACGTGGATTATCTGCCCTTATTCGCCGATCTCAAAGGCCGCCCGGTGCTCGTCGTCGGTGGTGGTGATATCGCTGCCCGCAAAATAGAACTGCTGCATCGCGCTGGCGCGCAGGTGCAGATTGCCGCACGTGAATTGTGCGAAGAACTGCAAGCTCAACGAGATGCACAACAGGTTGAGTGGATCGCGACATCATTCGAACCGGCCCAGCTCGATAAAGTCTTTCTGGTGATTGCTGCCACCGATGATAACGCCCTGAACAGCCAGGTGTTCGACGAGGCCAATGCCCGTTTTCGTCTGGTAAACGTGGTGGATGATCAGCCGAAGTGTTCGTTTATCTTTCCTTCTATTGTTGATCGCTCCCCGTTAGTGGTGGCGATCTCCTCCAGTGGCACGGCACCGGTACTGGCTCGTCTGCTGCGGGAAAAAATTGAAACCCTGTTACCCGCCACGCTAGGGCAGATGGCTCAGGTGGCTGGAGAGTGGCGCGGCAAGGTTAAACAGCGCTTTGCTGAAATGAGCGACCGCCGCCGCTTCTGGGAACGGGCGTTTAATGGTCTGTTCGCCAGCCAGATGGCCGCCGGTAACGTGACAGCGGCACGTGAAACGCTGGATCGTGAACTCACCACTGAAGAAAACCGTCAGGGTGAAGTGATTCTGGTAGGTGCCGGGCCTGGCGATAGCGGCCTCCTCACACTGCGTGGCCTTCAGGTGATGCAACTGGCGGATGTGGTGCTGTATGACCATCTGGTCAGTGATGAAGTGCTGGAGCTGGTGCGGCGTGATGCTGACCGTATCTGCGTGGGCAAACGTGCTGGCGCACACTCCGTTTCGCAGGAAGAGACTAACCAGCTATTGGTCAAACTGGCGCTGGAAGGGAAACGCGTGGTGCGTCTGAAAGGTGGCGATCCGTTTATCTTTGGTCGTGGTGGTGAGGAACTTCAGGCTGCCCGCGCCGCAGGTATTCCGTTCCAGGTGGTGCCGGGTATCACCGCGGCCTCCGGGGCGACGGCTTATGCCGGTATTCCACTGACGCACCGCGACTACGCGCAGAGCGCACTGTTTATTACTGGTCATCTGCGCAGCGACAGCGCAGGGATCGACTGGCCTTCATTGGCGCGAGCACGACAAACGCTGGCGATCTACATGGGCACGGTCAAAGCGGCGGAAATCAGCGCCGGATTAATTCAGCACGGTCGAGACCCGCACACGCCAGTGGCGGTGATCGGGCGCGGAACGCGTCAGGATCAGCAGGTACTCACCGGCACATTAGAACAACTGGAAGCACTGGCTGCCGTTGCGCCCACCCCGGCCCTTTTGGTGATCGGTGAAGTGGTGAATCTGCATGAGCAGTTAGCCTGGTTTCAACATTCGGCACAGCAGGGGGCTCGCGAGTCCGCCGTTGTCAATCTGGCTTGAGGAAATATCATGGACCAAAAAAGACTCACTCATCTGCGTCAGCTGGAAGCTGAAAGCATCCATATCATCCGCGAAGTGGCGGCGGAGTTCAGCAATCCGGTAATGATGTACTCTATCGGTAAAGACTCTTCGGTGATGCTGCATCTGGCGCGTAAAGCGTTCTATCCAGGCACGCTGCCATTCCCGCTGCTGCACGTGGACACCGGCTGGAAATTCCGTGAGATGTATGAGTTCCGCGACCGCACAGTGAAACAGATTGGTGCAGAGTTGCTGGTCCACCGTAATCCGGAAGGTGTTGCAATGGGCATCAGCCCGTTTGTGCACGGCAGTGCTAAGCACACCGACATCATGAAAACCGAAGGGTTGAAGCAGGCGCTGAACAAATACGGTTTTGATGCCGCGTTTGGTGGTGCCCGTCGTGATGAAGAGAAATCACGAGCCAAAGAGCGTATTTACTCGTTCCGTGACCGCTTCCACCGCTGGGACCCAAAAAATCAGCGTCCTGAGCTGTGGCACAACTACAACGGCCAGATCAATAAAGGCGAAAGCATCCGCGTATTCCCGCTCTCCAACTGGACGGAGCTGGACATCTGGCAGTACATCTTCCTGGAAAATATCGAAATCGTCCCACTTTACCTGGCCGCACCGCGTCCGGTGCTGGAACGTGATGGCATGTTGATGATGATTGATGACGATCGTATCGACCTGCAGCCCGGTGAAAAAATTGAAGAGCGCATGGTGCGTTTCCGTACCCTTGGCTGCTGGCCATTAACCGGTGCCGTGGAGTCAGAAGCCCAGACGCTGCCGGAAATTATTGAAGAGATGCTGGTCTCCACTACCAGTGAACGTCAGGGCCGCGTGATAGATCGCGATCAGGCCGGATCAATGGAAATGAAAAAACGTCAGGGTTATTTCTGAGGAGCGCCAGATGAATACTGTAATTGCACAACAAATTGCCGACCAGGGTGGCGTAGAAGCCTGGTTGACCGCACAACAGCACAAAAGCCTGCTGCGCTTCCTCACCTGTGGCAGCGTGGATGATGGGAAAAGTACCCTGATTGGTCGTTTGCTGCATGACACGCGTCAGATTTATGAAGATCAGCTCTCCTCGCTGCACAACGACAGCAAGCGTCACGGCACGCAAGGTGAGAAGCTGGATCTGGCGTTGCTGGTGGATGGCCTGCAGGCCGAGCGTGAGCAGGGCATCACCATTGATGTTGCTTACCGCTATTTCTCTACCGAAAAACGCAAATTTATCATCGCAGATACCCCAGGACACGAGCAGTACACGCGAAACATGGCGACCGGGGCTTCGACCTGTGATTTGGCTATTTTACTGATCGATGCGCGTAAAGGCGTGCTGGATCAGACACGTCGTCACAGCTTCATCTCAACGCTGCTGGGGATTAAAAACCTGGTGGTCGCGATCAACAAAATGGATCTGGTCGACTACAAGCAGGACGTGTTTGAGCAGATCAAACAGAGCTATCTCGATTTTGCCGAGCAGCTGCCGCAGGATCTGGATATTCGTTTTGTCCCGATGTCGGCGCTGGAAGGGGATAACGTGGCTAGCCCGAGCCAGACTATGCCGTGGTACAGCGGCCCAACGCTGCTCGATGTGCTGGAAACCGTGGAAATCAAACGTGTGGTTGAACACCAGCCAATGCGCTTCCCGGTACAGTACGTGAATCGCCCTAACCTGGATTTCCGTGGTTATGCTGGCACGCTGGCATCCGGTGTGGTTAGCGTAGGACAGCGTGTAAAAGTTCTGCCTTCTGGCGTGGAATCTAACATCGCACGGATTGTGACTTTTGATGGCGATTTGCAACAGGCGGGTGCGGGCGAAGCCATTACCCTGGTACTAACCGATGAAGTCGATATTAGCCGTGGCGATCTGCTGGTTGCGGCAGATGCCGAACTGCAAGCCGTGCAGTCCGCCACCGTCGACGTGGTGTGGATGGCAGAGCAGGCGTTGCAGCCTGGTCAGAGCTATGACGTGAAAATCGCAGGGAAAAAATCCCGTGCACGCGTTGAAAAAGTGATTCATCAGGTTGAGATCAACAGCCTGGAAAAACGCAGCGCGGATCAACTGCCGTTGAACGGTATCGGCTTGGTTGAACTGACTTTTGATGAACCGATGGTGTTGGATAGCTATCAGCAAAACCCAGTGACCGGCGGCATGATCTTTATCGATCGCCTGAGTAACGTCACGGTAGGCGCCGGGCTAATCAATCAGCCGCTGACTAACCAGCTACAGCAGCAGGGCCAGTTTAGTGCCTTCGAGCTGGAACTGAATGCGCTGGTGCGCCGCCACTTCCCACACTGGAACGCGCGTGACCTGTTAGGGGGCAACTAATGGCGCAACACGATGAGAACGTGGTATGGCATGACCATCCCGTTACGCGTGAGGCCAGAGAGCAGCAGCACGGCCATCAAGGGGTCGTGCTGTGGTTTACCGGGCTTTCGGGCTCGGGTAAATCAACCGTTGCTGGCGCGCTGGAGCAGGCTCTTCACGCTGCGGGTGTCAGTACCTATCTGCTGGATGGTGATAACGTACGTCATGGCTTGTGTCGCGATCTCGGCTTCAGTGATGACGATCGTAAAGAGAACATCCGCCGGGTGGGTGAAGTCGCAAAACTGATGGTGGATGCCGGGTTAGTGGTGTTGACCGCGTTTATCTCTCCCCATCGTGCTGAGCGCCAGATGGTGCGTGAGCAGCTAGGTGAAGGCCAGTTTATTGAAGTGTTTGTCGATACGCCGCTAGCGATTTGTGAAGCGCGCGATCCCAAGGGGCTGTATAAAAAAGCCCGTGCCGGTGAACTGCGCAATTTCACCGGAATCGACAGCGCGTATGAAGCGCCAGAAGCCCCAGAAATTCAGCTGGATGGCGAACAATTGGTTACAAAACTGACCCGCCAATTATTAGACCTCCTGCGTCACCGCGATATCATCAGATCCTGAACAGACTGCGGCAAATCCAGTTGATTTGCCGCCCTCAGCGTCAACAGGATTTCTATGCAGAACGTTACCCCAATGCTGGCTCGCAAAGACGACCGCTCCCAGGATGAGTCTCGCTCCTCCCTGCCCGGAGGCGTGATTGGCTTTCTCTCTTACTGGTGTGCGTTAGCAATTCCCTTCCTGCTGTACGGTTCAAACACGCTGTTCTTCTTCCTCTATACCTGGCCGTTCTTCCTCGCGCTGCTGCCTGTCTCGGTCTTGATCGGCATCGCCTGTAGTATGTTCCTGCGTGGCCATCTGTTTTGGACGGCAATTGCAACGGCAATCATCGTTGTCTGCCTGTTCTGGCTCCTGTTCTCTTTCCTCTCCGGATGGTGATGGGGTGATGACCAAACGCATCGGGCAGTTACAAAACTTTACCCGAAGCGGCGCGGTTTTTTTGCGCATACAGTTGTCCTTTGCCACCATTTCTTCCGCTGCTGTGGAGTCTTCTGCAAAGTTATGGGATGATTGAGCGGTTTTTCAGGGGGCGGGAATGGGAAAACTGACGTTACTGCTACTGGTGCTGCTTGGCTGGCTTCAGTATTCATTATGGCTGGGCAAAAACGGTATTCACGACTACACGCGCGTCGATCAGGACGTTGCGGTACAACAGGCGAATAACGCCAAATTAAAAGCGCGTAACGATCAACTGTTCGCTGAAATTGACGATCTTAACGGTGGGTCAGAGGCGATCGAAGAGCGCGCGCGTAACGAGCTGGGTATGATCAGACCCGGTGAAACTTTCTATCGCCTCGTGCCTGACCAGAATCAACGCAATGCGCAACAAGCTGCGCAAAATCAGCCACGATAACTCCATGAATAACCTCGTATCCTCTGCGGATGTGGTCGCCGTTGTCCCGGCGGCCGGTATCGGCAGCCGTATGCAATCGGCTTGCCCTAAGCAATATCTGACTATTGGTCAACACACCATTCTGGAACACAGCATTGCCTGTCTGTTCCGCCATCCTGCGGTGAGCCGGGTGGTTGTCGCCTTAAGCCCGGAAGATACGCAATTTACTCAGTTGCCAGTGGCTCAGGACCCCCGTATTACTGTGGTCACAGGCGGTGATTCGCGAGCAACGTCGGTGCTGGCAGGGCTGCGCGCTATCCAGCATGCTCACTGGGTATTGGTGCATGATGCCGCACGTCCGTGCCTGCATCCGGAAGATTTACACGCGCTGCTTGCGCTGCGTGAGCAGAGCAAAGTGGGCGGGATTCTGGCAGCCCCCGTCCGTGACACCATGAAACGCGGCGAACCGGGCCAGGCTGCCATTGCCCACACGGTCGATCGCGAACAGTTGTGGCACGCACTGACGCCGCAGCTATTTCCCCATCAGCTTCTGCTGACTTCCCTTGAGCGCGCATTGCAAGAGGGGGCTAACGTCACCGACGAAGCTTCCGCGCTTGAGTACTGCGGTTATCATCCGGCGTTGATTGCCGGTCGCAGCGACAACATCAAAGTCACCCGCCCGGAAGACCTCGCGTTGGCGGCATTCTATCTATCTCAGATTCAGTTAAAGGAGAGCGCATAATGCGTATTGGCCACGGTTTTGACGTGCATGCTTTTGGCGGGGAAGGCCCATTGGTGATTGGTGGCGTTCGGATTCCCTTTGACCAGGGGTTTATTGCCCATTCGGATGGCGATGTTGCGCTGCACGCGCTGACAGATGCGCTGTTAGGGGCCGTGGCCATGGGTGATATTGGCAAGCTCTTCCCGGACACCGATCCCGCTTATAAGGGGGCTGATAGCCGTGGTTTGCTGCGCGAAGCCTGGCGTCGTATTGAGCAGAAAGGGTATCGCGTCGGGAATGTCGATGTCACGCTAATCGCTCAGGCACCAAAGATGTTGCCACATGTGCCGCAGATGCGCGTCAACATCGCTGAAGATTTGGGCTGCCATATGGACCAGGTCAACGTCAAAGCCACCACCACAGAGAAACTGGGGTTCACTGGACGTGGTGAAGGGATTGCCTGCGAGGCTGTCGCACTGTTATTTAAGGTTGATGAGGCATGATACCGTTGCATTACCTGCATGGACAGCCTGGCGCGACTGGCGTACTGAAAAGTGCACCGGAAGATTTTGTGGTGATAGAAGATCTGGGGTATGCCCCGGATGGTGAAGGTGAGCAGCTGCTGGTTCGCATTCGCAAAACCGGCAATAACACCCGCTTTGTGGCTGAGGCATTGGCAAAGTATTTGCGTGTTTCTGCGCGTGAGCTGAGCTACGCCGGGATGAAAGACCGGCATGCCGTCACGGAGCAAACGCTTTGCTTCCGCGTCCCCGGCAATGGGATGCCGAATTTGACCGGATTCGCCCTGGAAGGGGTCGAAATTTTGCAGGTGATTCGTCACAAACGTAAAATTCGTATCGGTGCGCTGGCGGGGAATCATTTTCGGATAGTGATCCGCCATATATCCGGGCAGGATGAAGTCACACAACGACTTGAACTTATTCGCCAGAGTGGTGTGCCAAACTATTTTGGTGAACAACGCTTTGGCCGCGACGGCAATAATCTGTCACTGGTGCGCCAATGGGCCGAGGGTCAGTTCCAGCCGCGCGATCGTAATAAAAAAGGCTTGTTGCTCTCAACGGCCCGCAGTGCCTTGTTTAACCAGGCGAGCAGTGCCAGGCTGCAACATTATGGGCCAGAGCGGGTGCTGGCCGGTGATGCAGTACAACTGGCTGGACGCGGCAGCTGGTTTGTCGCACAGCCTGATGAGCTAGCAGAGGTACAGGCGCGGGTTGAGCAACAGGAATTGCGCATCACGGCTCCGCTGCCGGGCAAAGGCGAGTGGGGAACGACCGGGGCAGTATTGCAGTTTGAGCAGCAGACCCTGGCAGACAGTGACGAATTGATTAAGCTTTTGGAACGTGAGCGGGTTGATGCTGCTCGTCGGGCTATGTTGGTGGTGCCGCGTGATATGGAGTGGCAGTGGTTGGATGCTTCTACTCTGTCACTACAGTTCTGGCTACCTGCCGGTAGTTTTGCTACCAGCGTAGTGCGTGAAATTGTTCAACATGTGGGTAACGATGCGGATATTACTGAGTAACGACGATGGTATTCATGCACCTGGGATTCAGGTGTTAGCACAGGCACTACGCACGTTTGCGGAAGTGCAGGTTGTTGCTCCCGATCGTAATCGCAGTGGTGCCTCGAACTCATTGACGTTAGAGACGCCATTACGCACCTTTACCCATGAAAATGGCGATATAGCGGTACAGATGGGAACGCCCACTGACTGCGTTTATCTTGGCGTTAATGCCTTGATGCAGCCACGCCCTGACATCGTGGTGTCAGGCATCAACGCGGGACCTAATCTCGGTGATGATGTCATCTATTCCGGCACGGTGGCTGCGGCTATGGAAGGGCGTCATCTTGGTTTGCCCGCGCTGGCGGTTTCCCTGAATGGACATGAGCATTATGCGACGGCGGCTGCGGTAACCTGCACGCTGCTTCGCGCGCTGGTGCACACGCCTTTGCGCACTGGCCGCATTCTCAATATCAACGTGCCCGATTTGCCCCTTGAGAGCATCAAAGGTATTCGCGTGACCCGCTGTGGTAGTCGTCATCCCGCTGACCAGGTGATACGTCAGCAGGACCCTCGTGGTAATACGCTGTATTGGATTGGGCCGCCAGGTAACCAGTTGGATGCAGGACCGGGAACGGATTTTGCCGCCATTGACGAAGGCTATGTCTCGGTTACCGCACTGCATGTGGATCTCACGGCGCATGCTGCCCAGGACAAGCTTGACGCGTGGTTACAGCAATCTGGGGTTGCGCAGACATGGTAAGCAGGCGCGTCGAAACGCTGCTGGCACAACTGCGTTTGCAAGGCATTGAAGATGAAAGCCTGCTAAAAGCGTTGGCGGAAGTGCCTCGTGAGAAATTTATCGACGAAGCCTTTGAGCATAAAGCCTGGGAAAACATCGCGTTGCCGATCGGTTCCGGGCAAACCATTTCTCAGCCTTACATGGTGGCGCGGATGACCTCTTTACTGGAGCTTCATCCCGCGTCACGCGTGCTGGAGATTGGCACCGGCTCCGGTTATCAAACGGCAATCCTGGCTCATCTGGTTGATCATGTGTACTCGGTAGAGCGCATCAAAGGGCTGCAATGGCAAGCCAAGCGGCGGCTCAAGCAGTTAGATCTTCACAATATCTCGACTCGTCATGGCGATGGTTGGCAAGGTTGGGCTTCACGTGGCCCATTTGACGCTATTATTGTCACTGCCGCTCCCCCTGAAATTCCGACTGCACTGATAGCGCAACTGGCTGACAATGGCATCATGGTGCTGCCGGTGGGCGAGGATCAGCAGGTGCTGAAACGCCTGCGTCGGCAGAAGGATGTGCTACTGGAAGAGATAGTCGAACCGGTACGTTTTGTACCTCTGGTTCAGGGTGACTTGGCCTGAATCACTTCGTACTTGTTCACAACTGTCCCATAGCGCCACGTAGTTGATATTGCTACTATCCTTCCATATACATGTAAAACACATATTTTGTGACCTCAGGCAGCGCTTTGTGCTGCCTTGCGGTGCAAATCAGAGTCATCCAGGTGTGTCATCACGGGGGATTAATGAGCACGGGAAGCCCAACATTTCAGTTACGCCGCATTGCGGCGCTTTCTCTGGTAACGCTTTGGCTGGCAGGGTGTAGCTCTGGGGATAATACCCAGGCGCCCATCAGCAGCGTAAATGACAACTCAGGCATGAGCCAGTCAGGTATGCTTTCTGGCAATTCATCCGGCATTCCGCGCCAGGGTGGTGGGATGCTAAGTGGAGGCGTTCCAGCGACCCCTTCCCGAGGCGGAATGCTAAGCGGAACTTCATCTTCCGTACCTGCGCAAGGCGGAATGATTAGCGAAAACAATAATGTGACAACGGAAAATGGTCGAATAGTATACAACCGCAACTATCAGAATATTCCGAAAGGTAGCTATGGCGGCAATACTTATACCGTTCGCCGTGGTGATACCTTGTTCTATATTGCCTGGATTACCGGCAATGATTTCCGCGATCTGGCTCAGCGTAATAACATCTCCGCGCCTTACTCCTTGAATGCCGGGCAGGTTTTGCAGGTTGAAAACGGTGGCGGACAACCGATCACCGGAGGCAATGCCATCACCACCGCAGATGCCCGTCAGCAGGGCGTGACGCCACCGCCTGAAACGACGCAAATTCATACAGCCCCTGTTGCACAGCAACCTGTTATTACGTATTCTGAAGATTCAGATGACACGGGTGGTAGTAAATTGTTGCCATCCCGAGGAGCAAATGTTGCAACGACAACAGCTCCAGTGGTAACCGCACCGCCAACGGCAAGTAGCACAACGGACAGCTCAACCCCAGTGGGTAGCTGGCGCTGGCCAACCGAAGGTAAGATCATCGATAACTTCTCTGCCTCGGAAGGTGGAAACAAAGGGATCGATATTGCGGGTTCACGTGGTCAACCTGTTGTCGCCACCGCATCGGGAAGGGTGGTATATGCAGGTAATGCGCTACGTGGCTACGGTAATCTTATTATCATCAAACATAACGATGATTATCTGAGTGCCTATGCCCACAACGACACGATGCTGGTCCGGGAACAACAGGAAGTTAAAGCGGGTCAAAAGATCGCTACCATGGGTAGCACTGGAACCAGCTCTGTCAGACTGCATTTTGAAATTCGTTACAAGGGGAAATCCGTTAACCCGTTGCGTTATTTACCGCAGCGATAATCCGGCAGAACCAAGTTGTTCTGCCTTGGAATCACGGGTAGGAGCCGCTTATGAGCCAGAATACGCTGAAAGTTAATGAGTTAAATGAAGACGCGGAATTCGACGAGAACGGAGCTGAAGTTTTTGATGAGAAGGCTCTTGTTGAAAACGAACCTGGTGATAACGATGTAGCAGAAGAAGAACTGCTGTCGCAGGGTGCAACACAACGTGTGTTGGATGCGACGCAGCTCTACCTGGGAGAGATTGGTTATTCTCCCCTGCTGACAGCAGAAGAAGAGGTCTTCTTCGCTCGTCGTGCATTACGAGGCGATATTCCTTCTCGCCGTCGAATGATTGAAAGTAACTTGCGTCTGGTGGTTAAGATTGCCCGTCGTTATAGCAATCGTGGTCTGGCCTTGCTGGATCTGATTGAGGAAGGCAATCTGGGGCTGATTCGTGCGGTCGAGAAGTTTGACCCAGAACGTGGCTTCCGTTTCTCCACTTACGCAACCTGGTGGATTCGACAGACCATTGAACGGGCGATCATGAATCAAACCCGAACTATTCGTCTGCCAATCCACATTGTTAAAGAACTGAATGTTTATCTGCGCACCGCGCGTGAACTCTCACACAAGCTTGATCATGAGCCAAGTGCTGAAGAGATTGCCGAGCAGTTAGATAAGCCAGTTGACGATGTGAGTCGCATGTTGCGTCTGAATGAGCGTATCACTTCTGTTGATACTCCATTGGGCGGTGACTCAGAAAAAGCGCTGCTTGATATTCTGGCCGATGAAAAAGACAACGGTCCGGAAGACACCACGCAAGATGATGATATGAAACAAAGTATCGTTAAGTGGTTGTTCGAGCTGAATGCTAAGCAACGTGAAGTGTTGGCGCGCCGTTTTGGCCTGCTGGGCTACGAAGCAGCAACACTTGAAGACGTAGGCCGGGAAATTGGCTTAACTCGCGAGCGGGTTCGTCAGATTCAGGTTGAAGGTCTTCGTCGTCTGCGTGAGATTTTGCAGGCGCAGGGGCTAAACATTGAAGCGCTGTTCCGCGAATAATCTGCGTTAAGCGTCGTCGAATCGAGAGCGGTGGTGAAAACCACCGCTTTTTTTTATGGCTAAATTACAGCAAAGATTTAAGGCGATAGATCCACTCCAGCGCCTGACGTGGGCTTAGCGAATCAGGATCGAGGGCTTCCAACGCTTCAGTTGCCGGTGAAGGTGCATCAGCCAGCAATGCGAGTTGAGATCCTTCAACCGTTGAAGCAGCATGACCGTTAGCAAGCGTTTCAAGCTCACGGAGCTTGTGGCGAGCACGTTTAATCACCTCTTTTGGCACCCCAGCCAGAGCCGCAACGGCAAGGCCATAACTCTTACTTGCTGCTCCCTCTTCGACACTGTGCATAAAGGCGATCGTATCCCCATGTTCCACAGCATCCAGATGGACGTTAATCACTCCTTCCATCTTCTCTGGCAACGTTGTCAGCTCAAAATAGTGCGTCGCAAACAGCGTTAACGCTTTGATGCGATTAGCCAGACTCTCTGCGCAGGCCCAGGCCAGTGACAATCCATCATAGGTTGAGGTACCACGGCCAATTTCATCCATAAGCACCAGGCTATTCTCTGTTGCATTATGCAAGATGTTAGCCGTCTCAGTCATTTCAACCATAAAGGTTGAGCGGCCTGACGCCAAATCATCAGCTGCACCCACTCGGGTAAATATACGATCGACAGGGCCGATGATTGCTTCATCGGCAGGAACAAAGCTGCCTATCCAGGCGAGCAGAGTGATGAGTGCAGTCTGACGCATGTAGGTACTTTTACCGCCCATGTTCGGGCCGGTAATGATTAACATGCGGCGTTGTGGGCTAAGCGTCAGTGGATTCGCGATAAAAGGCTCTTTGAGCACTTGCTCTACCACCGGATGACGCCCGGCGATAATCTTAACGCCGACCTTATCTTGCAACTTCGGACGGTTGTAATTCAACGTCCAGGCGCGTTCAGCGAGATTTGCCAGCACATCAAGTTCTGCAAGGGCTGACGCGCTTTGTTGCAGGGCTTCCAGATGCGGTAATAAAGCATCAAACAGTTCATCATACAGGCTCTTTTCAAGCGCCAGCGCTTTACCCTTGGACGTGAGTACCTTGTCTTCATACTCTTTCAGCTCGGGAATGATATAGCGTTCGGCATTTTTCAGCGTCTGACGGCGCACATAGTGAATTGGTACGCGATGGCTCTGGCCACGACTCACCTGAATGTAATAGCCGTGAATGGCATTAAAGCCCACTTTGAGGGTATCCAGACCCAGTTTGTCACGTTCACGAATCTCTAGCTTATCAAGATAGTCAGTCGCCCCATCAGCCAGCGCGCGCCATTCATCCAGTTCTTCGTTGTAGCCTGGTGCTATGACACCGCCATCGCGAATCAACACCGGTGGTGCTTCAATAATTGCACGCTCCAGCAGCTCTCGCTGCTCAGCAAACTCACCCATAGCATCACGCAGGCGCACCAGCTGTGGTGTGCTGGCGGAAGCCAGTCCGGCATTCAACAGCGGTAGTTGCTGGAAAGCATGGCGAATGCGTGCAAGGTCGCGCGGGCGTGCGGTTCGTAATGCTAAACGTGCCAGAATACGCTCAAGATCACCGACCTGGCGTAGCAGCGGTTGGAAGTCTTCATAAAGCGATTGCAGCTCGGCAACGGTATCATGGCGTTGACTGATTACGTTGGCATCACGGAGCGGTAAGTGCAGCCAGCGTTTAAACATACGGCTGCCCATAGGCGTCACGGTTTTGTCTAAAACGGCGGCAAGCGTGTTTTGAATTCCACCAGAAAGGTTTTGCGTGATCTCAAGATTTCGCCTGGTCGCTGCATCCATAATGATGCTGTCTTGCTGACGATCCATGCTCAGACTGCGGATGTGGGGCAGGGCAGTACGCTGAGTATCTTTGACATATTGCAGCAAGCAACCCGCCGCACGGAGCGCAAGGTGTGCTGTCTCAACACCAAAACCGATCAAGTCACGAGTGCCAAATTGCAAATTTAGCTGCTGGCGTGCCGTATCGATCTCAAACTCCCATAGCGGGCGACGGCGGAGACCACGCCGTTGTTCAATCAATGCCATCGCAGCCAGATCTTCTGGGTACAGCAGCTCAGCAGGATTGGTCCGCTGCAGTTCAGCCGTCATACTTTCACTGTCAGCAGGTTCGCTAAGACGAAAACGGCCAGAACTGATATCTAGTGTGGCATAGCCAAAACCGCGAGGCCCCTGAACAATCGCGGCCAGTAAATTATCCTGCCGTTCCTGGAGCAGTGCTTCATCACTGATGGTGCCCGGCGTGACAATACGCACCACCTTTCTTTCTACTGGCCCTTTACTTAATGCGGGGTCACCGACTTGTTCACAAATCGCAACAGATTCACCGAGTTGTACCAGCTTAGCCAGGTAGTTTTCAGCAGCGTGGTGTGGCACGCCAGCCATGGGGATGGGCTCGCCCGCTGAAGCGCCACGCTTGGTAAGTGAGATTTCAAGCAGTTGAGAAGCACGTTTAGCGTCATCGTAAAACAGCTCATAAAAATCCCCCATACGATAGAACAGTAGAATGTCTGGGTGTTCAGATTTCAGACGCAGGTATTGCTGCATCATGGGGGTGTGATCGCTGAGGTTGTTTTGAGTACTCATTCGCTGGGATTGTCATCAGATTTAATGGTGGGCAGCGTTGACGATGCCGAAGACCCGTACAAGCTGCAGATGACTGCCATATTAACCAGAACTGTAGGACAGGGAAAGGAAAGATATTATTAATCGAAAGCCATCTTGATGAATTCAGAGGCAGATCGTAAATCAGACATTCCAGTGAACTATTTTCGATAAAATAACACTGAATCAAACCTATCTCCCACATCAAAAGTAACATTTTTGTGAGAAGTGACAATGCGATTAATAAAATCAGCTATTAATGGATTGCTATTATGCCTTTTGCTTACAAGTTGTATTTCAAGGAAAGATGTTTGTATTAGCGGGCAGTGTTCAATTGATAACCCAGAGAAGGAGGGAGTAGTAAAAATATGGTGGGCTCCGGAACTTCGTAATGATAATAATGAGTATAGTATACTAACCAGAGGGTAAGTGATGTACATAGAAAACAAAGCCACAGGTTTGCAGAGTTTTAACAAGGGAATTGAAAAACTCAACGAAGAAACAAGCTATGAACTCGAATTAGCGGGATATGATTTTCGTAAAATGGTTTCTGAAGATAATCCAACTAGAAACTTAACCACTTTTTATGAAAATAAACGTCGTGATATGGAAGATAAAGTTAAGCGTTCCGCTGTTTCAGCAAATGTTCAGGATCTCTCCGCAGCTGCTGGAGCTGCAAGAGAGTACTACATTCTGAACCACCTGACAGCAAAAGTGATTGGCAAAGGGGTTCAATCAATTGAGAAGTTAACGAGTATGCAATGATCAAGCTTGTGCTTATATTTGTTGTGTTTTTGCTCACTGGGTGCGATAAAAAAATTGAACTACATCGTGGATTAAGTGAAAGAGAGGCTAATGATGTTATTGTCCTACTTGCAAGAAATAGTTTGTTAGCGGAAAAGGGGATAGAAAAAGAAGGGTATTCTATTTCGGTGAAAAGTGACGATTTAGCCAATGCATTAAAGATATTAAAAGAAGACGACTATCCGAAAAAAAAGCGAGCAACTTTAGGTGACACCTTTAAAAAGGAGGGGATCGTCTCAAGTACTATGGAGGAGAGGATTAGATATGTATATGCATTATCACAGGCAATGGAAGAAACACTGGAAAAAATTGATGGTGTGATTTTGTCTAGGGTCCAGATTGTTTTACCTGAAAGGCTTGCTCCGGGTACTTCATGGCAACCCGCATCTGCTTCCGTATTTATCAAACATAAGCAGCACCTGGACATAGAGGGCATAGAAACCAGAGTGAAAAAGTTAGTGGCAAATTCCATTCCGGGGTTAAGTGAAACTAAATATAACGATGTTTCAGTCGTATTTTTTTCCCAGCATGATGAGCCGATAAAAAATGGGGGGCATGTTAAGAATAAAGAAACGGATAATGAAAGAATGGTTGTTTACGGTTTGATGTTACTGTGGATTTTATTTCTCTCATGGTTTGCAATAAAGTTTTATATGAATAAATTCTCTAAAGTGAAAGTGAAAGTGAAAGTGAAAGTGAAAGATGAAAAGTGAGAAGGGTAACGTCTTTGGTTGTAAACGGGTTTTGTTTATATCTGATAAGTACAATTATGAGGGAGGTTTTTTTTCGGAAGAGGATTTTAATGTTATAGAAAGTGATAACGATAAGATAAAAAGTACAATGGAGTACTGTGATTTTTTGTTGTATGAAACAGAGCAGCTTATAAAAAAGCAGAAAGTTAATTGTCAGGATGAGATAAATTTACGATGGACAAACCATGAGAGAGAAGAAATTGAAGCGACTCATCGAGAAGAAAAAAAGAGGCAGGCTGAAACTAAAAAACAGTCAATTGATTTTTTGGAGAGAAGTGGAGAGCTAATAAAAAGATGGTCTGAGGAAATAGAGAACGAGAAAATATATTTACAAAAAAAATCTCAGGAAATGGTATTTGAAGTAATACATAAATTGATGAAAGAAGCTCCGGATCGAAAAAAAATAAAAACATTACTTTCCCACCTGACACTGGAAGTTCTGGAAGGCGAACCAACAGTGTTAAGGTGTCATGGAAAGCAGGAGAAAAAAATTAGAGATTGTTTAAATGTATTAGAGATTAATCAGTGGCAGGTGAAAGTCGATAGTGACTGTAGCGAATATGAGTTGAGATTGATAACTAAAGATGAAGACCTCTGGATAAGCTGGGATGCTTTAATATCATTGTGCAACATGGATAGATTACATCCACCGGGAAATGATATTCCCGGTGGAAATGAGATCAAGTGTTAGTCAATAGCTTTAATCTTTGGCGTATTGAAAATAATCTTGATCGAATGGTTCCTACAGGGATAGAAAGTTCATCTGCAGCATCTTCGTAACTGTAACTTTTATTAATAATCATATTGAAAACATCTTTGTGGGTATCAGGAAGTGTTTCTATATAGACAAAAATTTTTTCTAACTCATCCTGTAATGAAAGTGACTCGGCAAAATTATCACCATCAATATGGTTTTCTAATAAGTCGGTATCATTAATTTCGTTTCTGTATTTTATTCGTCTACGATAAAAGTTCAATGTCAGATTGTGAGCAATGCCATATATCCATGTTTCAGGCTTTGATTGACCATTGAATTTACTTCGGTTAGCAAATGACTCTAGTAAAGTCTGTTGGATGATATCTGGGATATCTTCAATAAAGGATGTGCGTTTAAGGATAAAGTAGTATAAGAACTGAGAGTTTTCCTTAACGAACTTATCCCAATTAAAGTTTGCAAAATGTACGGGTGTGTCTGTGTGAGTTGTCATGGTTCCTCCTTCTGTATGAATATTCTCATCAGCAAGAGTTGTGCCATTGTTTATAAAAAATAAGCCATTGATTATCAAGTTGTTATGAAAAAATTGGCTCAAGCTGTTGTCATTTTTTTCAGAAGTTCCATCTACAGCTAAGAAAAAGCATTCATAGATATACATTTTTTTCAGGACTGAACTATCGGCTAAGTGGTGTCACCAACTCGGAAGTATTGGGGGAGAATATGAATAAGATTGAACATGTTTTACCTACTTCCTGGCTGAACTCAGAAAAAAATGGGAAGATAACGAAAGATAGTTTACATGTTATGCATCAGGCGCAAGAAGAAATTGCTGCTCTTAGATTTCGCCAAGCTATTGAGATGAAGCATGAAAAGGGTGTGGATAAAGGAACAAAAAATAAAAGACAAAAAATATTACGCATTCATGGGCTGAATGTTTTATATAATATCATCGATACATATCGAGACATTCCTAAACAGGGTGTAACACGTAAAGCCAATGGGAAATCAGAACGTCACACAGCGATATCTTCAATTGGGAAAAACACCCAAAAGAGTTCAGTCGTTAAAAAAATATCTGCCGTAAGTCAAATAGAAGATGAAGAAGAAGCTGATATAAAAAGTATGTTGGCTGAGAATTATCAACACTTTGAAGATGATGAATTAGGCAGTTTTAAGTTAATGGATGCACTGTTAACAGTGCGAAGTGACATTCCATTTATTGAAAAAATTGAAATAATGCACCAAAATTTAATGAGAGATTATCGTGTAACTGGCTATCTCTCAAATACGATAATTGGAAAGGTAAAAAGAGACGTTTCGTTATTACAAAGTGGAAAAGGAATGATCTATCTTCTTGATGAAGTCTTCCCTGTCAAAAAAAACACATCCACTTGTGAAATCTCAAACTCAACAATTGCTGTCCTTTTACTAAAAATTATGAAAAATAGCAGTGATAAAATAAATTACCATGAGCTACTGCTGCTGATTAATATTGAAAGTTCACAGCCACAACAAATGAAATTATACCATGGGTTAAAAAAACAGCCGATGATACTATGGGAAAACCAGGAGTACAGGCTAAAAAAATTACACCAAATGAGTAATATCATGAAAGCATATAGAGCTAAGAACGAGAACAATAATAAAATGAGCTTTCTTGATAGCATAATATTTAGTAGTGACAGGGAATAATAACTTGAATCTTTTTCTTCTGAAGTCTGAAGCAATTGGCCCTGTATTTTGTCTTGGAATAGTATTCATGTTAATGATGCCTATTCCATTGGGTTTATTAGATGTGCTTATTGCAATAAATATTTGTATGTCAGCATTGTTGATGATTGTTGTCATGTATGTGCCTAAGCCACTATACTTCACCAGTTTTCCTGGTGCACTATTGCTTGTCACTATGTTCAGGCTTGCTATATCAATTTCTACCACTCGACAGATACTTCTCAATCAAGATGGTGGGGATATTATAGCTGCATTTGGTAACTTTGCAGTGGGAGGGAATCTTGCTGTTGGGCTTATAATATTTTTGATATTAACACTGGTTAACTTTCTCGTTATTACCAAAGGTGCCGAGCGCGTAGCTGAAGTGGCTGCAAGGTTTACACTTGATGCAATGCCCGGCAAACAAATGTCAATTGATAGTGACCTGAGAAATAATTTAATAAATGTCGACCAGGCCAAAGAAAAGAGGCAGGAACTGACTACAGAAAGCCAGCTCTTTGGTGCGATGGATGGCGCAATAAAATTCGTGAAAGGAGACGCGATAGCTGGAATTGTCATCCTCTTTATTAATCTTATTGGCGGGATATCTATCGGTGTTTCACAGCATGATATTAGTGCCGGTGATGCCATGAAAATATATTCAGTTTTAACAATTGGTGACGGTCTTATTTCTCAGATCCCTGCATTGCTGGTCGCATTAAGTGCCGGTGTGATGACAACACGCGTATCTAATGCTAGCGAAAAGAAAAATAATAATGTCAGTCAGGATTTGGTAAGCCAACTGGCTAATCAACCCAAAGCATGGGGGGTTTCTGCGTTAGGTGCGCTTGTATTCTCATTAATTCCGGGAATGCCCGCTGTTCCATTTCTGGTTCTGGCCTTACTGATGATGTTATTTTCAACTAAAAGCAAAATACATATATTCATAAATAAATTTAAAAAACAACAAGCTGTAGATGAAAGCAGAATGGATTATGTTGACGACAAAACTGTTCTTAATACAACTGAAATATATTTAATACAATTCTCTCGTGTAAAAGAAGGGAAGAAAGAGACTCAGGATTTAATTAATGAAATAAAAAAACTTAGGAATAGTATTGTCGCTGAGAAAGGAGTAACCCATCCGCTGCTAAACATACAATATCTGGATAGCATTGCTGAAGATGAATTTAGGTTCCTCATTCATGAAGTACCATTGGTGATAGCTTCATTTGGCAATGGTCTGATTGCTGTTCAGAAGAGTGATGCGGAAATCTATATGCAGGGTGAAGAATGGCTGAAGGGCAGTGAGAGAAGGCAGGAGCAGGATTATGTTTGGGTTGAGCAAAGTGTAGTTGATAATCTACCAAAATCACTAGCAATCACAAGCCAAAAGCAACTTATTATAAATAGGATGAAAACAGCATTTTATAAAAATGGTTATGTATTTTTTAGTTATGAGGAAACCGCATTAATATTGCGTTGGCTTGCGAGTGAAAAGCCAGAGCTGGCTAAAGAATTACAAAAAACTTTACCCGTAGCAACAATTAATAAAGTGTTACAGTTATTGGCATCAGAAAGGATTTCTATCCGCCCGGTGATTGCGATTGCCGAGGCTTTGCTTGAGCATGGGCAGTATGAAAGAGATTGTAATATGTTAGTTGATATGGTGAGAATTCAACTTAAAGAGCATATTTGCTATGAATATAGTGCAGATGATGGACTCCATGCCTGGTTATTGACTAGCGAAACTGAATATTACCTTCGTGACTTGATGCGGCAAACACCACAGGAGATATTCTTCTCTCTTGAACCTGAACAGGCTCAAGTTATTAAAAACATACTTGATCAACACGTCAAGAAAGAATCAGACCCTCAGGTTGTTATCATTGTCGCGAATGACTTGCGCCAACCTATGAGAAGGTTAGTGCAAAATGATTTTAATCATGTGGGAATCATATCTTATGCGGAGTTGATTTCTGATGTGAAACTCAATATTTATGGCCGTCTTGATCTTCAGTACGGTAATACTGAGGAGTGAAAATGTTATTTGAGCTACGTGTTCTCTCCGGCCTAAACATGGGGGCTGCTTTTCCTCTTACAAAAAGAAAACATTTAATAGGTAATGATGTTAACGCTGATATCTATATAAAAATATCTGGTGATCAAAAAAAATCGATTACATTAGATAAACAGAGTGAGGGATGGATTCTTGATGATCCTGTTTCAGGTAGGAAAGAGTTAATTTATGATAATAAGGTGTTTAAAATTCAAGACGACCACTATGTAATTAAACTAACAACGGGTGATTGGGATGATAAATTGCTTTCATCTGTCAGTCCTGTCACGGTTTTTAGATCCAGGAAGTCGGTTGTTATAATTTTAAACATAGTGTTGTTTGGATTGTTCTTGATTTTTACTGCCCGAGATGGAAAGGGTAATGATGTCGAAAGCTCAAATTCAGAAAGAGTTGCTTTAGTCGACGGTACTTTATCAGAAAATGACGCGTTTGTTTGGTTCAGAAAAACATTAAGAGATTATGAGTTACATCAAAACGTAAAGCTTGTTGATAGTGCAGATGGTTTTATAATTGAAGGTGAACTGTTGTTTGAGCAAATTAACCGAAAAAATAAAGCGGTTAATTTGTACCAGGAAAAATTCCAAAAAAAAATCTACGATAAAACTACTTTCAGAGAAGTATCGACTACCCCATTTGATATAAAACAGGTCGTCTCTTCAAATCCTGCTCATGTTGTTACTGTTGATAATGGTTATATTTTTGTTGGAGATGAGTTGGACGGTTGGCGGTTAAAGTCGGTCAATATGACAACTGTAGACTTTGAAAAGATAAATTAAGGTGATTCCATTATGGAAGGTAATATTGAGAGTTATATAAAAACAATGGATGCCAGGAAATGCATTAAGGTTTTTGGACGAGTTTCTAGTGTAAAAGGCATAGTCATTGAAGCCACAATCAGGAATGCGCAAATTGGCGAACTATGCACTATCCATACTAAAGATAATTGTGAAGCCCTTGCTGAAGTCGTTGGTTTTACGGAGAGTATCGCTCAGTTATTATTGCTGAGTGAAGCTAAGGGGTTAAGTGTGGGAGCACTGGTAAAAAAGCTGGGTTGTCGGCATAAAATTAATGCTTCGCTAGGCTTGTTGGGGAATAAGGTTGATGGGTTTGGCCGGCCACTAAGCGAGAGTGATAAAAATGCATTATGGTTACCAGAGATGTCAGGTACTGGCGTGGATGTATTTTCTGCAGCCCCTCTAGCTGTGGAAAGACCATGTATTGATGAAGTCTTGCCAACAAAAATACGGGCTATTGATGCATGTCTGACAGCAGGGAAAGGGCAAAGGCTGGGGGTTTTTGCCGGTGCAGGATGTGGTAAAACAACTTTATTGGCTGAGATAATGCGTAATGCACCGTGCGATGTGATTGTATTGGCTTTGATTGGTGAACGAGGGAGGGAAGTTAATGAATTTCTTCTCCATGAGTTTGACGAAACGCTAAGATCTAAAACGGTACTGGTATGTGCAACTTCAGACAAGACGAGTATGGAACGTGCCAGAGCGGCATACACCGCCACTGCGATTGCAGAAGGATACCGTGATCAAGCCAAAGATGTACTCCTCGTTATGGATTCAGTAACACGATTTGCACGCGCACAAAGAGAAATTGGCATTGCAATCGGCGAACCTATCGGCGCCTCTGGACTCCCTGCCTCAGTGTATACTGCACTGCCAGCACTGGTTGAAAGAACAGGGTTAAATTCAATAGGATCAATTACGGCATTTTACTCAGTACTAATTGAACAAGATAAACTAACAGACCCAATAGGAGATGAGATACGCTCTCATTGATGGCCATATTATTTTAAGTAGAAAGCTTGCTCATCAGGGGCATTTCCCTGCTATTGATATTAATAAAAGTCTCAGCAGAGTAATGAGTAATATTGTAGATAAGGAGCATCAGCGAAAAGCAGAGCACATAAGGAAGCAACTATCTTGTATTGAAGAAGTGGAGTTTTTATTACAAGTAGGTGAGTATAAACATGGGTATGACGAAGATACAGATCAAGCTCTTAATAATAAAATAAATCTCAATTGTTTTTTACAGCAACGTAACAGGCAACCCGTGGAATGGGATGAGATGCAATTCAATCTTGACCAAATAACAAGAGAAGGGGTTATTGATTATGGATGAAAAACTACGAAAACTCATAAGGTTAAGAAGATTACGAGTCTCCATACTAGATAGAGAGCGAAATCTTTTAAATAAAAAGTTAGGCGATAAAGTTAAGGAAATGGAAAATTTAAAAGAAAATGTAGATAGGTTTTCATTTATTTACAGAACTTATTCAGACGATCTGGCCACAAAAGACGCACCGTTAAAATCATGCAAACTGAGTATACAGGTAATGAGTGCACATAGAGGTATGTTGCTAGAAAAAATCAGGTTGAATGAAACCAATATTCAGCATGTTATTGAGGAGGAAAATATCTTGATGAGTGAGATTAATGATGTTGATGAAACCATTATATCCGTGTGTAAATCTGAGAAGAAAATCGAATTTTTGATTGAAATAAATAGTCAAAATGATTGAGTTAAGGAAAGTTACAAATGATGAATTTATAATCAGAAATAAGCTGCAAGGCAGAGTAATGTATTCTTTGTCTTCTGAAGAAATGGATGACTGCTTAAAAGTTTCTGATTTTTGTCATGATAGCCCCGGGGATGGAGTCACTTATTACACATGTATGCATGGGGATTTTGCCACCGAGCTAAGTTTTTATAGCTTGAATATTTTTTCTGAGTACGGGCTTACTGAAAGGAAAATAACATGTGAGATGAGTGATAAACACTGGGAGCTATATAATCTGAAGATGCATGTAAACGCTAGAAATCTATTGGGGTATATTAAGCCACATTGCAATAGCAGTTTATCCTCGGGTTGGGTTTGTGCAAAGGTGGAGTGCAAAATAAATAAAGAAACAATCGTAGGGAGCGTGTATTTTTCGTACAAGATCCTGCTTTCTATGATTAAAAATAACACTCATAAATTTTATAGTACAAAAAGAAAATTAAACATTCCTGTTTCATTCCCTGTTGATATCGCTACACATACTCTTCCTGTTAGTGCGTTATCGATGTTGAAGCCGGGGGTGCTTATTATCCCTTCGCAACAGAACTTTTCGACTGATGGAAATGGCGCACTATTATTTGATAAGTTAAGAGTGACTGGTGTAATCGATACTACTGAAAATAGCACTTTTATAGTTGATGATATCTTATTTAACGGAACATAAAAATGGGTAAGCTTGAACTTTCAAATATTAATATAACGCTCACCATAAGATATGGGAAAGTGTGTTTATCACTTAAGGAATTGAGTGAGTTAAGTGAAGGGAGCATTATTAAACTTTGCAACTCTAATCCATCGCAAGCGACGCTGTGGCATGAAGATCGCTATCTTGGTACTGGTGAACTTGTAGAGAGTAATATCGGCATAGGATTTCTAATTACAAGTTTGGGTTTTGATGTAGATACTTTTAATAATGATGATATCGATGGATCTCAATAACCCTTTATTCCTGATGGGAGTTGTTGCTTTTGCATCACTCATTCCAATTGTGGTATTAACCTGTACTTGCTATCTGAAAATTGTAATTATATTAATTTTGACTCGTAATGCAATGGGAGTACAGCAAGTTCCACCTAACATGGCTCTTTATGCTATAGGGCTTATTGCGACATTATTCATTATGGCACCCACATTAGAAAAAATGTATAACTACACAGATGGTTTTACTGAAAATGAAAGAATAACAGAAGAAGGACTAAATCTATTCATTTCACCTTTAAGGTTGTTTATGCAAAAGAATACTGATCTCGATGTTATTTCGCAAGTTATATCGTCTTCTGAGAAAATATGGCCTGTTGAATATACCGATAAAATGGATAGGGATAATCTTATTATTCTTGTGCCTTCCTTTATGATGTCTGAGCTACAACGCGCTTTTAAAGTTGGCTTCCTGATTTTTTTACCATTTTTGGTCATTGATTTAATCGTTTCTGCAGTATTACTGGCATTAGGGATGCAAATGGTTTCACCAATGACAGTCTCGCTACCACTAAAAATACTTTTATTTATTATGGTTGATGGTTGGGCAGCTCTTTTGGATGCAATATTTAATAGCTATCATTAATATGCAATTATTTGATCTTATATCAATGGGGTTGTGGTTAGTGGTTTCCTTATCACTACCAGTAATCTCTGTCACAGTCATCATCGGGATTGTTATATCTCTAATTCAGGCAATGATGCAAATTCAGGACCAGGCTTTACCTTTCTTCCTCAAACTGATCAGTGCATCATTAACTTTATACTATAGTGCATCCTGGTATAAGGAAGAACTTACAACATATACCAGAGAAATCCTTGAGTTTATTTCTTATCAATGAATGTTTTATATATCGATTTTGTTGAAATAGTTTCTGGGGAACTTTTATTTCTGGCGATAAGCATGGCAAGGGCCTATGCATTTATGGCATTTATTCCATGTTTCCTTTTTGGATTAATAAAGGGAAAGCTAAAAGTTTCATTAGTCATTTCTGTTGCTATTATTATAACTCCGTTAACAAAATTTAGCATAAGTGTAGATAATTTATCGATATATGATATTGCCAGTATAGTAATGGCAGAAATGATTAAAGGCGTTATTATAGGTGTTATGGTTTCTCTTCCTTTTTGGATTGTTGAGTCATGCGGTGGATTGATAGATAATCAACGAGGAACACTTATGGGAGGGCAAATCAATACCGCACTTGGTCAGGATGATTTTACTCCCTTAGGGTATTTCTTTAAAACCCTGCTTGGAATAACAATCATTATAAATTTTGGTTTTTATTTTATTCTGGATGTTTTGATGAGCAGTTATGGCATTTGGCCCATTGACAGAATTCTCCCTGATTTATCCTCACAAAAATTTGAAGAATGGTTACAATTCATAAAGCATTATCTTTCCATTATTATTCTTTACTCTGCTCCAATAGTGGTTGTATTGATGCTCATAGATTTAGCTAGTGGAATTTTGAATGTTTTAGCACCACAAGCACAGGTGAATATGATAGCAATTCCGATTAAATGTCTTGTGGGTATATTTATAGTGATAATTATGCTTTTTATATATCGTGATTTAATGAGCGAGATTTTTGTAGATGTTGCTAAGGTTATAAAATCTTTTGTCGGAGGTGAGTAATAGTGGCAGAGAAGAATAAGAAAGCAACCCCGCATAAGTTGAAAGAAGCCAAAAGAAAAGGGCAGGTAGCACAAAGTCAGGATCTCTATAAGATAGTGATTTTTATAATGCTAACCGAGTGTGTCTACCTTACTTCAGAATGGGTCATGGGTGATCTTTTACTCATGTTATATGAGACGATCTCATATAACGTTGTTGATAACGAAAGTTTTTCATCTTCGTTATTTAATATCTCAATTATCACAGTTGTTAAGATCATAGCCATTACACTTTCGTTAGTTATTATTCTACGTATTAGTTGTGCATGGATGCAATTTGGACCACTTTTCTCTACTCACTCAATTTCACCAAAGATGAGTAATGTTGATCCTTTCAAGCAGATTAAAAATACATTGTCTGCTAAGCAGTTGACTATGCTTTTGCTCAATGTCATTAGGATGATGATTGTTGCTGTTATTATTTTTTTTATTATTTAAGGAAATTTTGAACAACCTCGTGACAGCGATTTATCATGATCTGAACGTTTTCCATTCTATCGTATTAGCAACACTAAAGAAATATACCAGAGCAATTAGCATTGTACTGTGTTTCATCGTATTGCTCGATATCCTTGTCCAGAAGTATTTTTTTATGAAGCAGCAACGTATGAGCCTTGATGATATTAAAAAGGAATATAAGCAAAATGAAGGCGACCCTTTGGTGAAAGGGCAACGTCGTTCATTAGCACAAGAATGGGCAAATGATAGCCCAGCACCGTCTGTGACACAAAAAAGTGATGTTGATAACATTGATGCATTGCTTACTAATCCGACTCATTATGCAGTTGGAATTTATTATCGTATCGGTATCACTGCTGTACCTGTTATTTCTGTTATTGCAGAATCTTTTGAAGCAGAAGAGTTAATCAAGTTTGCCAGGGAGAAAAAAATACCCGTGATCTGTAATGTTCAACTTACCAGACGACTTTTTTTTGAAAACCAGGTAGGAGACTCTATCCCCAATATTTACTTGCGTGATATTGCAATGATTTATCGTCAGTTAACAGAAACCAATGCTAATAAGATAATACAACCTGTATGAGAAGAGGTAAATAATGAGTTCAAACTCTGTTGGCTCGGTCAAACGTATTGATGAAGTACTCAATGAATCATTCAATACAGCTTATGAAAATATAAATTCTGCTCTAGCTGCGAGGCGTGATAATCCGCTTTCTCCTTCAGCGGCAGTTGATTTTCAATTTGCACTGTTAAATGCCAGTAACACATTTAACGCTCGATCAGGATATTCAGGAATGAATTTTACTTTACAGAAAAAAATACTTGAGTCTATAAATTGATCGAGTGATGAACTTTTTTATTTCTAAAGTCACTATCTTAGGGATTTATAAACACTAATATGAGGTAAAAATGAACCCATTTGGAATGTTAACCAATGCTCTTGGTGGCTTAGCGGGACTTGCAGGTCTGCCGAGTAGTATGGCTTCAGTTGGTCAAAATGCTATGACAAACAATATGGCTGAAGGAGCGATTAGTGGTATTCAAACATGGTCTATGATAAAAGGCGTTGAAAATGCCGCCAAAGGTGCAATCAACGGTGCAACAAATGCTAGCATAAATACTATGAACAGTTTCTCCAGCAAGGCTGCAAACTGGTCAATTAACTAAGCCTATCCCTGCCATTTTTTTTGGCAGGGACAGGAATAATGTGCACTTTCAATGACAAATATTTATGAGAAAATTATATCATTTAGCCTTTTCTATAGTAATGGCATTTATTCCTGTTTCTTATTCAAAGGCCAACATTCCCTCTAACTGGAAGCTCGGTGAATATTACTATAAAAGTCATAACCAATCTCTTGAAGATATGTTAAGCAATGCTGCCAGAAGCTATAATGTCAGAACTTCCTTCGATGATATTCCCAATAAAATAATACACAAAAACTTCCAGGTAAATAATTTTATTAGTTTACTTGAGAGAGTTGAAATTGAATTCGATCTAGACTGGTTCTACTATAATGACACTCTTTACTTTAGCAATAAAAGTGATCGTGTAAAACAAGATGTATCCGTAACTAAATCAAGCTTGTTTGAGTTATCTAATCATCTTGATAGCTTAGGGTTGAAAAATAAAAAATTTGGTTGGGAGTATATTTCCGATAGTGAGACGCTTCGCCTTTCTGGTCCGGAGCAGTATGTTAATTTGATTATTGGCTTTATCGGTTCAGGACAAATACTTGCTCAACATGATGAATATGTTCCTATGGTATTTGAGTTAAAGTATGCTTCTGCGTCTGACCGTAAAATGAGTTTTAGGCAGCAAAACTCTGTCATTCCGGGCGTTGCTACATTGCTAAAAAAAATAACGGGTGATATATCACCATTACTTTCCTCTGAACTCCCGGTTCATCCTTCATTAAATAATAACGACCATGTGGAAACAGCAGAGATTAGTGAGTTTTTGAATGGCAGTGTTGATGCTTTAGACGATACGGTAGCTATTCAGGATAAAGTGATTAAAAGATTCTTTAATTCGAATTCCGCTAACAAGACTACATCAGGTAAACGGGTTCGTGTAGCTGAAGATGTGGCAAGAAATAGCATTATTATTTATGATAACATTAAAAGACGCTCTTATTACCAATCTCTTATTAACCGGCTCGATCGTCCACAGAAAATGTTTGAAATTAACGCCATGATTATTGAGGTTAATGAAAGCGTTTCTCAGGATTTTGGTGCTGACTTGGCCATTTTCACAGATGGGAAACATTTTTTTTCGGGAGGAAATACCACGTCAAAAAAAATTTCCATTAGCAATGGAAAAGATTTTTTTGCTAAAATTAAAGCTTACCAGGATAAAGGTCTGATAAAGCTAACGGCGAATACCTCGGTGCTCACTATTGAAAATAGCCCAGCAATTATTGATTTCAGTAAAACCTTATATCTACCAGTGCACGGTGAACGTGTTGCAAGTTTTCTGCCTGTAGTAAGCGGTACGAGTTTAAGGGTTACACCACGTGAATTGGGCTTTGCTTCCCCCAGAACTATCCAATTGTCAGTCGACCTTGAAGACGGAGACGTTAATTTTGAGAACAATGGTTCTTCAGCAAGTAAAAAAGTGGCTGAAATAAAAACGCAAGCAACACTTCTGGAAAATCAGCCTTTGGTTCTTGGGGGGGTTAACTCAACAAGAATTGATAGTAGTACATCTAAAGTTCCTGTTTTAGGAGATGTTCCCTTAGCTGGTTTTTTATTTAAGCAAAAAACCAATCAAAAAAGTTTTAGTTATCGCTATTATATAATAACACCTAAAATAATTGGTGATCAGTCAACTGCGGATAAATTCAGGATCGTGGAAGGGAATTACTTGAATGCTTATATGAATAATAAGACCCACCTTATTAAAGCTCAATCAGAAAAGCGCACTAAAATTGAGTCTGTAATGGCAGAGTTTATGTATTCAAGAAAAATAACCTCCCTAAAAAGGTTGAATGACATTGAAAACAGGTCTAATCATTGCATACTCCCTCCTGGAGTGTCCTTTTTGAATGGCACAAGAGTTTTTTCCGATGGTGAAATAAAGTTAACTGTATACTCACTAACTAACAGTGGTAAGAGGAGAATTTATCTTGAGCGAATTAACTGCCCTTCCTCTAATGTACTGGCTGTATCTGCCTGGCCATTGAATCAGCTGTCTAAAGGAATGAGTTCAAATTTGTTCGTTTTCTCAAATAACTAACTTTTGTTGTTATCATCTAAAAATGAGTTTTTTATTATTTAATGAGTTGCTATTTAAAGACGAGGCTTGGAGGAAATTTATTTCCAGGATGGTATTTTAAGTTGGATGCTATGATTTCACCCATGGATTTATAGATCATTAAATGAATTTTTGTTAATTTTATTATTATTTTTGGTTGAGTGATGACTATTCAAAATCCATTAATTTCCTTCGACAACGAAGAGCTCAAACACGCATTATACTCGTCGTATCATGATATCCTTATTCAGGGTGAAACGGGTACTGGTAAGGATACGCTTGCCTATAACATCTATAAGCAACAACAATTTAAGGGAGACTTCGTGGCTGTTAATGCGGCAGCTATTCCTGACACACTAATTGAAAGTGAGCTCTTTGGTACTGTTGCTGGAGCCTATACTGGCGCAACAAATAGTCGGGTTGGGTATGTTGAAGCAGCACATGATGGCATTCTTTATCTGGATGAGATTGATAGTTTGCCCTTACACTTGCAAGTCAAATTATTGAGGGTAATTGAAACGCGTGCCTTACAACGCTTGGGTAGCACAAAAACATTACAACTTAACTTCAGGGTCATTGCATCATCTCAGCGTAATTTATTTAATCTTACTCAGAGTGGTTTATTTAGAGGGGATCTGTACTATCGCCTCATGACTTTGAAGGTTAACATACCTCCACTGAGAGAACGTGCTGAAACTATTTTGCCTATGTTCAAGGTTTTCCTTAAATCATCCTCTTGCATCAATGGGGTTCATCCTCCGAACATTACAGCTGAGGTTGAAGATGCTTTGCTGATGTATTCATGGCCAGGTAATATTCGGGAGCTAAAGTCCTGTGCAGATAGGTTTTCTTTAGGGTTGCCGATATTTTCACAACCGATTTCACCCACTGGAATAAAAAAACTAAAAGAAAGAGTAAGCGTTTTTGAACGGTCTGTCATAAACAGCTGCCTCGAAAAGTATGATGGTAATATGAAAGAGGTCGCTGAAGAATTGGCAGTTACTGTTCGGACTATTTATAATAAACTGCAAAGTCAAAAATAAAAATGACTAACGTATTAACCCAAAATAGCGTTCGTTTTTTTTTGTCACAAATACACTTATCATGGTTCGACTCAAGTGGAGATTGTCTTTATTTTCATGATGGTTGTGTTTGCTCTTGCAGAGAAGTGGCAATCTATTCGGATATCCTTGGTATCGATAGCTTATATTTAAATGAAGCCCCTCCTTTGGTCTCATCTTTATTTTCTCTTGAAGCTAATTGTAGGGGGCATTTTTATGCACTTTTATCGGAAGTTATCACTAAAGGAAGTGGTGTTAACGCGTTATCCTGTGAGGATGTGGTTTGGTGTGGCCGTTTGGGACGTTTCTACCCACAAATTAATAATTTGTTCACGCTTAATGACGTTTGTCACCCCGATAAGATTTTTCTTGATATTACATATCAACTTTATCCGCAAGAGTGGTTTTACTTCAGACTCCTTTTTGATAAAGAAATGAGTTTAAATATTAAAACTGCTCCTTTTTCAGCGATAGAGTCGATCGTTCTGCGTAAAGTTTTTACTCTTCTTCTTCGTCATGTCACTGAGATTTCGTGCCCTCACATCGAGGAAAACGGCCTTGTTGCCTCATCCTTAACATAACACATCGCAACTTTTTTCCATCGCTTCACATAAGTGATGGGGTAAACGCTTTTTTGTTTTGGCCTCTATACTTCCTTCATAGAAAGTTTAACATCAATACCCATATAATCTTCTGTTTTCTGGATGCGTGATGTACTTAAAGTTAACTCTTTTGTTGCCTGTACTTTTGCTGGCTGCTTGTAGCAGTAAGTCTCATCTGCAGGCCCGTGAGACGCCATCTTCTGTTGGTCAAGGAGGCTTTTTGCTCCAGCCTGATCAGAGTGCACAGGTACTCAATGGGGATTTCTCAGGTAACCCAGTAGCCGAACAGTTCATTGATATGATGGTATCGAAACACGGCTTTGACCGCACTCAGCTCCATGTTGTTATTGGTCAGGCTAAACGTCTTGATTATGTCCTGCGCTTAATGGATCAACAGGCACCTACCTACACTGGGCCGACCGGACCCAACGGTGCGTGGATACGCTATCGAAACAAGTTCATCACGCCTGCGAATGTACAAAACGGCGTTGCCTTCTGGAACCAATATCAAGATGTCTTACAGCGTGCAGAACAGCAATATGGTGTTCCCGCTGAAATTATCGTAGGCATTATTGGTGTAGAGACCCGCTGGGGCAGAGTCATGGGGAAAACCCGTATCCTTGATGCTCTGGCGACACTCTCTTTCAATTACCCACGCCGCGCTGCTTATTTCAGTGGAGAGCTTGAAACCTTCCTGCTGATGGCCCGCAGTGAACAGGATGATCCGCTTAATCTTCGTGGTTCCTTCGCCGGGGCAATGGGCTATGGCCAGTTCATGCCATCAGCCTATAAACAATATGCGGTTGACTTCAACGGAGATGGTCACATCAATCTGTGGGACCCAGAGGATGCGATCGGCAGTGTTGCTCACTATTTCCAGGCTCATGGCTGGAAAGCTGGGCAGGGTATCGCTGTGCCAGCCAGTGGACAGGCTCCGTTGCTTAATAATGGTTTTAACACGAGCTATACACCCTCCATGCTAGCTGCTTCGGGTCTGAGTGCCCTGGGGCCACTGGATGGGGCGAATCAAGTCAGCCTGCTAAGGCTTGATATGGGAACCAGCTATCAATATTGGTTCGGCTTACCGAATTTCTATGTCATCACTCGCTACAACCACAGCACACACTATGCAATGGCCGTATGGCAGCTCGGCGAAGCGGTAAGGCAGGCTCGACAGGGTGCTGTGTTTCAGTAGCATTGCTTTCATCCGTAGAGGCGTTAACTATGACTGACTGGGATCCCGTATTATATCGACAGTTTGAAGCAGAAAGGACGCGCCCGGCACTTGAGTTACTGGGTCGTATTCCTGTCACTCATCCTACTCGTGTAACTGATCTAGGTTGCGGCCCGGGGAATAGTACTGAACTGCTTCGTCAACATTGGCCCGATGCACAGATCATCGGGCTAGATAATTCTCCCGCAATGTTGGTGCAGGCCAGAGAACGCCTGCCAGATTGCTTTTTTGTCGAGTCAGATATTCAGCGTTGGCATCCGCAGTCCCCTCAGCAGATTATTTATGCGAATGCCTCTTTGCAGTGGGTGGAGAATCACAACCAGCTAATACCTCATCTCGTGCGCCAACTCGCTCCAGAAGGAGTGTTGGCCATTCAGATGCCAGATAACGTTAATGAACCTTCACATCGTTTAATGCGTGAAATTGCCGTTCGTGAGCCTTTTAGCCAGTTAATTCCTGCAGCTATAGTGGAAAGAAAGCAGGCGTTCAGTACCGAGCACTATTATGATCTTTTGACGCAAAACGGTTGTCAGGTCGATATTTGGCGTACCACTTATTTTCATGTGATGCCAACGGTAAGTGCGATTGTTGATTGGTTGCGATCTACCGGTTTGCGGCCGTTTTTGGCACAGCTAAATCAAGAGCAACAGAGGCTATTTCTTGATGCTTATTTATCTGAACTGAAAAATGCCTATCCTCAACGTGCTGATGGCCGTGTTTTATTGGCGTTCCCACGATTTTTCATCGTTGCCGTGAAATCTGTCTGAGTTTTCTGGAATCGGCACCGCACAATAGCGCGGTGCTTTTCATCCCACCTTGAAATAGTCTTAACACTCCCACATTTTATCTCTTCACCAGATTAGGGAGTCGTACATGGACGATCATCAGCTTATGGCATTAAGCCATCAGATTGGCCAACTGCTTAAACAGCATTCTGCCAGTGTAACGGTCGCGGAATCCTGCACCGGTGGGTGGTTAGCTAAAGTACTTACTGATATTAGCGGTAGCTCTGCCTGGTTTGAGCGCGGTTTTGTGACTTACAGTAATCAGGCCAAAGCTGAAATGCTAGGGGTACAAACAGCCACGCTGGAACGTTTTGGGGCCGTGAGTGAAGAAGTTGTGAAAGAGATGGCCAGAGGAGCACAGCAACAGGCTCAGGCACAGTATGCGATCTCAGTGAGTGGCATCGCAGGTCCTGACGGCGGGACGACAGGGAAACCGGTTGGTACAGTGTGGTTCGGTTTCGCACTGCCCGGCGGTAAGACGGTTGCTTATCGTCAATGTTTCAGCGGCGATCGTGAAGCTGTTCGTCGGCAGTCAGTATTTTGGGCGCTGAGTACATTGCACAGTGAATTTCTCAAAAATTAAACTTGATACTGTATGACCATACAGTATAATTGTGCGCAACAGAACGAGAGCAAGTACTTCAGGTGCGTGCAAACCCGGCATGATGAGGAACAGAAATGGCAATTGATGAAAACAAACAGAAGGCTTTAGCCGCTGCGCTGGGCCAGATTGAGAAACAATTTGGTAAAGGCTCTATCATGCGTCTAGGCGAAGACCGCTCTATGGACGTAGAGACCATTTCTACCGGTTCACTCTCTCTGGATATTGCATTAGGCGCTGGCGGTTTGCCGATGGGCCGTATCGTTGAGATTTATGGCCCGGAGTCTTCTGGTAAAACTACCCTGACGCTGCAGGTTATCGCTGCGGCACAGCGCAAGGGCAAGACCTGCGCATTTATCGATGCCGAACATGCGCTTGATCCGGTTTATGCGAAGAAGCTTGGGGTTGATATTGATAACCTGCTGTGTTCACAGCCTGATACCGGTGAACAAGCGCTTGAGATTTGTGATGCGCTGGCACGTTCCGGTGCGGTCGATGTTATTATCGTCGACTCCGTTGCAGCATTAACGCCAAAAGCTGAAATCGAAGGCGAAATCGGCGATTCTCATATGGGCCTGGCAGCTCGTATGATGAGCCAGGCGATGCGTAAACTGGCTGGTAACCTGAAGCAATCCAATACGTTGCTTATCTTCATCAACCAGATTCGTATGAAAATTGGTGTGATGTTCGGTAATCCAGAAACCACCACGGGTGGTAATGCCTTAAAATTCTACGCTTCTGTGCGTCTTGATATCCGCCGTATTGGCGCGATTAAAGAAGGCGACAACGTGGTCGGTAGTGAAACCCGCGTTAAAGTGGTGAAGAACAAGATCGCTGCACCGTTTAAACAAGCTGAATTCCAGATCATGTATGGCGAAGGAATCAATACTTTCGGCGAGCTGGTTGATTTAGGTGTTAAGCATAAACTGATTGAGAAAGCGGGTGCCTGGTATAGCTACAATGGCGATAAAATCGGCCAGGGTAAAGCTAACGCCGGTAACTTCTTGAAAGAAAACGCCGCAATTGCGAGTGAGATTGATCAGAAACTGCGTGATTTGCTGCTCAACAACCCAACGGGTGATACCGGTGCTGCTGATTTCTCTGCGGATGAGAACGAGGGTGCCGCGAGCGAAACCAACGAAGACTTTTGATTAATATGACGGGAGCAGGAAACTGCTCCCGTTTTGCTTTTCTTTCCCTGCACGTATTTCCCCGGTATGGTGTCGCCCGACACGTCCTCTACATTGCCAAAGAGTTTTTTCATGCCTCCATTATCAGACGCAGATAAAGCGGCGTTTACGCGTTTACTTAATAGCGCTATGTACATTCTGGCCCAACGCGATCATAGCTGTTATGAACTGCAACAAAAGCTACAGCTAGCAGAGCAGAGGCGAGCCAGAGGCGAACAACGCGATCCCGAGCTGTACAGCATCGAGCTGCTGCAAGCAGTAACGGATTACTGCCTTGAAAATGGTTGGCTAAATGAGCAACGTTTTATTGAACTGTTCATCAAAGGAAGATCGCGTAAAGGTTATGGCCCTCAACGCATTAAACAGGAATTGATGCTTAAAGGTATCTCGCGTCAGCTCGCCGATGAAGCGATGGCTGAATCAGATATCGACTGGCAGCAAGAAGCTTGTCAGATTGCTGAGCGCAAATTTGGTCTGCCATTACCAACCCGCTGGCCGGAGAAAGCAAAAGTGATGCGCTACTTGCAATCTCGCGGCTTCTATAGCGAAGATATCCAGTCAGTTTTCACAAATTTTGATGCCTGAAGGACGATGGGATTTTACTTCCCATTGAAGAAAATTTATCTTATTCCCACTTTTTGTTCCTCTTTCACTTGTATCCGCTTAGATCGTGATGCCAGAGAGACGGAACCTTCGTTAGCGTGATTCCAGGAAATTTATGAGCAAGAGCACTGCTGAGATCCGTCAAGCGTTTCTCGACTTTTTTCACAGCAAGGGACATCAGGTTGTAGATAGCAGTTCCCTTGTGCCGAATAACGACCCGACGTTACTGTTCACTAACGCTGGGATGAACCAGTTTAAAGACGTGTTCCTTGGTCAGGATAAGCGTAGCTACTCCCGTGCGACGACGTCTCAACGTTGCGTACGTGCTGGCGGTAAGCATAACGACCTGGAAAACGTTGGCTATACTGCGCGCCACCACACTTTCTTCGAAATGCTGGGTAACTTCAGCTTTGGCGATTACTTCAAGCAAGAAGCGATTGCTTTTGCCTGGGAGTTGCTGACAAGCCCGCAGTGGTTCAGTCTGCCGAAAGAGAAACTCTGGGTCACCGTCTACGCGTCAGATGATGAGGCTTACAATATCTGGGCCAACGAGATTGGTGTCCCACATGAGCGCATCATCCGCATCGGTGACAACAAAGGTGCACCGTACGCTTCAGATAACTTCTGGCAGATGGGTGATACTGGACCATGCGGTCCTTGCAGTGAAATTTTCTACGATCACGGCGATCACATCTGGGGTGGCCCTCCAGGTAGTCCGGAAGAAGATGGCGATCGTTACATTGAGATCTGGAATATCGTCTTCATGCAGTTCAACCGTCAAATCGACGGTACCATGTTGCCATTACCGAAGCCTTCAGTAGATACCGGCATGGGTCTCGAACGTATTTCGGCAGTATTGCAGCATGTGAATTCAAACTATGAGATCGATCTGTTTGAAAAACTGATTGCTGCGGTTGCTGCAGTAACAGGGGCTACCGATCTCAGCAATAAATCTCTGCGCGTTGTCGCTGACCACATTCGTTCTTGTGCCTTCTTGATTGCCGATGGCGTTATTCCGTCGAATGAAAACCGTGGCTATGTGCTGCGTCGTATCATTCGTCGTGCTGTGCGTCATGGCAATATGCTGGGCGCTAAAGAGGCATTCTTCTATAAACTGGTTGCCCCTCTGATTGAAGTCATGGGCAGCGCTGGGGATGAACTGCGTCGTCAGCAGGCTCAGGTAGAGAATGTACTGAAGTCAGAAGAAGAGCAGTTTGCCAAGACCCTTGAGCGTGGTCTGGCGCTGCTGGATGACGAACTCGCAAAATTACAGGGCGATACCCTGGACGGAGAGACTGTATTCCGTCTCTACGATACCTTCGGTTTCCCGGTCGATTTAACTGCGGATGTCTGCCGTGAGCGGGATCTGAAAATTGACGAAGCCGGCTTTGAAAAAGCCATGGAGCAGCAGCGTCAACGTGCGCGTGAAGCTAGTGGCTTCGGCACAGACTACAGCAACGTTATCCGTGTTGATGAGGCTTCTGCGTTTAAAGGCTACGAGCAGTTAGCGTTGACAGCTACAGTCACTGCACTTTACGTGAATGGGGCTGCTGTAGAATCTGTTAGCAGCGGTGATGAGGCGGTGGTCATTCTCGATGAAACACCATTCTACGGCGAATCCGGTGGACAGGTTGGCGACAGCGGTCTGTTGAGCGGTCAGGGTGTGTCATTTACCGTTTCAGATACGCAAAAGTACGGTAAAGCCGTCGGCCATATTGGTCATTTAACGGCGGGGCAGTTGCGCGTTGGCGATCGCCTTGAAGCACAGGTGGATGAAGAACGTCGAGCACGCATTCGTCTTAATCACTCTGCAACGCATTTGATGCACGAAGCGCTGCGTGAAGTATTAGGCCGTCATGTTGGGCAGAAAGGCTCATTGAACAATGATAAGTACCTGCGTTTTGACTTCTCTCATTCTGAAGCGGTGAAACCTCAGGAGATCCGCGCGGTCGAAGATATTGTGAATGCCCAGATTCGTCGTAATCTGTTGATTCAAACTGATGTCATGGATCTGGATGACGCTAAAGCGCTGGGTGCCACTGCACTGTTCGGTGAAAAATATGAACAGCGTGTGCGTGTTGTGACCATGGGTGACTTCTCAGTTGAGCTTTGTGGTGGTACACATGCCGCAAGAACTGGTGACATTGGTTTGTTCCGCATCTTGACCGAGTCAGGAACGGCTGCAGGCGTGCGTCGTATTGAAGCGTTGACCGGTGAAGCTGCAATTGCTCAACTTCACGCGCAAAGTGACCAGTTGTCAGAGATTGCGCAGGTGGTGAAAGCCAACAGCACAAACTTGAACGAGAAGGTTCGTACACTGGTGGACCATACTCGTGCGCTGGAAAAAGAGTTGCAACAACTGCGCGATCAGCAAGCTGCGCAGGAGAGTGCTAATCTGAGCAGTAAAGCGATTGATGTGAACGGGACGAAACTGCTGGTCAGTGAACTGGCTAACGTGGACCCGAAAATGCTACGCACCATGGTCGATGATCTGAAAAACCAGCTGAAATCCGCCATTATTGTTTTGGCGACGGTGGCAGAAGGTAAAGTGTCGTTGATCGCTGGTGTGACAAAAGACCTGACAGACAAGGTCAAAGCCGGTGAGCTGGTGGGCGATTTGGCCCAGCAGGTTGGCGGTAAAGGTGGTGGTAGACCAGATATGGCGCAAGCCGGGGGAACGGATACTGCAGCTCTTACGAACGCGCTGAAAGGCGTGGAAGCGTGGGTCAGTAGCCGACTGTAATGAAATAAAACAATGCATTGTGGAGAGTGCCGTCACAGGTGTCGGCACTTTCTAACACGATGTGCAACTGCTAATGATAAAGTCAGGTTGATGTAGTGTATTTCGGCTAAACTTACTATCAGCAGAATGTATTGGCGCCATAACGCGGGTTGCTGTATTTATCATAGTCAACGTTCGGTGTCGCATGATGGAGAATGCCGGGAAACCTACGGGCCCGACTCTTTTAATCTTTCAAGGAGCAAAGAATGCTTATTCTAACTCGTCGAGTTGGTGAAACCCTCATGATTGGCGATGAGGTGACTGTAACGGTGCTGGGAGTGAAGGGTAACCAGGTTCGCATTGGTGTGAATGCGCCGAAAGAGGTTTCTGTGCATCGTGAAGAAATCTACCAGCGCATTCAGGCTGAAAAAACTCAGCAAACGAGTTACTAACTCCCCCCTTTTTAGCGCCTCGTTTCTTAGCGAGGCGCTGCCTCTAATGCGTTCTTTCTTCTTCTGCTTGTCCTGCTTTTCGCTAACCCGGCTTCTTTTCATCCATTTTCCTCACTGCTTTTTATGCCGCTAGACGTCATTTTCTGTTTTTCAGGCTGTTTTTTTTCTCTCTATCGTTTGTCAGGCAGCGTTCTCGCTCGCTTTTTTTGATCTGAGATCATCGCTTAAAGGGGGCTTTTCCGTTGATAAATCACTCTTTTTGCCTTTAATCTGCTCAAATTGAGTGTCATTTGTGCAAACGAATAAAAAGGCGAAAAAATTTGTTTGACTTATAAGTACCAGAAAGTAATATGTGCGCCACGCAGTGCCGATGAGCAGAAACAAAGTTCAGAAGCACAGGCAGTAAGAAAGCGTAAGGTGAGGTGGCCGAGAGGCTGAAGGCGCTCCCCTGCTAAGGGAGTATGCGGTCAAAAGCTGCATCCGGGGTTCGAATCCCCGCCTCACCGCCATTTTCTCGATGCATCCATAGCTCAGC
>NZ_ALXE01000003.1 GCF_000295955.2 Pantoea sp. A4
AGTAGGGAACTGCCAGGCATTAAATTAGTGAGAAGCCCCTGTCGAAAGACAGGGGCTTTTTGCATTTGAGGGCATTATCAAACAGGGCCATAGCCGTTAAAACAACGCTCTCCTGATTTATCCTCTGCCTGGAAATCTCTCGCTGAGTTCATTAAGCGTAGCTGTGTGACAGCTGGCCTTAAGCAGCTAAAAGCGAGTTTTTATCCCTCTGCAACGCGAAATATTTCGATATCAGCCAGTTATGCAGCGGCAAAAATACCGATTTACACAGACTACCAGCCACTTTCATTCAGGGGTCTGCGCTGTCTGCATAGCCCTTGAATAAGGTGCCAGACGCAACATTAATACCTTCATTATCAGCACTCAAAAGATCCCTATACGATCGGCTCTGTGGATATCATGCGCGTACACGGCAACGCGGCTGAACAACAGCAATCACCACGAAGTCTGCTTGAGCCATCCAATGGTGGCCTTTAAATAAGATGCAGCTCTTACAGCCATGATAAAGGCATGCTTGATACTAAAGCTGATTGGGATAAACCGTCATAGAAGGGCTGTTTGTAATGGCCATAGGGTAAGATTGAGAGAAGGTGTGTCTGGCGGGCAATTACGGCGACGATTTTGCGCGTAATCGTATGAGAATAAAGATAAATACCGTACATAAAAAAGGTGCCAGACCCGAGGGCTGGCACCTTTTCTACAAATGACCGAACTGATTAAAAATCAGTTCATGCCATATTTTTTCAGTTTCTTACGCAGGGTACCACGGTTGATACCCATCATCAGTGCTGCACGGGTCTGGTTGCCACGGGTATACTGCATGACCATGTCCAACAGTGGCTGCTCGACTTCAGCCAATACCAGCTCATACAGGTCGCTAACATCCTGACCGTTCAGTTGAGCAAAATAGTTCTTCAGTGCCTGTTTAACCGAATCACGCAGAGGCTTTTGCGTCACCTGATCCTGTGAGTTAACGGTAGAAACGGTCAGTACGTCAGAATTTACGCGTTGTTCGAACATAGTTCTTTCAGCTCTTTATTTCGTTTACGCAAGATTTTCGAAGTATGCCTCCAACGCCTCCAGCTGTTCGCTGGCATCCTCTATGGCGTTGAATGTGCGCCGAAACTGGTCATTCGGGGCGTGCTCCTGCAAATACCAGGAGACGTGTTTGCGCGCAATACGGTATCCCTTGCCTGGACCATAAAAGTCGTGCAGCTCACGTATATGCGAAACAAGCAAGCGCTTTACCTCTGCCAAAGGCAGCGGGGCAAGCAGCTCCCCAGTGTCCAGATAATGCTGGATTTCCCGGAAGATCCACGGTCTTCCCTGAGCAGCACGGCCTATCATCAGGGCATCAGCCCCCGTATAGTCGAGTACTGCTCTGGCTTTGTGCGGGTCAGTTATGTCTCCATTCGCAATGATCGGTATGGAAACACTCTGCTTAACTGTCCGAATGCTGTCGTATTCAGCTTCCCCGTTGAACAAACAGGCGCGTGTGCGTCCATGTATCGTCAGGGCTTGAATGCCACAGCGTTCAGCCAATTGGGCAATCTCGACACAGTTCCTGTTATCAGGATCCCAACCGGTGCGAATTTTTAGCGTAACTGGCACCTCAACGGCATTTACCACGGCGGAGAGAATCGATTCCACTACGTCGGGGTATTGCAGCAAGGCGGAGCCTGCCATTTTCCGATTCACCTTTTTAGCCGGGCAACCCATATTGATATCGATGACTTGTGCACCAGCCTCAACATTAATACGTGCTGCCTGCGCCATGTCGTGGGGATCACAACCGGCAATCTGCACGGCGCGAATCCCTGGCTCATCACTGTGTACCATGCGTAAACGAGATTTATCGCTTGCCCAAACTTCCGGGTTAGACGACAACATCTCAGAAACCGCCATACCTGCACCCATTTCATGACACAAGGTTCTGAAAGGTCGGTCGGTAATGCCCGCCATAGGCGCCGCAATCAGCCGATTTCTTAGCTGGAGATTTCCAATACGCATGAAGTTCAGAGTAGCCATACTATGTCTGCAAGGCGGCGTATATTACGCATTTTTTCACGAAGATGAAAGGCCAAACTTTGAACAATACGCAATGAAAAAACAAGGAATTAGCAGATTGGGAGTGTCAATACATTAAAAGTTATTGTTTATCATTGAGTTAGCAATTAATGATGAAATTGTGAGCAAAAATTTTTTGCGAATATAGCACAAAATCTCAACATAAAAATCGTCACATTAGGGAATTAACGACACAAGGTGCGGATTTTACTGGCTGAATTATGGTTTTTCGCTGAATTTAATCGTGATAAAAACGGTAATCATCAATTAATAAAAAAATGTGCCCTACACCACAATTATGCAGGGCACACAGTCATCAGTTTTTGATGCCTGTAATGCGGCACCACTCTTCTTTAACGGCGACCGGGTCCAGCGTGAACAGCGAGGTATAAGCTTCACATACACCCTCAGCCTGGCTTTCCAGTACGCCTGAAAGGCCAAGATGACCACCCGAAGCTGGCAGTACGCTAATCAATGGAGCGAGCTCACGAAGTGGGCCAGCCAGGATGTTTGCGACCACCACATCCGCCTGCAAGTTCTCAGGTTGCTGATGAGGTAAATAGAGCTCCAGGCGCTCAGAAACACCGTTACGCTCTGCATTCGCTCGGCTGGCTTCAATAGCCTGTGGATCGATATCGATGCCGATTGCTTTTACTGCGCCGAGCTTCAATGCCGCAATCGCCAGGATGCCGGAACCACAACCAAAATCGATAACGGTTTTACCTGCCAAATCGAGGCCATCGAGCCAGGTAAGGCAAAGTGAGGTTGTTGGGTGAGTTCCCGTGCCGAAGGCGAGTCCTGGGTCTAGCATGACGTTAACGGCCTCTGGGTCGGGAATATCACGCCAGCTTGGGCAGATCCACAGACGCTCGCCAAAACGCATTGGGTGGAAGTTATCCATCCATTCACGTTCCCAGTCTTTGTCTTCAATTTGCTCGATCTTATGGCGGAAATTAGCGCCCAACAGCGGATGCTGGGACAGCTCAGCCACCACATCATTCAGTTCCGTTTCAGCATCAAATAGTCCGATAACATCGGTATCGCCCCACAGCAGGGTTTCACCCGGTAAAGGCTCATAAACGGGCGTATCGTTGGTGTCCTGGAACGTGACCGACACAGCGCCAACATCCATTAACGCATCACTCAGCGTTTCAGCGTGTGTTCCAGAGCTGTTAATTTTGATTTGAATCCATGGCATAGCTTATCTCTTTAATTCAGTAGTGGCGCTGTGCGGCGCATCGCCAAACAGGTTACCTGTCAGGAAGGCCAGCAGGCTCAGTAACAGTGAAGGAACAATCGGGTGGAAGCCCCAGAGCTCCAGATTCAGGCTGGCGAGCAGGGTATAACATCCTGCGCCGATAATCATCGCGCTAATTGCACCGGTTGCGTTGGCTCGCTCCCAATAGAGGCCTAGCACCAGTGGCCAGAGAAAGACCGCTTCAAGCCCGCCGAAGGCCAGCAAATTGAGCCAGATAATCATTTGTGGCGGGTGCCAGGCAGCAATCAGCAGCAGTATACCCAGAACCAGGGTAATCGCCCCTGAAAGCCGACGCAGGTGACGCTCGTTCTCCGCCTGATGCGGCGCAACACGTAAATAGAGATCTTTGATTAGCGTAGCGGAAGACTGTAGCAATTGCGCATTGATGGTCGACATAATCGCGGCCATGGGCGCGGCGAGAAAGATCCCAGCGGCCAGAGGCGGCAATACTTTGATCATCAACGTTGGGATCACCTGATCGGGAACCTGCAGATCGGGGAGGATCGCCCGGCCAAGCGCGCCTGCCAGGTGCATGCCAAACATCAGCACGACCACCACAATGGTGCCAAGAATAATGCCACGGTGCATCGCTTTGCTGTCTTTGTAAGAGATGCAACGCACCGCCGTGTGTGGTAACCCAATAACACCAAGGCACACCAGTACCGCGAAGGAGCTGAGAAACGTTGGGGTGATGACATTACCCACGCCTTCTGGCTCAACGAGCTGTGGATCAATGGCTTGCAGTTTAGCCACTGCACTTTCCAGCCCCCCGGCAGAGTGAATAACCGCAAACAGCAGCAGAAAAGTTCCGATTAGCATCACCATACCTTGCATCGCATCATTCAGGACACTGGCACGGAACCCGCCAAAAGCGGTGTAGATCGCAATGGTACCGCCGAAAATCAGCAATCCGGTGTCATACGGAATGCCGGCTGCGGTCTCCAGTAGTCGTGCGCCGCCAATGAACTGCACGGTCATTGCGCCAATAAATGCCACCAGCAAGCTAATGCTGGAGAGCCAGATCAATAACGGGCTGCGATAACGTCCATACAGCATATCGTTGAGCGTCACGGCGTTGTAGCGGCGTGCCAGAATGGCAAATTTTTTCCCTAAGACACCCAGAGACAGCCAGACAGCGGGGACTTGCACCATCGCCAGCAGAACCCAGCCAAGGCCATATTTATACGCCGCACCCGGCCCGCCAATGAAGGAGCTAGCGCTGATATAGGTTGCGGTGATGGTCATGGCTAGCACAAAGCCACCCATGGACCGACTGCCAAGGAAGTATTCAGTCAGGAAGTTACCCTGGCGCTGTTTACGCACCGCAAAAACGGAAAGTGCAGCGATCAGCAGCAAATAGCCGATAAGCGGCAAAATGATTTCATGAGACATCTTCATCCTCCAGTGACATCTCTCGGAATACGTAGCGCACCATCAGCCAGCAGAGAAAAATAAATAATAACGGGGCAAATATGCAGGAGAGTTCAAACCAGTGCGGCAAACCGGTAATACCGATTTCACTACCGCCTAACCAGGCACTTAAGCCCCAGACGGCTAACCAGCCGAGAGTAAGATATAACGACCAGCGGGCCTCTTTGTGTGCTTGTGGAAAACGGGCGTCCATCAATGCAATCCAGGCGAAAAACAAAAGAAAAAGGCCGGATTATCCGGCCTCTGTACACAGCAAAATGCAAACTTACTTCTCGTGCAGACCGAGTTTTTTCTCCAGATAGTGGATGTTAGTACCACCCTGCTGGAAGTTTTCGTCCGTCATGATTTTCACTTGCAGATCAACGTTGGTTTTGATCCCATCGATGATCAGTTCTGCCAGCGCATTTTTCATGCGAGAAATGGCCACATCACGGTTTTCGCCGTAAGTGATCAGTTTACCGATCATTGAGTCATAGTACGGCGGCACGCTGTAGCCGGCGTAGATATGAGACTCCCAACGCACACCAAAACCACCTGGCGCATGGAAGCGCGTGATTTTGCCTGGGCTTGGCAGGAAGGTATTCGGATCTTCCGCATTGATACGGCACTCAACCGCATGGCCGCGAATGATCACATCTTCCTGTTTGATCGACAGTGGCAGACCGGCAGCAATACGCAGCTGCTCTTTGATCAGGTCTACGCCTGTGATCATCTCGGTTACCGGATGCTCAACCTGAATACGGGTGTTCATTTCAATGAAGTAGAACTCTCCGTTTTCATACAGGAATTCGAAAGTACCCGCGCCGCGATAGTTGATATCGATACAGGCTTTGGCACAACGCTCGCCGATGTAGCGACGCAGCTCTGGCGTGATGCCAGGTGCTGGTGCTTCTTCAACGACTTTCTGGTGACGACGCTGCATAGAGCAGTCACGTTCTGCCAGATAGATAGCGTTACCCTGACCGTCCGCCATCACCTGAATTTCGATGTGACGTGGGTTCTCAAGGTATTTCTCCATGTACACCATGTCGTTGTTGAAAGCCGCTTTGGCTTCCGCTTTCGTCATGTTGATGGATTGTTCCAGGTCTTTGTCGCTGCGCACAACACGCATACCACGACCACCGCCGCCGCCAGACGCTTTGATGATGACCGGATAGCCAATGCGTTTTGCAAACGCACGGTTTTTTTCCATGTCTTCAGTCAGTGAGCCGTCTGAACCCGGAACGGTAGGAACACCGGCTTTTTTCATCGCGGTGATCGCCGAAACTTTATCACCCATCAGGCGAATGGTTTCAGCGCGTGGGCCGATGAAGATAAAGCCAGAGTTTTCAACCTGCTCTGCGAAGTCCGCATTTTCAGACAGGAAGCCGTACCCTGGGTGGATAGCAACAGCACCGGTGATCTCGGCTGCGGAGATCAGGGCTGGAATGTTGAGGTAGCTTTTAACCGACTGGGCCGGGCCGATGCAGACGGTTTCGTCTGCTAACAGCACATGCTTCAGGTCACGGTCAGCAGTTGAGTGAACCGCAACAGTCTTGATGCCTAACTCTTTACACGCGCGGAGGATACGCAGAGCGATCTCACCGCGGTTAGCAATGACAATTTTATCCAGCATGGTTCGCCTCGTTATTCGATGACGACCAGTGGCTCGTCAAATTCAACCGGTTGTCCACTTTCAACCAGGATCGCTTTCACGACGCCCGCTTTATCCGCTTCGATCTGGTTCATCATTTTCATCGCTTCAACGATGCACAGGGTATCACCCACATTTACGCGCTGGCCCACTTCCACGAACGCTTTTGCATCCGGGCTTGGGGTGCGGTAGAAGGTACCAACCATTGGTGAACGAACCAGATGGCCGCTCACTTCAGCTGCAGCAGGTGCAGCTTCAACAGCAGCAGGTGCCGCTACTGGCGCAGCAACAGGCTGTGGTACTGGAGCAGCAAACGCCTGCTGCATCACAGGATAACCGACATTAACCGGTGCACGGCTGATACGAACAGACTCTTCGCCTTCGGAGATTTCCAGCTCAGCGATGCCAGATTCTTCTACCAGTTCGATCAGCTTCTTGATTTTACGAATATCCATGAGTGTGGTTCCGTACTCTTGTTAATTGAATTGAGACAAGCGTTTTACCGCTGTTTGTAAAGCCCAGGAGTAACCATCGACACCCAGTCCACAGATGACGCCAGCGGAGACATCAGAAAGATAGGAGTGATGACGGAAAGGCTCGCGGGCGTGCACGTTAGTCAGATGCACTTCGATAAAGGGGATGCTCACGCCTAACAGGGCATCGCGCAGTGCAACGCTGGTGTGCGTGAAGGCTGCGGGATTGATCACGATGTAATCCACATTGCCTTTGGCTTCATGAATACGGTCAATCAATAGATGTTCCGCATTAGATTGCAGATGGCTTAATTTCACACCAAGTTGGTCAGCCTGCTGCGTCAAATCGGCGACGATCTGCGGCAAAGTGGTGTGCCCATACTTCTCGGGCTCACGTGTTCCCAACAGGTTCAGGTTGGGGCCGTTCAAAAGCAGAATGTGAAAATTATGTGCCATCTTGCTGCCATCTCCCGCAATCATCAAGGCATCGCGTAAAATACCGCGCAAACTCCTGTTTGTCATCCCGAATGGGCCAAAAACCAGGCCCGGTCTGCACTAAAGTTCGGCATTATATCCGTATCGTGACAATTCGCTGCAAAATACTGGATTTATCTGCGAAGTTAATTCGGGATGACTCTGTGGGTTCACCTTTTAACAGAAAATTGAGGGTGAAGACAACCCTGAAGGCATATTTATGGCCACCATTTACGCAACTTCTTGTAACGAAGTCCGAGTAAAATCAGGGCCAAAGCCGCATATATCAGGGGTTGAGGCGACAAAATCTTGACCGACCACAGATAATGAATCGGGGCGAGGATCGCCACCAGATAGATGAAGTTATGCAGAATTTGCCAACGTCTGCCGAGCTTACGCTGGGCGTATTGCAGTGAAGTCAGGGCTAACAACAGCAAAACCGTCCAGCTAATAATCCCCAGGGTCAGATAAGGCCGCGAGATCAGCTCTTTTCCCAGCAAGTTTAGGTGATCATAACCTAACTCCAGCAAGTAGTAGCTCAGCAGATGGACGCTGGCCCAGAAAAAGCACCATAAACCCAGCATGCGGCGAGTGCGAATTAACAGTGGCTGCTTCAGGTAACGCGTTAACGGCGTCACTAATAACGTGGCCAGCAGTAATTTCAGTGCCATTCTGCCGGTAAAATGCTGAATGTCTTTAGCCGGGTCGGCACTGAGTCCACCGCTATTGATGGCATAAATGAGCCAGATAAGCGGCAAAAATGCCGCTAAATGGAAAATGACTTTTAGCCAGTTAACCTGCTTGAGTGTCAGACGCACTAGAAATTCTCCCGCAGATCTAACCCGTGATACAGAGAGGCGACCTGTTCTGCGTAACCGTTAAAAAGCAAAGTTGGCTGGCGCTGCACATTGAGTAAGCCACCAGAACCAATAAAGCGTTCGGTAGCCTGCGACCAACGCGGATGGTCGACATGTGGATTAACGTTGGCATAGAAGCCATATTCATCAGGCGCACCCTGATTCCAGGTTGTAGGGGGCTGATCGCGCGTTAACGTGATTTTCACGATGGATTTAATGCCTTTAAAGCCATATTTCCATGGCACCGTGAGGCGTAATGGGGCGCCATTCTGTGGGGGCAGTGCTTTACCATAAACGCCGGTACTGATGAGCGTTAAAGGATGCATAGCTTCATCCAGACGCAGACCTTCTACGTAGGGATAATTCAGGCCACCACCGATGAATCTGTCTTTCTGGCCCGGCATCTGGTCTGGCGCATAGACGGTCTGAAAAGCGACGAAGCGTGCATGACTGGTGGGTTCGGCCAGGTTAAGCAATTTACTCAGCTCGAAGCCAACCCAGGGAATCACCATTGACCAGGCTTCCACGCAGCGCATGCGATAAATTCGCTGTTCCATCGCAAAGCGTTTAAAAATATCATCCATATCCAGGGTGATCGGTTTTGCCACCTCACCGCCAATTTCTACCTGCCACGGCGAGGTTTTCAGGCTACCGGCATTGGCCGCAGGATCGGCCTTATCAAGACCAAATTCGTAAAAATTGTTATAGCCGGAGACTTTATCTGCTGGTGTTAAAGTGAGTTTGGCCTGATATTGTGCCGGTTCGCTAAATTGCAGTGCCCGGCCTGCTGGCGCAGCCGGTCGATCGTTGCCCTTGAACCAGCTTAAGAGGTCAGCCTGAGCCAGTCCGGGGATGCTAAGTGCAGCGGCACTCAGTCCCAACTTTTTCAGGACTTCGCGGCGTTGCATATTGAAGATAGTTTCGGGTGTAACATCATTTTCGGTCAGTTTTTTATTGTCTTTCATATCTTTTCTCCGACAAGCTCAACGACTAAACAGGGTAAAACGAGAGGCTTTAGGCGAATTTTAAGGATAAAAGCGGCTATTTCCTTGTCCTGGCGGGCGATTGGGAATGGGCCGAAAATACAAGGTAATCGTTCTGTTATCGCCGGACGGCGTTATAATGGCGCGAGCGTATGACACACGAAGTCACTATAAGCGTAGCAGGCACAGGGATGCGATTAACTACAAAACTTTCGGCGTTTATCACCGGATTGATCCTGCTGGCAATGGTCTTAATGCTGGCGGGCAGCCTGTTCAGTTTTTTATGGATCAGCCACGAGCGGGTACAGGATCGCGTAAATATCCTCGCGGCTGAAATCGATACCGCACTGATCACACAATCACCAGAGCAGCTCAGCCCCTGGCTTGAACATGTTATGCGCGTCATTACTGCCGAGCGATTAACGCTCACCAGCCACGCCAACACCATTTACCAGTTCACCCCACAGCAAAATCCCGTACTGAATGATGAATCCAACCAGTTCATTCAGTTTGATGTCACTCTGGTGCATCAGCCGGACATGAAATTGCATGTGATGGTGTTGGATCCCGCACGCACCTGGCTTCGTTCACTCTCTGGTGTTTACACCTTGAGCGCCTTTACTGTGATCGTGCTCTTTATGTTGCTAATGCTGTTCATTACTCATCACTGGTTAAGGCGTCAGTGGAGTGGCATGGAGGCGCTGGAAACCCGATCGCGCGATGTTATCGAAGGGAAGAGGGTGATTGCGCGGCAGCCAGGTATTGAAGAGTGGCCACCTCAGGCGAGCCAGGCATTAGATCTCCTGCTGGCTGATCTACAGGAGGCCAGCGAGCAGCGTCTGCGTTTTGACACCTTAATCCGCACATTCGCAGCCCAGGATAGCCGCACAGGGCTGAATAACCGTCTGTTCTTTGATAATCAGCTCGCCACGCTGCTGGAAGATCAGGAAGATGTCGGCACCCATGGCGTTGTGATGATGATCCGCCTGCCGGATCTCGAAACGTTAAATGAGGTATTGGGCAGTGCGCTGGTGGATGAATATATGTTTGATCTGGTCAACATGTTATCCACCTTCATTTTGCGTTACCCAGGGGCGTTACTTGCCCGTTATATCCGCAATGACTTTAGCGTATTGCTGCCCCATCGCAGTATGAAAGAGGCCAGCGGCATTGCGGACCAGGTGATTAACGCCGTGGATTCACTCCCCCCAATGAGAATGATCGATCGTGATGACCTGATTCACATCGGCATCAGCGCCTGGCGCAGTGGGCAGTCCGTGGCGCAGGTGATGGAAGGGGTTGAAGTCGCTACCCGTCGTGCTGCGCTGCTGGGCGGTAACAACTGGGCGAATGGTGATGGCAATCCGCGCGATCCGGGACGAGGCAGCGTACGCTGGCGCACGTTGCTGGAAAATACCCTGAGTCGTGGTGGGCCGCGTCTGTATCAAAAGCCAGCGGTAATGCAGGATGGCACAGTCCATCACCGTACGATCTTGTCACGTATTTTCGATGGCGATAAAGAAGTGCTGGCCGCAGAATATATGCCGCTGGTGCTTCAGCTAGGTATGGCTGAGCCTTGGGATCGTCAACTGGTACAGCGAATTGCAGCACTTTCGGAGATGTGGCCGGAGGAGAATATTTCCCTGCCAGTTACGATAGAATCCCTGCTCCAACGGCCATTTGTGCTGTGGTTGCAGTCTTTGTTACTGCAATGCACCAAAGGCCAGCGGCGACGATTTTTATTTGAACTTGCTGAGTCGGATGTGTGTCAACACATCAACCGGTTAACGCCGGTGTTCCGTGCATTGCGTGCTTTCGGGTGTCGTATTGCGGTTAATCAAGCTGGTCTGACGGTGGTCAGCAGCGCCTATATTCGTCAGCTTCCCATTGAGTTGATCAAACTGGATGCCGGGCTGGTAAGAAATATCGATCGTCGTATGGAAAATCAGCTGTTTGTTCAGAGCTTGCTGGAAGTGTGTAAATCCACCGGAACGCAGCTCTTTGCGTCAGGTGTGCGCACCCGTGATGAGTGGCAAACATTGATGACACTAGGCATTACTGGCGGGCAGGGGGATCTTTTTGCCCCGTCATTACCGGTTAACAGTAATGTGAAGAAATACACCCAACGTTATCGGGTTTAGTTTGGCGTCATGGAATCGCGGTTTTCTGCTGGCAATCCCCCGCTTTTCCCGCGATACTCAGGCAAATTTTTCAGCTTAAATGTTAGATTTTATGTCCGCGCAGGGGAGCTTTGCTTCCGTTTACTGTAAATAACCGGGCTATTACGCCCCTTGCCGCCATATTCGCTGCGTTAGCACTACCGATAAGAGCTCATCGGAGGGATTTCTCTCCCCGAGACGGAGTGATTTTGCGCCTTGTAGCGGCTTCGCGTGGTTGGTAAAGTAGGCGGATTTTATTTTCCGCCCCCAGCTTGCAGGATTATCCTTTAGTATGTTTAAAAAATTTCGTGGCATGTTTTCCAATGACTTGTCCATTGACTTGGGTACCGCCAATACCCTGATTTATGTAAAAGGACAGGGCATCGTGCTGAACGAGCCGTCCGTTGTGGCCATCCGTCAGGATCGTGCCGGTTCTCCGAAAAGCGTTGCCGCTGTAGGCCATGATGCCAAACAGATGCTGGGCCGTACTCCGGGGAATATCGCCGCTATTCGTCCGATGAAAGACGGTGTTATCGCCGATTTCTTCGTGACCGAAAAAATGCTGCAGCACTTCATTAAGCAAGTACACAGCAACAGCTTTATGCGCCCTAGCCCACGTGTGCTGGTGTGCGTTCCGGTGGGCGCTACTCAGGTTGAGCGCCGTGCCATTCGTGAATCTGCACAGGGTGCAGGCGCACGTGAAGTTTTCCTGATCGAAGAGCCAATGGCTGCTGCAATCGGTGCGGGCCTGCCAGTCTCTGAAGCAACCGGTTCAATGGTTGTCGATATTGGTGGTGGTACCACTGAAGTGGCCGTGATCTCCCTGAACGGCGTGGTTTACTCCTCGTCTGTGCGCATTGGTGGTGATCGCTTCGATGAAGCTATTATTAACTATGTTCGCCGTAACTACGGTTCACTGATTGGTGAAGCAACGGCAGAACGTATTAAGCATGGGATTGGTTCAGCGTATCCGGGCGACGAAGTCCACGAGATCGAAGTGCGTGGTCGTAACCTGGCAGAAGGTGTGCCACGTGGCTTCACGCTGAACTCCAACGAAATTCTTGAGGCGCTGCAGGAACCACTGACTGGCATCGTAAGTGCGGTGATGGTTGCCCTGGAGCAGTGCCCACCTGAGCTGGCGTCAGATATCTCTGAGCGCGGTATGGTATTGACCGGTGGTGGCGCATTGCTGCGTAACCTGGATCGCCTGCTGATGGAAGAGACCGGCATCCCGGTTGTGGTTGCTGAAGATCCGCTGACCTGCGTAGCGCGTGGTGGTGGTAAAGCGTTGGAAATGATCGACATGCATGGCGGCGATTTGTTCAGCGAAGAATAATTGCCTCAATCGGCTGAGACCGCGATCACATTGCGCAGGGAATCGCTTCGTTGCTGCCGCTTTGTGCGACGGCGTGATGCGTCCGGCCCTGGGAAGTACGGGGGTAAATCCGTGCTTCCTTACCTGTTGTCGAGGATTACGCAGATTTTATGAAGCCGATTTTTAGCAGGGGGCCATCCCTGCAATTGCGTCTGTGCCTGGCAGTTATCGTGGCTATTGCCATTATTGTCGTCGACAGTCGCGTGAGTTCATTTACTCAGATTCGCAATTATCTGGACACGTCGGTAAGCCCGTTCTATTTCCTTGCCAACGGGCCGCGCCAGTTGCTGGACGGCATCTCCGACACGCTGGCATCACGTCAGCAGCTTGAACTGGAAAATAAAGCCTTACGGCGCGAGCTGTTTCTCAAAAACAGCGACCTGCTACTGCTGGGGCAATATAAGCAGGAAAATGCGCGCCTGAGGGAGCTGCTCGGCTCACCGTTACGTCAGGACGAGCATAAGATGGTGACCCAGGTGATCTCCACCAGTACCGATCCTTACAGCGATCAGGTGGTGATTGATAAAGGCAGCATCAACGGTGTGTTCGAAGGCCAACCAGTAATCAGCGATAAAGGCGTTGTCGGACAGGTGGTTTCTGTCGGGCAGGTCACGAGTCGTGTGCTGTTGATTTGCGATGCGTCCCACGCGTTACCGATTCAGGTATTACGTAACGATATCCGCGTGATTGCGGCGGGTAACGGCTGCTCAGAAGATCTGCAACTTGAGCATCTGCCTGGGAACACCGATATTCGCGTTGGCGATGTGCTGGTCACTTCGGGTCTGGGTGGTCGCTTCCCGGAAGGCTATCCAGTGGGTGTGGTGTCTTCCGTTAAAGTGGATACTCAGCGTGCCTACACGGTCATTCAGGCGCGTCCAACGGCCGATCTCCAGCGTCTGCGTTACCTGCTGTTATTGTGGGGTAGCGATCAGAATGGTGATAAGCCGATGTCACCTGAAGAGGTTCATCGTGTGGCGAATGAACGACTGATGCAGATGATGCCTCAGGTGCTTCCGCCAGCAGGTGAGATGGGACCACCAGCGCCTGCCAGTGCGCAGTCCGGCGAACAAATGGGGCCACCTGCGCCAGCAGGTAGTCGTTCCCGTATGCCTGGAGGGCAGCCTTGAGTCGATATCGCAGCCAGGGTCGTTGGGTTATCTGGCTGTCATTTTTGGTTGCCCTCGTCCTGCAAATTATGCCGTGGCCGGAACAGCTTTTCATGTTCCGGCCTTCCTGGGTTCTGCTGATCCTGGTTTATTGGGTGTTAGCATTGCCACATCGTGTCAATGTCGGCACAGGCTTTGTGCTGGGTGCTGTGGTTGATTTAATTGCTGGATCAACCCTCGGTGTGCGTGCGCTGGCACTTAGCATTATTGCTTATCTGGTCGCCTTTAAATTCCAACTATTTCGCAATCTGGCCCTGTGGCAACAGGCTCTCATGGTAATGGTGTTGTCACTGGCCGTGGATGTGATTGTCTTCTGGGCCGAATTCCTGGTGATTAACGTCTCATTCCGCCCAGAGATTTTCTGGGGCAGCCTGGTCGACGGCCTGCTCTGGCCTTGGCTATTCTTACTGATGAGAAAAATCCGTCGTCAGTTTGCTGTGCAGTAAAGGACATAGAATGGTATCCCTCTATCTTGCTTCTGGTTCGCCACGTCGCCGTGAGTTGTTAACTCAGCTTGGTTTACAATTCGAACGTCTGGTGACGGACGTTGAGGAGCAGCGCCTGCCAGGCGAGGCTGCCGAGCACTATGTGCTGCGGCTTGCTAACGATAAAGCCCAGGCGGGAGTCGTATTAGCCGCTGAAGATTTACCGGTACTGGGCGCTGATACTATTGTGGTTCTGCAAGGTGAAGTGCTGGAAAAACCCGTTGATGCCGAGCATGCGGCCGAGATGCTACATAAGCTCTCTGGCCATACGCATCAGGTCATGACGGCGGTAGCGCTGGCCGATCGCCAGCGTCAGCTGGACTGCCTGGTGATGACGGAAGTGACATTCCGTACGTTGAGCGAGCAGGATATCCGTGACTATATTGCGACCGGCGAGCCAATGGATAAAGCCGGAGCGTATGGTATTCAGGGGTTTGGTGGTAACTTTGTACGCAAAATTAATGGAAGCTACCACGCAGTGGTTGGACTACCGCTGGTTGAAACTGCGGAGTTATACAGCCATTTTCAGTCGCTGCGTGCCGTAAGGGGACAAGATGACGGCTGAACTACTGATAAATGTAACACCCTCTGAAACCCGTGTTGCCTATATTGATGGCGGTATTCTGCAGGAAATCCATATTGAGCGTGAAGCGCGACGTGGCATTGTCGGTAACATCTACAAGGGTCGCGTAAGTCGTGTTTTGCCTGGGATGCAGGCAGCCTTTGTCGATATCGGTCTGGATAAAGCCGCTTTCCTCCACGCTTCTGACATCATGCCGCACACCGAATGTGTCGCGGGTGATGAACGTAAAAATTTCCACGTCCGAGATATTTCTGAGCTGGTGCGTCAGGGACAGGATCTGGTGGTACAAGTGGTCAAAGATCCACTTGGAACCAAAGGTGCTCGTCTGACGACAGATATCACGCTGCCCTCGCGCTATCTGGTGTTCATGCCAGGTGCTTCACACGTGGGCGTTTCACAGCGTATTGAGAGCGAAAAAGAGCGCGACCGTTTAAAAAACGTAGTCAGTGCTTACTGTGATGAGCAGGGCGGATTTATTATCCGTACCGCTGCTGAGAGCATCGGTAACGAAGAGCTTGCACAGGATGCGGCATTTCTAAAGCGCCTGTGGACCAAAGTGATCGAGCGTAGAAAACGTAATCAGACGCGCTGTCTGCTGTATGGTGAGCTGGCGCTGGCGCAACGCGTCCTGCGAGATTTTGCCGGTGCCGCGCTGGATCGAATCCGGGTGGATTCACGCCTGACTTGCGATCTGCTGGTGGAGTTTACCGGTGAATATATTCCTGAAATGGCCGGGAAGCTGGAGCTTTACAGCGGCAAGCAGCCCATCTTCGATCTGTTTGATGTAGAAAACGAGATCCAACGATCGTTAGACAGAAAAGTTGAGCTGAAGTCCGGCGGTTATCTGATCATCGATCAAACCGAAGCGATGACGACCATCGACATCAATACCGGTGCCTTTGTGGGCCACCGTAATCTCGATGAAACCATCTTCAACACCAATATTGAGGCAACGCAGGCGATTGCTCGCCAACTGCGGCTGCGCAATTTAGGCGGCATCATCATCATCGACTTCATCGATATGAGCAATGACGATCACCGCCGCCGGGTGCTGCATTCGCTGGAAAGCGCCTTAAGCAAAGATCGGGTGAAAACTGGTATTAACGGTTTCTCCGCTTTGGGATTGGTGGAGATGACGCGCAAACGCACGCGTGAGAGTATTGAACACGTCCTGTGTGCTGACTGCCCGGTGTGTAAAGGGCGCGGTACGTTAAAAACGGTGGAAACCGTCTGCTATGAGATCATGCGTGAAATTGTGCGCGTGCATCATGCCTATGACTCCGATCGCTTCCTGGTGTATGTCTCACCAGCAGTGGGTGATACCCTGAAAGGCGAAGAATCACACGCGTTAGCGGAGGTGGAAATCTTTGTTGGCAAACAGGTTAAAGTCCACGTAGAACCGCTTTATAGTCAGGAGCAGTTTGACGTGGTAATGATGTAAAATCCCCCTTGTGCGGCGCAGATAGCTGGAACTATCGCGCATTTGTGCAGATTTTCGCGAAAGACAAGGAGTGCTGTGAGTGAGGCAGTTGCCGAAGATTTTGTTACTGCTGGTCGCCACCATCATTGTCATCGTGGCGCTGCTGGTCAGCGGCTTACGCCTGTTACTACCGCACGTCGATAGCTACCGCGGCGAGTTGCTCAAACGCATCTCGCAGGTAGCGGGTGTGACGGTCAGCGCAGATTCTCTGGAGGGGAGTTGGGAAAACTTTGGCCCAACGCTGCAAATCCGCCAGATGCAGGTGCAAATCAACCCAACCGATCGCCTCAGCGTTGGCCGTATTAATCTGGCCCTGAATGTGTGGCAGTCTTTGCTGCACGGGCGCTGGCAGTTCCGCGATCTGACCTTCTGGCAGCTCCATCTTGAAACTTCTCGCCCGCTGCTGAGCAACGATCAGCAAAAAAACAGCTTTAAACCCGGGCAGATCAACGATCTGTTCCTCAATCAGTTTGACCACTTTGACCTCCGCGATAGCACTATTCGCTTTCTGACGCCATCCGGTCAGCACGCCGAACTCGCTATCCCTAAACTGACCTGGCTGAATGAAAAAAATCGGCATCGTGCAGAAGGCGAAGTCAGTTTATCCAGCTTCACCGGTCAACACGGTGTGGTCCAGGTGCGGCTAGATCTCAACGATAATCACGGGTTGCTGAACGATGGTCGTATCTGGCTGCAGGCGGATGACGTAGATGCCCGCCCGTGGCTGGGCCGCTGGATGCAGGATAACACCCGACTGGAGAGTGCCAAATTTAGCCTGACAGCCTGGGCAACATTGCGCGATGGCGATCTCTACGCGGGTGACCTGTTGCTGCGTAATGGCGGCGCAAGCTGGCAGGGGGATGATAAAACCCATCAGTTACAGGTTGATGGTCTTACGGCACACCTTTCCCGCTTCCAAAATGGTTGGGCAGTCTCTGTGCCACAAACGCGCCTCAGCACCGATGGCGTGGCATGGCCAGGCGGTAACTTCTCGCTGTTGTGGCGTCCGGAAGATCAGCAAGGGTTAGGCAGTGGCCAGCCTGCTGAAGTGCGGGTGCGTGCAACGCAGTTAGATCTTCAGCGTTTGTCGCCACTGCTGCCCCTGTTTACGCCATTGGCCCCCACGTTGGTGACGGATTGGCAGGCGCTCCAGCCTCAGGGGAAAATCGATGCGCTGGCGCTGGATATTCCGCTCAATCAGCCGGAAAAAACCCGCCTTCAGGCAAAGTGGCGTGATTTAGGCTGGCAGCCGTGGGAATTATTGCCGGGAATGTCCGGGCTGAATGGCCAGGCGAGTGGCAGCGTGAATGATGGTCAGGTGCAGATCCAGCTGGGTGACACCCTCGTCCCTTACAGCAAAATGTTCCAGGCTCCGCTGGAGATCCACCAGGTGACCGGCACCCTGAACTGGCAGCACGATGATCAGGGTTTGACGCTGGCCGGACACGATCTTGATGTTCAGGCCCGCTCATTACATGCGCGCGGTGACTTTAAATATCAGCAAAACAGCGGAGATGCTCCACGGCTGGATATTCTGGCTGGGATCCGCGTGACAGATGCCGGAGACGCCTGGCGCTATTTCCCTGAACCGTTGATGGGTAAAGATCTGACCCATTACCTCAGTACTGCCATTCAGGGCGGGCAGGTGGGTGATGCGACGCTGCTGTTCGCTGGTAACCCGCAGCTATTCCCGTTCAAACACAATGACGGCATGTTTGAGGTTTGGGTACCGCTGCGTCAGTCTACCTTTGCCTTCCAGCCGGGCTGGCCCGCTTTGCAGAACCTGGATATCAACCTCGACTTCGTCAATGACGGGTTGTGGATGAAAGCAGAACACACTCGCTTAGGCGAAGTGGATGCGCGTAACCTGGTGGCCGCAATTCCCGATTATCTCAAAGAGAAGCTGCTGATTGAGGGCGATCTCAGCGGGCAGGGCAAGCAGATTGGCGACTACTTCCAGCAAACGCCTCTGAAGAGCAGCCTGGGTGCGGCGCTGCAACAGCTGCAGATTGGCGGCAATACGCAGGGCCATTTAAGCCTGGATATCCCACTGGATGGGGAGTTGGTGCATGCGCGCGGTACTGTGACCATGAAAAATAACAGTCTGCATATTGTTCCTCTTGGTACCACCCTGCAAAACCTGAGTGGGACTTTCCGTTATGACAACGGCAATTTGCAGAGTGATACGCTCCAGGCGCAGTGGTTTGGTCAGCCGACGAATGTCAGCTTCAGCACTCAGGAGCTGGCCGATCACTTTGCGATTAACGTTAAGTTAGGTGGGGAGTGGCAGCTGGCGCATCTGAAAACCCTGCCAGAAAATATTCGCAACCAGCTTGCTGGGCCACTGCCGTGGCAGAGTAACGTCGATATCACGCTGCCAAATCATGGTGAGGCGACTTATGCCATTAGCCTGAATGGTGATGCCAAACAGGTGAGCAGCCGCTTACCTGCGCCATTAGATAAAACGGCAGGTGAGAGCCTGCCCTTCACGGTAAACGCGACCGGATCGCAGCAACGTTTCTCATTGAGCGGTATTGTGGCTGGCAAGCATCGTTTTAACAGTAACTGGCTGCTGACCCCGCATCTGCGTGTTGAGCGTGGGATCTGGGAAAATGACACGAAAACGTTGCCGGCTCTCCCCAAAACCTCAGGCATGGTGCTGAATTTGCCCGCGCTGGATGGGCAAGCCTGGGCAGAGTTACTGGCGGTGGCTGGCAGCAGTAGCAGCGGAGAACCGCAGGTTGGCGGGGCGAAGCTGCCGGGTGATTTCATCTTGCAGTCACCTTCTGTGGCCCTGGGCGGGCAGGAATGGCATGACGTCAAGGCGACCTTGACCCAGGGAACGGCAGGAAATCGTAACGTTACGGTACAGGCGCGGGAAATGCGTGGCTCCCTGCAAACGTCCACTACTGCTCCGTGGCGGCTGGCGCTCAACTACCTGTATTACAATCCGCAGTGGGATCAGGCACAGGGCAGTAGCGCTGATACGTCCCTTACGCAGAATATCGATTTCAGCCACTGGCCAGCATTACAGGTGACCTGTGATGAATGCTGGTTACGGGGGCAAAAATTTGGACGGATGCAGGCTGATCTCAACCCGCAGGGCAGTACGTTAGCACTTACTAACGGTCAAATAGATACCGGCAACGCTAAACTGAAAATCAGCGGTACATGGGTCAACCAGGGAAGCGATCAGCGTACGGCGCTGAAGGGCACATTGAGTGGGAATAATATTAACGATGCGACCAACTGGTTTGGCGTTAATACCCCGCTACGTAATGCCCCGTTCAATATCGACTATGACCTGCACTGGCGTTCGGCGCCGTGGAAACCGTCAGAGCGTACACTGAGCGGCACGCTCAAAAGTCACTTTGGCAAAGGTGAAATTGCCGATGTGAATACCGGCGCAGCCGGGCAGTTGTTGCGACTGGTGAGCTTTGATGCGTTGCTGCGTAAGCTACGACTCGATTTCAGAGACACCTTCAGTAGTAAAGGCTTCTACTTTGATTCCATTAACGGCACTGCATGGATTGATAACGGCATCATGCATACCGACAACCTACTGGTTGATGGTTTAGAAGCGGATATTGCCATGCAAGGCAAGGTGGATCTGGTGCAGCGCCAGATTGAGATGGAAGCAGTGGTTGCCCCCGAGATTTCGGCTTCAGTGGGCGTGGCGACGGCCTTTGTGGTGAATCCGGTGATTGGCGCGGCAGTCTTTGCTGCCAGCAAAGTCCTTTGCCCAATTTGGAACAAAATCTCGCTGCTGCGCTACCACATCAGCGGCCCGCTGGATAAACCAGAAATCCACGAAGTGCTGCGCCAGCCGCGTGAAAATGACAAGAAGTGAATTTGACGTCTTCGGGGAATTGCCGCAGGCTATGATTAACCGAGCACATAATTGAGCGAGAAACGATGACTCTGAACCTGGTAAGTGAGCAGTTACTATCTGCTAACGGTATTAATCAGCAGGACCTTTACTCTCTGTTAGGGCAGCTTTCAGAACGTCGTCTGGATTATGCTGACCTCTATTTTCAGTCCAGCCTGCATGAATCATGGGTGCTGGAAGATAAAATTATTAAAGACGGTTCGTACCATATCGACCAGGGCGTCGGTATTCGCGCCGTCAGCGGTGAAAAAACCGGCTTTGCCTATGCTGACCAAATTACCTTAAACGCGCTGCGTCAGTCTTCTGAAGCGGCACGCAGTATTGTGCGCGAGCAGGGCAACGGCAAGTCTCATACCCTTTCTGCGGTGATCCAGCGCGAACTGTATCGCCCACTTAATCCGCTCGATAGCCTGACTCGTGAAGATAAAATCGCGCTGCTGCACCGCATCGATAAAGTGGCTCGTGCTGCTGACCCGCGTGTACAGGAGGTGAATGCCAGCCTGACCGGTGTCTATGAGCAAGTATTGGTTGCCGCTACGGATGGCACCCTGGCGGCAGATATCCGTCCGCTGGTTCGCCTCTCAGTCAGCGTGTTGGTTGAGCAAGATGGTAAGCGTGAGCGTGGCTCAAGTGGCGGCGGCGCGCGTGTAGGTTATGAGTTCTTCCTGGCTGATGAAGACGGTGAAGTACGTGCTGATGCATGGGCGAAAGAAGCGGTGCGTCTGGCACTGGTGAGCCTTTCGGCCGTTGCGGCACCGGCTGGCGCGTTGCCGGTGGTGTTGGGTGCGGGCTGGCCTGGCGTGCTATTGCATGAAGCGGTAGGACATGGGCTGGAAGGCGATTTCAACCGCCGTGAAACCTCGGTCTTCAGCGGTAAAATGGGCCAGTTGGTCGCTTCAGAACTCTGTACTGTGGTTGATGATGGCACCATTGAAGGGTTGCGTGGCTCACTGGCCGTGGATGACGAAGGTGTGCCAGGTCAGTACAACGTACTGATTGAAAACGGCATTCTGAAAGGCTACATGCAGGATAAGCTCAATGCGCGCCTGATGGGCGTAGCGCCGACCGGTAATGGTCGCCGTGAATCTTATGCGCATCTGCCAATGCCACGTATGACCAACACCTATATGCTGGCCGGTAAGTCGACGCCACAAGAGATTATCGAAAGCGTGGAGTATGGTCTGTATGCACCAAACTTCGGTGGCGGTCAGGTTGATATTACCTCGGGCAAATTTGTCTTCTCAACGTCAGAAGCGTATCTGATCGAGAAAGGCAAAATTACCACCCCGATCAAAGGCGCAACGCTGATTGGCTCCGGTATTGAAGCTATGCAGCAAATCTCCATGGTGGGTAACGATCTGGCGCTGGATAAAGGCGTTGGCGTTTGCGGTAAAGAGGGACAGAGCGTACCGGTAGGTGTTGGCCAGCCAACGCTGAAGCTCGATAACATCACCGTCGGCGGCACGGCCTGATTTTCCTCTGAGGCGGCGCTCTGCCGCCTCATTTCAAACTGACACGATGTTGCTGATACTGCTGCGATACCGTACGGAAATACTCGGTCAGATAATCAATGCATACCTGCACTTTCAACGGCATCTTGTCTTTCTCGGTATACAGCGCATAGACCGGACGCGGTTCTGACTGATATTTAGGGAACAGAATGTCGATATCCCCCTGAGTTATCTCATCAATCACCCACATCAGTGGCACATAGGCGATGCCGCAGCCCGCTTTCAGCCAACGAATCAGGGTTAATGAGTCATTGGTGACAAAGCGCCCCTGCGGAGACAGGCGCGTTACCACGCCTTCCGGCGTTATCAGCTCAAAATTATTATCTGGACGTACGCTGTATTCCAGCCAGGAAAGGTTATCGATATCACTTGGTTTCTCTGGCGTGCCTTGTTTCGCCAGATAGCTGCGTGCGGCGCATACGACCATTGGCATCGCACCGAGGCGGCGTGAAAACAGGCTGGAATTTTCCAGATGGCCAACGCGGATCACTAAATCCAGCCCGTTGGCGATCAGGTCTGGTGCCGGGCTGCCGGTGACCAGGTTGACGCTCAGGCCGGGATAATCGCGCAGCATATTGGTCGTCATATCAGCCAGCACGTTTTGCGCCATGGTGGAAGAACTGCCGATACGCAACACACCTATCGGCGTATTGTTGAAAGCATACAGCTGCTCATGCACCTGCGCGGCTTCACCCAACATCCGACGACAGCCCTGATAATAGATTTTGCCCGCTTCGGTGAGGCCGAGGCTGCGGGTGCTTCGATTCAGCAGTTTAACTTGTAGGTCATCTTCCAGTTTGGCGACGATCTGGCTGATGGATGAGACGCTAAGATGAAGCTGTCTGGCGGCGGCGGTAAACGAACCTAATTCAACCACTTTGGCGAATACCGACATGCCTTTAAGTCGTTCCATTGTTTACTCTGGCTAAAAAGTGATTTAGCTCACATTAAGTAGAAAAATTATAGTAAGGCGCGTTACTATATGCGTGCCGGGCCCCTCTTCGCTGCTCCGTATATTCTGACGCGTGGTGATTGCCCTTCAGGGCAATGTCGCTAATATCCCTGATGATACGCTATTATTAACCCAGCCGTAGTGAGGTGTTGTGCCATCTCAACATCATAAACCTACCGTGCAGTATTGCGGTGGGCAACTCTGGAGCGTCCGGCGCAGTCAAACTAAGGATCCCTGATGAGCGTGCTTCCGGTTTTTGTCGTGTTTGGGCTCTCTTTCCCGCCCATATTTGTAGAGTTGATCGTTTCACTGTTGTTGTTCTGGTTAGTGAAGCGAGTGCTGACACCCAGCGGTATCTATGACCTTGTCTGGCATCCAGCACTGTTTAACACAGCGCTTTACTGCTGTGTGTTTTATCTGGTATCCCGTCTATTTGTCTGAGGTTTAAGTGAAAACACTAATAAGAAAAATCGCGCGCTACGTGATTACTCTGCTGCTGGTGATCATTGCAATCGTTATCATTTTTCGTGCCTGGTTTTTTTATACAGAATCCCCGTGGACGCGCGATGCTCGCTTTGCCGCTGATGTCGTGGCGATCGCACCGGATGTCACCGGTCTGATCACTGACGTGCCAGTGCGTGATAACCAACTGGTGAAAAAGGGCGACACGCTGTTTGTGGTCGACCGCCCGCGTTACCAGAAAGCGCTGGATGAAGCTCAGGCTGATGTCGAATACTACCAGGCGCTGGTGAACGAGAAACGCCGTGAAGCAACGCGTCGTAATCAACTCGGCACTGCGGCAATGTCGCGTGAAGCTATCGAACAGTCGAACAACGATTTACAAACCAGCGAGCATCAGCTGGCAAAATCCGTGGCAACGCGTGATTTAGCGCAAATCGATCTTGATCGAACCAATATTCGTGCGCCTGCGGATGGCTGGGTAACCAACCTGAATGCCTATCAGGGTGAGTTCATCAACCGCGGCTCTGTAGCCGTGGCACTGGTGCAGAAGGGCACTTACCATGTGCTGGCTTATCTTGAAGAGACGAAGCTGCACGGCCTGCAACCGGGTTACCGCGCTGAAATCACGCCACTGGGCAGTAACATTGTGCTGCGTGGCACGGTAGAAAGCGTAGCGGCTGGTGTTACCAACAGCAGCAGCAGCGTGGACAGCAAAGGCATGGCTACCGTAGATTCAAACCTGGAGTGGGTGCGTTTAGCGCAGCGCGTTCCAGTGCGAATCCACCTCGATGAGCAGCCTGGTAATCGCTTCCCGGCGGGCACCACGGCAACGGTGGTCATCACCGGTAAAGAAGATCGTAAAGCTGAACATGTCTCTCCAATAGGTAAATTGTTCAATCGGTTACGTGAATTCGGTTAACCGGAGGTGAGATGATTGAGTTTCTCCGCTTCCCGGTTAAGTTGGCCTTTGCCTTAGTCTCGGCACTGTTCATTGGTTTTCATTTTAATCTGGAAACCCCCCGCTGGGCCGTGATGACGGCGGGGATTGTCGCTGGCGGCACGGCTTTTGCTGCGGGTGGCGATCCCTATTCCGGTGCGCTGCGCTATCGCGGCATTCTACGTATTATCGGTACTTTTATCGGCTCAATTGCCGCTGTAACTATCATGATGGCGACGGTGCGTGCACCCGCTATTATGTTGCTACTGTGTTGTATTTGGGCCGGTGTCTGTGTCTGGATCTCCTCGTTAATTAAAGTCGAAAACTCCTACGCGCTGGGGCTGGCAGGCTATACCGCATTAATTATTGTGATCACGGCTGATGCCAGTGGTGCACTGACGCTAGCACCGCAGTTTGCCGTGGAACGCTGTAGCGAGATTGTGCTCGGCATTCTGTGTGCCATTCTGGCTGATATCCTCTTTTCACCGCGTTCGATTAAAAAAGTGATCGATAACGAAGTGGATTCTCTGCTGGTAGCACAGTTCAAGCTGCTGCAACTCTGTGTAGCTCATGGTGATAACAAAGAGGAAGTGGATAAGGCCTGGAGCACGCTGGTGCGTCGCACTACCGCGCTGAAAGGGATGCGTAGCCAGCTTTTGATGGAGTCTTCACGCTGGAAAAATGTCGCTACTCGCCTCGAAGCCCTGCATTCGCTTTCGTTAACCATGATTACCCAGGCGACAGAAACCTTCCTGATTAAAAATGTTCGTCCTGACTATCTGCCGCCCCAGTTTTCCCTGCTGATTGAAAAAGAGGTGGAGAGCGTTGCGGATGTGCACAGGCGCTTAAAAGTCTTGCGTCGCGTGTTCAGTGCCAGCGGTAATAAAACACTGCCGGTGACGCTGGGCAGTTGGGTAGGCGCAGCGACGGAGTACTTGCTGCTAATGAACGGCGTGAAAACCAACAGCCGCATCAGCAGCATCGAAAGTGGGATTTTGCAGCGTGATATTATCGTGCCTGGGCGATCAGCTGAAACGCACCATGCGATGATCAACGGTATCCGTACTTTTGTCTCGCTGGCGCTGGGCTGCTTCTTCTGGCTGTACACCGGCTGGACTTCAGGCAGCGGCTGCGTCGTGATGATGGGGGTGATCACCGCACTGGCCATGCGTGTACCTAACCCATTGGGCATGGTCATGGACTTTGTCTACGGCATGATGGTCGCACTGCCGCTGGGAGCACTCTATTTCATGGTGATCATGCCGGCCACACAGCAAAGCATGTTATTGCTGTGCATCTCTCTCGGTGTGATGGCCTTTATCAGCGGAATTTTGATTCAGCGACGTCAGGTTGGGACGCTCGGCGCGTTGATTGGCACCATTAACATTTTGGTGCTGGAAAACCCGATGCAGTTTCAGTTTAAGGTGTTCCTCGATAACGCGCTGGGGCAGATCATTGGCTGCTTCCTGTCACTGCTGGTGATCTTGATCATCCGTGATAACTCAAAAGCCCGCACCGGACGTAAAATTCTCAACCGCTTTATGTATGCAGCAGTCTCCGCCATGACCACGAATCAGGCCAGACGCCGGGAAAACCATTTACCCGCGCTGTATCAGCAGTTGTTTATGTTGCTTAATCTGTTCCCCGGCGATATTGAAAAATACCGTATTGCCCTGACGCTGGTGATTAGCCATCAACGTTTGCGACGGGCTGAGATCCCGATCAATGCCGATCTCTCGGCTTACCACCGGCAATTACGTAGCACCGCCGATCGGGTTGTTGCAGCAAGCAATGATGAGAAGCGAGCCTATTACTTCCAGCGTTTGCTGCAAGAGCTCAAGGTTTATCAGGAAAAGTTAGTGCAGTATGACGCTCCCACCGGGGTTATCGAACCGGTACACCGCCTGGCAGCAATGCTAGATAAGTACCAGAACACCCTGATTCGTATCTAACGTCTAACCGCCGCAGCAATGCCGGCGGTTTTTTTTCCCCTGTCCTTCAGGCAAAAAAAAACGACGCCCAGATAAGCGTCGTTTGTTCGGTAACCCCGGTGCTGCAAAAAAGGGCCCCGGCAGGCGGGGCCAAAGGTCGTCAACGGATTGACGAGGAATTACTTATAGAGCTCAGCGGTGACGTGATAGCTGTCACCGGTGCGTGCTTCGATAACCCTGTACGCACTGGCTCCCTGCGCATTTGCTTTTTCAGAAAGCTGGGCGCGGTAGTCCATAGGCGATCCGGCAGTGCCGCTGATAGTGATAGTGCTACCGACAGATTGCAGATTCTGTTCATCAACCTGCTGTTGTGTAACCAGTTGCGCTGCAGAAGCGCCAAAAGTCATCACAGAGAGCAGGCCGAGGGTGGCGATGCTGGCTTTGATTTTCATTCTTTTTCTCCAGAGTTAAATCAACAACCTGCGGTGTGCATAGCTTCAGGGCCGGTCGTCGAAAGCATGGCTGGCACCGTTACTCGGTGCCATTGACCATCGTTATTATTTATACAGTTCAGCGGTGTAGTGGTAAGTGTTGTCACGGTTAGCTTCGATGATGCGGTAGTGGCTAGCACCCTGAGCATCGGCTTTCTCTGACAGTGCCTGACGAATGTTGGTCTGGTCGCCATCAATACCGCTAACGCTAACAGTCTGATTCATTGATTGCAGGCCAGCCGCCTGATCGTTGCTAACCAGTGATGCAGCGTGGGCACCGACAGAAAGCAGTGATGCCAGACCGATGATTGCGATGGTTAATTTGGTTTTCATGTTGTTATCTCCGAAAAAGGTCTCAGTGGCCTGGAGCTATGGCTACGACGGGCCACTGTGGTATGACAGTGAGTTGGCCGAAACTTAGTTGTACAGTTCAGCGGTCGCGTGATAGTTGCCGTTGTTATAAGCCTCAATCACACGGTATGCCTTAGCACCTTGTTTATCGGCTTGTTGATTCAGCTGCTGGTTGATGTCAGACGGTGCGCCGTCGATACCGCTTACGCTGATGGTGCCTAAAGAGTGCAGGCCCTGCGCCTGGGTGGTATCAATGCTTTGTGCGGCGAAAGCGCCGAATGACAGTGCAGATAACATGCCCACAGCGGCAATAGCAGTTTTAATTTTCATATTCATTTCCTCGTCGTATCTTTTTTTCTTCATCTTCGTGTGATTCTCATCACGGAAATAAGTATAGAACTAATAACCTTTGAAATTAATACTCTGCTAATAATGATTGGTTGTTATCCGTTGTCCTTATGCGTCATTTTAATAACGGAAAGTTATAAAAGATGCTTATTGGTGATGGTTGAGAGGGTATTTATATTTAAAAACAAGCACATAGGGTAATTTATCGTTTTGTGCGAAAACAGTTGGTTTATTGATCTGCTAAATGATCTGATTCCAGTTATTTAAACTGGTTTATTTGTGCCTAATAGTGAAAAACGACACATAATGATAAAAATGCGAAAGGGTCTAGCGTCAGGGTAGGTATGGAGACAAGCGAAGCGTGTTTTTTAACACTATGATTTTAAAGCTTTAAATGTTTTATCCAACGCGAAGGGAGAGACAGGAATGTTGCCAGCAGGTTAACCGCTGGCAAAGGCGAGCGGTAGTTAAAGCTCCTGCTCAAACAGGTCGATTACGGCGTCGTGTAACTGCTTAACCGTGAAGGCGCGCGCTGGGGTAATGAAGATGGTGTCATCCCCGGCAATGGTGCCGAGAATGCCTTCCGCTTTACCGAGCGAGTCGAGCAGACGGGCGATCAGCTGTGCGGCCCCTGGGCTGGTGTGAATGACGACTAAAGCGTCGTTGTAGTCGATATCCAGCACCAGGTTTTTCAGTGGGCTGGTGGTGGTCGGAACGCCCAGTTCGGCGGGCAGGCAGTAAACCATCTCCATTTTGGCGTTGCGCGTACGCACCGCACCAAATTTGGTCAACATGCGTGAGACTTTGGACTGATTAATGTTTTCAAAGCCCTCTTCCTGCAGAGCAGCGACAATTTCACCCTGTGAGCTGAATTTTTCCTGTTTCAGCAGTGCCTTAAAGGCTTTGATAAGATCATCTTGTTTGCTTGGATTACGCATAAGTTACCAGGTTAAGGAGTATCAATAAGGCGAGAGCCTGCGTGGCGTTGACATTATTATGCAGTTAAGTGAATTTTTATGCAATTGATACGTAGCGCTTTTGCTATTGCTAAACAGGCGGCCAGGGATAATAGCAAATTAAGCCAGGCCTGAGCAAAAGAGGATCGGCTGGCGCACAGCAGGGCGGTGATTCTTGTTATATGCTTGATTTGTAGTTTGACGATATCACTGCCGAACCCTGTCTGCGACGTTTGCTGGCAACGGTCATTCAACGGCGGTGCAGGTGGCTCATAACCCGATAAGCTACCGCACAGGCTGTTGTGAAGTTGATTAGGTCACATCAGAGGGTTTTCCGGCTCTTCACTGCTCCACCTTAATAAGGAGTTCAGGATGAAAGTTGCTGTTCTTGGTGCCGCAGGCGGCATAGGCCAGGCGCTGGCGCTGCTGTTGAAAACCCAACTTCCCGCTGGATCAGAGCTTACGCTGTACGATATCGCCCCGGTGACACCGGGTGTGGCGGTTGATCTCAGCCATATTCCAACGGCAGTCAAAGTGCAGGGGTTCAGTGGGGAAGATGCCTCCCCGGCTCTCAAAGGTGCTGATGTGGTATTGATCTCAGCGGGAGTTGCGCGCAAACCGGGTATGGATCGTGCCGATCTGTTTAACGTGAATGCCGGCATCGTGCGTAACCTGATCGAACAAGTGGCAGAAACAGCCCCGAAAGCACTGATCGCCGTGATCACTAATCCGGTTAATACCACGGTGGCGATTGCGGCTGAGGTACTGAAAAAAGCCGGTGTCTACGATAAAAATCGCCTGTTTGGTGTGACCACGCTTGATGTGATTCGGGCAAAAACCTTTGTGGCGGAGCTCAAGCACAAACCGCTGGAAGCGATTGAAGTGCCTGTTGTGGGAGGCCACTCTGGCGTGACGATTTTGCCCTTGTTGTCTCAGGTGGCTGGGGTGACGTTTAGCGACCAGGAAGTGGCAGAGATGACCAAACGTATCCAGAATGCGGGTACGGAAGTGGTAGGGGCTAAAGCCGGTGGTGGATCGGCAACCCTGTCGATGGGACAAGCGGCGGCTCGACTGGGGTTGGCTCTGGTGCGTGCGCTGCAGGGTGAAGAGCAGGTGATTGAGTATGCTTATGTTGAAGGCAGCGGTGAGTACGCTCGCTTCTTTGCTCAGCCGCTGTTACTGGGTAAGGGCGGTATCGTGGAACGTAAGCCGATTGGCCCTCTTAGTCAATTCGAACAGGCGGCACTGAATGGGATGCTAGCGACGCTAAAAAAAGACATCGAGCTGGGTGAGGAGTTTGTGAAATAGCCGGGCTTTAAGTGACAACGGTCAATAACTGAAAAACCGCCCGACGGTAAGCCGGGCGGTTTTGTTTTGCGGTTACAGACCGCCCGAACGGTAAGTGCGGCCCGCAGGCGTACCATTGCTGGCCGGGATTTTTTTACTGCCGTTTTCCATGCGCATCTGGAAAGGTGGGAAGGGCATTTCAATCCCATGCGCTTCAAACCCTTGCAGAATCAACCGATGTAGCTCGTGACGCAGTGGCATACGATGTCCCATCTCAGCCGCATAAATACGTAGCTCAAACAGTTGGATACCCTGCTGTAAATCCACCAGGAAGACATCCGGCGTCGGATTATCCAGCACATAGCTACAGCGGTTAGCCGCCTGGAGAAGCAGGTTGGTCACCTCATCGCTATTAGCATGTGCGGGTGCTGGAATGGTTAATACCACACGTGAAACCGAGTCAGACAGCGTCCAGTTAACAAACTGCTCAGTGATAAATGCCTTGTTCGGCACAATGATCTCTTTACGATCCCAGTCGGTAATCGTCGTGGCTCGCGTGTTAATACGGGTAATACTGCCGGTGAGATCGCGAATCGTCACGGTGTCGCCAATACGAATCGGCTTTTCGAACAGGATAATCAGGCCAGAGATAAAGTTGGCAAAGATCTCCTGCAAGCCAAAACCCAGCCCAAAGGTCAGTGCTGCCACCAGCCATTGCAGCTTCGCCCACTCGATGCCCAGCAGAGAAAAGCTTAACAGGCCGCCTACTACCATCAGCACATATTTAGTAACGGTAGTGATGGCGTAACCGCTGCCAGGACGTAAATCGAGATGCTGTAATAATGCCAGTTCAAGCAGCGCGGGCATATTACGCACCAGCTGTGCGGTAATAAATAGCACCAAAATGGCGATGAGTACCGAACCAAGGGTAATGGGCTGAATGCTATCCACCCCCTGAACCGTGGTGCTGACATCCCACAAGCGGATGTTCTCGAGGAAGCCAAACGCAGAGTGCAGTTCTGACCACAGGGCAATAACCGAAATCAACGCAAGCAGTGTCAGAATCGACCGTACCAGGCGCAATGACTGCGCACTGATCGCATCCAGATCGACCACCGGTTCTTCATTCTCTATGCTGCCTTCACCGGCGGAAAGAGGCTCTTTTTCCTCTTCGCCGCGTGCACGTGTAGCCAGCATTTCGGCACGACGCTGGCGAGCACGATCAAAGGCGAGCCGCCGCCGTTGGATCAACATCCAGCGCCGAATAATGTGGTAAATCACCAGGAGCAGGAACCAGATCCCAACCGATGTCTCCAGACGTGCCAGCAACGCCTGAGCGGTCGCCAGATAGCCCAGCGTTGAGGCCAGTGCGGCGATCAGTGGAATCGCAATCATGATATTCCACAGGATGCGGTTAATGATGTTATCGCCATTGCCCTCTTTATCGAGGTAGAGCGGAATGCCTGCACGTTTCAGGCTGACGGTAACAATGCTCAATGCGCCGCAGATCAGGATAAAGCACAGTCGCCCCAGCGTGGCTGAGAACTGACGATCTTCCAGGTTAGCAAAGGCGATCAACAGCATGATCAGCGGCACGATCAGGCCAATGGTCAGCGAGTAGTATCGCATCGCACGTGCAACGCGGATTTGTGGCCAACGGAAATGGACAATAAACAGGCCATCGCTACGGGCAAAAGTCGCACTGATCATAAAGGCCCACAGCAGCGGCAGCGTGGCGGTAATGCCGTCTCCGACCGCAACTGCGATCGGATAGGGCCAGGCGTGTTGCAGGCCATAGCCGAGGGTGGCCCACAATACCGGCAGCGGAATCGCCACCAAGATCGACCACAGTACCGTGCGCAGTGTCAGGCCGAAGCGGTCCTGAGTCACTTTACCGACTTTGCTGGCTGCACGTTCCATAAAGGTGTGGAAGTGTCGACGCGTGCGGATACTGAAACCGACCAGCAACAGCGCACCGATTACCGGCAACAGCGTTTCCTGGCTGGTGAACATCATCGCGATAGCTTTACCCAACTGACCGAGGGTATCCAGAGACAGTAGCCGCGTGAGGTCGCGCGCGACATCTACCGGGTAGCTCAGGCTGATGGGGCTAATGTCAGCGGTCCAGAACAGATAGCGGTGCGTCGCTTCCTGAACCTCCCCGAGCGCATCCTGCAACTGCGTATTCGCAACTTGCAGTTTGGTGATTTCCAGAATCAGCGTGTCGCTGCCGGAAATCAACGAGTTCAGCAGTTCACGCTGGGTTTTCAACTGCGCGTCGAGAATGCGTTTTTGCTCGTTGGTGAAAGGGGTGCCATCAGGTTGGCTGGCATTGCGTAGCGAATCCTGCTTTTGCAACAGATTATCAAAATAGAGACGCTGGACGCGCAGCTGGCCCATTTCAGCATCAATCGGCTGATTCTTGGGCATATCGGGGAGCCGGGCGACTTGCGCACGCAAGGCTTCACCCAGCAGGTTAGACGTCCCCAGCCACTGTGACTGTTCACGGAGGGTGCTGAGTGCCTGACGAACCTGAATGATCTGATTGGTCGCCAATCGCTGCTGCGAGGCGACAAGATCCATGCGTTGTGCCTGCTGATTCAGCGATGAAGAGAGATCGCGGTTAACCCGAAACTGCTCGCTAATGGCCGGTGGCATATCGCCGCTGTTTTCTGCTAACTCTTCGGTACGCGCCAAAGCCAGCTCGGCTTCACGCTGGCGCTGATTATTTAATTGATTACGCAGGGCCTGTAGGTAGGCATCCAACTGTGAGGCTTTTTGCTGGTGCAAATCTGCCCGCATCCGCGCCAGTTCCTGGCGATTATTGGCGGACAGCTGTGCTAACTCCAGCTCATCCACCAGCGCTTTGCTGGCGGCGCTTTCTGCCTGCCTGGCCGCAACTTGCGCCAGTGCCAACGGCGTGCCGTTGTTAGCCACCGTGAGCAGGCGTTGTCCTGCTTCGGCCATTGTTCGACGCGCGTCGGTTTGCTGCTGCGGAAGCTGCGAGAGGGAATCGCTGATTTCGCGGGCGCGATCCTGCTCTTGTTGGGTCAGACGGCTCTCTTCCAGCAACTGGCTGCTGACCTGTAGGATTTCTTGATCCAGCTCGGCACTGCTCATATTGCTGCGCACGCTTCTGCTGCTGCTTTCTAGCGCTGCGGTCTGCTGGCGGAGTTCACGCGCCAGACGCGGGAAATCATCAATCACCTGCTGATACTGTTTGGTGTGTTCCAGTGACGTATCACGTTGATTGAGGGAGTTCAGCGCGGCTTCCAGCACCTGAACCTGTTCGGCCTGGGTTGGGTTGGCTTTGGCCGCTTTGGCCTCTTCCAGTGACTGTTTTAACTGGCTTGCATCAGGTATGCCAGCGGCGAAGGCAGTACTGCTGAGCCAGAGGCTCAGCAGGAGAATCAAGAGGGTACGCACGGAAAAAGGCTCAGGTTATTCAGCGGAATCGGCGACGTTGTCTGCCTGCGGCAGGACCAGCGCCAGCGGTTGACCGAGACGGGTTTTGCTCTCTGGCTCAAGGCTTTCAGCCAGTTTTACGCGGCCCGGCGCAAACAGGTTAATCACGGTAGAACCGAGCTTAAAGCGCCCCATCTCCTGACCTTTCAGCAACACTACGGCACCTTCATGGTCGGCAGCCGGGTAGTGCCAGCGCTTGATCACGCCTTCACGCGGAGGCGTAATAGTGCCTGCCCAGACGGTTTCAATGCTGCCAACAATGGTCGCACCCACCAGGATTTGCACCATCGGGCCGATATCCGTATCAAAGTAACAAATGACGCGTTCGTTGCGGGCAAACAGGTTAGGGATGTTACGCGCAGTCAGAGGGTTAACCGAGTAGAGGTCGCCCGGTACGTAGATCATTTCACGTAAAATGCCGTTGCAAGGCATGTGTACCCGGTGGTAATCGCGTGGCGCCAGATAGGTGGTGATGAATTCACCTTCGCAGAACTTCTCTGCCATCGCTTCGTTACCGGCTAACAGCGCATCAATACTGTAGTAGTGACCTTTAGCCTGGAAAATTTGATCGCCTTCGATACGTCCCAACTGGCTCACGGCACCATCGGCAGGCAGTACCACCAGATTGGCATCGGCATCAATCGGACGTGCGCCATCCTTCAGCGGACGTACAAAGAAATCATTGAAGGTGCGATAGCTGGCAGTGTCAGGCTTTTGCGCTTCTGCCATGTCGACTTTATAAAACCAGACAAACACATCAATGACGGCTTTGGTCAACCAGCCACCCCGTTTGCTGGCACCCCAACCCGCGAGTTCGGTAAGCCCTTTTTTCGGGAGAAGATGATTCAAGCCGAGTTTTAAACGATCAAGCACTTTAGCCTCCTGGCTATCTCGTGAATATTTCGCGGTACCCCAGTAGATGGCGCAGCAAAAGGGGCGGATTGTAGCAGCGCCCTGATTTATTGGCGAATATGCCTTTCTAGCGCTTAATCATCGCTAGCGGAAAAGTTTTTACGCGTTTTTACCTGCACTTGTTCCATGCTTTCCAGAATGCGGTGGTAGTTATCGAAGCGGGACTCATTGATCACGCCGTTTTCCACCGCTTCACGCAATGCACAACCGGGATCGTTGCCATGCTTACAGTCACGGAATTTACAAGTGCCAAGGAACTCGCGAAATTCGACAAAGCCCTGAGTGATTTGTTCCGCTTCCAGGTGCCATAAACCAAACTCACGCACGCCCGGTGAGTCAATCACGTCACCGCCATGCGGGAAGTGATACAACCGTGCTGCGGTTGTGGTGTGCTGACCCAAACCTGAGACGTCTGAAACGTCATTGGTCAAAATTTCACTCTGATCCTGGCTGTTAAAGCCAAGGAGTGCGTTCAGCAAACTGGATTTTCCTACGCCTGACTGGCCCGCAAAAATACTGATGCGGCCCGTCAGCGCAGCTTCTAAATCGGCCAGGCCATTTTTACGGTGGCTGGAGACCAGCAGCACGCGATAGCCAATGTGACGATAGATATCCATCTGTTCTTCAACAAAGGCCAGCGCTGCATCATCCAGTAAATCGACTTTGTTCAATACCAGTAGCGGCTCAATCCCGAGGGTTTCACTGGCGACCAGGTAGCGATCGATGATGTTGAGTGATAATTCCGGCAGAATGGCAGAAACAATCACAATCTGGTCGATATTGGCGGCGATAGGTTTGACGCCGTCATAATAGTCCGGACGAGTCAGGACGTTTTGCCGATCGTGGACGGCTTCGACAATCCCCTTGCCGCCGCTCTCAAGGCCAGCGCGCCATACCACGCGATCGCCAGTGACCAGCGAGCGGATAGTACGGCGGATATTACAGCGGTGTACCACACCTGCGCTGTCTTCTACATCAGCGTGCATTCCGAAACGGCTGATTACCATGCCATCGGTAGCTTCACCAAACAGGTTATCGTCAGGCTCCGGTTTTTCCCGGGTCTGTAATCGACGCTGATGGTTAGCGCTTACGCGCCGCTGTTGACCTTTAGACAGTTTATTCTTGCTCACGCATCCTCACAGGTTTTTCGCCAGGCTTCGCCCCGCTGGGCAAAACGTCTATGATACACCTAATTCAGGGCTTTTAACTTATTACGCGGCTTTCAACTCAGGCTGAGCGCCGTAACAGGCCATTTTTTACGTCAACTGCAGGAAACCTCATGACTCAGGGCAATGAAAACAATCTGATTTGGATCGATCTGGAAATGACCGGTCTCGATCCCGAGCGCGACCGCATTATTGAGATCGCTACGCTGGTGACGGATGCCAATCTCAATATCCTGGCTGAAGGCCCAACCCTGGCAGTGCATCAGTCTGATGCCCAGTTAGCCCTGATGGATGAGTGGAATGTCCGTACCCATACCGGCAGCGGCCTGGTTGAACGCGTCAAAGCCAGCCAGTTTGACGACCGGGCAGCCGAGTTAGCGACGCTCGAATTCCTCAAGCAGTGGGTGCCAGCCAACAGTTCACCGATTTGTGGTAACAGTATCGGCCAGGATCGCCGTTTCTTGTTCAAATACATGCCAGAACTGGAAGCCTACTTCCATTATCGTTATCTCGACGTCAGCACGCTGAAAGAACTGGCGCGTCGCTGGAAACCTGAGATCCTGCCAGGCTTCAAAAAAGCCGGTACGCATCAGGCCATGGATGATATTCGCGAGTCGGTGGCAGAGTTGTCTTACTATCGCGAACATTTTTTACAGCTGTAAGTGCCATAACTGCTGCTTAAATCAGCGCTTTGCTGATTTAAGCAGCAAACAAACAAAAAGCGCAAAATTTTGCTTTCAGACTCTTGCAGAGCAAAAGAATTCTCGTATAATGCGCACCCCGTACCGATGAAGAATTTATTTCGGTGCGACGAGTGAAAATCAGCACTCTTAATGCATCACGCAGTGATGAGTTGAAAGTGAAGATGTTGCGGGAATAGCTCAGTTG
>NZ_ALXE01000004.1 GCF_000295955.2 Pantoea sp. A4
TCACTGCGCTCTGTCCTTAAATTCTGGTAGGCCAATCGGCCCAAAAAATCACATCCTGGTTAAGGGGCTTACGTGCCCCCTTCAACTAACCTTGCAACGTCAGCGACGTACAAATCTCCTGCCAGCGTTGGTGATCTTCGGCGGTGAATTCACGCGCTGCCGAAAGAGTCAGCACCAGCATCTGCTTGCCATCCGTCACCGGTAGCGCCAGCTGTTTTTGCCACAGCGGCTGATTATTGTGGCTGAACGCCGTTTCCACCGCGGTGGCCGCTAAGCGCCCTTCCGGCCCGACCAACACGGTGCTGAATTCACTCTGCGCCGTGACCTGCATTTGCGGACGCAACATCTCCCACTGCTGGCGAAACGCCTGAGCCGCAGTGTCTCCGCTGGCGAGCGGCGCACGGCTGATGACAATAGTCAGACCACCTTTTGTATCACGCAGAATTTGAGTCGATGCGTCCTGCCACTCCGCAGGAAACAGTGAGAGTGAGCCTTCGTTAAAACGATAATCCATAACCGGTTCCTGTCTTGTGATCCCTGATGCGTCAACCAGACCCACCGCCTGGAGCGCGACCGGCGGAACATTCACAAAATTAAAGCATGATGTCAATCAGAGCCACGCGCAAAAATCCGCCAGCGCATGTCTCATCTAATGGGCCGGATAAAACATCCTGCTGCTCAGTGAAATCCAGAGCAATAATGCATCGCAAATACAGCGATACACCTGATGATTCCCACCAATATTCTGCCCAATTATTCGTAAAAAAATTTCCTGCTACCCCACCGTACATTGGGCAAAGCACTGGCAGTCTCTGCACGGCTTCACTAGAATGAGCGCGTTCTCAACGGGGTGCCGCAAGGCTGAGAGAAACCCGTCGAACCTGATCTGGTTAATGCCAGCGGAGGGATTTGAGAGGCTGTGAAACTCAGATCCTTTGCGCATAACATGACAAATGCCTCTGGAGCGCAAAGTGTTGAAAAAAATCTTACCTGTCCTGCTGCTGATAACAGCGCCTGCCTTCGCGGCCAAACCGGTATTAACGGTCTACACCTACGACTCATTCTCCTCTGACTGGGGCCCTGGCCCGGCGGTGAAAAAAGCCTTTGAAGCCCAATGTGGCTGTGAACTGAAATACGTCGCGTTGGAAGATGGCGTTTCGCTGCTCAATCGTCTGCGTATGGAAGGCAAAAACAGCAAGGCGGATGTGGTGGTCGGGCTGGATAACAATCTGCTCCAGGCGGCGCAGCAAACGGGCTTGTTCAAGGCAAGCGGCGTGGATACCAGCAAACTGCAACTGCCGGAGGCGTGGCAGAACAACACCTTTGTCCCGTTTGATTACGGCTACTTTGCCTTTGTTTATGACAAAAATAAGCTGCCAAACCCGCCCAAAAGCCTGAAAGAACTGGTGGAAAGCCCGCAAAAGTGGCGCGTGATTTATGAAGATCCGCGCACCAGTACGCCAGGGCTTGGCCTGCTGCTGTGGATGCAAAAAGTGTATGGTGACCAGGCACCTGCGGCCTGGCAGAAGCTGGCCCAGAAAACCGTGACCGTAACCAAAGGCTGGAGTGAAGCCTATGGTCTGTTCCTGAAAGGGGAAGCGGATCTGGTGCTGAGTTACACCACCTCTCCGGCGTATCACATTATTGAAGAGAAAAAACAGAATTACGCCGCCGCGCCGTTCAGCGAAGGGCATTATGTGCAGGTCGAGGTGGCCGCACAGCTGAAAAACAGCCAACAGCCGCAGTTGGCACAGCAGTTTATGCAGTTCATCGTCTCCCCGGCTTTCCAGAACACCATTCCACAGGGCAACTGGATGTATCCGGTGATCAAAACCGATCTCCCTGCCGGTTTCCAGGGGCTGGTTCAGCCTGCAACCACGCTGAGCTACTCCGCCGCACAGGTGGCTGAGCATCGCGCCGGTTGGGTCAACGCCTGGCAAGCAGCCGTTAGCCGCTGATGCCACGTTGGTTACTTCCCGGCGTAAGTGCCATGCTGCTGCTAGGCAGTGTGGCACTGCTGGCCTTCGCTGCACTGTGGTTCTCCGCGCCCACGACCAATCTTTGGGGTTTGCTGCAAGATAGCTATCTGCGTCACGTGCTGTTTTTCTCCTTTAGCCAGGCACTGCTGTCCGCGCTGCTGTCGGTTATTCCGGCGATCTTCATCGCTCGGGCACTGTGGCGCAGGCGCTTTCCGGGCCGGGAGTGGCTGCTACGGCTGTGCGCCATGACGCTGGTGCTGCCGGTGCTGGTAGCCGTGTTTGGTCTGCTCACCGTTTATGGGCGCGTCGGCTGGCTGGCACAGCTTTGTCAGTATTTAGGGCTGACCTGGAACTTCTCTCCCTATGGCTTGCAGGGCATTCTGCTGGCACACGTATTCTTCAATCTGCCACTGGCTACTCGCCTGATGCTGCAAGCGCTGGAGCGCATCCCGGCGGAACAGCGCCAGCTCGCGGCTCAGCTCAACCTGCGCGGCTGGTATGGCTTTCGCCTGCTGGAGTGGCCGTGGTTGCGCCGCCAACTGCTGCCCGCAGGGGCGCTGATTTTTATGCTGTGCTTCGCCAGTTTTGCCACTGTGCTGGCGCTGGGTGGCGGTCCGCGAGCCACCACCATCGAACTGGCTATCTATCAGGCACTGAGTTATGACTACGATCCGGCTCGCGCGGCACTGCTGGCGCTCCTGCAACTGCTCTGCTGCCTGAGCCTGCTGGCGGTGAGTCAGCGTTTGAGTAAGTCGTTACCCAGCGGGCATACGCAACTCCTGCAATGGCGCGATCCTCACGACTCTGGATTCGCGAAAATCAGCGATAGCCTGCTGATTGGGTTTACCCTGCTGCTGTTGCTGCCGCCGCTACTGGCAGTGGTGGTGAATGGCCTCCAGGGAGGCGTTGCCCACGGGCTGGCGCAACCTGCACTGTGGCAGGCAACGTTCACGTCACTGCGTATCGCACTCGGTGCAGGAATATTGTGTATTGTGCTCACCATGATGCTGTTGTGGAGCAGCCGGGAGCTTCGCCAGCGTCAGCGTTTGCTGGCGGCACAGAGTATGGAAGCCAGCGGGATGTTAATTCTGGCAATGCCCGGCATTGTGCTGGCGACCGGTTTCTTTTTACTCCTCAATAACAGCATTGGACTGCCCGAGAGCCCTGATGGACTGGTGATCTTCACTAACGCGTTGATTGCCATCCCCTACGCGATGAAGGTGCTGGAAATCCCGATGCGCGATCTAGGCGAGCGTTATGCACCACTGTGCGCCTCGCTTGGTTTGAGCGGCCTTAACCGACTGCGAGTGATTGAGCTACGGGCATTAAAGCGCCCGCTGGCACTGGCGCTGGCGTTTGCCTGTGTGTTGTCACTGGGGGATTTCGGCGTTATTGCCCTTTTTGGCAACGAGAATTTCCGCACGCTGCCCTTTTACCTTTATCAACAGATTGGCGCTTATCGCGGCTCGGATGCGGCAGTGACCGCACTCCTGCTACTGCTCATCTGTTTGCTTTTGTTCACCGTGATGGAAAAACTTTCAGGTCGCCATGCTGACACTCAATAATCTGACCTATCTCTATCAACATCTGCCGATGCGTTTCAACCTTGAGATCAAGGCAGGCGAACGGCTGGCGATTCTTGGGCCAAGTGGCGCAGGGAAAAGTACCCTGCTCAACCTGATTGCCGGATTCTTACCCGTGAGCCAGGGCAGCATCTGGATTAACGGGGACGATCACAGTCACAGTGAACCGGCACAGCGGCCGGTTTCGATGCTGTTTCAGGAAAACAATCTGTTTCCGCACCTGACGGTACAGCAAAATATGGCTCTGGGGCTGCATCCGGGCATGAAACTGAATGCCACGCAGCGCGCGCAGTTGCTGGAGATTGCACAACAGATGGGGCTGGAGGAGATGCTGTCACGTTTGCCTGGGCAGCTCTCTGGCGGGCAACGGCAGCGCGTGGCGCTGGCGCGCTGCTTACTGCGCGAGCGTCCGGTGTTGCTGCTCGATGAGCCTTTCTCAGCCCTTGACCCGGCCCTGAGAGCAGAGATGCTTCAGCGGGTTCGCAGCCTGTGTGAAGCGCGCCAGATGACGCTGCTAATGGTGTCACACAGCCTGGAAGATGCGCAGCAAATTGCACCGCGCAGCGTAGTGGTGGTGGATGGCAGAGTTTACTGGGATGGCCCTACTGCACAGCTACTGACGGGGGAAAGCCCCGCCGCCAGTATTCTGGGGGTGCGCTAGCCGAAAAACACCCGCCACAGTAAATGCCGGAACAGTGGCATCATCGGGTGGAATTGCAGGGCAACAAACGCGCCACCACCGATGATAAGCCCGAGTGGTGCCAGCCAGCGGAGTCGGGCCACGGTGAGTTTGGGCGACAGCCAGTCCTGGGTTTTTGCACTGCGCCACCAGCGCCAGCAGAGCCAGGCACCCAACCAGACCAGCACTGCCGTGCCTAACAGAAGCCACTTAAACCCACCGCCCTGATCGGCCTTCGGCACATCAATGGCAACGCCAGCCAGAATACCGGGCATCAGGTAGATCGGCGGCCAGAGCAGGCAGCCAATCAGGTTCGGGGCAATAAATTTCCGCACCGGCAGCTCCAGCATTCCTGCCAGCAGGGGGATCAGTGGCCGCGTTGGCCCGACAAAACGCCCCACCAAAATGGTAAACATGCTGTGTTCATACAGCGCATGTTCGGTTTTATCGAGCAGCTTTTGATGCTTTTTCAGGTATTTCCAGCGGTGCAACGGTCCCTGGAATTTCCAGCCAATACCGTAGGAGAGCCAGTCACCCAGCAGGCAGCCGGCAAACCCCGCTGCCCATGCCGGATAGAGGCCAATCTGGCCGCTGCCCACCAGCGCACCGAGGCTCGCCATCATCACCGTACCCGGCAGCAGTAACCCGACCAACGCGAGAGATTCGAGAAAAGTCACCAGCGCAACGGCAAATAAAGCCCACTCCAGTGACTGTGTAAACAGATGTTGTACCCAGGCTTCCATAACCATCCTTAACGACAACCGAAGGCAGGATTGTCCAGAGCCAGGCCGACAGCGTCAAGGTGAGAATTGTAGAGAGGTATTGACATTAAGTGCCATTGGGAACTGTATAAATATACATGCTATACTCTGAGCAACTACGCAGCGGAGTTATTGTGACCACACCTCAAGCCGGATTTCTTCTCAGTCGCCACTGGCGCGATACCCCAACAGGCAGTGAAATCAGCCTGTGGCTGGCTACGGACAGTGGCCCGCAACAGGTGATTTTACCGCCACAGGAAGCGGTGGCTTTTATTCCGGAAGCCTGGCGCGAACAGGTTGAAGCCTTGTTAAAGGCAGAGTCGCACTGGCGCATCACGCCGCTGACGCTGCGGGATTTTCGGCATCGTCCGGTGTTTGGTCTCTACTGCCGCCAATATCGTCAGCTACAGCGGCTAGAGAAGCTGCTACGCGAGCAAGGTATACCGGTTTATGAAGGGGATATTCGCCCCGCCGAGCGCTTTTTAATGGAGCGTTTTATCACCGCGGCGGTGTGGTTTGATGGTGAACCACGCGGCGGAGTAATACGCAATGCCCGTATCAAGCCCCACCCGGATTATCGCCCCCCGCTGAAGTGGGTATCGCTGGATATCGAAACCACGCAACACGGTGAACTGTACTGCATCGGCCTGGAAGGCTGTGGTCAGCGTCAGGTATACATGCTCGGCCCCGCCAACGGGGATGCAAGTGAACTGGACTTTGAACTGATCTACCTTGATAGCCGCCCACAGCTGCTGGAAGCGCTTAACGCCTGGTTTGCCCAACACGATCCCGATGTGGTTATCGGCTGGAATGTGGTGCAGTTTGACCTGCGTGTATTGCAAAAGCATGCTGACCGTTACGGTATTCCACTGCGCCTGGGCCGCAATAATAGCGCACTGGAGTGGCGCGAACACGGCTTCAAGCCCGGTGTGTTTTTTGCCCAGGCCAACGGCCGCCTGATCATTGATGGCATCGAGGGGCTTAAATCCGCCTTTTGGGATTTCCCCTCTTTCAGCCTTGAAGCCGTTGCCCAGCAGTTGCTGGGTGAAGGCAAAGCGATTGACAACCCCTGGCAGCGCATGGAAGAGATCAACTGGCGCTTCGCGAACGACAAGCCAGCCCTGGCGCGCTACAACCTGAAAGACTGCGAGCTGGTCACGCGCATTTTCCATAAAACCGATCTGATGCCTTTTTTACTGGAACGTTCGGCGGTGAATGGCCTGGCGGTAGACCGGCATGGCGGTTCTGTCGCTGCGTTTGGTCATCTCTACATTCCACGCATGCACCGGCTTGGGTTTGTCGCCCCCAATTTAGGCGAAGTGGCACCGGAAGCCAGCCCCGGCGGCTACGTGATGGACTCTCGCCCCGGCCTGTATGATTCCGTGCTGGTGCTGGACTTCAAAAGCCTGTACCCCTCCATCATTCGTACTTTCCTGATCGACCCGGTCGGGCTGGTGGAAGGCCTCGCCCATCCTGATGATGTTGATTCCGTACCGGGCTTTCGCGAAGCGCGCTTTTCACGCTATACCCACGCATTACCCGCCATCGTGGAGCAAATCTGGCAAGGCCGCGAACACGCCAAACAGCAGGGTAATAAGCCGCTGTCGCAGGCGCTGAAAATCATCATGAATGCCTTTTATGGCGTGTTAGGCACCAGCGCCTGCCGCTTCTTCGATCCCCGCCTCGCCTCGTCAATCACGCTACGCGGCCATGCCATCATGCAGCAGACACGAGCACTGATTGAGGCCGAAGGGTTTGACGTGATTTACGGCGATACGGATTCCACCTTTGTCTGGTTGAAATCCGCCCACAGTGAAGCCGAAGCCGCAGAGATTGGTCAGCGGCTGGCAAGCCACGTTAATCAGTGGTGGCAGCAGCATTTGCAGCAGGAGTACGGGCTGAGCAGCGCACTGGAGCTGGAGTATGAGAATCACTTCTGCCGTTTTCTCATGCCGACCATTCGGGGTGCGGAACAGGGCAGTAAAAAACGTTACGCTGGTTTAATTCGCCAGGGTGAGCAGGCCCACATGGTGTTTAAGGGGCTGGAGTCAGTGCGTACCGACTGGACGCCACTCGCGCAGCAGTTTCAGCAACAGCTCTATAGCCTGATTTTTCATCGCCAGCCCTGGCAGGAGTACATCCGTACCACCGTCAGCCAACTGCTGGCCGGCGAACTGGATGACCAACTGGTGTATAAAAAACGCCTGCGTCGCCCACTCAAAGAGTATGAACGCAACGTACCGCCACATGTGCGCGCAGCCCGGCTAGCCGATGACTTCAATCAGAAACAGGGGCGACCGTTGCTCTACCAAAATGGCGGTTCGATCCGCTACGTCATGGCCACCGCCGGGCCAGAACCGCTGGAAGCTCGTTCAACGCCGCTTGACTATGATCACTACATTAGTCGTCAGCTACAGCCGGTTGCCGATGGCATCCTGCCTTTTGTCGGTGATGACTTTGCTACACTCATAACAGGTCAGTTAGGACTGTTTTGACTGTTGGCGAAAGCCCCGCCTTCCAGTACCATAGCGCCCTTCCTCACCTTCACTGCAAAGTTACCTGCACCAGGCCCCTTCGCCTGGCGACAAACTATTGCCTGTGAGCAGGAATACATATCAAAAACACACTAAGAGAATCGAGCTAAAAAAATATGGTGTTTACATTAGGTCAGCGCTGGATAAGTGATACGGAAAGTGAACTGGGACTGGGTACCGTGGTAGCGGTGGACGCACGTATGGTTACGTTAATGTATCCAGCAACGGGTGAGAACCGCCTTTACGCCAGCAATGACTCTCCCATCACACGTGTTATCTTCAACCCCGGTGATACCGTTACCAGCCACGAAGGCTGGCAGATGGTCGTCGATGAAGTGCGCAATGCCAATGACCTGATGACCTATATTGGTACCCGCCTCGATACCGAAGAGAGCGGTGTGATACTGCGCGAAGTGATGCTCGACAGCAAACTGGTGTTCAGTAAGCCACAGGATCGCCTGTTTGCCGGTCAGCTTGACCGTATGGACCGTTTCGCCCTGCGCTATCGCGCACGTAAATATCAGAGTGCTCAGTATCGCTTAGCCGTCAGTGGCCTGCGCGGTATGCGTACCAACCTGATTCCGCACCAGCTCCACATTGCCCATGATGTAGGCCGTCGCCACGCACCTCGCGTGCTGCTGGCGGATGAAGTGGGCCTGGGTAAAACCATTGAAGCCGGGATGATCATCCAGCAACAGCTGCTGGCTGGCCGTGCTGAGCGCGTGCTGATTGTGGTGCCAGAAACCCTGCAACATCAGTGGCTGGTTGAAATGCTGCGCCGCTTCAACCTGCGTTTCGCCCTGTTTGATGACGACCGCTACGCCGAAGCCCAACACGACAGCACCAACCCGTTTGACACCGAGCAGCTGATTATCTGCTCGCTGGACTTCGTGCGTCGTAACAAGCAGCGTCTGAACCTGCTGGCTGAAGCCGAGTGGGATCTGCTGGTGGTGGATGAAGCGCACCACCTCGCCTGGTCTGAAGGCGAACCGAGCCGTGAGTACCAGGTGATTGAGCAACTGGCTGAAAGCACCCCTGGCGTACTGCTGCTGACTGCAACCCCTGAGCAGCTCGGGATGGAAAGCCACTTTGCGCGCCTGCGCCTGTTGGATCCGGATCGCTTCCACGATTTCGAGGCTTTCAATGCCGAACAGCAGCAATACCGCCCGGTTGCCGATGCGGTCTCTTCGCTGTTGGCTGACAACGCCATCTCCAATGATGAGATGAACCTGATTAACGATCTGGTCGGCGAGCAGGATATTGAGCCGCTGCTACAGGTCGCTAACAGCGAGCGCGAAGGCAAGCTGGACGCACGCAAAGAGCTGATCAGCATGTTGATGGATCGCCACGGCACCAGCCGCGTGCTGTTCCGTAACACCCGTAACGGCGTGAAAGGCTTCCCGAAACGCGAACTGCACCAGATCCGCCTGCCGCTGCCTGCGCAGTATCAAACGGCGATCAAAGTTTCCGGCATCATGAGTGCGCGTAAAAGCGCTGATGAACGCGCGCGTGACATGCTCTATCCAGAACAGATTTATCAGGAGTTCGAAGGCGACAGCGGCACCTGGTGGAACTTCGACCCACGCGTTGAGTGGCTGATGGGCTACCTGACCACCAACCGCAAACATAAAGTGCTGGTGATTTGCGCCAAAGCCGCGACCGCACTGCAACTGGAACAGGTTCTGCGCGAGCGCGAAGGTATCCGCGCTGCGGTGTTCCATGAAGGCTTGTCGATCATCGAGCGCGACCGCGCGGCAGCCTTCTTCGCCTCAGAAGAAGATGGCGCTCAGGTGCTGATCTGTTCTGAAATCGGTTCTGAAGGCCGTAACTTCCAGTTCGCCAGCCGCCTGGTGATGTTCGACCTGCCGTTTAACCCGGACCTGCTGGAACAGCGTATTGGTCGTCTGGACCGTATCGGTCAGATGCGTGATATCGAGATCATGGTGCCGTGGCTGGAAAAAACGGCTCAAGCGGTGCTGCTGCGCTGGTATCACGAAGGTCTGGATGCGTTTGAACACACTTGCCCGACCGGTCGTACCATTTATGACAGCGTCTATGGCCAGTTGATCGAATATCTCGCGGCACCTGAAAACCCAGAAGGGTTGGATGAATTTATTAACGGCTGCCGTAAACAGCACGATGCGTTGAAATCGCAGCTGGAACAGGGCCGTGACCGCCTGCTGGAGATGCACTCCAACGGTGGCGAAGCCGCACAGCAACTGGCTGATGAAATTGCTGCTCAGGACAACGACACTGAGCTGGTTAACTTTGCCCTCAACCTGTTTGATATCGTCGGTATCAACCAGGAGGACCGCAGCGATAATCTGATCGTCCTGACGCCATCAGACCACATGCTGGTGCCGGATTTCCCAGGCCTGCCGGAAGATGGCTGCACCATTACCTTTAACCGTAATCAGGCACTGTCGCGCGAAGATGCGCAGTTCATCACCTGGGAACATCCACTGATTCGTAACGGTCTGGATCTGATCCTGTCAGGTGATACCGGCAGCTGTGCCCTGTCGCTGCTGAAAAACAAAGCCTTGCCGGTCGGCACGCTGCTGGTGGAGCTGGTGTATGTGGTGGAAGCCCAGGCACCGAAGCACCTGCAACTGACCCGCTTCCTGCCGCCAACGCCAGTGCGCATCCTGCTGGACCGCAACGGCACTAACCTGGCGGGTAAAGTGGAGTTCGAAAGCTTCAACCGTCAGCTCAACGCCGTTAACCGTCATACTGGCAGCAAGCTGGTGAATGCCGTACAGCAAGAAGTTCACGCTATTCTGACCAAAGGTGAAGATGTGGTAGCACCAGAAGCGCGTGCGCTGATTGAGGTTGCCCGTCAGGAAGCGGATGAGCAGCTGAGTGCTGAGCTGTCACGTCTGGAAGCATTGAAAGCGGTGAACCCGAACATCCGTGACGATGAAGTCGAAGCGCTGGAAACCAACCGTCAGGAAGTGTTGAACAGCCTGAACGATGCCAACTGGCGTCTTGATGCGTTACGCCTGATTGTGGTGACACACCAGTAAGTTTATGGGGCCGTAAGGCCCCTTGTTTTGGAACAGATGATGGAACCTTATAACCCCCCGCGCGACCCCTGGCTGCATATTCTCTACCAGGACGATTTTATTATGGTCGTCAATAAACCGAGCGGTTTGTTGTCCGTACCTGGCCGACTGGAAGAGCACAAAGACAGCGTCATGACGCGCGTTCAGCGTGATTTTCCTGAAGCGGAGTCAGTGCATCGCCTTGATATGGCCACCAGTGGTGTGATTGTGGTCGCGCTGACCAAACCCGCTGAGCGCGAGCTGAAACGCCAGTTCCGCGATCGTGAGCCGTCCAAGACCTATGTGGCTCGCGTGTGGGGGCATCCGACGCCGGAAAAAGGCCTGGTGGATCTGCCGCTGATTTGCGACTGGCCGAATCGGCCGATGCAGAAAGTGTGCTTTGAAACCGGTAAGTCGGCGCAAACCGAATATGAAGTGCTCTCTTACGATGCGGATAACAGTGCGCGGGTTTCGCTAAAACCCATCACTGGCCGTTCGCACCAGTTGCGTGTTCACATGCTGGCGCTGGGTCATCCGATTCTTGGCGATAACTTTTATGCCCATCCAGAGGCTAAAGCCATGGCTTCGCGCCTGCAACTGCATGCCGAATCACTGACGATTGTGCATCCGAAATTCGGTAACAGCATGACTTTTCGTCAGCCTGCGGAGTTTTAATTCGCACTCCGCCACTGCCTCACAGCCAAACCGTTTTCTGGCCGACCGATGAAGTAAACCGGTGTTTCGTTCATCGTATCAGCCAGAATAACCCGCTGTTACTTAAATCCTTTTTCCTTGCGAATCAGATCATAAGCTGACTGGATTGACTGGGCTTTTTGCTTGGCCATCTCCATCATTTCCGGTGGCAAACCTTTAGCCACCAGTTTATCTGGATGGTGTTCGCTCATCAGCTTACGGTAGGCGCGCTTAATCGTGGTGGCATCATCCGTGGCTTTCACACCCAATACGCTGCATGCATCTTCCAGCGTTGGGCCGCGTTGGGCCTGCTGGTAGCCACCGCCGTAACCGCCGCGATGACCGCCGCCAAACTGCTGGCCGCCCTGCATCATGCGCAAGAATTGCTCAAACTGCATCCGGGAAATACCCAGCTCTTCCGCGATGATATACAACACCTGGCGCTCGCTGGGATGCAGCGAACCATCAGCAAAGGCGGCCTGGATCTGAATTTCGAGAAACATCTGAATCAGATCATAACGGCCAAAGCAGACACTGCGAAAAGACTGTAACTTGCTGCGCAGTGGAAAATCACTCTGCTTGCCTTCACGGAAAGCCTGCTGTGCTGCCACACGAGCTTCCCCATGCAGCTGCATGCGATCCATAAGCAAAGAGGCCACCTGAATATCCGCTTCCGTGACTCGCCCCTTCGACTTCGTGAGATGTCCCATTACCTGGAAAGTGGTACGGAAAAAGGTGGCCTGCCGCGTCTGGTTATTGGCGCGGAACGCCTTCACCTGCTCACTGCGACCCACGTCCACCAGGTGCCCAATCAGCAACCCCGCAACAATCCCCCAAAAGCCAAAACCGGAAATTAACCCCAGCAAGAGACCGATTACTTTTCCCCAGTAGCGCATAAACTCCTCAATTCGCCATGCTTGCGGCTGAAAATTGCATTATCATACCTTTCATTTACTTCAGTGCCTAACAGCAACGCGATCAGACATGGATTAACACTGGCACAACGCCGGGCAGTAAGTTAGTCTCTGAGCCGATTGTCGGCATGATGCCCGTTTTCATGGAAATCCCGAACCGCGTATGAAAAAACAGATACCTACCCTGCTGGCAACCATGATTGGTGCCGCACTATACAGCCAGTATTCGCTGGCTGACGACCTCACGTCGCAGTGTATGCTGGGCGTGCCGAGCTACAATCGTCCGTTGGTTCCCGGCACGACGAATCAGCTTCCGGTCACCATTCACTCGGATTCTGTGAAAGGTAACTATCCTGATGACGCGGTTTTCACCGGCAACGTAGATGTCCAACAGGGCAACGGGCGACTGACTGGCGATGAAATGCAGTTGCATCAACGTCAGCAAGACGGCCAGACCACCCCGGTGCGCACCGTTGATGTGCTGGGTAATGTGCACTATGACGACAATCAGGTCATCCTGAATGGTCCTAAAGCCTGGTCTAATCTGAATACCAAAGATACCAACGTCTGGAACGGGGACTACCTGATGGTAGGCCGCCAGGGACGGGGTACCGCAGACCAGATGAAACTACGCGGCAATAATCGCTACACCATTCTGGAAAATGGCAGCTTCACCTCTTGCCTGCCAGGTGCCAACACCTGGAGTGTAGTCGGTTCTGAAGTGATTCAGGATCGCCAGGAAGAAGTGGCTGAAATCTGGAATGCGCGCTTTAAGCTCGGCAGTGTGCCGATCTTCTACAGCCCCTACCTGCAATTACCGATTGGTGACCGCCGCCGTTCCGGGTTCCTGATCCCGAACGCGAAGTATGGCAGCAGCAACGGTTTCGAATTCATGCTGCCTTACTACTGGAACATCGCGCCGCAGGCGGATGCCACCATTACGCCGCACTACATGAGTAAGCGCGGCCTGCAATTGCAGAATGAATTCCGTTATCTGTCGCAGTTCGGTGCGGGTCTGATGGAGCTGGATTTCCTGCCTCATGATTCCCAGTACAACCGTGATAAAGCGGTACGCAGCATTGCCGATGATGACAGCTCCAACCGTTGGTTGTTCTACTGGCGTCACTCTGGTGTGTACGATCAGCACTGGCGCATGAACGTTGACTACACCAAAGTCAGCGATCCTTACTACTTTAACGATCTGACCTCGCGCTATTACAGCTCGACCGATGGCTACGCCACGCAGAAATTCAGCTTCGGCTATGCCGATACCAACTGGAACGCCACACTCTCCACCAAAGACTTCCAGGTATTCGGTAACACCAGCAGCAATAACGTTTATCGCGCTATGCCGCAGTTGGACGTTAACCTCTATCAGAATGATATCGGTCCGTTTGATGGCCGTATCTATGCGCAGGCGGTGAAATTTACCAACGTAAACAACGCCTACCCGGAAGCCACACGACTGCACATCGAGCCAACGCTCGACCTGCCGTTGTCCAATAGCTGGGCGAGCCTGGATACAGAAGCGAAGTTCCTCGCGACCCACTATCAGCAAACCGGTGTGGATTATTACAATGAAAACATTGATACCTCACACACCAACCAGCTGAAAAACTCGGTCAACCGCACCATGCCTCAGTTCAAGATTGATGGCCGTATGGTGTTTGACCGCGATATGGACTGGTCAAAAGGGTACACCCAGACGCTGGAACCGCGCGTTCAGTACCTTTACATCCCGTATCGCAACCAGAGCAATATTTATCCGTACGACTCAACGTTACTGCAAACGGACTACACCGGCCTGTTCCGCGATCGTACTTATTCTGGCCTCGACCGCATTGCCTCTGCCAACGAGCTAGCCACCGGTGTCACGACGCGTATTTATGATGACAATTTGGTTGAACGTTTTAACCTTTCTGTTGGTCAAATCTACTCGTTTACCCCGTCTCGTACGGGCGCGACGCAAACAACCGATGAAGATGACACCGGCAGCTTGATCTGGGCAGGTGACAGCTACTGGAAAATTAGCAATCGCTGGGGTGTGCGCGGCGGCATTCAGTATGACACGCGCCTTGATAACGTAGCGCAGGGCAATGCGGTTGTTGAGTATCGTCAGGATGCCGACCGTATGGTTCAACTGAGCTACCGTTACAGCAGCCCGGAATACGTTGCTAGTGCGCTGAATGACTCTTCTCTGCTGAATAACCCGATCTACAAAAACGGGATTTCACAGGTAGGGGCCACCGCCAGCTGGCCAATTGCTGATTCGTGGTCTGTGGTGGGTGCAACCTACTATGACACACGTAACAGCCGTCCGGCAGAACAGCTACTCGGCCTGCAATACAGCTCTTGCTGCTATGCAATCCGCGTTGGCTACGAGCGCAAAATCAACGGTTGGGAAAATAACGACAGTAAGTATGACAACCAAATCTCATTCAACATTGAGCTACGTGGTCTGAGTTCTGGCTATGGCCTGGGCACCGATCAGATGCTGCGTGAGGGCATTATCCCTTACCAGCGCGCTTTCTGATGTTGTGATGTTTGACAGGCAATCCCGCAGTGCGGAAACAACAATGGATAAAGTATGAAGAACTGGAGAATGCTGATTCTTGGTGTGGCGATGGCTGCCAACACTGCGTTCGCAGCACCACAAATGGTGGACAAAGTTGCCGCTGTGGTAAACAACGGTGTGGTTCTGGAAAGTGACGTCGACAGCATGATGCGTACGGTGAAATCCCAGGCGACTCAGGCTGGTCAGCAACTGCCAGACGACAACACCCTGCGCCATCAGATCCTGGAGCAGCAGATCATGGACAGCATCATCCTGCAAATGGGTGATAAAGCCGGCCTGCAAATTACCGATCAACAGTTGGATCAGGCAATTGGTAACATCGCTGCACAGAACAAAATGACAGTGGATCAGCTGCGTAGCCGCATTGCCTATGACGGCATTGACTACAATACCTACCGTGCTCAGATCCGCAAAGAGATGACCATTGCTGAAGTGCGCAACGGTGAAGTTCGCCGCCGCATCACTATTCTGCCGCAGGAAGTGGATACGCTGGCGCAGCAGATGGGCGCGCAAAACGCACCGGGTACTGAAGTGAATGTCAGCCATATCCTGCTGCCACTGCCAGAGAACCCAACGCAGCAGCAGGTTGACGATCAGGAAAAACTGGCTCGCCAGCTGATCGCTCAGCTGAAAGGCGGTGCTGATTTCGGCAAACTGGCCGTGACCTACTCAGCGGACTCACAGGCGCTGAAAGGCGGCAACATGGGCTGGAGCAAAATTGAAGAGTTGCCAACCCTGTTCACCCAGGCACTGGCTAGCGCGCAGAAAGGCGACATTGTTGGTCCAATCCGTTCTGGTGTTGGCTTCCACATCCTGAAAGTGAACGATGTGCGTAAAGAGACGCCTAACGTCTCCGTTACAGAAGTCCACGCACGCCACATTCTGCTGAAGCCGTCACCGATTCTGAGTGATGACCAGGCGCGTGCCAAAATCGAACAGATTGCTGCTGATATCCGCAGTGGGAAAACCACTTTTGCTGCTGCTGCGAAACAGTTCTCTGACGATCCAGGCTCTGCCAACCAGGGCGGTGATTTGGGCTGGGCTTCCCCAGACATCTACGATCCTGCGTTCCGCGATGCGCTGCTGAAGCTGCAAAAAGGCCAGGTCAGCCAGCCTGTTCACTCCTCTTTCGGCTGGCACCTGATTCAGCTGCTGGATACCCGTAAAGTGGACAGAACCGGTTCGGCAGAAAAAGACCGTGCTTATCGCCTGCTGTTCAACCGTAAGTTTGCTGAAGAAGCGCAAACCTGGATGCAAGAGCAGCGTGCCCAAGCCTATGTGAAGATTCTGGATAACAATGGCCAGTAATTATCGTGTAGTGATCACTCCCGGCGAACCCGCCGGGATTGGTCCCGATCTCACCGTTCAACTGGCCCAGCAAGACTGGCCGGTTGAACTGGTGGTCTGCGCCTCAGGCGCACTACTACAAAGCCGTGCCGAGCAGCTGGGCTTACCGCTCAGCCTGCGTGATTATGATGCCAGCGCTGAGCCTGTTCCTCAGCGCGCAGGCAGCCTGACGTTACTCAACATCGATACTGCGCAGCCGGTCCAGCCGGGTAAGCTGAATGTTGAGAACGGGCATTATGTACTGGATACGCTGGCTCGTGCCTGTGACGGTTGCATTAGCGGCGAGTTTTCCGCCCTGATCACCGGCCCAGTACAAAAGAGCGTAATCAATGACGCGGGTATCCCTTTTACCGGTCATACTGAATTCTTTGCCGATCGCGCTGGTGGCCATCGCGTCGTGATGATGTTGGCAACCGAGGAGCTGCGCGTAGCGTTAGCGACCACGCATCTGCCGCTCAAAGAGGTCTCCGATGCCATTACCCGTGAGAGCTTGCATGAAGTGATCACGATCCTGCATCAGGATCTTCAGCAGAAATTTGCTATTGCGGAACCGCAAATTTACGTCTGCGGCCTTAACCCACACGCGGGTGAAGGCGGCCATATGGGACGTGAAGAGATCGATACCATTAGCCCCGCGCTAGAAGAACTGCGCGCCCAGGGCATCAAACTGACCGGGCCTCTGCCTGCTGATACCTTGTTCCAGCCAAAATATCTGCAACATGCCGATGCTGTGCTGGCGATGTATCACGATCAGGGGCTTCCAGTGCTAAAATACCAGGGTTTTGGTCGCGCGGTGAATATCACCCTCGGCCTCCCCTTTATCCGCACCTCTGTTGACCACGGCACCGCCCTTGAACTGGCGGGTCTGGGCAAGGCAGAACCGGGTAGCTTTATAACGGCGCTTAATCTCGCCATCACCATGATCAAGAGCAGTAATGAATAATCGCGTCCATCAGGGGCACTTTGCCCGTAAACGTTTCGGGCAGAACTTCCTGAACGATCAGTACATCATCGACAGCATCGTAGCTGCCATCCATCCGCAGCGCGGCGAAGCCGTGGTAGAAATCGGCCCAGGGCTGGCAGCTTTGACTGAGCCCGTTGGCGAGCGCATGGACGAGCTGACCGTCATCGAACTGGACCGTGACCTTGCTGCTCGTCTGCAAACACACCCGTTCCTCGGTCCAAAGCTGACGATTTTCCAGCAGGATGCCATGACCTTTGATTTCGCTGCATTAGCTGCGGAACGTGGTCAGCCACTGCGCGTGTTTGGCAACCTGCCATACAACATCTCGACGCCGCTGATGTTCCACCTTTTCAGCTATACTGGTTCGATTAAAGACATGCACTTCATGCTGCAAAAAGAAGTGGTTAATCGACTGGTTGCGGGGCCAAACAGCAAAGCCTATGGCCGTCTCACCGTAATGGCACAGTATTACTGCCAGGTGATCCCGGTACTGGAAGTGCCGCCTTCTGCGTTTACTCCACCACCAAAAGTGGATTCAGCGGTAGTGCGCCTGGTGCCTTACACCGAGCTGCCACACCCAGTGAAAGATGTGCGCCTGTTAAGCCGCATCACGATGGAAGCCTTCGGCCAGCGCCGTAAAACGCTGCGCAACAGCCTGAGCCACATGGTTGCGGCCGGTGCTTTTGAAGAGCTGGGCATTGATGCCTCACTGCGTGCAGAGAACGTTTCCGTAGCCCAATTCTGCCAGTTGGCAAACTGGCTGGCCGACCATCAGGAAAGCCTGAAGGAGAGTTAATCTCATGAGTGATTCGCCTCGCGTTGTGATCCAGGTGCAGACGCTGTATGTAGAAACCCAATCCTCACCCGATGAGGAGCGTTTTGTTTTTGCCTATACCATCACCGTGCGCAATCTGGGGCGAAATCCCGTGCAGTTGCTACGCCGCCACTGGCTTATCACCAACGGCAACGGGCGTGAAACTGAGGTTAAAGGCGAAGGCGTGGTGGGCGAGCAGCCCACTATCTCCCCCGCCAGCGAATATCAGTATACCAGCGGTGCGGTACTGGAAACGCCGATGGGCACCATGCAGGGTCACTATGTCATGGTAGATGAAAACGGTGAAGAGTTTGCCGTGGACATCCCGGTTTTCCGTCTGGCCATTCATACCCACATCCACTGATCGCATCCTGCTGCCCGGCCTCTCCGGGCTTTGTTTTTTTCTATTCCGGACGAAACGTTTATGAGTACATACCTGATTGGCGATGTTCACGGCTGCTACGATGAATTACGTGCACTGCTGAAACAGGTCGATTTCCAGCCCGAGCAAGACACGCTGTGGCTGACGGGTGATTTAGTTGCACGCGGCCCCGGCTCACTGGAAGTGCTGCGCTACGTGAAATCCCTTGGCGAGAGCGTGCGCATCGTGCTGGGTAATCACGATCTCCATCTGCTCGCAGTCTATGCCGGAATTAGCCGTAACAAACCGAAAGATCGTCTGACGCCACTGCTGGAAGCACCAGATGCCGATGAGCTGATTAACTGGCTGCGACGTCAGCCGTTGTTGCAGGTAGATGAAGAAAAGCAGTTGGTCATGGCGCATGCAGGCATCACTCCCCAGTGGGATCTTGAAACTGCGAAGATCTGTGCGGCTGAGCTGGAAGCGATCCTCTCTAGCGATAGCTACCCGCTGTTCCTCGACTCCATGTACGGCGACATGCCTAACAACTGGACGCCCGAACTGAGCGGTCTGTCTCGTTTACGTTTCAGTGCCAACGCCCTGACGCGGATGCGTTTCTGTTTCCCGAACGGGCAACTGGATATGATTTGCAAAGAAGAGCCTGCGTCTGCACCACCGCCCTTAAAACCCTGGTTTAACGTGGCGAGCAAAATCCCTGAAGGGTACAGCGTGGTGTTTGGTCACTGGGCTTCGCTGGAGGGCAAAGGCACGCCTGAGCACGTTTACGGCCTCGATACCGGCTGTTGTTGGGGTGGCGTGCTGACCTTGCTGCACTGGGAGAGCCAGACCTACTATGTTCAGCCTTCCAATCGCAAACAGGCGTCAGCGACCGAAGCGGTCACACAGCCTTCAACACACTGATAAAACAACGCCCGGTGTTTAATGACCGGGCGTTTTCACTTCTGACACCGCTTAACGACGTTCCAGAATCTCGAAGCAGTAGCTGTGCGAGTTCTTCGCATCTGCATCGTGGAATTCACTGAACACCGACTGCCAGTGGCCGGGATCGTAATCCGGGAAATGTGTATCCCCTTCAACTTCCGCATCAATGTGGGTCAGGTAGAGTCGATCTGCATGTTTCAGCATCTGTTCGTAGATGCGTCCACCGCCAATCACCATCACCTCTTCGACTTCGCCTGCTACGCTCAGGGCATCTGCAATTGAAGTGACCCAGGTAACACCCTCATGGATGCCAGGCTGGCTACTGATAACGATATTCAGTCGCCCTGGTAACGGACGCCCAATGGATTCAAACGTCAGCCGTCCCATAATCACTGGCTTATTGAGTGTATTGCGCTTAAACCACGCCAGATCTGCAGGCAGATCCCAGGGCATGGCATTTTCCATGCCGATAACGCGATCTGCTGCCAGTGCCGCGATCAGACTAATCATGATTAAGACTCACAGGTAAAAAATTGGCGCCATCATACGTAAAGCACAAAGTTTCGTCGATAGGAGGGAACGTCTAATTGCGTAAAGCCGTTTTGCCACCGCATTTTGTTGCTAAGTCAGCGTAAAACTCCGTCACAACACAGGAGTGTGATGGATATCGCCAGAGATATGTAGAGAAGCAGTGGATTAGAGGGTAAAAAAACGGCTCCCGCAGGAGCCGTTGCTATTATCAGAAATCGTAACGCAGACGCAGCAGGTTCACGTCACCCAGCGATTTGTCGGTGCTGGAGGTGAAGACATGCTCGTAGTAGAAGCTGAAGCCGTAGCCAAAGCCAAGCTTCACACCCAGACCGTTATCGATACGCTGATAGTTGCGGCCATTCACGTACTCCAGACGGTCACCCATCGCGTATGGCTGGATGTAAGTCAGCACTGGGTTTGCCAGTGGGAACTTATAGGCTGCGTAGTATTCAACGCCCCATGCATCGTCTGCGAAGTAGTTATGTACCTGGCTGGTTTTGGTCAGCAGGAAGTTCTGGTAGTAACCTACACCGCCAGAAAGCGTCCAGTTGCCTGGGGTCCAGCTCAGAGCAGTACCATAGATGTTCTGGTTGTAGGTTTTGTTATCGCTGTTGTCGCGGTTACGCACATCAGCACGCGTGTAGTTCCACGCAGTACCCCAGGTCAGGTCTTTGGTGATGTGGTAGTCCACACCCAGAGAACCGCCGCCATCACGCTTGTAGCGGATGCCTTTGCCTGGCAGGTAGTTAGTATCTTCAAACAGGTAAGAGGCATATACGTCCGCAGCACCGTAGGTGTTTTTGTACTTCAGCATTTTACGTGAACGGTAAGAACCGTCGTAATCGCCGTTGATACCGTTGCCTGGTGCCTGCGCCAGCATGTCGTAGTTCCACTGGTCAGTTTTCACACCTACCACATCGTAGAACACGCTGTTCTGCTGACCGAAGGTCAGAGTACCCCAGGTTTTGCTGGTGAAGCCGGTGTACAGCTGGCGACGCGTGGTGTTGTGAGCGCCATCAGCATAGTGACCATCCCAACCAAACCATGCCGGGAAGTTAACGCCCAGCTCGTAGTAACCTACCCAGCTGACGTCATCAAACAGGTAGTAGTTCGCGGTGAAACGGAAACGTGAACCGCCATCATAGCCGTCACGTTTGTAAGATTTGTCGCCCACACCGGTCATGCTCTGGGTCTGAGCACGGATGCTACCACCCACTTTAAAATCGAGGCGACTCAGCGGATCGCCCGCTTTTGGATCTTGCTTCAATAAAGTAATTTCGGCCTGGCTGGCTAATGGAAGACCTGCCATCAGTGCAGCAACTGCACACAGGGAAAAAGCACGCATTTTCATTTTTTAATAGTTTTCCATAGTTATCGCTGCAGTAATGAGCGAAAAACATCTTACTTATGAATTAAATTTTCAGGAAGTGTCATTTTTATAATTTTGTGCGATTAATTATGCACAAATTGAACCTTCCTTCGAAGCTAAAAACATAAGTAAAATCATTGCGTTTAGTCATAGTTTAATCATTCTGTGTCATTTCCAAATATGTCATAAGCCTACATTTTGCTCATGTTTAACGTTTGTTGTTGTTTTAAAAGTGAAATGATCAGAAGGCAGAGCGTTAGAGGCAGAATGGTATGAAGCCTAATTGTTTATTTATCATGCCGCGCATCAGGTTTATTAACGCGATAAAGCTGCAAATTATTTAGTACCACCATGAAACTACCCGCAAAAAAAATTAACGATATTTTCGATAAAAAATATCAAATGGCTAAATATCAACCAGGCAAAGGTGACACTTGACGACATTATGGCATTAAAAAAGCCAGTCAGCGTAAACTGACTGGCTTAAACACGTCTACTTTCTGGCTAGATTAGCCGTTCAGTTGCGCGTGCATCTCCTGCACAGAAATCACCTGCTCGGTTGGATCAGCAGTCAGTGCATTCACTGTGGCAAAACCGCCGTTCAGTGTGGTGTCGTAGTGCACTTTGTACTGGAGGGCGCTGCGGCGAATCAGTTTCGAATCTTCGATAGCCTGACGACCTGCCGTGGTGTTCACGATGTAGGTGTATTCGCCATTCTTGATACGGTCCTGAATGTGCGGACGACCTTCATGCACCTTGTTCACCAGACGCGGGTTAATACCTGCTTCACCCAGCACTACAGCAGTACCGTGAGTTGCATCCAGCTCAAAGCCAAACTGCTGCAGCTTCGCAGCCAGCGCGACAATACGCTTCTTGTCGCCTTCACGCACTGACAGCAGTGCACGACCCGACTTCTTCATATTGCTCTGTGCGCCCAGCATCGCTTTAGCAAAGGCTTCGGCAAAGGTACGACCCACGCCCATCACTTCACCGGTAGAACGCATCTCAGGGCCGAGGATTGGGTCAACGCCCTGGAACTTGTTGAACGGCAGCACCACTTCTTTGACTGAGTAGTATGGCGGGATAACTTCTTCCGTCACACCCTGCTCTGCCAGTGATTTGCCGGCCATGACGCGAGCAGCCACTTTTGCCAGCGCAACGCCGGTCGCTTTGGAAACGAACGGTACGGTACGCGCTGCACGTGGGTTAACTTCAATCAGGTAGACTTCGTTGTCTTTAACCGCGAACTGCACGTTCATCAGGCCACGTACGTTCAGCTCAAACGCCAGTTTCTCAACCTGCTGACGCATCACATCCTGAATCTCTTTGCTCAGGGTGTAAGCGGGCAGAGAACACGCAGAGTCACCAGAGTGAACACCCGCCTGCTCAATGTGCTCCATGATGCCGCCAATCAGCACACGCTCGCCGTCGCAGATTGCATCAACGTCGACTTCAACAGCGTCATCCAGGAAGCGGTCCAGCAACACTGGCGCATCGTTAGAAACTGACACTGCGGTCTGGAAGTAACGCTTCAGGTCGATTTCGTCATAAACGATTTCCATCGCACGGCCACCCAGCACGTAGGATGGACGCACCACCAGCGGATAACCGATGGTTGCTGCACGCTCTACTGCCTGTTCAATCGCGGTGACGGTGGCGTTTTCTGGCTGTTTCAGACCCAGGCGCTCAACCGCCTGCTGGAAACGCTCACGGTCTTCTGCACGGTCGATGGCATCCGGGCTGGTACCGATAACCGGTACGCCAGCGGCTTCCAGCGCACGCGCCAGCTTCAGCGGAGTCTGGCCGCCGTACTGCACGATAACGCCTTTTGGCTTCTCGATGCGCACGATTTCCAACACGTCTTCCAGCGTTACCGGCTCGAAGTAGAGACGGTCAGAGGTGTCGTAGTCGGTAGATACCGTTTCTGGGTTACAGTTGACCATGATGGTCTCGAACCCGTCTTCACGCAGTGCCAACGCCGCGTGTACGCAGCAGTAGTCAAATTCGATACCCTGACCGATACGGTTCGGGCCGCCACCCAGTACCATGATTTTGTCACGGTCCTGATTTGGGTTGGCTTCACACTCTTCTTCATACGTGGAGTACATGTAGGCGGTATCGGTAGCAAACTCCGCCGCACAGGTATCAACACGCTTGTAGACAGGGTGCAGGTTGTACTGCTGACGCAGTTTGCGGATTTCGTTCTCTGACACGCCCGCCAGCGTAGAGAGGCGAGCATCGGCGAAGCCTTTGCGCTTCAGCTGACGCAGGAAATCGGCTGACAGGCCGTTAACGCCTTCACGCTCAACTTGTTGCTCCAACTGCACCAGCTCTTCAATCTGAACCAGGAACCAGCGGTCGATGTTGGTTAGGGCAAACACATCTTCTACGTTCATGCCTGAACGGAAGGCATCAGCGATGTACCAGATACGGTCTGATCCCGCATCTTTCAGTTCGCGACGAATACGGGTTCCCGCTTCCGCGTCATCCAGGCTGACTTTAGGGTCGAAGCCGTTAGCACCAACTTCCAGGCCACGCAGGGCTTTCTGCATTGATTCCTGGAAAGTACGGCCGATAGCCATGACTTCACCTACTGACTTCATCTGCGTCGTCAGACGGTCGTTGGCGCCAGCAAATTTTTCGAAGTTAAAGCGTGGAATCTTGGTCACGACATAGTCGATAGAAGGCTCAAACGACGCTGGGGTCAGACCGCCAGTGATGTCGTTCATCAGCTCATCCAGCGTGAAGCCAACCGCTAATTTAGCGGCCACTTTCGCAATCGGGAAGCCGGTCGCTTTAGAAGCCAGTGCAGAAGAGCGTGAAACGCGTGGGTTCATTTCGATAACGATCAGGCGGCCATTTTCTGGGTTAACCGAGAACTGAACGTTGGAACCGCCGGTTTCGACGCCGATTTCACGCAGTACCGCCAGCGAGGCGTTACGCATGATCTGGTACTCTTTGTCGGTCAGGGTCTGTGCTGGCGCAACGGTGATGGAGTCACCGGTGTGGATCCCCATCGCATCGAAGTTTTCGATCGAGCAGACGATGATGCAGTTGTCGTTTTTATCACGCACCACTTCCATCTCATACTCTTTCCAGCCAATCAGCGACTCATCAATCAGCAGCTCATTGGTTGGCGACAGGTCAAGACCACGCTCACAGATCTCTTCAAACTCTTCGCGGTTATACGCGATACCGCCACCGGTTCCACCCATAGTGAAGGATGGGCGGATAATGCACGGGAAGCCAACGTCTGCGGCCACCGCCAGCGCCTCTTCCATGGTGTGTGCGATACCTGAACGCGCGGTATCCAGACCGATGCTTTTCATTGCCACGTCGAAGCGACGACGGTCTTCTGCTTTATCGATAGCATCTGCGGTAGCACCGATCATGGTGACACCGAACTCTGCCAGCACGCCCTGACGCTCTAATTCCAGCGCACAGTTCAGTGCTGTCTGCCCACCCATGGTTGGCAGAACGGCATCCGGGCGCTCTTTTTCGATGATTTTGCGCACCGCTTCCCAGTGAATCGGCTCGATATAGGTCGCATCGGCCATGTTAGGGTCGGTCATGATGGTGGCCGGGTTAGAGTTCACCAGAATAACGCGGTAGCCCTCTTCACGCAGCGCTTTACACGCCTGAGCACCGGAGTAGTCGAACTCACAGGCCTGGCCGATAACAATCGGGCCAGCGCCAAGGATCAGGATGGATTTTAGGTCTGTACGTTTTGGCATCTTAGGCTCCTGATTACTTAGCGTTAGAACGGAAGGCTGCAATCAGCTCAATAAAGTGGTCAAACAGCGGTGCTGCATCGTGCGGACCCGGGCTGGCTTCAGGGTGGCCCTGGAAGCTGAACGCCGGTTTGTCGGTACGGTGAATACCCTGCACGGTTTTATCGAACAGCGAAATATGCGTCACGCGCAGGTTCGCAGGCAGGCTGTTTTCATCTACTGCGAAACCGTGGTTCTGTGCGGTGATCATCACCGTGTTGTTGTCCAGATCCTGTACCGGGTGGTTACCACCGTGGTGGCCCAGTTTCATCTTGACGGTTTTTGCACCGCTCGCCAGCGCTAATAACTGGTGGCCGAGGCAGATACCGAAGACAGGAATGTCCGTCTGCAGGAAAGACTGAATCGCGCTGATGGCGTAATCACATGGCTCCGGGTCACCAGGGCCGTTGGACAGGAAAATACCGTCTGGATTGAGCTTCAGCACATCTTCGGCCGGGGTTTGCGCTGGCACTACCGTCAGGCGGCAGCCGCGATCCACCAGCATACGCAGGATGTTGCGTTTTGCGCCGTAATCATAGGCGACAACGTGATAAGGCAGTTCAGCTGCGGTTTTCGCTGCTGGCAGGTCACCTTCCAGTGTCCAGCTGCCCTGCTGCCAGGCGTAAGTTTCCGCCGTGGTCACTTCTTTCGCCAGGTCCATCCCTTTCAGGCCAGGGAATGCCTGAGCCTGTTGCAGTGCCAGTGCGGCATCTGGGTTATCACCCGCGATGATGCAACCGTTCTGCGCCCCTTTTTCACGCAGCAGGCGCGTCAGCTTACGGGTATCGATATCCGCGATGCCGACGATGTTGTTACGTTCCAGATACGCTGACAGGCTCTCTTCGCTACGGAAGTTACTGGCAATCAGTGGCAGGTCACGAATAACAAGGCCTTGTGCATGAATTTGGCTAGATTCTTCATCTGCGGCATTGGCGCCGACATTACCAATATGGGGATAAGTGAGAGTGACAATCTGGCGGGAATAGGAAGGATCAGTGAGGATTTCTTGATAACCGGTCATTGACGTGTTGAAAACGACCTCCCCCACTGCCGTTCCGGTTGCCCCGATGGCCCGACCGTGGAATTGGGTTCCGTCTTCCAGAACCAAGAGCGCTGACTTAATCAAAACATCCTCCAGGGAATAAACAGTCACATTAATTGCATATTAATTCATAACCACTGCCTGAATCAACGTCAAAAACGCCTGTTTAATCGATTTTTGGCAAATTGCGCGCATTCTAATGATCACCCCGCTAGTTGTCCAGTCAGAAGGGCATTTTTTTTGCTTATTTCGGGGTTCAGAGTGCTAAAAAGAGGAGTACAGGGTAAAAACAGATAAAAAGTCAGTAAAAAAATCGTTTGCCTGGGTGTTAGATCTGAAAAAATAGACTAGCGAGCTAATTGTTTTGACCAAATGGTCAAAAATAATGGCCTTTGACGACAAAAAACAGGGAAATCAATAAAAAATAACCGTTACACACAAAAATCGCATCAAACACTTTATTTTTATATAAAATTAAGGGCAATGATAACATTGCCCTTTTCAATCAATGCATTACTGATTGAAACAACCACATCACGATGGTTCACAACACTCACAACATCGATAAATCCAGCACATCTCGCATATCAAACAGGCCAGATTTCTTATCCTTGAGCCATAACGCCGATTTCACAGCACCAGTGGCGAAAGTCATGCGGCTGGAGGCCTTGTGGGTGATTTCAACGCGCTCACCGACATCCGCAAACATCGCGGTGTGCTCCCCCACAATGTCACCCGCCCGTACTGTCGCGAAGCCGATGCTCTGTGCTTCACGCTCGCCGGTGTAGCCTTCACGGGCATACACGGCATGTTCATCCAGCTTCCAGTTCATCGCATCCGCAATGGCTTCACCCATTGCCAGCGCCGTCCCCGAAGGAGCATCCACTTTATGACGATGGTGCGCTTCAATGATCTCGATGTCCGCGTAGTCACCCATCACTTTGGCGGCTTTCTCCAGCAGCTTAAGCACCAGGTTGACGCCAACACTAAAGTTAGCCGCGAACACCACACCAATCTCTTCTGCAGCAGCACGGATAGCCGCTTTTCCTGCCTCATCGAATCCGGTCGTGCCGATCACGATGGCTTTCTGGTGCTGACGACACAGTTCCAGATACGCCAGGGTGCCTTCCGGGCGGGTAAAGTCGATCAAGACATCAAAGTCATCGATCACGCTGAGCAGGTCGTCCGTCAACGTGATACCAATATGTCCTACTCCCGCGAGTTCACCAGCATCGCTGCCGACTAACGTCGAACCGCTGCGTACCAGCGCTGCGCCTAATTCTGCGCCTTCTGCCTGTTGGGTGGCCTGAATCAAAAAGCGGCCCATTCGGCCCGATGCGCCAACAATGGCGATGCGGCTATTTTTCATAACTATTCATTCCTGAAGTCAAACTATGCATGCAAAGCGTACTCAGGTTAACCAGCAGTTAACGTGCACGCTACCCTTATAAATCGAAGATAAGAATTTTACGCCAGCCGGACGGGATTATCAGTAAAACAGATTGCCCGCATGCGAACTCTCCGCAGACTTCAATCACCCAATCTGGGCACAGCCAACCGGCTCGCGTTATGAAACGGATAGCCACTGGAAAACACAGCGGCATCCTCAGAGGAGTATTTTTATGCCAGGTATTTTCCATCCCCTTTCCACTTCTACATCACAGCCACTAACGGCTTTACCGCGGGCGTTTAACAGCCTGCAAGATCTTAAAGCCAGTTTCCTGCAAGCCGATAACGCCAGTTTCCAGGATCGCTTTAACCACACACCACAAGATATCAAAATCGAGCTGGCGCGCTGTGCCGTTGCCAGCAATGAAACTGAGCTGGTGAAACATTTACTGAATTCGCTAACGCCAACCATCGCGCTGCGCCAGCAAATTTTGCCGCCGGGGAGCCAGTTAACCGGGGAGAATTTTAGCGGGTCTGAACTGTCAGAACTGCACCTGCCGCAGCTTACCTTTGAGCGATGCAATCTTTCCCACTGCACGTTGAATAATAACCGGCTGGTGCGCGCAGAAATGCAGGATTGTGATTTACGCAACAGCACCATGCAGGGCACACAGCTGCTGGCCGCTAAATTAGTGAATTGTAATCTGGATCATGCCAGCCTCAGCCATGCCAGCCTGGCGGGTTCGCGATTAGAAAACTGCTCTTTGCATCATTGTGATCTGCGAGCGGCCAATCTGGCGCAAACCCGGCTGCTGGAAGCTAAGCTCTCAGCAACCCGGTTTGAGGGGGCAATACTGGATAGCAGCACCCTGACGTTAAATAATGCCGAACTGAAACAGCACTTCACAGCGCTAAAAGATTCCCCTCTAGCCCGTACCCACCTCGAGTCAATCCTCAACAGTATTGCGTCTATTGACCGCAAGTATCAGCCACTCAAAGATCGCCTGTTTCGCCAGGTGTTGTCGCACAGCCCAGTGGCTCAGGGAAAAACTTCCGCACTTGATACTCCCGCCGATATTCATCTGGTGGCAGACATTTTCACTGAGCACCCGGATAAGAAACGCTTTATCAAAGAGCAGATGAAGGTTTTTTTGAATCTCTCCGTGGCATCGCTTGCCCATCAGGATCGGGAATTGCAGCAGAAAATGGATGACCTGCTGGCGCTGCACAGTGCCGATGTCATCTCAATGGCGGGAAAATCCTGATTGAGTGCAAAAAAAAAACCGATGCCTGGGCATCGGTTTTTTTATTGTGCTACAGCTGCTTAACTTCGACTCGCAGCTCTTTTGGCACTTCAAAGACAATGTTCTCTTCGCGGCCAATCAGCTCAATTGCCGCCTTGCCACCGTACTCTTGCAGACGTTGAATCACCTGCTGCACCAGAATATCTGGCGCTGAAGCGCCGGCCGTCACGCCGATAATCTCTTTGCCTTTCACCCACTCTTCCTGGATGTCGTCGGCAGAGTCAATCAGCTTAGCCAGCTTACCGGCACGCTGTGCCAGTTCCGCAAGACGATTCGAGTTGGAGGAGTTCTTCGAACCTACCACCAATACGACTTCTGCATCACGCGCCAGCACGCGAACCGCTTCCTGACGGTTGGTCGTTGCATAGCAAATATCATCTTTACGCGGACCGACAATGGCTGGGAAGCGCTGACGCAGTGCATCAATCACTTCGTAGGTATCATCGACTGACAGCGTGGTCTGGGTCATAAAGCAGAGATTGCTCTCATCTTTGACCTGCAGCTTAAAGACATCTTCCGGGGATTCGACCAGGTACATACCGCCGTTGGCATTGTTGTACTGTCCCATGGTGCCTTCCACTTCCGGGTGTCCCGCGTGACCAATCAGGATCGCTTCCGTCCCTTTGCGGCTGGCACGCGCAACTTCCATGTGTACTTTAGTGACCAGAGGACAGGTCGCATCAAACAACATGGTCAGATTACGTGCCTTTGCTTCTGAGCGTACCGCCTGCGAAACGCCGTGCGCGGAGAAGATCAGAATAGCGTCGTCCGGGACATCACTGATCTCTTCGATGAAGATCGCCCCACGCTCACGCAGGCTGTTCACCACATAGCGGTTGTGCACCACTTCGTGGCGCACATAGATTGGCGCGCCATACATCTCCAGCGCGCGCTCTACAATACTAATGGCACGATCAACACCGGCACAGAAGCCGCGTGGATTAGCTAACAGAATTTGCATCGCTTGCCTCCAGCACCGGATCAATCTCCAGCACTTCGATGTCAAACTGCACCCGGTGCCCAGCCAATGGATGGTTGAAGTCGACGGTAATCGAATCCCCCGACACTTCGCGAATCACACCAGGCATTTCGCTTCCGCCTCTGCCGCTGAACAGCATGATGGCACCGACTTCTGGTTCACCCGCATCATTAAATTCACGACGGGAGAAGTACTGAATCAGATCCGGGCTGGTAGGACCAAACGCATCCTCCGGCTCCAGGGTGAACGCGAACTTGTCACCCTGTTTACGCGTCAGCAGCTGCTTTTCCAGCGCTTCTGACAGGCTGCCATCGCCGAGGAAAAACATTGCAGGCTTACCGTTTGCACGGGTGGACTCAGCCACTGAGCCATCCTCCAGCTTCAGTGAAAAGTGCACCAGCACGGCACTGTCATGCTGTACAGAGTCTGTCATTGCCTTACCCTTTCTGTTTTTCCTGTTTGCTGGCGGGGTTGATGAACCCCTCCAGCACCACCAACGCGGCACCAATACAGATGCCGCAGTCAGCGATATTAAACGTGGCGAAGTGCCAGTCACCGATATAGAAGTCGATAAAATCGACCACAAAACCATGGTAAGCACGGTCAAACAGATTGCCCAGCGCACCACCAATAATCAACGCGTAGGCGATGTTGGTGATCTTCTGGCTAGCGCGGTTGCGGTACATCATCACCAACAGCGCTACGACGATTGCAATCGCAATACCCGCAAAGAACCAGCGCTGCCAGCCGCCTTTATCGGCGAGGAAGCTGAACGCAGCACCATAGTTATGGGCATAGAACAGATTGAAGAACGGCATGAGCGGCAGTGTTTCATGCAGCATCATGTTGTCCATCACCCACTGCTTGGCGGCAAAATCGACGCCAATCAGTACCAGCACCAGCCACAGCCAGCGCAATCCGGTTGAAAGTACAGGTTTAGTCATCAGGCAAACTTACGCTCTTCACCTTGTCCGTGGACGTTGGTATAACAGCGGCCACAGACTGCAGCATGTTCTGCGTTCTGTCCCACATCCGTAGTGTAATGCCAGCAGCGCGGACATTTCTCGCCTTCTGCCTTCTGCAACGCAATTTTCAGACCTTTGAACAGTTCACTCTGCTGTGCATCTTCGCCCGCCTGAGCGTAATCCGCTACCGTTGCGCCGGAGGTCAGCAGTACGAAGCGCAGCTCGTCGCCCAGCGCTTGCAGCTTCGCGGCCAGCTCCGGTTCAGCAAACAGCGTCACGTTAGCCTCCAAAGCACCGCCAAGACGCTTATCACTGCGCGCCTGCTCCAGTACCTTGTTCACTTCGCCACGCACTTTCAGCAGATCGTCCCAGTATGCGTCGTTCAGTGCTTCACCTTCGGCAAGGCCAAACAGATCGCCATACCACTCTTCAGTGAAGACATACTGCGTACGCTCACCTGGCAAGTAGCCCCAGATCTCATCCGCAGTAAAGGACATGATCGGTGCCATCCAGCGAACCAGCGCTTCAGCAATGTGCCACAGAGCCGTCTGGCAGCTACGACGTGCCAGGCTGTCGCCTTTCGCGGTGTACTGGCGGTCTTTGATCACATCGAGATAGAACGAGCCCATCTCAATAGAACAGAACTGCATCAGACGCTGTACCACTTCGTGGAAATCATAATTCTCATAAGAGTTGATGATGTCGTTCTGGGCTGCCAGCGCGCGGCCTACGGCCCAACGATCCACCACCACCATCTCTTCTGGCTTCACGCTATCCGTTGCCGGATTGAAGCCTGCCAGGTTTGCCAGCAGGAAACGCGCGGTGTTACGAATACGACGATAGGTATCTGCGGCACGCTTCAGAATTTCATCGGACACCGCCATCTCGCCTGAGTAGTCGGTTGAAGCGACCCACAGACGCAGAATGTCGGCACCCAGTTTGTCCATCACATCCTGCGGCGCTACGGTGTTACCGATGGATTTGGACATTTTACGGCCCTGACCATCAACGGTGAAACCGTGCGTCAACACCTGACGATAAGGCGCTTTACCTTTCATTGCGGTGCCGATCATCAACGAGGACATAAACCAGCCACGGTGCTGATCCGACCCTTCCAGATACATGTCAGCTGAATGGCCGCCGAACTCTGGGCGCGCATCAACCACAGCAGAGCTGGTTGAACCTGAGTCAAACCAAACGTCCAGCGTATCCGGGACTTTAACGTAGTTGTCCGCGTCATCGCCCATCAGGTCACGCGGGTCGAGATCCCACCATGCCTGAATACCTTCCTGCTCAACACGCTGCGCGACTTTTTCCATCAGCGCCAGTGAGTCTGGGTGCAGTTGCTCAGTGTCTTTGTGGACAAACAGAGACATCGGCACGCCCCACGTACGCTGACGGGAGATGCACCAGTCAGGACGGTTAGCAACCATCGCTTCGATACGTGCCTGGCCCCAGTCTGGGATCCACTGCACGCCTTTAATCTCTTTCAGTGACTGCGCGCGCAACCCTTTCTGATCCATGCTGATAAACCACTGTGGCGTCGCACGGAAAATGATTGGGGTTTTGTGACGCCAGCAGTGTGGGTAGCTGTGCAGCAGTTTTTCTACGTGCAACAGCGCGCCTTTTTCACGCAGCAGTTCAACAATCAGATCGTTGGCTTTAAAGACATTTACGCCATCCAGACCTGGGTAAGTCCCTGGCAGGTAAGCGCCATCTGGGCCAACCGGGTTAGCCACTTCAATGCCGTACTTCTGGCCGATAACAAAGTCATCCGGGCCGTGACCTGGTGCAGTGTGTACAGCACCGGTACCCGCTTCGAGGGTAACGTGTTCACCCAGCAACACCGGAGACTGGATGTTTTCCAGGAACGGATGTTGGAATTTCTGCAGCTCCAGCTCAGCGCCTTTGATTTCGCCCAGCACGGTCCACTCGGTGACACCTGCGCGTTTCAGCACGCCTTCTACCAGGTCGGTCGCGAGGATCAGTGCGCGGCCTTCGATTTGCACCAGCTGATAGTCAAATTCTGCGTGCAGTGAGATCGCACGGTTTGCTGGCATCGTCCACGGCGTGGTGGTCCAGATGACCAGAGAGATTGGGCCGTTAACGTTGCTGGCACCAAATTTCTCCGCCACTGCCGCAGCATCGATAGCGTTGAACATCACGTCAATGGACGGTGAGGTTTTGTCGTAGTACTCAACTTCGGCTTCAGCCAACGCTGAGCGGCAATCGATACACCAGTGCACCGGTTTTGCCCCTTTGTGCAGGTGGCCATTACCGATGATTTTACCCAGTGCGCGGATGATGTTGGCTTCGGTTTTGAAGTCCATCGTCAGGTATGGACGATCCCAGTCGCCCAGAACGCCAAGGCGGATAAAGTCTTTCTTCTGCGCTTCAACCTGTTCAGCCGCATAGTTACGGCAGGCAGCACGGAACTCAGCCGCAGTGACTTTCTCACCAGGCTTGCCAATCATCTGCTCGACTTTGTGTTCGATCGGCAGTCCGTGGCAGTCCCAACCTGGAACGTATGGCGAATCGTAGCCCGCCATGCCTTTGGACTTCACGATAATGTCTTTCAGAATCTTGTTAACGGAGTGACCAATATGAATGCTGCCATTCGCATAAGGAGGGCCATCATGCAGAATAAAGGTTTTTTTCCCTTTTTTAGCTGCGCGGATGATGCCGTACAGATTGTCATCAGTCCAACGCTGCAGCATTCCCGGTTCGCGCTTGGCCAGATCGCCACGCATCGGGAACCCCGTTTCCGGCAGATTCAGGGTAGATTTATAGTCACTCATCAGATTCTCGGTTCCGTATTTCGGTCATTAAACCGGTGTTTTTAGCCCAAAAAATTGGCGGGCCGTCACCACATCTTTCGCTATTTGTTCTTTCAACGCATCCAGCGACGCAAAGCGCTGCTCATTGCGAATTTTCATTCTGAGCACCACGTCAATATGATGCCCGTATAAATTGATATGTGTATCCAACAGGTGAACTTCAAGCTGCTGGCGTACACCTTTTACCGTCGGGCGGGTACCAATATTAGCTACCCCGGCAATCGGCTGCTCGCTGACCCCATGCACCTCAACCGCATACACGCCTTTTACCGGCGTGACAGAGCGACGCAAAGGGAGATTAGCCGTAGGGAAGCCGATGGTACGACCCAGTGCATCACCATGCACTACGCGCCCGGAGATACTAAATGGATGGCCCAGTAACGTCTGGGCTTGCTGCAGATCATCATTTGCCAGTGCTTCGCGCACGGCAGTGCTGCTGATACGCTTGCCGCCATCGCAGAAGGTTTCCGTGCTTACCACGTCAAAACCATATTCTGCGCCAGCCTTCTCTAATAGCAGGAAATCCCCTTCGCGACCAGCACCAAAGCGGAAATCATCACCTACTGCGAGCAGTTTAACATTGAGTTTATCCACCAGCAGTTCGCGAATAAACGCCTCTGCGGTCCATGCCGCAAAGCGGCGGTCAAAACGGACACACAGCACATTGTCGACCCCCATCTCCGCCAGATAGCGCAGTTTTTCACGCAGGCGAGTCAGGCGAGCAGGTGCTTTATCGCTCGCAAACAGCTCCAGCGGCTGTGGCTCGAACAACATCACAGTGACCGGCAACTGCCGTTTTTGGCCTTCGGCAACCAACTGGGACATCAATGACTGATGGCCCCGGTGAACGCCGTCAAAATTACCAATCGTCAGGACACAGCCCTGCTGTTGTGCTTTCAGATTGTGAATACCGCGGATAAACTTCATGGCAGACTCAAACCGGTGGAAATCGGCGGATTATACCCTTGAAAGCGGTCAAGGTTAACCCGTCTGCGCGCCTTTCCTGCATTAAGCCTCTGCTTTCGCTACAAAGCGCCACTCCCGGCCCTGCTTACAACAATTTTATGGCGAAAAGCTGTATTCACAGGCATGAAGCTGGTAGAATCTTGCGCCATCAAATACGTAACCGAGTGTTGCCCCTAAAGCGGCGCTTATTTGCACAAATCCATTGACAAAAGAAGGCGCAAAAGGCATAGTCCTCGGCCTTTGATTTGTCCATATAGAACACATTTGGGAGTTGTACCTTGGCTAATATCAAATCAGCTAAGAAACGCGCCGTAACATCTGAGAAACGTCGCAAGCATAACGCGAGCAACCGTTCTATGATGCGTACTTTCGTTAAGAAAGTATACGCGGCCATCGCTACTGGCGATAAAGCTGCTGCGCAGAATGCATTCAACGAAATGCAACCAATCGTGGACCGTCAGGCTGCTAAAGGTCTGATCCACAAAAACAAAGCTGCACGCCATAAAGCAAACCTGGCTGCACAGATCAGCAAACTGGCTTAATCGCCACTGCTTATCGCTTTGTTGAAAAGAACCGGCTCTGAGCCGGTTTTTTTTCGCCTGTTTTTTCTCGACAGGCTACGACATCGAACAACCCAACACACAGGATAGTTCCGCCCCTCCAACATCCTGAGACTTCAGTTTGCACACCCACGACAAAACCTTTCTGCTGATCGCATGCGACGATGGGCTTGATGCGTGCCGCAACAGTGTTGCGATGAAAAAAGTTTATTAACGCGACTCAATGGTCGTGAGAATAATGTTTCTCCGAATACCCTTTCGCACAAAAAAACCAAAGACCGGTCTGGGAATACCATGGGGTGACCAGATTCTCATTTATTATTTGCTACCCTGCGCGGGCCATACTGAGATGACTTAATACTCATAACTCCCCGAACCGCAGGAATCTTTTATGCAAAAACACGCCTTAGCCGTGCTTATCACCAGTTTACTCGCCCTCACATTCAGCCCTTCTACGCTGGCAAATGTCCTGCCCGTCGCGGGCTGTAGCGCCAAAGCGGTGGCCGATAACCAGCGCTTTGATGCGCAGATTAAAAATAACACGCTGGCAATCAGCACAGATGAAAAAATTGCGGTTGTCGCGAATAGCGAACGTTCAGAGATTATTATCTATGATTTAACCACGGGTAAAATCAGGGAGACACTGCAAGGCTATCTGACCCCAAGAAATATTCTCTTCTCGCCTGATGGTGACTACTTTTATATTTCCGATAGCAGTCTGGGAAAAATAAGTAAAATAGAAACCGCCACATTAAAAAACACCCTGAATATTGCGGCTGGCCCTGGCGTATTTGGAACAGCCATCAGCAGGGACGGTAAAAGTCTCTACGCTAACAACCAGGCCAGCAGCACAGTCTCTCATTTCAGCAGTGAGTACGGCATCGCCTCAGCTGTCATTCAGGGTTTCTCTCAACCGCGCCAGGGCGTCAAACTCAGCCCAGATGGCAAACTGCTACTGGTCACCAATTTTGTCGGCGATAAAATCACGCTGGTAGAGACCAACAGTGACCGCATCGTGGGGGAGATTACCGGATTTAATAAAATTCGTGCCATTTCAATCACCGCAGATGGCAAAACGGTGTTTGCCGCAAACAGCGGCAGTGATTCGATCGCAGTGGTTGATGTTGCGACACGCAAAATCGTTAAGACTATCGCCGTCGGTAAAGAGCCCTATGGCGCAGCGCTAACGCCGGATGGGAAGTTCCTTTACAGCGGCAATCTGGCGGATAACTCGCTTTCCGTGATTGATGTCGCCAGCCTCGCCGTCACGAAAACCGTCACCGGGCTGAACGGCCCTCGCCAGGCTATCGCGTTCAGTAAAGATAACCAGTCGGTGTGGGTCCTGAATGCCGATCTCAGTCTGGTTCAGCTCGATCGCCAGTCACATCGCACCCTTAAAACGGTGCAGTAAGCAAAAGGGGGGAATCATCCCCCCTTCTCCATCAGCGCAACTTGATCCGTAACAACAGATATCCCAGCACCGCTGACAGTAGCGAGCCGCTCAGAATACCCAGTTTCGAGAATGTCACCAGTTGCTCATGGGTGGCATCAAACGCCAGTGAGCTGATGAATATCGACATGGTAAAACCGATGCCACACAGCACACCAATTGCCGCAATATCTCTGATGTGGGTATTTTCCGGCAATACTGCCAGCCGCCACTTCACCGCCAGCCAACAGAACAGCGTGATGCCTAAAGGCTTGCCGATCAGCAAACCGAGAATAATGCCCATCGGTTCCGGTGAGAAGACATCGCTAAAGGTGATACCTGCCAGCGAGATCCCGGCGTTCGCGAAAGCGAACAGCGGCAGGATCAGCCAGTTTACCCACGGCATTAAACCGTGCGCCAGGTGCTCAGCTGGGGAGTGGCCCCTTTCTTCTTTCAGTGGGACAAAGAAACCGACTACCACGCCAGCGAGCGTCGCATGGACACCGGATTTCAATACCGCCGTCCACAGCACCACGCCAACCAACATATAGATAGCGAGGTTGCGCACATTGAAGCGGTTCAACAACGCTAATACCACAATCGCCCCAGCTGCAACACTGAGAGAGAGCAGCGAAAGGTCGCTGGTATAGAACAGTGCGATAATGACAATGGCACCCAGATCGTCAATGATCGCCAGCGCCATCAGGAAGACTTTCAGCGCAGCAGGCACACGGCTGCCCAGTAAAGCGAGCACACCCAGAGCAAAAGCGATATCGGTAGCGGTAGGGATCGCCCAACCGTTACGGGCAATGGGATCGCCATGGTTGAACAGCGTGAAGATCAGACCTGGCGCAATCATGCCCCCCAGGGCGGCAATCACCGGGAAAATCGCCTTGTCGCGGCTCGCCAACTCACCGCTTACCAATTCGCGCTTCACCTCAAGGCCAATCAGCAGGAAGAACAGGGCCATCAGCGCATCGTTGATCCACAACAGCAAATCTTTACTGATATCGAGCGCGCCAAAGCGGACTTCAACTGGCGTCTGTAAGATGCTCTGATACCAGTGCGCAGTGGCGCTGGCGTTAGCGAGGATCATCGCTGCCACAGCAGCAATAATTAATACAATGCCGGTACTGGCATCACTTGCGATAAAACTCTTTAAATAACACGTCAAACTGCGGGGTTTATTCACAACTCCTCCTGAGTTAAATCAGCCAGCGCGGAGTTTACCTTTTGTTACACATGACCAAAAGGGCGTTTACTTCAAGAAAAAGCTTCTTTACCGTTTAAAGGTAAAGAACATGACATAAATCAATAAAAAAAGAGGCGGATATACAAGATATCCGCCTCTTTAAGATAGAGCCTGTTGCTTATCGCGTCAGGTCATCAAAGAATTTTTTTACGCCGTCGAAGAAGCTCTTCGAACGTGGGCTGTTGTTTTCACCGGTTGGGCCGCCAAAACTCTCTTCCAGCTCACGCAGCAGGTTTTTCTGCTTCTCGTTGAGGCTGACTGGGGTTTCCACCACAACACGGCACAGCAAGTCACCTACCGCACCACCGCGTACTGATTTCACCCCTTTACCGCGCATACGGAACAGCTTGCCGGTTTGGGTTTCAGAAGGCACTTTCAGCTTCACACGGCCATCCAGCGTCGGCACTTCAATTTCGCCGCCCAGTGCTGCCATTGAGAAGTTGATCGGGACTTCACAGTACAGGTTGTTATCTTCACGCTCGAAGATCGCGTGTTTCTTCACAGAAACCTGAACGTAGAGATCGCCCGCTGGCGCGCCCTGCTCTCCTGCTTCCCCTTCGCCGCTCAGACGAATACGGTCGCCGGTATCAACACCCGCAGGGATTTTCACTGACAGCGTTTTGGATCGCTCAACCCGGCCATGGCCGTGACAGGCGTTGCAAGGGTCTTTGATCACCGAACCACGACCATGACAGGTCGGACAGGCCTGCTGTACGGTGAAGAAGCCCTGGCGCATCTGCACCTGACCTTGACCGTGACAGGTTGAACACGTCTGTGGTTTGGTACCGGCTTTTGCACCGCTGCCGTGGCAAACGTCACACTCTTCCAGGGTTGGAATGCGGATCTCTTTGGTCACGCCGCGTACCGCTTCTTCCAGCGTCAGCTCCATGTTGTAGCGCAAATCGGCACCACGGGCTGCGCGCTGACGGCGGCCGCCACCAAAGATGTCACCGAATACGTCGCCAAAGATATCGCTGAAATCAGCACCACCGCCACCGAAGCCACCACCAAAGCCGCCGCCACCGCCGCCCTGTTCAAAGGCTGCGTGACCGTACTGGTCGTAAGCTGCGCGCTTCTGCGCATCGGTAAGGATTTCGTAGGCTTCTTTTACTTCTTTAAATTTCGCTTCGGCTTCTTTGTCGCCCGGATTACGGTCCGGGTGGTATTTCATCGCCAGACGCTTATAGGCTTTTTTGATTTCGCGCTCGTCTGCCGATTTTGAGACGCCTAAGATCTCGTAAAAATCTTGTTTTGCCATTTTTAGCCCTTAACATGCTCGCACGGGCGTGGAGAAAACTCCTACGCCCGTGCTGGTTTCAACGGCTGTCAGGCCAACCGTCGTGCCCGGTCAGGGGCAATTATTTTTTATCTTTAACTTCTTCGAATTCAGCGTCGACAACGTCGTCATCTTTCTTCGCTGAAGCATCGCCAGCGTCTGCTGCCGCGCCTGCCTGCTGCTGCTGAGCCAGTTCGATCAGTTTGCTTGAAACTTCCATCAGCGCCTGAATCTTCGCTTCGATTGCCGCTTTGTCTTCGCCTTTCAGCGCAGTTTCCAGCTCGGTCAGCGCAGATTCGATTGGTGCTTTGTCGTCGGCAGACAGTTTGTCACCGGCTTCTTCCAGCTGCTTACGGGTGCTGTGAACAACCTGGTCACCCTGGTTGCGCGTCTGAACCAGCTCTTCGAACTTACGGTCAGACTCGGCGTTCGCTTCTGCGTCGCGCACCATTTTTTCGATCTCTTCTTCGTTCAGACCTGAAGAAGCTTTAATGGTGATCTTCTGCTCTTTACCGCTGTTTTTGTCTTTCGCGGAAACGTGCAGGATACCGTCAGCATCGAGGTCGAAGGTCACTTCGATCTGTGGCATACCGCGTGGCGCAGCCTGAATACCATCCAGGTTGAACTGGCCCAGTGATTTGTTATCGCCTGAACGCTTACGCTCACCCTGCAGCACATGGATGGTCACCGCAGACTGGTTGTCTTCTGCAGTAGAGAACACCTGGCTGTGCTTGGTTGGGATGGTGGTGTTTTTGGTGATCAGTGAAGTCATCACGCCGCCCATGGTTTCGATACCCAGTGACAGTGGGGTAACGTCCAGCAGCAGTACGTCTTTCACGTCGCCCGCCAACACGCCGCCCTGAACCGCAGCACCAACAGCTACTGCTTCATCCGGGTTAACGTCTTTACGTGGCTCTTTACCGAAGAACTCGGTCACTTTCGCCTGCACCATTGGCATACGAGTCTGACCACCGACCAGGATGATGTCGTTGATATCAGAAACAGACAGGCCAGCATCTTGCAGTGCAACTTTCAGTGGATCGATTGAACGAGCAACCAGATCTTCTACCAGTGATTCCAGCTTAGCGCGGGTCACTTTGATGTTCAGGTGCTTAGGACCGGTGGCATCTGCAGTGATGTACGGCAGGTTCACGTCGGTCTGCTGAGCAGATGACAGTTCAATTTTCGCTTTCTCAGCGGCTTCTTTCAGACGCTGCATTGCCAGTGGATCGTTGTGCAGATCGATACCCTGGTCTTTCTTGAATTCTGCTACCAGATAGTTGATCAGGCGGCTGTCGAAGTCTTCACCACCGAGGTGAGTATCACCGTTGGTTGCCAGAACTTCGAAGGTTTTCTCACCGTCAACTTCATCGATTTCGATGATGGAGATATCGAAAGTACCACCACCCAGGTCATATACCGCGATAGTACGGTTGCCCTGGCCTTTATCCAGACCGTAAGCCAGTGCAGCTGCGGTTGGTTCGTTGATGATACGTTTTACTTCCAGACCCGCGATACGGCCGGCATCTTTAGTTGCCTGACGCTGAGCATCGTTGAAGTATGCTGGAACGGTGATAACAGCTTCAGTTACTGCCTCGCCCAGGAAATCTTCCGCAGTCTTTTTCATTTTTTTCAGGACTTCCGCAGAGATCTGCGGTGGTGCCATTTTCTGGCCCTTCACGTCCAGCCATGCATCACCATTGTCTGCATTGGTGATTTTGTATGGCATGATTTTGATATCGCGCTGTACTTCTTCGTCCTGGAAGCGACGACCAATCAGGCGCTTAATCGCGAACAGGGTGTTCTGCGGGTTAGTCACAGCCTGACGTTTAGCCGGTTGACCGACCAGAGTTTCGCCATCCTGAGTGTATGCGATGATCGACGGCGTGGTGCGGTCGCCTTCAGCATTCTCCAGTACGCGCGCTTTGGTGCCATCCATAACCGCAACACAAGAGTTGGTTGTACCCAGGTCAATACCAATAATCTTACCCATCTAAACGTCTCCCACTTGAATTCTTTGCCAGTTCGGGTTGTGAACCTTAGATGCGGTCGCTTTGTTGAGTTTCAACTCGCAACGCCTCTTTTTTTCATCGCTCACAACCTCTCGATGACAACTAAATGGGGCCAGTTCAAAGCGCATCAAGGGTTAAATTAAAAAAAAATTACGTTCTCCGTTAATGCGCTAAAGATTGGCGATTAAATATTCACTTCACTCAGCACCGCACGACCCCGCTGTGAAGCGAGTAAATAGGCGCTAACCAACACCCCCACCGCTGCCAGAATCAGTACATACCAGGCGGGAGCCAGCGCCGTTACCTGCAACAGTAAGGTGACAAAGATCGGCGTCAGACCACCAAAAATGGCGTATGAGAGATTGTAAGAAAAAGAGATGCCCGTGAAGCGGACCGCAGCAGGGAAAGTGCTGACCATAATAAAGGGCACCACGCCGACCACACCGACACTAAACCCCGCCAGTGCATAGCTGGCAAACAGTGCAGCCGTGGAACTGTGGAACTGATGGAAAAAGTGCCAGGTGCAAATCCCCATCAACACCGAACCCACCAACAGTGCGCGCGGTGCGCCAAACCGATCGACAGCCCATCCCGCCACAATACAGCCCAGCAGCAACATGATGGTGGCGAGACTGTTCGCCTGCAAACTCAGCGCCGCTGTAATGCCCTGCTTCTGCATTAATGTCGGTGCCATGAGAATCACCACCACAATGCAGGCAGAGAGCAGCCAGGTGAGCAGCATCGAAACCACAATACTGCGTTTATGCTGAGACAAAATGGTCTGGATCGGTAGCTTGTCGGCCAGCGATTTGCGCTGCTGCATCTGTTTGAAGACCGGCGTCTCATGCAACCAGCGGCGCAGGTACATGGCTATCAAACCAAAGATGCCACCGAGGAAAAACGGAATACGCCAGCCATAAGCGCTGATATCCGCAGGACTCAACCAGGTGCTGATGCCAGTGGCCACCAGCGACCCCAGCAGAATCCCCGCGGTTAAGCCTGCCGTTAAGGTGCCGCAGGCAAAGCCGACCCGCTGCTGTGGCACATGTTCAGCAACAAACACCCAGGCTCCCGGAACTTCACCGCCAATGGCAGCACCTTGCAGCATACGCATCAGCAACATCAGTAAAGGTGCCGCGACGCCAATCGTGGCAAACGTCGGCAGTGCGCCCATCACCAGCGTTGGCAATGCCATCAGGAGAATGCTCAGGCTGAACATTTTCTTTCGGCCCACCTTGTCGCCAAAGTGCGCCATCACCAGGCCACCTAATGGGCGCGCCAGATAACCCGCAGCAAAGATGGCGAAGGTCTGTAACTGACGCAGCCACTCTGGCAAATCCGGGGGGAAAAACAGTTGGCCAATCACGGTGGCAAAAAACACGAAGATGATGAAATCGTAGAATTCCAGCGCCCCGCCCAGGGCGGCCAGTGCCAGCGTGGTGTAATCCTGGCGACGAAGAGTGACAGGCTGATGTGGGTCCATAATGGTGCAGCTTCCAGAGTAAAAATTAAACGGGTTGTAAAGTTTCAGTTACTATACCGTCAATCTTTAGCCACACCAGCAGCAGTTGCATTTATAACGTAATCCGGCGATTTTTAGTGATTAATCTCACGAATAGCACTCTTAGGACGGAAAGCTGCTACCACGGCCGCATGCGTTTCCACGTATGGCCCTTCCAGCAACTGTAAACAATATGGTACAGCCGCAAAAATGCCCGGCACCAGCACTTTGCCTTCGCTATCCTTCAGGCCTTCCAGCGTCTCTTTGATCGACTTTGGCTGACCCGGCAGGTTCAGAATCAGTGATTGCTTACGGATCACACCCACCTGGCGTGAGAGGATCGCGGTAGGCACAAACTGCAAGCTAATCTGGCGCATTTGCTCACCAAAGCCCGGCATTTCTCTGTCGGCAATCGCCAGAGTGGCATCCGGCGTCACATCACGACGTGCGGGCCCGGTGCCACCGGTCGTCAGCACCAGATGGCAGAAACGCTCATCCACCAGTTCACACAGCGCATGCTCAATCATCGGCTGTTCATCCGGTACCAGGCGGGTTTCAATTTCAAACGGTGTGGCGAGCGCACCTGACAGCCAGGCCTCAAGTGCAGGAATGCCCTGATCCTGGTAAAGCCCATTGGCGGCGCGATCGGAGACTGAAACCAGTCCAATTCGTAATGTATTCATGCTGTTTTCGCTAAAATCAGGCGCAAAAGCGCAAAAAAGAGAGGGGACAGACGACAGGATAGTACAAGCGGGAAAGCGGAGAAAAGAAAAACCGTGGCAGCGGGGCCACCACGGTAGGAGAATTACAGCAGCTCTTCGATCATCTTCTCGAGTTTGCCCTGGTCTACGGCAAAGTTACGGATGCCTTCAGCCAGTTTAGCGACCGCCATTGGATCCTGGTTGTGCTGCCACAGGAACTCAGCTTCGGTCATCTTCGCTGGACGCGCTTTAACTTCACCGCTGTAGCTCAGTTTACGTTCCAGAGTCCCTTCGCTCTCCGCCAGCTCTTTCAGCAGTGCTGGTGCGATGGTCAGGCGGTCACAGCCAGCCAGCTCAATGATTTCACCTACGTTACGGAAGCTTGCACCCATAACTACGGTCTCGTAGCCGTGCTGCTTGTAGTAGTTGTAGATTTCTGACACAGAAACCACGCCTGGATCTTCGTGTGCGGCGTACTCTTTTTTGTCAGTGTTGGCTTTGTACCAGTCGAGGATACGGCCAACAAATGGTGAGATCAGGAATACACCTGCTTCTGCACAAGCACGAGCCTGCGCGAAGGAGAACAGCAGAGTCAGGTTACAGTTGATGCCTTCTTTCTCTAACTGCTCAGCAGCGCGGATACCCTGCCAGGTTGAAGCCAGCTTGATCAGGATACGGTCATTGCTGATACCCGCATCGTTGTACAGTTTGATCAGGCTGTGCGCCTTAGCGATGCTGCCTTCAGTATCGTAAGAGAGACGCGCATCAACTTCCGTTGAGATACGGCCAGGGATCAGTTTCAGGATTTCCAGACCAATGTTGACGGCCAGTTTGTCAGAAATCAGAGAGAGCAGGTCTTCCTTGCGGCCATTTTGCTCACGCGCCCATGCAATCGCTTCATCGATCAGTTTACGGTACTCAGGGATCTTGGCGGCGTTGAGGATCAGGGAAGGGTTGGTCGTTGCGTCTTGCGGCTGGTACAGCTTCATCGCTGCGATATCGCCGGTGTCAGCAACCACAGTGGTCAGTTGACGCAAGGAAGTCAGTTTGTCCGTCATGGCTTTTTTCTCTTAGTTAACTGTCAGGGTGTAAACAATTCTGTAAAAAGCATGTTGCGATAATATCACGCGCAGACCGTGGCGCAAGGTGAGCTTTTGCGCATTACGATAGCGCAAACTGATAGCAGTGATTTGCCGATGCGTGCAGCTTTTTTTGTTACACTGCACCGATTAAAGCCGGGTTAATACCCTGAAATTTCTGCGGGTTCACTGAGGAAATAGCAATGTTAATGGTGATCTCACCAGCAAAAACACTGGATTACGACTCTCCGCTGGCAACGCAGCACTTCAGCCAGCCAGCGCTGTTAGAAAAGTCACAACAGTTAATTGACGTCGCGCGCGATCTGTCACCAGCACAAATTGCCTCGTTGATGAGCATTAGCGACAAATTAGCCCATCTGAATACCGATCGTTTTAACGCCTGGCAGCCGCCCTTTTCGCTGGAAAATGCCCGTCAGGCGATTTTGGCCTTTAAAGGCGACGTTTATACCGGCCTGCAAGCCGAGACCTTTAGTGAAGCAGATTTCAGCTTTGCCCAGCAGCATCTGCGTATGCTCTCCGGACTATATGGCTTACTGCGCCCGTTAGATTTGATGCAGCCTTACCGTCTGGAGATGGGCATTAAACTCGCGAATCCGGCCGGCAAAGATCTCTATGATTTCTGGGGCGAACTGCTGACGCAAAAGCTCAACGAAGCATTGCAGGAACAGGGCGATGATGTGCTTATCAACCTCGCTTCTGACGAATATTTTAAAGCGATCAAACCCAAAGCGCTGCAAGGCCGCCTGATCAAACCGGTCTTCCTCGACGAGAAAAACGGCAAGTTCAAAGTCATCAGTTTCTATGCGAAAAAAGCACGTGGCCTGATGAGCCGCTACATCATTCAGCAGCGCCTGACGCAGCCTGAGCAGCTGAAACAGTTTGATGTTGATGGCTACTTCTTTGTGGCCGAAGAGAGCAACGAGAAAGAATTTGTGTTCAAGCGGCACGAGCAGCGTTAAAAAGATCACTGCGCATCTGAAAGATGTAAAACAACATCAGCAGAGTCAATCGTTGTCTGACGGTGGGCAACGATAACTCTGGTGATATTGAGAGCAGAAATGGCCTGATTGATTTTCCTCTCATTCGCCGCATCCAGATGACTGGTTGATTCATCCATGAAGAGAATTACAGGCTGTTTATACAAAGCTCTGGCAATTAATATGCGCTGCTTTTGCCCGCCCGATATTGTACCGCCCAGTTCACTGAGTAACGTGTCATACCCCATCGGCAACGCCATAATCTCCTCATGGATGGAAGATTGCTTCGCGCAGAAAACAATACGCTCGCGATCCGGATTGGTGACAAAACTACTGATATTTTCGTTCACAGTGCCGGAAAGCAGTCGATCATCCTGCAGGACACAAGCTATCTGGCTACGGTAATTTCCCAGCCCATGCTTGCGGATACTCTTACCATTAACCTGAACCTCCCCTGATGAGGGCTGTAGTAACCCCGCCATGATTTTTAGTAATGTGGTTTTCCCCACCCCTGAACCACCGGTTATTGCCAAACTGCTGCCAGCAGGAACATCAAATGACAGGTTTTTGAAAATGGGTTGACTAAAATCATCGTAGCTAAATGCCAGATTATTACAGGAAAGGCTTAAACTATCTGTTGAAACAGGTAATAGAAGTTGGAGGGTACCTAAATCTTCCCCCTCTGATAAAAGGATATCGGATACCCTCTCCTGGTGTAGCGTCGCCATTTTTATCGTAACCATTGAATCAATAATATTCCCTGATCTCAGAGAAAACTCAGAGCGATAAATATTGAAAGCCATTAACATGCCGAGAGAGAGTTCATTCTGAATCACAAGTTGGATACCAACCCAGAGAACAATAATGGAGTCCAGGGCCGAGATCAGCCCTGACACGGTAGAATAAACAATATTAAACCGTGCAGATTTTAAATCAACATTCAATTCATTCACATTCAGATTATGCCAACAGGATAGTCGGGCACTTTGCATGTTCATACCCTTTATTGATGCTATGCAATAAAGAGTTTCCATGAAATGTGAGCTCTGCAACGCACTTTTGTGTATTTGCTCTGCGGATATCCTTCGGTAATAGCTATAAGTCACAATCCGTATCGATAGATAAATGAGCAAAAAAAACACAACTAAAAAATAGAGTACAGGAGAATACAGCATCATGATTACTGAAGCGCCAATCAATATGATAATATCCAGTAAGATTTGAATGATGTTGGTGGTAAAGGTCTCTCTTAAGGCATCGAGTGAATTAAATCTTGAGACAACATCACCGAGTTTTCTCCTCTCAAAGAAGCTAACCGGTAAATTGATTAAATGTCTGAACATAGATTTTCGCCAAAGCAGTTGTAGCTTCGTACCAAAAATAATGGCCATCCACTCTCTCATGACAGAGATGAATGTCTGGGTAATGGTCAGTAACAGCATCGCAATACAAATTAATGTCAAAAAACCATAGTCTTTCGCAGGAAGCACATGGTCCATCATCAATTGATTACCCATCGGGAGCAGCAGTGTGAAAAACTCTATAGTTAAAGAAAGAAAAAATATTTTAAAACAGGCACTCTTCAATCCCTGCACACCTGAAAAAAGCGCCTTAAGGGATATTAAATTCTTTGGCTCCACATTTTTTTCGAATCCTTTCGCTGGGCTGATCTGCAAAGCAACACCCGTGAAATGTTGTGATAACTCTTTTTTATTAACCTTAATTTCGCCCAATGCGGGATCGTGTAGGGTAAAATATCTTTTCTGTATTTTCGTAAGAACAACAAAATGCGTTAAATCCCAGTGCAGCACACAGGGTAATGTCAGCTCATGGATTTCATCAATATCAATAGACACAGGCTCTGTATCAAAGTGATATTTCTCTGCTAGTTTGTTGAGATCGTAAAGGTTCATACCTCGGGATGGAATATTGTTTTGACTTTTTATCTTGAGAAGATCAAGGTTAGCTCCATAGTAATTCATTACCATGAGTAATGATGTTACCCCACACTCAGCTGCCTCTGATTGCAGAATAACGGGCGTACGCTTTCTCCAGTTAAAATGAAGCCCATCATGATATTTCTCCATTAAACCGGCTCCGCAATGCTGGATTGAACTTCATATAATGGCGATAAAATCCATTGCCAGAGCGTTCTTTTTTCCAGAAAAAGAGTAACGCTAGCCGTCAGCCCATTAGAGAGCTCGATGAACCTCCCCTCATAATACAATCCTTTTTCTGATAGGCTGCAAATTATACGATAATAATTTCCGCCACTTTTTATTAGTTCCTCACGTGGTGCACTGCGATATGCAGCCATTTCTTGCAGGGTGGCTGGAACGGTAGATATTTCTTTTACTGCCCCGGTAAACTGACCGAATTTTTGCCAAGGAAAGGCATCGTAACGTACGTTTATTGCGGCATCAGAAATAAGATAGGGCATTGTTGTGTCCGGTACCCAGAGTGTCAGTAAATAATCACCCTCAAAGTCGGGTAATATCTGAGCCAGGCTATCATTAAACGTCACAAACTGGCCAAGGCTGGTATGCTCGGAGACTATCTTACCATCATGAGAAGCCGTGACATATATTTCACCTTCTGCTTCGGCCACTATTTTTTCCCTTAGAAGCTCCTGAATTTTCAATTCATGCTCTAATAATTTATTTTTAAACTCTATTCTGCGAGAGTTGATTTCTTTATCAATTGTCATTAGCTGTATATTTTCCTGTGCATTCTGAATTTTAATATCATTTAACATTCTTTCCTGCTGATAATAGTTATTTAATTGAGCTATGTAGTGATCATTAGTGATCATTCCCTTCCTACGATGCTCAGCATAATCACTTACAATATTTCCAAAATAATTCATAGACTGGCTTGTATTTTCTACCAATAGTGCAGATTGTTTTTCAAGATCGGAATATTTTTCTTTTTGACTTATTAACTCTGTTATCGTTATATTTTCATCCTCTCTGAGTCCTGACATAATCTCTTCTATTTTATCTATCTGCAATTCAATCCTCTTTTTTTGTTGATAAGGAACTTCACCACTAATATTCTCATTTCCGGTTGTTATTTTATAAATCCTCTGACCTTTTTTTATCATATCTCCTGTAGAAAAATATCTCTCTGAAATATAACCCTGATGATGGGATAATATGTTAATTGGTCTAACCGAGGATATTAACTCCCCATATACTTCTATTCGTTGCGTGTAGGACCCAAAGGTTATTAATAAACACATAAATGCTACTATCAAGGTTAAGATGAAGGAACAAAGCCAACTTTTTATTAAGTTTGACCTGAGTATGTGAGAATTTTTCACCTCATTCCTTTCAAATACTTCCTTTCTGAAAATATCAGACATGCTCCTCCTGTCAAAACTTCACATATAAAGCCCACAAATTACTCCTTTGTGGGCTTTATATAACCTTGAAAATTAATACTGGAAGATAAATATCAGATATACATGCTTATTAGGCTCTCAGGTTTCAACCTAAACCTTGTTCATTAACACATCTTAAACACACATTAAAGATGAAAAAATGAACATTCATAATTAATAGTCTAAAAAGATAATATTAAACATATTATTTACGAAGTGAAACGATAAAAAACATCATCTGAATACTTTCCTCACTAGCCATAATGCCACTTTAACAAGTGCTGATAAAGTTAATATGATAACCAACGGTCTTGATATCGACACAGGGAATTTAATCCAGTTATCAAAAGCTATGCCTGCACCACTGAGTAAGGAAGCTCCAAAAATCACACTCAGAAAAATAGAAATCCAGCTAACATATCGCTTCATGATTTTCCTCGTGTGTTATATCCTCTACCATTTACATTGTGCTCCATAATTTTGAGCGCCCCCCGAACCTTTACCATTATTGTTATTTGACGATGAACTCTCGTTTCTAAAACATCCACCCGCTATAGCCCCTCCTACCATCCCCACAGCCATTCCAGGTACTCCACCTAAACTACCGGCGAGTGTTCCACCAATAATTCCATCATTACAACTCTTGACGCGCTCGCTCATTGTTCCTCGCCTATCACCACGCCCTCCTCGGCTATCATTACTGACCCGACCATTGGAAGATTTATCCGCAAAGTTACCTGCACCTGAGACCATCATCATTTCTTCATTATTAAGCTTTTTCATAATTATTCCTTTGTAGTTAACAGGCCTTCATAAGAGGCACGCGAATAATTACTCAAAAGAGCCATACATTCAATAACACGACAGCTAATTAATGAAGTTCACTTTATGAATTAAAAACAAGACGCGACTCGCTTTTAATATAAAAATCGATAGCTATTGATAATAAAAATAAACTTTCATTGATACAAATCAAAAGATATTTATTTAAATAACACTTTTCAGATAAAAATTAGCGTGGCAGCTTAACTCTGGCTTATTTTATTATTTTGATTTTTTGTGACACAAATCTCATCATTAGATTTTTTTATAAATCCTTTGAGTCCCATACTGTTATTAATTTAACTTTATAACTAACTATTTTTAATGAAAAAAACCCGGCGATGCCGGGTTACGAGATACTTAACTGCACGAACACGTCATGTTGCTTGCAACATTCACGCCTTCAGTAAGAACGCGCGCAGTTCTGCGAAGTCCGCTGAGAGTTTGTGCGACAGCAGTTCCAGATCGGCGCGATCGGCCAGCTCTTTTGGCAGTGGCAATTCCTGGCCCAGAATCTCTTCAACGCTCTCTTTGAACTTCGCCGGGTGAGCAGTGCCGAGGAACAGGCCGAACTCGCCTTCCTGCAGCTGATCGCGCAGCAGGCGATAGGCAATCGCAGCGTGTGGCTCAGAGATATAACCGATATCGCGCAGTTCACGCACGGTCTCTTTAGTGGTTTCATCCGTCACTGCCCCGTAGGCCAGATCGGTCAAACGCCAGGTTTTGCGGCGGAATAGCTCTTCCACACGCGGCCAGTTATTTGGCTGGCTAACATCCATGGCGTTAGAGAGTGTCGCCACAGTTGGGTTTGGCGTCCACGCACCATTGCCGAGGAAGCGAGGTACGGTATCGTTCGCATTGGTTGCCGCGATGAAACGTTTAATCGGCAGGCCAAGGGATTTTGCCAACAGGCCAGCCGTCAGGTCACCGAAGTTACCGCTCGGGACTGAAATCACTAGCTGGTTGCGTTTATCTTGCGGCAACTGTGCTACCGCTTCGAAGTAGTAGCAGATCTGTGCCAGCAGACGGCTGATATTGATGGAGTTAGCGGAGTTCAGGCCAATCGCCTTCTTCAGTACTTCATCATCAAACGCCTGTTTCACCAGCGCCTGACACGCATCGAAGTCGCCATCAATCGCGATAGTTTCGATGTTGCCGCCCAGCGTACAGAACAGTTTTTCCTGCAACGGGCTGATCTTACCTTCTGGATAGAGGATCACCACGCGTACGTTTTTCATGCCGTAGAATGCATGGGCAACGGCTGCACCGGTATCACCCGAGGTCGCCGTCAGAATGGTGATTTGCTCATCTGAACCAGACACGTAAGAGAGCATCTGCGCCATGAAACGGCCGCCGAAGTCTTTGAACGCCAGCGTTGGACCGTGGAACAGCTCAAGACAGGAGATATCTTCACTGACTTTTGCGACCGGTGCCGGGAAGGCAAAGGCCGCTTTAACACGCTCAGCCAACTGATGGGCTGGGATCTCATCACCAATGAAGGCAGAGAGAATTTTGCTGCTACGGCTGACGAAATCCATTTCCAGCATGGCGTCGATATCCGTCAGTTCAAATTCCGGCAGTTCCAGTGGAAAAAACAGCCCCTGCTGTGAGCCCAGGCCTTGTTTAACCGCCTGTGCAAAGCTCACCTGCTCGTTATGATCCTTAAGATTGTAGAGTTTCATGCGTTATCCCAGTTTACGTGCGCCAGCCGTATCAAGACGGCAGATATGGACGAAGCCTTCATCGTTTTGCAGATAGTTTTCTTGCAGCCATGCTGCCATCTGCTGTGCCGTTTCCATTTGATTGCAAACAGCGAAAAGCGTTGGGCCGGAGCCAGAGATGCCACACGCCAGCGCACCGATTTCCAGCGCGGCCTGACGGGCTTCCGCAAAGCCCGGCAGCAGTTGGGTGCGATAAGGCTCAGCCACCACATCCTGCATAAGTTTAGCGGCCAGAGCCGGTTGGCGTGTGTGGCAGGCGTGAATAAAGCCCCCCAGCAGACGGCCATGCTTGATGATGTCGGATTTTGCGTACTGCGCGGGCAGAATGGCACGCGCTTCAGCCGTGGACACTTTAATGCCAGGGTAAGCCATCACCCACAGCCAGTCATCAAAACCAGGAACTTCCTGGCTGATGATGCCGTTCTCTTCCAGCATCAGTTGGATGCCGCCGAGGAAGCAAGGTGCCACGTTGTCAAAGTGGACGCTGCCAGAAATGCGCCCTTCGAGCTCGCCCATCAGCGCCAGCAATTCGGTATCGGTCAGCGGTTTGCCACAAAACTCATTCATCGCCATCAGTCCGGCAACCACTGAGCAGGCGCTAGAACCCAGACCTGAGCCAATTGGCATGTTCTTTTCCAGCTTCATTGCTACCGGAACCTGCTTGCCAATCGCTTCACAGAAGCGCTGCCAACATTGATAAACAATGTTTTCCTGCGGATTGGTCGGCAACTTGCTGACAAAACGCCCTTCGTTCACCAGGCTAAAGCTGTCAGCCGCTTCTACGGTAACGCAGTCACCCAACAACGTGCCATCTACCGGCGATACCGCCGCGCCCAGCACATCGAAGCCGACGCTAACGTTACCAATCGAGGCCGGCGCATAAATTTTAACCATTATCAGACTCCCAACTTCCACGACAGTGTGCGCAGCAGATCGGCGAATACGCCCGCTGCAGTCACATCATTTCCCGCACCGTATCCGCGCAACACCAGCGGAATGGGTTGATAGTAACGGCTATAGAATGCCAGGGCATTCTCGCCATTTTTCACTTTATACAGCGGATCGTTGCCATCTACCGCAGCAATCTGCACTTTGCACTTGCCGCCCTCTTCAATCGCGCCGACAAAGCGCAGCACTTTACCGGCATCACGCGCCTGCGCCACGCGGGCCGCAAACGCATTGTCCAGCTCTGGCAAACGCTGCATAAAGGTTTCGACATCAGCGATGGCGTTCAGCTCATCTGGCAACACTGCTTCAATTTCAATGTCGCTGAGTTCCAGCTGATGGCCCGCTTCACGCGCCAGAATCAGCAGTTTACGCGCTACGTCGGTACCTGAAAGGTCATCACGCGGGTCTGGTTCAGTGAAACCAAGCTCACGCGCCATTTTGGTTGCTTCCGAGAGCGAAACACCCTCATCCAGCTTGCCAAAAATAAAGGACAACGAGCCAGAGAGGATACCGGAAAATTGCAACAGTTCATCGCCCGCGCTCAGCAGGTTTTGCAGGTTTTCGATAACCGGCAGGCCCGCACCTACGTTGGTGTCGTACAGGAACTTACGGCGTGATTTAGCCGCCGCAGTACGCATCTGCTGATAGTACGCCCAGGAAGAGGTGTTGGCCTTTTTGTTCGGCGTCACCACGTGGAAGCCTTCGCCGAGGAAATCAGCATACTGATCGGCCACCGCCTGGCTAGAAGTACAGTCCACAATCACCGGATTAAGCAGATGATACTCCTTCACCAGACGGATCAGGCGACCGAGATTCAACGGCTCTTTGGCTTCTGCTAACGCAGATTCCCAGTTGCCCAGATCGATACCGTGAACGTTAGTTAGCAGCGCACGGGAGTTAGCAATCCCGCAAACGCGCAGATCGATATGTTTCTGTTTCAGCCAGGCTTGCTGACGGCGTAACTGCTCCAGCAAGGCTCCGCCAACACCGCCAACGCCCACCACGAACACTTCAATGACCTGGTCAGTAGCGAACAGCATCTGGTGCACAACACGCACGCCAGTGGTGACCTCATCATTGCTCACCACCACCGAGATAGAACGCTCCGAAGAGCCCTGAGCGATGGCCACAATATTGATGTTCGCCCGGGCCAGTGCCGAGAAGAACTTCGCTGAGATGCCACGCAGCGTGCGCATACCATCACCCACCACCGAAATGATCGCCAGGCGCTCAATCACTTCCAGAGGGTCCAGCAGGCCATCTTTCAGCTCAAGGTAGAACTCTTCTTCCAGGATACGACGCGCTCGCGCCTGCTCGCCCTGAGGGACGCAGAAGCTGATGCTGTATTCGGAGGAAGACTGGGTGATCAACACCACAGAAATACCCGCACGTGACATCGCGGCAAACACCCGCGCGGCCATACCGACCATGCCTTTCATCCCCGGCCCGGAGACGTTGAACATGGTCATGTTATTCAGATTGGTGATGCCTTTTACCGGGCTGTCATCCAGCTCGCTGCTGCCACCGATCAACGTGCCCGGCGCTTGCGGGTTCGCGGTGTTTTTGATCAGGCACGGGATCTGGAACTGCGCAATCGGAGCGATGGTGCGAGGATGCAGCACTTTCGCACCAAAATAGGAGAGCTCCATCGCCTCCTGATAAGACATCGATTTCAGTAAACGGGCGTCCGGCACCTGGCGTGGATCGCAAGTATAAACACCATCGACATCGGTCCAGATTTCACAGCAGTCAGCGCGCAGGCACGCGGCCAACACCGCCGCAGAGTAGTCAGAACCGTTACGGCCCAGTACCACCAGCTCACCGCGATCGTTACCGGCGGTGAAGCCTGCCATCAAAATCATATTCTGCGCAGGGATCTGGCTCGCGGCGATGCGGCGGGTTGATTCTGGAATATCGACGGTCGATTCAAGATAGTGGCCCACAGCCAACAGCTTCTCTACCGGATCGATCACGGTGACGGCATAACCACGCGCCTGAAGCAGCGCTTCCATGACGGCAATAGAGAGTTTTTCACCGCGACAGATGATGGCCGCATTGACGCTATCCGGACACTGCCCCAGCAGGCTGATGCCATGCAGGACTTGTTTAAGCTGCGCGAACTCCTGCTCAACGCGACGTTTAACACCCGCCAGGTCAAACCCCGGCGTGGCATCAGCCAGGCCTTGCAGCAGGCTGGCGAAAATTTGTTCGGCATCGCTGATGTTGGGCTGAGCGTCCTGCCCACTGATGGTTTTCTCAATCATCGCCACCAGATGGTTCGTGATTTTTGCGGGTGCAGAGAGCACGGTGGCAACCTGTCCCTGCTGCGCATTACTTTCAAGTATATCGGCAACGCGTAAAAAACGTTCCGCGTTCGCTACCGAGGTCCCACCGAATTTCAGCACTCGCATGTTAAAACTCTCCTGAATTTATGCCGAAAAAAAAGCCCGCACTGGTTAGGTGCGGGCTTTTTTCTTTGTTTTTCCTGTATGCGTCAGCCCGCACCGTTACCTGTGGTAATGGTGGTGGTAATAATGGTAATAATCAGGCTGTTTGTACGCATTGAGATTTTTTCTGTCTGTCTTTTTAAGTCTGTCCTGTCTTCCAGAAGTAAAGCAAAGTGCTATGTAAGTCAACGCATTTGTCCATTTGGACACTTTTTCAACACTGCGCAATCATGCGCCAGATCACCCTGATTTCTGCTGTATTGATTAAAAAAGCATAGGCAAATGCGATCTGTTGCTGAAGAACTACGCTTTTCCAGCGGAATTATCTATAAGTTTTTTTTCTACGTCATGCAGCAGACGATGCAACATGGCGCTGTCACGCTGCGCCAGCAGGCCAAGGCGCTGGTCGATCCAGTCCGCCAGTTTACGATCGTCACTGACTTCCAGCTGGAGCAAGAGTTGCTCCAGTCGTTGGCGCAGTGCCTGAAGCTGCTGACCATCCGCTGGCGCTTCTACCTGCGCCGCCACTTGATTGAGTGAGGCCAGTTGATAGCAGTACACCATCACCGCCTGACCAAGATTGAGCGAAGGGTAATCGTTCGCCATCGGAATGCCGGTCAGCAGGTCCACCTGCTCCAGCTCCTCATTCGTCAGCCCGCTATCTTCACGGCCAAACACCAACGCCATGCTGTTGACCCATTGACGCTTCTCCTGCAACAACGTCTCGACCTGCTGTGGCGTGGCATAGTAACGAAACTTTGCCCGGCTACGCGCGGTAGTCGCCACTGAGAAGTCAATATCCGCCAGCGCTTGCTCCAGCGTGTCAAACGTTTGCACCGTATCAAGAATTTCACCTGCGCCATGGGCAACACGCCGGGCGGCGGGGTCCTGCCAGGCGTCACTGGCAACGATACGTAACTGGGTAAAGCCCATGGTTTTCATGGCGCGCGCTGCCGCACCAATATTTTCCGGGCGAGCAGGAGAGACGAGAATAAGAGGGAAATGCATGTTTCTTTCACCGGTTCATAAGATATCGCGGCCTATGTTGGCATGCAGCGCCCGGAATTAACAGCACTCAGCAGAAAGGAAAAGGAGATGTTAATAATGTTAAAAGACAGAAAAAATGTGCCACCCTCTGTTTTTAAGTCAAAGAACGAGATTTATCTTTGCTATGTAAATAAAAACATTTTAATTCAAAGCAATGAAATATAATCTCTGTAAAAAGGAGACAATCTCAGACAGGTCTTAAGATGTAGCAAAAATGCTGCATTTTGTGAGCTAAGCTGGCATTCCAGGAGAAGTTTTTCACAAAAGTGTTAACGTGCTACACTTGCATTTGATATAAGTCAACGAAGCGTTTTTTTTATGCTTCTCGGTTGTTGTTGGTGCTGTAAGGTTGCTGTTAATACGGTTAGGATATGCACCAATCATTCCGGGGCATGCAGCATTCATCCTGACTGGCTGAGCTAACTCTGTTGTTGACGTTGATGCATCGTGTATCAATTACATAATTTCGTATAGTGGTTCATTGTTGCTGAACCCGGTAATATTACCGCTGTACGCCCTGTTTTCGATTTGTTGGCAAATTTTAGGTAGCGAGACATGCAGACCCCGCACATTCTTATCGTTGAAGACGAACTGGTCACCCGAAACACGCTCAAAAGTATTTTTGAAGCGGAAGGCTACGTCGTTTATGAAGCCACTGATGGTGCCGAAATGCACCAGGTGTTGACAGAAAATGATGTCAATCTGGTGATTATGGACATTAATCTGCCAGGGAAAAATGGCTTGTTACTGGCACGTGAATTGCGTGAACAGGCAAACGTTGCACTGATGTTCCTGACCGGCCGTGATAATGAAGTTGATAAAATCCTTGGGCTGGAAATCGGCGCTGACGATTACATCACCAAACCATTTAACCCACGTGAGCTGACGATTCGTGCCCGCAATCTGCTGTCACGTACCATGAATCTGGCCGTACCAAGTGACGAGCGTCGTCTGGTAGAAAGCTATCGCTTCAATGGCTGGGAGCTGGATATCAACAGCCGTTCACTGGTCAGCCCAAATGGCGAACAGTACAAACTGCCACGCAGTGAGTTCCGCGCGATGCTGCACTTCTGTGAGAATCCGGGCAAGATCCAGACCCGTGGCGATCTGCTGAAGAAAATGACCGGCCGTGAACTCAAGCCGCATGACCGTACTGTGGACGTCACTATCCGCCGTATTCGTAAGCACTTCGAATCAACGCCAGATACCCCAGAAATTATCGCCACCATTCATGGTGAAGGTTATCGCTTCTGCGGTGAGCTGGAAGGTTAAGTCTTTACGTATCCGCTGGCCGCTAGCGGATACGCTCTTCATCCTGCTTTCAGATTAGCCCGTTGGCTTTTAGTGCCAGGGCATAATCGGAACTGCACTGATCGCATTCTTCGGTGAACCATCGACCACCTTGTCGGAATAACTCAGGTACACCAACGCGTTGCGTTTTTTGTCAAAGAAGCGTACAACCTGCAACTTCTTAAACAGTAATGACGTGCGCTGACGAAATACAATATCGCCCTGCGCTTTGCCCTGCGTAATTTTGTCGTTAAGCTCTACCGGGCCCGTTTGTTGGCAAGAGATGGCAGCATCGGAGGTATCTTCAGCCAGCCCCAAACCGCCTTTAATGCCGCCGGTTTTTGCACGACTAATGTAGCAGGTGACATTTTTAACATCAGGGTCATCAAAGGCTTCCACCACAATTTTATGATCCGGTCCGAACATCTTAAATACCGTATCGACGGAGCCAATCTCCTCGGCGATTGCCGGGCTGCTCAGTGCCAGTGTGGTGAGCGCTGCGATCAGAATGCGAATTGTTGACATTGGGTTACCATTGCAAGATTTATCGTTAAAACGGTAATGTACGGGGAAACCGATCATTGACCAATACATGGCAGAGTAAAAACTGCATTGATATAGCACAATCAACCACACAAAACCCGCCAGTTAAATTGTGCATTTAGTGCTATCATTCAGCGACTTCGTTTAGCTGCAACACCAGAGTATGAGGAAGTAATATGGACCAGGCTGGTATTATTCGTGATTTGCTTGTCTGGCTGGAGAGTCACCTTGATCAGCCCCTTTCCCTGGATAATGTTGCCGTCAAGGCAGGCTATTCCAAATGGCATTTGCAAAGGATGTTTAAGGATGTCACCGGTCATGCCATTGGTGCCTATATCCGGGCTCGTCGCCTGTCCAAAGCCGCTGTTGCGCTACGTCTAACCAGCCGTCCTATTCTGGATATCGCGCTGCAGTACCGCTTCGACTCACAGCAAACTTTTACCCGGGCATTTAAAAAACAGTTCGATCAGACACCTGCCTGGTATCGCCGCTCTTCTGACTGGAATTCGTTTGGCATACGTCCGCCGATCCGCCTGGATGATGACTCCATGCCAGCGGCCAGTTTTGTCAACCTGTCGCAGACGCGGCTATTGGGACAGACCCAGAGCTACACCTGCACGCTGGAACAGATTTCCAGCTTCCGTGATGAGATGCGCATGCATTTCTGGAAGCAGTTCCTGCTAGAGACCGACACAGTGCCGCCGATACTGTATGGCCTGCACGAGTCACACGCTAGCCACGAAAAGGATGATGAGCAGGAGATCTCCTACACCACGGCAGTACCGGATGATGAAGCAGCAAAAAGCCTGCTCTCAGGTCAGCCAGTGACGCTGGAGGGCGGTGATTTCGTCCAGTTTACTTACACTGGCCCACGCTCTGGTCTGCAAGATTTTATACTGCTGCTTTACGGCACCTGCATGCCGACGCTGGGACTTACCCGCCGTCAGGGTCAGGATCTCGAGCGTTTTTATACCCATGGCGGTAAAAAGCGCAGCGAGCCACCGACAGAAATTCGCTGTGAATATCTGATCCCAATCCGCCCGCAGCAAGCCTGATGATATGACGCCGCCCGGTTTACAGGGCGGCTTCTTTTTTAGCGCTGAAGCTCATCGAGTGAAGGTGCATCAAGATGTGCAATCCCACCCGCAGTTTCCACCACCCATCCCCCTGCCAGCCAAGGGCTTTGCTGATAATCCACGCGAGAAATAGAGCAGTTGCGCAGACGCAGGCGACGTTCAGCGTTAGCGGGAAGACCAAGAATTGTCCCCACTAACACGCCTAATGCCATGCCGTGGCTGACAATCAGCGGGCGACTGCCTTCCGGCAGTTCCAGACAGGCATTGAGCGCTTCATGCATGCGCGTAGCCATTTCAGCCATCGATTCGCCCTGGGGAATACGGCCATCTACCGTGCCATCCACCAGCGCTTTACGCCAGCTCTCTTCCTCTTCCGTCAGACTCGCCAGCGTACGCTCTTCCAGAACGCCCATATTCAGCTCACGCAGGCGCTTGTCATAACGCACTTCGCAACCACAGGCCGCAGCGATAATCTCTGCTGTGGCTCGGGTGCGTCCGAGATCGCTGCTGATGATATGGGTGATACCAAAGGTTTTCACCCGCTGCCCAACCTGACGTGCCTGCTGCTCTCCTTGCGCCGTCAGTGCGCTATCAGACTGGCCCTGAATACGCCGTTCGGCATTCCACAGCGTTTCGCCATGACGAACAAGATAGACCTGTAACATGCTTTGCTTCCGTTATACTGCGACAAATTCGCCGATGAGGATCAATTATGTACCATGTTGTCGCAGCCACCACCAATCCCGCAAAAATTCGCGCAATTGATCAAGCGTTCAGCGACGTTTTCGGCGCAGGATCCTGCCATATTGAGGGGGTGGGGGTCGAGAGCGGCGTAGCAGCACAGCCCCTTTCTGATGTGGAAACGAGAACTGGCGCACGTCAGCGGGTAGCAAACGCACGAGAAATACGCGCTGATGCCGATTTCTGGGTCGCCATTGAGGCCGGGATTGAAGACGACTGCGCTTTTGCCTGGATGGTGGTTGAAAACCCACAGCAACGCGGTGAATCGCGTTCCGCCAGCTTTACCCTGCCGCCCGTGGTGATGGCAGGATTACAAGCGGGGAACGAACTGGGTGATGAGATGGCGCGCCTGACCGGCGTCGATAATATTAAGCAGAAAGGCGGCGCAATTGGCGCATTCACCAACGGACTGCTAAGCCGCTCCAGCGTCTATCATCAGGCGCTGATTCTGGCGCTGTGCCCGTTCGTGCATCCACTGTACCAACAACGTTAAGTTGTGGGTTTACTCACGTAGCAGCCAGTTTTCCAGCCAGCGTTTGAGCTCTGGCGGCGCTTCCTTCAGGCTGTTAGAGCCTCGGGTAATGGTTGCAATTCCTACGCCTAACTCACTTTTGAGTTCGCGCTGGCTGATCTCACCCTGCAACAGCGCTTCGATGATGCGCAAACGGGTGCCAAGCGCTTCGCGCTCATCGGGGGTGAGCATCAGTTGCAACAGCGGCAACGACTGACCATCAGCAAAAGCCTGCTGCATCATGCCAATAAAGCGTTGCCAGTTATCTTCCGTAGGGTGTTCAGCAACTACAGCGTCAGAGTGTGACATGGTGGAGACTTCCGTACTCATTGATGAGTACGGAAGCATAACATAGTCAGTAAGCGTGATTCCACTCCCCGTCAGCCAGGATTTTATCCGGCTTGCCAAGGAAATGGCGATAGTAAGCGTCGTAAGCCAGCACGTTCTTCACATAGCCACGCGTTTCAGAGAACGGGATAGTCTCGATAAACGCGACGGCATCCAGTCTGCCTGCGCTGTTCCCCAGCCAGGTGCGTACTCTGGAAGGGCCAGCATTGTAAGCTGCCGAAGCAAAGATACGGTTCTGATCAAACTGCTGGTAAACATACTCAAGATACTGCGTGCCGATCTCGATGTTGGTTTGCGGATCCAGCAACTGCGAGCTGTTCACATAACCCGGAATACTGTACATCTTCACGGTGTGCGCAGCGGTGGCTGGCATCACCTGCATCAAACCACTGGCGCCGACCGGAGAGCGAATTTTCGGGTTCCACGCGCTCTCCTGGCGGGAGATCGCCATGGCATAGCTTTGCGGAATGCCTTTGCCTGCGGTGTATTGCTGATAGAGGTTTTGCCATGCCAGCGGGAAACGCTCCTGCAAACTGTTCCACATTTTAGCGGTGATAGTGGCCTGCACGCTGAGATCCCACCAGTCCATTTCACTGGCGTAGCGCGCCAGCATCTGTTGCTGGACGTGGGTTTTACTGCCGATCAGGTTGGCCCACTCGCTGCGCGCCAGGTTATCCAGCCCCCAGTACATCAGCTCACGCACCCGCGCCAGCTCTGGCCCTTGGGTGGTAGCGGCATCCGGGCGCGGCGCGGTATCAATTTGCAGTGGATAATCCACACCGAGGCGCTGTGCGGCGACCATGGGATAGAAGCCACGCCCCTGCATCAGTTTACGCAGGATCTCATCGCCCTCTTCCTTGCGGCCCTGAGAAATCAGCAAATCTGCCTGCCAGTACTGCCACTCATCTTTCTCTTTGTCTTCCGGCGACAGGCGCGCAATCCAGGTATTCAGACCCCGTTTGTCATTGGTGGATAGCGCCAGACGAACCCGGCGCTCCAGCAGCGCAGTGGACTCGCTGTCCATCACCACGCTGTCGCGCCAGCGCGCCTGTTCCGTGGTCAGGTCCATGCCCATAAGCCGCCATACCACGGTTTCTTTCAGCCCCTGCGCCTCAGACTCACTCATTTTCTGCGCCTGCACCAGCTGCGGGATCATACTGCGAGCGTTTTCCACATCATCACGCGCCACGCGAGCAAACGCATACGCCGTTGCCTGACGGGTAAAGTCGGTTGGACCCACGCTGTTCGCGAACGTCACCACGGTAAGCGGGTTCTGCTGTAGTGCCATAATGGCATTCGCCATGGTCTGGTAATCAGCGGGCAGCATCTTCGCCAGGTAGTTAACCAGGCTGTCATTGCCCGCCTTCATCGCCAACCGGATGCGTTCCAGAATGGTAATCGGCGACAGTTGCCCGGCTGCCTGCCAGGCAGAGAAGAGTTTATCGCAGTCGTTCGGCAACGCGGTTCCACGCAGCCAGATTGACTTCGCACCAGCCCATGCCGCCTGCTGCTGGCCGGTGGCCCACTTGGCGTAATACCAGTTACAACGCGCCTGTACCGGCTGTGGTTCCGTTGGGCTAAAGTTCAACACGCCCTGCCAGTCCTGACGATTCGCGAGCACATTAACAAAACGGGTGCGCAACGAACGAGCCAGTGGCAGCGTGGGATATTGCTGAATGAAATTATTGATGGCGAGCGCAGGCTCCTGATCGAGGTCCTGCGCCAGCATGCGGTATTCCAGATAGGGGTAGAGTGGATAATCTTTCAGCGTCGGCATCAGCTGATTGACCGTGTCCATCTGCTTTTGATCCCACGCCTGCTTGATTTGCTGATAGCGCTGCCGCTGCTGATCCAGTGAATCCGCCCACACGCTGCCTGCCATACTGACCAGACAAACGCCTAACATCCAGTTTCGCCACTTCTCCACTCTACTCTCCTCATATCGCTGCACTACTGCGGCCCGAGTAATGCTAACCAGGGGAACGGCGTCTTGCCACGCTCTTTAAGAAATTTACTTAAGCCGTTTGGGCTAGTGTGAGGTTACACGCAGTGAAAAAAACCATAACAGTACATTCTCATCACGTCTGGAGAGCGGATCGCACCCTGGTGACCCAGTATGCAAGCCGTAAATCACCGGCTATTACACGATTCGTCGCCATACCATCATCAACCTACTGAAATTTGTCGGTTTACCTTGTTTCAGCACTGTACTATGTTGGCTGACTGATTGAGTGTGGTAAGGAGCCTGCCCGCAATGGAAACCCGTCGTGAAGAACGCATCGTCCGCCTGGCGCAGGCGCTGAAGCGTACTGATAAACTGCATCTGAAAGAAGCCGCTCAATTGCTTGGCGTCTCTGAAATGACTATTCGCCGCGATTTGGGCGAGTCGGCCAGCAGCGTTGTGCTGCTTGGGGGCTACATTGTGCGCGATCCGCGCCAGCAGGTAGCGCACTATTTTGTCAGTGACCAACAAAACCTGAACGTTGCAAAAAAACAGCGTCTGGCGCAGCACGCGGCTGCGCTGGTGGAAGCGAATGACATCATCTTTTTTGACTGCGGTACCACGCTACCGCTGGTGATAGATGCAATTGATGACGAGCTGCCGTTCACTGCGGTGTGCAGCGCAATCAATACCTTCCTGGCGCTACGCGAAAAACCCCGCTGTCGGGTGATCCTGAGCGGAGGGGAATTTCACCCGAATAACGCAGTATTTACGCCGCTAGCGCTGGAGTCGGTACTGGATAGCATCAACCCGAACAAAGCCTTTATCTCCGCCGCCGGGCTGGATGTATTACAGGGTGCCACCTGCTACAACCTCAACGAACTGCCGGTTAAACAGCGGGCGCTCCAGCGAGCACAGCAGAAGATCGTGGTGGGCGATAGCAGCAAGTACGGCAAAGTGCTGCCGGCTCGCATCGGAGACTTTTCACTGTTCGATATTCTGGTCAGCGACAGTGTACCGCCGCCAGAATTACAACGTGAGCTGGAGCGCGCCGGCGTCAGCTTGCATTGTGACTGACACCAGGCCTTGAGCAGGCAGCAGTATTATTGCGCGAGCCTAACTTCCCCTAGCGCCTGCCAGATATGCAACTTATCTGCCGTTGAGAGATGCGTTTGTTGAAGATGGGCAAGGAATTGCGCTTTGTCAGGCGGAGATTTCTGCTTTAACAGTTCTGCGGTCTGCGCCAGTACCGCATCGCTCAGGCTGCTGATTTTTTCGCGCACCTCAGCCAGTGACAGGTTTGGCAACGCGGTATCCGGCTGCGCCAGCCAGTCAGCCCGATAGCGGTACTGAATGGCTTTCGCGGCATCCATCTGTGCCTGAATAAACGGCTTCACCGACTCTCCATCGAGCCCCAGTGCGACAGCACGCTGTGCCGTTCGCGCCAACACCTGCTGCTCCTGGGCCAGATCTTCCACCGCTTTATGCGTGCGGGCTTTATCTGCGGCCACCGCCTGCATATAGCCCAGTCGTTGATTGATCAGTTCAGCCAGCCGGGAGCTGGTCACCGGAGCGGCCAGCGAACTGGCGCTGAAAGCGAGCATCAGTACACAAAGTGTCTTTTTCATGGCGATTCCTTATCCATTGCAACATTCACCGGATTTAATCATCAACGCGGGGCGCATTTTGCTACAGGTGACGCTGGGCCGGAAAGTAAAAAAAGGCTAAAATCGGGCAATACGAACAGTTTTGAAGACCAGGATGGCATTTGCCCTGTGGCCGATGATCCCCACCTGATGTTTTCGTTATCCCACCGGTTACAGGCTGACACCTGCAACCCGTCAACAGAGGCTCATTACAACGTGGCTCAATTCGTCTATAGCATGCATCGCGTCGGCAAAGTGGTTCCGCCGAAGCGTCACATTCTGAAGAACATCTCACTCAGCTTTTTCCCTGGGGCGAAAATCGGCGTTCTCGGCCTGAACGGCGCGGGTAAATCTACCCTGCTGCGCATCATGGCGGGTATCGATACGGATATCGAAGGGGAAGCACGTCCACAGCCAGGTATCAAAGTGGGCTATCTGCCACAGGAACCAAAGCTGAACCCAGAACACACCGTGCGTGAGTCGGTAGAAGAGGCGGTTTCCGAAGTCGTTGGCGCGCTGAAGCGCCTGGATGAAGTGTACGCACTGTATGCCGATCCAGATGCGGACTTCGATAAACTGGCTGCTGAACAGGGTCGTCTGGAAGAAGTGATCCAGGCGCACGATGGTCACAACCTCGATACGCAACTGAACCGTGCCGCTGATGCAATGCGCCTGCCAGACTGGGATGCCAAAATTGGCAACCTGTCCGGTGGTGAGCGTCGCCGTGTGGCCCTGTGCCGCCTGCTGCTGGAAAAACCAGACATGCTGCTGCTCGACGAACCGACCAACCACCTGGATGCAGAATCCGTGGCATGGCTGGAACGCTTCCTGCACGACTTCGAAGGCACCGTGGTAGCCATCACCCACGACCGTTACTTCCTCGATAACGTTGCCGGTTGGATCCTTGAGCTGGACCGTGGTGAAGGTATTCCATGGGAAGGTAACTACTCTTCCTGGCTGGAACAGAAAGATGAGCGTCTGGCACAGGAAGCCTCTTCCGAAGCGGCACGCCGTAAATCGATTGAGAAAGAGCTGGAGTGGGTGCGTCAGGGTGCCAAAGGCCGTCAGTCGAAAGGTAAAGCACGTCTGGCACGCTTCGAAGAGCTGAACAACACTGAGTACCAGAAACGTAACGAAACCAACGAATTGTTCATTCCACCTGGGGCACGCCTCGGTGACAAAGTGGTTGAAGTGACCAACCTGAAAAAGTCGTATGGCGATCGCGTTCTGATTGACGATCTCTCCTTCTCGCTGCCAAAAGGCGCGATTGTCGGGATTATCGGTCCAAACGGTGCAGGTAAATCGACCCTGTTCCGCATGATGTCTGGTCAGGAACAGCCTGATTCCGGCACCATCGAGCTGGGTGAAACCGTGAAGCTGGCTTCAGTTGATCAGTTCCGTGATTCAATGGACGGCTCCAAAACCGTTTGGGAAGAAGTCTCTGGCGGCCAGGACATTATGCGTATCGGCACCACCGAAATGCCAAGCCGTGCCTACGTTGGCCGCTTTAACTTCAAAGGCACCGACCAGGGCAAACGCGTGGGCGAGTTGTCTGGTGGTGAGCGTGGCCGTCTGCATCTGGCGAAACTGCTGCAAGTTGGCGGTAACCTGTTGCTGCTCGATGAACCAACCAACGACCTGGATATCGAAACCCTGCGCGCACTGGAAAACGCCCTGCTGGAGTTCCCAGGCTGTGCGATGGTTATCTCGCACGACCGTTGGTTCCTCGACCGTATCGCGACTCACATCATCGACTACCAGGACGAAGGTAAGATCGAGTTCTTCGAAGGTAACTTCACCGAATACGAAGAGTACAAGAAACGCACCCTCGGCGCGGAAGCGCTGGAGCCGAAGCGTATCAAGTACAAGCGTATGGCGAAGTAATCTTACAGGCGGCAGCAATGCCGCCTTTTTTATCCCCGCTTCCTCTGCCGCACAAGCTGCCTAGCGTCCATCCTAAAGATTGTTCATCTTATTGCTCCGACATCTACACTTGCTGTTTGAGACAGGAGAACAGCCATGACCCTTCATGCGATTGCGGTTAACCCCGCTGATGCGAAAAATTTTATTGCGATTGAACAACCTACACCGCAACCCGGCGAGTACGATCTGCTGGTGGAAGTCCGTGCAGCCTCGGTCAATCCGGTTGATACCAAGGTGCATAAAGGTGCGGTCAAAAACGGCCTCTCTGAGCCGCGTATTCTCGGCTGGGATGCCAGTGGTGTGGTATTAGCTGTCGGTACTCAAGTCAGCAACTTCAAGGTTGGCGATCAGGTGTACTATGCGGGCGATATTACCCGTCCTGGCAGCAACAGCAGCCAACAGCTCGTTGATGCACGCATTGTCGGCCACAAACCCACCAGTCTGGATTGGGCAGCCGCAGCGGCATTGCCCCTGACCGCGTTGACGGCATGGGAAGGATTGTTTGAGCGGCTTAATCTCTCATCGGCAGGTGAAAACCAAACGCTGCTCATCGTAGGCGGTGCCGGTGGTGTGGGTTCGCTGGCGATTCCGCTGGCAAAACTGCACAGCAAAGTGAAAGTGATCGCCACTGCGTCACGCGAAGACTCCGCCCAGTGGTGTCGCGATCGCGGTGCGGACCTGGTGGTTAATTATCAGGACCTGGTGGGTGAACTGGAGAAACAGGGCATCAAGCAGGTAGATTACATCTTCTGCCTGAATGATACCGATGGTCACTGGGAAAACATGGCGAAGCTGATTGCGCCGCAGGGCCACATCTGCACCATCGTTGAAAACGAAAAACCCCTGGCGATGGATCAGCTGAAGCTGAAAAGTGCTGCACTGCATTTTGAATTTATGTATACCCGCAGCATGTTCAATACCCCGGATATCGCGCGTCAGGGTGAGATTCTGAACGAGGTCGCCGCCCTGGTGGATGGCGGAAAATTACAAAGTACCTTAAGCGAGGTGCTGCACGGCCTGAGCGTGGAAACACTGCAGGCCGCGCATCAGAAAGTACTGGCAGGCCATATGCGCGGCAAAGTGGTGATCGTCTACTGATCGCCTAACATCTTGCGCACCAGCTCGATACAGCGCAGGAAGCGGTTATCGTAGTCATCCTCGCGTACGTGGATAAAGTCGATGTTGTTCTCCCGCAGCATGGTGATCAACATCGACTGAAACTCTTTACGATCCATCGAGCTACCGAGACTGCGCAGACCATCGGCCACCCACGGCACGTTATTCTCCAGCAAAATCACCAGATCAAAACGATATTCATCGATCATGGCCTGAATAAAAGGGTGTTCACGCCCTTCATACTTGAGGCAAAACGCCTGCGTGGTAATAAAGTCGGTATCAATAAAGGCGACTTTATTTGCATATTTCACCGCAAAATCGATGTACTGTGCCTGGCCGAGCGCGATTTTATCGTAATCGGAGTATTGCAGAGCGATCTCATCCCCACCTAAATGTGAGAACACATAGTCGCGTCCAAACTCCCAGGCGCTGGTGGTATTGAAGATATTCGCGAGCTTATTGACCAGCGTTGATTTGCCGCTCGATTCGCCCCCGAGGATCGCCACAGTGCGCACGAAAAACGGCTTCACTTCCGTCGGAATGTAGTCCCAGTAGCGGAACGGATCCTGTCTGATCTGTGCCCCGCTGATGCTCATAAACGATCGGTTCGGATCGATAACAATCGCCGGAACGCCCAGCACCTGCTGGTACATCGGGGCATCCGCCTCTTCGCTGGTGTAGATGCAGTCGGGTACGATGCCTTTCTCAGTGAGAAACGCATTGACCCCGGTACTCCACACATCCCAGCCGTGCGGATAAGGCTCAATCCCCTCTTCATCAAACGAGTGGATACGGATGTTCTTTTGATATTTGAACGTTTGCAGCAGCCAGCGTAAGCGGTCAGCCACTGTGGGTTGCTGCGACATGGCGCTGTTTTCAAACAGCAGGCGATCGCGTGGCTCATCATGACCCATGATGATATGCAGCTCATCCACCTGACTACAGGCGCGCTGAATCAGGTAGATATGGCCGGTGTGTAACGGGTAAAACTTACCAAAAATCACCCCGACCGTTTTTGCCTGACGAGGAAACTCCAGCCCAAGAAAACGGTGCAGTGCTTCCAGCTTCTGCGCACTCGGACTTTTGATTTTGGCGTTGATCAGCTGGCTCAAATAGCCTTTGGTCATGCCACTGGCATCTGCCACCTGTTGCAGCGTATGGCCCTGCTGTCGGATAGCCGTTTTTAAGTAGTCAAACGACGACACGTCGTGCCTCCTGCCTGATTAGTGGGGAAAGTTACAGCTCATCCAGAATGGCCAGCGCATCGGCCAGCTTCTTCGCGCTGTAAACTTTCATGCCTTCAATCTCTTTTTTCGGCGCATTACCCGCCGGGACGATGGCACGTTTAAATCCGTGCTTCGCTGCCTCAGAAATGCGCTCCTGACCGCTTGGCACCGGGCGGATTTCACCGGCCAGCCCCACTTCACCGAAGATCACCAAATCCTGCGGCAGTGGGCGATCGCGGAGGCTGGAAACCATCGCCAGCAATAACGCCAGGTCGGCACTGGTTTCGGTGACTTTCACCCCACCGACTACGTTGACGAACACGTCCTGATCCGCCATCTGTAATCCACCGTGGCGGTGCAACACAGCCAGCAGAATCGCCAGGCGGTTCTGCTCCAGGCCAACGGCAACGCGGCGCGGGTTGCCCATCATGGAGTGATCGACCAGCGCCTGAATTTCGACCAGCAGCGGACGTGTACCTTCCCATACCACCATCACGGAACTGCCAGAAGTAATCTCGTCCCCGCGTGACAGGAAAATCGCTGAGGGGTTGCTGACTTCACGCATCCCCTGTTCGGTCATGGCGAAAACGCCCAGTTCATTGACGGCACCAAAACGGTTTTTATGGCTGCGCAGGGTACGGAAACGGGAATCTGCATCCCCGTCCAGTAACACCGAGCAGTCAATGCAGTGTTCCAGCACTTTAGGACCGGCCAGCGAGCCATCTTTGGTCACGTGGCCCACCATTACGATCGCCACCCCACGGGTTTTGGCGAAGCGCGTCAGGTACGCGGCCGTTTCACGCACTTGCGCTACGCTGCCCGGCGAAGACTGGATCTCCGCCATGTGCATCACCTGAATAGAGTCGATTACCATCAGCCTCGGCTGCTCCTGCTCGGCAATCAGGCAAATTTGCTCAATACTGGTTTCTGACAGCATATTGAGGTTCTCTGCCGGCAACCCGAGACGGTGTGCACGCATTGCCACCTGCTGTAGCGACTCTTCCCCGGTGACGTAAAGGGTCTTCATCTCCTGTGCCAGACGGCACATCACCTGCAGCAGCAGCGTGGACTTACCGGCACCGGGATTACCGCCGATTAAAATCGCACTGCCCGGCACCACACCGCCGCCCAGCACCCGGTCAAACTCTTTAAACCCGGTGGAGAAGCGTGGCAAGGCTTCCAGGCTGATTTCCGACAGCTTCTGTACCCGGCTGACGCCCGCACTGCCCGCATAGCCGCTCAGCCGCTCGTTGCGGGCTGCCGCAGGGGAAGCCGCTAAACGGACTTCAGTGATGGTGTTCCAGGCCTGGCAGGCGCTACATTGCCCCTGCCAACGTGGATAGTCAGCGCCGCACTCATTGCAGACGAACGCGCGTTTTGCCGCTTTGGCCAAATCAACTCCTCAGTGACAACCCGAATTAATGCAGGCTGCCGCTTAAAATACACAGCACACCCATCAGATCCGCATGGCGAATGGTGATTTCGGTCTGTTCGTTCACTTTTGGCTTCGCATGATAGGCAATCCCCAGCGAAGCCACTTTGATCATCGGCAAATCATTGGCGCCATCACCAATCGCAACGGTTTGATCGGCGGCAATTTCAAAACGCTCAGCCAGCTTCAACAGCGTATCGGCTTTATATTGCGCATCGACAATCGGACCAACCACTTCGCCCGTGAGTTTGCCATCGCGCATTTCCAGCTCATTTGCGGCAGCAGCCGCGAGGCCCAGCGTATCGCGCAGATAATCGGCATAGTAAGTAAAGCCGCCGGAGGCAATCGCCACCTGCCAGCCAAAACCTTGCAACTGTGCGACCAGCGTTTTCAGGCCTGGCATCAGCGGCAGGGTATCACGTACCTGCTTGAGAATATTGGCATCCGCCCCTTTCAGGGTCGCAACACGTTGGCGCAGGCTGGCTTTGAAATCCAGCTCACCGCGCATAGCGCGCTCGGTCACTTCCGCAACCAGTTCACCGCTGCCCGCCAGCTTGGCGATCTCATCAATACATTCAATCTCAATCGCGGTGGAGTCCATATCCATCACCAGCAGTCCTGGCGTTTTCAGATGCGGAATCTTACCGAGTGGGGCGACGTCCAGCCCGTTGTTGTGCGCCAGCTCAGTGGCTCTTGGCGTCAACGAGCCCGCAAGGCGAATGACATGATAATCATCCACGCTCCAGGCACTGACGATCACCATCGCGGCACCCAGCTTGTGCTGGTAATCCGTCAGGCGCTGCTTATCCAGCTTGCGCCCGTACAGCAGCCAGCCGGTACGTCCAGCACGATAATCCAACGGCATCACTTCATCACCGCTGAGAGAGAGAGGCAGACCTGGCCAGAGAGAGACATCGGCAGGCAGATCGCACCAGGTTAAACTGTTAGGCATTACGGCTCCTGTAGGGACAACAAAACCACGCAGAAGGCTACCTTGTCTGCGCCGCTTCTGGCAACATAATCTGTCTGCTTTCTGTTGCGATGTGACCCGGGTTGGTAATGGCAAAATCCACACTAAAATTTCGACTGCACCGAACGGTGATTGTCTTGATCTCGCTGGCGCTGCTGGTGATTCTGATGCAGGGCGCATCATGGTTCAGTCTCGGCCATCAAATGGCACGCTCTGAGCAGGTGGAAGATCTGGCGCGCGCACTGGCGAAGCAGGTGGCATTCTCCCTGCAACCGCTAATGGACAACAGCGACGATAACCGCCCGCAGATTGAAGCCATCCTGCAACAGATGACCAGCAACAACCGTATTCTTGATGCTTCGGTCTATGCTGACGACGGCTCGCTGGTGGCACGGAGTGGAGAAGGCATTAATGTCCGTGACCGGCTGGCGTTAGATGGTCGCCGTGCAGGCAGTTATTTTAATCACCAAATCGTACAACCACTGGGTGGCAGCGATGGCCCGCTCGGCTTCTTGCGCATCACGCTGGATACGCACGTGCTGGTGACAGAATCACGTCAGGTGGATAACACCACTAACCTGCTGCGCCTGATGATGTTAACCGCCCTGGCCATTGGCATTATTCTCTCCCGCACCCTGCTACGCGACCGCCGCACACGCTGGCAGCAATCCCCTTTCCTGCTTACGGCTAGCACGCCGGTGCCAGAAGAAGAGGAAGATACTGAGGAAGAAAAGAAAGCGCCGTAAGCCGTTCAGGCCATCCGAGCGATCATCACCTGCATATCCTTTAGCTGCTGCTGTGCCGCACGGGCAATGGCACGGAAGCCAGCACTGAACCGTTCGTCCTGCTCAATCCCATGCCAGTAGCTCAGCGCCAGCGCTGAGGCTGGCTGCCAAACCGCACGTGGCAACGCCGTTTCCAGACGCAACTCCACTTCATTGCGCATATGGCCCTGGCTGTTGGGGGCCAACGCCATCGGCAGCATGTCATAAGCTGGCGTAAGCTCCAGTGGCTCTGAAGCGGTGAAAAACGACAAATTACCGGCGTGCATATCGCTGTTAGCAATAAGCCGCCCAAAGGCCCACTGTAAGGTGCCGCGATCGACGGCCTGCTGGGAAATCACTTTCTGCTGTCGCAACGCCTGCAACGCCTGCGGCCACTGTTGGGGTCTGCCTGCATACTCCGCGACCAATGCTTCCAGCGACACCATTCCGAGCCTGCCACGCTCACCACAGCGATCAAAACGCTGTACTTCAAGGAACACTTGACCGCGGCTCTCATACAGTTGGCTCTGGGCAGCGGGCAGGCCGGCATGCAACATCTGCTGTAACGCATGATGTTCTGCCCGCAACATATCGCGCCATCGCTGACCATTTTCGTTTTCTGCGTTGGTGCTGAATTTCACCAGGCAGTGACCCACATCGGCATAACAGAGAAATTTCGGCTGCTCACCACCTGCAGAAGAACCGGGCTCTTCACCGCTTAATGCCTGGCTTGCCAACCGCGGATATTGCTGTGATTTTTCGGCTACCCCGATGGGTGATGTTGCTGATGCAGTCAACCAGCGCTGGTAAGTGGTTTCGCCAACCAGCCAGTTACCGGGCATATCTGCCCCGCACAGAGCCAGCGCCAGCAAACACTCCTCTTCCTGCCACTCGCGAATATCAGCCGTCAGCCCCAACACCGCCGCATGCTCTCGTCCCCATGCCCGTCCAAGAAAGCCCTGCGGACGCATATCCTGCAAAAACCACGGCAGACCGGAGTAGAACTGACCATGCTGTTGAGTATTAACGTAAAGGCAGCTCCCCTGCGGCCAGACAGGGAATAAGGTACCAGCCTCTTCAGCGATGCCTTGCGATGTTACGCGCCACAAGGCTATCTGACGCCGATCGCGAATCGGCCTGAGCAAGGCATAGCGTGTGGCACGGGCTTTTCCCCAACTGATCACTTCCGGCTGGCTGCGGATCTGCCGCGACAGCGTCGCTGGGCTAATGCCAAGCAGCGCCTGTAGCTCAGCGCCGCTGCGGGGATCTTCAAGCAACAAAGAGACTAAATCAGCCATTTTCGCGCGCCCATGAAATGATTCGTGAAACGATTCTTGAAACGATACTACTATAAAAAAAGCCCGGTTGGCGGGCTTTGTGGCGCATAACATGCACTATTCGTGAAACGATTCTTAGCGCGTCAGCAACGCTTCTAGCTCGGCCAGTGACTGTACCTGCCAGGTTGGTTTGATTTCTGGGGGCAGCACGCGAGAGCCGTTATCCAGCCAGCAGGTTTTCAGCCCGGCATTGATGCCGCCAAGAATATCGGATTCAGGCGTATCGCCAACCATCAGGACACGCTCACGATCGGGGTTGCCCAGCAGTGCCAGCGTGTGGTCAAAAATACGCACATCCGGTTTCGGCACGCCCACCTGCTCAGAGATCACCAGCACATCCAGCAGCTCGCGCAGGCCAGTACGCTCCAGGCGCGCCTGCTGCAAGGCCGTAAAGCCGTTGGTGATGATGCCAACCTGCACTTTGCCATGCAGGGTTTTCAGCAGATGCGCAGCACCGTCCAGCGGCTGGCAAATCTCGGCCATGGCCGCGAGAAAGCCGCTGTTAAGCACCTCAGGCGCGACGCTGAGCTTTTCACCCCAACCGATGAAACGGCGCGTTTGCAGTTGCAGTGCGCTGATAGCACCGTTTTGATAATCGACCCAGAGGGGCTTATTAATCGCCTGATACTCTGCATAGTCGTGGTCAGTAAACTGCACATCATAACTGGCGAACAGACGCTGCAACCCGGCAAGGGCGTCAAAATGAAATAGCGTGTCGTCGGCGTCGAACAGAATGCAGTCCCAGTCTTGTAACATAATCTTCCTTAGCACAACGCTACAGCGTTAACGCCATCAGGATGGCGTCTTCTCGCCCGCTGGCAGTGGGGTAATAGTTAGCCCGGCGGCTGACCTGGTTAAAGTCGAGCTGCTCGTAGAGCGCAATCGCTGGCTGGTTAGAAGCGCGCACTTCCAGCCATAACGTGAGTATTTCGCGCTTTTCCAGTTCACCGATCAGGTGTTGCAGCAACTGACGCGCGTAGCCCCGGCGCTGAAAAGCGGGATCGATAGCAATGTTAAACAGCGAAGCTTCATCCAGCACCACCTGGGTGATGGCATAACCCACCATTTGCCCTTCAACATCGAGGCGCAAATTAATAAAACGCTCGCCCTGGTTACTGGCAAATGTCTGCTCGCTCCAGGGAAACGCATGGCAGCGACGCTCAATATCTAGCGCGGCAGGCAGCGCTTCAGGCGTGAGTAAAGAGAGGGTTGTCATGATCACACATCTGTTGCCACAAGGCGCGTTTTGCCGCTGCACTGTGGTTAAGCTCAGGGAAAGTGGCACTCGTTAACACGATGCCGTTAAAAGGTTGCTTGCTCTCTACGCCCAATAACCAACCTGCACAGCTGAGTTTCTCTGGCAAACGATCGAGTTGATCCGGTGTCAGCAGCATCACCTGGGCCGGTTGTAAATTCAGCGTATGGAGCACATCCTGCAGCAGCGGTTCACGCAGTGCAGGCAGGGTTTCGGCGACAATCACTAAACGCGTATCCGCCGCCAGCGCTACCGCAATTTCCCCTTGCAGCACGCGCGGGCGATGCAGTTGGTACTGAGCGATCCCCATTTGCTGTAAAAGCCAGTCACGCCTGGACGTCATGCGGTTTCCTGAATTTGCGGCTATATTGCGACGCTATGCTAGCAAACCCATCGAACATGTGCCAACAAAGCACTATAATCGCCGCTCTGATCTAACAGGAGTTTGCAATGTCTGCTTTTACCCCGGCCAGTGAAGTCATACTGCGCCATAGCGATGAATTTGTTACCCGCCATGTGTTGTTTGCTGGCGATCTGCAGGATGACCTGCCCGCCCGTCTGGAGACTGCCTCTTCGCGTGTCCATACCCAGCAATATCACCACTGGCAGGACTTAAGTCGCTCTCTGGGTGAAAATGCCGCCTATGGCATGGTCGCGACCGCTGAAGATGTTCAGGGCTGCGATACGCTGGTGTACTTCTGGACGAAAAACAAACCAGAAGCACAGTTTCAGCTGCAAAACCTGCTCTCGTTACTGCCCGTTGGGACGGATGTCTTCGTTGTCGGTGAAAACCGCAGCGGCGTGCGCAGTGCAGAAAACGTGGTAGAAGAGTGGGTACAGTTAGAGAAAATCGATAGCGCGCGTCGCTGTGGTCTCTATCACGGCCAGCTGACGCAGCAGCCGAGCTTCTCACCAGAAAACTACGGCAATACCTATGCACTGGAACATCTGACCATTCATACCTTACCGGGCGTGTTTAGTCGCGATGATCTGGATGTTGGCAGTGCACTGCTGCTCTCCACCCTTGCCCCTCACACCAAAGGGAAAGTGCTGGATATGGGCTGTGGTGCCGGTGTGATTGCTACCGTGCTGGCTCAGCATTCGCCAAAAGTCCGTCTGTGGCTGTGTGATGTGCACGCTGCGGCGATTGAAGCGAGTAAAGCGACGCTGGCCGCCAATGGTGTGGAAGGTGAAGTGTTTGCCAGTAACGTCTTCTCTGACGTGACGGGCCGTTTTGACATGATTCTGTCTAACCCGCCATTCCACGAAGGGACGCAAACCAGCCTCGATGCAGCCAATGCGCTGATTCGCGGAGCGGTGAAGCACCTGAACAGCGGCGGCGAACTGCGCATTGTGGCTAACGCCTTCCTGCCTTATCCGCAGGTGCTGGATGAAGTCTTTGGTAGTCATGAAGTGCTGGCGCAGACTGGCCGCTTTAAAGTCTACCGCGCCGTTTATGGCCGAGGTGCCCGAGGACGTTAATTCGGCGTTTTTCCCCTGGTGTCAGCTGTTTCGCACGGCTTTATGATGCTTTTTAAAGCAGTCGGCCAAAAGCCGCGAAATATCTGTTGACGCCAACGGGAAAATCTCTAGAATGCGCCTCCGTGGTTAGCAATACTGTAATGTATTGCACGGTACGCGATGGTGGCGGAATTGGTAGACGCGCTAGCTTCAGGTGTTAGTGTTCTTACGGACGTGAGGGTTCAAGTCCCTCCCTTCGCACCAATAATCACATAGTTTGTATCATACGCACTGAGCGATGGTGGCGGAATTGGT
>NZ_ALXE01000005.1 GCF_000295955.2 Pantoea sp. A4
GTGTTTTTTTATTAAGAAGATAAATTTTTTTCACTCTTAACACTCACCATGTCATGGTAATAGTTAATACATTACTTTGGTAACAAAAAATCAAAAACCCAATCACAGTGATAAGGTAAGAATGAGTGAATCAACCGAATTAAATATAAAAGAGTACCTTCCTGAAATTTTTGAAAGCGAAGCAGCTGGTATTCTGCAAGACCTATTTTTCACGCCAGCCCTAGCGCCTCTTATGATGTTTGCTACCGAAGCTCAAGTAGCTGTAGCAAAAAAATACATTGTTGATGTTTTCGATGAATGTTATACGGCAGGACATCTTAAAGTCCTAGGTGTAGCGGGAGAAGGTGCTCTCTATGGGTATGCGATGCTGTTCTGCCAACCCAATATGGAGCTTTACTATTGTCACAAAATTTTTGTTTACGAACAGTATCGTGGGAATGGCATTGGTAGTGATTTACTTCGCCACCTTCTTTCTCAGTCTTTTAATTTTGGATTAATTTGCTTACCTGACTTGGTGCCCTTCTACAAATCAGCTGGCCTGATCTATTCAGGTGAATTCATAACACCTCATGATGACGAATTTAAGAATGCACGTAACATGTACTTAGGGCTAAGCGTTATGAGATCAGCTGATTCAACTGCAGGATTACCTGTTTTTTTGCTCAACGACAACGACATTAGAAAAATGACAGAGCTAATTGTTAAGTGCAAAGCTTGATAAGCTGATTAGAAACCGCCCGTCTGGCGGTTTTTTTACATCTGGATTTACCATAACATCCCTTGCGACTGACGGCGGCGGGGATGAAGCTGATAGGCCACTTAGTCGCTAACTCCACAAAACCTTTTGCAGAGCGAGATACACAAGAAACGAGCTAGACGAAGGTCACTACACTCCCCGTGTTTTTTATACCCACCACGCACATTAGATTTTCATTGGATTTTTTTATTTTTTACCTTAAAAATATCTTTTTTCCGTGAGAGGGAGCATCAACGTGAAGAGAAAAAACAAGCACACACAAATTCTACAAGTTTTCACTTGGTCGTTACTCTTAATTGCCATCAAAGCATCAGCCCTTCAAAGCTGGACGCTAAGCCCACCTAGAGTGATAAGTGAGCAGGGGCGATTAGCAATAGTCTTAAGTAACTCGAATTCAGGGGGTGAGAACTTATACATAGTACCGTTAATGAACGACAGCAAGTGTAAAAATGGGGTGGTTTTCAACCCAAAGCAAGCAAACTCAGCAAGATTCAATGGCACATTGATTAAGTTGGCGGATGCTTGCGATGGCAACACTCACTATTTCTACCCGCTGACAAGTGAAGGTTCTAAGTTTCTTATTTCTCTTTTTTTAAACAGCTCTTCGGTCTACCTCTTACAAGGAGATTTCTCGGAGAATATCAGTGCGCAAGGATTCTCTGCGACTTTAAATGCCTTTAGAAGGAGTTCGAATAGCACAGGGGGATTGTAGAGATATTTTCTGGAGTTGGATCTAAAGCCATAAAACGGCTTTTTTTTACCATAACATCTCAGCGTGCACGGCCTCAGTGCTATCAAGGCTGCGTGCTCTGGCAGAGATCTCGGTAATTAACCAAAAGGAAAACACATGAAAAGCACGCTCTATCACATAGATGGCTTATTCCAGGTAGTTAGACAATATTATGTAAGCAGTTTTCCATATTCAGTCCCATCAAATGCCATCGATGTCATGAATTATGAGTTAAAACGGGAAGGTAGTAGCGCAACAATCAGGTACGTCGATAACTTGAATACTTCGTTTGAGAACCTGAGTCCTGCAGAGAACCCAGAGACTAGTTTTGAGCATAACCCAGCAGTTTCTCTGGAAGAGTATCTGGGGGAAAAGCAGGGCCGTGAAGCGTTACTTGAGGACATTAGAGCGCTGTGGATATGGCTCGTAAAAGCAGGCTATTTGTACGAGGAACGTGGAAATCACACCGCCACTGAAGAGTTACTTAGGACGTATAGACTGACGAAGTAAAAAAGTACGCGCAATAGGCTTATGTTGAAAAGGACGTGCCGGAAGAGGTCGCCCCCGGGGGCGGCCTTTTTCGCGTCTGTGGCAGGAGGATTTAACATAAAAGTGCTTTACCGCACCGCCTGAGCGGCCCTCAGCGCGTTTCTGCGCCCTGAGTCGCAAAAGAACACGTCTTACCCCCCAAAAACGGCCCAGAATCGCGCTGAGGCGTTTTACGGGGGTGAATGGTTATGCACTGGCGTGAGCGGCGGACGGTTTCAGCACGATCGGGCGCCCTGGCGGGCATTTGTCCCTGCTTTCTCCGGAATGTGCGCACAGTTCACAGAGTTTTTTTAGCGCGGAGTCCGGGGCTGTGCCATATTCATCAGGTCACGCATCCCGCCACCCTGGTGCAGTGAAAACGAAGAAGACAACTTAGCTAAACGTTTCGGAGCCTCCTGGCTCCTTTTTTTTGTCTGCTGCTCAGGGAATGCTGGTCACGTCAGCGGCGTGGGGCGCGCGGACGTGACCAGGCAAAATCCGCCTGCTGACGCTCTTCTTCCCGCAGCGCACGCTGGCGGTCTGCCTGACGCTGCGATTCGATCTGCGCCCGCGCCCGGTTCAGGACGATATGCCGGTTCGGCTGATTCAGCTTCTTGCCTGAGGCTCTCTCAGCGGCGGCAACAGCCTCGTCGAGAAATTTTTTCTCTGATGGTGTCAGGTTGGTCAGTCGCGTTGTCATAAAATCCTCCGGATAAAGATAACCCGATTAAGCCTGTCAGACCGGCGGGCAACCATGAAGTTTTGGCCGTCATCTACAACCGCCAGTCAGCCTAACGTTGGCCCGTCATAGGTTTTCTGTCGCCGTACCGGCTCAGGCTCAGGCTCCAGCGTTTTCTGGTACTGTTGCGCCCGTTCCTGCTCGATGGCGTTCAGCTGTGCGATAACCGGCGCAGCTGCTCGCTCAAGCTCTGCACCTGCCTGCTCAAGCCCGTGACGCGCTCGTTCAGCGCCGCGTTCTCCCGTTGCATAAGACCAGACATCTTCCGCCATTCCGCGAAGGCGCTCTCCCACTCGTCCAGCCTTTTCGAGTAGTCCTGATGTAGCTGATCTAATGCGCTCAGCAATTGTTTTTCCAGATCCGTCATGTGTTATTTCCCCGCCAGTATCATCCATTCCGAATTCTCGCCGTATCGCCCCGCTTCCGGGTTCACCTTCACGCAGCGGCGTCTCTCTTCCCCACAGGCCGTCAGCTGTACCCCGCTGTTCTTCTCTGACAGCACGGCCTGCGTGTTCTTCTGTGCCTGGATGGTCGTGTAGTTGTCGAGGATCTGCTGCCCCTGCCACCACAGTACGCTGCCGCTCGTCGCGATAAGCAGCACTGACACCATCACGATGGTGATCCACGTCCGCCCTACCATCCGCAGCACGTTCAGCCGGTTCGACTGCATGGCCGCGGTCATACCCCGCTCGTGGCCTCTGATGGCGTCGCTGATTCTCTGCGCGCTTGCGTTCAGTTCCGCTTTTACAGACTGCTCGTGCTCGCTGAATGCGGTTTTCAGCATCTCGTCGGTAATCTGCTGCTGCGCTTTCGATTTCTGCTCTAAGTCCTGCGCCATTGCTGAAATTCGCATCGTAGATAGCTCCCTTTAGCCGGATATTTCGCCCCCCGTCCGGGTCGGCAATGCTGATACTGCTTTTCGTGGTACGCACCACCTCAAAACCCGCGTTTTCCAGCGTCTCCGTGACGTCCTGGCGAGTGTTAAGATCCCCGGATGAGGCGAGAGTGAGCAATCCGCGCGTAATCATTTCTGCGGCCTCCTGCTTCACTTTCGGCAGCGCAGACGGCGTGACCAGCGCGCGCCGGTTTTCCGGCGCGTTCGGGTCGTGAAGCCCCAGGCTACCGTTCACTATGGTCTGCCAGGCGTCAACGCGAGGACGGTCGGCGCGATCGTAATACGGTTGCAGGCGCCTCCCGGTCAGCAACTCGGTGTTCGGAATGAGGAAGTTAAGCTCCACCCGGCCTTTGTCGGCGTGCTCAACCCACAGCACGCTGTACTGGTCCTTATCAAGACCGGGCATCAGAACGCGCTCAAAGCTCGCCATCAGCATTTCCCGCTGACCCGCCGGTAAGTCCTTTTCCGCAAACGACAGCACGCCGGAGGTGTATTTTTTCACGTAGGGCGAGGCGTCAATCAGTTCCCTGACTTCCTCCGGTTTTCCCAGCAGGACGGTCGCACCTTCTCGCTCCCTGTCCTTTCCCAGCAGATAATCTACCGGGCCTGCGCCGCCGCCGCGCCCGCGCGGGTGGAACTTAACGATCATCGTCTGCCCCCTTTTCCAGGACCGCGTGGCGGAGCTGCTCAAGCCCGGCGTCGATGGCCATCAGGGCGGCGACAATATTCACACGGTCGTGCCCGCTGCCGCTGCCGGCGTTAACCTGGCGGGCAATCTGGTTGAGGTTGTTACCCATGCCGGCGAGCTGCCGGAGCAGCGCCGGTGAGATCGAGGGGAGCTTCCCTGTGCGGGATGGTTTTTCATCCAGGCACGTCTGCCGCATCCAGGCCGCAAGCTGTTTACCGCTGCACCGCTCGAGCAGCCGCCGGTGCTCGTCTTCCGTGACCCACATCGTGAGCATTTTGCTGCGTTTTTCGGTCAATCCGGCCTCCTCATAACGCCGGGACGGACGGGAAATCTTTTCCCGGTCGGCGCGGGGTTGGACAAGCCGCCAGGCGCGGCAGTGCTTTTAGCGGGTTTCGGGGCGCAGCCCTGAACCAGTCACATAGCGCTAGCGGAGTGTATACTGGCTTACTATGGCAGATCGGAGTGGCAATCAGCAAAATTGCTTTATGTTTCAGGCGTAAAAGCAGGCATACGGGCGTAGGGAGAAAATGTCAGAGCTGGTGACGTGACGCCTCCTCGCTCACTGACTCGCTACACTCGGCCGTTCGGCTGCGGCGGGCGTTACATGCTCTGACGAGAGGCAGTAAGCAACAGAGGGAGGTATAAAGCGGGCAAAGCAAAGGATGCGGCAAGCCGTTTTTCCATAGGCTCCGCCCCCCTGACGAGTCTCACAAAAACAGTGTGTTTTCGGTACTCAAATCAGCGGTGGCGAAACCCGACAGGACTATAAAGATCCCAGGCGTTTCCCCCTGGTAGCTCCCTCGTGCGCTCTCCTGTTCCTGCCTTTCGGTTTACCGGTGTCATTCCGCTGTTATGGCCGCGTTTATCTCATTCCACGCCCGACACTCAGTTCCGGGAAGGCAGTTCGCTCCAAGCTGGACTGTATGCACGAACCCCCCGTTCAGTCCGACTGCTGCGCCTTACCCGGTAACTATCGTCTTGAGTCCAACCCGGAAAGACATGCAAAAGCGCCACTGGCAGCAGCCACTGGTAATTGATTTAGAGGAGTTAGTCTTGAAGTTATGCGCCGGTTAAGGCTAAACTGAAAGGACAAGTTTTGGTGACTGCGCTCCTCCAAGCCAGTTACCTCGGTTCAAAGAGTTGGTAGCTCAGAGAACCTTCGAAAAAGCCGCCTTGCAGGGCGGTTTTTTCGTTTACAAGGCAAGAGATTACGACTGTAACGACAAGATCACAAGAAAATCGTTTACTCAAAAAAACAAAATTGGCGCTATCTATATGCTTAAAATAAGGAAAAACAACTCTCATAGTGTTTTTTTATTAAGAAGA
>NZ_ALXE01000007.1 GCF_000295955.2 Pantoea sp. A4
GAATCCTCTCTCGCCGACCAATTCGAAGAACCTGCTTGAAAAAGCAGGTTTTTTTTCGTCTGTCATAAACCCACCGCCCACAGTGTCGCTTTATTCTCTGGTTGATGTCGCTATCTGGTGACGTTTAACCCATTGATAAATAACATCCTTACCTTTCTTTGCACCGTTTGTCGTTAACCAGCGACACCTGAGCCGGTGCGGTGCAAATACTGTATCAATCATCTTTATTTTTATGTTGCTGATAAATAAGTAAAAAATTCATTTTATGCCATTCTGGCACGGCTTGTGCAATACTTAGCGTGTAGATGCTCATTCTATTTTTTATGTCAGCTTCGGCGACATAAGCCCAGGAATGATGCAGAGCCCTATTGGGTGCCTGTTGTCCGGTTTGTCTGTATCGCTTGGGCCTTACAGCAGTAAGGGACAATACGTTGAGTCGGGCACCTTTCGGTTGTCAAACCGACCTGATCCTTACACCTGCCTCGGCAGGTGTTTTTTTTTGCCCTGAATTCCGCTGCAATGCGGTAAATCAAGCCGTGTCCTGCTGTAATAATAGTCTGTGGTCTATATCTTCCCGATAGTCTAAAATCTATCAGGATAATGCGACGTGTGGACGATTGAAGTAACGGATAACTTCTCCAACTGGTTTGATCAGCAGGATAATGAGATACAGCTAGATGTGATTGCCGCGTTGACGCTACTTGAGCAGGATGGGCCAAACCTGTCTCGGCCTCATGTAGATACGCTCTATGGCTCTGCACTGACCAATTTGAAAGAACTGAGAGTACAGAGCAAAGGTAGGCCAGTGCGTTGTTTTTTTGTGTTTGATCCCCGTCGATGTGCAATCGTGCTGTGTGCAGGGAATAAGACGGGTAAGCAAGAAAAAATTTTCTACCAGAGAATGATCAAAACGGCAGAGCAGGAGTATTACCGGCATCTTCAAACTTTGAGTAGAGGGAAAAAATGAAAACATTAGACGATCTCCGTGCAACGCTTACCCCTGATGAACAGCGGCAGGTGAGTGATAAAGTCGCTCAAATGCGGCTAGACACCCAGCTGTTTAAGCTGCGTGAAGCGATGGAAAAGACCCAGCGTGAGCAGGCAACAGCGATGGGTATTGCCCAGCCCTCTGTAGCCGCGATTGAATCCCGAGGGGAAGATTTAAAAATTGCCACTCTGAAACGATATGTAGAAGCGCTGGGAGGGGAATTGACTCTGGCGGTAAATATGCCCGGAGGGCGGCGGATTGATTTTACTTTATGATGTAAAAAAGCCGGGCTATAGACCCGGCTTTTAACTGTCTTGAGATTTACTGCCCTGGATTATTCTTCAGCGTCAGCAACAACCCTTCACGACGCATGGTTGCTGCGTCTTCCGGGCGGCGCAGATGATCGTAAACATCAGCCAGCCAGGCGTAGTCAAACGCATCAGGGCGCTGTGCCAGCGCCTGCTTAAACGCTTCCGCCGCCAGTTCCCATTCACCGTGGCGCATCTGTAACTGGCCCAGGGTGCTGTGCAGCAATGGCGTGGCACCATGTTGTTTAATCTGCTGACGCAGGGCTTTTTCCAGCGCCGCAGTATTGCCGCTTTGAATGCGGGGCATCAGTAACACCAGACGGTCGTCGTAATGTTTTTTTAGCCCTTCCAGCAGAATGCTTTGTGCAGTATCTGCGTCATCGCACTCAATCAGATGTTCAGCCATTGCGACCTGGAGTGTCGTTTCCTGACGCGTTTTGCGGCTCTGATTCTGCCACCAACGCTTCAGGCCTTCGCTACCCTGATCGGCCATTGCCTGGCTCATTAAGCCCAGCCATGCCTGCTGTTGCAGCGCCAGACGATGATCTTCTGTGGCGACCTGCACTTTTTCCATCGCGGGGAGAATATCGATCAACGCACTCCAGGCACCGGTTCTGACATAGGCTTGTTCTGCCAGGCGCAGGACTTCTGGATGGCGCGGAGCAACTTCCAGCAGGCGATCGATGGTATGGCGCGCCGCATGATCTTCATTACGTGCCAACTGAATACGTGCGCGAGTGATCGCGACCGGGATGGTGTCATTGTCAGACAGCTCGGCGGCACGTGCCAGATGCTGATTTGCCCGCGTTTCATCACCACGCTGTTGCGCCGCTTCGGCCGCTAACAGGTAATTAGCTACCGGCACATCAGCATGATCAGCATCCCGTGACAGCAGTTTTTCTACCTGTTTGTAGTCACCTTCCGCCAGTTTCATCAACGCATTTTGCGTTTGACGCTGGGCACGACGGCGCTTACGTCCGCTGAACCAGCCGCGCGTGCGCTTTCCGGTCATAAACAGGCGGCGTAGTAGCCATTCAACGCCAAGGATGATCAGCAGTGCCACAATCAGGATGATCGACAGGCCGGTGACGGTGGTTTCAATGTTCCAGTTGTCGGTCTGGATCAGCACGTAGCCCTGGTGACCGGCAATCATCGGTCCTACCACGATACCGGCGATGAGTAACACAAACAGGATTAGCACTTTTAACATGCTTAACCTCCCTGCTGATGTGGCGCGACAGAGGGCTGTGCCATCAGGCTACGCACGCGTGTCTGCATCAGTTTATCGAGCAGTGGCTGGCTGGTCAGGCTCTCTGGCAGATCCATATTGATGCTCTGCTGGCTGAGATCGTCCAACTGGCTCAGGAAGGCTTTGGTAGCCGCATCGTTGGTATCGTACCAGGCGCGAACCCAGGTAGAAACGGCATCGATCGACTGCTTATAAACTTCATTTTGGTGACGTGGCACCGCTTGTGCGGCAATCAGCAGACGCGAGCGGATATTTTCCCGCAAATAAATGTCCTGGTTAGGGGCCAGCAGCGGCTGAGCGGTGGTATCGCGGCGACGGATGGTAATGAAGTCATCCATAAAGTTGTGCCAGCTTTTAACCAGGTTTTGCCGCCATTCACGCAGTGAGCTGGAGAGTTCTCCGCTGTCATTGTCCATCGGCGAATCATCACTGTCGTTGTCAGCGAGACGCAGATTATCCACGCCGTTGGAGAGCTGATTCAGACGCAAAATAATGCCGTCATAATCGACCTGGCTGATGGCGGAAAGCGTGCTGATATCTTCCGTCAGTGCACGACGTACGTTCATCACGCTTGGGTCGTTCATATCAGCGAGGCTGTCATCCGCACTTTTTAGCAGGGCGGCGGCGGTAGTGACATCCTGATCGCTCCACAGCTTGCGACCGGCCAGTTTCACCAGGTAATCAGCCTGAGAAATAAGCCAGGTGTTCACATCATTACCGGAAATCATCGCCACGCGCTGGCGTAAATCATCCAGGGCTTTCGCAGTGGCTTCCTGTTGGCTACGAGCCTGCTGTAGCGCAGTGTTAGCGCTATCAAGCTGCTGAGCCAGCTGCTGATTTTCACGGTTATTTTGTTGCTGCAACGCGCTGAGTTGATCGTTCAGCTGTTGATTAACCTGTGCCTGCAAATCGGCCTGCTGTTTCCCATGCAGATATAAACCGGTTCCCAGCGCCAGTGCGATAACAATCGCAACTGCGCCCAGCACCAGACCACCATTTTTCTTCTGGTGGGTCTGCGGGTTCTGAGCAGATGAGAGGCTTTTTTCCGCTGGGGTGGTCTCTTCAACCATGGCGGAGGAGTCTTTGTGTTCCGTCATTGTGGCACATCCCATTGTTAAGTTCAGCGTAACGCGCGCAGCAGCGCATCGTTATCGGCACCATCGGCTACCGTAATATTCTGCCAGCCCAAACCGGCTGCCAGCGTAGCCAAACGTTCACTGACGACCAGTAGCCGACAGTGTAATAACCATTCCTCACGGTCAACGGTGGGGAACAGTGAATACAGCTGTTGTAACATTTCGCCGCTGCTCACGACCAGAGTATCAATACCCCGGTTACGCCAGCGGTGCCCTTCAAATGCACCGTCATACTGCTTTGCCCGGCGTTGGTAACACTCAATAAAGCTGACATTTGCCCCCCGTTCGCTCAGGGTATCTGCAATCAGGGTTCTGCCACCGTTGCCGCGTAGCAGTAAAGCCCGCTTACCGGCTACGTTGTGCAAGCGGCCAAGTCGCACCAGCTCTTCACTGGTCTCTTCTGCCTGAGGGTATTCAACCGGTAAATTACTGACGGTGTGGAACGCCAGGGCAGTGCTGCGCCCAATGGCATAATAGTCGGGAATGGTCGGCCATGCCGCCCCGGCGTGCTGCATTGCGGGGTGAGCATGAAAGATAACCTGCTGTGAAAGCAAGAAAACCAGATCGCCTGGCTTAAGCGCTTGTAGCTGTTGTGCTAAATGGGGGAGATCGCCGCCCGGAGCGAACTCAATCAGCGGCAGTGACCACGCCAGTTTACCCGCCGCTTGCAGACGGGTAACCAGTTGGCTGGCAGCCGGCTCTGGGCGGGTCACCAGAATGGTCATGCAGGCGGTTGCCCTTGATAGACCTCGCGCAGGATCTCGCGTGCACCATTATTTAGCAGCTCTTCCGCCAGTGAGATGCCCATCTGCTCAGCCTGCTGGCGTGTGCCGCGACGTTCACCACTGATCATCTTGCTACCATCCGGCGAGCCAACCAGCCCGCGCAGCCACAGCTCTTCACCATGCAGTTCTGCGAAGCTGCCAATCGGCACCTGGCATCCGCCTTCGAGACGGGTATTCATGGCTCGTTCCGCACGGACGCAGACCGCGGTGTCTTCATGATTCAGCGCCTGAAGCAGATTAATCAGCTCGGCATCATCCAGACGACACTCAATGCCGACGGCACCCTGGCCCACGGCGGGTAAAGAGATATCACTTGGAAGTGCCTGACGAATGCGTGCTTCTAAGCCGAGGCGGATCAATCCGGCAGAGGCCAGAATAATGGCATCATATTCGCCTGCATCGAGTTTCCCCAGACGCGTTCCTACGTTACCACGCAGCGAACGAATGATGAGGTCCGGGCGACGTGCGCTCAATTGGCACTGACGACGCAGGCTGGAGGTACCCACCACTGCGCCTTGCGGCAGCTCGTCAATGGAAGCGTACTGATTAGAAACAAAGGCATCACGCGGATCTTCACGCTGGCAAATCGTGACTAAGCCCAGTCCTTCCGGGAACTCGACGGGAACGTCTTTCATGGAGTGCACGGCTAAATCGGCACGTCCTTCCAGCATTGCCACCTCAAGCTCTTTGACAAACAGGCCTTTGCCACCGACTTTAGCCAGCGGTGTATCCAGGATCACATCCCCTTTGGTGACCATTGGCACCAGTTCAACGCGCAGCCCCGGCCAGGCGGCCATCAGGCGCTGTTGGACATATTGTGCTTGCCACAGCGCAAGAGGACTTTGCCTTGTAGCAATTCTGAAAATTTTGTCTAACATTCTGTTAACCATTTTGATCGTTCATCGATTATCCTATCATCGATAGGGGAATGCTGTCAGTTTCAAAGGACTGAAATGGGTCTGACCCTCGATTCCTTTTGGTAGATTAAGGTGGCTGAAGGGGTTAGTCTGAAAAGCACGGAATGCCAGACAGAACGTGCTAAAATGTTAAGTAGCGCAACTTTCTTTACGGTCAATCTCTCAAGTGTTAGATTGATCACGTTTTCATCAGCCGCATAATTTAACTACACCAAGGCTGAGAATGAAAACACGGTGCTTACACAATCCGGACAATCAGGCGAAACGTCTTGTACCTCTACATTGAGACACTGAAACAGAGACTGGATGCAATCAACCAGCTGCGCGTAGACCGCGCACTGGCTGCTATGGGGCCTGCTTTCCGGCACGTCTTCACTCTGCTGCCAACCCTGTTACATCATCATCATCCGTTAATGCCGGGCTACCTCGAAGGTAGTGTTCCCCATGGCATCAGCTTCTATACGCCCGATGAAAATCAGCAGCAGCTTCTGGCTGAGCTCATCGGCGGCGACGATCTGCACGTTGTTCCCCCTGCCAAGGGCGAAATGCCGATTACCGGCATTTACTCCATGGGCAGTACCTCATCCGTGGGACAAAACAGCGTCTCTGACCTCGATATCTGGGTCTGCCACCAGTCGTGGCTGGATAACGAAGAGCGCATGAACCTGCGGCGTAAATGTACGCTGCTGGAAAAATGGTGCCTGTCGTTGGGCATGGAAGTCAGCTTCTTCCTGATCGATGAGAACCGCTTCCGCCACAATGAAAGTGGTAGCCTCGGCGGAGAAGATTGCGGATCAACCCAACACATCCTGCTGTTAGATGAATTCTACCGTACGGCAGTCCGTATGGCGGGTAAGCGTATTCTGTGGAACATGGTGCCGAACGAAGAGGAGCACCACTACGATGACTACGTCATGTCATTGTATGCACAGGGTGTGTTAACGCCGAACGAATGGCTGGATTTAGGCGGGCTGGGCACGCTCTCAGCAGAAGAGTATTTCGGTGCCAGCCTGTGGCAGCTGTATAAAAGCATTGATTCACCGTACAAAGCGGTGCTGAAAACCTTGCTGCTGGAAGCGTACAGCTGGGAATACCCCAACACCCAACTGTTGGCGATGGACATTAAACAGCGCCTGCACGATGGCGAAATTGTCTCGTTCGGTCTCGATCCTTATTGCATGATGCTGGAGCGCGTGACGCGTTATCTCACCAGCATTGATGATCAACCGCGCCTTGATCTGATTCGCCGCTGTTTCTATCTCAAAGTGTGCGAAAAGCTTTCCCATGAACAGCACCACGACCGCACCGCGTGGCGGCGTGAAATCCTCGCCCAGTTGGTCAAATCCTGGGGTTGGGATAGCGAAAAGCTGGCGATTCTCGATAATCGCGCCGAGTGGAAAATCGAACGGGTGCGCGAAGCGCACAATGAACTGCTCGATGCGATGATGCAGAGCTATCGCAATCTGATCCGTTTTGCCCGTCGCAACAATTTAAGCGTCAGCGCTAGCCCGCAAGATATCGGCGTGCTGACGCGTAAACTGTACGCCGCATTCGAAGCGCTGCCCGGCAAAGTCACGCTGGTGAATCCACAAATATCGCCTGACCTGTCAGAGCCGAATCTGACCTTTATTCATGTCCCTGCTGGGCGAGCAAATCGTGCTGGCTGGTATCTGTATAATCAGGCACCGGATATGGATTCCATCATCAGCCATCAGCCGCTGGAATATAACCGTTACCTCAACAAACTGGTGGCCTGGGCCTGGTTCAATGGCCTGCTCACGGACAAAACCCGTTTGCACATCAAAGGCAACGAGGTGTGTGATTTGGCGCGCTTGCAGGAGTTGGTGCACGATGTCTCGCATCACTTCCCGCTGCGAGTGCCAGCGCCAACGCCAAAAGCGTTGTATAGCCCATGTGAAATCCGGCACCTGTCGATTATCGTCAATCTTGAATATGATCCGACGGCGGCATTCCGCAATCAGGTGGTGCATTTTGATTTCCGCAAGCTGGATGTATTTAGCTTCGGTCAACAGCAGCAATGCCTGATTGGCAGTATCGACCTGCTGTATCGCAACTCGTGGAATGAGGTGCGTACGCTGCATTTCAGCGGTGAGCAGGCGATGATTGAGGCGTTAAAAACCATTCTGGGCAAGATGCATCAGGATGCTGCGCCACCGGATACCGTTGAAGTGTTCTGCTACAGCCAGCACCTGCGCGGATTAATTCGTACTCGTGTACAGCAACTGGTGTCTGAGTGCGTTGAACTGCGTCTCTCCAGTACCCGCCAGGAACCGGGACGCTTTAAAGCCTTACGCGTGGCTGGCGAAACCTGGGGACTGTTCTTTGAGCGGATGAGCGTCTCGGTGCAAAAGTTGGAAAATGCCGTGGAGTTCTATGGCGCCATCTCCAATAACAAGCTGCATGGGCTGTCGATAAAAGTCGAATCTAATCAAACGCCGCTGCCGCCGGTGGTTAACGGCTATGCCAGTGAAGGGATCATCCAGTTCTTCTTTGAAGATACCAGTGACGATCGCGGTTTCAATATCTACATCCTTGATGAAGCCAATCGGGTTGAGGTCTATCACCATTGTGAAGGCAGCAAAGAAGAGCTGGTGCGTGACGTCAGTCGCTTCTACTCCTCTTCGCACGATCGTTTCACCTATGGCTCCAGCTTCATCAACTTCAATCTTCCGCAGTTCTATCAAATTGTGCAGGTTGCAGAGCGTTATCAGGTGATTCCGTTCCGCAGTCAGACGCTGACCCAACTCTGTGCCGCTCAGCCCGAAAAAGAGCAGGCAGATTTTCTGCCACGTTTTCAGATGCACTGAGTTGTGCGCCACTCGCTGAAATCAGCGGGAATTCCTGTTGCTTTTCCGGGTTCAACTGCGATGATAAGCAGCAGGTTAAGGACAAGAAGAGCAATCAGCATGAAGAGAGTAGTTAGCCTGTTGGGTATGGCGCTAGCGCTAGCGAGCCTGGTCGGTTGTGGACTGAAAGGACCGCTTTACTTCCCCACTGAACAAACGGATCAGCATAACAAAGCGGTAGCCCACACCCCCGATCAAGCGGTAAACGACATGGTCGGCGGCAAAGCTGGCGTTCAGGCGAAGTAATCAGTAATGGCATACCCGGCGGAGCAGAAAATGCAGTTCTCGAAAATGCACGGCCTCGGTAACGACTTCATGGTCGTCGATGCGGTGACGCAAAACGTCTTTTTTTCACCCGAATTGATTCGTCGCCTGTCCGATCGGCATCTGGGCGTCGGGTTTGATCAGCTGTTAATCGTAGAACCGCCTTACGATCCGGAACTCGATTTTCACTACCGTATTTTCAACGCTGATGGCAGCGAAGTGGCGCAGTGTGGTAACGGTGCCCGTTGTTTCGCTCGTTTTGTGCGTCTGAAAGGGCTGACCAACAAAAACGATATTCGCGTAAGTACCCAAACGGGCCGCATGGTGCTCAGCGTCACGAAAGATGAGCTGGTGCGGGTCAATATGGGAGAACCGAACTTTGAACCGCAGCAGGTGCCTTTCCGCGCCAACAAAGCGGAAAACCTCTATCTGCTGCGCGTTGCGGAGCAAACGGTGATGTTCGGGGCCGTGTCGATGGGCAATCCACACTGTGTGATTCAGGTGGATAGCGTAGCGACGGCGGCGGTGGAAACCCTTGGCCCGGTGCTGGAAAGCCATGAACGCTTCCCGGAACGCGTCAACGTGGGCTTTATGGAAGTGGTGAATCCTGAACACATCCGTCTGCGCGTCTATGAACGTGGGGCCGGAGAAACCCAGGCCTGTGGCAGCGGTGCGTGTGCAGCTGTGGCTTGTGGTATCCAACAGGGACTGCTGGCGAGCAAAGTGCAGGTGGATCTCCCTGGAGGGACGTTGCACATCGCCTGGAATGGCACGGGACAGCCGCTGTATATGACCGGACCCGCCACTCACGTTTATGACGGATTTATTCATCTATGAAAAATGTAGAAGAACAGGCGGAGAGCGCATTACTGCTAAACGACAGCGCCGTAAGTGATTTTTTACGGCAGAATCCTGACTTCTTCATTCGTAATGCCCGTCAGGTTGAGCAGATGATGGTGCCGCATCCGGTACGCGGCAGTGTTTCGCTGGTGGAATGGCATATGGCGCGCCAGCGTAATCATATTCAGCGCCTGGAAGAAGAGATTACCCTGCTGATGGAGCAAGCCACCGCTAACCATCAGCTGTTTGAACGGTTACTGATTTTGCAAGGCCACCTGGCATCGGCGGACTCCCTACAGGATATGCTGAACCGCTTGCAGCGCTGGGCGCGAGAGCTGGGTCTGGCGGGTGCCAACATTCGTCTATTTAATGAACAATGGGCGCTGGGCGCCCCGTCTGACTTTGTGCAGCTTGGGCTATCACGCCAGGCATTTGAACCCCTGCGCATCCAACGCTTTGGTCAACAGCAACACTATCTTGGGCCACTGAACGGTCCGGAACTGCTGCTGTTGCTGCCGCAGGCAAAGGCGGTGGGTTCGGTCGCAATGTCCTTGCTCGGCCAGGAAGGTGATCTGGGCGTGTTGATATTTAGCAGCCGTGATAATCATCATTACCAGCCGGGTATGGGTACGATGCTGCTGCAGCATCTGGCGCATATGCTACCGGAACTGCTGTCACGCTGGATTACTCGTCTATGAGTGCGCCATTGCAGGAGGCAGTTGAAGGCTTTCTGCGCTACATCAAAGTAGAGCGGCAGCTCAGCCCGCTAACGCACAGCAATTATGCCCGGCAGCTAGCGGTGCTGACGCAAATGGCAGAAGAGATGCAGCTGACTGAGTGGCAGCAACTCGATTTGGTGCATGTCCGCAGTATGGTGGCACGCAGCCGCCGCGCGGGATTACAACCTTCCAGTCTGGCCTTACGGCTGTCAGCACTCCGAAGTTTTCTTGACTGGCAGGTTAACCAGGGATTGTTAAGTGCCAATCCGGCACGCGGCGTTAGCACGCCTCGCAGTGCGCGGCATTTGCCAAAAAATATGGATGTCGACGAAGTTAACCAACTGCTGGAGATTGACGCTACCGATCCTCTGGCTGTGCGCGATCGCACGATGCTGGAAGTGATGTATGGCGGTGGGCTACGTCTTTCAGAACTGGTTAATATCGATTGCCGCCATCTGGATCTCGATGTGGGTGAAGTCTGGGTGACGGGAAAAGGCAGTAAAGATCGCCGGGTGCCAATAGGTAAAACCGCAGTGCACTGGGTCGAACAGTGGCTTTCCCATCGCGCATTACTGGCTGCCGAAGATGATGCGTTGTTCCTCTCCAGCCGGGGCAAACGTATTTCACTGCGCAATGTGCAGAAGCGTTTTGCCGAGTGGGGGATCAAACAGGGCGTCAGTAGCCACGTGCATCCGCATAAGCTACGTCACTCTTTTGCTACCCATGTACTTGAATCCAGTGGTGATTTACGCGCCGTGCAGGAACTGCTGGGTCACGCCAGTCTCTCTACCACACAAATTTATACCCATCTCGATTTCCAGCATCTGGCATCGGTCTATGACAATGCTCATCCCCGGGCTAAACGAGGCAAAAAAGAATGAAGTTTTACCGCGCGTTGCGTCCCATCAAAGCCATGACTTTCGATTTTGACGACACCCTGTATGACAACCTGCCGGTGATTCGTAAAACCACCATTGAATCTCACGCCGCGTTGCAAGCGGCACATCCGGCATTACGGGATTTTACGCAGCAGCAGTATCAGCAACTGCGTGATACTTTGCTGATTAGCGAGCCCGAAATTTACCACGATGTGACTGAGTGGCGGCGTCGTGCCGTTGAGCTAGCGATGCGGAATGTGGGGATGTCCGCCGCAGAAGCCACCGCTGGCGCTGCGGAAGTGATGCGGGTGTTTGCCCACTGGCGTAGCCAGGTCGACATGCCGCAGGAGACACATGACACGTTGACGCTGTTAGCCCAGCACATCCCGCTGGTCGCGATCACCAACGGCAATGCGCAGGCGGACAAACTCGGTATTGACCATCATTTTGAATTTGTTTTGCGTGCCGGCCCTGATGGGCGCTCTAAGCCGTGGAATGATATGTTCCATCTGGCCGCGAGCCGACTGAATATCGCTCCCGAGAATATCCTGCATGTGGGTGATGACCTCACCACTGATGTGGCGGGTGCAGTACGCTGTGGCTTACAGGCCTGTTGGATCAACCTGTGTGAAGGCAATCTGATGAAAATCAAAGATGCCCGCCTGCTGCCACATGTGGAAATTTCTCAGCTCTCCTCGCTGACCTCGCTGCTCCCGTCTGCTCGCTGAGGCGGGCTTCTGGCCTTATCACCTGTCACTTGCAGTACGACAGGTGTATAATGGCTGTAAATTTATCCAGTTATTAATGCTCTCTTGTGTGAACGGTGCTTATGGACGTTTCTGATCTGCTTAACGGCTTAAATGATAAACAGCGTGATGCGGTTGCCGCGCCCCGCAGCAACCTGTTGGTGCTGGCGGGTGCAGGCAGTGGTAAAACCCGCGTGCTGGTACATCGTATCGCCTGGCTGTTGTCGGTAGAGAACTGCTCGCCTTATTCAATTATGGCGGTGACGTTTACCAACAAAGCGGCAGCAGAAATGCGCCATCGTATCGATCAACTGATTGGCAGCGGCGGTGGCGGGATGTGGATTGGCACCTTCCACGGCCTTGCTCACCGTCTTCTCCGTGCACACCATCTTGATGCTGGCCTGCCGCAGGACTTCCAGATCCTCGACAGCGACGATCAGTTACGCCTGTTAAAACGGCTGATCAAAGCCATGAACCTCGATGAGAAGCAGTGGCCCGCGCGTCAGGGCATGTGGTACATCAACGGCAAAAAAGATGAAGGGCTGCGACCTAAACACATTGAGAGTTACGGCAATCCCGTTGAGCAGACCTGGCTGAAGATTTATCAGGCCTATCAGGAAGCGTGCGATCGCGCGGGGCTGGTCGATTTTGCGGAGTTGCTGCTGCGTGCTCACGAGCTGTGGCTGAACAAACCGCATATTCTCAATCACTATCGCGAACGCTTTACCAACATTCTGGTGGATGAGTTCCAGGACACCAACAACATTCAGTATGCCTGGATCCGCATGTTAGCGGGCGATAGCGGGAAAGTGATTATCGTTGGCGATGACGACCAGTCCATTTATGGCTGGCGCGGTGCCCAGGTTGAGAACATCCAGCGCTTCCTGAAAGATTTCCCCGGCGCAGAGACCATTCGCCTGGAGCAGAACTACCGTTCAACGAAGAATATCCTTCAGGCGGCTAACGTCCTCATTGCTAACAACAACGGTCGTCTCGGGAAAGAGCTCTGGACTGAAGATAGCGCAGGCGAACCCATTTCAATCTACTGCGCCTTTAATGAGCTGGATGAAGCCCGCTTCGTGGTCAATCGCATTAAAGTCTGGCTGGAAAATGGGAATGCGCTCCAGGATTGCGCCATTCTTTATCGCAGCAACGCCCAGTCGCGCGTGCTGGAAGAGGCGTTGATTCAAAGCAATATGCCGTACCGTATTTATGGCGGTATGCGCTTCTTCGAACGCCAGGAAATCAAAGATGCCCTGGCCTATCTGCGCCTGATGGCGAACCGTAACGATGATGCGGCTTATGAGCGCGTGGTCAATACGCCAACGCGCGGTGTTGGCGATCGTACGCTGGATGTAGTACGCCAGACCGCGCGGGAAAAACAGCTGACGCTGTGGCAAGCCACGCGCGAGCTGCTGCGGGACCGTGTCCTGGCGGGTCGGGCGGCTTCGGCATTACAGCGTTTCTGCGAGCTGGTGGATTCACTGGCCACAGAGACAGCGGAACTGCCGCTGCACGTGCAGACTGACCGCGTGATTAAAGATTCCGGCCTGTGGCTGATGTACGAACAAGAAAAAGGCGAGAAAGGTCAGGCACGTATCGAAAACCTTGAGGAACTGGTGACGGCAACCCGCCAGTTCAGCTATCAGGATGAAGATGAAGACCTGATGCCACTCCAGGCATTTCTTTCCCATGCGGCGCTGGAAGCCGGTGAAGGTCAGGCCGACAAATGGCAGGATGCGGTGCAGTTGATGACACTGCACTCGGCGAAAGGGCTGGAATTCAGCCAGGTCTTTATTGTCGGCATGGAAGAGGGAATGTTCCCCAGCCAGATGTCGCTGGATGAGGGCGGGCGTCTGGAAGAAGAGCGTCGCCTCGCCTATGTGGGTGTCACCCGTGCGATGCAAAAGCTGACGCTGACGTATGCCGAAACGCGCCGTCTTTATGGTAAGGAAGTGTATCACCGACCTTCCCGTTTTATCGCTGAGTTACCCGAAGAGTGTGTGGAAGAAGTGCGGTTACGTGCCAGCGTGAGCCGTCCGGTTAGCCCACAGCGCATGGGCGCTCCAGTGACGCAAAACGACAGCGGTTTTGCGCTTGGGCAGCGTGTTCGCCATGCGAAATTTGGTGAAGGCACCATTATCAACCTTGAAGGCAGCGGCGAGCACAGCCGGTTGCAGGTGGCATTTCAGGGGCAGGGCATCAAGTGGTTGGTAGCGGCGTATGCGCGTCTGGAAGCTGTGTAAGCAATAAGCGCCTGACTTGACGACTTTTTCGTCTCAGCGTAACATGCGCCCACTATTATCATGAGAGGACAATGCCTTGGACACGCCCAGTCGATGCTGGCTCAACCCCCTGTTTATCAGGAATAACTTCTAAGGCTACCTCCTGAGCTGGTAGCCTTAGCGGTTATCAGCGACCCTTCTGCACTATCTCGTCGCGTGAGTCAGCACTGATCATGCCCTGTACGTCGTGTTCAGGTATCTGCTGTGCCTGCTAACCGTTAGCAGTGCATCAGCCTCGTCCCCCTTAGTCTGTCATGGGGTGTATTGCTATGCTGAGCGCTTTTAAACTGGATCAAAGTCGCCTTACCCGCCTTGAGCTGGAAGACGAAAATGACAAACTCACTAACTCCATTTGGGTCGATCTGATCGAACCTGAAGAGGCCGAACGTCAGCGCGTACATAACGAGCTGGGTCAGAGCCTTGCGACGCGCCCAGAGCTGGAAGATATCGAAGCATCGGCACGTTTCTTTGAAGATGAAGATGGTTTGCACATCCACTCATTCTTCTTCTATGAAGATGCTGAAGACCACGCGGGCAACGCCACTGTCGCGTTCACCGTGCGTGAAGGGCGGCTCTATACCTTGCGTGAGCGTGAACTGCCGGCATTCCGCCTCTACCGTATGCGCGCCCGCAATCAGACGCTGATGGATGGAAATCCGTTTGAACTGCTGCTGGACCTGTTTGAAACCAAAATCGAACAGCTGGCGGATGAGATTGAAAACATCTACAGCGCACTGGAAAAACTCAGCCGCGTCATCATGGAAGGCCAGCAGGGCGAAGACTATGACGAAGCCCTGTCGCGTCTTGCGGAGATGGAAGATATCGGCTGGAAAGTACGTCTGTGTCTGATGGATACCCAGCGTGCATTGAACTTCCTGGTGCGTAAAGCGCGCCTGCCGGGGAACCAGCTGGAACAGGCCCGCGAAGTCCTGCGCGATATCGAATCCCTGCTGCCGCACAATGAATCGTTGTTCCAGAAGGTGAACTTCCTGATGCAGGCGGCGATGGGCTTTATCAACATCGAACAGAACCGCATCATCAAAATCTTCTCGGTGGTGTCGGTGGTGTTCCTGCCACCTACGCTGGTGGCGTCCAGCTATGGGATGAACTTCGAGTTGATGCCTGAGCTGAAGTGGAGCTTTGGTTATCCCTGGGCCATCGGCTTGATGATCCTGGCGGGCCTGGCCCCTTACCTGTACTTCAAACGACGTAACTGGCTGTAATCAATCGCAGGGGCCGCCTCTGGCCCCTGGAACTGGCACCTTCCACTGAAACTGCGTACTCTGTTACCTCCCTGTTTTAATAAAATTTGCTGAATCATGGATCATCTCTCTTTGCGGGCTCAGTGGGCTATTCTGCTGATCGCCTCGCTGCTGTTGGGAATGCTGTTGCTGGTTTTTCAGGTACCTGCCGCTCTGTTACTGGGTCCGATGATTGTCGGTGTAGTGATGGGGTTGACCGGTGCGAAGGTGCGTATCGATAAGCGTTTCTTCGTGCTGGCTCAGGCCGTTCTTGGCTGTATGATCGCGCAAAGCCTCTCTCCTTCTATCCTCACTCCTTTACTCAACGACTGGCCGGTTGTGGTTGCGGTGCTGATTTTGACGCTCGCTGCCAGTGCGCTGTCCGGCTTTATGCTGGTGCGCTTTAGCCATTTGCCAGGCGCTACCGGTGCCTGGGGATCTTCTCCTGGTGGTGCCTCGGCGATGGTCGCGATGGCGGGGGATTTTGGTGCCGATGTGCGGCTGGTTGCTTTTATGCAGTATCTGCGTGTGCTGTTTGTCGCGACGGCTGCCGCAATGGTGGCGCGAATCGGTTTAGGGAACAACGCGCAAAATGCTACGCTGGAGTGGTTTCCCGCATTACACAGCGGACTGTTGCTGACCTTTATCGTGATGGTGGCTGGCGTATGGCTGGCTCCACGCCTGCGCGTTCCTTCGGGCGCACTGTTGTTACCGGCATTTATCGGGGCCGCCCTTCATAGCAGCGGTGTGGCGACCTTACAGGTCCCGGAGTGGTTGCTGGCGGTGGCTTATTCGCTGATTGGCTGGAGTGTTGGACTGCGCTTTACCCGGCCGGTCTTCTTGCTGGCGCTGCGTACGTTGCCGCAAATGGTGGTCTCGATTATTGGCTTGATGCTGCTGTGCGGTGGGTTAGCTTGGGTGCTGACGAAGGTGCTGCATGTTGACATTATGACCGCCTATCTCGCCACCAGCCCCGGTGGATTAGATACGGTAGCGATTATTGCCGCAGGGAGTCGGGTGGATATTGCCTTTGTTATGGCTATGCAGACGCTCCGCCTGTTCACCATTCTGCTGACTGGCCCGGCGTTAGCGCGTTACCTTTCGCGTTTTGCCCGGCCAGAAACCAGCCAATCGGGTTAACCAATCAGATAAGTGGCGGTCGCCGTGGCAATATAGTCGCCTTGTTGGTTATGCAATTCGACGCGAGCCACCGCCACTTTATTCCCGGCGCGCAGCAGGGTACTGCTGGCAATGAACTTCTCGCCGCGCCCAGGGCGCAGATAATCCACACGCATATCAATGGTGCCCATACGGGACAGGCGCTGGCGTAGCTCCTCTTCCGTAATGGTCGGCTGGCGCGTCAATGCGTGGCTGACGCAGACGACGCCAGCCGCCACATCCAGAACTGCCGCAATCACCCCGCCGTGCAAAATATGCTGCGCAGCATTTCCTACCAGCATGTCTTTGTTGTTAAAGCTCAGTTCGGCGAAATCTGCTTCGTGCTTTTCCAGCACCAGCCCCAACGCTTGATTAAACGGCATATGGTAAACAAACATCTCGCCGATATAGCGTCGCGCCTCTTCCTGTGTCATCGGTGTTGCCATTATTTCTGATCCTGAAAGCTTTCGCCGCACATGGCGGTATGTAAATGTGCTGTCTATTTTAAAAGGGCCGCGAGGCGCTTTCCACTTTCGGAACAGCGCCCTGCTCGGGAATGTGGTTTATCGCTAAAATTGCCTTTTACATTTGTTGCGCTTTTTTAATCAGCAGGGCTCTATGGAGAACACTATGCGAATGCATCGCAGTTTGCTGGCAACGTTTTTATTGCTTCCTACTCTGGCACGGGCAGAAGTCGCCACAACACAAGACGTACACGACCAACCTGAAGTACCTGGCAGTATCATCGCTAACTTGCTGGAAAAGCACGATAATCCGTTTGTACTGTATCCGTATGAGAGCAACTATGTGCTCTATACCTACACCAGTGACATGAACAAAGAAGCGATTTCTTCCTACAACTGGGCTGATAAAGCAAAGAAAGATGAGGTAAAATTCCAGCTCAGTCTGGCGTTTCCACTCTGGCGCGGTATTCTGGGCGACAACTCCGTACTGGCTGCATCGTATACGCAGCAATCCTGGTGGCAGTTGTCGAACCACAAAGAGTCTTCACCGTTCCGCGAAACCAACTATGAACCGCAGCTCTTCCTCGGTTGGGCAACGGATTATTCGCTGGGAGGCTGGACATTACGCGATGTTGAAGTGGGTTTTAACCATCAGTCCAACGGGCGCAGCGATCCCACCTCTCGCAGCTGGAACCGCGTTTATGCCCGCCTGATGGCGGAGAACGGCAATTTTCTCGCAGAGATCAAGCCGTGGTATCGCATCCCTGAGAGTGCCAGCAATGACGACAACCCGGATATCACCAAATATATGGGATATTACCGGCTGAAATTTGGTTACCGCGTAGGTGAGAGCATCTTCAGCCTGCAGGGCAATTACAACTGGAACAGTGGATTTGGTGGCGCACAGCTTGGCTGGAGCTACCCGATTTCGCAGCATGTCCGTTTCTATACGCAGTTGTTTAGCGGTTATGGTGAGTCATTAATTGACTACAACCACCGCCAGACGCGCATTGGTGTAGGTGTCATGCTCAACGATCTGTTCTGATGCACAGATAAACACAGGATTACAGTGGCAACATCGGCAGTTATAAATCAGGAAACGCTGGCACAGCAGGTGTTACAAGAAACCTTTGGCTATCAGCAGTTTCGTCCCGGTCAGCAGGAGATTATTCACACTGCGCTGGAAGGACGTGATTGTCTGGTGGTAATGCCGACCGGCGGCGGTAAGTCGCTGTGTTATCAGATCCCGGCGCTGGTGCGCGAAGGGCTGACGCTGGTGGTTTCCCCGCTGATTTCATTGATGAAAGATCAGGTTGATCAGCTGCTGGCGAACGGTGTTGCCGCTGCCTGTCTGAACTCGACGTTATCGCGTGAACAACAACAGGCGGTCTATTCCGCCTGCCGTCAGGGGCAGATTAAGCTGCTCTACATTGCCCCTGAACGCCTGATGATGGACAACTTCCTCGATACGCTGGAAGGCTGGCAACCGGCGATGCTGGCGGTGGATGAAGCCCACTGTATTTCGCAATGGGGACATGATTTCCGGCCTGAATATGGCGCGCTGGGTCAGTTACGCCAGCGGTTCCCGGCATTACCGGTGATGGCGCTGACGGCGACGGCGGATGAAACCACCCGTAACGACATCGTCAGCCTGTTGAACATGGACGATCCGCTGATTCAGATCAGCAGCTTCGATCGCCCAAATATTCGCTACACGCTGGTGGAGAAGTTTAAACCCACCGATCAACTGCTGCGTTATGTTCAGGATCAGCGGGGCAAAAGCGGCATTATTTACTGCAATAGCCGGGCAAAGGTTGAAGATATGGCAGCCCGTTTGCAAAGCCGTGGGCTGAGTGTTGGCGCGTACCATGCCGGTATTGATGCGGCACAGCGTGGTTATGTACAGGAAGCATTCCAGCGGGATGATCTGCAAATTGTGGTCGCCACCGTGGCGTTTGGCATGGGGATCAACAAGCCGAACGTCCGCTTCGTGGTTCACTTTGATATTCCGCGCAATATTGAATCCTATTATCAGGAGACCGGTCGTGCCGGGCGAGACGGGTTGCCCGCAGAGGCAATGATGCTCTATGACCCGGCAGATATGGCCTGGCTGCGTAAATGTCTCGAAGAGAAGCTGCCTGGCCCGTTACAGGATATTGAGCGCCATAAGCTAAACGCCATGGGGGCATTTGCTGAGGCGCAAACCTGTCGTCGTCTGGTACTGCTCAACTACTTTGGTGAAGGGCGTCAGCAGGCTTGCGGTAACTGCGATATTTGCCTCGATCCCCCTAAGCGTTACGATGGCTTGATGGAAGCGCAGAAGGCGCTATCGACCATCTATCGCGTAGGCCAGCGCTTTGGTATGGGCTATGTGGTTGAAGTTCTGCGGGGGGCGAATAATCAGCGTATCCGCGAGCTGGAGCACGACAAACTGCCCGTGTATGGCCTTGGCCGCGATCAGAGCCATGAACACTGGGTAAGTGTGCTGCGTCAGTTGATTCACCTTGGGTTGGTGACGCAAAATATTGCCATGCATTCGGCACTACAGTTGACGGAATCGGCGCGTCCGGTACTGCGTGGCGAAGTCCCGTTGATGCTGGCGGTACCCCGGTTGATCACCGCCAAGCTTAAAAGCAGTTCGCCAAAAATCTACGGCGGTAATTACGATCGTAAGCTGTTTGCCAAACTGCGTAAGCTGCGCAAAGCCATCGCCGACGAAGGCAACATTCCCCCTTATGTGGTGTTTAACGATGCCACCCTGATTGAAATGGCCGAACAGATGCCCGTGACCGCCTCAGAGATGCTGGGTGTGAACGGCGTCGGTCAGCGTAAACTGGAGCGCTTCGGTACGCCGTTTTTAGTCATGATCAAAGAACATTTGATAGAAGAAGAGTAGAGGTCGTTCAGCATGATTATGTTATTCGCTACCGTGGCGCTGGTGCACTTTGTTGCATTGATGAGCCCGGGTCCGGATTTCTTTTTTGTTTCGCAAACTGCGGCCAGCCGCTCACGCAAAGAAGCAATGATGGGCGTGATGGGAATCAGTCTTGGAATTGTGGTGTGGGCAGGCCTGGCGTTAATGGGACTGCAATTGATCCTGCAAAAAATGGCGTGGCTCCATCAGATAATCATGGTTGGCGGCGGGCTTTATCTGTTGTGGATGGGCTGGCAACTGCTCTGTTCAGCCCGTGCTCGCCATCGTCAGCCCGCTGAACACCAGTCTGAGCCAGAGGTTGTGCTGCCGAAAAAAGGCCGGAGCTTTATGAAAGGCTTCCTGACCAATATCTCTAATCCAAAAGCGATTATCTACTTCGGCAGTGTGTTCTCACTGTTTGTGGGTAATGACGTTGGCGCTGCGGCACGTTGGGGCTTGTTCGTGTTAATCATCGTGGAGACCTTCGCCTGGTTTACCCTGGTGGCGGCGATTTTTGCGCTACCCTATTTCCGCAATAAGTATCAGAAAATGGCGAAGTGGATCGACGGCGTAGCCGGGACGTTGTTTGCCGGTTTTGGCATCCATCTGATCATTTCACGCTGATGGCAGAGGCAAGGTGAGAGGTGTTGCTCCCACCTTGCCCTGAAAGAAGTGATATTCAGGCAATCTTCCGCGCACAGGCCAGCAGTGCCCCTACGCCCATAAACATACCGCCGAAAATACGGTTAAGCAGTTTCATCTGCTTCGGTCCTTTAATCCACGCTGCGATGCGGGTCGCCAGGGTGGCGTAACCAATCATCACCACGATATCAACCGCGACAGTGGTCGTGCCAAGTATCAGATACTGGATCGCCTGTGGCTGATGCGGCTGGATAAACTGCGGGAACAGTGCCGCGAGAAACACAATGCTTTTCGGGTTGGTGAGATTGACCAGCACCGCACGCTGATACAACTTACGCCGTGGCATGGCTTTGGCGACCGCACTTAAATCAATCGCACCCGCAGAGCGCCACTGCTGAATGCCCAGCCACACCAGATAGAGCGCGCCTGCATATTTCAGGATCTCAAACGCCAGCAGCGACTTTGAAAACAGCGCACCCAGGCCGATGCCGACCAGCACAATATGGAGCGCCAGTCCTGTTTGTAATCCGGCAATAGAAGCTACTGCGCCGCGATAGCCATGGCTAATGCCGGTGCTCATGGTATTGATCGCGCCGGAACCGGGCGAAAGGCTAAGAATGGTTGTGGTTAACAGATAGGCTAGCCACCATTCGATGGTCATGGGTGATGCTCCCTGTATGGGCGGAAATGTGACACAATACGCCAGAAACATGGGCTGCGCTACGGGGGAACTCGGGCAGCTTAAACTCTTTTTTTTGTCCGTTGGTCAGGGGGATGGATGCATCGACATAAAGCGAGCTGGCTAACGCGTGAGCGTGCCTTTTCTGCGTTCGCTACCGGCCCGCTGCTCGATTTTTGGCGTACCCGCGAAGAACGGGAATTTACCGGGGTGGGTAATCTCACGTTGCGCTATGTGCGCTTCACCGCCCCGAAACATAAACGTGTCATCCTGATTGTTCCTGGGCGCATAGAGAGCTACGTCAAATACCCTGAACTGGCTTACGATCTGTTCCACTGTGGGTATGATGTGGTGATCCTGGATCACCGTGGGCAGGGGCGATCGGATCGGCTACTGGAAGATCCTCATCGCGGCCATGTGATGGAGTTTTCTCACTATGTGGATGATCTTGAGACGCTCTATTTACAAGAGATCGTCACCGGCCATTATCAACAGCGTTACGCGTTGGCCCACTCGATGGGCGGTGCGATTTTAACCCTGTTCCTGGCGCGCCAGCCGCAGGCATTCCACGCTGCGGCCCTGATCGCACCGATGTTCGGTATCGCTTTGCCACTGCCGACGTTTCTGGCTACGCGTATTCTGGACTGGGCAGAAAAGCGTCCGGCCATGCGCGATGCCTATGCCATGGGCACCGGCCGCTGGCGTGCGAATCCCTTTGGTGAGAACCATCTCACGCACAGCGTTGAGCGTTACCGGCGCAATGTTCGTTTCTATTCAGACGATCCGGCACTACGTGTGGGTGGCCCAACGTATCATTGGGTGCGCGAAGGGGTCCATGCCGGAAAGAGTATTATCAGCCAGGCAGAGCAGATCACCACGCCGATGCTGCTGTTGCAGTCCAGTGAGGACGAAGTGGTGGATAACCGGGCGCAGGATCTCTTCTGTGACCTGATGCGTGAAGCGGGCCACCCCTGTGAGGGCGGTAAGCCACGCGTGATTAAAGGCGCGTACCATGAGATTCTGTTTGAAAAGGACGCCATGCGCGCTGAAGCACTGCACGCGGTGACTGACTTTTTCCAGCGTCACCGCTGAGTCGTCCGCACTCGCGCGGACGGATATTTTTACCGATACCCGAGGTTTTTCATGTATCAGATTGTCGCCTCCGACCTGGATGGCACACTGCTCTCTCCCGAACACCGTCTTACCCCGTATGCACGTGAAACGTTGCAGCAGCTGGTAGCGCGAGACATTCACTTTATCTTTGCCACCGGGCGTCACCATATTGATGTGGGTCAGATGCGCGACAAACTCGGCATCCCGGCCTACATGATCACCTCCAATGGTGCTCGCGTACACAATGCGCAAGGCGAGCTGGTGTTTAGCCATAATCTGGATGCAGATATCGCCCTGGATCTCTTTGCTTTGCACTATCACAGTGCGGACATTCTGACCCATGTTTACCGCGATGATGAGTGGTTCATGAGCCGCTGCCGCCCGGAAGAGCAGGACTATTTCCGTGAATCTGATTTCAACTATCAGGTGTATCAGCCGGGCATGTTGCCGACTGACGGCATCAGCAAAGTGTTCTTCACCAGCGATAACCATGAAAGTTTGATCCCACTGGAGCAGGCGATTGAAGCACGTTGGGGCGATCGTGTGAATGTCAGCTTCTCACTACCAACCTGCCTGGAAGTGATGGCGGGCGGGGTGTCAAAAGGGCATGCGCTTGAGGCAGTCGCCAAAAAGCTTAACTACACGCTGGCAGATTGCATCGCTTTTGGTGATGGGATGAACGATGTGGAGATGCTCAACATGGCGGGCAAAGGCTGCATCATGCGTAATGCACATCAACGCCTGAAAGACACACTGCCTGCACTTGAAGTGATTGGTAGCAATGCCGAAGATGCTGTTCCGCATACCCTGCGTAAGCTCTTTCTGGCCTGATGTGCGCTGAGCGCCTCGTAGAAACGAGGCGCAAAAGGCGAATCAGTGTGCTTTTTTTACCGGTGCGCCCTGAGCTGGACGCAGGGTCAGGGTCAGGCCTTTGAGGAAGTTACGTAAAATCTGATCGCCGCATTCGCGGTAGTTTTTATGGTCAGGTTTACGGAAGATGGCACCAATTTCCCCCTGAGAAACCGTAAAGTTGGCTTTTTTCAGGATGTCAGGAATGTCGGTGGTTTTCAGTTCAAAGGCGATACGCAATCTTTTCATAAACAGATTGTTATTCATTCTGCGCTCGATGCTCAGCGCCGGGCCTTCTTCACTCTTCCCACGACGTTCATAGATCAGACCATTGAGGAAATAGCCCATTAACACGTCTGGGCAAGGGCGAAACGCTGCGTCATCCTCTTTCTTTAGCCATGCTTCCACATCGGACTGCGGGACTTCACAGTTGGCCAGCGCAAAGATCGCCACCATTTTCGCATCGCTGAGGTTTAACATATAGCGCACGCTGCGCAGCACATCGTTGTTGATCATGGTGAGTCTTTCTCGTGGTCTGAATCTGGTCGGGCATTATAGACAAAACTGACGCCAAGGGCGCGGCTATTATCGCGCCAGTGGTGTACCGGGTAATGCGGCATCACGCACAAACGGTAAATGTTCACAGGCGTGCTGGCGGGCGAAGCGGGTGATGGCCTCAATGACCGGCTGGCGCTGTTCTCCGTCACGCACGGCGGCATACAGGCGGCTCCACAGACCATCGCCCAGAGTTTTCGTGACCACCAGCCCCTGTTTCTCAAAGCTTTCGACGACCCAGTGTGGCAGCGCGGCAATCCCCATGCGAGCCGAAACCATTTGAATCAGCAGCAGGGTGTTATCCACATTTTTAAGCGCCGGGCTGATACCTGCGGGTTGGAGGAAGTGACGCCACACATCCAGACGCTGGCGCTGAACCGGATAAATCATCAACACTTCGTCGGCTAAATCTTCCGGGGTAATCACGTCTTTTTGTGCCAGCGGATGGTCAGGAGCCAATACCAGGCGCACCTCGAAATCAAACATTGGCGTGTAGTGCAGACCGCTGCGCGGCAGGATATCGGAAGTCAGGACAATATCCAGCTCGCCCTGTTGCAGCGCGGGCTGAGGATCAAACGTCACGCCGGATTTGAAATCCACCACCACCTGCGGCCAGCTGAGGCGGAAGTTATTAAGCGCTGGCGTCAGCCACTGAATACAGCTGTGGCACTCGATGGCAATGCGCAGCGTGGTCTGGTGCGGCTCATGACAGGCCTGAAGTGCCTGCTGAATTTGCGGCAGGATCTGCTCAGCTAGCTGCAACAAAATCTCGCCCTGCTGGGTAAAACGCAGCGGCTGGCTTTTACGCACAAACAGGCGAAAGCCCAGACGCTGTTCCAGATCGCTGAACTGGTGAGAGAGGGCTGATTGAGTCTGGTGCAGCTGTGCGGCGGCGGCAGCCAGAGAGCCAGTATTTCGCAGTGCCTGCAGCGTTCGCAGATGCTTGAGTTCGATCATGAGGGTCCTTCACATGCAGAGTGAACATTTTGCGCTTGAGGAGCATACAGTACGCGCAGATTATAGCGGTGTAAACATCTGGACGTCTAAACCATGTGTGAATAGCACACCGCGTTCCCTGTCAGGCCGCTTAAGAGATAATTTTAAGCCAGATGTGGTGTCTCGGCGAAGGCCGAAAATCATTGGATAGGGGACAGGGGGGCAATCCGCGAGGTGAGATCGTCTGATACGTTGGGTAAATCTTGGGGCGCCATGCGCCCCCTTTTTTATGCTACGCCGTACTGTTTAAACCATGCCAGCATACGCTGCCAGCCATCCTGCGCCGATTCAGCGTGATAGCTCGGGCGGTAGTCCGCGTTGAAAGCATGACCGGCATCGGGATAGACCACGATCTCCGCTTTAGCGTTCGCTGCGTGCAGTGCCTGGCGCATCAGCTCCACACCTTCGAGTGGGATGCCATCATCCTGGCCGCCGTACAGACCCAGTACCGGTGCGTTTAAATCAACCGCCACATCGATGGGGTGTTTTTGTTGTTTCAGGGTTTTGTCGCCCACCAGCCGCCCATACCAGGCTACCGCCGCTTTCAATTGAGGATTGTGCGCGGCATAGAGCCAGCTAATACGGCCTCCCCAGCAGAAGCCGGTAATTGCCAGGCGGCGAATATCGCCACCGTGTTTTGCTGCCCAGTTCGCAACGTGGTCGAGATCCGACAACACCTGGCTATCAGGCACCTTGCTGACCAGCTCTTTAAGCAGCGTAGGAATATCAGAATACTCACCTGGATCACCTTCGCGGAAATAGAGCTCAGGGGCCACGGCCAGATAGCCTTCCAGCGCCAGGCGACGGCACAGATCGCGAATGTGTTCATGCACGCCGAAAATCTCCTGCACTACCATGACAACCGGCAGCGGACCTGCGGCATCTTTCGGTTTAGCAAAGTAAGCTGGCATGTTTTCACCCTGGCTTGCGACCGAGGTTTCACCAGCCTGAATAGCCTCACTGGTGGTGGTAATGGTGGTTGCGGCGATGGGGTGAACGGCGGGAGCAAAGCCACCCGGCGCAGATTTCTGTGCCATATTATCTTCGGTTTTCATGATGTTCTCCGTGCGAGCAAAGGCGAAGTCAGGTAACTATAGCCTGGCCTGTTTGGTCGGTGGCCAGGTCGTGTACAGAGTTTGTAGAGTGAGGTGCATACTTCTCTTTATCATCGCCAGCCTCTGTTCACAGCGCAGCTTGTGGCAAAATCAGTAACATGGCGGTTGAAATGTGATTCAGATCTCATTTCAATGTATACGATTGATATGTTTCACTACTTATGGCGATATTTGTCACATTTTACTGCGTCGTGCTGACGTAGAGTGGCGCACATCTTTTCCCGTTATCAGGAGTCCGTTATGGCCCAGTCCGATGTATTTCATTTAGGCATTACCCGCGCCGATCTGCAGGGCGCAACGCTGGCGATTGTGCCCGGCGACCCTGAGCGCGTGAAAAAAATTGCAGCGCTGATGGATGAGCCCGAGCATCTTGCTTCTCACCGTGAATTTACCACCTGGCGCGCTAAGCTGGATGGTAAACCGGTTGTGGTCTGTTCAACCGGCATTGGTGGCCCATCGACCTCCATCGCGGTGGAAGAGCTGGCGCAGCTGGGCGTGCGTACTTTCTTGCGCGTGGGCACCACGGGTGCCATCCAGCCGGGGATCAATGTGGGTGATGTGCTGGTAACGACCGCCGCTGTCCGCCTTGACGGTGCCAGCCTGCACTTCGCGCCAATGGAGTTCCCTGCGGTTGCTGACTTCACCTGTACCACGGCATTAGTGGCCGCTGCACAGGCGAGCGGCGCGGCAACACACATTGGTGTTACCGCCTCTTCTGACACTTTCTATCCAGGCCAGGAACGTTACGACACCTTCTCCGGTCGCGTGGTGAATCGCTTCCAGGGTTCAATGAAAGAGTGGCAGCAGATGGGCGTCCTCAACTATGAGATGGAATCTGCTACGCTGTTAACCATGTGCGCCAGCCAGGGGCTGCGTGCCGGGATGGTGGCGGGAGTGATCGTCAATCGCACCCAGAAAGAGATCCCTGATGCTGTCACCATGAAACAAACGGAAAGTGCTGCGGTGAGCATTGTGGTCGAGGCCGCGCGTCGCCTGTTGTGATGCGTATTAAAGCCTGACGCACCGTGCCCGCTTTGACGGAGACCGACCATGCGTTCAGGCTTTACCTCTCGCCCTGCGGCGAATCCCCGCGATCTGCAAGCGCGTGTGGAGCAGTCCGCTGCCCGTTTTCGCCATGCGATGGCGCAGGAAGATTACCCCACTGCCCTGAAAAGCTGTGAAGAGGTGCTGCGCGTTATGCCGCACCAGATGCAGGTGCTGAGTGATTATGCACTGTGTCAGATGCGCCTGGGTCAGTATCCCAAAGCTTATAAAACCTATTTGAAAATCTTACAGGCTCCCCCCGCTCAGCAGGCTCAGGCGTCAGAAACCTGGCGTGATGGTCTGGCGGAAGTCTGTGGTTGGTTACAAAAGCCTGAAGAGGTGCGACGTTACGGCCTTGCAGCACTGCAACACGCCGATGACCGTTTTCGAGGTGGCCCGCGTGTCACCTTTCCCTCCGCGCAGCCCGCCCCGTTTGATGCCACTCGCCCGCAGCAAAACATCATCGCTTTCAGCCTGTATGGCGGTCAGCCTCGTTACTGTGAGACGTTGATTCGTAATGTGGAAGTGGCACCCGATCTGTTTCCTGGCTGGCGCTGCCGCGTTTATCTGGATGATTCGGTTCCCGGCCATGTCTGGCAGCGTTTGCAGTTGCCTCACGTGGAGCTCGTGGATATGTCGCAGGAAAAGCACATTTTCCCGACGCTGTGGCGTTTTCTGGTGCTGGATGATGCCAGCGTGCAACGCTTTATCGTCCGTGATGCAGATTCATTGCTCTCTGAGCGTGAAGCGGCGGCAGTGAACGCCTGGCTGGCTTCTCCTTTCTGGTTCCATCACATGCGTGACTACTTTACGCACACGGAGTTGCTGCTGGCGGGCATGTGGGGAGGGTGCAATGGCGTATTCCAGCAGGTTGAGCAGTCGATGCGAGATTTCATTACTCAGTACGCAGGCAGTGCGCGTTACACCGACCAGTATTTTCTCAAGCAAGCACTCTGGCCCACCGTGCGGGAGAGCCTCCTGAGTCACGATGAGCTTTTTGGTTTTCATCAGGCCCAGCCCTGGCCCCAGCATGCCCCCATCCGCTGGCAGACTGACCGTTTTCACGTTGGCAGCAATGCGGGCTTTGCCAGCATGACGGGGCCGGTGGCGAGTGAAGGCGATCAGCAGCAGGTGGAGCTGAGCTGGCAGGGGAGAAGTTGGGTGTATGCGGCACGGGTAAAACAAAATCAATGGCATCTGCCGCTGCCGTTTTTCCTGATAGATGCCTGGAAAGCCGGGGAGCTCACCGTAAGAACACTTTGATTAGCAAAGATTTATCTGGACATTCATACAGTGCCACTCTACCTTTTTTCTCAGCGCAGCAAGCGGTAGGGGAAGCAGAATGGACAGTCAGATAATGATCGGTGCCTGCCTGGCATTAGCCGGAGCAGGCATTGGTTGGATCATCGCACAGTTGCGGTCCAGCCATCAGGCGAGCAGCTTTAACGCGGAGCAGAGGATTCTGGAAGAGGCGCAACAGCGTCTGGCCGCCGAAATAGCGCAATTGCAGCAGCAGTTGGCGCAGCGTGAGCAGGAACGTATTCAGCTCCACGGTAGCCTGAGCGCAACTCAGGAACGGCTGCAACAGCTTGACTACTGGCGCACGGAGGCGGATCAGCTGAATCGCGAATTGCGCAATCAGCTGGATGTAAACCGGGCGCAGGAAGCGGAACTGCGTGAAGTGACCATCCGCCTGGAAGAGACGCGCTTTGCCGCCGAAGAGAAACAGCGCCTGCTGACCAACAGCGAGCAGCGTTTGACCGCCCAGTTTGAAAACCTCGCCAATCGTATTTTCGAAAACAATGGCCGCCGGGTTGATGAGCAGAATCGTCAAAGTCTGCATGGTCTGATTACGCCACTGCGTGAGCAACTTGAGGGCTTCCGCCGCCAGGTCAACGATAGTTTTGGCCAGGAAGCGCGTGAGCGTCATACGCTTACTCATGAAATCAAACAGCTACAACAACTCAACGCCACCATGGCGCAGGAAGCGCTGAACCTGACCCGCGCCTTGAAAGGGGATAACAAAATTCAGGGGAACTGGGGTGAAGTGGTGCTGAGCCGGGTGCTGGAAGCTTCTGGCCTGCGTGAGGGCTACGAGTACGAAACACAGGTCAGCATTCAAACCGAACAGCAGGGCCGCTTGCAGCCCGATGTGATTGTGCGGCTGCCGCAGGGCAAGGATGTGGTGGTGGATGCCAAAATGACGCTGGTCGCCTGGGAACGCTACTTCAACGCCAATGATGAAGCGACGCGGGAGTTAGCGATTCAGGAACACGTTGCCGCCATGCGCAGTCATATCCGCCTGTTAGGACGCAAAGATTATCAACAATTACCCGGTTTACGCTCACTGGATTATGTGTTGATGTTCATTCCGCTAGAGCCCGCATTTCTGTTAGCGATAGATCGCCAGCCTGAATTAATCAGTGAAGCCTTGCAACAGAACATCATGCTGGTCAGCCCGACGACCCTGCTGGTGGCGCTACGCACCATCAACAACCTGTGGCGTTATGAACACCAGAGCCGTAATGCCCAGCGCATCGCCGACCGCGCAGCAAAACTGTATGACAAGATGCGTCTGTTTGTTGATGACATGGGGGGCATTGGCAGTAACCTCGAAAAAGCCCAGCAGAGCTATCAGCAGGCGATGAAAAAACTGGCCGAAGGGCGTGGCAATATCATCGCCCAGACCGAAGCGTTTCGCAGTCTGGGGGTTGAGGTGAAACGGCCCATTAATCCGCAATGGGTGGAGCAGGCGCAGCCAGATGAAGAAATACCCGATGAGGATGAGACCGATCCCCCGTCAGCATCGGTCAGGCGCCTGCATGAATAGCATGGCTTAGCATGCCTGAGCCTCGCCACTCTGTGGTACACTTTGGAAAGTATTGATTGTGGAGCAGGTAAAAACCGATGGCAGATGAATCTCAGCAGGAAACAACGCATTTTGGCTTTCAGACCGTTGCCAAGAACGAGAAAGAGGGAAAAGTCGCGGAAGTCTTTCACTCCGTAGCGGCAAAATATGACCTGATGAACGACCTGATGTCGTTCGGCGTCCATCGCGTCTGGAAGCGTTTCACCATCGATAGCAGCGGCGTACGCCGTGGCCAACGCGTATTAGATCTGGCCGGTGGCACTGGCGACCTGACGGCGAAATTCTCGCGTCTGGTCGGTGAAACGGGTCAGGTGGTTCTGGCGGATATCAACAGTTCGATGCTGAAAATGGGCCGCGAAAAGCTGCGCAACCTCGGCGTCGTGGGCAACGTAAACTACGTTCAGGCGAATGCCGAAGCTCTGCCGTTCCCGGATAATTACTTTGACTGCATCACCATCTCTTTTGGTCTGCGTAACGTGACCGAGAAAGAGAAAGCGTTGGCATCAATGTTCCGCGTACTGAAGCCAGGCGGGCGTCTGTTGGTACTGGAGTTCTCTAAGCCGGTACTGGATCCGCTGAGCAAAGCCTACGATGCTTACTCCTTCCATATTCTGCCGCGCATTGGCCAACTGGTCGCGCAGGATGCTGAGAGCTATCGCTATCTGGCTGAATCTATCCGTATGCATCCCGATCAGGAAACCCTGAAGGCGATGATGAACGATGTCGGCTTTGAAAATACCACCTACTTCAACATGACCGGCGGCATTGTAGCGCTGCATCGTGGATTCAAATTCTGATCAATGATGGTGAATACGCTAACTCCTCTGATAACTGCCGGTCTGGAGACCGCACTAAACCGGGTTCTCTATCGCGATCGTAGCCTGAAAGCCGCACGCCAGCGGCTGGCAGGCAAGGTACTGACGTTGCGACTGAGTGAGCTGTCCCATCCACTGGTGCTGGTGTTTAGCGAGCAACAGTTGGATGTGCTGAGTGACTGGCAGGACAGCAGTGACTGCACGGTGATAACCCATCTGCGTTCTTTGAGTAAACTGCGCGATCGTCAGCAGCTAACCGCACTGATTCGCAGCGGTGAGCTGGAAGTGGAGGGCGATCTTCAGGTGGTACAGCAGTTCTCTGCGCTGATCGACCTGGCAGAGTTAGATCCTGCTGAATACCTCTCTCCGTGGATTGGCGATGTTGCCGCATTCGGCCTGAGCCAGTTTGCCCGTAAAGCGTTTGGCTTTGCGCAGCTTGAGCTGACCCGCCGCCAGACCCATGTCGCGGAGGTGTTGACGGAAGAGTGGCGCATGGCGCCGGCAGCACTGGAGCTAGCGTGGTTTGCTGAAGAAGTAGATTCGATAGACCGCGAACTAGAAGCGTTGCAAACGCGGCTGGCGCAGTTGGAGGCGAAATGACGTTCGGTGAACTACGCCGCTTATACTTTATCATTCGAATTTTTCTGACCTACGGACTGGATGAACTGATCCCCAAAATGCGCATCACGCTGCCGCTGCGGCTGTGGCGGCGCTGTATTTTCTGGATCCCGAATCGCCATGCGGACAAAACTGTGGGGGTGCGCCTGCGCCTGGCCATGGAGCAGCTGGGTCCGGTCTGGATTAAGTTCGGCCAGATGCTCTCTACCCGACGCGATCTGTTCCCACCTGCCGTCGCTGATGAGCTGGCTGTCTTACAGGATCGCGTAGCGCCATTCGACGGTGCGAAAGCCAAAGCGCAAATTGAGCGTGCGATTGGCGGTCCGGTAGAAACCTGGTTTGACGAGTTTGATATTAATCCGCTGGCTTCTGCCTCGATTGCTCAAGTCCACACCGCCACGCTGAAAGAAAATGGCGCGAAGGTGGTGATCAAAGTGATCCGCCCGGACATTCTGCCGGTGATTAAAGCCGACATGAAGCTGATCTACCGCCTGGCGCGTTGGGTGCCACGTCTGCTGCCTGACGGGCGTCGCTTGCGTCCGGTGGAAGTGGTGCGTGACTACGAAAAAACCCTGCTGGACGAACTGAATCTGCTGCGTGAAGCGGCGAATGCCATCCAGCTACGGCGTAATTTTGAACGTAGCCAGATGCTCTACGTACCCGAAATCTATTCTGACTACTGTAGCGAATCGATGCTGGTGATGGAGCGCATTTACGGCATTCCGATTTCTGACATCGCCACACTTGAGCAGCACGGCGTCAATATGAAGCTATTGGCAGAACGTGGTGTGCAGGTGTTCTTTACTCAGGTGTTCCGTGACAGCTTTTTCCATGCAGATATGCACCCAGGAAATATCTTTGTCAGCTATGATCATCCAGAAGACCCACAATATATTGGCATTGACTGCGGTATCGTTGGCTCGCTGAATAAAGAAGATAAACGCTATTTGGCGGAGAACTTCATTGCCTTCTTTAATCGTGATTATCGCAAGGTGGCTGAGTTGCACGTTGACTCGGGCTGGGTTCCGCCGGACACCAACGTAGAAGATTTTGAATTCGCGATTCGTACTGTCTGTGAACCGATTTTTGAGAAGCCACTGGCGGAAATTTCGTTTGGGCATGTCTTGCTGAATCTGTTTAACACTGCGCGCCGTTTCAACATGGAAGTACAGCCACAGCTGGTGCTGTTGCAGAAAACCTTGTTGTACATCGAAGGTATTGGCCGTCAGCTTTATCCTCAGCTGGATCTGTGGAAAACGGCAAAGCCGTTCCTTGAAGACTGGATCAAAGATCAGATTGGCTTACCTGCCATTTGGCGAGCAGTAAAAGACAAAGCGCCATTCTGGGCGGAAAAACTGCCCGAGTTGCCAGAACTGTTTTATGAGAGCATGCGCCATCACAAGATGCTCAAACACAGCGTAGATAAGCTGGCCGGAGAGATGCAGGAGCAACGGACGCGTCAACATCAGTCGCGCTACCTGTTCGGAATTGGCGCTACACTGGTGTTAAGTGGTGTTGCGGTGCTGTTACGCAATCCTGAGTGGAATATGACGTCAGCGTTACTGATTGCGGCTGGCGCTGTAAGCTGGATAATAGGCTGGCGGCGGACAAACTAATTGTCAGGTCGGGCTAAACCACGTAATGTCGCAGGTTCAGGCCCGTCCACTGGGCCGCTGACACGACGTTCAGCATTGTATTTACTAGATTATTAGAGGCCATACTATGGGTGGTATCAGCATCGGCAAGTTGTTAATCGTTGCCGTAATTATTGTCCTTATTTTCGGTACCAAAAAATTCCGCACACTGGGCGCGGATCTCGGCGCTTCGCTGAAAGGCTTTAAAAAAGCCATGAGTGATGACGACAAGAAAGAAGAACCAGCGCAGCAGGACGCAGATTTCGCGACCAAAACGCTGCCGGAACAACAGCAAACCGCGGCTAAGAAAGAAGAAGCCAGGAACGACAAGCAGGTGTAAACCGTGTTCGATATTGGGTTCAGTGAACTGCTGCTGGTGTTTGTGATTGGGCTGATTGTGCTTGGCCCACAGCGCTTGCCAGTAGCAGTAAAAACCGTTGTTGGCTGGATCAGAGCCATGCGCTCGTTGGCCGCAAATGTGCAAAATGAACTTGCGCAGGAGCTGAAACTGCAAGAATTGCAGGACAGCCTGAAAAAAGTGGAAGAAGCGGGCCGTGGCACGCTTTCACCGGAGCTGAAAGAGTCGATGGATGAGCTGCGTAAAACCGCAGATTCTATGCGTCGCTCTGTGCAGCAGAGCATTGATCTGGAAAAAACCGAAGATGAAGCGAATACCATTCATTCGCCTCAGACGCCGGTACAGGATCAGCCCCCGGCTACACCTCAGGTGCCTGCTACGCATGCTCATACAGAAAGTGTCAGCCCAGCAGCTGCCGAGCATCAGGCCAGTGCGCCTGCGCAAGCGCCTGCTGAGGTGAAACCCGTTCAGCCCGCGCCCGGCGGGGAAACTCCCCAGGCTGTTGCCGTAAAAGACGAAAAATAACCATGGCCGTTGAAGATACCCAACCGCTGATCAGCCATCTGATTGAGCTGCGTAAGCGCCTGCTGAACTGCATCATCGCGGTTTTTGTCATTTTTCTGGCACTGGTTTACTTTGCCAATGACATCTACCACGCCGTGGCCGCACCGTTAATTAGCCATATGCCACACGGTGCCAGCATGATAGCCACCGATGTTGCATCACCGTTTTTTACCCCGATTAAGCTGACCATTGTTGCCTCGGTGTTTCTCGCCGTCCCGGTTATTCTTTATCAGGTGTGGGCATTTGTTGCACCAGCACTGTATCGCCATGAACGTAAGTTGGTGATGCCGCTGCTGTTCTCCAGTACTTTCCTGTTCTACCTCGGTGTGGCGTTTGCCTACTTCATCGTCTTCCCGCTGGCGTTTGGCTTCTTTGCTAAAACCGCACCAGAGGGCGTACAAATGGCCACCGACATTGCGAAATATCTCGATTTCGTCATGACCATTTTCATGGCCTTCGGTGTGGCGTTTGAAGTGCCAATCGCGATTGTGTTGCTGTGCTGGACCGGCATTACGACACCTGAAGATTTGCGCAAAAAACGACCTTATATTCTGGTCGGTGCGTTTATTGTTGCGATGTTGCTCACACCACCAGACGTTTTCTCGCAAACTTTGCTCGCTATTCCGATGTACTGCCTGTTTGAGATAGGGGTATTCTTTTCCCGCTATTACGTGGGTAAAGGACGTAAGGATCAGGATAGTGAGGCGGACGACGAGCAAGAAGACGACGAAACGCCAGCAGCCTGAGTCCTTTCGGTCGCATATCCCGCTAGCCGGCGGGATCATTAATTCATCAACCGCCCGTTTTCGGGCGGTTTGCATTTCTGGAAGAGCTTATGTTTGATATCGGTGTAAACCTGACCAGCACGCAATTCGCGAAAGATCGTGAACAGGTAGTGAAACGCGCGCGCGCAGCGGGCGTCACCGGGATGCTGATTACCGGCACCAATGCGCTGGAGAGCCAGCAAGCACAGCGTCTGGCACAGAGCCATCCTGATTATTGTTGGTCTACGGCGGGGGTTCATCCCCATCACGCTAGCGAGTGGTCAGCAGAAACGGGGAATACGCTACGCCGCCTGGCGGCGAGCAAAGAGGTGGTCGCGATTGGCGAATGTGGACTCGATTTTAATCGCAACCTCTCCGCTCACGATCAACAAGAGTATGCTTTCGAGGCGCAGTTAGCGCTGGCTGCAGAACTGAACCTACCGGTGTTTTTACACTGTCGCGAAGCACACAGGCGCTTTCTTGCTGTATTAACGCCGTGGCTCCCTAAATTACCTGGCGCAGTGGTGCACTGTTTTACCGGTACGCGCCCGGAGCTGGAAGCATGCCTGGTGGCAGGATTGTCAGTGGGAATTACAGGCTGGGTGTGCGATGAACGGCGCGGGCTGGAACTGCGTGAGCTGCTGCCGCTGATTCCGGCAGATAAGCTGATGCTGGAAACCGATGCACCTTACTTGTTGCCACGCGACATGCATCCTCGGCCAACTTCACGCCGCAATGAACCCTGCTTCCTGCCACACATTGTGCAGCAGGTCGCAGGGTGGCGTGGCGAAGAGGCCGAGGCTTTAGCACAGCAGGTAGATCAGAACGTGCGAAGCTTATTTAGCCTGAACTAGGCTTTGCGGAACAGACGATTATCGATGCTGCGCGCCACCTGCTTATTAAGCAGATTCAGCAGCAGCATCGAGCGTGCTTCTCCATCCGGCTCTGCGAAGATGGCACGCAGGCCTTCAAACGTACCGTCTGTGATGACCACTTCATCGCCGATTTGTGGCGTTTCCGGATCAAACAGCAGGGTTGGCGCTTCATTTTGTAAGGCACAAATGACTTCAGCGGGCACGGTAGCAGGCAGAGATCCGAAGCGAACAAAGTGACTGACGCCACGGGTGGCGCTAATCGTTGTTGTGTGAATTGCTTCCGGATCGAACTCCACAAACATGTAGTTGGGGAAAAGCGGCTCACTCAAAGTGGTACGCTTCCCGCGCACGATTTTTTCCAGAGCAATCATTGGGCTAATGCAGTTAACATCTTGCCGCTCGAGATGCTCTTTAGCGCGAATTAACTGACCGCGCTTGCAGTAGAGTAAGTACCAGGATTCCATATTTGCTCCCAACGAATGGACGCATAAGAATATCAAACCTACTGACAGAGTTATAGCGCATCCCTGACGGGAAAGTGGCGCAATTTGTGAAAATTCCTGCTAAATCCCAACCTGCACCACATAAACCTCAACACCCAGACATAAACCTCCTTATAATGGCCGATTGACCCTGGCAAAAAAGTTAACCCGGCATGAAATATCAGGATTTACGCGACTTCTTAGCCCTGCTTGAGCAGCGTGGCGAATTAAAACGTATTACCCAGACTATCGATCCTCATCTCGAAATGACCGAGATTGCCGATCGTACTTTGCGTGCGGGCGGACCGGCGTTGTTGTTTGAGAATCCGAAAGGCTATGACATGCCGGTACTGTGCAACCTGTTTGGCACGCCAAAACGGGTAGCGATGGGAATGGGACAGGAAGAGGTGAGTGCGCTGCGTGAAGTGGGCGAACTACTGGCCTTCCTGAAAGAGCCGGAGCCACCAAAAGGCTTCCGCGACCTGTTTGATAAAGCACCGCGTTTCAAGCAGGTACTGAACATGCCGACGAAACGCCTGCGAAATGCGCCCTGCCAGGAAATCGTTTATAGCGGTGATGACGTCGATTTAACGCGTATCCCGGTGATGAAGTGCTGGCCTGGCGATGCGGCCCCACTGATTACCTGGGGCTTAACGGTCTCACGAGGTCCGCACAAAGAGCGGCAAAACCTCGGTATTTATCGCCAACAGGTGATCGGCAAAAATCGTCTGATCATGCGCTGGTTGTCGCATCGTGGTGGCGCGCTGGATTATCAGGAGTGGTGTAAGGCGCATCCGGGAGAGCGTTTCCCGGTAGCTGTTGCACTGGGCGCCGATCCGGCCACCATTCTGGGTGCTGTGACCCCGGTGCCTGATTCCCTGTCAGAATATGCCTTTGCCGGTTTATTACGCGGTAATAAAACCGAAGTCGTTAAATGTATCAGTAACGATTTGGACGTCCCGGCCAGCGCTGAAATTGTGTTGGAAGGCTATATTGAACCGGGCGATATGGCACCAGAAGGGCCATATGGCGACCACACGGGATACTATAATGAAGTGGATAGTTTCCCGGTATTTACGGTAACGCACATCACCCAGCGCAATAAACCTATCTACCACTCAACTTATACTGGTCGTCCGCCAGATGAACCGGCGGTGCTGGGTGTAGCGCTGAATGAAGTACTGGTGCCCATTCTGATTAAGCAGTTCCCGGAAATCGTTGATTTCTACCTGCCGCCTGAAGGGTGTTCCTATCGGATGGCCGTGGTCACCATGAAGAAGCAGTATGCGGGGCATGCGAAGCGCGTGATGTTTGGCGTCTGGTCGTTCTTACGTCAGTTCATGTACACCAAGTTTGTGATTGTCTGTGATGACGACGTTAATGCCCGCGACTGGAATGATGTGATCTGGGCGATCACCACCCGTATGGACCCAGCGCGCGATACTGTACTGGTTGAAAACACGCCCATCGACTACCTCGATTTCGCCTCACCCGTTTCGGGACTGGGTTCCAAAATGGGGATGGATGCCACCAATAAGTGGCCTGGCGAAACGGATCGTGAGTGGGGAACCCCGATCGTAAAAGATCCGGCGGTTACCGCCCGTATTGATGCTATCTGGGATGATTTAGGCATCTTCGATGCACCGCTGCAACGCTGAGTGGTGCTAATTACATACACACAACCCTCTGACAGAGAGAGCGTATGGCTATTCTGAACTGTAAAGTCACATCAGTGGATATGATTACCGATACGGTGTTTCGGGTGCGCATGGTGCCGGAAGCAGAATTTACCTTTCGCGCGGGCCAGTATCTGATGGTGGTCATGGATGAACAGGATAAACGCCCTTTCTCTCTGGCCTCAACGCCACATGAGAAAGAGATCATTGAATTGCATATCGGCGCTTCCGATCACAACTTGTATGCAATGGCAGTGATGGATCGCATTCGCGCCGATCGTCAGATCACGGTTGATCTGCCACACGGCGAAGCGTGGTTGCGTGAAGAGAGCGATCGCCCGGTGATCCTGATTGCCGGTGGCACCGGTTTCTCCTATGCCCGTTCAATCTTGTTGAGTGCGCTGTCACAACAGCCCAATCGTGATATTGCGATTTACTGGGGTGGGCGCGAGCTGCGGCACTTGTATGACCTGGATGAGCTGTATGCGTTGGCAGTCAAACATCCTAACCTGAAAGTTGTGCCAGTGGTTGAGCAACCAGAGGACAGCTGGCAGGGGCGCAGCGGCACAGTGTTGACGGCGGTGATGCAGGATTACGGTACATTGAGCGAATACGATATCTATGTCGCCGGGCGTTTTGAGATGGCTAAGATTGCACGAGATCGCTTCTGTGCTGAGCGCGGTGCATTGCAAGATCACATCTATGGTGATGCTTTCGCATTCATCTGAAGTCCGCTAACCGCCCTAACCGGGCGGTTAGCGTTTCTGGGCTACACTCGCTCAAAAACGGTAGCAATACCCTGACCCAGCCCAATACACATAGAAGCCAGGCCAAACTGAGCATCCCGCTGTTGCATGATGTTCAGCAGCGTTGTTGAGATGCGTGCGCCCGAACACCCTAAGGGATGGCCAAGCGCAATTGCACCACCGTTCAGATTCACCTTCTCATCCAGCTGATCTGTCAGACCTAAATCCTTGATACAAGGCAGTGTTTGCGCGGCAAAAGCTTCATTCAGTTCAAATATGTCAATATCTGCTACCGTCAGCCCGGCGCGTTTTAACGCCAGCTTGCTAGCAGGGACGGGACCGTATCCCATAATAGAAGGATCGCACCCCACCACGGCCATACTGCGAATATAGGCGCGGGGGGGTAGCCCCAGTTCACGCGCTTTGCTTTCACTCATAATCAGTAGCCCAGCCGCACCATCCGAGAGGGCGGAAGAGCTGCCTGCCGTCACGCTGCCGTGTACCGGATCGAAAGCCGGTCGCAAAGCCGCAAGGCCTTCCAGACTCGCATCCGCGCGAATCACCTCATCCCAGTCGTAGCGCTGTAGTACGCCATCAGCATCATGGCCATAGGTAGGCACGATTTCATGCCTGAAATCACCGCGCTGGGTTGCTTGCCAGGCACGTTGATGAGAGCGCAAGGCAAAAGCATCCTGCTGTTCGCGACTGATATGGTGCATTCGCGCCAGCATTTCAGCGGTTAATCCCATCATCCCGGCAGCTTTCGCCACGCTACGGCCCAGCCCGGGATGAAAGTCAACGCCGTGGCTCATGGGAACATGCCCCATATGTTCCACGCCCCCGATCAGGCAGATCTGTGCATCGCCGGTCATGATGGTACGTGCAGCGTCGTGCAATGCCTGCATCGATGAACCACAGAGTCGGTTGACGGTGGTGGCTGGCACCCGATGCGGAATTTCAGCCAGCAAGGCCGCATTACGGGCAATATTGAAACCCTGCTCCAGGGTTTGTTGTACGCAGCCCCAGACAATGTCATCCAGGGTGGCGGCCTCGACGGCAGGATTACGTTGCAACAGCGCCCGCATCACTTGCGCAGAGAGGTCTTCGGCACGGACATGACGATAAGCACCACCTTTTGAGCGTCCCATTGGGGTACGGACGGCATCCACAACCACGACTTTTTCCATTATTCCCCCTCAGCGCTGTTCAGTGCAGATTCGTTAACCGGAGCCACTGGCGGATACCAGCTTTGATGCTGGTGGGCTTTCTGTACCAGTAAATCAGGCAAGACATACAACGGTCCCAAAGAGAGATAGCGCCGCGCCTGGTCGATGACGTTGCTGGTGCCGAGCGTATCCAGGTAGTGGAAGACACCGCCCCGGAACGGCGGGAAGCCCAGCCCATACACCAGCGCCATATCCGCTTCAGCTGCGGAGGCAATGATCTTCTCTTCCAGGCAACGCACCACTTCGGCAATCATCGGTAGCATCATGCGGTTGAGGATCTCTTCATCGCTGAAGTCACGGCGTGGAGAGCAGACCGTTGCCAATAGTTCATCGACACTGGCATCGTTGACCTTCTTCGCCTTGCCCTGTTTATCCTGCTCCCAGAGCCAGAAACCACGGCCATTTTTTTGTCCAAAGCGCTGTGCCGCGAACAGCACATCGATTGCATCACGGTAATCTTTCTTCATGCGGGAGGGGAAACCTTCCGCCATCACCGCCTGAGCATGATGTGCAGTATCCAGGCCGACCACATCCAGTAACCATGCCGGCCCCATCGGCCAGCCGAACTGTTTCTCCATCACCCGGTCTACCTGGCGGAAATCCGCGCCATCCCGTAGTAACAGGCTAAAAGCAGCAAAGTAGGGGAACAGCACCCGGTTCACAAAAAATCCGGGGCAGTCGTTTACGACGATAGGCGTTTTTCCCATGGCGTTGGCCCAGGCGACCACCCGGTCAATCGTGGTTTCGGCTGTTAGTTTGCCTCTCACCACCTCGACTAAGGGCATACGTGGAACCGGATTAAAGAAATGCATACCGCAGAAGTTCTCTGGGCGCTGCAAAGCCTGTGCAAGCTGTGAAATCGGAATGGTAGAAGTATTCGACGCTAGCACGGCTTCTGGACGCAGCTGCCGCTCGGTTTCTGCTAATACCTGAGCTTTGATTTGGGGGTTCTCGACCACCGCTTCAACGACGATATCGAGCTTATCAAACCCGCTGTAGTCCAGCGTTGGCTGGATACTGGCAATGATGGTGGTGAATTTTTCATGGGTGATTTTGCCGCGCTCGAGCTGCTTACTCAGCAGCTTACCGGCCTCTTTCATGCCCAGACTCAGCGCCTGTGGAGAAATATCTTTCATCTTTGCTGGCACGCCTTTCCAGGCTGACTGGTAAGCGATACCGCCACCCATAATACCGGCCCCAAGAACCGCGGCCTGTTTAGGGATGGCGCTGTTGGCAGCGCGTTTTTTTGCCAGGCTTTTCACATATTGATCGTTCAGGAAGATGCCAACCAGCGCCCGAGCCTGAACTGACTGCGCGAGCGGCACAAAGGCGGCAGCTTCTAGTTTCAGCGCATCATTACGATCCAGAGCGGCGGCGGCTTCGATGGTTTTCACTGCTGTGACGGGCGCAGGGTAGTGCTTACCGGCGGTTTGCATCACCATGGCTTTGGCGGTCGTGAAGCTCATTGCTGCTTCAATCGGGCTCAGGCGCAGTGGCGCTAATTTCGGCGCGCGGCGCGCGCGCCAGTCGCCTTGCTGGATGGTCGCTTGCATCATACGCAGGGCAGCGTCGGCCAGTTTGTCAGTGGCAACCACGGCATCTACCAGGCCTAAACTCAGAGCGGTTGCCGCATTCACATCTGTACCAGCAGCTATAATTTCCAGGGCGCTATCAGCACCGAGTAATCTGGGAAGACGAACGCTGCCGCCGAAGCCTGGCATAATCCCGAGTTTAGTTTCAGGCAATCCAATACGGGCATCGGGGGTTGCGACGCGGAGGTCAGTAGCAAGAATGCACTCACACCCGCCGCCTAGCGCGTAACCGTTAATGGCGGACAGCGTCGGAACAGGTAAATCTTCCAGGCGATTAAAAATATGGTTGGCAAACGCCAGCCAGGTCGTCAGTTTTTCTTCTGGTGCGGCAAACAGCGACAGGAACTCGTTGATATCAGCACCCACGATAAATGCGGGTTTGTCTGAACTCAGGATAACACCACGTAGATCGGGTTGTTGTTCCAGCACACTAATGGCTTCGCCGAGACTGGCTACCGTTCGCGTATCCAGTTTATTGACAGAGCCGGGTGCGGCAAATACCAGCCCGGCGATGCCATCGTCGAGCCAGTGAAGATAAAGGGATTCGCCTTGATAAAGCATGTGCATCTCCTGCATCGGCAAAAGGGATCTGGTCATACCAGATGATCAGGAGTGTGGAAGTGAGGTGAATATTTTGCAAACTGCCAACTGCTGAATTGCAGGCTGGATCACAATGGCGTAATAACGGCAAGCCGCTGCGGCTGTGCTACACTGCGGCCACTTTTCCCGTCACTGGAGAATCGCAATGGACTCCCTAAAAACGCTCTATCGTGGGCATATCGCCACATTACAACAGCGCGCCCAACAAGTGCTGGCTCGCTTTAAGCTGGATGCAATGTTGATTCACTCCGGCGAACTGCAGAACGTGTTTCTTGACGATCATGCTTATCCTTTTAAGGTTAACCCGCAGTTTAAAGCCTGGGTACCAGTGACGCAGGTTCCCAATTGCTGGCTATGGATTGATGGCGTAAACAAACCACGGTTGTGGTTTTACTCGCCAGTAGATTACTGGCATGTGGTTGAGCCCCTACCGGACAGCTTCTGGACCGAAGACGTTGACGTTATCGGGCTGAAAAAAGCTGAGGAGATTAACCAGCTACTGCCAGCGCAGCGTGACAATGTGGCGTATATCGGACCGGTAGTGGAACGGGCGCGGCAGCTGGGTATTCACAGTGAGCGCATCAATCCACAAGGGGTGATCGATTTCCTGCATTACCATCGCAGCATCAAGACTGACTATGAGTTGGCTTGTATGCGTAAAGCGCAAAAAATTGCCGTAGCGGGGCACCGTGCAGCGAAAGAGGCTTTTGTCTCGGGGTTGAGTGAGTTTGATATTAATCAGGCGTATCTGACTGCCACTGGCCACCGTGATACCGATGTGCCGTATGGCAACATTATTGCGCTGAACGAGCATGCAGCGGTGCTTCACTACACTCAGCTTGATCATGAACCACCAGCTAAACGCCTCAGTTTCCTGATTGATGCCGGGGCGGAATATCTTGGCTATGCAGCCGACTTAACGCGAAGCTATGCGGCGAAAAGTAACTCACTCTACGCAAGCCTGGTTGAAGCCCTCAACCGTGAAGAGCTGGCGCTGATCGCCACGATGAAGGCGGGTGTGCGCTACACCGAATATCATCAACAGATGCATCAGCGTATTGCGAAATTGCTGCTGAAGTTTGATTTGGTGCAGGGCATCAGTGAAGAAGCTTTAGTAGCCGAAAACCTCACTGGGCCGTTTATGCCTCACGGTGTTGGTCATCCACTCGGGTTGCAAGTTCATGATGTCGCGGGCTTTATGCAAGATGAGCACGGCACACATCTCGCTGCACCGTCCCAGTATCCTTATCTACGCTGCACGCGCGTGTTGGAACCGGGCATGGTTTTGACCATTGAGCCGGGCTTCTATGTGATCGATTCACTGTTGGCACCGCTGCGTAATGGTCAATACCGTCAGCACTTTGACTGGCAGGCCATTGATGCCCTCAAGCCGTATGGCGGCGTGCGTATAGAAGACAATGTGGTGGTCCATAGCAGCCGTATCGAAAATATGACCCGTGATCTGCACCTCGCCTGATGGACGCTTATGATATTCCCGCTGATGCGCTGAGCATCAGCGAAGAGACCATTAAGAAAAGTCGCTTCATTACCCTGCTGGCGCACACCGAAGGTACTGAAGCGGCCCGGGCCTTCGTTCAGCAGGTAAGACGTGAGCACCCAGATGCGCGTCATCATTGTTGGGCATGGGTGGCGGGTTCACCTTCGGATTCTCAGCAGCTAGGGTTTTCAGATGATGGTGAGCCTTCCGGGACGGCAGGAAAACCCATGCTGGCGCAGCTTATCGGGGCCGGAATTGGCGAGATAACGGCGGTGGTGGTGCGCTACTATGGCGGCATCATGCTGGGCACAGGTGGTTTAGTCAAAGCGTATGGCGGTGGCGTGCAACAGGGATTAAAGCAATTATCCCGCAGGCGAAAAGTGCCGATGCAGCCGTTTATTCTCGAGTGTGACTATGCCTTGCATGGTGATATCGAGCGATTGCTGCAACGCTACGCCGGGCAAATCATCGAAACACACTATCTGGATCACATTACTTTGCAGCTTGCGCTGCCTTTTGGGCAGTCTGAAGCGTTTCAACGCGATCTCACTGATATCAGCCGTGGCACGCTTGAGCTGCGTGCAGCGGATAAATAACTCTGTTTAAGGAAATGGCTTCATGCACTTTCGTGCCATAACTCGCATCGTAGGATTGTTGGTGATCCTGTTCTCGGTGACGATGATTGTCCCCGGCCTGGTGGCGTTGATTTATCGAGATGGTGCCGGGCGTGCATTCAGCCAGACTTTCCTTTGGGCACTGGTGATTGGTTCATTGCTTTGGTGGCCTAACCGTAAGCAGAAGACCGAGCTAAAGCCGCGCGAAGGTTTTCTTATTGTGGTGCTGTTCTGGACGGTGCTGGGTAGCGTAGGGGCACTCCCGTTTATTTTTGCTGAAAAGCCGCACCTTTCCGTGACGGATGCCTTTTTTGAGTCCTTTTCTGGCCTGACAACAACCGGCGCGACCACGCTTGTAGGACTGGATTCGCTGCCTAAAGCGATTCTGTTCTATCGCCAAATGCTGCAGTGGCTAGGGGGGATGGGGATCATCGTGCTGGCTGTAGCCATCCTGCCAATTTTAGGGGTGGGTGGTATGCAGCTTTATCGTGCTGAGATGCCCGGTCCCCTCAAAGATAATAAAATGCGGCCGCGCATCGCGGAAACGGCGAAAACGCTATGGCTTATCTACGTGCTGCTTACGGTGGCCTGTGCTGTTGCCTTATGGCTGGCGGGGATGCCGCTGTTTGATGCTATCGGCCACAGTTTCTCTACTATCGCTATCGGCGGCTTCTCTACGCATGATGCAAGTATCGGCTACTTTAACAGTGCCACCATCAATACGATTGTTGCGGTGTTCCTGCTGATTTCCGGCTGCAACTATGGTTTGCATTTCTCTCTGTTAAGCGGGCGCAGTTTGCGAGTTTACTGGCGAGATCCCGAATTCCGTATGTTTATCGGCGTACAGTTGACGTTAGTCATCATCTGCACCCTGGTACTGTGGTTCCATAATGTGTACAGCAGTAGCTGGCAAACGCTCAATCAGGCTTTTTTCCAGGTGGTTTCAATGGCGACAACCGCCGGGTTCACCACGGATAGTATTGCGCGCTGGCCTCTCTTCTTGCCGGTATTGCTGCTCTGTTCTGCCTTTATTGGAGGTTGTGCTGGTTCAACCGGAGGCGGTCTAAAGGTCATCCGTATCCTTTTACTGTGGAAACAGGGCTCACGTGAGCTGAAGCGCCTGGTGCACCCTAATGCGGTTTACTCCATCAAGCTGGGTAACCGTGCTTTGCCAGAACGGATACTTGAAGCCGTGTGGGGATTCTTCTCCGCCTATGCATTGGTGTTCCTTATTAGCATGCTGGCGATCATCGCGACGGGCGTGGATGATTTTTCCGCTTTTGCTGCGGTAGCGGCGACGCTGAACAACCTTGGGCCAGGACTGGGTGTCGTGGCTGATAACTTTACCTCTATGAATGACGTCGCCAAGTGGATTCTGATTTCCACCATGTTATTTGGCCGTCTTGAGGTGTTTACTTTACTGGTGCTCTTCACGCCGACCTTCTGGCGTGAGTAGCAACAACGCGAGCTATATATGAAAGCACTGATTCTTTATTCAAGCCGTGATGGGCAAACGCACAAGATAGCTAAAGCGATTGCTGAGGCAATGGCACCGCAGCAAGCAAGTGATGTTTTGGACCTCAACCGCCCGAATACCATTAAGTGGGCTGATTATGATCGCGTCTTGATTGGCGCATCTATTCGTTATGGCCATTTCCAGCCAGCATTACCAAAGTTTGTGCAGCAGCATCTTCCTGAACTGCAAAAACGTATCAGTGGTTTCTATTCTGTGAATCTCACTGCACGTAAAGCGGAGAAGTCGACACCGCAGACTAATGCCTATACCAATAAGTTCTTATCTCAGTCGCCCTGGCAGCCGGATTGCTGCGCGGTATTCGCCGGGGCTTTACGTTATCCGCAATATCGTTGGTTTGACCGCGTGATGATTCAATTCATTATGCGTATGACGGGAGGAGAAACGGATGCAAACAAGGAAGTCGAGTATACAAACTGGGATCAGGTTCGTCGTTTCGCCCTGGAATTCGCCTGTTTACCAGGCAAAATGTCGTAAAATAAGCCTGATTGACTGAAATTAGCGCGAACAGTAAAAAAGATCGAAAAAAGGGG
>NZ_ALXE01000008.1 GCF_000295955.2 Pantoea sp. A4
AATCTCCTTATTCAGCCGCTGTTCCGTGCTTCTGCGGGCGGTCCCGGAAGCAAAACGCGGCAAACCTTCACAAAATCCGCCCGGGCTGTCAACCGCACCAAAAGTGAGAATTATCTTAAAATCCAGTGGGGTTGATGGCCGCTGTAATCAGGCCGCAGCGATTAATCCCGGAAAGGGAAAAATAGCGACGGGATATGTCGCAAACCCGAGGAAGGGGGTGGGATATGGCAGAAAATAAATACGTCAGGCGCGGTACGGGGGTTTTATGTTACTCGCGATGATTTGTGATCAAGGTCACTAAATAGAGTGTCCGCTGTTTTTCCTGTCGCGCGGATATATCAGCCAAAAAGCTTAATTCCCCACGCGGAATGTCACAACCGCAATCACCTTCCTGGCATAACAGAAAGGCTGCTGATGTATTCCAGCATAAAGAGAAAGGTAATACCGGCGGAGAATTGATAAGAGGAATTTCTCGCTATATTGCCGAACGCGACGATATCGCCAAAATCCGGCTTAATTTGAATCCTAATGATAAAACTGTTTTATGGAAATCGTTGAATTTATACCCAGAATTTTCTTACTTAGTGGGATCGATATGCTATATTCCACGAAAATTCCGACTCCTGTTACTGGGCCTGGGTTATGAACAACTATGACGATTTGCAGCGTTTTAAGGAGAAAACGCAAACTCTGGATATCGCCTTCAAGGATATGTCTGGGCAATCGCAGGAAGCAGAACAGGGCCAGTGGTCTTTGCTGCGGCAATTGACGCCAGCGGAACAGCAGGTTCCGTTTGCCGGACAGCGCATTGATGTGCCGCAACCACAGCCAATCAATATCGAAGCCTTCACGGTGGCCGCACAGCAGGCCAGCTCAGTGCCAGTCTCTTCTGCCCGAGGCAATCTGCTGGAGAGCCTGGCGGCGACACTGCCGTCGGAGAGTGCGCAGCAAGCCCCCGCAGCCGCTCGTTCACTGTTTCCACCACCGCAATCTGCCACACCGGCTCCGGTGGCTGCGCCTGTGCTCAGCGCCATGCCTTTAGCCGCTCCGGCCCAGCCGGTGCCTGTGGAAGCTCCGATTGCGGTGAGTGCGCCGCAACCCGCCATGACAACACCTAACACTGCGCGCGGTGCGTTGTTCCGTTCACGCGTCAGCGAGCCTGTAAGTTTGTCCAAAGAGACATTATTAAAACCGTTACTGGAGAAGATAGCGCTATGCCATTAGTTTGTGTGTGTTCGCCAAAAGGTGGGGTAGGGAAGACCACAGTGGCGGCCAATCTGGCCTGGAGCCTGGCCCGTGCGGGCAGCAAAGTACTGGCGATAGACTTCGACGTGCAGAACGCATTGCGTCTGCATTTCGGCGTGCCGCTCAGTGACGGGCGCGGCTTTGTCGCGCGTTCAGAAGAGCACAGTGACTGGAGCCAGTCGATCCTCACCACCGGCGGCAACATCTTTGTGCTGCCGTATGGTGATGTGACGGAAGAGCAGCGCGAGCGTTTTGAAGATCGCCTGGCCCGTGACCCACACTTCTTGCAGCGCGGCCTGGATACCGTATTACGCTATCCAGGACTGGTGATTATTGCCGACTTCCCGCCAGGGCCGGGTCCGGCCATTAAAGCCATCAGCGCGCTGGCAGATATGCATCTGGTCGTCATGCTAGCGGATACCGCTTCCGTCTCACTGCTGCCGCAAATCGAAAATAACCGCATGATCGGTCAGCCGCTGAATAATAAACACGGACACTATTTTGTCCTGAACCAAAGTGATAACCGTCGCAATATTAATCGTGATGTGACCGCCTTTATGCAACAGCGCCTGGGCGAGCAATTAGTTGGCGTGATTAATCGCGATGAAAGCGTCGGCGAAGCCAATGCGTCGCAGCAGTCCGTTTACGATTTTAGCCCGGCCTCCGCGGCCGCGTTTGATATTGAGCTGATCAGTAAGCGCATTGCCAGTTTATTAAACGTCACCGTGGGCAATGGCGAAGTTCAGGCACCTATTCGCACCAGCCACTATTAACTAACCACGAATCCGTCGGCTTTATAGCGAAGCACGACATATAAAACGTTACGCCTGCGTGACGAACAGCAGCCAGATTGATTCTGGCTGATCGGTTAACCGCGTTTTTTCAGGGTGAACTATGAATAAAATCGGGTTTTACTTGCTCCTGCTGGTGTTAGCACCCGTAGCGGCGGTAATCGTTATTACGCCGATGGATAGCCAGAAACAATATATTTTTGGCCTGATTAGCATTGCGATGATGTTTGCGATGAATTTCAGCAAAAGCCGCCAAATATCCGTGGTGATGGTGATGCTTTCGGCGCTGATGTCAACGCGCTACATCTGGTGGCGTACCACGGAAACGCTGCACTTCAATTCAGAAATTGAAGCCATTCTGGGTATTGCGCTCTATATTGCCGAACTGTATGTCTGGGTGATCCTCATCCTCGGCTTCTTGCAAACCACCTGGCCCCTGAAGCGCACCATCGAACCGCTGCCGGATGATGTCAGCCTGTGGCCCACGGTCGATGTGTATGTGCCCAGTTATAATGAAAGCCTGGATGTGGTGCGTGATACCGTGCTGGCGGCGCAATGTATTGACTACCCGCGAGACAAGCTAAAAATCTACCTGCTGGATGATGGCAAACGCAGCGAGTTTGCGGTGTTCGCGGCGGATGTGGGCGTGGGCTACATCACGCGAGATGATAACCGCCACGCGAAAGCTGGCAATCTTAACCACGCCATGAGCATCACCAAGGGTGAGCTGATCTGCGTGTTTGACTGCGACCACGTTGCCACCCGCACCTTCTTGCAGGCCACCGTCGGGCCGTTCCTGAAAGATCCGAAGCTGGCGCTGATGCAGACGCCGCACTACTTCTACTCTCCCGATCCGTTTGAACGTAACCTGCGCGCTGCGCGCAGCATTCCCAATGAAGGTGCCCTGTTCTATGGCCCGGTGCAGCAGGGGAATGATAACTGGAATGCTACCTTCTTCTGCGGCTCTTGTGCGGTGATTCGCCGTACGGCGCTGGAAGAAGTGGGCGGCTTTGCTACCGAAACCGTGACTGAAGATGCGCACACCGCACTGAAGATGCAGCGCCGTGGCTGGGGTTCAGCGTTTCTCGCGATTCCACTGGCGGCCGGTCTGGCGACTGAGCGTCTGGGCCTGCACGTGATCCAGCGTACCCGCTGGGCGCGAGGCATGACGCAGATTTTCCGCGTTGATAACCCGCTGCTAGGCCGCGGATTGACCTGGCAACAGCGTCTTTGTTACCTCAACGCCATGCTGCACTTCCAGTTTGGCCTGCCGCGCGTCATCTTCCTGGTGGCCCCGCTGGCTTACTTGCTGTTTAACCTCAACATTATTCACTCCTCGGCCTCGTTGATCTTCGCCTATGTGCTGCCGCACCTGGTGATGTCGGTAGGGGTTAACTCGCGGATGAATGGTCGTTTCCGTTACACCTTCTGGGGTGAAATCTACGAAACGGTGATGTGCTTCCACCTGGTGATCCCTACTTTCCTTACCATGCTGTCGCCGAAGCACGGCAAATTCAACGTGACCGATAAGGGCGGATTGCTCGATCAGGGCTTCTTTGATTTCCACATCGTGCGTCCACATGTGATTGTGGCGGTGTTGCTCACTATTGGCATCGTTGCCGGGGTAGTGCGTGCGGTGGCCCATGACTATTTTGGCGTCGATCCCTACGTGATTGCACTCAACGTCGGCTGGGCCTTGTTCAGCCTGATCATTCTGATGGCGGCGATTGCCGTTGCGCGTGAGACCAAACAGGTACGTAAAACCATCCGTATTGATGTGCAGATCCCGGCGATTATTCACTACGCCAGCGGCATCAGTTCACGCACGCAAACCTGCAACCTCTCCATGGGCGGCGCGCAGTTGGATGCGCCAGACAGCCGCCATTTGCAGGATGAAATCGAAGAGATCGATCTGTTGCTGCACTCCGGCACCATCACCATTCCGGTGAGTAAAATCTCCGCCGATGAGCAGACCATTCGCCTGAGTTTTAAAGCAATTCCCCTGGCGCGCCGCCGTGAGCTGGTGCGTGTGGTACTGGCCCGTGCGGATGCCTGGATCCAGCCGCAATACAAACAGGATAACCCGCTGGTTTCCTTAGGAACGCTGGTCCGTACCGTGTTCGAGCTGTTCTGGTTGACCTGGAAAGATCGCCGTACCAAACGCAAAAATGTGACCAAAGAGGATGGCGTGGCATGAAGAAAATGACCCGAACGCTGCTGGTCACTTCGCTGTCCGCAGCGCTGTTCCTCTCACCGGCGTGGGCGGATAGCCCGCCCGATCAGCAACTTGAGCAAGCCGCCGCATCGCTGCCGTGGCAGCCGGGCGCACAGCCAGAAGCGGATGTGCCGCCCCCGGTCACGCTAAATCAGCCGATCAGCAGTGAAATTACCGTGGGCCAGATGGGGCAGACCCAGGGCATTACGCTGGCCGGTAGCCAACTGCAATCCGGTATTGTTTTTACCCTGCCGGGTGATGAGGTGATCACCAATGCGCACCTGAGCCTGACGCTACGCGTCTCACCTGCATTGGCGGCGCACAATACCTCGCTGCAGCTGATGCTGAATGGTCAACCCTTAGGCACCTTGCCGCTGGGTTCCAGTGACAGCGATACCAACAGCTATCAGCTGGATATTCCTGCGGCGATGGTGGTGGCCAGCAATAACCTCAGCTTCAAAGTGAACGATGCCGATAAGCTGGTGTGCGAAAAAGACAGTGCGCAGTACCAGGTCACGATCCTGCCTTCCAGTACGTTGAGTATGGAAGGGCAGCAGTTGAATATCGGCACTGACCTGCGCAATTTCCCGCGCCCGTTCCTTGACCCGCAGCGAATGACAGCCGCCAGCGTCACCATCGGTTTTGGCGATAATCTGTCGCCGGATGCGGTGAGCGCTGCTGCGCTGGTGGCTTCCTGGCTGGGCATTCAGAGTGATTACCGGGGGATTCGTTTCCCGGTGGTGCAGGGACAGTTGCCCGAGAAAAACGGCATTTTGTTTGGGCATCCGGGGGAGAAAATTGGCAACCTGACCTTCCCGCAGCAGGAAGGGCCGGTGTTGCAGTTGGTGGATAACCCCAACAACCCGGTCTACAAACTGCTGCTGGTCAGTGGCCGAGATGACAGCCAGTTACGTCAGGCCGCTTATCGCCTGACCAGCCGTCCTATTGGCAGCGAAGGCAGCCAGTTGGCCGTGCAGCCACAGCCCATCGCTTTCCGTAAACCTTATGATGCGCCGCGTTGGATTAACACCAACCGTCCGGTGCGTCTGAGCGAGCTGCTGCGTAAAGATCAAAGCCTGACCAGTAACGGCATCTGGCATGAACCGCTGCGCGTTAACTTCCGCGCCGCGCCGGATCTGTTCCTGTGGGATGGCGACACCGTGCCGGTGAATCTGCACTATCGCTTCCCGACGGAAAACTGGATCGACGAAGACCACTCCTATCTCAACGTGATGCTTAACGGCACTTTCCTGCGCAACCTGACGGTGAATAAAGTCGGTCTGCTTGAGAGCGCATGGCATCGGCTGGGGGGGGATGCTCGCCAGGAGCGCTATGAGCTGAAGCTCGATCCGTACCTGATCTATGGCGACAACCAGTTAGGGCTCTATTTCAACATTAAACCGCGTGCGGATGCGCCGTGCGGTGTGTTGATGAACAACAACATTAAAAGCCGGATTGAGGATGACTCATGGATTGACCTGAGCCATACCCGTCACTTCAGCATGTTGCCGAACCTCTCCTATTTTGTCGGTGCGTCTTTCCCGTTCACGCGGCTGGCAGACTTCGGCCAGACCGTGCTGCTGCTGCCGGAGAAACCGACGCTGGCGGAGATCGGCACCGTGCTTGATCTGGCTGCGCGTGCCGGTAACTCCACCGGTGCCGCGTTGACGCAAAATCAGGTGCTGTTTGGCCTGCCGAAGGGGGGAACTAACCTCGCTCGCCTGCAACGCAGCGATGTGCTGGCAGTGAGCACCACCAGCAACAGCGCCTTTAACCAGGCGATGCTGCAATCGTCGCCGTTTGAAACCAGTGGTACCACACTGGGGGTAAAAGAGCCGGGCACGCTGGATCGCCTGCGCAGTTGGTTAACCGGCGACTGGTCGCGTCAGCAATTAGATGCCGATCGCTACTTCTCCTCTAATGAGGCGTGGCGCGGGTTTATCAGCTATCGCTCCCCGTGGAACCCGGATCGCCTGGTGGTGATGACGGTGGCAACCAGTGACGAGCAGCTACAGCGGTTGCACAGCGACTTAAGCTCTGCACGCATTAATGCCGGTATTCGTGGCGATGCCGCAGTGATCACCGATGAAAATGGCATTCGCAGCTTCCGCGTGGGGCCACAGTTCCCGAGCGGTGAACTGCCGTGGTACATGCTGGTGGTGTGGTATGCCAACCAGCATTCCGTGCTGTTGGCGCTGGCGGCATTGATCGTCTCCGCACTGGTCGGTGGTAGTACTTTCGCCCTGTTACGTCGCCATGCACGGCGTCGTTTGCACGGCAATGATGATAGCAACAGCGGCAGGAAGTAAGGGTAACACCATGAAAAAAAGACAATTAAGTGCCGGCATTCGTCATGCTCTGCTGCTGGGAGGAGCGCTGGCGTTTACCCAACCGCTATGGGCAGCGGAGAGCAACAATCCTGCGTTGCAGGCGCTGTTCGATCAGGCGGCGTACTGGCACCAGAAAGCCCATGACGATCTGGCGAAAGCCGCGCTGCAAAAAGTGTTAATGGTGGATGCCAATAACGTCCAGGCGCTCTACCTGCTGGCGCTCTACTCGGCGCAGGGCGGAGATAACGTCGCCGCGACGCAGTGGCGCACGCGTTTAGCCGGGGTTTCACCTGGTGACCCGCGTTTAACCGATCTGGATAACGCGCGTCAGCTACAAACCATTCCCCAGGCGCAGTTGGCGCTGGCGCGCCAGCAAGCCCGTAGCGGGAATACCGCCGCTGCACTGCAAAGCTGGCGCAATACCTTTAGCGGCAATACGCCTCCGCCGAGTGTGGCGGCTGAATATTATCTGACGATGGCGGGCGATCGCACCCTGCTACCGCAGGCGGTGGAAGCCCTGCGTCAGTTCTCGGCGCAAAATCCGCAGGACAGCAACGCACGTCTGGCGCTGGGCAAAGCTCTGACCTACCAGGAGTCGACCCGCCGTGAAGGTATTGAGCTACTGGCGGGTATGGCAGATGGCAGCCCGGATGCTGACCGTTCGCTGCGCCAGGCGCTGCTGTGGCTGGGGCCGCAATCTTCTGACGCGGCGCTGTATCAAAACTTCCAGCAGCGTCACCCGGAAGACAGCGCGGTGATGGACTATTACCGTAAAAACGTGGGTGGGGCGGAAAAAGGCGCGGGATTTAACGCGCTGAACAGCGGCAACACCCGCGCGGCGGAAAGCAACTTTGAGAACGTGCTCCAGGCTAACCCGCAGGATGCCGATGCGCTGGCCGGTCTGGGCTATGTCGCTCAGCGCGATGGCCGCTATGCGGAAGCCGCAGACTACCTGCAACGTGCCGCGCAGTTGGGCGGCGCTTCCGGGCCAGAAAGACAAAAACAGGCGGATGATGCGCGCTTCTATGGCCAGCTTGCCAGCGCGCAGCAGGCGCTGAAAAGCGGGAACACCGCGCAGGCGCTGGCGCTGAGTGAGCCACTGACTAAGGCAGAAGGCGAGCAGGGCGTGGCGGCACAGCTGTTCCGCGCCGATGCGTTGCGTCGTAGCAATCAGCTCGATCAGGCCGAGCAAACCTATCGCACGCTGCTGCAAAATAATCCGGATAACCGCAGCGCCAAAGAGGGGCTGTTCTACGTGCTGCGCCAGCAAAATCGTGGCGCGGAAGCGAATACTTTACTCTCCTCGCTGCCGGAAAGCGTGCGCCAAAGCATGGCCCCGCGTGGCGATAGCAGCGACCCGATTCGCGCTAACGCGAAGCGCCAACTGGCGGCAGGCAATAGCGCTGCCGCAATCGCCACCTTGCAACAGGGGCTACAGCGCTACCCTAATGATGGCTGGATGCGCCTCGATCTGGCACGTATCTACCGCGCCCAGGGCAATACCGACCTCGCCGCCAACGTAATGGCGCCAGCGATGCGTCAGGGTGCCAGTAGCAATGAGCTGTATGCAGGCGCGCTGAACGCCAGCGAGAGCGGCGCATGGCAGCAGGCCAGCATGCTGTTGTCGCGCATCCCGCCGCGCGCGCGCAGTAACGATATGCGCCAGTTAGCGCAACGGGTTAACTTCAACCTGCAAATGGCGACCGCCGATCAGTATCTGGCTCAGGGGTCCAACGCGGCAGCAGCCAACACCTTGCGCGCACTGGCACAAACGCCGCCAACCAATCCGGCCGATGCCAGGAACCTGGCACAAAAACTGGCTCAGGCAGGGGATCTCACCAGCGCCGTGGCCGTGGTTCGCGGCAATATGCAGCGTGGCGTGCAGGGCAATGCCGGGGATTATGCCGCGCAGGTGGCAGTGCTTAATCAGGCGGGGTTGACCAGTGAAGCGCAGAATTTCCTCAGCAATCCTGAGTTGCAGGCGCGCAGCACCTCGACGCAGCTGGCGGGGATTCGTAATGGCTACCTGATCAATGAAGTTGATACGCTGCGTGAGCAGAAACAGTACGCCGCCGCCTATGACAAACTGATTGGCGCACTGCAACACGATCCGCAAAACCGCGATCTGATTTTTGCCATGGCGCGGTTGTATCAGTCCGGCAAGATGAACAAGGAAGCTGGGGTGGTTTACAACTACCTGATGACGCAGGACACCCCCACTCAGGATGCACGCGTGGGCGCAATCAACGTTGCGCTGGCGGGCGGCAATGTTGAAGGGGCCAATAGCCTGGCGCGTGACCTGCACAATGACAATTCGCCGGATCGCCTGCTGCTGCTGGCGCGTGTTGCCGAGGCCAATGGCGAACATGCGCAGGCTATGGGCTATCTGCGCACGGCACGCGGCCGTTTAATTGGCCTGCAAGGTGCGCAGACCGGTTCGGTGCCCACCGTCGGCGGCATGACGCTGGCGGATAATCCATTTATTAACCGCAGCACCTCACCCGTGGGGCGTACGCCATCGGCTTATGGTGCAGTGATGCCGTGGCAGCAGCCGCCTTCTGGTCAAAACACGCCCGATGCTGTAGCCAGCAATACACCGGTTTCACAGCAGAGCCAGACCCTGCATCAGATCGACACCATGATGGACGATCTGCGTGATAAAACCGGCACCTGGGTGCAGGGCGAAATGCAGATTCGTGGGCGTGATGGTGAGTCCGGTTTGAGCAAGCTGACGGAAGCGAAAGCGCCACTCACCTTCTCTACCGTGCCGTTTAAAGATGCGCGCTTCTCCTTCACCATGACGCCGGTTTCCCTCACCGCAGGCAGTGCCGCAGGCGATGCATGGCGTCGTTTTGGCACCAACGCGCTGGAACAGGGCAAGGTGGTGGCCGCGGGTGACGCCAAAATTGATGATGTTCCCAGCTCTTCAACCGATTCGCAGTCCGCTTCTGGCGTAGAACTGAACCTTGCGTTGCAGGGCGACAGCTACAAAATCGACCTCGGCAGCACCCCGCTGGGCCAGGATCTCTCTACGCTGGTAGGAGGAATTCAGTGGTCGCCGAAGCTGACTGACTTCCTGACGCTGATCCTCACCGGCGAGCGCCGTGCGGTGACTGACAGCCTGCTCTCCTATGTCGGTACCGAAGATAAAACCACCGGTAAGAAGTGGGGGCGCGTCACTAAAAACGGCGGTAATGCGCTGTTGAGCTATGACAACGGGGATGCCGGTTTCTATGTTGGCGGGGGCGCTTATAGCTACATCGGTGAAAACGTCGCCAGCAACAACGAGATTCAGGGGCTGGCAGGCGCTTACGTGCGTCCGTTCCATGACGACGATCGTGAGCTGAAGGTGGGGATGAGCCTCTCCTGGATGGACTACTCGAAAAACCTCAGCTACTTCAGCTACGGTCAGGGTGGCTACTTCAGCCCGCAAAACTATGCTTCCGTCTCCTTCCCGGTGGATTTCACGCGTAAGTTTGACGACTTGCAGGTGAACATTGGCGGTTCGGTGGGCTATCAGTCTTACAGCCAGGATCGCAGTGCCTACTTCCCGAACGATCCTTCGTTGCAGTCGCAGATGGCGACACTGGCAGCGGCGGGTGACGTGAAAAGTGCTTATTACACCGGCGACAGTAAAAGCGGCATTGGCTACAACCTGCACGCCGGGGCAGATTATAAAATTAACCGCGATTTAAGCATCGGGGGTCAGTTAGGTTACGACACCTTCGGTGACTACAACGAGAGCACAGCACATCTGTGGTTCCGCTATATGTTCGGAGACAATTAATGAGTGAACAACCGGGCTGGTTTGACCTGGTCAGCGTGATGATTGATGGCATGATTGCCAATGCTGGCGAGCAGGAAGCGGGTGATTTCCTGCGTGAAATGGGCGTAACGCTGGCCGCGCGCTATCCTTTGCCGGAGGCGCGCACGGTGCAGGATCTCGAACGCGAGATTAACCTGCTGCTGGCGCGTTTTGGCTGGGGCTTTGCCCAGCTTCAGCCGCAAAGCAATGCGTTGCTGCTGCAGCATCACGCGCTGCCTGCGGGTGGAACAGAGCAGTGGCGTAATGCCATGGCCGCTGTGCTTGCTGGCCTGTATGCGGGCTGGTTACAGGCGCAGGGAGGAAGCGCGGCAGTACCGCTGATGCTGGAACTGAATGACGGCAGTACGCTGCATTTTCGTTATCAATAGGATGTCTGAATGAGACTAAAGCCGTGGTGGCTCCGCGTGGTGTTATGTTGCGTGGTGTGGGTAGTGAGTGCGCAAGCGATGGCCGATGGCTGGAGCAGTTACAAAAGCCGTTTTCTTACCCCGGACGGGCGGATTATCGATACCGCTAACAACAACGTCAGCCACACGGAAGGGCAGGGCTACGGAATGCTGCTGGCGGTTGCGTACAACGATCGCGCCACTTTTCAGCAGCTCTGGACGTGGACCCGCACTCATCTGCGTAATCCACAGAATGACCTGTTCTACTGGCGCTACACCCCTAACGTCACCAATCCGGTGGCGGATAAGAATGATGCCAGCGATGGCGATGTGTTGATCGCCTGGGCATTGCAGCGGGCAGCGCAAAAGTGGCAGGTAAGCGACTATCAGCAGGCTTCCGATCAGATCCAAAAGGCGATTGTGAAGCAGACGGTGATTGAGTTTGCTGGGCGCACGGTGATGCTGCCAGCGGCGCAGGGGTTTAATAAAACCAGCTATATTGTGCTCAACCCGTCCTATTTCCTGTTTGCCGCCTGGGAGGATTTTGCCCGGCACAGCCATTTGCAGGTGTGGACCCGGCTGATTGATGACGGGATGAGCCTGCTGGATGCGATGCATTTTGGCAACACCGCGCTTCCGCTGGACTGGGTAGCCTTGAACGCCGATGGTTCGGTGGCCCCGGCGCTGGGCTATCCACCGCGCTTTAGCTACGATGCGATTCGCATTCCGCTTAATGTCTGGTGGTACGATCCGCAAAGCCTGCGACTGGTGCCGTTCCAGCAGGTGTGGCAGCGTTATGGCCGCCTCAGCACGCCCGCCTGGTTTGATGTGTTAGCCAATACGTCAGCCCCGTACAATATGGATGGCGGTTTGCTGGCCATACGCGACCTGACGCTGAATGCCAGCGATAACCTCGGTGATACCCTGTCCGCAAACCAAAACTACTTTTCTGCCAGCCTGCAACTGTTGGTTTATCTGGCCCGACAGGCACATGCGTCTGATTCTTAATCTGCACTGCCCGGCATTTTGGCCGGGCAAAGTCGGTAAAAAAAACGGTTTCAGGGATATACTTAGCAAGACTTTTCCTGTCTGATAGCTGACCCGGAAGCTGGAGAATATTTTGCGTGTAAGTCGCTCCTTAACGATAAAGCAGATGGCGGTGGTTTCCGCTATTGCGCTGATCACCATCTCAATTTTTATCGTCGTACAGCTCTTTCATTTTGTGCAGCAGCGCAGGATTGATTACGCTCAGCAGATGGAAAATATCGCCCATACGGTACGTCAGCCACTGTCTGAAGCAGTCTTAAAGGCGGATATTCCCCAGGCCGAACATATTCTTAACTCCCTTAAGCCCGCAGGCATTCTTTCGCGCGCTGATGTGGTGCTACCCACGGCTTTCCAGGCGCTGCACGCTGATTTTTCACCGGAAAAACCGGTGCCACAGCTGGTCTCCCGCCTGTTTGAACTGCCGGTGCAAATTACGCTGCCGCTTTACTCCGTGGAACATACCGGCTTGCCGAAACCGCTGGCCTATCTGGTGCTACAGGCGGATTCCACCCGGGTCTATCAGTTTATCCTGAGCACGCTCTCCACCATGATCACCACCTATCTGCTCCTGGCACTGGTGCTGTCGGTGGCGATCAGCTGGTGCATCAATCGGCTGATGGTGCATCCGCTGCGGGACATCGCCAGAGAGTTGCAGGAGTTGCCTCCGCAGGCGATTCTGGCGCACAAGCTGACGCTGCCGCCAGGACACCGTGACGATGAGCTGGGCATGTTGATTCGCAGCTATAACCGCAATCAGCAAGTGGTGGAATCGGTCCATGACGAGATGAGCCGCCTGACCACCCACTACCCGGTGACCGACTTGCCCAACCGGGCGCTGTTCCTGGCACTGCTCGATCAGTATCACCAGCAAAGCCGTCGTGACTTTGGCTTGATGGTGATTCGCATTGAAACGCTGCTGGAAGCCAATGGCGTGGTGAGCAACGACCAGCGCGAGACGTTAACGCTGACGCTGGCGGAAAAAATTCGTTCGCAGCTCGACGGACACACGCTGTTGGCGCAAACCAGCCCCAGTGATTTCGTTCTGCTGATGAAACGCGCGAATACCCCGTTCCGCGCCATGCGTCTGGCAAGAAGCCTGATGATTCGCCTGAATCAGCCCGTAGCGTTGCAGCAATTGCAGCTGCGGCCAAACGTCAGTATCGGCTTAGGGTTAAACAATGGGCCTGATTTGGCCGCCAGCGAACTCTTACGGCGTGCCACTTCCGCCATGATGTCTGCCCGTCATCAGGGTAAAAATCAGGTGCTGTTCTTCGATCCGGCATTAACGGAGAAAGCTCAGAAGCGGCTGACCCAGGAGCACGATATTTTACAGGGTCTGCATGACGACCACTTCCGGCTCTACCTCCAGCCACAGATTGATATGCGCACGGGCGAGCTGGTAGGCGCTGAAGCCTTACTGCGCATGCGTCAGCCCGATGGCAGCTATGGCCTGTCAGAAGAGTTTATTGCCAGCGCCGAAGAGATCGGGGTGATCTCCGCCATTGGGCGCTGGGTGTTTGAAGAGTCCTGCCGGATTCTGGCGGGGTGGCAGAAGCAGGGCATTACGCTGCCACTCAGCGTCAACATCTCGGCGGTGCAGCTCCGTGACAACAGCATGGTGGCGCATCTACAAGGATTATTACAACAGCACCGTATTCAGCCGGGCAGTTTTGTGCTGGAAGTGACAGAAACCGCCAAAATTGGTGATACCGCTCAGGCGCTCTCGCTGCTGCGCAGCCTGCAACAGTCAGGTGTGATGGTCGCGTTGGACGATTTTGGTATCGGCTACTCAAACCTTAATTATCTGCAACACTTTAAGTCTCTGCCGGTCGACAAACTTAAGATGGATCGAAGTTTCGTTGCCGAGCTTCCCGAGGATGACACCATGCTGAAGGTGGTGGTCGCGATTGCTGAAATCCTTCAGCTTGAGATCATTGCCGAAGGTGTGGAGACCCACGAACAGCGTGACTGGCTTCTGGCACGCGGGGTGCGCGTGGCGCAGGGGTATCTCTATTCTGAGGCACTACCGCTGGATCGCTTCAATCCCGAATGGCTGGATAACCGTTTCCGCCCTAAAAAGTAACCTTAGTTACTGATTAGCCTAGATAAATTTGTAAATAATGCTTGTGCTGAAGCGAGTCAGCTCATACTCTGGTCTTTCCCTCTCACTAAGTGGGTGTAACCAGGTATTAATTTTATCTGATAAGTGCTATGACTTGGTTACCAATAATATCCTGGATATTCGGTGCCACCTGATATGCGTGCCCGATGTTCATCTTTTTTCTGACGTGGGCGTCGTGATATGAAAAGTTCGTTGTTTAAAAGTCTCTATTTTCAGGTGATCGTCGCCATCCTTATCGGTGTACTGCTCGGCCATTACTACCCCGATCTCGCTACTCAAATGAAACCGCTGGGCGATGGCTTCGTCAAACTGATTAAAATGATCATAGCCCCGGTAATTTTCTGTACGGTGGTTACCGGTATTGCTGGCATGGAGAGCATGAAGGCGGTGGGCCGCACCGGAGCGGTGGCGCTGCTCTACTTTGAAGTGGTCAGTACCATTGCGCTGATCATTGGTCTGGTGGTGGTAAACGTTCTGCAGCCAGGTGCAGGCATGAACGTAGACCCGGCAACGCTGGATGCCAAAGCGGTCGCTATGTACGCTCAGCAGGCAGAGCAGCAGGGTGTGGTTGCCTTCCTGTTGGATGTGATCCCGAACAGCGTCATCGGTGCTTTTGCCAGCGGTAACATCCTGCAAGTGCTGCTGTTTGCTGTGCTGTTTGGTTTCTCACTGCACCGTATCGGCAATGCTGGCACCATCATGTTTAACGTGATTGAGAGTTTTTCTCGCGTTATTTTCGGCATCATCAACATGGTTATGCGCCTTGCGCCACTGGGTGCATTCGGTGCGATGGCGTTCACCATTGGTAAATATGGCGTAGGTTCTCTGGTCCAGCTCGGCCAGCTGATCGTCTGCTTCTATATTACCTGTGTGCTGTTCGTGGTGGTGGTGCTGGGGCTGATTGCCCGTGTTGCTGGCTTCAATATCTTCCGCTTTATTGCCTACATTAAAGAAGAGTTATTGATTGTATTAGGCACCTCCTCTTCGGAGTCAGCGTTGCCACGTATGCTGGATAAGATGGAGCGTCTGGGCTGTAAGAAATCGGTGGTGGGGTTAGTTATCCCAACCGGTTACTCCTTTAACCTCGATGGCACCTCCATCTACCTGACGATGGCGGCGGTGTTTATTGCACAGGCGACCAACGCCCACATGGACATCATGCATCAGATTACCCTGCTGGTGGTGTTGCTGCTCTCCTCAAAAGGCGCAGCCGGGGTAACCGGAAGTGGCTTTATCGTGCTGGCAGCCACGCTTTCTGCGGTTGGGCATTTACCGGTCGCGGGTCTGGCGCTGATTCTGGGTATCGATCGCTTTATGTCAGAAGCGCGTGCCTTGACCAACCTGGTGGGTAACGGCGTTGCGACCGTTGTGGTAGCAAAATGGGTCGGTCAGTTGGATGAAAAGCAGCTGAACGACACGCTGACCCATAAAAATAAGCAAAACTCTTTGTCATAAACGAAAAATTAATCGATAAAACCCATTAATTGCCGTGAAATGCCCGCTGTCACTTGCCCTGACAGCGGGCATTTGCATAATAAACCCCTCGATTTTTTTTGATGTTTTTTCACTTTGTTGCGTGACATCCTGGCCGCGCTGTGGTCAAAGACTCTGTGACTAGCTGCGTTTATGGCTGGCAGCGGAGGATACGTGCCAGTGATGACAACTTTTTATTGCTTTGAGTAGGGGTTCACATGCAGGGCACCAGAATGCGGCTTTTGGTTGGTGGGGTAGTGCTGGCTGTAACCAGCTTTGGTCTTCAGGCAGAAACGCTCCAACCCGATCCCGCGTGGCAGCAAGGGAAACTGGAAAACGGCCTCAACTGGCAGTTACTGACAACGCCGCAACGTCCTAGCGATCGTGTCGAAGTGCGCATGGTGGTGAATACCGGCTCGCTGATGGAAAGTTCCCAGCAAACCGGCTTTAGCCATTTGATAAGCCGCATGGCGATGGTGCATAACGGCGCGCTCGATCCTAACGAGCAGCGCGCACTCTGGCAGCAGGCGATGAATCCGGTGCGGGCACTGCCCCCGGTCATCACCTCTTATGATTACACACAGTACAACCTCAGCCTGCCCAATAACCGCCCAGAGTTACTCAAGGAAGCCTTGAAGTGGCTGGCCGCGACCGCAGGTGGCATGACCATCAATGACCAGGTAGTCAATACGGCCCTCAGCGCTTCAGACGCTACCGTGACCTCGCCTGCCAATACCCAGGATATCTGGTGGCGCTATCGCCTGAAAGGCTCGGCGCTATTAGCCCATGACCCGGCGACGGCACCGCGCGCGCCGGTCGATTTAACCCAGCTGACGCAGTTCTACCAGCAGTGGTACACCCCAGACGCGATCACGCTTTACGTGGTGGGAAATGTGGATAACCGCAGCCTGGCGGAGCAAATCACCAAGGTGTTCTCTCCGCTCCAGGGCAAACGGACGACACCATCGCCAATGCCGACGCTGTCCCCGCTGCCACAACAGCCGGTGAACCTGGTGGCTGATACCCGCGCACAGGATCGTCTGGCCATTGTGTGGGATGCCGCCTGGCAGCCGATTCGCGATTCGCAAAACCTGCAACACTACTGGCAGGGCGATTTAGCGCGTGAAGCGCTGTTCTGGCACCTGCAACGTGCCCTGGGCGATAGCAAAGCGCAGGGTGCGCAGCTCGGGTTTGATTGCCGAGTGTTATACCAGCGTGCGCAGTGTGCGATTAATCTGGACAGCCGCAATGATGTGCTGGAACACAACCTGAAGCTGGTGGCAGATGAGCTGGCGCATGTGCGTGACAATGGCCTGCCACAGGATGAGTTTGATGCGCTGATGGCGCAAAAACTGCTGGAACTGAACAAGCTGTTTGCCACCTACGCCCGCACGGATACCGATATTCTGGTCGGTCAACGCTTACGCTCGCAGCAAAATGGCGTGGTGGATATTGCGCCTGAGCAGTATCAAAAGCTGCGCCAGGCGTTCCTGGCTAGCCTGACGCGTGACCAACTGAATCAGGAACTGCATCAGCAGTTGACCCAACCCTTGACGCTGATCCTGACTCAGCCACAGGGTGAAGCTGAAATCAACGTGCAGCTGCTTCAGGCTGACTGGAACAAGGTCATGGCACCCCCTGTCGTGGCAGAGAGCAGCAGCGATGCCCCCACGGCTGCACCCGCCGCCGCCGTTAACTGATCTCCCCCCTGCGCGATGCACTCAGCATCGCGCGTTATCGTCTGCTATCAATGACCCGGTTCTGTCTTGCTGACAAAACCGGTCATAAAGTTATCTGTAAAAACGCCGATACCTTCCGCTGGACCGCCGATTCAGGCTCTCGCCACTAACCAGGAAAAGACCATGGTGATGAAGGATTTTAGTCTCCGGCAACCCTCGTCAAATGACGATATACCACCGCAGGGCAGCGCGCGTTACTGGCAGCAATGTCAGCGGCTCTATACTTTCCAGCCGATATATCAGGTCTCTGGCAAGCTGTTAGCCATTGAGCTATTAACGGCAGTGACCCATCCTGCCGCACCGGAGCAGCGCCTCTCTCCGGAGCACTATTTTGGCGCTTTAGAGATTGGCCAGCGGCTCGATGTCGTGTTTGATCAGCTGTCACAACTGGCGCAGTGGGGCGCTTTCTTCCGTGGCGGCGAGGTGGTGGCATCGGTCAACATTGACGGGCCAACCCTGATGGCGATTCAGGGGCATACGGCTATCCGTCGTCTGATTGCCCGCCTACCGTGGGTACGTTTCGAATTGACCGAGCACCATGTGTTGCCGCAGGAAGAGATGGTGGCGCAGATGCCGGAACTCGGCCCGCTGTGGCTGGATGACTTTGGCTCAGGCATGGCGAACTTCTCCGCCCTGACGGAGCTGAAATATGACTACATCAAGCTGTCACGGGAGCTTTTCATCCTGCTGCGCAAGACCGAAGAGGGGCGTAATCTGTTTTCCATGCTACTGGCGCTGATCAACCGTTATTGCAATGGCGTGATTGTTGAAGGGGTCGAAACGGAAGAAGAGTGGCAGATGGTACGTGCTTCACCCGCGATGGCGGCACAGGGCTATTACTTCTCACGACCGGTGCCTTTCTCGGAGTTAACCCGGCTCGCGATGCAGCTCCCCTGACCATTGCCGCTCACTCGTCTATCTTTAAACAGACAGAACAAGGCGAGGAGGGGTGCAATGTCGCGGACGAGGAAGATTTTCAGCTGGATCATCGGGATTTTTTTGTTGCTGGTTGTGGTGATTGTGGTTTTCATCGCCACATTTGACTGGAATCGCCTGAAGCCAACCATCAACCAAAAAGTCTCCGCTGAGCTAAATCGCCAGTTTGCCATTCGCGGCGATCTCGGCGTTGCCTGGGAGCGTCACCGTGATGAGCCTGGCTGGCGTCAGTGGGTGCCGTGGCCGCATGTGCATGCGGAAGATATTGTGCTCGGTAATCCGCCGGAGATTGGCGAGGTGACGATGGTGCATCTGGAACGTGTTGATGCCACGCTTGCGCCACTGGCACTGCTGCATAAGCAGGTCTATTTACCCTGGATCAAGCTGCAACAGCCGGATGCGCGTCTGATTCAAACCGCAGATAAAAAAAATAACTGGACCTTCACCCTCGCCAGCAGCGGCGATGCTAAGGCATCTGCACCTTCTGCGTGGAGTTTCCGTCTGGATAATATTCTGTTCGACCAGGGGGTTATTCGCTATCGCGATGCCATCAACAAAGCGGATGTGACGGTAAAAGTGAATCCGCTCGGGAAACCCGTGCCTTATGCTCAGGTTGCCGGAGGGGACGATCAGCAAAAGGGCGCGGGTGATTTCGTGTTTGGCTGGCAGGCTCAGGGGCGCTACAACAACCAGCCGCTGAGCGGCAGCGGTAAAATCGGCGGAATGCTGTCGTTACGCAGCCAGACTACGCCATTCCCGGTGCAGGCCGATGTCCGCAATGGCACCACCCGTGTGCAGCTGAGCGGTGGGGTGCAAGACCCGTTGAATCTCGGCGGTTTGAATGTCCGCCTCCGTTTCTCCGGTGATACGCTGGCAAATCTGTATGGCTTAACCGGCGTATTGCTGCCGGATACTCCTCCTTACGAAACCGATGGGCACCTGATCGCTAAATTTAACGGCAAAAATGGCCCGGTGTTCCAGTACCAGAAATTCAACGGCCATATTGGTGACAGCGATATTCACGGCTCATTGACCTACAGCCAGGTAAAACCGCGCCCCACGCTCACCGGTGAACTGAGTTCGCAACAGCTACGCATGGCTGACCTTGGCCCGTTGATCGGGGTTAACTCCGGCAAAGGCAGCGAAAAAACCGAGCAGGCCAAGGCGCAGCGTGGCGAGAGAAGTACTCAACCCGCAGATCGCGTCTTGCCGCATGATAAGTTTGATACCAAAAGCTGGCAGGTGATGGATGCGGATGTGAAGTTCAGCGGTAAGCGCATTGAACACAGTAGTTCGCTGCCGTTAAGCGATCTTTATACCCATTTACAGCTAAAAAATGGCGATTTACGCCTCGACCCGCTGCGCTTTGGTATGGCGGGTGGGACGTTAAACAGCACGATTCATCTGGAAGGTGATCGTAGCCCAATGCGTGGACAGGCAGAATTGCACGTGCGCAAACTGCAACTGCGTCAGCTGTTCCCTGATGTGCAGGCAATGCAAAAAAGCCTTGGTCAGATCAACGGAGATGCCAGCCTGAGCGGCAACGGTAACTCCGTGGCTGACCTGCTTGGCACCAGTAACGGCAACATGAAACTGTTGATGAACGACGGCCTGATCAGCCGCAGCCTGATGGAAATTGCCGGGCTAAATGTCGGTAACTATCTGGTAGGGAAACTGTTTGGGGATGATGAGGTACGGATCAATTGCGCAGCCACCGATGTGAAACTGCAAAACGGGCTGGCAACGCCAAACCTGTTTGTGTTCGACACGGAAAATGCCGTGATTAACATCAGCGGTACCGCCAATTTCGCCAGCGAACGGCTCGATCTCTCCATTGACCCGGAGAGCAAAGGCATTCGTATTGTCACCCTGCGTTCGCCACTCTATGTGCGTGGCACGTTTAAAAATCCGGATGCGGGGGTGAAAGCCGGGCCACTGATTGCCCGTGGTGCGGCGGCTGTGGCGTTGGGTGCGGTAGTCGCACCGGCTGCCGCCCTGCTGGCGCTGATCTCTCCCAGCGACAGTGACGACAACCAGTGCAGCAAGATACTGCAACAGATGAAAAGCCAGCGCTAATCAGTTGCGGTACAGCACCTTAATGATGTGATAACCAAAGGCGGTTTTCACCGGTCCAAATGGCGTGATTAACGGACAGGTGAAGACCGCTTTATCAAACGCTGGCACCATTTGTCCCTGACGGAACTCACCCAAATCACCGCCGTTGCGGCCTGAAGGGCAAGTAGAGTGCTTTTTGGCTAATTCCTGGAAGTTAGCCCCTTTTGCCAGCTGTGCTAACAGGTCGTTAGCCTGTGCTTCCTCTTTCACCAGGATGTGTAAAGCCGCTGCGGTTTTCGCCATGATAAATCTCTCTCGTGTATACTGAGCCGCTATTATCCCACTCCTTTCCCCGATTATTGAGCGATTTCTGTTATGCGTTTAAACCCAGGCCAACAGCGTGCCGTTGAATTTGTTACCGGGCCATGTCTGGTGCTGGCTGGAGCCGGTTCCGGCAAGACTCGCGTAATCACCAATAAAATCGCCCATCTGATCCGGGAGTGCGGCTATCAGGCGCGCCATATTGCGGCCGTGACCTTTACCAATAAAGCATCGCGCGAGATGAAAGAGCGTGTGGCGCAGACGCTGGGGCGTAAAGAGGCGCGCGGCCTGTTGATCTCCACCTTCCACACCCTGGGCCTGGAGATCATCAAGCGTGAAACCGCCGCGCTGGGGATGAAATCAAACTTCTCCCTGTTTGACGATCAGGACCAGCTTGGCCTGCTCAAAGAGCTGACCAAAACCTGGCTGGAAGAAGACAAGACGCTGCTACAGCAGCTGATTTCCACCATCTCCAACTGGAAAAATGACCTGATCGATCCGCCGGGTGCCGCCGCGCTGGCACGTTCCGAACGGGATAATATTTTTGCGCACTGCTACGCGCTGTACGATCAGCATCTGAAAGCCTGTAATGTGCTGGATTTCGACGATCTGATCCTGCTGCCCACGCTGCTCCTGCAACGTAATGAAGCAGTGCGCGAACGCTGGCAACAGCGTATTCGCTACCTGTTAGTGGATGAATACCAGGACACCAACACCAGCCAGTATGAGTTAGTCAAGCTCCTGGTGGGCAGCCGCGCGCGTTTTACCGTGGTGGGCGATGATGACCAGTCGATCTACTCATGGCGCGGTGCACGACCGCAAAACCTGGTGTTATTGCAGCAGGATTTTCCCGCGCTGGAAGTGGTGAAACTGGAACAGAATTACCGCTCTTCCCAGCGTATTCTGAAAGCCGCCAATATCCTGATTGCCAATAATCCGCATGTGTTTGAAAAACGCCTGTTCTCCGAGCTGGGTCTGGGGAATGAGCTGAAAGTGATCACCGCGAACAATGAAGATCATGAAGCGGAACGCGTCACCGGCGAGCTGATTGCCCATCACTTCATGAACAAAACCCAGTACAAGGATTACGCGATTCTCTATCGCGGCAATCACCAGTCGCGAGTGTTCGAAAAGCTGCTGATGCAGAACCGCATTCCTTATCGTATCTCTGGCGGAACGTCGTTTTTCTCCCGCCCGGAGATTAAAGATCTGCTGGCCTACCTGCGCGTTCTGACTAACCCGGACGATGACAGTGCCTTTTTGCGTATTGTGAATACGCCACGGCGTGAAATCGGCCCGGCGACGCTGCAAAAGCTGGGGGAGTGGGCCAACCTGCGCAACAAAAGTTTGTTTAACAGCAGCTTTGATGTGGGGCTGGGACAAACCCTGACCGGACGTGGGCTGGAACACCTACAGCGTTTCACGCACTGGATGCAGGAAGTGATGCAACTGGCGGAACGCGAGCCGGTGAGTGCAGTGCGCGATCTGATTCGCGGGATTGATTACGAAAGCTGGCTGTATGAAACCTCAACCAGCACCAAAGCGGCCGAAATGCGCATGAAAAACGTCAATCTGCTGTTCCAGTGGATGACGGAGATGCTGGAAGGCAGCGACCTGGAAGAGCCGATGACGCTGACTCAGGTGGTTACGCGCTTTACGCTGCGCGACATGATGGAACGTGGCGAGAGTGACGAAGATATGGATCAGGTCCAGCTGATGACGCTGCATGCCTCCAAGGGGCTGGAGTTCCCTTACGTCTATCTGGTGGGGATGGAAGAGGGGCTGCTGCCACACCAAAGCAGCATTGATGAGAACAATATCGAAGAAGAGCGACGTCTGGCTTATGTGGGTATTACCCGCGCGCAGAAAGAGCTGACGTTTACGCTGTGCCGCGAGCGTCGACAATACGGCGAGCTGATTCGCCCTGAGCCAAGCCGCTTCCTGATGGAGCTGCCACAGGATGATGTGAGCTGGGAAACGGAACGCAAAGTGGTAAGCGCCGAAGAGCGCATGAAAACCGGCCAGAGCCGGGTTGCCGGCCTCCGCGCGATGCTGGATAAAGCCAAAAAAAGCTGATCTGTCAGCGCGCCTGACTACCCGTGGCCTTTTCCTGAAATAAACCGTAATGCAAATTTACGCCAGGCTGATATTTGTAATTACGGGGCAGGGAAAGGCGCGGCATCCTGATGATTTAATTCACGAAAATTTATGTCTTTTTCTCACGCCGCCAGTAAAAAAACAGCGGTGCGTCAGGTTGTCGAAAAAAGCCGCATTGTAATTAATAATCATTCGCAATAGAGTGCATCTCCTCTGTTTTAGCACTTTCACCACGGAAGGCGATTCCAATGATTAGGCAGATGTTTAAGCGCTCGCTGTTGAGTTCTCTGATTGCGGGCAGTCTCGCAATACCCGCCGTTCAGGCGGCAGATTCCAGCCAGAAACCCACGACAAAGCAGCCAGAAAAGCCGCAAACCCAGCAGCCCATGGCGCTGTCAGATAAGAAGAGCAGCAGTGATAACACGCTGTTAGTCACCGCTCGCGAGCAAACCTTGCAGGCTCCCGGCGTTTCCATCATCGACAGCGAAGCGATAAAAAAGCATCCGATTCAGCGTGATGTGGCGGAGATTATTCGCACCATGCCCGGCGTGAACCTGACCGGTAACTCCAGCAGCGGCCAGCGTGGCAATAATCGTCAGATTGATATTCGCGGGATGGGACCGGAAAACACCCTGATTCTGGTGGACGGCATGCCCGTCAGCAGCCGTAACTCCGTGCGATATGGCTGGCGTGGCGAGCGTGATACCCGTGGCGACAGCAACTGGGTGCCGCCCGAAATGATTGACCGCATTGAGGTGATCCGTGGCCCGGCAGCGGCGCTGTACGGTAACGGAGCGATGGGCGGCGTCGTGAATATCATCACCAAGCCCACCACCCAGGCGTGGCACGGTAATTTTAACAGCTACTACAATGTGCCGGAGCATAAGCAGGAAGGGGCAACCAAACGCTATAACGCCAGTATTGGTGGTGCCTTAACCGATAATCTCACCATGCGGATTTACGGCAACTGGAGTAAAACCCAGGCCGACGGACAAGATATTAATGACGGCCATTCAGCTGAGCGTACCGGTAAATATGCCGGGATGGTGCCAGCCGGACGTGAGGGCGTGATTAATAAAAATATTAACAGCGTGCTGCGCTGGGAATTTTTGCCGCGCCAGGCGCTGGAGCTGGATGCCGGATATAGCCGCCAGGGCAACCTGTATGCCGGAGATACGCAAAATACCAACAGCAGCATGTTAGTCAAAGAGAATTACGGTAAAGAAACCAATATTATTTATCGCCAGACGCTGTCGTTGAAATATACCGGTGCATGGGATAACGGCGTTACCACCAATAATTACATCCAGTTTGAAAAAACCCGCAACACGCGCCTGAACGAAGGCTTGTCTGGCGGCCTGGAGGGCTTATTCAGCACCACGGATGAAGGGTTCTCCACCATCGTGCTGAATGACACCAACCTGCATTCAGACGTGAATATTCCGCTGGATTTTGGTGTTAATCAGACGCTGACCTTCGGGGCGGAGATGAATCATCAGTCGATGAAGGATCCCGCCTCCAATACGGTGACCACCACCTCTGATGTGCCAGGCGCGGCCAGTAGCGATCGCAGTAAATACAGTTCAGCAGACATCTACGGCTTCTATACCGAAGATAATATGGATCTGACCGATACCACGCGTCTGACGCCGGGGCTGCGCTTCAACTATCAGACCCTGTCCGGCAGCAACTGGAGCCCGGCGCTGAATCTTTCTCAGGATCTGGGCAGTGACTTCACGCTGAAGCTCGGAATTGCCCGAGCGTGGAAAGCGCCTAACCTCTATCAGACTAACCCCAATTACCTGCTCTACAGCAGCGGTAACGGCTGCTATGACACCGGCAGCAGCTGCTATCTGCAAGGGAATAAGGATCTGAAAGCGGAGACCAGCGTTAACAAAGAGATCGGTATTGAGTACAACCATGCAGGCGTACAGGCTGGCCTGACCTGGTATCGCAATGATTACCGCAACAAGATTACGGCGGGAACCACCTCTGATTACTACAATGGCACCTCCAACGTGTATCAGTGGACCAACGTGCCAAAAGCGGTGATTCAGGGGCTGGAAGGGACGTTTAATTTCCCTCTCAGCGACAGCCTGACGATGAACAACAACTTTACCTACATCATTGATGATGAGAACAAAAGCACCGGGGATTACCTGACGCTGATCCCGAAATTTACCATCAATTCAACGCTCGACTGGCAGGCGACAGAGGCGCTGGCGGTGCAGGGCACCATGACCTGGTATGGTAAGCAGAAAGCCAATCGCTATGAGGCCAGCGGCGCGAAAACCACCGGCAGTGAAACCTGGGCAGTGCAGCCTTATGCGGTGTTTGGCGTCAGTGCGGTGTACAGCATTAACAAGGATGTGGATCTGACCGCAGGGATTGATAACCTGTTAGACGAGCGCCACTTCCGTGAGGGCAACTCGTTGACCTCCGGCTCCAGCGGGACTTATGCCTACGGCGCTGGTGCGCGTACCTATAATGAGTCGGGCCGCACGTATTATATGGAACTGGGTCTGCATTTCTGATTGATCGAAAGCAGGCAACAGGCTGTAGGGAGACGCTCTCCCCGCAGCCTGTTTTGCGTTCTGAACCGCAGCACTATCAGGGAGATTAAGGCAGTGAGAGAGAGGTTATTCCACAGTAAGACCCTGCGCCTGGCGCTACAGCTAAGTGTATTTACCGCTTCACTTTTCGCGGCGGGTAGCAGTTTTGCCCGGCCGGATATGACCCCGCTGGGGCCTAATATCGCGGACAAAGGCTCTGCGTTTTACCATTTCACTGTGAACACCTTTGACTCCGTAGACGGTCAGCGCCACTACAAAGTCTGGACCGCGATCCCGGATAAACCCGCGCCAGCGGCAGGCTATCCCCTGTTGTATATGCTGGATGGCAATGCCGTGATGGATCGCCTTTCCGATAGCCTCCTGCAAAAGCTTTCTCAGCAAAATCCGCCGGTATTGGTGGTGGTGGGGTATCAGACCGATGAACCTTTTGCCCTGAGCGCGCGTGCCTATGATGATACGCCGCCCGTCAGCATGGCTGGCAGCCTGTGCCAACAGCAGGCGACGCGCGGCAGGCCCTGCGGCGGCGGTCTGATTTTCCGCCAGCTGTTAGAGCAGACCATTGCGCCGCAGGCGGAAAAAGGGCTGAAGATTGACAGCCATCAGCGCGGGATTTGGGGACACTCGCTGGGCGGTCTGTATGTGCTGGATAGCTGGCGCAGCTCCAGCCTGTTTAACCGCTACTACGCGACCAGCCCGTCTCTGAACCGGGATTACATCGGGATGCTGGATGAGATGGCGCAGATTGATCCGCGCAAAGTGTGCCATAAGCAGCTGATCTTTATGGAAGGTAGCCCGATTCCAGGCAAGAACAAAGCGGGTGCGGTGGCGGATGCAGTCAGCCGGGTACATGCCACTCTACCGGCGTTACGCAGCCGTGGCCTTGCCGTGGCGGATTGGTCGTTTCCTGAGTTGAACCATGGCGAGATGTTTAACGCCGGTTTCCAGCGTGCGCTGTTTGATATGGCGGCACCAGACAAAACGTTGCCTGCGGCAAACTGCCCGCCTTAAGGGATACAAGGCGTGGCACCGGTTGTGCCACGCCTTTTCCTTCAGATTATACCGCTAGCGTTGCGGCATCTTTGTCAGCACCTGCGCCGTTACTGTCCCGCCACAATCTGGCATACAGGCCGTTGGCTTTCAGCAATTCATCATGCGTACCGTATTCACTGATCTGGCCACGATCCAGCACCGCAATCGCATCGCAGCGGCAGGCGGTGGTGAGCCGGTGTGCCACGACCAGCGCAGTTCGCCCATGCTGATGGGCTCCGGTAATCAATGAATTCAGCACCGTCTCTTCGGAGGCGCGATCCAGCCGCGAGGTGGCTTCATCGAGCAGCATCACGTGTGCGTTTGCCAACTGCGCCCGCGCCAGAGCCAGTAGCTGGCGCTTACCGGCTGGTAAGTCGGCACCGCCATTGTTGACCGGTGTTGAGAAACCTTGCGGCAGGGCACGCACCGTATCCAGTAAGCCCGCCTGACGTGCGGCATTCTCTACCTCCGCGTTGCTGCTTTCTGGCCGCGCATAGCGAATGTTTCCGGCGATATCACCGCTGAACAACGCGACCTCCTGCTCTACCAGCCCAATTTGGGCCCGGTAATCTGCCAGCGGCAGATCGCTAATGGCGCGTTCGCCAATGCGAATCTTGCCCTCGGTCAGTGGATAGAGGCCAGAAAGGAGCTTGATCAGGGTGGATTTCCCCGCACCGCTACGCCCGACAATCGCCACGACCGAACCGGCAGGTATCGACAGATTCAACTGATTCAGTGCGGGCTCGCTGCTGCCAGGATAGTGATAGCTAATCTGTTCCAGTGTCAGCCCGCCTTGCAGAACGTGACTGCTCGCCTGCGGCGTAGGATCAAGGTTCTCTGTGCCTGGCGTTGCCAGCAGCTCATCAATATGGCGAGCACTGGCTGAAGCCTGCTGGTAGGAGTCCACGATACCCGAGAGCGTTTGCACCGGACCGTAAAACTGCCCCAACAGCAGGAAGAAGGCGGCCAGCACACCTGCGGTCATCTGCCCCTCGGCAACACGAGAAGCGCCAACCAGCAGCACCGCTGCGTAAGCGGCTTCGGTACAGAAGGTGAGGAAAGGGAAGTAAACCGCGAGATACTTCTGTGCTTTCACTCGCGTAGCCCGGAAACGATCGGAGAGGGTGCGCAGTTTTGCTGCTTCGGCCCCTTGTTGTCCGTGCGACTGCACCACGCGCAGGCCAGAAACTTTCTCCTGTAATGTGCTGTTAACTTTGCCGATTTCTACTCGTGCCTGCGCATACGCCGGTGAACTAAGGCGACGGTAGATCAGCGTCGCGATGATGACTACCGGGATGCCACCCAGCGCCACCAGCGCCAGCACCGGGTCGAGCCAGAACATCGCGACGGCAATCGCCACCATGGTGATCAGGCTGGTGGCAGTACCGGCAAGGCCATTCTGTAAAAAACGCGCCAGCGCGTCGACATCCACCGTCATGCGGGTCAGTCGGCTATCGACATTTTTCTCATGGTAGGGCAAACCGAGACGCAGTAACTGGCCGAAGCTGCGTAAACGAACGGTGTGTTGCACGCTTTCGGCGGCGCGGGTTGAAACCACGGTTTGCAGTGAATAGCAGCACCAACTGACAACCATCAGGCCCAGTGCCAGCGCGGCACAGCTGATGATAGTGGTGAGATCGCCCGCAGAGACGCCACTGTCGATGCCCCGTTTCAGCAGCAGCAGAACGCCAACGCTGGAAGCGGAATCCAGGGCGATGAGCAGCGCAGCGACGATGAACATCCAGCTCACTGGCCGGAGCAGTGACGCAACGCGGCGGCCTTTGCCTGCCAGCGCAGCCTGCACTGCCGGTTCTGGCACTTCGCTCATGCGATTGCGAAAGCCCGTTGTTGCGGATGCCGTCTTTTCCTGCGCGGGTTGGGTTGCCGCCGTCGGCCACAGGTCGATAACGCTCTCCTGCGGCTTTTCGAGGAATTCACCGCTGCCCGACATCAGGGCACGGAATGTCGGACAGCGCTGTTCCAGCTCCGCCTGGCTGCCGATATCCACAATGCGCCCCTGCTCCAGTACCACAATTTTACTGGCCAGTTGCAGGGTTGAACGGCGGCGGGCAATCACCAGTAACATGTGCTGTTCATCGGCATAACGTCCCAGTGCTGCGTTGATTTCGGACTCGGTGCCAGCATCGACGGCGGAGGTGGTGTCATCCAGAATCAGCAGGTTAGGGGCAGTTAGCAGCGCCCGCGCCAGGGCAATACGCTGACGCTGCCCGCCGGAAAGATTACTGGCGCGCTCCGTCAGTGGCGTTTTGAACCCTTTCGGCAAGGCCGAGATAAACCCTGTTGCGCCCGCGGCATCTGCTGCGGCCTGAATACTCTGTTCGGTGGCTTCGGGATGGCCATAGGCAATATTCTCTGCCACGGTCCCTGCAAACAGGAAGGTGTCTTCAAAGACCACACCCACGCGACGGCGCAGGGCATCTAAACGCAGATCGGCCAGATTTTGCTGGCCCTGGTCAGTATCTAACAGCAGGCGTCCGCTGGTGGGATCGTAGAAACGTGCCAGCAGCATCAACAGGGTGGATTTACCCGAACCGGAGGCACCCACCACGGCGAGGGTTTCGCCCGCCTGGATGGAGAACGAGACATCCTGCAAGACCTCTTTTTTTCCGCCGCTGTAGTGGAAGCCCACCTGTTCCAGCGTCAGGCCGGTGACCTGACCGGCGACAGTTTGCGTGCCATCCTGCATTTGCGGTTGGGTATCGATCAGGGTGAAAACCCGTTCCACCGAAGCGCGGGTGCGTTGCACAATCACCAGATAGGAAGCCAGTACGCGGGTCGGACCGGTCAGCATGGCGAGGAAGCTGGCAAAGGCCACAAAGGTGCCGAGATCGATGCGCCCGTTCATGACGGACCAGCCGCCAAAGCTTAACAGGACGATCTGGCCCAGAATCGGCAGTGCCAGCATGGTTGCGCCCGGCATCGCCTGCGAAATTGCGGCACCGATGCGCACCCGCACAATGCGACGTGACTGACGATCGAGCCATTTCAGCTCGCGCAGTTCCGCCACGCAGGATTTCACAATGGAGATCTGTTGCAGCACCTCGCGCATGTGTTCGGTCATTTGCGCCAGATTGTCTGAGGCCTGGCCCATCTGGGCAAAGACCCGGCGACGGGCATGCAGCGCGGTATAGGCCAGTGCCGCGAGTACGGCAATCACGATCACCGTCATAGAAGGTGACATCCACAGCATGACACCGAGGCCGACAACATAATAGGTCAGTACCGCCAGCGGGACCGGGCTCATCTGCATCATGATATGCATCTGTTGCAGATCGCTGTTGGTACGTGAGATCACCTGGCCGGTGCGCAGGGCATCCTGACCGGCACCGTCGAGGTTTTGAATACTGTCAAAGGCGCGGCCACGCAGGGTGTGCTGCACCCAGAGCGACAGCTCTCCGGCATAGCCGCGACGCACATAGTTGCCGATAAAATCGAACAGGGCGATAAGCAGTAAGCCCGCCGCCAGCCACGGGAGTTGAGCAGGATTACCGGCCATCGCATCGTTAACCGCCTGGCGTGTCAGGAGCGGCGTTAAGGCGGCGAAAAGAATCGTCGAGACGGAAGCCAGCACCACAATCAGGCTTAACTTCTTTCGTTCCCAGCAAACGCCAGCCAGGCGAACCATCCAGGAGCGCGTAGGCGGTTGAGATTGAGCAGTGGGCATTAAGCCTCCTTTTCTGCAAGCAAACGATGCCTGCTAAGTCGCAGGCATCAAGTTAAAAAGGTGAGGCGCAGGCAGGCGGTGAGTTCCTTTCCCGCTACAGCGCTGCGCTATCACGGGTCTTACTTCACCAGGGCAACCAACTGTTCGGCGACTTTGGCTGGCGTAGCCTGTGCCGCCATCTCTGCCGCCACCTGCTGTGAGGAGGTGCGCAGCGCATCGCTACTCAGGAAGCTGTTGATCAAATCACTGGTTAACCCCTGTTCTCCCGGCACGATGCCGCAGCCGCGATCAACCACCGCCTGGGCATTTACCGGACGGTCTGCTCCCTGGCCAAAGACGATCTGAGGAATGCCAGCATGCAGCGCCGTGAGCGTATTGCCCGCCCCGCCGTGATGGATAAAGCCATCTGCGCCGTTGAGGAAGGCACCCATAGGGATCCAGTCCACCAACCGCACATTGGTGGGCAGGTTTCTCAGTTCCGCTCGTGCATTGGCATTAAGGTGCAGGATGATTTCGGCATCCACTTCGTGCGCCGAATCCATGACCCAGGAGATCAGGTCCAGCCCGTCTACCATGGGTTTGACGGTGCCGAGGCTCACCAGCAGGCGCTTTTGTCCGGGCGTCCGGTCCCACCATTTTTCCCATACGGCACCGCCGTTGTAGGGCACGTACTGCATCGGGATAATCGGCTCGCCGTCATTTTCCGTGATGCTCATGCTAGGGGGCGTTACATCAATCCACGCCAGATCGCGCGGTGTTTCCGTCACGCCATGGCGTGCATAGGCATCAGAGAGGGATTTGGTCACCCCTTTCACGTGCCAGGGTTTATGGGCAAAACCCACGGTTTGCATGACGACGGGAATGTTGTATTTCGCCGCAATCAGGGGACCAACGACACCCAATGGCGGATAGACGATGAGATCGGGCTTCCACTCACCGGCAAAATCCATCAGCCGGTCAGCCATCTCCTCACTAAAAAAGGAGAAATTGCCCATCTTAGTCCCGACGTTTTTTTCCTTACGCAGGTTTTCGCGACGGCGATAGTCCGCTTCTGAGTCGAAGCCGGGTGCCGCATCAAACGTGACCAGGCCCGCTTCAGCCGCTTTTTGGGCGAACTTTCCGGCGCTGGCAATAACCACTTCATGCCCGTTGGCGCGAAAGCCTTGGGCGAGGGAGAGCACAGGGTACAACAGACCATAAAGGGGTGGGCCTACAAACAGAATACGCATGAGAAAATCCCTCTCCTGCCATAAGTGATGAAACCCCCTGTTCCAGACGAATAAGGGATCCCCTGTCGGGCGACCATATGGAGCTTATCGGTGCTGTATCCTCTGTAAGGTGCTGGGATATTGTATTCAGAACCTGATCGCCGTTATTAACGTAAGCTATTTATTCCATTGTCGGATGTGCGTAACAAATATAAAAGACAGCACTTTCCTGTGAATGATGTGTGCTACACCTCCGCCAGGAAATAACGGTACAAATTATATTGTTATATATTTTAGGAATTTCCTCAGGTTATACGCTGTAGAGATCTAATATCTACATGCCACCCTTTTTGCATGAATAATCCTGTGATATAGCGCATCCCCTCTGTTACAGGAACAGAAGTTTACGATGGATATAGTTACGGTAAAGAATAACTCACGCTCTTAGTATTTCAGCACGCAGCAGTGCTGCGATTAACCTGAAAGGGAATCGAATGAGAGTTATATGCCTGAAGCCCGGCATTGAGCTTCGATAAATACGCTAGCACAGGAAATGATGAGGTGTAAAATATATATTAATAGTTGTAATGTAACATTTGTAAATTAACCCATGTAATTACTCTGGTTACTCAGTAGTGCTATTTATTTTGTGGTTTTTATCATTTCTGGAATTATTTGAATTTCTGATATAGTTTATTATCCATTGATCAAATCATTACAGAAATAACCCTGTTTATATTATGGATTGCCAGAAATGAGAAACGCGCCACTTTTATCTTCCCACGATGCCACCGCACGCATTTGTCAGCAACTGGCCGCGCGAAGCGTAAACGACGTTGTTCAGTTTTGGCAGGATGTCGCGCAGGTGGACGTGCCGTTAATCGCCGCTAACGGCCCCACAGAGGAGGTGCGTGAGGTCACATTTCTCTGGCGATCCGCCGCGTCGCTACAGGGGGTTTATGTTTTTTTAAATCGCATCACTGACAAACAGCAGGTGGCCAGGGGCATGATGTCGCAGATCCCCGGCAGCGATATCTGGACGCTGACGCTGCATCTCCCGGCAACCTATCGTGGCACTTATACCCTGACAGAGATCCCACTCGGTACGGAAGCAGACGTGATTGCCCAGTTGGGTGGGCGGCATACGCCGTTTGTTGGTCAGTTTGATCCCCTGAATAAACGGGCGCATATCAACGTACGGGGTCAGGCGCAGGAGTCTATTCTGGCGCTGGATCGCGCACCGGAGCAGGCTGAATGGCACGATGCACCGAATGCTCATCGCGGTATGTTGGTGACCTCCTGGCAGCAGGTGGCCGGGAAGCAGCGGCGCGTACGCCTGTATTTACCGGATGTCGCCAGTTCAACCCCGCTGGGGTTGCTGGTGCTGACCGACAGTGAAAAATGGATTGATCACGTGGGCGTGTTGGGGGCGCTGGATAGCGCATACGACAGTGGCCGTATCGGTGCCACAGCCGTGCTGGGGATTGATAATCTGGATGATAGCGATCGTGCCACCCTGCTCGGCGGCGATCCTGCGCTGGTACGGGAGATTGCACAGCGTCTGATACCCCAGGTGTGGGGCGATCATCCCGATCGTCGCTGGGCAGGGCGCAGTAAAACGATCCTTGCGGGGCAGAGCCTCGGTGGTGTCACTGCGCTGTTGGCCGCCCTGTATGCGCCAGAGGTGTTTGGTTGTGTGCTCAGCCACTCTCCTTCGCTGTGGTGGACGCCAGACAAGGGGCGGCGACCGCTGATGTTCAGCGAGAAAGACGCGTCATGGGTGAGCGAACATGTGCTGGCGAGGGTGCCACAGACGGTACGAGTCCAGCTGTGCGTAGGATCACTGGAAGGCGTGATGGTGCCGCATGTTGAGCAACTCTATCAACGGCTGCAAGCGGCAGGCGTGGAGAGTGATTTGACGATTTACACCGGCGGGCATGATTTTGCCTGGTGGCGTGGCGCACTGCTGGACGGGCTGGCAGCGTTAGAAAAATCGCTTTAAGCCCGACCACAGTTCACTTTGCTGCGACGGTTCAGGAAATGGTCAGTAACCAGTGTACATAGGACTGGTAGTGACTCTCCTGGTCCAGCAGCTCTGCCCGCAGCGGATGTGCTTCCAGCCAGCCAGCCGGTAATGTGACGTGTAGCGTTTCATCATCGGCGTTGAGGCGAACGGCGGGTAGCGTATCGTCGCGACGGCGGCTGGAGAAAATAATCGCCAGTCGAAGTAGGCGGCATAAACGTTCTGCCTGACGTGGCGGCAACGCATTTTGCTGAGTGAGTAGCGCCAGGTCGATATTGCCGCTTTGGTTTTGCAGCAGACAGGCGAGCAGTTTTTTCTGTGCGGGAGTAAAACCAGGCAAATCGAGATAGCGAATCAGATAGGCGGCGTGCTGAGGGGCTTGGCGGAAATCAACGCTCAGGCCAATTTCGTGCAACATACAGGCGCTGAGAAGCAGATCCCGACATCGACGATCCAGCTTCCACGGCGTACTCACCTGGCGGAAAAAGCTCTCTGCCAATTGGTGAACGCGTGAAGCTTGCTCGCTATCGATGCTGAACCGGCGCTGGACGTTAGCTAACGTACGGCTACGGATATCGCGATCGATAGGGAGATGCAACATGCCGTAAACCAGCCCTTCACGCAGCGCTCCACCGGCGAGCGTCATGCTCTCGATGTTCAGCTCCTGGAAAATGGCGATCAGAATCGACAGCCCGCTCGGGAACACCAGCGCACGCTCTAATGTCAGCCCTTCAATTTCCAGCTCTTCCAGTTTGCCGCATTGAATCGCACGTTGCTTCAGCTGTTGCAGCTTGCTCAACGTAATGCGTTCGTCCATGCCCTGTGCAACCATGATCTCTTGCAGTGCCTGGACGGTGCCGGATGCACCCACGCACACATCCCAGTGCTGCTCACGCAAGCGCGAGACGACCGGGGCAATCATCGCCCGTGCGGCCTCTTCTGCCTGGGCAAAATTCTCTTTTGCCAGATGGCGATCGCTAAAGTAGCGTTCCAGCCAGGTGACACAGCCCATGGAAAGGCTAAACAGCACCGAGGCGTGGGCACCATCTCCCGTTGCCAGTTCTGTACTGCCTCCGCCGATATCCACCACCAGGCGTTTATCGGAACCGCCGGTTGTGTGGGCTACGCCCTGATAAATCAGGCGAGCTTCTTCCTCACCGCTGATGACGTTAATGTCACAGCCAAGAATTTCTCGTGCGGCACTGAGGAAAGTTTCGGCGTTGGTTGCCAGTCGCAGTGTGGCGGTTGCCACCACGCGAATCTGTTCTGGGGGAATATCTTGCAACTGCTCAGAAAACAGCCGTAAACATTGCCAGCCGCGCGCCATTGCTTCCGCAGAGAGCTGACTACTCTTATCCAGACCGGCCGCCAGGCGAACTTTACGTTTAATTCGCGCGACAGTCTGGATACTTCCGGACACTTCGCGCACCACCAACATATGAAAGCTGTTTGAGCCTAAATCAATCGCAGCATAAAGTGACGATGCGCTTAGCATAGTAGAGTTAACTCGGGCGTTTACGGTTATTGTTGCGCGGAGCTCCGCGACGGTTCGCGTTATTACCACTACGGCGTGGGCCGTTAGAGCGGTTACGCGTCAGGCGTTTCGGTGGCGGCAGATCGCTCATCAGAGCATCACTGTTGTACTTGCTCACCGGAATGCTGTGCCCGATATACTCTTCAATGGCTGGCAGATTCAGCGCGTACTCTTCACACGCAAGGCTGATTGAGTGACCACTTGCCCCGGCGCGGCCGGTACGTCCGATACGGTGAACGTAATCTTCACGGTCATCCGGCAGGTCGTAGTTGAAGACGTGTGTTACCGCAGGAATATGCAGACCACGTGCCGCGACATCGGTTGCGACCAGAATATCCACATCACCTTTGGTGAAGTCATCAAGGATGCGCAGGCGTTTCTTCTGAGCGACGTCCCCGGTCAGTAACCCGACGCGGTGACCATCAGCGGCCAGGTGGCCCCAGATATCTTCACAGCGGTGTTTGGTGTTAGCGAACACGATTGCGCGATCTGGCCACTCTTCTTCCAACAGGGTCTGTAACAGACGCATTTTCTCTTCATTGGAAGGGTAGAACAGCTCTTCTTTGATGCGGTGGCCGGTTTTCTGCTCAGGCTCCACTTCCACATACTCGGCGTTGTTCATGTGCTCGAACGCCAGTTCGCGTACACGCCAGGAGAGGGTGGCAGAGAACAACATGCTGAGACGCTGTGTTGCCGGCGGCATGCGGCGGAACAACCAACGGATATCTTTAATGAAACCGAGATCGAACATGCGATCGGCTTCATCTAATACGATGACCTGAATGGCACCGAGGTTGATGTGATTCTGCTTGGCGTAATCAATCAGACGTCCGGTGGTGCCCACCAGAATATCTACGCCACTTTCGAGCACTTTAAGCTGTTTGTCATAGCCATCGCCACCATAAGCGAGGCCGAGTTTCAGCCCGGTAGCTTGCGCCAGCGGTTCTGCATCAGCATGGATCTGCACCGCGAGTTCGCGGGTTGGAGCCATAATTAAAGCGCGTGGCTGGTTCACCTGACGCCCTTCAGGCGCAGGATGAGAGAGAAGATGATGAAACGTTGACGTCAAAAACGCCATCGTTTTCCCGGTACCGGTTTGCGCCTGACCCGCAACGTCACGCGCAGCAAGCGTGATTGGCAGTGCTAACGCCTGAATAGGCGTACAGTTATGAAATCCTTTTTTATCAAGGGCTTCCACTACTTTTGCGTGCAGGGCGAAGTCGGAAAACTTCTGTTCGGTTAAGTGTGTTTTGCTCATAGTGTGGTAGAATATCAGCTTAGTATCGCTTTACGAAAGCGTATCCAATGAAATAAAGTCAAGCAACGTTGGTAAAATTTACGCCAATTCGCCAGGCATAATCTTGTGGAGTTAAACATGAGCAGCGATAAAATTGTTCACCTGTCCGATGACCGCTTCGAAGCCGAAGTTCTGAAAGCTGACGGTGTAACACTGGTCGACTTCTGGGCTGAGTGGTGTGGTCCTTGCAAAATGATCGCCCCTATCCTTGATGAAGTTGCTGAAGAGTACGAAGGTAAGCTTTCTGTTGCTAAGCTGAACATCGATGAGAACCCGGCAACTGCACCTAAGTACGGCATCCGTGGTATTCCTACCCTGCTGCTGTTCAAAGGCGGTGAAGTCATCGCAACTAAAGTAGGCGCCCTGTCTAAAGGCCAGCTGAAAGATTTCCTGAACGCCAACCTGGCTTAATCTGCCGGGCTAACGTCTGGTGATAGCGATTTTTTTCGCCATCACTAGACGTTCCTACTGTAGCGTGCTAAGTTACTTTTACTGCCATACGCACTTACCTGTAGTTAGCATCTAAAGCATTCCTTTGTTAAACCGGACAACGCGAAAGATACGTGACGTGTTTGACAATCTGACGGTTAGCATCTTTATAGGCACACCGTTTCTATCGTCTCTTCGGTTCCAGTCGCTTACGTCTGACGATGTTCGTCGAGAAGACCAGAAACAGCGCCATTAACAGGCATGGATTTCGCGCCATACCATTCCACGAAAAACATTTCGAGAATTACCCCGAGTTTAAGAACCCATCACTATGAATCTTACCGAATTAAAGAACACGCCGGTTTCTGAGCTGATTACCCTCGGCGAAAATATGGGGCTGGAAAACCAGGCGCGTATGCGCAAGCAGGATATTATTTTCTCTATCCTGAAGCAGCATGCGAAAAGTGGCGAAGACATCTTCGGTGATGGTGTGCTGGAGATACTACAGGACGGTTTTGGCTTCCTCCGTTCTGGAGACAGCTCTTACCTCGCCGGTCCTGATGATATCTACGTTTCTCCTAGCCAAATCCGCCGTTTTAACCTCCGCACTGGTGACACCATCTCTGGTAAAATCCGCCCGCCAAAAGAAGGTGAGCGTTATTTTGCCCTGCTGAAGGTTAATGAAGTCAACTACGACAAGCCGGAAAACTCGCGCAATAAAATTCTGTTTGAAAACCTGACGCCACTGCATGCAAATAATCGTATGCGTATGGAGCGCGGTAACGGTTCAACAGAAGATCTGACCGCTCGCGTACTGGACCTGGCAGCGCCAATTGGTCGTGGTCAGCGTGGTCTGATCGTGGCACCGCCAAAAGCGGGTAAAACCATGCTGCTGCAAAACATTGCGCAGAGCATTGCCTATAACTACCCAGACTGCGTACTGATGGTACTGCTGATTGACGAACGTCCGGAAGAAGTCACCGAGATGCAGCGTCTGGTGAAAGGCGAAGTTATCGCGTCTACTTTCGATGAGCCTGCGTCTCGCCACGTTCAGGTGGCAGAAATGGTGATTGAGAAGGCTAAGCGCCTGGTTGAGCATAAGAAAGACGTTATCATTCTGCTCGACTCCATCACCCGTCTGGCGCGTGCCTACAACACCGTAGTTCCTGCCTCTGGTAAGGTTCTGACCGGTGGTGTTGATGCTAACGCCCTGCACCGTCCAAAGCGCTTCTTCGGTGCTGCACGTAACGTAGAAGAGGGCGGCAGCCTGACCATTATCGCCACCGCGCTGGTTGATACTGGTTCGAAAATGGATGAAGTGATTTACGAAGAATTTAAAGGTACAGGTAACATGGAACTGCACCTGTCACGTAAAATCGCCGAAAAACGTGTCTTCCCGGCTATCGACTACAACCGCTCTGGTACTCGTAAAGAAGAGCTGTTGACCTCCCAGGAAGAGCTGCAGAAGATGTGGATCCTGCGCAAAATCATCCATCCAATGGGTGAAATCGACGCGATGGAGTTCCTCATCAACAAGCTGGCGATGACCAAAACCAACGACGACTTCTTCGACATGATGAAGCGTTCCTGATTCGGAATTAACTCAGCACATTCTCTGAGTGTAAATCTGACAGTAAATTGACTTAACGCCACGTCTTAACGTGGCGTTTTTCATTGGTGGACTATAGGATTAACGCTGACAGGAGAATTTATAAAGACTGTAACAGAATAGGGTGAAAAATAAGCAATCGATCCCCTCTGGCGCAGAATTCGGACTCTGGATAAGCGGCAAGCTGCCGGACTTTGCCTATTATTATCCATAATCAGAGCTGAGAGCGTTTAATGTGAATTTACTCACGATGAGTACTGAATTGGGCTTAACGTTCCTTTTTTCGTTAGTGTTTCTGTTTTTTGCCCGCAAAGCTGCCAAAAAAATTGGGCTTGTTGATACCCCCAACTCGCGTAAGCGACATAATGGGGCCATTCCGCTTGTCGGCGGCATCTCGGTCTATGCCGGGATCTGTTTCACATTTGCGTTTACCAACTACTACATCCCCCACGTTACGCTCTACCTGATTTGCTCCGGGCTGCTGGTGCTGGTGGGCGCGCTGGATGACCGTTTTGATATCAGCGTAAAAATTCGCGCTGTGGCCCAGGCGGTGGTAGCCATTGCGATGATGGTCGGGGCGAAACTCTATCTGCTAAGCCTGGGCTTTATCATCGGCCCGGTGGAACTGATCGTCGGGCCTTTTGGCTATGCCTTGACGCTGTTTGCCGTTTGGGCGGCGATCAACGCCTTCAATATGGTGGATGGGATTGATGGCCTGCTGGGTGGACTCTCTTCCGTTACCTTTGCGGCCATGGGCATTATTCTCTACTTCGATGGGCAGTACAGCCTGGCGATGTGGTGCTTTGCCATGATCGCCGCCACCATTCCCTACATTTTACTCAATCTTGGTTTCCTGGGACGCCGCTATAAAGTGTTTATGGGCGATGCAGGCAGCACCATGATTGGCTTCACCATTATCTGGATCTTACTGGAGACGACGCAGGGGCTCAGCCACCCGATTACGCCAGTGACGGCGCTGTGGTTGATCGCCATTCCATTAATGGACATGGTCGCCATTATGTATCGCCGCTTGCGTAAGGGTATGAGTCCGTTTTCCGCCGATCGGCAGCATATTCACCACCTTATTATGCGCGCGGGCTTTACCTCTCGTCAGGCGTTTGTCCTGATCACCGTAGCAGCAGCGCTGTTGGCGGGGATCGGCGTGCTGGGTGAATACCTCGCTTTTATACCGGAATGGGTGATGCTGGTGCTGTTTTTGGGCGCCTTCATGCTGTACGGCTATTGCATCAAGCACGCATGGCGCGTTGCTCGTCTCATCCGTCGTCTTAAACGACGCCTGAATCATGCCAATGGTATGAAGAAAAAATTACCCTAAAAATTCCTGAAAAGGATGAAGTGATGACCTCTGTGGATGTAGAAAACGAACTGGATATTCGTGGCTTGTGCTGTGCACTGTGGCGCGGAAAATTGTGGATTGTGGTGTTGGCAGTGCTGTTTGCTGTTGTTGCCTGGAGTGCTGCGCTGTTTATGAAACAGGCATGGAGTACGACTGCGACGACCGATCGCCCCACGGTAAATATGTTAGGTAATTACTATGGGCAGCAGCAGTTCCTGAATAATCTGGATGCACGCAGCAATACGTTAAGCCTGAGTACACCTGCTCCGACTATCATGGATGAGGTGTATCAGGAGTTCATTACCCAGCTTGCCTCCTGGGATACACGGCGTGATTTCTGGTTGCAGACCGACTACTACAAAAGTCGTAAGTCGGGCAATAACCACAAAGACGCGGCACTGCTGAACGAGTTAATCAGCAATATTATTTACACGCCAGCCGATGCGGCACACAACACGCGGGATAACATCAAGCTGGTGGCAGAGTCTGCAACCGACGCGAATAACCTGCTGCGACAATATGTTGCCTGGTCCAGCGAGCGGGCGGCTCGCCATCTGAATGATGAGCTGAACGGTGCGTGGCAAGCCAGAAGTGCGCTATTGCAGTCGCAGGTGGAACGCCAGGATCGCGTAGCCCAGGCGGTATTTCAGCGGCGGGAGCATCTGCTTGAACAGGCCGTAAAGATTGCCAGTCAGCAGGGGATCCGCGAAAACCGTAGCGGAACAGCACAGTTGAGTGATAATGACCTGTTCATGCTGGGTGAACCGGCTCTGCGGGCACAGCTTGAAGATTTGCAGGCCAGCGGGCCTGATTACGATATCACTTATGATCAGAACCGGGCGATGCTGGCTTCACTTCAGGCCGGTTCAGGACTGGATAAACTGTTCCAGACCTATCGCTACTTGCGCACCCCCGAAGAGCCGGTGACCAGAGACAGTCCTCGCACCTTGTTTATGGCTATTTTATGGGGCGCTGTGGGTGCTCTGATCGGGTCTGGCGTTGCGCTGGCGCGCCGCGCGCGTTTTGTTTCCACCCCTCGTCGTTAAGAGAGCGCATGTGAAAGTTCTGACCGTTTTTGGAACCCGACCAGAAGCCATCAAAATGGCCCCTCTGGTGAAAGCGCTGGCGCAGGATGCTGCGTTCGAATCGCGTTTATGTGTCACTGCGCAGCACCGTGAAATGCTCGATCAGGTATTACGTCTTTTCGAGCTTCAGCCAGACTACGACCTGAATATTATGCGTCCCGAACAGGGGCTGACAGAAATTACCTGTCGTATCCTGCAGGGGATGAAAAGCGTGTTTGCCGAATTTCGCCCCGACGTGGTGTTAGTTCATGGCGACACCACGACCACGCTGGCCGCGAGCCTGGCTGCATTTTATCACCAGATCCCGGTGGGACACGTCGAAGCCGGGCTGCGCACTGGCGATTTGGCTTCACCGTGGCCGGAAGAGGGCAACCGTCGGCTGACGGGAAATCTTGCCCGGTTCCATTTTGCACCTACCACCCGCTCGCGCCAGAATCTGCTCAATGAAAACATTTCAGCCAGCCAGATCGAGGTGACGGGCAATACGGTGATTGACGCGCTGCTGTGGGTGCGTGACCGCGTATTAAATGACAGCGAGCTGAATAACCAACTCAGCGCGCGCTATCCGTTCCTCGATGCGCAGAAAAAATTGATTCTGGTTACGGGCCATCGTCGCGAAAGTTTTGGCGGTGGCTTTGAGCGTATCTGCACGGCGCTGGCGCAGATTGCGCGGCAGCATCCGCAGGCGCAAATCGTCTATCCGGTACACCTTAATCCCAAGGTTAGCGAGCCCGTGAATCGCATACTGAGCGGCATCGACAATATCATCCTGATCGAACCCCAAGAGTATCTGCCGTTTGTCTGGTTAATGAACCGTGCCTGGATCATCCTGACCGATTCTGGCGGCATTCAGGAAGAGGCGCCTTCGCTGGGGAAACCGGTGTTGGTGATGCGCGATACCACGGAAAGGCCCGAAGCCGTCGATGCCGGAACGGTGCGCCTTGTAGGTACGGATATTGAAAAAATCGTAAATGAAGTCAGTACATTGCTGACGGATGAAGCGGTGTGGCAGGCCATGAGCCATGCCCACAATCCTTATGGCGACGGCAGCGCCTGCGCAAAGATTTTACATGCACTGAAAACGTCTGGATTACAACATGACCTTTAACACCATCTCCGTTATCGGACTGGGTTACATTGGGCTGCCTACCGCAGCCATTTTTGCCTCTCAAGGGAAACGCGTTGTTGGCGTTGATGTTAATGCCCACGCAGTAGAAACCATTAATCGCGGTGACATTCATATCGTCGAACCGGAACTGGACGCGGTAGTGAAAACCGCCGTACAGCAAGGTTTGCTGCGGGCTACCTTAACGCCAGAAGCGGCAGACGCGTTTTTGATCGCGGTGCCGACGCCATTTATGACCGACCACCAACCCGATTTGCGCTACGTTAAAGCCGCCGCCGAGTCGATTGCGCCAGTGCTCAAAGCTGGTGATTTAGTGATCCTGGAATCCACTTCTCCGGTGGGTTCGACCGAGCAGATGGCGACGTGGCTGGCCGCTGCGCGCCCGGATCTGCGTTTTCCACAGCAGGGTGAGCAGCCCGATATCTTTATCGCCTACTGCCCTGAACGGGTATTGCCTGGGCAGATCATGCTTGAGCTGGTGAAAAACGATCGGGTGATTGGCGGCATGACGCCAGAGTGCTCGGCACGTGCCAGTGCGCTGTACCGTATTTTCCTGCAAGGTGAGTGCGTGGAAACCAACGCCCGCACCGCTGAAATGTGCAAACTCACCGAAAACAGCTTCCGCGACGTCAACATCGCTTTTGCCAACGAGCTGTCACTGATTTGTGCAGAGCAGGACATTAACGTGTGGGAGCTGATTGCGCTGGCCAATCGCCATCCGCGCGTTAACATTCTCCAACCGGGTCCCGGCGTGGGCGGTCACTGCATTGCGGTTGATCCGTGGTTTATCGTGGCACAAAACCCACAACAGGCGCGTCTCATCCGCACCGCGCGGGAAGTCAACGATGCCAAACCTCACTGGGTGCTGGACCAGGTGAAAAAAACCGTGGCGGATTGCCTGACGCAGAGCAACAAACGCGCCAGTGAAGTCACTATTGCCTGCTTTGGTTTAGCTTTTAAGCCCAATATTGACGACCTCCGTGAAAGCCCGGCTATGGAAGTGGCGCAGCTGATTGCCGAATGGCATCAGGGCAGTAACTGGGTGGTAGAACCGCATATTAGCCAGCTCCCCGCTGAACTGGGTAACAGCCAACTGGTGGATACGCAACAGGCGCTGGAACAGGCCGATATCCTGGTAATGTTGGTAGATCATCAGGCGTTTCGCGCCATTGATGGCGGCCAGCTAGTGCAACAATGGATTGTTGACACTAAAGGAGTCTGGCGATGAAGCAATTTTTAATTACGGGTGGCGCGGGGTTTATTGGCTCCGCATTGGTACGCTATCTGATTAACCACACGGAACATCGCGTGGTGGTGGTAGATAAACTCACCTATGCAGGTAATCTCAGTTCGCTGAGCAGCGTCAGTGCGCATCCACGCTTTGCCTTTGAGCAGGTGGATATCTGCGATCGCGCTGAGTTAGATCGCGTGCTCCAGCACTATCAGCCCGATTGTTTGATGCACCTGGCGGCAGAGAGTCATGTCGATCGCTCGATTGACGGGCCCGTGGCGTTTATTGAAACCAATATTCTCGGTACTTTTCATCTGCTCGAAGCCACGCGCCATTACTGGAGCCAGCTCGCAGAAACCCGTAAAAGTGCATTTATTTTCCACCACATTTCCACCGATGAAGTGTTTGGCGATCTGCATGACGAGCAGAGTTTCTTCACTGAAACCACCCCTTACGCTCCCAGCAGCCCCTATTCGGCGTCGAAAGCCGGCAGCGATCACCTGGTGCGAGCCTGGCTGCGTACTTACGGCTTACCCACCATTATCACCAACTGTTCAAACAACTACGGGCCGTACCATTTCCCGGAAAAGTTGATCCCTCTGACCATTATTAATGCGCTGGCGGGCAGGCCATTGCCGGTGTATGGCAACGGGCAGCAAATCCGTGACTGGCTATTTGTGGAAGACCACGCCCGGGCGCTGTACTGCGTGGTGAGCAGCGGAAAAGTGGGGGAGACCTATAATATTGGTGGGCACAATGAACGACGCAATCTGGACGTCGTTGAAACGCTGTGCGACTTGCTGGACGAACTGGCTGAAGATCGCCGCCCTGCTGGCATCGCCAGTTACCGTGAGCTGATCACCTTTGTGACGGACAGACCCGGCCACGATCAGCGCTATGCCATTGATGCCAGCAAAATTGAGCGTGAGCTTGGCTGGACGCCCGAAGAGACCTTCGAAAGCGGTATGCGCAGCACGGTGAGCTGGTTCCTCAACCATGAAAGCTGGTGGCGTAATATTCTGGATGGCAGCTATCGCGCTGAGCGCCTCGGCCTCGCTGCCCGTCAGTAAGGAGTTTTCATGAACGGTATTATCCTTGCAGGCGGCAGTGGCACGCGGCTGCATCCGATCACCCGTGCCATCTCCAAGCAGCTGTTGCCGGTGTACGACAAGCCGATGATCTACTATCCGCTGTCGGTGCTGATGCTGGCCGGCATTCGCGATATTTTGCTGATTACCACGCCGCAGGATCGCAGTGACTTTGAGCGTCTGCTGGGCGACGGTAGCGAATTTGGTGTGCGCCTGAGCTACGCCGAGCAACCCAGCCCAGACGGGCTGGCGCAGGCTTTTATCATTGGCGAATCTTTTATTGGCGATGATAGCTGCTGCCTGGTGCTGGGCGATAACCTCTATTTTGGCCAGGGGTTTAGTCCAAAACTCAAAAAAGTGGCGGCCCGCACCCAGGGGGCGACCGTGTTTGGCTATCAGGTGATGGACCCCGAACGATTTGGCGTGGTGGAGTTTGATGACGACTTCAATGCGATCTCAATAGAAGAGAAACCCACGAAGCCTCGTTCACGCTGGGCCGTAACCGGGCTCTATTTCTATGATAACCGGGTGGTGGAGTTCGCTAAACAGGTCAAACCTTCGGAGCGGGGCGAGCTGGAGATCACTGCGATTAATCAGATGTATCTTGAGCGCGGCGAACTGGCGGTGGAACTGTTGGGGCGCGGCTTTGCCTGGCTTGACACTGGCACCCATGACAGCCTGATCGAAGCGAGCATGTTTGTGCAGACGGTAGAGAATCGCCAGGGGTTCAAAATTGCCTGTCTGGAAGAGATTGCCTGGCGCAATGGCTGGTTGAGTGACGATCAGCTACGTGCGGCGGGAGAAGCGTTAATCAAAACTGGCTACGGTCAGTATCTGTTGGATCTGTTGCATGTCCGTCCACGTCAATATTAATCCCCTTCACTGGGAACAGGACTTTTTTGGCCTGAACAGTGCCCGTCTGGATCTGGATGGCGAGATGCCGCTGGCCGAAGCGCTGGCAGCACCCTATGCGCTATTACAGGTTAAAGTCCCTGCCGATCGCAGCACAACCCTCGATGTACTCAGTCAACATGGCTTTCACCTGGTGGAAGGGGAAGCGGATTTTTGCCTGACCATCGCGGCGACAGAACGGCAAAGTGGCATTCGTATCGCGCGTGAAAGCCAGATTCCGCTGCTGCGTAGCGCGGCGGCAGAGGTCTTTAGCCAGAGCCGTTTTCGTGCGCCGTGGTTCAGTGCCGATGCCAGCAGCCGTTTTTATGCCCAGTGGGTGGAAAATGCCGTGCGTGGCACCTTCGATCATCAATGTCTGCTGGCGAGCGATGAGCAGGGCAATCTGCTGGGATTTGTCTCGCTCCGTGAACAGTCCGGTGAGGGTCGCATCGGTTTACTGGCCGTGATGCCTGATGCACGCGGCAATGGCTTGGGTGAACGCTTACTGCTGGCTGCGGCGGACTGGTGCCGGGTCAGACGATTATCGCACTTGCGTGTTGCAACACAGCTCAGCAACCTCGCGGCAATGCGCCTTTATTCACGCAGTGGGGCGCGGCTGGAAAGCACCGCCTACTGGCTCTACAGGAAAAATCATGATTCCATTTAATGCGCCACCCATTGTCGGTAGCGAAAGCGAATATATGCAGTCAGCCATGGCGAGCGGCAAGCTGTGTGGTGACGGTGGCTTTACTCGTCGCTGTCAGCAGTGGCTTGAACATCGTTGTGGCAGCAAGAAAGTGTTGCTGACGCCATCCTGCACCGCTTCGTTAGAGATGGCCGCAATCCTGATCAATATTCAGCCCGGTGATGAAGTGATCATGCCGAGCTACACCTTTGTTTCCACCGCCAATGCGTTTGTACTTCGGGGGGCGACCATCGTCTTTGTGGACGTTCGTCCTGATACGCTCAATATTGATGAAACCCTGATTGAAGCCGCGATTACCGAAAAAACGCGCGCGATTGTCCCTGTCCACTATGCGGGCGTGGCCTGTGAAATGGACACCATTCTGGCATTGGCCAACAAGTACAACCTGTTTGTGATTGAAGATGCCGCTCAGGGGGTGATGTCGCGCTATAAAGGCCGTCCTCTTGGCACCCTGGGCCATATTGGCTGCTTTAGCTTCCATGAAACCAAAAACTACACGGCTGGAGGGGAAGGCGGCGCAACCTTGATTAATGACGGCAGCCTGATTGAGCGCGCAGAGATCATCCGTGAGAAAGGGACCAACCGCAGCCAGTTCTTCCGTGGTCAGGTGGATAAATATACCTGGCGTGATATTGGCTCCAGCTACCTGATGGCCGATTTACAAGCGGCTTACCTCTGGGCACAGCTGGAAGTGGCGGACCGTATTAATCAGCAGCGACTGCGTTTGTGGCAGCGTTACTATGATGCGCTGCAACCGCTGGCGGCCGAGGGGCGGATCACGCTGCCGGTGGTGCCAGACGGGTGCGACCATAATGCGCATATGTTCTACATTAAGCTGCGCGACCAGGCTGACCGCCAGGCGTTGATCAACTGGATGAAAGAGGCGGAGATCCTCGCGGTGTTCCACTATATTCCGCTGCATTCGTCACCCGCAGGGCTGGAGTTTGGCCGCCTGCATGGCGAAGACCGCTTCACGACCGTAGAGAGCGAGCGTCTGCTGCGGTTACCGCTGTTTTATAACCTGTCAGACAATAATCAGACCACGGTGATTAACTCGTTGCTGAGTTTCTTTTCCTGATGTCGCTGGCGAAAGCCTCGGTGTGGACGGCGGCCTCCACACTGGTAAAGATTGTTGCAGGTCTGGTGGTCGTCAAGCTGTTGGCCGTCAGTTTTGGCCCGGAAGGGGTAGGTCAGGCGGGTAACTTTCGCCAGCTGGTGACCGTGTTGGGCGTACTGGCGGGCGCGGGTATCTTTAATGGCGTTACCGCCAGCGTAGCGCAGTACCAACAGCAACCGGAGCAACTGCGCGCGTTGACGGGAACGGCATCGGCGATGGTACTGGGTTTCTCGACGCTGCTGGCGCTGGTGTTTATTCTCGCCGCCGGCCCGATAAGCCAGGCGCTGTTTGGTCATGATGGCTACCAACAGGTGATTCGCATTCTGGCGTTTCTGCAGCTGGGCATCGCCTGGGCCAATCTGACGTTAGCGTTGATCAAAGGCTTCCGCGATGCTCGCGGTAACGCCCTGGCGCTGATTGTCGGCAGTCTTATCGGCGTATTGGGGTATCTGCTCTGCTGGTGGCTGGGCGGCTACGCTGGCGCTCTGGTAGGGCTGGCACTGGTGCCTGCGTTACTGGCGCTCCCCGCCATGCTACTGCTTAGGCGCCGTATTCCGTTGCCTCTGTCCTGGCTGAAACCCTGCTGGCATAGCGGCATGGCACGTAGCCTGGCAAAATATACGCTGATGGCGTTAATCACCTCGGCGACGATACCGCTGGCATGGATGATGATGCGAAACTTGCTGGCGGCTCACGCTGGCTGGGCGCAGGTGGGCTTGTGGCAGGCGGTGACCAGTATCTCGGATGCCTATCTCCAGTTTATTACGGCGACCTTTAGCGTCTGGCTCCTGCCTACGCTGGCACGGCTACAGCATAAGCGGGATATCGCTGTAGAGATTGGCCGGGCACTGCGCTTTGTTATTCCTGCGGTAGCGGCAGCCAGCCTTTTAGTCTGGCTCCTGCGTGATGTGGCTATCTGGCTGCTATTTTCAGACCGTTTTACCGCCATGCGTGACCTGTTCGTCTGGCAGTTAAGCGGTGATGTGTTTAAAGTAGCAGCCTATGTTTTCGGTTATCTGGTGATTGCGAAAGCCTCTTTGCGCTTTTATTTGCTCACTGAGATCAGCCAGTTTGCGCTGTTGACCGGTTTTTCACGCTGGTTGATTCCATTGCATGGCGCTACGGGGGCTGCTCAGGCCTACATGGCGACCTATATCTGCTACTTTGCCCTTTGTTGCGGCACTTTTGCCCTCTATTGCCGAAAAAAATGACTGTAATTCATGTTTTAGGGGCTGATATTCCCCACCATAACCAGACTGTACTGCGCTTCTTTAATGATGTGCTTAGTGAAGCTCAGCCGAGTGCTGCGCCCCGCCGCTTTATGGTGGTGAGCCGCGAGCCACAGAGCCTGTTAAGCTTCCCAGCGCTGGATATTGAAATTTTTGCCAGTAAAAAAGATCTGGCGCAGACGTTGATTGCGCGTGCCCGCGAGCGCCAACAGCGCTTCTTCTGCCACGGTCAGTTTAATCCGTGGATTTGGCTGGCGCTGCTGAGTGGCAAGATTCAGCGTGGGCAGCTGTTGTGGCACGTTTGGGGGGCCGATCTGTATGAAGATTCGCGCAGCCTGAAGTTCCGCCTGTTTTATCTGCTGCGTCGTCGCGCTCAGGGCCGTGTTGCACATGTTTTTGCCACCCAAGGCGATCGGCTCTATTACCAACAACGACATCCGAAGGTAGAGACTTCACTGCTCTATTTCCCGACGAAAATGCCTGCGGTCGCCCCACAGATGCAGGCTCGACAGGGGCCGCTGACCATTCTGTTAGGGAACTCTGGCGATGCCAGTAACCGACATATTGCCGGGCTGGAGGCCATTCATGCCCAGTTTGGCAGTGAGGTCAGGGTTGAAGTCCCGCTTGGCTACCCGCCAAATAATCACGCGTATATTGAGGAAGTGGCGGCGGCTGCACAGCGCCTGTTCCCGCTGGGCCAGGTTAACCTGCTGCGTGACAAGCTGGCCTTTGATGACTATCTGCAGCTGCTGGCGCGTTGTCAGCTGGGTTATTTCATGTTTGAACGCCAGCAGGGTATTGGCACGCTCTGTCTGCTGATTCAGGCGCATATTCCGTTCGTACTCCAGCGCAAAAACCCCTTCTGGAACGACCTTGCGGCGCAGAATCTTCCGCTGCTGTTCAGTGATGAAGCCTTAACCCCCGCGCGTATTGCCGAAGCTCAGCAACAGCTGGCGGTGTGCGATCAGCAACAGATTGCGTTTTTTGCCCCAGGCTATCTTGCGGGTTGGCGTCATGTTTTAGCGTTGTGTGAAGGAGAATCATCATGAGCCTGATGCAGTTTATTGGCCTGTTGGTGGTTTATCTGCTCTCGCTGGGGTTCATTCTGACCCTGACATGGCGTGAATTTAAACGGGTGCGCTTTAATTTCCACCTGTTTTTCACCCTGTTGTTTCTGCTGACCTTCTACTTTGGCTTCCCGCTCACCAGCGTGCTGGTGTTCCGTTTCAACGTCAACGTTGTCCCTGCGGTGAATCTGCTCGAGGCGTTACTGGGTGCAACGGCGTTCTATGCCATCTATTACGTCAGCTATAAAGTCCGGCTCCGGCCCGCAGTGGCGGCACCCCCTCGTCCGTGGTTGCAGATGAATCGCGTAGAGACTCACCTGACCTGTGTGCTGCTGGCATTAGTGGCTATTGGCACGGTAACGGTCTTCTTTATGCATAACGGACTGCTGCTGTTCCGCCTCACGGCATACAACCAAATCTTCTCCAGCGAAGTCTCTGGTGTGGCATTGAAGCGCTTTTTCTACTTCTTTATTCCCGCCATGCTGGTGGTCTACTTCCTGAAGCCGACCTGGAAGAACTGGCTGATGTTCCTGGCGGTCACCGTTGCCTTCGGCCTGCTAACCTATGCCCTGGTGGGCGGTACGCGTGCCAATATCATCATCGCTTTTGCGCTGTTTTTGTTTATCGGGATTACCCGAGGCTGGATCACGCTGTGGATGCTGCTGTTTGCAGGCGTGATGGCGGTGGGTGGCATGTTCTGGCTGGCGCTACGGCGCTACAACCTGGACGTGATGGGGGAAGAAGCGGTTTATACCTTCCTCTATCTGACGCGTGACACCTTCTCGCCGTGGGAGAATCTGGGCCTGCTGCTGGAGAATTATCATAAAATTCACTTCCAGGGCATCGCTCCGATGTGGCGGGATTTTTATGTCTTCATTCCCAGCTGGCTATGGCATGACCGGCCTTCAACGGTGCTGAACACGGCGAACTATTTCACCTGGGATGTGCTGGATAATCACTCTGGCCTGGCCATCTCACCGACCTTACTAGGTTCACTGGTGGTGATGGGCGGCGTGTTTGCGATTCCACTGGGTGCCGTTTTTGTCGGGATGATAATGAAAGGCTTTGATGCGCTGTATCAGCGCGGTCGTGAAGAGAGCAACCGCTATAGCGGAGCCATTCTGCAAAGTTTTTGCTTTGGTGCGGTGTTTAATATGATCGTGCTGGCGCGTGAGGGGCTGGATGCCTTTGGCTCACGAGTGGTGTTTTTTGCCGTGATCTTCGGGGCTTGTGTGTTGGTGGCTAAGCTACTTTACTGGCTGCTGGATTACGCGGGTGTCATTCGTGTGCGAGCAACGGCGATAACTCTGCCCGTCGCCAGCGCGGCAACTCATGAAAAAAATGGATAACCATGACGACCTCTTTTGAAAAACCACGCTTTAGTATTCGTGGCGTGGCGTTGTACGGCTTTCAAAGTACCGCGGCTTTTCTGGATTTTCTGTTGCCTGGGGAGCAGGTACGCAGTGGCACGTTGGTAGCGATCAACGCTGAAAAGGTGCTGACCGCTGAGCGAGACAGTGAAGTGAAAGGGCTGCTGGATCACGCGGAGTTTAAGTATCCCGATGGCATCAGCATTGTGCGCTCTATTCGCAAAAAATATCCCGAGGCGCAGATTGCCCGCATAGCCGGAGCGGATTTGTGGGAAGCGCTGATGGCAAGGGCAGGAGAGCGCGGTATTCCGGTGTTTCTGATTGGCGGCAAGCCTGCGGTGCTGGATGCCACATGCGACAAACTCCGTCAGCAGTGGGGCGTCAATATTGTCGGCACGCAGGATGGCTACTTTGCTGCTGAAGAGCGCGAAGCCCTGTTTGCCCGCATTGCTGCCAGTGGTGCGCAGATTGTTACGGTAGCGCTGGGCTCGCCGCGTCAGGAGCTGCTGATGCGTGATTGCCAGCAGTATGCGCCCGATGTGCTGTATATGGGCGTGGGCGGAACGTACGATGCTTTTACTGGCCATGTGAAGCGCGCACCGAAAATCTGGCAGAAAATGGGGCTGGAGTGGCTCTACCGTCTGATTCAGCAACCCAGTCGCTGGCGCAGGCAGATAAAGCTACTGAAATATCTTGGCTACCATTTGCGTGGCGAACTGTGATTTTGTCGCTTATTTCAGCAATCACGGCCGCTAACGGTGGGTTTGTGTACGGTTTCGCGACGAAGTGCGCAAACTCTGAGCATACGCGATTTTTTTATAAAAAAGCACTGGACAGGATCGCCCCGAGTCCTTAGTATGCACATCCGCAACGGCGCTACGCGCCCGTAGCTCAGCTGGATAGAGCGCTGCCCTCCGGAGGCAGAGGTCTCAGGTTCGAATCCTGTCGGGCGCGCCATTAACTTGGGCGCATGAGCTTCGGTGGTAAGATTTACCGCGTTAGGCAGTGATTAGTAAGCAGTAATGTTTACGCACCAGAATTATGGTGGCTATAGCTCAGTTGGTAGAGCCCTGGATTGTGATTCCAGTTGTCGTGGGTTCGAGTCCCATTAGCCACCCCAAATTTTGCTGGACATGCGATGGTGGCGGAATTG
>NZ_ALXE01000009.1 GCF_000295955.2 Pantoea sp. A4
GGAAATGGAAAGCAGATCGGCGCGGATAATTTCAGGTTCATTTGCAGGCATTGTGGGTTGAGAGCCGCGCTGGTTGCCGCTGATGTGTGCTGAGAATGAGGTGTAAATGCAGGTTCGATCATTTATAAATGCAGGCCGCTACAGGTATACCGCATTTATCATCTCGACGGCCTGAGTGTAAAACGCAGGCAACGCCGCAAGGGGCTAACAACTGAGCGGTTTCCGCTTCCGCTTCTTCCCCCGGATGCGGCTGAGCTGAGATGGTCGATGATTTTTGTCATGGATGCACTTGCCAGCAGCTGCAGGATTAAGTGCCTGACCTGTTTGGATTATTTAACGAAGGAGTGTATGGCGATCATTACGGTATTCGGGATTACAGGCGCTCAGGTGACACGCATTATGGACAGAATCGCGCTGTTTCGGGCCCCCCCTGTAATGATAAGAACTGTTATAAGCCCGGAATTCACTTGCCACGCGTTCAATCAATGGATCTTCGAACATGGTTTTGAGTTGCGCTTAATCCAGCAGGGCAAGCCAAACCAGAATGGATTTATTGAGCGTTTCAATGGGCACTGTCGTGATGAATGCCTGAATGAGCATTGGTTAATGCGATATTCTACATACCCGGGAAATCATTAATGACTGGCAGCAGGATTATAACGAGTGTTGACCACACTCATAGCTGAATTACCTGACACTAGCTGAATATTAAGTGGGCTGGTGATACGGGAAACATGAATAAAAATCACGCGACATTACTAACCTAAGACTGTATCTAATACTCGGGGCAGGTCAAGGAACGGAATTAGTGTAAAAATAGCGCTGAATTAGGAATTCAAAACAATAAACAAATGAAAAAGCAAGCATTGTCTTAATCTTATTGGTTTTTTATTGATATTTATTTTTTTATAACTTAAATTAAAAGCATAAAAAATGAGATTTTTATGGTACTTGAGACAGAAGAGTAATGCCCTGTGAATTGTGATTTAATTATAGGTAGGAATTATAATGCTAAATGTAAAAACAGACACTAAGATAACGAGTGAATATTTACTAAAGTCAAGAGAGGAATTTTTAACTACCCTTGGGAATGGAAAAATACCACTTACTTCAGAGTGTGCAAAATGGGTTTGCTCTGAAGCATCCAGGCATGGAATGTATATTAATCATATTGAGTCTGGAGATTTGGTAAATTACACATACACGCCTTATTGTTATTTAATTTTGAGCTCAAAAGATATCATTAATAATGACGCTAAATTACACCACAACAACAACCATGCTACTTGCATTATATGCTCCCATGAAGAAATGGGATGTAAATTATTTAAGATTAAACTAAATAAATACATTGAAGTATAATTCAAAATTATCTTTGATAAAAATGGAAAAAATTTAGAAATTTTTAATCATATCACATCTCTTCTTTTGTATTTCAATAGATTTCCTGATTGATGTCCTTGCATTGCGAAGGCATGCTCCTACAGCTCCGCGATTGTCTGTAATATGACTCCTGAAAAACACTTGAAACTCTATATTGTAGTATTTCTGGCACAGAGAGTGCAAGATAAACCCTTGGGAATAAAGTCCTGAGTGTACTATTTTAGTATATTTCAAATAAAACCCATCTTATGCGTTTTTCATATCTCTTATTCTACACTCTGTCTTATCTTGACGCATCATTTTTTCACTTTTAAATCTATGTAGAATCTCTTCCTTTAGCATGGCTTCCCGTGCTTCATCGCGCATTTCTTTACGCGCGTTCCACAGGCACTTTGCCAACGTACGCCTGTCATCGAGATAATGGCTGCGAATAACTCGTTTAAAAATATCCCTACCTGAACTCATTACAAGTAAATGAGTCAAAAAACCATTCATCACAGGACTGGTATGAGCATTTTTTCTGTACTTCATAATCCATCTCCCAAAAATCAAGAAAGTAGTCTCATTTAAAATAAATTTATATTAAATTCATGGTATTTCCGTATTGTGTTTTTTTCATAGAAATAACAAGTTACCTAAATTCTCTTTGAGAAAATCAACTTATATTTTTCGTGCGCACGGTCTAATTAATCATAAAATCCTCAATCACGGGTTTTAGCGACCCTATTGAGTTGAAGTGCTGTAGGTATAAGTAAAGTAAGAAAGCATAACACTATAATATAAATAAAACTCCCGCTTGGGAGTTTGAAAATATTTACAAGTACGGCACTAATCAAAAATGAAATAACCATAACACTTGCAATGACGAGCATTGAGTTTAGTCGAAAAAAACGGCTTATGATCTTCATGTCATGACTCCTAATCATCTCTGTTAATTTCTTACTGAATTTAAATTCATCCCTCGTTAATATTTAGATTATAATTAATAAAATAGCAACAAAAAAGTAGAAGTGAAAATATAGCTTTTTTCATCCCGAATAGAGAATATAATTTTATTCAATAAATTCAGTGGCTTGTGAAGTTAATTTTGTCTGGGTAACTGAATATATTCAGATTATTCTCAAAAGGTAGGGGCACACACGCTGCGATCAAAAAACAACCAGCCTGTGTATTGCATTTAAGAATCCCGAGATGACAATTGGATTTCTTACTATATATTTAAATTGGCTTAAGGTATTCTTTGATTTAACACCTAATGAAGCCCATTAATCAAAATGAGCATAGTTTATTTTACAATCCTCCCTAAAAAGATTGGTATACTTCTCTTTGATGTGTTTAGTCTGCGCTTACATACAGTGATGGCATAACGTAACACTGAGTGCCACTCGGGGGTTGCTGTTTTGGCAAGGTAATTATTCAGCGCTGGTATTAATTCAGACCACAAATATATGTGTTCACTTTTCCTATGTTTCTGTTTCATTTCTTTAAAAACGACATCAACTTCTTTCTTAATTTCAACAATACCCGTCCCTTGCTGATGTTTAGCAGCAAGGCGTCGTATCTTAAGTACGTAGAATTCTATATTTATAACTTGCATTATGAAAGCACCCTCATTTGCATCAAAAATTACTAATTAAAAAATTTTATTTAAAATAGTTAGGATATAAGTGTTTTTCTACGCTTTTAGTCAGCTTGTTGCAAGTTTTTTTAAAAAAGATAAAAATTTGAATTTCAACTCAGGATGGTTTAGCTGTATTGACTAACGATTCTTGCCTGCGGATAGTTCTAACTTAACTTCATATAATTGGTGTTATATGAAGATAGGATCCCTTTGAGGATCCGGGTATGATAGGGATCAACCGGTTCCGCCCCCGGAAATGAGCAACATACAGGCAGCGCTACGTGAAATCTGACAAAGAAGCAGGGTATGACATCAGCAGATTTTGCGTAGCGTACAAACTCTCAGGTGAGGTTGCAAAATGACCAAATCGAACACTGTTTCACCCTCTTCCAGTTTGGCGGTGGTCCCGGACGAGGATCTGGCAGCCCGGCTGCGGGAGTTTGTGCAGGACAGGGAAGCGTTCTCTGACAACACCTGGCGGCAGTTGCTCAGCGTGATGCGCATCTGTGGTGCCTGGGCACAGAAAAACGGACGCAGCTTTCTCCCGATGTCCTCGTCCTGCCTGCGTGACTATCTGTTATATCTGCAGTCAACCGGCCGGGCCTCCTCAACCATATCAACCCACGCGGCGCTGATCTCGATGCTACACCGTAACGCCGATCTTAATCCCCCGAACAGCTCGCCGCTGGTCTTCCGGGCGGTTAAACGTATCAACCGTACTGCCGTGGTTCAGGGAGAGCGTGCCGGCCAAGCTATCCCGTTCCGGATCCGAGACCTGATGAAGCTCGATGCAGCCTGGGCGGAGTCAGTCTATCTGCGCGAGCTAAGGGATTTGGCCTTTTTGCATGTGGCCTATGCAACTCTGCTCCGCATCAGTGAACTTGGCCGGCTGCGCGTCAGGGACGTCACCCGCGTCGCCGACGGACGGATCATCCTGGACGTTGCATGGACCAAAACCTTAGTGCAGACAGGGGGGCTGATTAAGGCGTTGGGCGATCTTTCCACGACGCGCCTTACGCAGTGGCTGATGGCTTCAGGTCTGGCCTCAGAGCCTGATGCGTTTATATTTTCCCCTGTGCATCGTACGAATAAGGTCAGGGTGAATACGGAAAATCCGCTCACCACGCGTGCAATAGAGGATATTTTCAAACGGGCGTGGCAGGAAGCTGGGCCTGATGGGGAAATCGCCGGCAATAAGAACCGTTACCGGGGTTGGACCGGTCACAGTACACGGGTAGGTGCTGCTGTGGATATGGCTGCGAAAAACTACAGCACAGCGCAGATCATGCAGGAAGGAACGTGGAAAAAACCGGAAACGGTAATGCGCTATATACGGCACGTTGAGGCACATTCTGGTGCTATGGTGGATCTTATGACTACCTATAATATACTCAGTGATTAAGGGGTATGATGAAATTACCTGTAAGTAACTCTGTAAAACGGGCCATTCACTTTGAAAGATGTTCCACATAGTGACTATGTACCTTGAGGAGATAAACATGCGTAAACCGCCTCACCGAATACCAAATTATTACCGTGCTCAAGGCCGTTGTAGCTGGATGTATATTTGAAGAGCTTCTCTCGGAGCAGGAATATCCGGATCTTCGTACTACAACTGAACAGCGTAACTTCCTAAAAAAAATACGTCGAAAAATTACCGATTTATGGATCAATCCTGATATATTAAAAGTACGTGGTATTAAAGCCGGGATACTTATAATACCACCAAGTTTCTTGTGCCTTGTAAAACAGATTGCATCGGCAATACATGCTTGTGGCAAAGTTACCGGGAGCCCCTCTGACTTAGGACTAGCGGAGAATACTGACGATTTGTTTAACAGTAATCGATTCTTCATGGTATGTTCTCAGGTAACTTGATGAAGATATTACTCACATATCGGTCTAAAGTTAACTGGGAGGGAATCAGAATGTTAAGTTTAAAATAATTTTCTTATGGATGATGATTTTCTTTGTTGATTTAAAAAAAAAGCCGTCCATATGGGCGGCAAGGGTGTTTAAACATACAACTACCAACTCATAATTATTATAGCTATGATTTTTATACTGTAGAGGCAGTTTTGCAAGGTGGTTAATTGAAATTTTGTTGTGATTTTTTTGTAAGCCTGAACTTATCTTTCCCGAAGATTAGCTAAAATTTTGAGTTAGTAAAGTTACTTGTTTATACTTATCAAAAGCTTAGAACCATTCCTAAAGATATTTTCGGCGTGATTAACCATGACCCAGAATATTATACAAACTTAAGCAGGATCAATCGCATAAATTCCGGTTTATTATTCTGTAAACCTGCATTTTCTTACAAATACATAGCCATTGTCTGTTTTCAGTAGTTGTGATAACTGACGTCTCAACGCGATGCTGTCCAACATTTCAGCCACTTCTGTTGTGCACTGATTTTGACTACTCAGATCCCCGGACACCTACGCGTCTAGAGCTCGATTACCGTCAGCAGGCGGAGCCCGTGACCGTAAATCAACGCAGCGGGGAAAAAATCGATACCTCCTATGTGATTGGAACACAGCCACAGCGGCTGTAGCTGAAGTTTTGGCGCAAATTTATTGTGGCAAGAGCGTTTAAGCCGTAGCGATAACCCCTCTCGCGGTAAAACCGGTGAATGAGCTTGTGATTATCGCGCCAGTCTTCCCGTTTCAGCATGACCTGGAATAATGGATGCGGGTTTCAGTCATCTCCCTGATGCGCAGTCACAGCCAGTTGTCGTTTGCCGCAGTGGAGCGGTGCCATAACGAACCGCGGCTGATCTGCGGCGCAAAGCACATCTGTCTTTCGCTGAAACTGTTGCGTGCCTGTAAGACCCTGGCCCACTATCGCAGGTGTACCAGCGTCACCTCTTTTTGCCAGCACGTGCTACGGCATGCTCTTGTTGAGGCTTAGATCGATAATCTGTTTCTTCATGCGAAGGTCTTCCTCCTCGAGTTGCCGAATATGTTTGGTTCTGACGGTAAAATCCTGCCGCGCTTTTGCGCCAGGTGTAGAAAATGGCGCTGGGGCTGCCGGGCCTGTTTCAAACCTTCTGGCACGGGTGTACGCAATCTAGCCTGTTTCAGGGCAAAGCCAAATGACTCTTGGGTGAATCGAGACTTTTTGACAGGCATAACCTACGCTCAGGAAGTCAATCTTATACCGGGGTTATTAACCGAGCTTTTTATCTAATCCTTGGGGTAGGTAAGGGGTATTTCACTACGGGCTGAGTCAAGCAGTAAAAAAAAAACGATAAATCAATGTATTAAATTTCCTACTTTCCTAAATATTATATTGAACTATGCTTGATGAAGCAGGTCGTGTCTTTAATTAAAGAGGAATATTGCATGGGGCTTTTAGATTTCGTTAAACATGCTGGTGAGAAGGTATGGGATGCTGTTTCGAGTCATGATGATAGTGATAAATCAGGAAAGCTTAAAGAGCATATCAGAAGCCTAGGACTTCCGGGGGCAGAGTCAGTCGAGGCGAGTGTCGCAGATGACGGAACCGTGACACTGAAAGGCAATGTATCCTCACAGGAAGTTAAAGAAAAAATACTGGTAGCAGCAGGTAATGTGGAGGGCGTCAGCAAAGTAGACGACCAGTTAAAAGTTTCTACTGAAGAAAGCAAACACGAGAGTACTTACTATACCGTTAAGTCTGGCGATACTCTTAGCGCTATATCACATGCGGTTTATGGGACAGGGAACAAGTATCAGTCAATTTTTGATGCAAACAAACCTATGCTGAAAAGCCCTGATAAAATCTACCCTGGCCAAGTTTTGATTATACCGAAAAGTGATTAGTTCTTGATGTTACTTCGAAAATGATACGAAGGAAAACGAAAAATGGGACTTTTGAATACTGTAACAAACACCCTTGCAGGGCAAGGGGCAAGCTCCTCACCCTACCAAGTTATTTTCACATGGATAGAGGAGCAAGGTGGATGCGGGGCAATTCTTGAAAAATTTAAAGCTGAGGGATTGGAAAATCTCATTCAGTCGTGGTTAACATCAGGGGATAATCTACCTTTATCTCCTGAGCGAATAACAACTATTTTAGGCTCTCCTGCAGTTCAGAATCTGGCAGTGAAACTCGGCGTTGATTCAGAAAAAGCGTCAACTATCCTGGCAGAATACCTTCCTAAAATCATCGATACCCTCTCACCTAATGGGCATATTTCTGAGCGTAATGACCTCGTTTCGTCAGGTGTGAAATTGCTTGAAGGTAAGTTTTTCAGTTAGTATTAAAGGCCGGTTTTCTCGGCCTTTAATCAAATAAGTCGACATTAATGGCTGCTCTTACCATAAGTGTTTGACCGGTTTGCGTTGATTTCTAACCTGCGATATAAGAAGTATATTTATGATGACCGATCTTATTGCCTTAAGGTTGTATCTGATCCTCTGGCCGGACAAAATCAAGATAAAGATGGACGGTAAGTATGCAAAGACAGCTACTTTTCCCGTTGCAAAGCTATCCCATCCTTCAGATAAAGGCCCGTTATGCTTTTTTTATGCTTCTTTACGATGCAAGATAAAAAACAACATCTATCCTTAGTATGTTAGATACAGATATCCCCAATATGAGGCATTTGCGATGTATAAAAAAAGCGTGACTTTTCTCTTTATAGCTTCAACTTTGTCCTTCTCACTAACCGCCTGCTCCTCAAATCAGGCAATTAAAACTAGCGACGGGCGCACTATTGTTACAAATGGCAAGCCTCAGATAGACAGTGACACTGGGCTGGTTTCTTATAAAGATGCTAAGACAGGCCGAACCGAACAGATAAATCGCAATAAAATTACCAACATGAGTGAGCTAGATAACTGATAAGGAGCGTGTTATGAAGAAACTAATTTTTCCTGTCATGGGGGCGATCATTGCACTTTCATTACTTACTGGGTGCACACGGACAAGCTATGCTATTCATACAGTTGACGGTCGAACCATTGTGAGCGATGGTAAACCCAAAGAGTCGGATGCTGGTTTACTTGGGTATGTTGATGCTAATGGTGTAAAACAGCAGATTAACAAACAGGATGTCAAAGAAGTCTCTGAGATACCGCATTAATGCATAACCGCCTCCGGGCGGTTTTTTTACATCGCTCATTAATTCAGGTGTGCATATTAATCATCAAGGATATCCTTGAGATGGTAGCCCATTAAAGTTATATTAATATACAATAACATAATCCTTCAGGAAGAAACTATGCCGGTGTTTTGTTTTTTCAAAAAAGGCAATCATATTAATGCGCTCGATGTAAATGACTTAGACGGTTCTGTTTTCCTGCAGGAATGGGGGTATAAAAAGCAACCTGAAGAGGTGAATGCTCTTAATGCTCATTCCGCGAAAGCACTGTTTAATCAAATTCGTAATGAAGAAAAATCGACTCACCACGCACTCTCTTTCAGAAATTTTTTGGCGCTGATACTAAGCCTGATTGCAATATCAAACTGGTTATTTCTTTAGGAGCTCTAAATTTTTCTAGGATGATCCTCTAAGATACGTATCTATCTTTTAATGAACTGGTGTAGAGAGATACCGGTAATGTTGAGTCCGTTCATTGCGCGTCTGGACTGTGTCAGTCCCTTAACGCCGACCGCGTTTTTGTTTTCAATACGGAAGATGCTGGCTTTGTCGCTGTAAAACGTCAGCGGCTTGACGTGCTGCTCTAGGTAGCCGCGTATGGCTTCAAAATAGGTTAATGCAGAATCTGATTTTACAAAATGAAGTACCATCAGGCGGCTGGTCGCATCATCGACGTAAACCAGAGGCGTGCAGGCCGGGCCGCGTTCTGCATACCATCTGCGGTCAGAGCCGTCGATCTGGATGAGTTCGCCGGTGCGACGACAGTGTGGTTACTAGCTCTTCGTTGCTAGAAGTCTGCGGGGGATGCGTGTGATCCGGATTTTACTTTTACCCAAATCCAACTCTTTACAAATAAATGACCTGCTCTTCGTAAAAGTTTGTAGGGCTTTTACGCGCATGAGTAGTAATGCCACACGCACGCTGGATTATCACTTCCCTGAGGGATTTTTTTCAGAAAAAAATGAGGAGGACGCCGGTTATAACTTTATGGCTGGAGGAACGTGCCGGATAGGGGTGATGCACGTATCCGAACCGACCGGCAACAGCGCTGCGGGCTCACCGATAGTGATGAGGTAATCACAGGCCCGGGGCCCGACCGTCGCTCAGAAAGGGGTGGAAGGTGTTTTAAGGAGTTCTTGAGTTGCGGCGCCAATAGCCTCCTTTGCACTGGCGTACGCGACAGACAGCATTACAGGGCCGTCGCTCCAAGCCGGAGTGAGTGTCACTTTACGGGCTGGTTTGCGGCTCGCCTTTCGATTTATGTGTACGGGCATAAAACCCCAGTTGAACAGGAAGGCACGCTTTCCGTCCGGAAAAAGCGGCGCTCAGATTAAAGTAAGTAAGACAAACGCAGTAAGGATATCGCTGCAGGATATCGAACATTCGGGTGACTTGACGCGTGGCATCCAGCCTGAAAGTAAGATGAAAGCTGCTTATTCAGCTCAACGAAGGTCAGATCCTCCCGCCTTTAACTGGGAAGGGAAGTGGTAAGGTTATTTTTCAAACAACTTCACCCTAACACTTTTCGGTCTGCAAGCCCATGTTTATCGCATTTATCTGCGGCTTCTCTGTGGTGAACCACAATCACCCGGCAATAAAGATGTCTATAGTGGCTTTTGCTTTTAACAGACACCAAAAGTATGACTTAACAAAAGATGAAGATGCTCTCCACAGCAGTTAACTGAGGTTTTACGTGTACAGGTAGTAGTGACATACCATGTAAAATTATCACTTAATGGTGAAATTTGTTGCTGAAAACAGTGAGGAGGACGCCGGATATAACTTTATGGCAGGGGAATGTGCCGTACAGACGTAATGCCCGTATCAGGCCTGCAACAACGCACCGGGCAAAACGGAAGTGATGACGTAATCACCAGTCCCGGGGCCTGGCGTCGCTCAGACAGGGTCGGAAGTATCGGCCATCAGCATCAGGGTCTCCTGCAGGACCTGCCTCTGCTGTGCTTCCTCTGCGCAGAATGCCAGTTTCACCGCCAGCAGCAGCCTCAGCTCAGAGGTTAAGGTTTCCCTTCTTTTTCAGAAGTTGCTGTGATCCGGCACCGATGACCTCCTTTGCACTGGAGTACGTGACGGGTAGCATCACAGGGCCATCGTGCCCGAGTTAGTGCATGTCGCTTTACGGGAGGATTGCAGCCCGCCTTTCGATTTCTGTGTTTGGGCATACCCCTATACTGTATGAAAAGGCGTATTATTAAATCTGAGACGGCGAAGCCAGGAGACAAATGAGTAAGACTTATGCTTTGAAAAGATTCTGCAGGATGACGCTCTTTTAGAAACCCTGGCCGGGCTCGAATACACCGGAATTGTAACGACAGATGAGCGTTTTTTGGTCGTAGAAGGCGCATGCATCATCCCTGCAACTGGATAGCTGGTGCGGTACGATCACCCAAGCAGGATGATCTGTTCCTTTGCCGCTGTCTGGTCATTGCTGAAAAATGAAGCCTGTTTCGCCTTAAACTGGCTAACGATATTATCTGGTTACTGAAAGAAGGGTGGTTAATGGGAGTCGGGGTAGATTTATCCGACAAGTTTGAATATCTCTGATGTTCCAGAGGTGGTTATCTTCTGGCGCAAAATATCTGTTCAGGCTCTAGCGCATCCTCCATGCAATTAAGCGGACCGAAATTTCACACGGCGTGCTCGGCGAAACATAACGTTAGGGGTGCCATGTCTCTGCTATCGACTCATTTTTTTAGCTGTTCTCGCGCAGGCGGCCCTTGAAGGGCATAACGCCCTGACAGCAACGTACGAGAAACCCTTTTTATCAACCTAGATGAAGTCCTGCTCATCACGGAGTTGATTAATAGTACGATAGCCGGCCCCTTCCTTGGAGCGAATCTGCCATTCCCCAAATGGCTGCTACGTACTTCGCGAAGCGCCTGAAATACAGTATGTCTTTGTCGATGAGCATCAGGCTTACTTCCACATTTAATCCATGTGCTATGCACTTGCGCGTGGTGGCTCGCAGCCTCAAACGTTGCTGAGCGATTCATCCTGACGGTGACCTGCTCCAGACTCAGCGATTAAACAGCATCCGGAGTAGCGCCGTCAGGTGTTCCGCCTCGGCCTCATCGACGTTTCCGTCAAGCCTTGCTATCAGCTTCAGGCACAATGAGGTTCGCGTCATCCGCCTCTCCTGACGCAGGATCTCAACGGTGATGCGGCCCAGTAGCTCAATCTGACAGGGGTGTATTACCTGGCTGAAATAGCCGGTCAGCCTGGCGTCTTTTCCCGGCGGTAGTCCGTCCTGTCGCATGCAATACCCGTGAGTAATGAATAAGGTCGGGCGCAAAATAACCGATGCAGGGGCACGTGTACAGCAGTAATCCAGAGGTGCCCTACCTTTTTAACTGTTGAAACAGTTAGTCCCGACGTTTCAGCAATATAAACTAGCGAGCGAGGCTCTGTGAACAGCAAAATAGCGGCGGGCGTCAGCATAACTTTACGCCATCTGCGCTCAGGTAAAAGTTCCAGCAATCATCAACTTTGCCGAAACCTACGTCGCCGAACGCTGCGCAGAACAGCTATTCACCGGATTGATGTTACGCGTCTTGCAGCTCAAAATGCCTGACACACTGTCAGGAAACCATTAAAGATTCAACAGCCCTGCCACACGTGTCCGTCGTCGTAATACCGGAAAAAAAGGGCTCCGAAGAAGGCTAATCTTGTGCAGACATGCCATATTAAAACTTTCCACTACACATAATATCTTTTATCTGAGGAAAACATCATGACAACAGCAAAACGCGGTGGAGCAGGAAACTTTGCGGTTGACCCGGCACGCGCTTCTGAAGCAGGCAGCAAAGGTGGTGCCGTCAGCGGCGGAAACTTCAAAAATTGTCCAGAGCGTGCGCGCGAGGCTGGCCGTAAAGGTGGACTTATCAGCCGTCGGGGCCCAAAACCTGAGGTTTAATTAAGTCCCATATAAGCAAGACGCGGTTTATCGTATTTCAGGTGCTTAGGATAATGCGCTAAAGGTATTTGTACAGCCCCTGTTTTCAGTCGGTCAAGCGACGACACTGAAATACCAAAGCTGTTGAAGTGCAGAGCATGCCTGATGATTATAATGAAACCAGGTGATAACTGGCGGAACTGCGGTAAAAATGCGGATATTAACGTTTGCTCGCTTATCTACGAGCTGGCTGACGCCTGGGGAAATGCTGCGAGTTGCGTTCAGATAAGAGGGACCAGTTGAAATGGGTCACCGGATACGGTCGTAGCTCAACGCTCTAATATCTCTCCCGTCCGGTTCAGAAATCGGAAAGACTTTTTTCCTGCGCCCAGACACACACGCTGAACATAATATTTTTGAGTATTATACAAACCTTTCATTGTACAGCTTATGATTTGTATCAACCCCAACCTAACTTATTGTTTAGTATAGATAAGCACTTTTTGCACCAAAAGAAAAGTTATACAGAAACACAATGCCTGTACAAGTTTGATTTGATTGTATAACTTTACGTCATACAGGCCCGACTAGATTATACCCATTAAGAGGTTAACTATGCGTCAGAGCAATATGAAATACCCGGACTCAGCCAGCGAAATTGCGCACTATTTCAGCAAGATGTCTGCGCCGAACCAGCAGGAAATTCTGGGGCAGATTGTCATTGAAATCCTGCGCGCTGGCAAAACCCTCAACCGCAAGGCCATATGTAGCAAGCTGCTGCACCGCTTTGAAGTGGCATCCAGTCTCGAAGAAGAGCATCACTATCATACACTTATCGGCATGCTGTTTGAGCGTTGAATTAACGTTGCGCGCTGCGTGTCCTTATAACCATCTGGGGAGGCCCTGCCATCTTGCGCAGAGGGCTTGAACTGGGAAATGTGGGAAAGATGAATACAGATTTAACACGCCTCGTCGACGTTATAATGGGTGAAGCAGTGGTTGCTCTACTAAAAAGTGAAGACCACATTAGTGCGGACTCTCTTGCTATGCGGCTTCGCGCCATGAGCGAGGGCGAGAAGAACCCGGAAAAGCGTGATGCCATCGCCCTGGCGTTGTGCGAGGTACAGAGAGAATTTTTACCGTTGCGCTAGAGTCGCGACACAAACGTGCTGGCTTTTGATGTCCTGGCCGGTACGGGCAGTGACTGTAAAAAATATTCACAAATACTGATCTCTGTGCAGAGCAGAGAGTGGCAGGACGCCCGCAGGACGCGGCTACCAGAGGTAGGCCGTTTTTTTATTTCAGGTATCAGCCTGACCACTTTTGCCCGTGGGGCCTAACGGATTACACAATGCAGCTCAAAGAACAGAACATCACCAACGAAGCAGACATCATTCAGCACGGCAGCTTCGGCGACGCTCTGGCCGCCGAAGCTGCCGTGCTGGACGCCGTCATTCGCGACATCGTTATCCACGGTAAAAATGTGACCACTAAAGAGATTATTCTTTATCTTATCGCCGAGCTCGAAAGCACTTCAGATGTGGTCGAGCTTGATGTGCTTCGCAGCACACTCGAAATTGTGGTAGGCAAAACGCCGGACGATGTAGGCTTCTGAGGCCATTTTTGCTGCTACTGCGTAGCGTGAGTGACGTCGGCCAGCGCAGTCGGGGAATCAAATCCCCCCTGCGAAGCCCACACGGAGCAGCTGACGGCGATGGTGAGGGTTACAGCAATCCAGATTTTCATAGTTATCTCCCGGTTTGAGTTATGTCACACTTTTCATTGTTGCACTCTTTCATTATTGCGCGAGAGGTGTAAGTCAGAGCGGGAGAAATCTGAAGATCAGTGCATCTGCTGAGCCAGCAGCCTGATAGCGCTTTCGCAGCTTTCGCGCATTTTCGCTGTGCCATCCGTTTTGCCCATGCTGTAAAGGGCGCTGGTAATTTCGTGAAGAGTAAGGTGCTGATCCGGCTTAAGAAGGCGCGCTACGACCGTTCCGATAACGGCGTAGATATCTTCGGCGGTGATGTCATCATTCATATGACCCCCATCCGCAAGGTGTGTAAATATACAGTATAACATGAAAGCGCCATGGCAGAAACTGTCGGTTGACTTCAGTGAAGCTTATGCGCTGACCGATCTTCAACTCTTGGCAGTCCAGTCCTTTCACTGGCGCGCGTGTGCATTTCCCGCCGGACCTCTTCGATAGCCCGCAGTCCCGCGCGAACCCGATTTTCATCCGTTTCATTTTCAATGGCCAACCGAAGGCGCTCCGTCAGCACCGCCCATCCGATGGCAACGCCCTCATCCAGCAGTGCCGTGACGGCCTCGCCAATCATAATGTCGGCCATTTTTTCTTCAAAGTCATTTTTCATGGGGGTATCCGGAAGCAGGTTTCGGGCGCAAAGCTTATCACAGCGCTGCTGGCCCGAAAATAAACTAGAGCAATCGTACAGAAAACTTCTTCGATTCACCTTCAATACGCGTCACAGACGCCCTGTCCGGGAGAGGTGTTCTGTCCTGGATGCACCTCATAACAGCACCGCATTTCCCTCACTTGGTTTGAAAAGGCCGAACGAGGCATAACCCTGAGCCAGAAGATGCTGGAGAGCCGGCAGCGCTTGTAGCCGCACAGCACCCGCCCCAGGGGGCCGCATCCTGTTAATCATACGGAGCCCTGATTCTGTTCAAACGGCTTATATCACCTCGCGGGTCTCTGGCCAGGCGACAGACGCTCCCGATGCGGTGAACAGCGCGCCCTGGAAATCAGTGACCCCGGCCGCTTCCAGCCACATCCATTCCTCTGGCTGCTCTATATCTGCCGCAATAACGTTTATCTCAAGCGCCGAACAGCAGCGCAGCACGGCGTGTACCACCGCCTGACGGGGGCCGCTTCTTTGAATATTGCGGACGATCCCGGCGCCGATGCGTACGCGGTCCGGCTGAACGTGGGCCAGCAGCGACAGCCCGGCTGAGCCGTCACCAAAGTTATCAATGGACAGGCTGATGCCAGCCAGCTTAAGCCTACGCACCGCCTGAGAAAACGCCTCCAGCTGAGATATGACTTCCGTCTCCCTGACGCCCAGTATGATCTGCTGCGGAACCAACTCGGCACTTTCAATAGCGTTGACGATCCGATCTACGGCGTCCGGCAACACGACCAGTGTCATGGGCAGAATGCTGACGTACAGCATGATATCGTCCGGGCACGATCTGCCTGCCTTGTTCAGCACAGCGGTGACCGTCGCAAGATTATGTTTGTAGACCGCTTCGCCATAGAGCCCCTCCGGCGCTTCCTCGGGCAGGGCTTCAAGGGCCGTGACCTCACGGGCGAGGGGGTCGACCACCGGGCGGAAGGTGACGCCCGTTGCCGGAGCCGGTGACGTGTTGTCGTCCGGCACAAAGTTCCAGTAATCGGTGGGCAAGACCTCAAAGTAGTTTTCTTTCTCACGTGCTTCCACGAAAGTTCGCAGAAACTGCAGGCCTCGGTCGTCGTAGGTCAGGCGATATTTAGACGTGCCCCGGTCAAGTACCGCCTGCAGTACGCTGACGCTGTCATGGTGCCTCAGGTCGAACAGCTCCATGCCGTGGTTGCCAAAGCGGCGCGACGGTGAGTAGTCGCGCATAAGTTCAACCACGTTGTGGTGACGTCGGTCGGCACAGATGCGACCGTATATGTCCAGCACGCCCTCCTCCGGACCCTCCAGGAGCTGAAAGAAGTGCGTACCGTTAAAAAGCAGGATGCCTGTGACTTGATGCCGGGCGTTCAACAGGCTGGCCTTCTCTACCATGCCTGGAATGATGCTGACGGGTACCTCATCGTCGAGGTGACTTCGGTAAATTATTGTTGTAAGCATTTCAGGTTCCGCATTGCCGTAGATTGTCACGGACATCTTAGCAGCTACCTTCGTTTCCTCAAACCGGACCGGTAATGGGCATGGCGAGATGAGGAATAAATATCAAGGAATGCCTGCAACGATAATTTTTAACGCATGCAGAACCCTTTAATCATAGTTGTTGAAATAAATAATCAATAATTAGTTTTTTCAGAGCATTCTCCGGTCAATTTGGGGGGCTGCATCTAGAATTTACTAGGAGGCTGTCATCAATGTAAAACGGAGGTAGTAAATTTGTCTATTCATAACGACGGGAAAGGGCACGTCATTATTGGCGAGGCGGCACTAAGCCTAGCGCTAAGCGAAAAGGAAATAAGTGTGCGATCGCTTATTTCCGAGCTAAAACACATGGCTGAGGCTGGCGGCAACGATAACCAACTCACTGAAATATCCGAAGCCAGAGACTGGCTGAAGAGCTTCCACGAGCCGGAGCAAGCCGTCCGGCATGTGCCGTACCTGCAGACTCTTGCTGGCCTGAACGACGAGAAGAACTGACACCAAAGGATATAGTCCGGCTCTGGCCGGGAGACGACGATGACCCCAGCGGTCGCGCACAGGCGCGTACCGGCCGGGGAACCTGTCAGGGACGACATCTCCGATAGTATTGTGCTAAACCGACACAAGATTAATTACCATAACTACCAGTCCCTTCATGCGCTGTCTTATTTGGCTGGAAAGAGCCTACGAAATTCGTCACATCTGTCGGTAATCGCCTCGGGGCTGATCAGTCGTGTCGGTGAGTTACTGTCGTGGCGCGTCAACCTGCCGCGGGATAATCTCCGGGTCATCGTGTCAATACGGTTCTCGCTGCAAATTTATCCTGTAAATGCGAGTGCGGGATAAAAGAGTTTTTAAAGGCAGATTATAAAACTGGCAGATTGAGAGGTGGGTATAAAATCAAGTTCCCAGAAGATTCGGTTAGACAAGGTATAAGCTATAGATTAGTTCAGACAAAAGTCATTAACTTATATCTAAAGAGGCTTCGCGCTGGGCGGTTTTCAAAACCCATCTTTGAAGTTAACGCCTTTAATTTTAGGTAGATTTTCGACACTAGAGCAGATCTAAAGACACCATCGGCGTTGGACTTTAACAATTAAACTGCAATAACTCTTTTGAGTCTGCGCTCTGAGGGGATCTGCCTACGGAATATGAATATTGCAGTGCTCTTCAGTTACCTTGTATAGCCGAATGTAGAATACTAGTACTGTCGTAGAAACCCGAACGATAGTATGAAAAGGTTGCAGGCAGGTTGATCGGTATCTACCCCATGTAACATGTCCTCATGTCTTAAAATGAAAAAACCGGCACGGAGCCGGTTTATGTACAACATTAATGGCTACCACTTATAGTGGTTGGAGTCTTCCCAGTCCTTTAACTCTTTTTCAGCCTGCTCTTTGCCGTAACCGTAACGTTCCTGGATACGGCCTACCAACTGGTCACGCTTCCCTTCGGCCACGTCCATGTCGTCGTCGGTGAGTTTGCCCCACTGTTCTTTCACTTTGCCTTTAAATTGCTTCCAGTTACCGCTGATGCGATCTTCGTTCATGCCGGTCTCCTTCGTTAATTCACGGGCTGCCGTCAGGCAATCCCTCTGCAGAGTTTCATGCTAATCAGTATGGTCCATTCATGGCAATTTTCCTGTCGTGCATCACATTCTCGGAGTTTTCCTGAGGTGAAGTCACCCTCCCTGGATAAAGTCTGGTATTTTGGGACTACCCCTAATGGCTGCTTACTAGGGGCGACTTCCGTTCTATGCCTGCAATTCCTCCTGTCCTGCCCTAAGGCTTCGTCATGCAACGTATCGAATTGATTCACATAATCGTTTTTTTAAGTGCTAAAGGGGAAACGGTAAACTGACCGGGGTCCATGGGTTGCATCTTTCCCCTTGTTGTTATCTGCCAGATACTCAATCTGAGGCGCGGGCACTTAGATCCAGCCGTCTGAGATGACGAGAGCGTCGGGCGTTATGAGCTTCTCATTCTGAATTAGCCTCTTTAGCGTACCGTCAGGCAGGAGTTTATCGACGGAGCGGTTTTCCACGTTCGAAAGATAAGTATTCCCTGCCGCATCGATGGCGGAGCCACTTATAGACGGGATATCCGCAACTTTCTCAATTTGTCCCACGAGTGTTTTATCACTTAACCGCTGATCTTTTAATGAAGCCGTAGGGATACGACAAAGCGGGCCGGTCGGGGACGCATAGTAAAGCCATCGTCCGTCAGGGCTGACCTCGATAACGTCACTGTGCACGGCAGGGCGCTTTCCGCGGTTATCTTCAAGAATTCGGCCCTGGTAGCCTTTCTGAACGAGCCCCTCAGGTTTACGCAGCAATGCATTTCCAGAGAGCCTCCTTATCGTTTTGCCCGTCTCAAGGTCGTGAATGATGACGCCGCCAAGCCCTGAATCAGTCACATACACTGAGTTACCCTGTATGCGCAGGTCGTTAGGCGCTCCACCAGGCGGTAAAGCTTTTTTTTCATCAAATCGGATAACTGAAGCCGCTTCGCCTGTTGCGATGTTGAATGCAACGAGTTTTGCTGCTCCCTTTGAAGGTTGCTCTCCCTGAGTGGCCCCCTGATCAACCGCCCACAGCAGGCCGTCACCGAAGTGATGGCAGGCATTAACGTTGACAAGGCTGTTGAGACCTTCATCACCCGACGTCCATTCATTCCAGTGATTACCCGGGAAGGGGGCCAGGCCAGATTCGGTCACGCGCGCAAGCGCCGGCGACTTCTCATGCCCTTTAAAGCGGGGGGGAAGTTGAGGAACATGGTGCCGCTGGCTGAGACAGCAATGCCGTTGGCAAGCCAGGGTGAAGTGGCAGCAACCTGAAGTTGCAGATTTACCATCGACTCTGCCGCAGCGAAGGCTGCCCGCAACAGGCACAATGTTGCGAGTCCGCCCGCAATAAATTCACGTCTTTGCATCGTCTGGCCTCCGGTTGAAAGATTCAGGCTTCCGGTATCCAGCGCTGCTGAGTGGCTTCTGCGTCGTAGCGAATGCCTGAAGGCAGTGTGATGAGCTCAATGAGGACGCCAAAAGGGGTCATGCCGAACCACGTCTGATTGCCCACCCCATCCTCCTGAGCAAAGCAGTCGGAAGGGCCTTCAAGCATTTCAGCGCCATGCTCCCGCATTCTTTCCGCTGCCTGGTGAATGTTATCCACATACAGTGAGAAGTGGTTAATTCCCGGCATGCCCGGATGAGAGGAGTGATCTTTCGCGGCAGGCTGTGTCTGAAATAACTCAACATTGCACCCATTCTTCAGCCGTAGCATGGACAGGCCGATTAACCTGAGTTCTGCAGGGAAGCCATTGAGAGGAGCCATTTTCTTGCCCGGAATAAACTTTTCAGCGTCAGTGGGCGGAACGATACGGTAGAGCACAGATGCATCCAGTGCGCCGATGAAGAAATGTTCTGCCTGCTTTAAATCAGAAACGGTAATGCCAATATGTTCAATTCCGCGGATCATCGGTGATATCCTTTTTAAAGTGATGCAGGAGGGCCAGCCGGGTTGTATCTGTAAAGCTGGCACCCTGCCTTCAGATAAAACGTCTGAGGTTTAAGCGTGATCGGTCAGCGCCTGCGCCGCACAGATGAGAGCCAGGTGGCTCAACCCCTGTGGCATGTTGCCGCGCCACTCGCCGCTGCGGACATCAAACATTTCATTGAAGGTTTCGACGTTACCGCGCTGGCAGAGCTTATCCAGAATCTCTTCCATTGCCTCTTCGGCTACCCGGGTGTCACCCATGGCCGCCAGCGCCTCGACCAGCCAGAAAGAGCAGGCAATAAACGTGCTTTCTTCCTGCTCAACGCCGCTGTAACGGTATAGCATCGCGCTGCCGTGGCCTAAATCCTGCCGGATGGCACGATAAGTGGCACGCATGCGTTCCGGGTTAACCGTGTTGCCATAGTGGTGTACCAGCGCCAGAGCGGCATCGAGCTTACCGTCTGCGTGGGGATAGAAGAGGTATGCCTGCTTTTCCTCCGACCAGCAGTGCTGTTCAATCCATTCACTAATGCGCTCCCGCTCCCGCTCCCAGCGCTGAATCCAGGTGGGTTCAATATGTTTTGCTTTTGCCAGTGAAACCGCGCTGTCAAGCGCCAGCCAGCAGGCCATTTTGGAGTGGGTATAATGCTGTTCGTCTGGCAACTCCCAGATCCCGCTATCTTTCTGACGCCACTGATCGGCACAGTAGTTCGCCAGCTGTCCCAGCATGCGCGAAGTTTCAAGATCCAGAATGTGGCCGGCGCGGATGAAGAGTTCTGCCGTGGCCAGCATGTCGCCATACATGCTCAGCTGAACCTGGTCGCGTGCGTTGTTACCGACACGAACAGGAAGAGAGTTCTGATAACCGCGTAAGGTGAGGTAACTCTCTGCAGGAACCACACCGCCTTCAAGCGTGTAACAGGCGCGCAGCCGGGTGCCGTGGCGTATGATGGTTTTCGATAACCAGGAAAAAGCGGCTTTGCAGTCTTCCAGCGCGCCCAGGAAAACGAACGACTTGATAATCAGGCAGGCGTCGCGTACCCATGCATAGCGATAGTCATAATTCTTCTCCCCCCCAATGCCCTCAGGCAGTGAGGTGGTCGCCGCAGCGGCCAGGGCACCGGTTGGCGAATACCAGAGGAATTTGAGAGACAGCGCCGAGCGTCTCACGTTATCTGCATAGCGGCCTGCATAGCTCAGGCTGTGCGTCCAGTCGCGCCACGCCGTATGGCTGGTTTCAATACGGGCATCAATGGCTTTCAAATCAGGCACAGCCAGCGGCTCGCGCTCCGTCACCAGCAGGGCGACCAGAGAGTGGCTTTCAGGTCGGGTGCGAAGCGTTGCGCGTATTATCCCATCGCCGCGCTCAGTGATTAGCCAGTCTTCAGTCGTGCGCAGCATCGCCAACAGATCGGCAAGATGATAAACGTCTCCTTGTTCTGTGTCGTCCCGCCACGGTGAGCGTGTTTCGGCTGCGGTGCCGAAGCGTAACGTTAGGCACAGCTCAACTTCGCCTTTAACCCCTTCAATACGTCTTGCTAGTTCGCTCCAGGGAAGACGACCGGCCAGCGTGCTGTTGATGGACTCTGTGATGAGTACACTGCCAGCCGACGTGAAAAACCGAGTTTCAAGTATATTGCTGTGAGGGCGGTAAGCCCGTTCTGTACGGTACTCATCTAAAGGTTCTATCTGGAAAAAGCCGCCAATTTCCGGATCCAACATGCGGTCAAATAATGGCGGTGAATCAAGGTTTGGTGCACACCACCAGTCTATGGCCCCATCAGGGGCAATAAGTGCCACAGACCGACCCTCACCAATGGCCGCATAGTCCCCAAGACGGGCAAATCCATCCTCGCGCATCGGCGATTGTAGTATCTGATTAATCATTGCTCTTCCCTGCATGCTGAGACGACAACGTGGCCGCTTTCGGCCACGTTCTTCAAAATCCTGCTGACACTCAGACCGTGCCGGTGCCGCCATCGGAGCACCAAACTTGTCCGGAGGCGAAGCTGTTGGTGGTTTCAGCGAAGGTGACATAGAGAGGCGCAATTTCTGCCGGCTGGCCAGGACGCCCCAGCGGTGCGGTGGCACCAAACTGCTCAACTTTTTCCTGTGGCTGGCCACCGCAGATCTGCAGAGGCGTCCAGTAAGGTCCGGGTGCGACAGCGTTAACGCGGATTTGCTGTTCGCCCAACTGCTTCGCGAGGGCTTTGGTGAAAGCGGCTATCGAAGCTTTTGTCTGAGCGTAGTCCAGTAGAATGGCGCTCGGTTCGTAGGCCTGTACTGAGGTGGTATTGATGATGGATGAACCGGCAGGCATGTATTCCAGCGCCGCTTTGGTTATCCAGAACATCGCATAAACGTTGGTCTTAAATGTAGCGTCAAAATCTTCCGTAGATAGCGTACGAATCGATTCGTTAAACTGCTGGCGCCCGGCATTATTAACCAGAATATCCAGACCATTTAATTGAGTGGCAGCTTCATTGACCAGTTGCTGACAAAATTCTTCCGAACGAATATCGCCGGGAATGGCAACGGCTTTTCGGCCTTCCGCTTCGATTAATTTAACAACTTCAGCGGCATCCTGCTCTTCATCTGGCAAATAATTAATAGCAACATCGGCGCCTTCTCGGGCATACGCGATAGCAACGGCACGTCCAATTCCAGAGTCTCCGCCAGTGATCAGTGCTTTACGTCCGGTTAGACGTCCTGTACCCCGATAGCTCGTTTCACCATGGTCGGGGCACGGCTCCATTTTGCTCGCCAGACCCGGGAAAGGCTGATGCTGTTTTTTAAACGGCGGCTTTGGATATTCCTGCGTGATGAGATTCTTATTGGTAAATGAGTTCATCTGTATCTCCTTTTGGGTGAGTAATATAAGCCTGGCAAAAATGTGAGGTTTGTCACGCTGACAGACATTAAAATAATTTTTTTAATAAAAGCAGCGTAATTCTGTTTAATTATTGAGCAGCTTTAAAAAAGTAAACTGAGTGAATTAAACACCAGAGGAAAGTTGAGAAGATTCTTAATTATGGCGGCTGTAAATGTGCAGCTTGAACCGGATTGACAAAATGACCCGGAGATTATTCCTCAGGCAGGGTGACATGCCACGGCAGTAACTCACAGATGCAGTTGTCCCGCCGCTTGGCGATCATCGATAGTACGTGACTAAGATAGCATTCAGGAACGATGCCATTCAGACGGCAGCTGACGATAAGTCCGTACAGTTGCGTGCCACGCTATCCATCGTGTTCGTAGCCGAAGAACCGATGATGTTTTCTCTCAAGATTTACCGTGCGCAGCAAGTTTACAGCCTGAATGTTGTCGGCCTCTGCCCAGCCGTCGCCAGCGTAGTTCTTCAGTGCTTCCCACGCATTCAGTATATATGCGAACGCTTTCACCAGCTCCGAGTGTCGTGACGGCTTTCCCGCAGCCAACCTGCATGCGTCTGGATCGCAATACGCATCAGTCAAAGCTGACTGTTGATAAGTTCTTGTCATGACTTAACCGCTCACCTATTCTCGTTTCTTCTTTGGAAAGCGAAAAAGGAAAACTCATGAAAAAGACGATCATTGCTGCAGCGGCTTGTCTATCGCTCTTATCCGGCGTGGCCATCGCGGCCCCGGGTGACAATCTTGCCAGCGTAGCGGATGCGCACTTTTCAAAAGGCAGTAACGGCATTACCTACGTTGACGGGATTGTCACAAATACCACGGACCACACCCTGAGCATGCAGAGCGTCAAAATCAACCTACTCAAGGACGGCATTGTTGTGGGTGATACCATTGGGCTGGGACAGAACATAGAGGCAGGTCAGCGGTGGAAGCTCCATGCGCCGGTAAATGCCAGTGAAACTCCTGACAGCTTCAAAGTGACGGAAGTGCTGCAGCTGCCTCACTGACAGTGATTAGCTGGCCTGCCAGATTCGGTAGGCCAGTAGCCTAGCTATGAAGTTATTCTGGCGTTTTGTTTTTTTTCTCAGATATATAGCTTGTTTCAGGAACGTCATTTCTCACTGGAGCCAAATCGACAATTACGCTATCTTTAGACGAGTTCCGCAACGCAGGCGCGACGACAGCGTGGCTGCTGGATCTTCGGCGCACGTAGTCTGCGGGGATCCAGAGGCCGGAAAGTATCATCAGCTTATGCACCTTTTCTTTAGATAACACCACGCCGTGGAGTTAGGCCAGCTTCTCACATGCCCGCGTCGGACCGAAGCCAGTATAACGTTCGCGGATGATCTGGATAGCATGTTCAGCGAGAGCCTCAGGCAGCTGGTAATTGCTGGGCTTGCCGCGCCGCCAGTCAGCCATACCGAGCGGACAATCAGTACGGTAGCGCTGGATTATGCGGCGGCACTATCTGTCAGAAATACCGAGACACTCCGCAGCAAGATTGGTTGTCAGCCGCCGGTCGACAACGTCCTGAATTATTTTAAGCCGGTTAACTTCATTCATCTTGAAAAATTCCACATCAGAAGCCGCCATCTCAGGGGCCTCAGCAGGTTGCCCGAAGCGGGCAGGTAAGGTAAGAAAGGTCAGGTTAGCTTTACCTTTATAAAACATGTCTATCCTGATTTTAAATGTCATTCTGATTTCCCATTTTTGAATGTCACTTTCGGCTGTTTTCTTAATAAAAGAAAAGGGCAGTGCGCTCATTTTTTTAGACTAGATTTGAAGAGTGGTGGCTCAGCCACAACGGGATTTATCGCCCTGAGTTGCTCCTGAATCTGCGCCCGTCTCCCGGGCATGTGTGTGCTGCGTTCACGTTTGCCGGCCACGTCCAGCTCATCCGGTTTCTCCTGCGCCAGTTTCAGTACCGCGCCCAGTCTTTTATTATCAATAATGCGCCCTTGCTGATAAACTCCATATTATGGAACATCTGGTACTCTAGGTCTTTGATGCCTGCAGTGACGGAAGACGAGCGTGCCGTCCGGGTAGTCAAATGCGAGAATTTTCTCTACGGCAATGTGCGAGTTTTCCTCCGTGTGTTCAACCAAGTATAAAATTTTATCGTACTGAAAAGTCACTGATTTTGAGAACGTGTGCTGTGTCTGCCAGGCGACGATATCGTCCAACTCTTGGCCGCTCACCAAAACGATGCGGCGCAGGTTTTTCGGGTAATTTAGCCGGTCGGGCAAAGCGCTGGTTAAAGTCCTGGATGAATGTTTCCAGCCAGGCGTTAGCTGAATGAATACCGGTGAGCTACATATACTTAGCTCGGGATAAAAACACATACTGGTAGCGCCTCTGAGCAAATCCTATTGCAACCATGATTAATTGGTTAGACGTGCGGTTTTGTGGATTTTTCTGGCAGTACTGGATTTAATTCTTATGATAATCAATATCATGCGTAATTTCGCGCAAGTGGATAGTATGTAGATCTGAAGCAGAAACCACGGAACTGAACACGGTAACTGCTGAGCGAGTTCAGCCTCACGACGGCCTACCGGGCGCTGGGATGCATTGATCCGTAGGAAACGTCGGACGCGTATTTCATTATTTCCAACGACCGCGACGAGGTCCGGTTTATCGATAACCGCCACCTGCAGACCGTGTGTGTACGCCGGGACAGCACGGCATTCCGGTTGCCGCTCTCTTCCCTCGACGAACGTTTCGTGACCTGTGAACTCCCGATGTTACCCCTCAGGCTCAGCGATTAAACAGCATTCTGAGTAGAAACTTTAGGTGTTCCCTTTCGGCCTCATCGTCGCTACCGTCGAGGTGCCCTATTAGTTTCAGGCACAAGGCGGTGCGTGTCAGCCGCCGCTCCTTACGCAGGATTTCAACGGTGATGCGGCCCAGCAGCTCAATCTGGCAGGGGTGGGTGACCTGGCTGAAGTAGCCGGTCAGCCCAGCGTCTTTTTCCAAGGGTAGTCCGTTCTGTTGCATGAAGTCTCTGTGTATGATTAATGACGTCGGGCGCAAAATAACCGATGCACAGGCGCGTGTACAGTAGTAATCCTGCGGTGCTCTATCTTTAAAAAGCACCACCCGTTATTGCAGACAATTCAGCGGCATAAATTAACGCTCCGGTTATCAGGGAGGTTTAGTGAACAGAAACATAACGGCGGACGACAGCATGCCAATTACCCTACCCGACACCAGCTTCTGCCAGGTGCTCAATCCGGAAGATACCAACCGAACCGATCCCCGCGCGTTTCTTGACCGCGACGTGGAGCCGTTTACGTTGCCCGGGTTTGTGACCCCTTTCGGCTACGTCCTCTGGCAGAACAGCGCGGAGCGCCAGTTCAGGCTGGTCACGCAGGAGCCTGAGCCGGAGACTGTTTATGCGGTGCAGCAGGAGGAAACCGAAGACTTCATCTCACCGGAGCGCGCCTCCATACAGGTTATGGTAAGGCGTACCCGCCAGCCTCAGCATGAAGGGGCGGCGCACGGCCTGTCGCGGCGTTTTTTCTGCCATTTTCTGCACCGCTGGTCGATCATCATTACCGACAGCGCGCAGACTAACGCCGCAAAGGTGATGTGGGACGGTAAAGGGGAATCGGGCTGCCTGCATCCCGTGCGCAGCTGGCTGGCGTTCTGCGGCCACTGGGCCGCCTTCTGTTGGGGCACCGAGCCTGAGAGCCATCTTCGTAGACAGGTTGTCATCAGCACGCACCCTCTGAACGCCGCGCAGAACTGATGCAGCTGAGGAACGGCACGGCCGCAGAACAGTTCTCCACCGGAGGGTTATCACGCGCCGTTCCGCGCACTAATCCTGGCGCATCCCAATGAAATGGCAAGCCGCAAGTGCTGTCAGGCCCGCGTTAAAGGTTCAGCCGTCCTTTGTCATACCCTTGAAAAAAGTGTCCTGAAGGCAGGCAGCCCAGTGCAGACGTGCCGCACTATAATAGTCTGATAAACTGGACAACTTTTATCTGAGGAAGACATTATGACAACTGCAAGACGCGGTGGAGCCGGAAACTTCGCGGCCGACCCGGCACGCGCCTCTGAAGCGGGCAGCAAAAGCGGTGCCGCCAGTGGCGGCAACTTTAAAAACTGTCCCGACCGCGCACGCTAAGCCGGCCCTAAAGGCGGACTTATCAGCCGCCGGGCTCCCAAAACTGAAATTTGATTAGGCTCAATGGACGCACGCCGGGGGTAATATTTCATCACGACGCGCTCAATTAGGAGATCTGTACTTCCTGATTATCTCTGATGTTAATGGACGATAACTACCAGCACTTTATCCCCTGGTTTTTTTATGCTCAGCTTATATTAACGGTCAGTACCCTGCAGTCTTATCATCCATATTTCAGGTCATGTTAAATCCTCTTCTAAGATTAAATCCCGAAACGCAGACATGCCCAGACTGTACATCAGGATGAAAACGATTTTAGACCACTCATAAGGTTTATTCAGTGTTTTTCGATAATTACTTCTGATAATCTGTCAGGCATCTGGATTCAAGTTTTTTTTTATCGCTGTGCGGCTGTGCGAAATTCTGACTGACGGGATAATGCGCGGAAAGTATTTATACGGAACCGGTTTCCAGTCCGTTAAGCGGCTACACTGAAATACCTTAATAAGGCGGAGGGAGAGCAGAGCGTGCCTGATAATGACCATGACCAGCACCATCTGATTATTGGCGAAGCTGCGGTTCATCTGGCGGTCAATAATACGGATATTACCGTTGATTCTCTAATCCGTGAGCTGGCGAATATGGCCGCCAGCGAGAAAAATCCTGCGCGCTGCGTGCAGATAAGAGGGGCTAAACGCTGGCTCCGCGGGTTTAAGTCATTACCGGGCAACCGGGACGAGCTGAGATGGGTCACAGTATCGGGGCGCGGCTCAACGCACTGAGGGGTTTTTGCCCGTCCGGCTTATACACCGGACAGGGTTCTTTCCTGAGACTCGGAAACGTACGTTCACCACAACATTATTCATCTTATACAAAAATTTCATTACCTCACTCACCATTCGAATACTAATACTCACCTAAGTTACTGTTTACTAATACCTAGCACTTTTTGCAAAAAAAGATAAGCTGTACAACAACACAATTGCTGTACAAGTTTGATTTAGTTGTATAACTTTACGGTCAGATCGAGCCGACTACATTTTAGCTATTAAGAGGTTCACCATGCGTCAGAACGTTACGAAATATCCGGATTCTGCCAGCGACATTGCGAACTACTTCAGCAAGGCATCGGCGCCGACTCAGCAGGAAACGCTGGGGCAGATTGTCGTAGAAATCCTGCGCGCAGGCAAGATCCTTAACCGTAAGGCCATTTGTACCAGACTGCTGCGCCGCCTCGAAGTGGCAGCGAATCAGGAAGAAGAGCGTCACTACCAGACGCTAATCGGCATGCTGTTTGAACGCTGAATAACCCCGGCGTGAAGAGGCGGGGCCCGCAGCATGCATTTAGGACCGCCCGGAATGGCGGTCCTGCCATGTTGGCCGGAAGGCACGAACCGGAAGATGCGGGTATGAATAATGCAGACTTCACTCGCCTGGCCGGTGTTGTGCTGGGCGAGGCGGTGGTCGCGCTGCTGAGCAGCGATGACCATGTCAGCGCAGACGGCGTGGCACGGCAGCTTCGCGCTATGAACAGCGACGAGACGAACCCGGAAATACGTGCAGCTATTGCCTTGGCGCTGGGCGAGGTGCAGAGCGAGTTTTTCCAGTCCCGTGAGAGCCGCGACGCAGACGTGCTGGTATTCGGTGCGCTGACAGGCCCGAATGGCGGTAATAATAAGTAATTGAAGAACTAATCTCCGACTAGTGCGGAGAGTGGCAGGACGCCCGCAGGACGCGGCTACCGGATGGTGGCCGTTTTTTATTTCAGGCAGTGAGCCTGGCCACTTTTGCCCGCAGGACCTGACGGATTACATCATGCTAAACAAACAGCCGACCACGACAGAAGCCGACATCATTCAGCACTTCCGCAGCGGCGGCGACGCGCTGGCCGACGAAACCGCCGTGCTGGACGCTGTTATCCGCGACATCGTTATTCACGGTAAAAAGGTAACCAGCAAAGCGATCATTCTTCATCTGATCGCCCAACTGGAGAGCACCACAGACGTGGTTAAACTGGACGTGCTTCGCAGCGCGCTGGAAATCGTGGTGGGCAAAACACCGGACGACGAAGGCTTCTAATATTAATTCTGCTGCGCAGATGCCAGCGCAGCCGGGTAGTCAAATCCCCCTTTTGAAGCCATGCGGAGTAGCTCAGGGGGGCGGCAAGGGTTAAGGCAATCCAGACTTTCACAGGCATCTCCTGGTTTGAATGATGCCACTCCCACCAGTGTGGCACGACAATGTTGTTGCACGAGGGGTGTACGTCAAAACGGTAGGAATCTGAAGGTCAGTGCATCTGCTGAGCAAGCATCCTGACGGCGCGTTCGCAGCTTTCGCGCATCCCGGCTGCGTCGGCCGTTTCGCCCATGCTGTGCAGGGCGTTGGTGATTACGTGAAGGGTCAAGTACTGGTCCGGCTTAAGAAGGCGCGCCACGACCGTTCCGATAACGGCCTAGATATCTTCGGCGGTGGTGTCATCAATCATATGACCTCCGTCCGCAAGGTGGATAAGTATACAGTATAAAAGAAAGACGTCGTGGCGGATACCGCGCCGCCCCGGCCGTCAGTGGAGCTTCTGCTCTGTCAGGCTGGCCACGCCGGTCTTTTCACTGCCGCGGATCTGCATTTCCCGCCGGACCTCTTCGATAGCGCGCAGCCCGGCGCGAATCCGATCTTCATCCGTTTCATTTTCAATGGCCGACTGCAGGCGATCCGTGAGGGCCGCCCAGCTGATGGCCACGTCCTCATCCAGCAGCGCGGTGACGGCCTCGCCAATCATGATGTCGGCCATATTTTCTTCAAAGTCATTTTTCATGGGGGCTTTCCGGCAGCAGGTTTCGGGCTCAGAGCTTACCACAGTGCAGTTAGCCAGAACATTCACAGGGACAATAACCTGTGAAAACTTTTGCGCTGCTGCGTCAGCGCTGTCCGGCAGAGATATGCTGTCCTGAAAATACCTTACTTCAGCGCTGGTAATTTCTTTCTGCGTACGCGCGGCTTTGCTGCGGGCGTTGCGGCATCCGCCCCCGGTGAGGGCTTCTCCAGGCGGTACAGGAAGATATCGCCGCGCTCCGCCTAGCTCGCTGGCCAGATCATCGCCGCATTCCCATCCTCCACGTAAAGCTCGCCCAGCGGCTGTACAACGGCCCAAGGCACGCCCAGCGTGCGGCGCAGTTGCAGGAGCTCCTGGGCCATCGCCACGACCTCCGCCTCATGGCTGTCCGGATTCTCCACGATCTGGCTGAGTCGGTCTTCGCTAATCATCGCTGTTTCCCCCTGTCCGTTATTTCCTGTTGCACTGATAGTCGCCGGCGTATTGCCGGACACGCCCTGCTGACGCATGCTGCAGGAAGCTGCAGCGCTGAAAGGGGCTTAGATATTGTCTTTAAGAAATTTTTACGCCTGATACCGTGCTGATGGCTTGCAGAGTGCGCAACCAGTTTTACGCTGGGCATACCGGTGAAAAGAGTACCGATTTTAAAACAATAAAAGGCGAAAAAAATGATTTTAAGTGAGTTTATGCTGAAGGTGAGCCGCTGGCCTGACATGCATTTCACAGCAATTGAAAGCGAGCAGCGCGAGGCCGGCATCGAGATTTATGCCCTCGACGAAAAGCCGGCTGCTGATTTACCGCACGCAGGATGCGCAGCATGCGTCGGCCATGATGACGCATTTCCGCTCCTGACTTAAAAAGGCCAACCGCGGCAGGAAAAGGCTGATGTGCCCGCGGCCGTTATGACCACGCAGCTTCCGCCTCACCGAGCCGCGTCCTGTTAATCACAGTGGGCCCGCGGGTCCTTTTTCTGATCCGGCGCTACAGACAGCCTCGCGGGTCTCCGGCCAGGCAACGGCCGCGCCCTCTGCGGTGAACAGCGCGCCCTGGAAATCAGTGACCCCGGCCGCCTCCAGCCACATCCACTCTTCCGGCTGCTCGATACCCGCCGCGATTACGTTAATCTCCAGCGCTGAGCAGCAGCGCAGCACCGCGTGTACCACCGCCTGACGTGGGCCGCTGCGGTGAATATTACGCACGATCGAAGCCCCGATGCGTACGCGGTCCGGCTGGACGTGCGCCAGCAGAGACAGCCCGGCGGAGCCGTCACCGAAGTTATCGATAGAGAGGCTGATGCCGGCCTGCTTCAACTGCCGCACCGCTGCGGAAAATGCTTTCAGCTGAGAAATCACCTCCGTCTCGCTGACACCCAGTATGATTTGCTGCGGTACCAGTTTAGCGCTGTCGATGGCGCTGACAATCCGACCAACGGCATCAGGAACGGATACCAGCGTCCCGGGCAGAATACTGAGGTAGAGCATAGTGTCGACGGGACACGATCTGCCGACTCTTTGCAACGCCTCGGTGACCGCAGCGAGATTATGTACGTACATCTCATCGCCTGAGAGCCCTTCCTGCGCATCATCGGGTATGACCTCAAGGGCCGTGATCTTACGGCCGAGCGGATCGACCACCGGGAGGAAGGTCACGCCCGCCGCGGGCGCTGGTGACCCGTTCTCATCCGGCACAAAGTCCCAGTCGTCAGCGGGCAGAACCTCAAAGTAGTTTTCTTTCTCCCGGGCCTCCACGAAGGTTCGCAGAAACTGCAGGCCACGATCATCATACGTCAGGCGGTACTTAGAGGTGCCGCGGTCAAGCACCGCCTGCAGCACGCTGCCTCGGGGGTGATGGCGCAGATCGAACAGCTCCATGCCGTGGTTGCCGAAGCGCCTCGACGGCGAGTAATCGCGCATCAGCTCAACCACGTTGTGGTGACGCTGGTCGGCGCAGATGCGGCCGTAGGTGTCCAGCACGTCCTGTTCCGGGCCTTCCAGGATCTGGAAGAAGTGCGTGCCGTTAAACAGCAGGATGCCCGTCACCTGGTGGCGGGCGTTGAGCAGCCTTGCCTTTTCCGCCATGCCCGGCAGGATGCTGACGGGCACGTCATCGGCGAGGTGGCTCCGGTAAATTATGGTTGTAAGCATTTCAGGCTCCGAATTGCCGCAGATTGTCACGGGCACGATAGCAGCCGGCCGCGCTTTTTCAAACTGGACCAGTAACGGGCGTGGTGAAATGCGACTTGAATATCGAGGAATGCGTTAAACGGTAATCTGTAACGCGCGCAGGGCCTTTTACTCATAATTATTGAAATAAATTATTACGCATTAAGGTTTTTTCAGAATATCCTCCGGGCACTTTCTTCAATTGTGTTTACAGTGTGACGTGAGGCTGTCATCAACGTGAAACGGAGGTAGTAAATTTGTCTATTCAACATGACGGGAAAGGGCACGTCATTATTGGCGAGGCGGCACTGAGCCTGGCGCTTGGCGAAAAGGAAATAAGCGTGCATTCGCTTATTGCCGAGCTAGGACACATGGCGGAGGCCGACGGCAGCGATAATCGTCTCACTGAAATAGCCGCAGCCAGAATCTGGCTGAAGAGCTTTCACGAGCCGGAGCAGGCCGTCCGGCTCGTGCCGTACCTGCAGACTCTTGCGGGCCTAAGCGACGAGAAGAACTGACGCCAAAGGACGTAGTCCGGCTCTGGCCGGAAGACAACGATGAAGATGACCTCAGCGGTCGCGCTCAGGCGTCTACCGGACGGATAACCTGTCAGGGACGACAACCTCCGCTTATCCCGCGCTTAAATCGCATTAGAAATTAATTCCTCCGTTATATTCAGGCATAAATTGCTCCTTTTATCATGGAAGGATGCCGCCTATGTGGCAGTTTTACTATCTGCTCAGAAAAGATCAGCAGGACCAGCTGCTCGTGAAGGGCTGCGTGAGACTTGAGGACAACTCTGAGCGTCATTTTTTGGGCTCGGCCGTGAGCTACCGGCACGCATATCAGATTGCGTCACAGCAGCTGTAGAAAAGGGCCAGCATCTGCCGCCTGTGCGTGGACGAAAACATGACTGAAGCGCGGTACGCCTCGCTTTTACCGCCCGCGTAGTGAGCGGTTTTTACGCTTAAGTCACAGACCGGATATTTGTTCACCTTCAGGTACCGTCACGAGGCTAAACTTAACGTTACCCGATACCGGGTGAGGGAGGTAACCATGGCTGACAGTAACGAAAAAAATGTGAAGGATGGCAAAGACGCCGACCACAGCAAGCTGCCCGCTGGCAACAAAAAAGACACCAGGGACAGCGATAAGATGAAACAGAAGGGCGTCAAATAGCATGTCTGACCAGCCGATGCCTGACGATGCGACGCCGCTGCCGGACCACGAGCCGGCGCCCAGTCATGAAGACGAGTTGCCGTGCGGCGAAAGAGATACTCCGCCCGATCGGGGCGCTACCCTGCTTATTTAACCGCCTCCGGGCGGTTTTTTTGATGCTTATATCTGCGCGCCGCTTATCGCGATACACTGACTATATCCCCCAATAAGCGGAGCGCCTCTGAAAACCGAAAATGAAATAGAGGAACTGATGCATGAAATCATCGGGCTGGCCATTAGGCAGGTACTGCACAGGGCCGGGGCAGTCAGCCCGCAAGAACTTATCGGCACGCTGTGGCGCCTGAAGGAGTCCGGTACCGATATGGCCATGCGCGAGGCCTGCAGCTTGGCCATCCGGATTTTTGCCGCCAAACTTAACTGAAATAGCCCCGTCACGCAGGTGTTATGAGGCCTGCCCTCAGGCATCGTCCGGCGTGTGACTGACAATAAGCTCTAGCACGCTGCGCAGCACCACCTGTCTCTGCGCGTCACGCTCGTGCTCAAGGTCGCGAATGATGTGGATGATGAGCGTTTTATTGGTCAGCTTTCCGCCTGAGGCCAGAATCGCCTGTATAGCCTCTTCAAGCTCCTGACTTTCAGCCGCCAGCGCGTTGCCGCCGTTCTGCAGGCGGCTGCGGATTGTGATCACTGAGTCGGTATTTTTCATGCTGTGAAGGTCCCTGCCGGAACATCCTGAGCGGATGAAGGCGATAATGGTGTTGACGCGGATTGTTATTATGTGTCCAGCAGCGCTACATCTGCAAAACGTACCCGATGACAGAGAAATTATAGGTTAAAAGGAGCTGCGGTGCGCTTCGTTAATCATGGCGCGCGTATGCAGTCATCTTGCGAAGTCAGGTAAAGTCGGGCGCTCAGCGCCCGCTGACGGAAGCTGTGGTTATCTCATTTTATCTTCATCATCAAACTGCAGGCGAATGATGGCCTCGCCGCCGGCATTGTGAATGTCTGCATCAGACAGCATCCATTTCGCATTTGCACCCCGGCGCACACCAATAGTACGGAAGTCGCGCAGCCAGCTGATGGCATCGCTGATACGCCGGCTGCGGCTGCTGATTTTCTCTGCTTTAAACATAATGTTCAGCTCTGTCAGGAGAGCGTCAACGGATATTTCCTCTTCACGCACGGCAAGATTGACTGCTGCTTCACCAATAACTGCGTGACCGGTCATGTCTTCGCTGTACAACACGTTTACACCTCGCTTAAAAAAACAATGGAAATAATCTCAACCATATCCCTATTATAGCAAGTTGCGGAGAATAATTTAAACTATTAGCATGTTTGTCGGGTATGGGTTAATAATAAATAGATTGAAAATTTTTTTTATTATAAGTTTATGATATTATTCTGATATATCGATGTCGTGTGTTTTATCCTGAGGAAATATTTCTCACCGTGACCTGCATCTAGGTCAAAGAGAGTGGAACCTCCAAGCGGAAACACCGTGCATGCTGCGTGTATCAGATTGCGCTAGGGCTTGCCCCTTAGGGTTTCTGCGTTATCATGCTCTGGTGTAGAGAAGCCAAGGATGTCCGGAACGGTTTTACTCCACAACGAGTTTTCTGCAAATAATATCATCATGCACCCCACACCCTCGTTTATTTTCTGCAGAGGATAGATAATGTCCGAAGCGTAAAATTCAACCACTTCCACACTGGCGCTATGCTTAAATATAAATCTGTCTGTTCGCAGTGGTACTTGCAGTAAATCCTGAAAAAACCGAAGAATACAGACGTCACTTTAAGCCGAATATCTTCATGCTAGAGATTTCAAAATGTGGCAGATATGCCGTTGTGCAAACCTGTAATGCTCCTAGTGAAGATGGGAATATCCTGTCGGTGATGGATTTGCAGACCAAAACAATTCTGTTTTCTGTTACTCCATCAACAGGCTGGGCCTCTCGCTATAAATTCAAAGTAGAAGACGATGGACGATTGCTATCGCTCAGGTGTGAACATCGAGGTATTGGCTGGTTCAGCTACTCGCACTATGGAACATTCAATGATGAATTTGCTTACCTAAAGGCTCGGCTTGAGAAAGGGGATTACAGCCTGAAAATTCTGGCTGCGAGAGAGTGGTTATACTCAAGTGTTGACAAAAAAATGCTCGGATCGTGTTAGGTGTACTAGAGTCGGCAATATCCGAAGGGGCTGATGTGCGGCCTTACTGGGGCTCTATTGCACATCGAATTCGTGGAGAAGCCTTTGAAATTTTAAGTGATCCGGCTAATGCACTATGCGCGTATGAAACAGCCATCAGCCTCAATCCAAAATTGGTGTAATAAAGCAGACTTTCAGCACTTAAGAAGCAATTATCACATAATTAATGTAAGCGTCTCACCTGCACTGTCTTGCGCTTTGTACTATCCGTCGTACCCAGCCGCTAAACTCTGACAGTGAAGGTGATACCTGTTTCTGCTAATCGAATTCAGTGCTCGATATTTTTACTAATATCAATCTAGGCGTGGACTAATCCCGCCTTCTCATTAGCTTTTGAATGGAGATTACAATGGAACTTGTAAAAGAAGCGGAACTGAACAGGCGCGTCTCATGGGGAAGTATCATTGCTGGCGTGGTAACTGTAATTGCAGTATCCCTACTATTAGCTACTCTTGGGTCCAGCCTGGGTTTTTCAATGCTTTCACCTCAGTCTGACGATGTAATCAACGGTGCTGACAAGGCTGTTCTCATATGGTCAGTTATCTCGATAGTACTGAGTCTAGCCTGCGGCGGTTTCGTGGCTGGCAGGCTGGCGGGGGCGGATGGAACCATCCATGGATTTCTATCATGGGCGACATCTCTGCTCGTGGCTTCAGTGCTGGGCTTCGCCGCCGCTGGCGGCATTTTGCAAATGGCCGGAAGCGCAATTGGCGCGGCAGCATCTGCCACAGGTACTGCCGTGAGTGGATTGGGCAATGCTGCTGGAAAAGCGTCTGGCACAACAGCAGATATAGCCCAGAACATTGCTGACAGGCTCGGACTGAACACTCAGCTCACGGCCCCACTTGCGAACGGACAGGTACTAGATGCGCTGCGCAAGAGTAATATAAGAGAACTTCAGCCGGAGTTTCTGCAGTCCCAGCTTCAGGCAGCCGGAAGTGATATCGCGAGCTCTGTCAAAGATTTGGCCATTAACCCGGGCAACAGTGACGCCATTATTAACACGTTAAGCGATAAACTGAAGTCACGGGCGGAAGCTGTCAGCAAAGGTGTCGACAGGAATGAGGTAAAAAAAGCGCTGACAGACAATACCCGCCTGTCATCTGAAGAAGCAGACAAGGCCGTTGATAACTTCATTCAGGCCCGTGACAAAACCGTTCAGGAGGTAAGCGAGCGTATGGCTCAGCTCCAGAGTAATCTGAACGATGCGAAAGCGCAGTACGCTGAATTTAAAAAACAGGCAAAAGAGAAAGCTGATGAAGCCGCCAGCGCGGCTGCAAAAATTGCATTATGGTCGTTTTTTGCTCTTCTGTTAGGCGCTGTTGTCAGTTCGCTGGCCGGTTTATGGGGAGTCAATACTCACCCTTCATACCGAAAAATCAGAGCCTGAAAAGAATCGGAAGACATGATCATCACACTGGCATTCCGTTACCTTTTCTGATGTGTGGTTCATCTGCAAATTCACCATAAATAAAAAGGCCTGCGATTAAAGCCGCAGGCCTTTTGTATGCTGAAAAGTGCAACTGTCCCGGACGTGTCGGGTGCCTCCCGATAGGTCAGAAAAGCCAGAGCCTGACCCGCTTATTGGCTTAGGCTTACGCCCGTTTGTGGCTTAGCCCCACCGCTGAGGGGGGATTCACCGCATAAGAAAAAATAGCACATACTACACGACAGCCTGGCGAATTTTTATTTATAACTGATACTGATGTGTCGTGTTCAGGGAGGCACTTTCATCAATCATTCGCATTTTCTGCCGTAAATCTCCACGGCAGCAGCTCACGTATACGCTTTACCGGCCAGTCCTGGATATGGGTAAGCACGTAACGCAGCCACGCCTCCGGCTTCACCCCGTTAAGCCGGCATGAGCCGATTAGCGAGAACAGCACCGCTCCCCGCCGGCGTCTGAACCGGCGAACAGCCAGTTTTTCCGGCCCAGGGCAACGCCCCGCAGTGCGTTCTCCGCGATGTTGTTATCTATCTCCACCCAGCCGTTGCTGCATTGGAGGTTTAACGCATCCAACTGCTTCTGCAGGTAGCCGAACGCCTTCGCCATATCCGAGTGATGCAACAACACCTTCAACTGCCTCTGTACCCAGTCGATCAGCTACTGCATCAGCGGGACGGTCTGCGCTTTCAGGTAGCTATGTCCCCTTCTGGCACTAGGTGGACATTGCTGCGTTCAATATCTGTGCCGATGAACAATGTCTTTTGTGTATGCCGTTTTTACGGCATGAAGGTGCCAGATGACGGTACCTACAGCTGTAATGCTGGATGGCACCGGTAGCTGCTAACGCCTCACGAACTCGGATTGAAATCCGCCTTTGTTCACCGTTTCTGATTCACGGGTACGCTTACCAGCGCTTCATCGCTTCCGCGGCGTCTGGCAGACTGTAAAAAGTTATTCTGACCAGAAATCATCATGACACGACTGTCCAACCTGACGCCCGCTGAGAAGAAATTTCTTGACGATGCTGTTGCCGCTGCTGAGAGAGTGTCAGGCAAAGCTGAATCAGCCGAACCGGCAAATTGTCCTGAACAGGGAGCGGGCGCAGATCGAATCGTAGCATCATGCAAACCGTCAGCGGACGCTGCGTCGGTGAGCGCCACGGCAGAGCTTTTTGTCCAGCACGGCTCTGAACGGAGGGAAAAAAAAGGAGCCCAGTGGCTCCTAAACGTTCTGCTTAATTGTCTTCGTCGTTTTCACCAAGGTGACAGTGATTTTGGCGGGATCACCTTATGAATATGGCATAATCCCGGACTCCGTGCTGAAAAAACTCCGTGATCTGCGGCACAAATTCCGTAGAAAACAGGGTAAAACGCCCGCACGCGCTGAGGGAGTACGACCCGGTGCGATGATTAGTCTTATGTTAAATTTTGACGCTTAAGAACCGTTCATCCGGCCGATATAAATCTTTTGCTAGTGTATCTTTCGGGGTCGAACTAAAAGGTACAAAGATCGAATTTTCGAAGGGGGAGATACATATGAGTAAATATTTTCTGGCCTTTTTTTTCGCTCTGTGCACTTTTTCTGTGAGTGCCGGGTATGGAGGGGCTGGCGGTAAAGGTGGAGCCGCTGGTGGTATGGGTAGGCAAGGTAAAGACGGTGCTGACGGCGGAAATGGTTCGGATGGCGGCAGCGCGAGCAACACCTCAGGCAGACCTGGTTGTCCGGGCGGAACAGACCCTGATTCTACTGGTAAATTTTATCTTCCGGGAACGAAACAGGAATGTAATCCGGGCATGCAGGACTCGATGTAAAAACATCAGCCTGTGGTTGTCGGCTTCTGATTCGCAAGAAGTCTTATGTTAAATCATGTGCTGTCATGTGCTTAGTTGGCTTGTTTATCAAAGATAACTTAGAGAATCTCTTTTGTAATAACAATCAGAGAGGCAACTGTGAAGATAACAAAAATTGACCACATACATGTATACGTCGAGAACATTGTACTTGCAGAATGCTGGTATCAAGAGGTTCTTGGCTTCTCCTGACCCTGACCCTGACCCTGACCCAAAATCCTGCTCCATTCAGAAACAGAATTCCGGCATGATAATGACTCCCCTGAGCGGAGGCTGTGCCGATGAAAAAGTCACGATTCACCGAAGAGCAGATTGTCTTTGCCCTGAAGCAGGCTGAGCTGGGTACGTCCGTGCCGGAAGTTTGCCGCAAGCTGGGTATCTCCGACGCTACCTTCTACACCTGGCGCAAAAAGTACGGCGGGATTTCTCCTTCAGAACTGAAGCATATGCGGCAGCTCGAAGAGGAAAACCTTCGCCTGAAGAAGCTGGTTGCCGATCTGAGCCTCGACAAGGCCATGTTGCAGGACGTGCTGGCAAAAAAGAGCTGACGCTGGCACGCCTGCGCGAATGGGTCAGGGACTTACAGACCCGCAACGGTACCAGTGAAAGACAGGTCTGCTTTGCGCTGCAGGTCAGCCGCAGTTCGTTCCGGTACCGCTCCGTTGCGGCAGATGACAGCGCGCTGCGACTGCGCATCAGGGAGATAACCGAAACCCGCGTCCACTATGGCTACCGCAGGGTCCACGTCATGCTGAAACGGGAAGGCTGGCGCGATAATCACAAGCGCATTTACCGGCTTTACCGCGAGCAGGGATTATCGCTCCGGCTTAAACGCCCCCGCCGTAATAAATCTGCGCTGAAACGTCAGCCACAGCCGCAGGGGCTGTATCCCAATCACGTATGGGGGATGGATTTTGTCTCCGATGCGTTGTTTGACGGTCGCCGGCTCCGCCTGCTGACGGTAATCGATCTTTATACGCGTGAGTGTCTGGGTATCTGCGTAGGCCAGAACCTGCGCTCTTCAGAAGTGGCTGAAATGCTGGACAGCATCGCGTTGAGACGTCCGTTACCGCAACTACTGAAAACAGACAATGGCTCTGAATTTGCAGGAAAAATTCTGGATAAGTGGGTATACGAACGTGATATCCGGATTGACTTCTCACGGCCGGGCACGCCCACGGATAATGCCACAGTAGAGTCGTTCAACGGCAGGCTGCGGCAGGAGTGCCTGAACGAGAACTGGTTCATGTCTCTGGAGGATGCACGATGCAAAATCGAGGCCTGGCGCATACACTATAACCAGAGTCGCCCTCATTCTGCGCTGGGCTGGATGACTCCATCCGAATTCGCCGAAAAATCTGCCGGTTGCCAGAATAAGCAACCAACCTGAAGCCGGTATTCCTGATTATGCCTGGATCATATTCGGGGTCAGGGTCACTCCCGCGATGACTCGCTGTACTTCTGGTATGAACAGGGAGGGCCGCTGGTTATCAGAAATCACGGCGCGTCAATTTCCCTGTTCACCAGAAAAAATCAGCATCCCGGTCATACGATGGCATTTAATGTGGAAGCAGCTGAATTTATCAATCTTGTGCCTACTCTACACGCCAAAAATATCCCGTTCACCGTCTGCGATCACGATGTATCTATGTCCGTTTACTTTAACGATCTTAGCGGTAACAAGATTGAGCTGACCAGTTACGAGTACCTTAAGGCAAAGCAGATACTGGGGAGCGTTGTTTAGTTTTGTCTCCTTGCTTAGGCCGGATAACAACAAGGTTGATATGTATAATTTGGCAGAATTTGCCTGCCGCCATCATTTTGACGTCTGCTGTTCGCTCTCTGCGGACGTTTCGAAATAATACCTTCTGTGTTATATGAATATCAGACACCGGGCAGAATCCAACTGCCCGTCCCATTAGAAAGCCCCTTTCGGGGCCGGATTCAGGGACATTCACGGTCAGTTTACAGCTGACGAACCGGGTCATCCCGCAGCCCGTTTTTGCCACTCCCTGAGCATATTCAACACATCACAGTGGTACAACTGGCCAAAGGTCCAGCGCGCGTACCAGCGAGGCAGAGATGCGGCAGAGCACATGGCCAGCTCCGACTCCGCCTGCCGGATGAGCCACTCCTCCCGGGCAGTGGCTCTCAGCAGGCTTCGCGCAGTGCGGTCGGGGCATCTGCCGTGCCCTGCCGTCTCTGGACGCGGCCAGGCTGACGCCGCGCGCGGTGTATACCGTTTCTTCTCAGGCGCAGGCGCCGTGCAGCAGAAGTTCAGCTTCATGCGTGCGGCCCTCCCCGCCAGAGCACCGAGGCAATATCCACCGGCTGCGTTCTGCCGGCACTGACCAGCGCATCAATGCGTTCCAGCAGTCCCGTGATGCTCCCCGGATCAAACCCGTCCTCATTCCAGCAGTACAGTCCCGTGCTGCCCGTATTGACCCACAAGAGCCCGTTCCAGTAGGGCGACGCCGGCCCCGCGCTCATGACGTCGATAATGATCTGGTCGCACGCCTTGTGCGTAAAGCGAAGATGCACCGGGCAGACGCCGCCCCATTCCCCGCCCTGCTCAAAATCGACCCGCCAGACGTGCGCCGGGCGCAGAGCCGCTATCACCGCCGCACTCAGGCGACGCCGGAAGTCTTCTCCACGCAGACACCAGGCCTCAAAATCGGCGGCACTAAACTGCTTCAGTTCGGCCACGCCAAGGGGCGCATCCGGCGTCATATCTTCCACTCGCAGGCGCGGAACATCGTTCAGGTGCGCGGCAGGAGCAACGCGCTTGCCACGGACATTTTTTGCTTTAGACTGTGCAGCTGACATATTAATTATCCTCTCAGGTGATTGAGTGTCCGGCCCTGCGGAGGTGCAACTCCGGCAGGGCACCTTTTAGCGTGCCGGCACGCCGTACTTTTCAAGATTGCGGTTCAGCCAGTACCCCGCCTCATGGTCAAAATTGAATGCCCGCCAGACCATCCGGCCCTTCCCGTCTCGGATCACCAGCTGAAAATGAAAGTCCTTGTCGTTCTCGATCGTGACGTTGTCATACGCCGCTTCGACGGCCTTCGCCTGGGCGCGGGTAAAACTGCCGTCCGGCAGTGTGGGTAATGTGTCGGGTGTCATGGTTCATCTCCTGTTAATGGCCCTGCCGCTGCAGGGCTGTCGGTTGATCAGAAAGGCACGTCTTCATCCGGCAAAGCGTCTTCAGGTGGTAAGTGGCCACCGGCAGGCGGAGATGACGCCGGGGGCGTTCTGCCGCCGTTCGCGCCGCCACGTCCTGCTCCGGGAGACGTCCCCTGACGGCTCCCGCCCAGCATCTGCATCGTTCCGCCGTTGCCCACCACGATCTCGGTGGTGTAGCGTTCCTGCCCGTCCTGGCCCTGCCATTTGCGGGTGCGGAGCTGCCCCTCGATGTAAACCTGCGTGCCTTTGCGCAGATGTTCTCCGGCCACCTCGGCGAGCCTGCCGAACAGCACCACGCGGTGCCACTCGGTGGTTTCTTTGTTCTCCCCGGTTTGCTTGTCACGCCAGGTCTCTGACGTTGCCAGGGTGATATTGGCGACCGCCCCCCTGTTCGGCATGTAGCGGATTTCCGGGTCCTGCCCCAGATGCCCCACCAGGATGACCTTGTTAACGCCTTTTGAAGCCATGCACTTTCTCCTTCTGCTGTTGGTGTTTACCCCCGTCACCCGTTGAGTTTCAGGAGCCGCGGTGTTGACGTTTGTGTGGACCGGCTATTTTTTCTCTCCGGTATACCTTCACCCGTTTGAGAACCTTCGCCGCAAGGGCGTCATCCGTCGCAGGGGAGTGCAGCCGTCCAGGGGACGGGGGAAATTTTTGTCACCATGAAAATTTTCACCGTGTACATCTCCCCCTGGACGGCAAGGGAGGCTGTGACTGACTCAGCCCAGGCGAAAGGGGCTTAAACGGCGGAATGCAGAGGGGATGAACTGAGCGGGGACACACCGCAACGCCCGCGTGCGACAGCAACACGGCGTTGCCCTTCAGAGCTGCAGCTGCTTCACCGCTGCAGCGGTTGATGCGACAGCCTTCTGGCTGGCTGCAGCCCCTGACCTCAGACATCAGACCCTAGCCGCCAGGCCCGAAGCCCGCTTGCGGGTTTCGGCGGAGCTTACCGGCTTGCCGGTTAGCGCAGTCGGGCTTGACGACCCGGCCACGCCGGGGAGCCGAAGGTGGCCCCGGCCCGTGACCTGGCCTTTGATGGTTATCCCTTTCCCGAACAGCAGATCGATGACTGAAAGTAAGAAAAGCCCCGGAGAGCAGCAGAGAGAGAGAAAGCGCAGGCGAAGGGGTGAAAGCGGTGCGTCAGCACCGCCTTACCCCGGCCCTTCAGGGCCGCCTAGCAGTTCAGCGCGCGAACAGGCGGGGACAATGCCCGCCGGAAGGAAATCAGAACCCCGCACGCGGCGAGGCCGGGTTTAGCGATTCATGAACACGTAGCCGTCAGAAAATACATAGCCGTCCATAAACAGGTCACGGGCATACGCCTCGTAATCAAAGTAGCCCCGGAGGTCGGACGGCATACTGTCGAGCAGCCCGTGATCGCTGACCGTCTCAATGGCATACGCCTCCTCACTCTCCGCCTCGCACAGGTAGGCGCTTTCAAAGGCCTGATAGTTCCCGTCAGCCCCGGTCTGCAGCCAGGCCAGAAACGCGGCCTCCATGCCATTGTCCTGGGCTTCCCGGAACGCCTCGACGAAATCCCAGTCTATCGAGCACTCGGCCCCTTTATCCCCCGGGAAGCCTTCCCAGTCCTGAAACATCAGCTCAGGATCGGCTTCATCGGCGTGCAGCGCGAGGCAGGCCGCAAAGAAGCTCTCTTTATCGTCGAACTCCAGCAGATCAAACCATTTCCCGTAAATGCTTCCGCAGTTGTATTTGTGCCAGGTGCCTACATAGACGGCGGGTGTGGTAACAGTGTTCATAGCGCGCTCCGTTGGTTAGGTGGTCTCAGTTCCGGCCTGTGCCGTGCCGACACGACAGCCCGGCCACCGGCAGCGGATGCAAGGGCGTCCCCGAGGCCGCAGCGCAAACGCAGCAGAGGGCGGGAGCTGGACGGCGGAACGGCGAAACCTGAGACGTTCCGCGACGGGAAGATACCGGCCTCTGCCAGTGCGAACGGGCGAGAGGGACGGCTAGCGAACCCTTGCCTCCGCTGCGGCCGGGCTACAGTGAAGGCACGGCACCGGCCGTCACGCGCGCACTCCCCCGTCCCGCCGGGAGGCGGAATAAAGAGCGGAACGGCGTGACATCATTATTGGCTCGTCAGGCCCGGGGAGGAGCAGGCCGGGAACGGCAGCGGGAGTTATCCCCTGTAATGCGGGATATCGGGGCGGATTGCCTGTGGATAACCCCCGGAGGCGCTACATTCAGGCACTGTAGAGAAACAGGTCGCTTTTCAACCAGACGCGACCGGTGACTCAGGAAAGAAGCTGTACGTATGCTGTCACCGGAAAGATGGCCTTTCTGACACTGCGAAGCGGTGTAGTCTATTTTCAGTTCATGGACAACATTGTCTCTGAACTGATTTTTCTAACATTAAAAAGGAAAAAAGAGTTTGTTGTTATCATTTAAATAATATGCTAAGAGATATTATGATGGTATTATTGTTATCATAAAGAATCAAAATTCAATTCATATTTAACAACTAGCCTTAAAAATAACCACCTTAGTTAAAAAGGATAAAATATCATGATTGACCCGCTAATTAGAAACCTGCAGTCTGACATTTCAGTTCTTCAGTATTATATCAATCAACGCCAAAAAGCTGGCTTTCACGATATGGAGAGAATGCTTGAATCGTTAACGATTTTTATCTTTCGCGCCCTTCGGAAAGGAAACTTAGAAAACCTTAATCAGATAAAAGTCAACTTCCCTGCAATTGACTTAGCTGATCAAGAAAATAAAGTTGCAGTTCAAGTTACGACAAACGCTAGTCCATCGAAAATAGATAAAACAATTGAAGCGCTTGAAAAGAAAAACCTCTCAGGTGAGAGCTTGAGAGATAAATACTCTGTATTGTATATTTTTGGTTTTTGTAAAAAATCAAAGCATCCCGTCCCAGATTATTGTAAATTAATTGACACTGAATTTCTTATACAAGAACTTATTGATAAAGCAGATGAAGAAATGATCCATGATATACTTGATGCCATTAGGCGGCATCAAGATTACTCTTCATTGCACCCTTGGGCTGATAAAGACTCACTAGAAATAATCCTTAATTACATTAATCGTAATGCAATTAAACATAGTATGTTTTGCGAAGGTAGCATTTCTGAAATGGTTGCAGGATTTAAAGAATTAAATGAGTTGATTGGTAAAGGAACAATACAAAGAAAACAACGCGCTAAATCTTTATCTGACTTCAAAGATGAGAGCATGATTAAATTTCTGAGAGGTATCATGGATGATCTATCTTACATTCAGTCCTTAATATACAAATCAAAGACTAGCAGCGGTGACATGGCCTACATAAACCTCGAAGACATGAATAAAATTGATGCAATAAAAGAAAGGATAGCGCGTAATTCATCAGAGATCGCAAAAACCAATAACATCAAAATAGAAATTAAAGCAATTCGTTATTGATCCTCCACTTCCAAAAAATTATAATGATATCCCAGCTTCGTTATGCTGGGATATCACTGACGCCTCTTTATTAACCAGCGACTGCAACCTTTAACTATTAACAGTAATTATAGCCGGATGGAAACGTCACGCACTGACTCGCCCATCCGGAAGGGGAAAAATCGCAACCTTTCCTGTTACTTTTTACCGAACATGCTGTTCATGTTCGCCCTCACCTGGCCGGATGCCCCGGGAGTCTGAGCTTCATCTTTTGCATCAGGAACATCTTCAGCAGGCGCAGCTGCGCCCCCGGCCACTTTTATCGCCGTCTTCACCACGTCCTCTATGTCGGCCTCAGAGGGTTTCCAGCCGCTGACCTGACGGACCATGGCAATCAGCTGCTCATCACTTAGGCTGCCGTCAAAGAGCGTGGCCAGCAGTTTCGGGAGCCGTGGATCCAGGGTATGCAGCGCACACCCGGCGATGACCGCCTGACGGATAAAGTCGCCCCTTACCCGCTGCGACACGGATTCAATCACCTCCCTGCACTTCACGTCTGCAGGGTCGTCCGGGTGTAAATAAAATCCCTGTTTAATGCGGTCTGCCATTCTCAGTCCTTACTGCGGTAGCGTGCCAGTTCCCGTGCAAGCGCCTCCTGCGGGTTTTCCAGCACGATGATTTTTTCCGGCTGCAGGTGGGTCCAGGTCTCGCGAAACGCCTTCTCTACCAGGGTTCCGCCCCCGCCGACCAGCAGCACGTTGTTGACGTCCCGGAAGTCGGCCAGATCGTTCACCACCATGCTGCCGAGATTATGTATCTCAGATTCAACGGTTTTCAGGACATAGTCAACGCGTGCCGGGTCGTTCACTACCGATTTGATGAATTCTGCATCATTACGGCGGCGGAGAACCAGGCTTGCCACATAGGCGCTCACCTCGCTCCCGGCCGACGCAAGCGCGGACTGGACGCGGGACGTGATAAGGGACACCCCGAGCTTCGGGTTGCCGTGGATCGCGCTGACGTCCTCAAACTGGCCGACAATGATCCCCGCGTCCAGCGTTGTGCCGCCGACGTCCACTACCAGCGTCTTCTCCAGGGACCCCACGTTCAGCTCAGACAGCGACGTGAACGCGGCAGGCAGGGATTCCGGCATGACGTCCACCTCACTCACGGTAAACGCCTTCCCTTTGTTGATTTCCAGCCGGCGCAGCAGGTTTTTAATCTTGCGCGCTATCTTGACGTCATCGCGCTGCAGATCGGCATCGTAGTACTCGCTCAGCGGCAGCGTCACGGTCAGCCTGACCGGCTGAGGCTCAAGCCCGGAGGTATGCAGCGCGTGATGCACCGCCAGAAGATTCAGATCGCTGTACTGGTAGTCGACGTTGGTCGTGGTGATCGCGGTGCTGCTCACCTTGTCAAAGGCGAAGCGAACGCCGTCAAGGGCATAGTTGTAGACGCGCTCGCTGCCCATTCCCTCAATTTTCCATCCGTTACGGAACGAGTTAGCTGAGATGGCACTACGGAATTCATCGCCCTCGAACCAGGCAAGCTTGACATTGGTCGAACCGTCGTCGCAGATAACATGAAGCATGATTGCACCTTTATATAGACTCATTTTGAGTTTACATTATAACCCAACCAGCAGAGTGAGTGAACATTAAAACTCAAAAAGAGTAACAATATAATCTCACAATGATAATTAAGAAAATATGAGCACCTTAATAAACTCAATTTGAGTGCATTTAGATTACTGTTGCGGTGTCTGCTGAACCTGTAATACTGTATATAGATACAGTATTGTTAAGGTGACTCACATGCGACTGGATCTGCTGCTTCCCGAAGAATCCCCCCCGGCGAGAACCTGCCCGTTGTTTCTTGAGCGGGTCCCGTGCGGTTTTCCAAGTCCTGCCCAGGATTACGTCGAGGCCGATCTGGATCTGAACAGCCACTGCGTGGTCCATCCGGCAGCCACGTTCTTTTTCCGGGTCGACAGTCTCAGCGGTGAGCAGCCCGGCATGAACACCGGCGATATCCTGGTCGTCGACCGCTCTCTCACGCCGGCGCATGACGACACGATAGTGGCCTCCGTGGACGGAGTTTCTGATCAGGAAGCTGCACCTGCACGGCAGGCTTTCGCTGCGGCCTCTCTACGGTCACGGGGAGACGCTTTATCCGGATCCTGACGCGCTGGATATCTTCGGCGTTGTCACCCATTTTGTGCACAGTACACGGAGGCGCTGATGTTTGGTCTGGCGGACGTTAACGCTTTCTACGCGTCCTGTGAGCAGGTCTTCCGGCCCGATCTGCGCGGGAAAGCCGTCGCCGTGGTTTCGAATAACGACGGCTGTATTATTGCCCGTAACCGGGCGGCAAAGGCGCTTGGCCTGAAGATGGGGGACCCGTGGTTTAAGATAAAAGAGCAGCACTTCAGGGAAAAAATATACATATTTTCAAGTAATTATGAGTTATACCACAGCATGAGCCAGAGGGTTATGGCCTGCCTTGAAGCGCTTTCTCCCCGCGTGGAGCAGTATTCCATTGATGAAATGTTCCTGGATGCGCGTGGCATAGGCACCTGTATGCGCTATGAAGATTTTGGCCGGCAGCTGCGCGAGCGCGTGCTGAGACTCACCGGCCTGACGATTGGCGTGGGACTTGGATCGTCGAAAACCCTTGCTAAATCAGCCCAGTGGGCCTCCAAAGAGTGGCCGCAGTTCGGGGGCGTTCTGGCCCTGACGCCGGAAAATCCGGCGCGCACCCGCAAGCTGCTCAGTCTCCAGCCCGCAGAAGAAATCTGGGGCGTCGGTCGCCGCATTTCTAAAAAACTCAGCCTGCTGGGTATCGATACTGCCCTTGACCTGTCCCGGGCCAACCCGGCTTTTATCCGCAAGAACTTCAGCGTGGTGCTCGAACGCACCTGTCGCGAGCTGAACGGCGAGTCCTGCATCAGCCTGGAGGACGCGCCGCCGGCAAAGCAGCAAATCGTCTGCAGCCGCAGCTTCGGTAAGCGGATCACGGAGTATGAGTCGATGCGGCAGGCCGTCTGCCAGTACGCTGAACGCGCAGGCGAGAAGCTGCGACAGGAAAAGCAGTACTGCCGCTATATCAGCGTGTTCATTAAGACCTCCCCCTTCAACCCTGATGAGGTCTACTACGGGAACGTGGCCAGCGAGAAGCTGGCTTTTCCCACCTGCGACACGCGGGACATCATTGCGGCGGCGATGAAGGCTCTGGACACCGTCTGGATAGCCGGGCACCGCTATGCAAAGGCCGGGATCATGCTGAATGATTTTACCCCTTCAGGCGTAACCCAGCTGGGGCTGTTTGATGAGCATCAGCCACGGCCCGGCAGTGAGCAGCTGATGAAGGTCATGGACAGCATCAATAACAGCCTGGGCAGCGTGTGGTTCGCCGGGCGTGGGATCGCACCTGACTGGCAGATGAAGCGGGAAATGCTCTCTCCGGCCTATACAACGCGCTGGAAGGACATACCGGTAGCACGTCTTGGCTAAGAGACCGGGTTAAGCGGTCACTTTCATAAGGTTTCCCGTATCAGGAAGGTGGCCAGGATCATAATGCCGGTCTTCCTGAGCAAAAAAGTCGGTGGTTTCATAAGTCAGCTAATGGTGCTGCCGAGGGATTTTATGAAAGTGGCCGCTTAACGTTTATGAAAAACCGCACGGAGTGTTGATTTCATAAATATGATGTTATAGGTATGGCTATCAATAATTGAGCCTTTGGATAGATAACTAGATGAAAATTAAAGTTTTATCCCAGAAATTATAGATTCGCAATTATAGATAAATTTGCAAACGGAGAAATTCAATAATCTCATTTCATTTACTCTTTAAGCACATCTAACAACCCTAGTTCTAATCGATGATATGAAGAACTTTTCAAACTAAACATGATGCCGCAAGTCCTATACCAACCCAAATCAGAACCTACTTATGTATTTCACCTACATTCAATAGCATTCATTTTGCCCTTCCCCGCCTTGAGAACATAGTGAACGTCGGGAGCTGGCAGAAATTTTTTCTGGCAGTGGAGCCGACGTTAAACAACCGAACAACGTGAGGGCGTTAGTGCAGATTATACAAATGAGCGCTCAAGTACTCGCCTTGTTTAATACTACTCATTTACAGATTATGGCAACTTACTTCACTTGACCTCACCCAGTTACAAGTATAACGATCAGTTCGTAACTCCTTCATCTTTCGCCTAAGTGCTTCCCATGAAGAAGCGAAATTATAAGTGACAGATAATCAGCCACGACACGGCAGCTAACATTTGATGAAGGTCTTGGACAGAATCTATAAGAGTGCCCTTTGTAACGTATGGTTTGCAGGGAGAAGGATCGCGCTGATTGGCAGATTAAGCGGGAAATGCTTTCGGCTAGCTATACCACAGTCATACGCTGGGAGGATATCCCAGTTTCGAGGCGAAGGTGAGAGCCTAAATTCAGCGCCTACTTTATGCTTCCGGAGGTACTGAATAGATGTTTAAGAACCGAGAATGGATTTAGTTCTATGAAACATCTAATAGGTATGCACGGGGTGTGGCATTTTAGTAATATCGCAAGTTACTTAGCCTAAGCAGTAACTTAAGGTTTATAAATTCTAAAATCTGAAACGTTCATGCATGACCTGAGGTGCTTCTATAGGATCAGAATGGTGCCTGTTGATGGTATTTATCCCCTTCCTTTTTATCAATGGTCTGACTCAACAGAGGTCCACTTCCGGTGATTCAGCCATTTGGCGTGTAAATTTACACATCAGTGATAATTAGTATCGCTTCGAGTCAGGCACAAAGTAAGTAGGGTTTCCAATATCTTTTAAGGCCAATGGTCCTTTAGCGTAGTTTTTCTTCGAGATCCAAAACTACTTTAGAACCAGCATCCATCGATACCTTAACTATCCTCTTACTTCTTAAATTCACTCAGCCAGAATTAATTATTGCCTTTTTTCCCGTCAAACCCTATCAGTTGTAACAAGTCAGATGCGGTAACAGCCCAACCAATTCCGCTGGGACCGTGGTCCCAGTCGCTTCTTGATAGATAGTACTTCCATGATAAATTCGCCACTCAGGTTTGATCAGACTGAGCTGTGGGCGGGTTTAGGTTTCAATGATAAGACTTAGTTGGGACCATGGTCCCACTTAGGTTCAGTACTGTAAATGAAGTGATTGAGCTTAAAGAGAAAGGCGTTTGAATTCATTGGGACCAAGGAAAAGAAAAGACTGGGACCGCGGTCCCAGTAGCAAAAATCAGAGTTCGGATTTGGAAAGCAGTTCCTCAAGTTGTTCAATCAGAGACTGAGGAACTTTATTTCTATCTAAACTGAACAAAACTTTGTTTCCTTTATATTGGGCTGTCGCACCTGGTCGAAAATCTTTTTTTACTGTCGGCTCCCGAGGGGGCTCATCCTGTTTAATTAACGCAGCATTTAGCTCTTGAATGATGTCATCTGATTCGTATACCAAGCCGTTCTTACGGCTGGTTTTCAGGGTATTTGCTTTTTCAACCAGTAGGGATGCTTTGCCCTCAAAAGCTTTAAACAACTGTTCACCCGATCTGGCCGACAGCTCGCCAGGATGGGAGAAAAGGGATATCACGTCGTAGGGCAGCTTAGCGGTATTCATGCAGCGGGTGATAACTTTGCGTGAGATACCTTCGGCTTCAGCCAGTGCAGAGATATTGTTAGAAAACTCATTTTCTAGTCTGAGTGCGTAGCGTCTTCCACGCTCATAAGCACTGGTTGGCCGGTAATCATTCCCGAGCTTACATAATGCATTCATCTGCTCGTCATCAAGATCACCAACAAGAACACGGTAATCCGATGAAGTTAGGATAGCCGTCATGCGCCGGCGGCTGCCATCGGCAACCTCAATAACGTCTGAGAGCTGACGTCCAAAAGCAGGGTTCTGCTGGCCACTCAGAAGGAAGGAGGGGATCAGGTCATCAAGAGCTTCTTCCGTCAACAGCTCCTGGACACGTTCGTTGCCCGACCAAACGCGAGTGCTCTTTTCCACTTGTACAGCAGGCACAGTTTCCAGAGTGAACTTAACGTTACGTCCACACACTGGCAGAACAATCGTATTCCCCTTAGCCATGGCACCAACACGTGCGATCAGAGAATCAACCATCGGTGCAGCCGGTGCAGCAGCCGGAGCACTGGTAGAAGAGGGCGAAGATTTTTGAATAACCGGTGCGCGTTTCATCATCGGATCTCCCAGCGCGGCTTGATTAGCCGATCAAAGATTTCGTTACAGACAGATTCCCAGATAGCCAGTGCATTACGCCATGCGCCAGTGGAAGAGCGCTGGTCAATCGCCTGTTCAAATACAGTGCGCATTCTTATCTGGCCTTTACCCACTTCATCAGTTTCGCGGACGACATTTTTAAGCACCATGCCACCCCAAGCATCACGAATCTGTTCTTCCATCCACGGGGACTGCGAGCCGTTGTTGTTGCTGTATTTGGTCAGCAGGATTCTGACATCTGGTTCAAATCCTTGCAGATCGACGTTCTTCAGAAGGTCACGCAGCATGTCAAAAAACTGCAGTGCAGAGGTGTAATCAAACAATTCTGCAGGTGTTGGTACAATCAGCACGTCAGCAGCACACACAACATTGATGGTACCGATACCCAGGTTTGGTGCGCTATCGATGACTATAACATCGTAGTCTTGTGCTACAGATTCGATAGCAAGTCTGAGCATCATATGAGGTTCAGTAGGTAACTTGCCCTCGTCATATCGCCCCATGAGTTCGGTTTCGATACGGTGTAGAGCCAAGCAAGATGGGATGATATCGAGGCCAGGCCAGCAAGTGGACTTGATAGCATAGAATGCATCGTCACGTTCGCCGAGGTAGAAGGGTAGTAATGTATCGTCGGCATGAATATGAAGATCGGGCACCCATCCGTGATACATGGAGGCGGTTCCCTGTGGGTCGTTGCCCTCGACTAACAGTACACGAAGACCTTTCAAGGCAAGATCCTGTGCCAAATGAACTGAAACAGAAGTCTTGTACACACCGCCTTTGTGCGCGGCGACGCCAATCACGGGAGGGAGACTTTCATCGGGCCTGCGCAGGCGAGTCCCAAAAACATCCCTCATGTGATTGATCTGTTCAATGGTATAGCCGACACGCTGTTCGACTCGTCCACGCATCTCAAGATCAGGGTAGGGTAGCCGTCCGGCTTTTTCAGCATCACGTATAGCCTGAGGCGAGACACCGATAAGATCAGCGGCTTCGCCTACGCGCCACCGGCGAGTAATCTTACGTGCTTCAGGACTATCATCATTAAATTGCGCCACAGCAATCGCACGGGTCATTTCATGTCCAGCGGCTATGCACTGATCGAGCGTATTCATCAATCCCACGGGCATTTCCTTTATCAACTTTGCATGCGAAGATTAAATCTTGATATTTTATGCAAAGCAACACCAAACTTGCAAATAGAATCCTTTCTTGCAAAGTTTTAAAAAATGTTGAAAAAAAAGCCGTCGATAAAGTGCTTTGCGTATCTGACAACACTGTGTGATATCTGAAGAAGGCAGCAGGGGAAATCTTCAAAGAATTCACGTAGCAACGTTGATGTGAAGAAGATCCTGGGATTTCTCCGCACTGCTAGCTGAAGGCAAAACCACCACGAACAGAGAAACTTACGGTGTACAGCGATCGTAACGCATACGTACTTATCAAATAGGATCCGTACATCTGAACTGCCATATGAGTTTAGCTATTGGCCTACAGGCGTACGGATAAAATCGATGTTTCGATTAGGGCAATGGTCACCCACCTTCATGATCCGTTCAGTCAGTTTGGTACTGATATCAGCTGTCTAGTCGTAGGAGAACACCATGCACATCCCTTAGTAGCCCTGTAACCTCAGCAGTATCCGGCAGAGATTTATCGTATACCAGTTCAGCAAAACCATTTCGGAAGGTTCCTTCAATCCTTCGCCAGGTTTCTTCAGGCGCATTAAATAGCCTGCAATTCGCCAACGGGCAATCAAGCCACGTTGCTGCTTGTTGAAAGAGGTCACGATCACTGGCTCGCACAATATTTAATAGATCATGCAGTTCATCAGAGGTAAAAAATACATGGTATTCAGGCTGACGTCTAATCATAACAAGATCATAGATATGACGGATTTTAGCCGACAGCGTACTGATATCTTCATCGTGTGACGCCCTTACCAGCCCCAGAATTTTTTCCGCAATGGTTCTTCTGATATCCAGTACATTGACGTTGAAAGTGGTTAAACCATAGATCATTAACAAGTCTTGCCTGGTAGTAGTCAGGATAAAATCCGCGATAAGCGTATTCACAGGCATCAACGTAAAAGGCTCGGGTGTAGTAAAGCTGTTAATTTCCAGAAGGATTTCAGCTGATGCATGGCCAAAATCCCCAGATAACTCATGAGGATACTGGTAGTAATGCTTTCTGAATTTACTGCCTGCGCTGCTCTGCGGGTTGTTGGTTTTCTCCAACCCCTGCGTTATGGCTTTTTCTGCTGCTCTGATACGGTTACGCACCTGATTTGCAGAGAGTGAGCCGTCATAATGGAAGGCTAGATCAACATCTTCAGAAAAACGGTGAATGATGCGAAATGCCTTTGAGAGCGCAGTGCCGCCTTTGAAGACAAAATTCTCCCGGTATTCAGACTGGCTCAACTTTAATAAAACTCGGGTTACCCAGTAGTCCTTCTCAACATAAATTTCCGGTATGTTAAAAGCGTTGGCTGTGACACTGATCAGTTCACGAAACAGTTCTGGATTTTCATGCAGATTCATTCAATATTCCATGCCTTGGCCTCTGGCCAAAGCCCTTTCAGGCCGATCTTGTAGCGAGTAGTTGGATTGAGCTCATTTTTCAGTCCATCAACATCGCAGATGTTCTTGCTGCCTAACAGAAGTCCGAGCAAAGCTTTCACCGAGGGTGGATACCCACGTGCAAGTTCGACCAGCAACGAACAGGTGAATGGAGCCATCTCTTTAATACGGTCAGCTAGTATGTTGAGTACGAATGCAGGTTCTGCATCCGGGATATTCCTGATATCTGCCAGTGCATCCAGAATCTCAAGACAGGCACGATTTTCGTTAGTCACTTCATACCGCGCTTTAATCAGGCGTACCTCTACAGTTCCATGATTTTTCAGCTGTGCGGACATGTCCGAAGCAATCGTGATAGTACGTGCTACCTGCGTTGTCAGGCCCAGGCGGTTGTAGAGGCTGGTTCCGGTGATGTAACCAACACGTTTGCCTTGTCTGAACAGGTAAGTTTTGATTTTCTCACTATCACTGAGGGGCACTTCACCAAACAGACCCAGTTTAGGCCGGTAGAAAAGGCCTTTAGAAAAGCGACGCAGTGACCCATCCAGTACCAACCTGCTAACAGTTTTGATGGTTGTGGAGGGATTTTCCTGGAAGACGGGAAGATCGTTATAAGAAAATATCTGACCGGGCTCAAAACGGCTTACTTCAAGATCAACGAGTGGTTTAATACGCATAGACGCCTCCTGGATGTTTATCATACTGTATTCAACAGTCATCAAAAAGTTTTTCAGGTGAAAAACATGACAAATTACTAAAGTGTTCGTTTATTGAGACGGTTTTGGCCAGAATGACAACGCACTTTTGTACAGCGACAATCTGAGTACGGCTAAAGCTTTGCAGGCCACTAAGATCTGTAAGGATTGCGAATATCATTAGTCTTTTGCCTAAATCCTGTTGCCATCAGTGTGTGTAAAGACATTTTCTTAGTGAAGTTATCCACTTATCCCCAGCTACGATCCAGATAATAATGATCCTAATGAGATCCCATATAGATCCCAAAGAGATCCCCGATCTCTGCAGCCCGCGCCAACTCTGGCTTCAACTGGGGTTTCGATAAGCTATAGACAGTAAAATATAAGCTATGATGAGCAGAACATAAGCTGAAGATTGTTAAATATATGCTGTAGTCAGTCTGCAACATAAGCTATAGTGAGTTTCTGTCTGATTTATGACTACCCGGAGTGGATAACTTTTTCCCTATGGCTCAGCAGGTTAATACCCTTTGTTCACAGTAATGCCATCAAGATCCACAGCCGAGGCAGGCGAGATCCTGCAGCGATCAGCATATTTTTACAACAGGAACAGACCTTGGAAGACGAAGATTTTGACCTGAATAAACTCTTTGAAGAGACGGATAAAGCGACAGGGGAGGTAGTCACCCTTTCGCCAAATGCCAATAACACCGTACAGCCAGTCGCACTGATGCGCTTAGGTGTGTTTGTTCCAACGCTTAAGTCTCTGAAAAACAGTAAAAAAGATACGCTCTCTCGTACGGATGCTACAGAAGAGTTAACGCGGTTGTCACTCTCGAAAGCGGAAGGATTCGATAAGGTGGAGATCGTTGGGCCTCGTCTGGATATGGATAACGACTTTAAAACGTGGGTCGGGATCATTCATTCCTTTGCCAAGCATAAGGTGATAGGAGACAAGGTACAGCTGCCATTCGTAGAATTTGCGAAACTCTGCGGTATACCCTCCAGTCGTTCCTCTAAGAAGCTTAGAGAGCGTATCAGCCCTTCTCTAAAGCGCATTGCGGGTACCGTCATTTCCTTCACCAGCAACAAGGACGATGAGTCCAAAGAGTACATTACCCATCTGGTGCAATCGGCTTTTTACGATACGAAGAAAGATATCGTAATGCTGCAGGCTGATCCCCGCTTGTTTGAACTGTACCAGTTTGATCGTAAAGTGCTTTTACAGCTCAAAGCCATCAATGCCCTTAAGCGGCGTGAGTCGGCACAGGCGCTTTATACCTATATTGAGAGCCTGCCAAAGAACCCGGCTCCCATCTCCCTTGCGCGCATGCGTGCACGCCTGAACCTGAAGTCACCGGTATTCTCTCAAAATCAAACGGTACGCCGTGCTATGGAGCAGCTGAAAGAAATCGGATACCTGGACTATACAGAGGTCCAACGCGGCCGTGCGGTCTATTTTAACGTGCACTATCGTCGCCCTAAGCTCAAAGCTCCTCGCAATGAAAGCGCTGAGAACCCTGAGCTGCCAGTCACCCCCCCAGTTGAACCCAATGCAGAGCTTAAAGAAAAGCTTCAGCTACTTGAAAAGCTTGGCATCAGCCTGGACGATCTTGAGAAGCTCTTCAAAAGTAAGTAGCTACATAGGCTGTAGTGGGCAAATCAGGTATCAAGTGCTCACTACAGCTTATGCCTTTAGATTATCTTACTCCCTATAGCTTATGTATAATCGCCAGCAAGCTGTTTTACTCACTACAGCTTATCTAGCCTAGCGATTATGTGATTTTTACTCTCTATAGCTTATGTTCATGCGCATGTTCAATGTATTTACTCGCTATAGCTTATATCGCTTTGCAGATCATGAAGTGCACTTACTGTAGTTTATGGTCTACAGTCACCCCTGGTGAACGCTAACTTGCCAGAGCTTGGCGTAGTTAGGTTTCTGATCGAGAATTTCCTTTATGTGCCGTGGGATAAGCGATAATTAGGCCATAACATATTGCTCATGTAGTCGCTTAGACCCCTAATCAGCTATATAAGATGAAGTGATGTGAACATAAGCTATAGGGAGTAAATTACTTCCTATAGCTTATGTTCACAAAGTTGCTAACTCTGTTCTGGTTGCCTGCTTGAAAAGTAATGGCGGGTAGGATCAGGGGACTACGTACGGAACATCCTCAAACGCAATCCAAAATTGTCATCTACCCTGCATAATGGATATTTACTGTACCGGATACCTACCCGATACAGTAGATATCATTATCCGGCTTCAGTGAAGACAGATGTTAACCAGTGGGTACGTCACCCTGTACAGTGGATAGATCTAAGCTAATTGTCACATCGTAACTCCTCCGATGATCCATCTACCTGACCTGCCTCCAGGATTAGATACAACCTTCAGTTAGTAATGTCGGTTGATTTATTCTTCATTCTTCCCGTTTCGCTAGCCTGCTGCAAATTCAGATGGCGTCTGGTAATTCAGCGATGAATGAGGTCTGGACTCGTTATAGTCCTGCCGCCAGTCATTAATGATTTTTCGGGCATGAAGAACTTCGCTGAACCTGTGCTCATTCAGGCATTCATCCCGAAAGCGACCGTTGAAACTCTCAATAAATCCGTTCTGAGTTGGCTTGCCCGGCTGGATTAAGCGCAACTCAATATCATGTTCAAAGGCCCATTGATCCAGCGCGCGGCAGGTAAATTCCGGGCCCTGAACGGTTCTTATCGTCTCAGGATATCCACGAAACAGCGTAATGCTATCCAGAATACGCGCGACATGAACACCTGAACTTCCGAAAGCGGCGGTGATCGTCAGACACTACTTGGTGAAATCATCCACACAGGTCAGGCATTTAATCCGGCGGCCGCTGGCAAGTGCGTCCATGACAAAATCCATCGACCATATCAGTTTCGGCGTATCCAAGCGAAGAAGCGGAAGCCGTTTAGCCGGGAGACCCTTACGGCGGCGCCTGCGTTTTAAACCCAGAGCGTTAAGGTTATAGATGCGGTAAACCCGCTTGTGGTTGACGTGAAGGCCCTCCCGGCGCAATAACTGCCAGATGCGCCGGTAACCAAACCGGCGTCATTCAAGTGCCAGCTCTGTGATGCGTAGGGACCGTTGCGCGTCAGCAGCCGGACGCTGAGCCGAATCACGGCAGGTTTAAAGTGACAGACCTATCAGCCTGCAGGCACGGCGTTGCGACAGACCCGTTGTCTCACAGATAACTTCCACGGCTTCCCGCTTCTGGTCTGTCGTCAGAACTTTCGGCCCAGAGCCACCTGAAGCACCTCCTTATCCAGCATGACTTCAGCGAGCAGCCTCTTGAGACGAGCATCCCCTCTTCAAGTGACTTGAGCCGCTTCACTTCGGTGACTTCCATGCTGCCGAACTTCTTACGCCAGGTATAGAAGGTGGCATCTGAAATTGCATGCTTGCGGCAGAGTTCCCGGGCCGAAACCCCGGCTTCTGCCTCGTGGAGAATACTGATGATCTGTTCGTCGGAAAATTGCTTCTTCATAGGGATGTCCTCATATGGCTTATGAAGACATGACTAACATCGCGGTGTATTAATCAACGGGGAGCAGGTCATTGGAATTTGTTGTCTTGTAAGAGCGACGATGATGGTTGTGTTACAAAGCACAGATGATCATTTTAAATTAAACAAAAAATTAACATTATCCATCTCTAACCCACCTAAATATGGTTTGACATACTAACTCACCGTTACCATTCATTGACTAACCCATTGATTTATGTGAATGATCGGTTATATCGATCGTTGCAATCAATATAATCGATACAATCTATTGCATTTCTTGATTCATTTTAAAAGGATGTCTAAGGTTAATGAAAAGGGCGACAATTCAATATCGTGAATTCAACGGCGAGATAATCAGCGTTTACTTCAACAGAGGTGTGACGATTTACGAGTTTGGGGATGTGCGAATAGTTGAATGTACTGATACACCTATAGTACTGGTCATAGATAGGATGGGTAGAGGCACACCAGCATTACGAACATCATTTGTATACGTAGATGCGATGTATCAGGTAAGAGAAAGCTTGATCATTAGTGAGGATGTAGTACATGGCTAATAGGTATTATCTTAGTGACCATATGACCAATGGTGTGTTGATGCATCTTTTTGGATGTGTACACCTACCACATAAGGACGACAGGATTTTTATAGGCACCTGCCACACACTAAACCAAGCATCATCATACGCCCGTAGATATGTTCCGAAATTTGGATATTGTCCATACTGTATAGATACAAGTAAAGCAGGCTCATTTGAGATAGAACATCAAAAACAAATGAAGTTTGCGAGGAAGCCGCTTGCGTTGCCGAGGTAGGAGAAGATTGTACCACTTGCGCATCAGGGAAAACCTACAGTTGTAATCGCACACCATAACTGATACAACGCCCTACCAATGTGTAGGGCTTGTATATGAAAACCATAAAACCTGAACACCTCTTGCCCCTCTATAGGGCTGATTTCAAAGCAAATGATCTTAATCATGATATTGTCGAACTTGCGAGTATTGACCCAAGTGATATTGATCGCTTCATTGAGCGTTTGCTCATTTTCAAAGCAGTAATCTTAAGCTGTAAACAAAATATTAAATCTGATGTTTACCAGTTGTTTGACCACTTCAGGAATACAAATCCCCGTTTTGCTGATTTAACCTTTGAACAATTTCAAAATCTTGTTGGTAAGGGTAGTTTTAATGCAAACAAGCCCAAAAATAGCTCATGGGAAGTCTGTGTTAATGGCAATATACACAATGTTCGAAGTAAGAAGGCTATTCCAGCTAAGTTATTGAAAGAAGGTTTCGACCAAAAACCATATGAATATGAATCAATAAATGGGGATGTATTCATTGATGGAGAGCGGCTCATAAGAGATTATGGGCGAGATGAATTTCCAGTAAATGCGAGTTATGAAGGATATGATTTCCATATGCCGGATCATAATCGTTGGTCTGATCTCGTAATGGATAGATATGCGAGGTGGCTAGTTGATAATCCAAATGGCAGTACTGAAGAATTTAGAGAAGATGTGAAACTTATTAAGGGCTGAAAATGAAAGAAATTATTGCTATTTCTTTACTGTGCGTAACAGGGAATGCTTTTGCGAGTATTTTTATCTGCGATAAGATCGCAACAAGAGATACTCCCACGCCCGTCTCAGCGAAAACGGTGGTGAAAATATCTGGTTCTGATTTACAGATGAAATCAGGGGGTAAAGTTCTAATTTTTGATAACTTCGATGGCAGTACAGCGTATAGAGAAAACTTTTTGTTGAAGAAGGCTAACGGTTTTTTCATGCTGGCTGAATATAATGACAATATTGAAAATCTTACCGGAAATGAGAGAGCAACGGCAACTTATGCGTTTGGTGGATGTGAGCTACAGTAAATTAAAAGATATCTTGGTTAATTAACCGCGTAAGATTATATAGGCGATTTTTAGTTGATTTCATGGCCTGAGTTCGTACTCAGCAGGACTTAGGCCTTTCAGTACTGTTAAAACTTCGGATTTTCCCCTCTACTCATAAGTTGAATTTTAAAACAACAATTAGTTCTTTTATCTTTATTGAGAATTAGGTTCTAAATATTATTTATTGACACTAACCATCTGAAAAACATCTTTTTTTATGCGTTTAAGCCAGTTGTAAAACTGATTGCCTTTTGTCTAAGCTTTAATTTCTTTCCAGATTCGAGGGTTGTACCGTGACTAAGACCAATGATAAAATGAGTTATATTAAGTAGATTTTACTTGATTGCGGATGTGATGGAACAGCCAGTCACTGAGAAGGCTACAGCTGAAGCTATAAAGAGAAAAGTCATGCCTTTTTTATTCATCGTGTACGCTTCGTGTTGGAGTAATCTGTATCTAACGTACTAATATTAGATGTTGTTTTTTTATCCTGCATAGTAAAGAAGCATAAAAAATGCATAAAGCACGTTATCTCAAATGCGGGGTGCCGCTGGTCTGGGAAAAAGGGGCATTTATTTAAATTGGAAAGTATGCTGACACATTCAGATTTATGATTTTTATGACCGGTCCTTAGGGGTCAGGTGTTACCTTAAAGCAATAAGGTTGGTAATGAAGAAAAAACGACTCACATCGCGTGCTACGAATAAACGCAAAACCGGCTGAATTCGAATGGTAAGAACATTCGTCTGCATAGTTTTATGTAATTAAAGGTCGGGTAAACCGGCCTTTAGCGCTAACTGTACAACTTACCTTCCAACAGTTTTATGCCTGCCGAAACGAGATCGTTACGCTCAGAAACTCGTCCCTCGGGTGATAGGGTATCGATAATTTTAGGGAGATACTCTGCCAGGATAGTTGATGCTTTTTCTGTATCAACACCGAGTTTCACTGCCAGACTCTGAACCGCAGGGGAGCCTAAAATAGCTGTTATTCTTTCAGAGGTTAAAGGCAGGTTATCTCCTGATGTTAACCACGACTGAACGGTATTCTCCAGTCCTTCAGCTCTGAACTTTTCAAGTATAGACTCGCACCCACCTTGCTCCTCTATCCATGCGAATATTGCCTGGTGGGGTGAAGAGCTTGTGCCTTGTCCTACAAGAGCGTTTGTTACACCATCTAATAGTCCCATATTGCATTTTCCGTCGTTTCATTTTTGTAGAATATCAGGCGCTACTCACTTTTCGGTATAATCAAAACCTGACCAGGATAGATTTTATCTGGGCTTTTCAGCATAGGCGTGTTTGCATCAAAAATTGCCTGATACTTGTTTCCTGTCCCGTAAACTGCATGTGATATTGCGCTAAGAGTATCGCCAGTCTTCACGGTATAATAAGTACTCTCGCTTGTGCTTTCTTCAGTAGAAACTTTTAGCTGATCGTCTACTTTGCTGACGCCCTCCACATTACCTGCTGCTGCCAGTATTTTTTCTTTTACTTCCTGTGATGATACATTGCCTGTCAGTGTGACGGTTCAATCATCTGCAACAACCGCCTCAACTGACTCCACCCCCGGAAGAGCAAGACTTCTGATATGCTCTTGAAGCCTCTGTGATTTATCACTGTCGTCATGACCTGAAACAGCATCCCATACCTTCTCACCAGCCTGTTTAACGAAATCTAAAAGCTCCATACAACTTTCCTCTTAATTTAGAAAATTCACCTGCAACTTAATCATAGCTCAGTATAATTATTAGTGGGGGGGATAATACAGTGTGTTGATTTATAATTTTTTTAATCTATTGCAACGCTCATTTAATAGCTAAACGCCTCTTAACCTGCCTCTCTGGTTAGAGGCCCAGATCAGTTAATAATTTCGTAAGCTTAACCTATCCCCGAATTTTAACCATGCCTGATCAGGAAAAAAATGGCTTCTGGCGGGGGTGCTTATTCTGGCAACCAGTAGACTTTTGTGTGAGCTCTGATGGGAGCATCTAGCCCAGCGAAAATATAACGACTATGACTCGCACTGTTGCGAGTCTGTAAGTCACTGACTCACTCACACAGACATGCCTGCGCCAGCTCTATTTATGCATGTACGTCCTGCAGCATTGCCTTGTCGAGGCTCATATAGGCAACCTGCTTCAGGGCAAACACAATCTGCATTTTGGCGCACCATGGCGTTTTCTCGGCACATCCTAAGCTCTGGGAAGTGAATATCATGCCGGAATTCTGTTTCCAGATGGGGCAGGATTTATGACAAAGGGCCAACTAAATAAAGTTACTTACTGAAGGTTGTATCTAATCCGAGGGTAGGACGCATTAATTCAGTTTTACATAACCATCACACAAAATTTTCAATTCACCACCTTGTAAGGCTGAGTCCACAGTTTAACAATCATGAGCTATAATGATTATGAGATAATAGTTGTATGTGTAAACACCCTTACCGCCCATATGGGCGGTTTTTTTTACTATCAAAGAAATGACCAGCTCTCTGGAAAGCCGAAGTTCCGGCCCAAGAACTCCACCTTAAGCACGATAGTTCAGGATCTACCTTGTACTTACACCTTTCGCAAAAGTATATTGGCATTTATGCTCTTAAGTTGTCTGCAGACGAGAACCTCAGCCTCGGGAAGGTACTTGCTAAAGCCATGATGGATAAAGATGGGCTTAAGGTGGCTCATGGATAAAATTTATGACCAGAAGCTTGAGGTTGTGTGCGGGGCTGTAGCAACGTCGAGCCTCCAGATTTGTAGGCCTATCATTGTAAGCCTACCTTACGCTTGACTAATTGGTCTTTGAATATGGTGTTGAACTGAACAGAGCTTGGCAACCCAACGATGAGAGTCTGAACGACTACTTTCGGAAAAAGTGTCTGAATGAGCATAAGTTGAGAATTTTTTTTAGTGCCTGGGAAACAATCAATGACTGGAGGCAGGATTATAAACTCCATTCGTCGCCGAGTAACAAGATGCTATCTTAATTCAACAGACTAGTGAAAAAAGTATGAAAAAACCAAACGACATCAACTAAAGTTTGTATCTAACTCAAGCTTGGCCTATCCTCGTCCAGCATCAAAAAGATGCTTAATAAATACCTAATCGAGAAATGGACTAACAGATGATACAAAACAGACAAGATCGATCTCCCACCCGGCCCCCTCAGAGTGGCAGCAATGATGCAAGGGGGATGCCATACTATATAAAATACGACTGGCTAGGCAAGCTGGAGCAGGAACTCAGGGAGTTCGAGAGAAAATGGCCTTTTTTACGTGATGCTCGCTGAATAACAAGGGTGAAAAAACCCGCCATCTTTCGTAGCGGGCTGAACGATTTCACGCGCTCATAATAGACAACAATGTGCCGGAACCCGAGCAGTTCAGCACACATCCAGTATGAGTAAAATACGCTGCTTGGCAAGAATAGAACTCACACTTTTGTGATAAAATCCCGGCTTCGCACATCCGGTGCGTAGGTTCAGTGAAGCACGTTCTTGTAGATATCCCTACTGTTACCGTAGATGTGATCAACTACAAAAACCATCTGGTATTATTCCTTTCGTACCTCGATTTTTAGTTCTAAATTCTGCACCGGCGGTTGTCAGCGACAATAGACCGTACAATAGCTTTTCATCCAGTAATCCGACAGCAGTTAAGAGGTAAGCGGTGCAAAGCACTCAAGTAACTGCTTTGCCTGATAGTTTGCATAACTGGTTTGGAACCGTAGAACGCTATCTGAACTAAAGTCTCAAATCCTTTATGGCCCTTTGAGGCCCATGAATGCTTGTTACACTGCTTACTCACTACATTTTGCCATCCGTATCTACTTGTGGGGGTGGAAAAACTGTCTGTCGCACTTAGCCAGTAACTGGTACGAATTATCAAATCTCTTCCTGGTTGTATGGCTGAACATGAACTGCTGAAGAAGTTTCTTAATAAAATTTTTACGATAGCTATCTGGTAAGTTATAAATACGTTCATTAGTATCGGTAAGACCTAGACCTACCAACGTTGCCCAATTAGGAACAAGCTATGGAAAACCATTTTAACCTGATTGATTCCCCATGGATCCCTGTTTCGGAAGTTGGTCCGGTCAGTCTGAAAACGATTTTCAGTAATGCAGCATTACGCGCCTTAGGGGGAAGTTCTGTAGAGAAGATTGCGATAACCAAGCTACTTTTAGCTATTGCTCAGGCGGCCCATACTCCACAAGATGATGGCGAATGGGAAAAAATGGGCTGGCAAGGTATGGCCGAAAACTGTCTGGGCTACCTGAAAAAGTGGCATGACCGGTTTTATCTTTATGGCGATAAGCCGTTTTTACAGATGCCTGCTATTCGGACCGCTGAAAGAAAGTCTGTTTGGGCATTATCACCTGAGGTCAGTACCGGTAACACAACCGTATTAACTCAAACGCAGCAACAGCATAGCACTGATGATGCTGACAGGGCTCTGGCTATCATCGTTCAAATGGGCTTCGGCCTCAGCGGTAAGAAAACTGATAACTCAGTGGTATTAACACCAGGCTATCTGGGTAAGCAAAATGACAAGGGTAAACCAGCTAGCGGAAAGCATGGAGTTTCAGTAGGACATTTAGGACTATTGCATTCCTTTTGGCTGGGTAACAGTATTATTCATACTCTTTGGTTAAACTTATTTACCACTGAAGATATAGCTCAACTGGCAATGTACCCATCTCTGGGCGTTGCACCTTGGGAGAACATGCCAACAGGTGAAGACGATAAAATTGCCAGGGCGTTGAAAAAGTCACTGCTCGGACGACTAGTTCCAATGGGAAAATTTTGCCTTCTGGAAAATGACTCTATTCACTACACAGATGGTGTTATCCATGCTGGCTATCTTGAAGGAAAAGTGGACCCGACAGCATCGGTGGATTTTTCGCAGATAAAACCTAAAGCGTTATGGGCAAACCCTAATAAGACCCCATGGCGAGAATTACCGTCTTTGTTGCATTTTATAGGTAAAGATAAAAAAGGTGGAGTTGAGACGCAACAGCTTAAAATCACATTCGGACGTGTCTCCAGTAACGTTGAACAGTTTTCCTTGTGGTCAGGGGGATTACGTGTTAGCAGCAATGCTGGGGAACAATATGCCTCCGGTACTGATGACTATGTACAGTCTGAAATAAGGCTATCTTCACACCTTACTGGTAGTGAGTTTATTAATCATCTTGAAGATGAAATGGAACAGCTAGACAACGTTCAGAAGTTACTTTGGGGAGCCGTTGTTAAGTATTTCCGCCAGTTATCCGATATAGACAAATCTGGTATTGGAAACGTGCAGGTTTTTGTTTCTAGTCAGGCTGAAAAAACAACACGGTTATTTTGGCGACTTTGCGAACAGCACTCTCAGGTTCTAATTAGTACTTGTGCTTCGCATTCAACTGCAGGAAAAAAACGAATTCAGTTACGTAAAACGTTCGTATCCTACGCTCTTCAGGTATTCGATCAGATGTGCCCAAACGACAGTGCTCGACAGATGGATGCCTGGGCTTGTACGCGCCCAAGTTTTTCCGAATATCTATCAGCTGATTAAGGATAATCTATATGATTCAATTTCCTTCAGATATAGCTGTCTCAACTCCTGAAAAAATGTCCATGGCTGGAATGTTTGTCAGCTATGTGATGGAACGTATCCAGGAAGAAAATAGCTTTTCTGCACGCCTCAAACGTGCAGATAATATCGCAACCGAATACCAAAGTTGGGAGCTATTAGCCAGTTTTTCTGTTGATCTAGAAAACGATTGTGAACGTATTCCTTATTGCACTGTGGGAGCTGCGCTGGCAAGAACGCGACCTAAGGAAAACGGGACGCTGCCTCTGGGCACTGCTATTGCTGCCTGTTTTAGGGAGGGCTATCAGTCTGAACAGGCCAAAGTACGCCTGCGTCGCCTGCTGGCCTGTACCAGTATAAAGGAATCTTGCCACATTCTGCGTCCGTTGCTAATGCTGATGGCATGTAGGGGGGTAACACCTGATTTCGTTCAACTGCTGGAGCAATTGCTGGAGTTCTCAGGTGAGAGTCAGGTAAAGATCCGTGCGTGCTGGGCGAAGACATTTTATCGCCAGAGTATAGATGATAGTGATCGGACAACGGAGAAAGTGCATGACTGAACTTTTCGCCAGTGCTTTGCACCTCGATCGCACGGCTGTGAAAGCATTAAAAATGACGGATACATACTCATTGCATCGGGTAGTGTACAGTCTTTTTTCTGATGAACGTTCTGATACGGAAAAGAACAGCAATGTTCAGAGTGGGATTGTCTATGCTGACCAGGGAGGTGATTTTCAGCACCGCAAAGTACTGATTGTATCCAACCGTCCGCCGGCAACCAACATCGATGGAAAATATGGTATGGTGCTCATAAAACCCATTTCAGATACATTCCTGTCTCATACTCACTATTGCTTCAAAGTGCAGGTTAATCCGGTACGTAAGGATAAAAAAAGTGGTAAACGCATTGCCGTTAAGGGACGGTCTGCAATCGCAGACTGGTTTTTAAAACGAGCCACAGATAGCTGGGGATTTCAAGTAACTCCTCAAACGTTACAGATAGAGGCTATTGATGTTTTGCGCTTTGAGGGTAAATCCGGGCGTCTGGTAACCATAGGTAAAGCCCATGTTCAGGGACAGTTAACGGTTATTAACTCGCAGCAATTTCGAAACAGTTTTAAAAATGGTATTGGTAAAGGTAGGGCGTTTGGTTGTGGCTTACTACAAATTGTACCCATCATTGATAACCTGTTTACTTGATGCTTGCAACTTATATTTTAGGACAAAGTTATGACCAGAAACTATAAAAATACCAGAATTGAATTTCATATTCTTCAGTCTTTCCCGGTGACCTGTCTTAACCGCGATGATGTCGGCGCGCCGAAATCAGCTATTATAGGGGGTGTGCCACGAGCCCGTGTGTCATCACAATGTTGGAAGCGACAGGTACGTCTTGCGATGCCGGACTTTGGTATTCGCCTTGGGGTTCGTAGCAAAAAGACAGCAAGCATGATAGCTGATGAGTGTCTGGCACTGAATGCTAGTCAAGAGCAAGCTAATAGTTGTGGTGCAGTAATGGCAGCATTTCTTTCTGACGATACGTTACTGTTTCTTAGTGAGTTTGAAACAAAAGCATTCGCCGCGTACGCAAAAACTCACAATTTCGAAGCCTCTAAGCTGAATAGTAAAGAGCTGATAAAAGTGTCAAAAAAAGTCGTAAATAGAACGCTTGATGCTCTGGATATAGCTCTGTTTGGGCGTATGGTAGCCAAAGCGTCTGATATGAATGTAGAGGCAGCTGCATCATTCGCACATGCAATTTCAACCCATAAAGCCGTAAACGAAGTAGAGTTTTTCACGGCGGTAGATGACCTTAAAACAGAGGAAGAAAGTGGTTCGGCACATATGGGCAGTCTGGAATTCAACTCCGCTACATACTATCGTTACGTAAGTCTCGATCTGGGACAACTGGAACAGACTTTAGGAGAAGACGCTGATATTAATTCGGCTGTCGAAGCTTTTGTAAAAGCGCTGTATGTAGCCGTACCTGATGCACGTCAAACAACGCAGTCGGGCGCATGTCCATGGGAATATGCCTACGTATTGCTGCGAAAAGGTCAACGTATGCAAGCTTCTTTTGAGCAACCAGTTAAAAGTAAAGGTGAAGGCTTCCTACATTCAAGTAAAATAATGCTTAAAACCTGGCTACATAATAAAGAAAAACTATCTGGATCGCTGTTTGGAAGGCTCGGGGGGTATGAATGGGGTGAAGATCCTGAATATAGCATTGATCTACTGATTACCGATCTACAGTCTCACCTGCAAAAGGATAGCAATGAGCCCGTCTAAAACATTTATTCTTCTTTGGCTCGAAGGAGCACTCCAATCTTGGGGGCACAACTCCAAATTTGGAGTGCGCGACACATTGAGTTTCCCCACACGCTCTGGAATTCTGGGTTTATTGTGCTGCGCGCGCGGAGCAGGTGGTGCTGAAATTGAATGGTTGGCAGAAATGAATGATATGAGTCTGGAGATACGTGCTTACCTCAGGAGGAATAATAAAGGACAACCGTGTTTACCTAACCCCAATTTATGTGATCTTCAGATGGTCGGTAGTGGCTACGATGATACCGACCCGTGGCAATCTCTTCTAATACCTAAAACGTCTGGTGGTAAAAAGGCTGTCGGAGGTGGCACTAAGATGACTTATCGCTACTACTTACAGGATTCGGTATTCGCCGCGGTACTTGAGATCCCTGAATCGCAAGTGGATATATTATCAATTTCGTTGCAAAACCCTGAATGGGATTTATATCTTGGTAGAAAATGTTGTGTGCCAACAGAATTTATTTACCAAGGCGTCTATACTGATGCCAATGCAGCTTGGAAAGAGGCCAATAATATAGCTGAGAGAAAAAAATTGACACTTTGCTATGCTGTAATTGAGGGTGAGGGTGAGGGTGAGGGTGAGCATTTTATCCTAAATGACGTTCCTGTACAGTTTGGCATAAAAAAGTGTTATCGTGACCGGCGTGTGACAATTCTGAATTTCGTATAACTTACGGGAAAAGGTCTAGCTCTTTTAAAATTCATTTGATTTTCCCCATTAATGTGGGGGTGTTTCTTTGTCGATGTCTTAGAGATTAATTAGACTTTGCTCTTCCCCGTGCTTATGGGGGTGTTTCTTCAGTTTGCTGTAAAGGTAATAATCGACACTATCTTCCCCACCTTTTTGGGGGTGTTTCTATTGCAGCCAGACAGAAAAGTGAATTTTTCGTTTATTCCTCACCTACGTGGGGGTGTTTCTTGATGGTGTAAATCTCTCTGATAAAAAGTATGATTTCCCCTTTTTAATGGGGGGTGTTTCTGTCAATAAAGGCGTCTCTTTAGAGGGATGTGATATCTTCCCCACGCTCGTGGGGGTGTTTCAATCACTGGAAGAAGAGAAAGTGTTTTTTTCAAAATTTCCTCACCTACGTGGGGGTGTAAGCAGTATTTAAAATGATTTTAAAATCACAGCGCAGACTATAATAAAATAGATATAAAAGACTAGTATCCATTCAGACTTTCACGTCAATAATAAATTAAATCAAGTTGTGATTTTTTTTCATTTCATTAAAAATTTAGATGGAAATTATGCCAGCAACCTCTCTTGGTAATCATTTAAGACCCCCTATACACTTAATTTAAAGGTAATGCATAATTTTTTAAAGGGTCACCATTAAAAAATGGCCGCTAATTAACACTACAACTTAGGAAAGTTAACTGCGAACTCATGTGAAATCAATGTTTATTCATGATTCAAGGCCATCCTGAAAATTAACCATGGAATATTAATTACCATCTTTGAATGTTAGGGTGGTAATCCTAAAAATCATGGTGTAAATATCTTTACATATATCGCATCTGGTATCATTAACTGGATGCAATCCAATTAATGATGTTTTTGAACTCCTTACTAGCAGCAAAATAAAAAGCTCACCAGCTATTAAAACCATCATTTACATTAATCACAATAACTGTATTTTTGGGGAAAAATACAATGTATAAAAAACTTCTTTAAGTATTTCAATTTGTGGGCGATCCACATCATAGAAAACGAATTTTTCAGTTGGTGTAATGACATTTAAGCTATTGTAATCACAGTAAGCCTTATATTTTTCCCCTCCATCTATGCATCTGAAAAATAGCATAACACTACCGATTAAGTCGTGGCTGACCGAATCATTTTCAAGGATAGAAAAAGCCATGCTTTCTGCAAACTGTTCAGCTACCTTCCCTTTCATAACCCCGCCATAAAAATTAAGCACTAATAAATTCTATATTAATAGAATGATTTTTAAAAGAGTTTTTATAATCCCAAGGAATGATTCCAATTATTTGATAGTGTTTTGTGCTCAGATAATAGCCGATGACTTTATCTTGCAGTCCTACTGATTTTGAGAAAGAGGATGATATTCCTGCCCAACCTTGCTAGATGCTGGCTAAGATTCGGGTTATGCGGTTCAATGCGCTGCGTTTAACGTTTGCTGATAAAGTGCAGCTTTTCCTTCAGGCGTGACTCATACAACGACACATATAACACAACATTTAAGGACGACAACAGGCTTAAAGATGCTCCCCAGGTTACGTTCAAACACGGCAGTGACCCAAAAAGATGGAAAACGAGGCGTCCACCGCTGGAAGTGGTATCAATGCTTTCCTGCAGACTGCGCAGCCCAACGCGCAACCCATCCAGCCGTTCAACCAGGTGCAGCAGATTTTTCAGTGAGCGTTCTAGGCGATCCAGTCGCGAGATAACAACGGTATCCCCGGGGTGGAGTGAGGTTATCAGGTTCTCCAGTCCTTCGCGTTCCGCCTGCGCACCACTGACCTTGTCTTCAAAAATACGTTCACACCACGGCTAGTGTCAGGGGATCACGTTGCAGGTCGAGATGCTGATCGTCAGTGGAAACCCGTGCTTACCCAATGAGCATTATATGTCTTCCAGTAAGTCACCCGATTTGGGTATAGATGGAAAATGATAAGTGGAATGAGAAAATGCAATCCCGCTCTGCGGGTTGCAGGCCGATCGTTGACATCACGGTTAAGGCTCCATAAAACGACCGTTTTTATGGAGCCTCTATGAAATGATTCGAGATAAGGCTTATCAACGAAGCCTGTGAAGGAGGAAAACTAAACCTGGGCCCATCCCCCATCAACGCACAGTTCTGAGCCAGTCACATATGAGGAATCATCTGAAGCTAGGAAAAGAGCTGCTCTTGCAATTTCATCCGCGGTACCACTGCGATGCATAGGGATCAAGGTATGTAAATGGGCATTTGACTGCTTAATCATTTCTTCGCTCATACCAACTTTCCTAGCCTGATCTGTATCAATAAGACCCGGAGAGATCGCATTAACCCGAATGCCTGCATCAGACAATTCAGCCGCCAGCGATCTGGCTAATGAGCGGATCGCTGCTTTGGTTGCAGAATAAACACTGACATACGGCCGACCTTGTCGATCCAGCGTCGACGTCGTCAGAATGACAGAGCCTCCACTGGCCATAAGCGGGGTAATTTTTTGTACTGTAAAAAAGGTGCCTTTAAAATTCGTGTTAACCGTAAAATCAAAGTCTTCTTCTGTTACTTGTGCGAACAATCCTGGTCTGCCACCGCCTGCATTTGCAAACAAAATATCAACATCGCCATATCGGGTATTCACATAGGTACAGAGCTGCTCTATGTCCGTCATAACAGAAATATCACTGCGTACTGCGTCAATCTTACCGCCACAGTGCTGACCTGCCGAATCCAGTCTGGCCTGATCCCGACCTGTAATCACCACGGTTGCCCCTTCCTGACTAAACAGTTGAGCGGCCGCGAGTCCGATCCCATCACTGCCGCCAGTGATTACTGCAACTTTGCCGTCCAGCTTACCCATATGTACCTCCTGAAATTCATATTCCTCTTCAGCTCATGATGGGGATTGAGCGAAAAGCGTTGAAGAATTATTATATGAATCATTCTTCATGTTTTGGATTCGCTTATGACCATGGGGGCATCCCAACAGCTCAACCGCCGCAGAATGCCGCGTCAGGAACGATCTATCGTGACGGTTGACGCAATATTTGAGGCAACCATTCAGGTTTTGTTAACTGAGGGGCCAATACGGCTTAACACAACACGTGTCGCTGAGCGAGCAGGGGTTTCAGTTGGCACGTTGTATCAATATTTCCCGAACAAACAGTCCTTGCTGCTTGCTCTGCTGGAAAGGCATCTGACTTCCCTTACAGACATCGTCGAAAAGGCCTGCCTCGAAAATTTGAATACTGAGTCAGCTAAAATAGCGTCTGTCGTCGTCAGGGCCTACCTTGAAGCCATCATGTCGAATGCAGAGGTTTCTCCCGCTCTTTATTACATTGCTGTGGACCTGGATGCCGGCAGGTTGCTTGATGAAGCGGTACAAAAAACTGTTCACGTCATTGAGCGACTACTGACATCGGCCTGTGATGGTTATTTCGAAGAATGCCATATCATTGCACAAACTATAACAGCAGTCCTTTTTGGCACAGTGCCGGCATTCTGTATGCGGGTTATACCGTCCAGTGCCGGAGCGGAAGCAGAAAAACAACTGACACTGATGTTACGCGCTTACCTTGCTGCGCAGCGGCATGGTAATTCCGGAGAATAACGCTTTCTCTGGCGTCATAAATAATCAGGCTGTTAATCTGGTGTTTTCATTTTCAGCTAATTTGGGTCGGTGGAAATGGAAAGCAGATCGG
>NZ_ALXE01000010.1 GCF_000295955.2 Pantoea sp. A4
CCCCTTTTTTCGATCTTTTTAATCGTATGGCGATAAAACATTCATTACGCTGATATCTTCAGCAAAACGGGGCAAATTAGCCTTGTCAGGACACCAAATACTCTTCAGGCTGGACAAATAATCACCCTATAAGGAGCAGGATCATGTCAGTATCCCTACGTACATATAAGCTAAAGTCGCCACAATGTGGCCAACGCGTGATGGTTGATCCCGCTAGCGTGGTGGTAGGTGATGTTATTTTGGCCGATGACGTCAGTATCTGGCCACTCGTGGCGATCCGTGGCGATGTAAATCAGGTACGAATCGGTGCTCGCACCAATATTCAGGATGGCAGCGTACTGCACGTTACGCATAAGTCGGTCAGTAACCCAGCAGGTTTCCCCTTAGTGATTGGCGAGGAGGTTACGGTTGGGCATAAAGCCATGCTTCATGGCTGTACGATTGGCGATCGTGTCTTAGTTGGGATGGGAACGATCATTCTGGATGGCGTAATAGTAGAAGAAGATGTCATGATCGGTGCCGGTAGCCTGGTCCCCCCAGGTAAAACACTGGTCAGTGGCTACCTTTACTTAGGTAGCCCGGTAAAACAGATCCGCCCTCTTACTGCGGATGAATTAGAAGGGCTTCGCTACTCTGCTAATAACTATGTCGGCTGGAAGAATGACTATTTAGCAGAACCCAGCCAAACCCAGCCCTGATCATCAACATCGTCACGATGAATTGCTTGTTCGGCTTCTTCTTCCAAATCCCAACGGTTTAACGAAAAAAGCGTAACAGCTTCACCAGCCCCATAGCGCCGCTGCAGCTCAGCGGCGCTGATTGCACAATTCAGGATCAAACCATTCACCAATACCGGAAAGCAGACAGCATTTTGCTGGCTGTTCCACTCCTCACGATCGGGAAACTGAATTGACTGATTCAAGGCTGCATTGCCTGCTTGAGCTGTGTGATGACAGGGGTGACATCTGGCATCACGCCATGCCATAAATAGAAGGCCTGCGCAGCCTGACCCACCAGCATGCCTAAACCATCGGCCAACTGCTCTGCCCCATGATCTTCACACCATTTTAAGAATGGCGTGTAACCACTCTGGTAAAACATGTCATAGCAGCGGGTTTGCGGCTGAATCAACATCTCCGAAAGTGGCGGAACCTTACCTTCTACGCCACTTGAAGTGGCATTGATGATCAGATCAAAACGCTCACCATCCAGTTGCTCAAAAGTCCTCGCCTCAATTTTACCCTGTGCGCTGAACAGCTCAGCCAGTTCCGCAGCCCGTGACCAGGTACGATTCACAACGGTAATGTGCGTATTCTTTGCCATTAACGGCAAGATCACACCACGCGCGGCACCGCCAGCACCGATCAGTAAGATCCTGCCCCCTTCTTCGATCATATTCAGACGTTCGAGGTCGCTCAACAGACCAATACCATCCGTATTATCACCGTAAAGGCGGCCATCCGATTTCTTCTTCAGCGTATTCACCGCACCAGAGAGCGCAGCTCGATCGCTGAGCTCATCCGCCAGCTCCCACGCCTGCTGCTTGAAAGGCAGAGTGATGTTGGCTCCTTTGCCTTCTCCAGCAAAAAAGTCGCTGATAGATTCAGCAAAGCCATCAAGCGGTGCACATACGCTGCCATAGCGATGATCAATGCCCGTTTGCTGCGCGAAACACTGATGTATAAAAGGAGACTTACTGTGACTAATGGGGTGACCAAATACGGCAAAATTATCCATGAATTATCCCTGACGAATAAGCTGCCCGCTGATGACATCGCGGATTTCTGACGGATTATTCCGTCCACCAGTCTCACCATGCAGAACCGGGAAATGGGCACCAAACTGCTGCTGTACTTCTGCCACATTACGGCAGGGCTCAGCACCAGACAGGTTAGCACTAGTCGAAACCAACGGTTTACCAAACTCACGGCAAAGCGATTGCACCAAAGGATGATCAGTAACGCGAATCGCCAGTGAATCAAAACGCCCGCTGAGCCAGCGTGGCGTATGTGGAGGCACCGGCACAACCCAGGTGACGGGGCCAGGCCAGCTGGCAAGCATCTGCTCACGTTGAATGACAGATAATTCACGGTCAGAAATATAGGGCTCAAGCTGACTGTAATCTGCCGCGATCAAGATCAGACCTTTTTCTACCGGCCGCTGTTTAAGCGCCAGCAAAGCCATAACGGCTGATTCGCTATCGGGATCGCAGCCAAGGCCAAATACAGCCTCTGTAGGATAGGCAATCACAGTTTGCTGCCGCAGTTGATCAAGGCAGAATTCCAGTGAACCCGTGAGATGTGGGGTTTGCGTCATCTTATTTACTCTTCCTGAGCCACGACTTTGCCGCAGCTTTTACTGGCGCAACACACTTTGCTGCCTTGCGCGGTTTTCTTTTCGGTTAACAGAGGAAACTGGCAGTGTGGGCATGTGCCTTCAACTGGCTTGGTGTTCAGCGCAAACTGACAGGATGGGTAGCGGTCACATGCATGGAACGTTTTACCGAATCGTGAACGGCGCTGAACCAGTTTTCCAGATTGACACTGAGGGCAGGAAAGCGAGGTGGTGTCAGGCTTGTCGATTGTTTCAGTATAATCACATTCAGGATAGTGACTACACCCCACAAACATACCGAACCGGCCCTGTCGCAACACTTTCTCTGCACCGCAGGTCGGACAGAAGTGACCATCCAGAATTTTGATAATCTGGCTTTCACCCTGCGATTTTAGCGGACGAATGTAGTCACATTCAGGATAGTGACTGCACCCGAGAAATGGGCCGTGTTTACCCGAGCGGATCACTAAATCTGCCCCGCAAGCGGGGCAGGGATCCTGTTTTCGCACGTTAAAGAGTGCCGTTTTACTCATAACATTCTGCGTACAAGAGGAAGTTAGTGCAGCATACCTTCATTGACGTCAAATAACAGTTCTTCCATCTGCTGATAGGCATTTTCGCATCCGGGGATGTTAAACAGCACCATCAGCACCACCCACTTGAGATCTTCGAGATCGAAATCCAACGTATCCAGAGCCATCACTCTTTCAATGACCATTTCACGCGTTTCCAGACTCAATACCTGAATTTGCTCCAGGAAGAGAAGGAAACCACGGCATTCCGCATCCAGACGATGACTCTCTTCATCGGTGTAGATGCGCATCGAAAGCGGATCGTTGGTTAGTAGAATCGGAGCGACTAATCCGTCCTGATAATCTGCCAGTTTCTCTAACCAGTTCAACGCGTTGTAGATATCCTCACGATCAAACCCAGCATCGGTTAAATCGTCCGTCAGCTTATCCTGATCAACCCGCATTTCTGCTTCGTTGTGGATATAGGTCTCAAACAAGTACATTAGTACGTCGAACATGGCATGCCCTCCTCAATCGGACATAGCCGCCGGGTACAGCTGCGATCCATCCTGCTAACTCCAGCTCCAGCAATTGGGCTGCGATAGCTGGCACAGGTTGGCCGGCACGTTCAGCGACGACGTCAACAGGTGTAACCTCATCACCTACGTTAGCCAACACATCAGCAAATGGCAATGGTCCATCTTCATTGTCTGTTGAATATATTGTGTCCGCCTGTGCTGGGGCGAGCCAATGTAGTGCACTATGTAAATCTTCAATGATGTTATTAGGATGAGCAACCAGTAGCGCTCCTTGCTGAATAAGCCAGTGTGTTCCTTCACTGCCAGGGCTATTTAGCGAGCCGGGCAAAGCGTAGACATTCCGATTTTGTTCTAACGCTATCTTTGCGGTGACTAATGAACCACTGCGTAAAGATGCCTCAGCAACCAGTACGCCTAAGCTAAGCCCGCTAATAATGCGGTTACGGCGAGGGAAATTGTGGGCATGGGGTTGGGTGCGAAGAGGAAACTCTGAGACCAGCGCACCACCACCCGCCACAATCTCTTCCGCCAATCGGTTATGTCGTTGAGGATAGAGCTGTGTTAACCCACTTCCCAGGACAGCGATCGTTTTACCTTCAGCTTCCAGCACCGCACGATGCGCAACGCCATCAATCCCGCGTGCCAATCCGCTGGTTATGGTCAACCCGGCCAATGCTAGCTGTTGGCTGAACCATTGTGTCCAGTACTGACCATAGTGAGAACAGTTACGGCTGCCAACCACAGCCAGCTGCTCACTAGCTAACAGCGCGATAGAACCACGTACATAGAGGATGCGAGGCGCACGGCCAATTTCCAGCAGGCGGGGAGGATAATGCCTATCCAGCGGGGTGAGGATATGATGCGTTTTATCTTTCTCTAACCAGTGATGAACATACGCTATGTCTTCGGCGGGATAGCTAAAAAACTGCTCGGTTTGCAACGGTGTCAAACCTGCCGCAAGCAGACAGTCACGCTCGATGCTCTCCTGCTTCAGCAAACGATGTGCCAGCGTTGTCCAGACAGGATAACGCAGGTTCTTTATTGCTGATAACCGCAGCTTTAACTCCGTTCTGTCCATGACCGGCTCCTTATGCGCCCTATCCTTGGATGCTGTCAATCAAGCGGCAAAAAGTCTACACTATGTAGTAATAATCCCCCTTTAAACGAATACAGATCTGGATATTTATGTCAGTTTTGCAGGTATTACATTTCCCTGACGAGCGCCTTCGTAAAATCGCTGCGCCAGTAAAAGAAGTTAACGCTGAAGTTCAGCGCATCGTTGATGACATGTTTGAAACCATGTATGCCGAGGAAGGTATCGGTCTTGCTGCAACGCAGGTAGATATCCATCGTCGTATTATCGTGATCGACGTTTCAGAGAATCGCGAAGATCGTCTGGTGTTGATCAATCCTGAGTTGTTAGAGACTTCAGGTGAAACGGGCATTGAAGAGGGTTGCCTCTCTATTCCAGAACAGCGTGCATTTGTTCCTCGTGCTGAGAAAGTGAAAATCCGCGCCCTGGATCGTGAAGGCAACACCTATGAGCGCGAAGCCGATGGGCTGTTGGCAATCTGTATTCAGCATGAAATCGACCACCTTGATGGCAAGCTGTTTATTGATTACCTCTCGCCGTTGAAACGCCAGCGTATTAAACAGAAGCTGGAAAAACTGATGCGCCATAACGCGCGCAACTGATCCCTGCTGCTGAGGAACCTTCGTGGCTGCTCCATTAAAAATTATCTTCGCGGGCACACCGGATTTTGCTGCACGCCATCTGGATGCGTTACTAACGTCTGAGCATGAGATTGTCGGGGTGTTTACTCAGCCCGATCGCCCAGCTGGACGAGGTAACAAATTAACGGCCAGCCCGGTAAAAGTGCTCGCTGAATCACATCAGATCCCCGTTTTTCAGCCGAAATCTCTGCGTCCGGCAGAAAACCAGTCGCTGGTTAGCGCGCTAGAAGCGGATGTCATGGTGGTCGTGGCTTACGGTTTAATCCTGCCTAAAGCGGTACTGGAGATGCCACGCCTTGGCTGTATTAATGTGCATGGTTCATTATTGCCACGCTGGCGTGGGGCTGCACCAATCCAACGTTCATTGTGGGCGGGTGATAGTGAAACCGGTGTCACCATCATGCAAATGGATGTAGGACTCGATACCGGAGATATGTTGTTTAAACTCTCCTGCCCTATTCTTGCGGAAGATACCAGCGCCACGCTGTATGACAAACTGGCTCAACTGGGACCAGATGGGATGCTTAAAACGCTGGAGCAGTTGGCGAACGGCGTTGCTCGTCCTGAAGTTCAGGATGAAGCGCTGGCCAACTATGCGGAAAAGCTGAGTAAAGAAGAAGCACGCTTAGACTGGCAGCTTTCAGCAGTTCAGCTTGAACGTTGTATTCGTGCGTTTAACCCATGGCCAGTGAGCTATTTCCTGGTCGAGGATCAGCCGGTGAAAGTCTGGCAGGCTAGCGTTTTACCGCACCAGGCCAGAACGCCAGGTGAAATCGTCCAGGCAGATAAAGACGGCATTCAGGTTGCCACCGTTGATGGTGTTCTGAATCTGAAAACACTCCAGCCCGCAGGAAAGAAAGCCATGTCGGCGCAGGATCTGCTTAATTCTCGCCGCGAATGGTTTACTCCAGGAACCGTTCTGGCATGACCATAGCCCGGTTGATACCGGGCTTTTTTTAGTGACTTCCAAATGAATAAATCAACCAACCTGCGCAGCCTCTCTGCACAGCTCATTGAGCGTGTAGTCGATAAAGGTGAATCGCTGAGTACCGTACTCCCTACAGCGCAGAAAAAATTGTCGGATAAAGACAGCGCTCTCGTGCAAGAGATCTGCTTTGGCGTGATGCGTACACTGCCACAGCTTGAGGCTTTAATTGGCAAGCTGATGGAGCGACCGCTGAAAGGTAAGCAGCGTGTTTTGCACTATTTGATCATGGTCGGGCTTTACCAACTACTGTATACCCGTGTGCCTGCACACGCGGCCTTAGCAGAAACCGTCGCCGGGGCTGAAACCCTCAAACGTCAAAGCATGAAAGGGCTGCTGAATGGTGTGCTGCGACAGTTCCAGCGTCAGCAAGAAGCGCTGGTCGCTGAGGTTGATAAGGGCCCGCAGCGCCACTTATTCCCAGGATGGTTACTCAAGCGCCTCCAGCTTGCATGGCCAGATCAGTGGTCAGCGATCACCACAGCTAGCAACCAGCGCCCGCCAATGTGGCTTCGCGTGAATCGTCAGCATCATAACCGTGATGAGTGGCTCGCACTGCTGGCAGAAAGCGGCAAAAATGCCGTGCCCGATGCAGATGCACCGGATGCTCTACGGTTAGAGCAACCCGCAGCAGTCACTCAACTCCCCGGTTTTGAGCAAGGCTGGGTGACAGTGCAGGATGTATCGGCTCAGCGTTGTGCATTATGGCTTGAACCGCAGAATGGCGAATCTATCCTCGACTTATGCGCCGCACCTGGTGGAAAAACCACGCATATTTTAGAGATTGCACCGCAGGCGAAAGTCATGGCCGTGGATGTCGATAATCAGCGCCTGATGCGCGTTAAAGAGAACTTGCAGCGTCTGTCTATGCAGGCAGAAGTGCGTCAGGGAGATGGCCGCGATCCGCAAAGCTGGTGTGGTGATCAACAGTTTGACCGGATTTTACTTGATGCACCGTGCTCAGCAACAGGCGTAATTCGCCGTCATCCTGACATCAAATGGCTACGTCGGGACAGCGACATTGCCGAACTGGCAAATTTGCAGCGCGAAATTCTGCAAGCAGCATGGTCACGTTTGAAACCCGGCGGGACAATGCTCTATGCAACCTGTTCAATTTTGCCAGATGAAAACCATCAGCAAATTGCAAACTTCTTGCAGCTACAAGCCGATGCAGAAGCAGTGACATTACCTGGCGGTTCGATCCATGGTTTGCAGGTGTTCCCGGAAGCCGATGGCGGAGACGGATTCTTCTACGCTAAGCTTGTCAAAAAAGCGTCCTGATACGAGATAACTGACTCATGAAAATCATTATCCTGGGTGCTGGCCAGGTAGGCGGTACGCTGGCAGAGAATCTGGTGGGTGAAAATAACGATATTACCGTTGTCGATACCGATCCGACACGCCTGCGTCAGTTGCAGGATAAGTATGATCTTCGGGTGATCACCGGGCATGGTTCTCATCCGCGCATATTGCGTGAAGCAGGTGCGGATGATGCCGATATGCTGGTTGCGGTCACCAGCTCTGATGAAACCAATATGGTTGCCTGTCAGATTGCCTACTCTCTATTCAACACACCGAACCGTATTGCCCGTATTCGTGCAGCTGATTACCTGCGAGATGCGGAGAAACTCTTCACTACTGATGCCATTCCGATTGATCATCTGATTTCTCCCGAGCAGTTGGTCATCGACAGCATCTACCGGCTGATCCAGTATCCAGGCGCGTTGCAGGTCGTCAATTTCGCGGAAGGTAAAGTCAGCCTTGCCGTAGTAAAAGCCTATTACGGCGGCCCTCTGGTTGGTAACCCGCTCTCAATTTTACGTGAGCATATGCCACATGTTGATACGCGTGTAGCGGCGATTTTTCGCCAGGATCGCCCCATTCGTCCGCAAGGTTCAACCATTATTGAAGCTGGCGATGAGGTGTTCTTTATTGCGGCCACACAGAATATCCGCGCTGTGATGAGTGAAATGCAGCGACTAGAGAAACCCTATAAGCGCATTATGCTGGTGGGCGGTGGGAATATCGGCTTTGGTTTGGCACAGCAACTGGAGAAGCACTACAGCGTTAAACTTATTGAACGTAATCAACAGCGTGCGACCGAGCTAGCCGAGCAGCTTCAGGATACCATCGTCTTTTATGGTGATGCCTCCGATCAGGAACTGCTGGCAGAAGAACATATTGAGCAGATCGATCTGTTTATTGCTGTGACCAATGATGACGAAGCCAACATTATGTCAGCGATGCTGGCCAAAAAAATGGGGGCGAAGAAAGCTATGGTGCTGATTCAGCGTCGTGCCTATGTTGATTTAGTGCAGGGTAGCGTCATCGATATCGCAATCTCACCGCAACAAGCAACGATTTCCGCGCTGTTAGGCCATGTACGCAAAGCAGATATTGTCGGCGTTTCATCATTACGTCGCGGTATTGCCGAAGCCATTGAAGCCATCGCACACGGAGATGAAACCACTTCTCGCGTAGTAGGTCGTCTGATTGATGATATTAAACTACCACCAGGCACGTTAATTGGTGCAGTGGTGCGCGGTGATGACGTAATGATCGCCAATGAGAATCTGCGTATTGAGCAAGGTGATCATGTCATCATGTTCCTGACAGACAAGAAGTTCGTTTCTGATGTGGAACGTCTGTTCCAGCCAAGCCCATTCTTCTTGTAAATTCTGAAGAGAACTGAAAGATCACCATAAGTGATAGTTCAACTTAATCTACTGGTTACATGGCATTTAGCGTCAGGTTTGTTAGACTTTAAAAGCATTCGCCATGGCAAGGAGATAAGGATGAGTTTATTCAAAGAGTTTCGTGATTTCGCTATGCGTGGAAACGTTGTAGACCTCGCGGTTGGTGTAATCATTGGTGCCGCATTTGGTAAGATCGTTTCATCGTTGGTTGCCAATATCATTATGCCACCATTAGGTTTACTGATTGGTGGAGTTGATTTTAAGCAGTTCAGTTGGGTACTAAAACCAGCGGAAGGTGCCACACCTGCCGTAGTGATGGAGTACGGCGTTTTCATTCAGACTATCTTTGATTTTGTCATCGTAGCTTTCGCGATTTTCATCGCGATTAAACTCATGAACAAACTCTACAAGAAAAAAGAAGTTGAAAAGCCGGCTGCTGCACCGACTAACGAAGAGTTACTGTTGACTGAAATTCGTGACCTCTTGAAACAGCAGAACAATAAGATTTAATCACGTCTCTGAAAGCAGAAAGCCAGTGGTAAACGTCTTGCTTACCACTGGCCTCCCAGTTTCCTCTTTTTCCGTGTTTCTCTTTACGCTGATAACTTCCTTTACCTTTCTTCTTTTGTTCAATCCGTTGCCTGAACAGTGGGTCGTGGAGTAAAGCTTCTAGCGCGTTGTCGTTTATCTGACCTTTGCGGTGCTGGTAATTGCTCATGTTTTTCTCCTGATTAAAAACAGGTCAACTATAGAACTTTCCAAACGTTTTTCAAGCGGTGAATCTGAAGAAAACCTCTTTTTGTATGCAGGGATCACGGCTGATCCTTGGTTAAGCGATCGCGCAGTGAATCACCATAGTGACCGTAGAGAAAATCGGTATTCACCCCTGCTTGCTGCAATCTGAGTTCCAGCATCGCTAAATGTTTACGATGAGACTCTCTGGCTTGATCCTCAGGATCTAGCTGGTTGATAAGATCCCTGACTTCCAGTGCTTCTTTACGTAACGCCAGTTCCGGGGGAAGAAAGCCAGCATTTTTCAGTAACCGATATCCAGTACGCAATTCAGCCGGAACCTGGCTGTCATCGTCGAGAATCAGCGGAGCACCTTCACCGGGCAAATTACTGAGTTCACCTTTTTCCTGTGCCGCGCGTATATGTTGTTCAGCTAACTGATCAATAAGCCACATAACACCTCCGATAATGTCTAAGCATAGCGCGCCTCGAATCGCAGGCAATAAAAAACCCGCCGAAGCGGGTTCTTTACGTTGCTACAGATTACTCTGCAACAGCTTCTGCTTGAGCTTCTGGACGATCAACCAGCTCGATGTATGCCATCGGAGCGTTGTCACCAGCGCGGAAGCCACACTTCAGAATGCGAGTGTAACCACCAGCACGGCTCGCGAAACGCGGGCCCAGCTCGTTAAACAGTTTTGCCACGATCTCGTTATCACGAGTACGGGCGAATGCCAGACGACGATTTGCAACGCTGTCGGTCTTAGCAAGTGTAATCAGCGGCTCAACTACGCGACGCAGCTCTTTAGCTTTCGGCAGGGTCGTCTTGATGATCTCATGACGAACCAGGGAGCCAGCCATGTTGCGGAACATAGCCTGACGATGGCTGCTGTTACGGTTCAGTTGACGACCACTCTTACGATGGCGCATGACCTTATCCTTCTCAGTGAAACCTTAACCTGTGATCCGGTTATTCATCAGCAATGCTTGCCGGCGGCCAGTTCTCAAGGCGCATGCCCAGAGAAAGACCACGTGAGGCCAGCACGTCTTTAATCTCGGTAAGAGATTTTTTACCCAGGTTAGGCGTTTTAAGCAGCTCAACCTCGGTACGCTGTACCAGATCACCGATGTAGTGGATAGCTTCTGCCTTCAGGCAGTTAGCAGAGCGGACAGTCAATTCCAGATCGTCAACAGGGCGCAGCAAGATCGGATCGAATTCTGGTTTCTCTTCTTTCACTTCCGGCTGACGTACATCACGTAAATCAACGAAAGCTTCCAGTTGTTCTGCCAGGATGGTTGCCGCACGACGAATCGCCTCTTCAGGATCGATTGTACCGTTGGTTTCCATTTCGATGACCAGCTTGTCCAAATCGGTGCGCTGTTCGACACGAGCTGCTTCAACATTGTAGGCGATACGGTCTACAGGGCTGTAGCAAGCGTCAACTAACAGACGGCCAATTGGGCGCTCATCTTCTTCCGAATGAATTCGGGCAGAAGCCGGCACATAACCACGACCACGCTGAACTTTGATGCGCATATTTACAGATGCGTTTTCATCGGTCAGATGGCAGATAACGTGCTGCGGCTTGACGATTTCGACATCACCATCATGGGTAATGTCGGCTGCAGTCACAGGGCCAATGCCAGATTTATTCAGGGTCAGAATGACTTCATCCTTACCATGAACTCTTACCGCCAGCCCTTTCAGGTTGAGCAGGATCTCCAGGATATCTTCCTGTACACCTTCTTTGGTGCTGTACTCATGGAGTACACCATCAATCTCAACCTCGGTCACCGCGCAACCCGGCATGGAAGAAAGCAGAATACGGCGCAGTGCGTTACCAAGAGTATGGCCAAAGCCACGCTCTAAAGGCTCAAGGGTCACCTTGGCGTGCGTCGAACTGACTTGCTCGATATCTACCAGGCGCGGTTTTAGAAACTCTGTCACAGAACCCTGCATTGTGTCCTCTCTTTAAACTCAAGCCTTACTTGGAGTAAAGCTCGACGATCAGGTGTTCGTTAATGTCGGCTGACAGATCAGTACGTTCAGGTTTACGCTTGAACACACCTTCCATCTTAGTCGCATCAACTTCCAGCCAGGTTGGCTTTTCACGCTGTTCAGCCAGCTCCAGAGCGGCCTTCACGCGAGCTTGCTTTTTGGCTTTCTCACGGATGCTTACAACATCGTTCGGAGATACCTGATAAGAAGCGATGTTAACAACGCGACCGTTCACCAGAATTGACTTATGGCTTACCAGCTGACGTGATTCAGCACGGGTAGCACCAAAGCCCATACGATAAACTACGTTATCCAGACGGCCTTCCAGCAGAGCTAACAGGTTTTCACCGGTGTTGCCTTTCAGACGTGCTGCTTCTTTGTAGTAGTTGCGGAACTGACGTTCCAGCACGCCGTAGATACGACGAACTTTTTGTTTTTCACGCAACTGACCGCCGTAGTCAGACAGACGCGGTTTACGCGCACCATGCTGGCCAGGGGCTTGTTCAATTTTACACTTGGAATCGATCGCGCGAACGCCAGACTTAAGGAATAAGTCGGTGCCCTCACGACGGCTCAGCTTGAGCTTAGGACCCAAATATCTTGCCATTTTCTTTCTCCACTATCCTAAAAAACGGGGCGTTATACGCGACGTTTTTTCGGCGGACGACAACCGTTATGAGGGATAGGAGTCACATCAGTAATGTTAGTGATGCGGAAACCTGCTGCGTTCAGAGCACGAATAGTTGATTCGCGACCTGGACCCGGCCCTTTAACCATAACTTCCAGGTTCTTAATACCGTAATCTTTTACCGCTTCTGCACAGCGCTCTGCAGCAACCTGAGCAGCGAATGGAGTAGATTTACGTGAACCGCGGAAACCGGAACCACCGGCGGTTGCCCAACCCAGTGCGTTACCCTGACGATCAGTAATGGTAACGATGGTGTTGTTAAAAGACGCATGGACATGAGCCACGCCGTCTGAGACTTGTTTTCTTACACGCTTACGTGCACGAACTGGTGCCTTTGCCATTATTTACTCACCCCGATTATTTCTTGATCGGTTTACGCGGACCCTTACGGGTACGTGCGTTGGTCTTGGTACGCTGACCGCGAACCGGCAGACCACGACGATGGCGCAAACCACGGTAGCAACCAAGGTCCATAAGACGCTTGATGCTCAGGGTGATTTCACGGCGCAGATCACCTTCAACAACGAATTTCGCAACTGCTTCACGCAGCTGTTCAATTTGTTCTTCAGACAGCTCACTGATCTTAACATCTTCAGCAATACCCGTTGAAGCGCAGATGGCTTTAGAACGAGTCTTGCCGATACCGAAGATCGAAGTTAATGCGATAACGGTATGTTTCTGATCAGGAATGTTAATGCCTGCTATACGGGCCACTATGCACTCCTATTATTTAACAAGTACGTACCATGCTGAAAAGCCCGTTTTCAGGATACTCAAATGGACACGTACTGACATACAAAAGATTGGCTGGCTAATCTAGCCAGCTCAACCCGACTTTGCAAGAAAAATATGCGACTAAATCAGCCTTGGCGCTGTTTATGCTTAGGCTCGGCACTGCAGATCACACGTACGACACCGTCGCGACGGATGATTTTGCAGTTACGACATAATTTCTTGACGGAAGCACGAACTTTCATTTTTACTCTCCGTAACTTCTCAAGCGCCTGAATTAACGGCCGTAGCCTTTCAGGTTTGCTTTCTTCAATGCAGACTCGTACTGACTTGACATCATCAAAGTTTGCACTTGAGCCATAAAGTCCATGATGACAACCACTACGATGAGCAGTGAAGTACCGCCAAAGTAGAAGGGAACCTTCATGGCATCACGCATGAACTCCGGGATCAGGCAGATAAAGGTAATATACAGCGCACCGATTAAGGTTAAACGCGTCATTACTTTATCGATATACTTCGCCGTTTGCTCTCCCGGACGAATTCCCGGTACGAATGCACCAGACTTCTTCAGGTTATCTGCTGTTTCACGCGGGTTGAAAACCAACGCCGTGTAGAAGAAACAGAAGAAGATGATCGCAGTCGCATAGAGTAGCACATAAAGCGGCTGTCCTGGCTGCAAATACAGCGAAATAGTTGTCAGCCAGTTCCAACCGGTACCGCCCCCGAACCAGGATGCTATCGTCGCCGGGAACAGAATTATACTGGAGGCGAAGATTGCTGGGATAACCCCGGCCATGTTCACTTTCAGCGGCAAATGTGTGCTCTGTGCAGCGTAAACACGACGACCTTGCTGACGCTTAGCGTAGTTCACCACAATGCGGCGTTGACCACGTTCTACGTAAACAACGAAGAAGGTTACTGCAAATACGAGAACTGCAACCAACAGTAACACGAGGAAGTTCAGGTCGCCTTGCCGCGCTTGCTCGATGGTATGGCCAATGGCCGGCGGCAGACCCGCAACAATACCCGCGAAGATAATGATCGAGATACCGTTACCGATACCACGTTCAGTAATCTGTTCGCCCAGCCACATCAGGAACATTGTCCCGGTAACCAGACTCACAACAGCGGTAAAGTAGAAAGCAAAGCCCGGATTAATTACCAGGCCCTGCATTCCAGGCATATTCGGTAAGCCGGTAGCGATACCGACAGACTGAAAAATACCTAATACCAGCGTGCCGTAACGGGTGTACTGGCTAATCTTGCGACGGCCAGCCTCCCCTTCTTTCTTGATCTCTGCCAAGGCGGGGTGAACCACCGTAAGCAGCTGGATAATAATCGATGCCGAAATGTACGGCATGATACCCAGAGCAAAAATAGAAGCACGACTGAGTGCACCACCAGAGAACATGTTAAACATTTCAATGATGGTGCCCTGCTGTTGTTCAAGCAGTTTGGCAAGTACAGTGGCATCGATACCAGGGATTGGAATAAAAGAGCCAATTCGGAAGACAATCAGTGCACCGATCACAAACAGCAGTCTGCGCTTCAGTTCACCAAATCCACCTTTGGCACTTTGAAAATCTAATCCTGGTTGCTTTGCCATCTGCTACTTATTCCTCAATTTTACCGCCAGCAGCTTCGATTGCAGCACGAGCACCTTTGGTGACACGCAGGCCGCGAATCGTTACCGGTGCAGTAACTTCACCAGACAGAATCACTTTAACGAATTCGATCTGAACACCAACAATGTTGGCAGCTTTCAGTGAATTCAGGTCAACGATACCGCCTTCAATTTTCGCCAGATCAGACAGACGCACTTCAGTGGTCACGAATGATTTGCGAGAAGTGAAACCGAACTTCGGCAGACGACGGTACAGAGGCATCTGACCACCCTCGAAACCGCGACGTACGCCACCGCCAGAACGAGAGTTCTGACCTTTGTGACCACGACCACCGGTTTTACCGAGGCCAGAACCGATACCACGACCCAGACGTTTACCCGCCTGCTTCGAGCCTTCAGCCGGAGACAGAGTATTTAAACGCATCTCTTACTCCTCCACTTTAACCATGTAGTAAACTGCGTTAACCATACCGCGCACTGCTGGCGTGTCTTCACGCTCAACGGTATGACCAATACGACGCAGACCCAGGCCAACCAGTGTGGCTTTATGCTTAGGCAGACGGCCGATTGAACTGCGGGTTTGAGTAATTTTAATAGTCTTAGCCATGGTGATTACCCCGTAATATCTTCAACGGATTTACCACGCTTGGCAGCGACCATTTCTGGAGAATTCATGTTGCCCAGGCCATCGATAGTTGCACGAACCACGTTAATCGGGTTAGTAGAACCATACGCTTTAGCCAGTACGTTATGAACTCCAGCGACTTCCAGAACGGCGCGCATTGCACCACCGGCGATGATACCGGTACCTTCAGAAGCCGGCTGCATGAATACACGAGAACCCGTGTGAGCACCTTTAACAGGGTGCTGCAGGGTGCCGTGATTCAGCGCGACATTAATCATGTTGCGACGGGCTTTTTCCATCGCTTTCTGGATCGCTGCTGGAACTTCACGCGCTTTACCGTAACCAAAACCTACGCGGCCATTACCATCACCCACCACAGTAAGTGCTGTGAAGGAGAAGATACGACCACCTTTAACAGTTTTAGATACACGGTTTACCGCGATCAGTTTTTCCTGCAGTTCGCCAGCTTGTTTCTCGATGTGTGACATCTTAGACCTCTACCTTAGAACTGAAGGCCAGCTTCACGGGCAGCATCTGCCAGTGCCTGGACACGACCATGATATTGGAACCCGGAACGGTCGAAAGAAACATTAGTAATGCCTTTCTCGACAGCGCGCTCAGCCAGAGCTTTACCTACAGCTGCAGCAGCGTCTTTGTTACCGGTGTACTTCAGTTGTTCAGCGATAGCTTTTTCTAGAGTAGAAGCAGCAGCCAGAACTTCAGAACCGTTCGGGGCGATCACCTGTGCGTAAATGTGACGCGGGGTACGATGTACCACCAGGCGAGTAGCACCCAGCTCTTTGAGCTTGCGACGTGCACGGGTCGCACGACGGATACGAGCAGATTTCTTATCCATAGTGTTACCTTACTTCTTCTTAGCCTCTTTGATACGCACGACTTCGTCGGCGTAACGAACACCCTTGCCTTTGTAAGGCTCAGGACGACGGTAGGCGCGCAGATCTGCTGCAACCTGACCAACCACCTGCTTATCAGCGCCTTTCAGCACGATTTCAGTCTGGGTTGGGCATTCAGCAGTGATGCCGGCCGGCAGCGCGTGGTCAACAGGGTGAGAGAAGCCCAGGGCCAAACTCACAGAGTTGCCTTTTACTGCTGCACGATAACCAACACCAACCAGCTGCAGCTTCTTAGTGAAGCCTTCGGTAACACCGATAACCATTGAGTTAACCAGCGCACGAGCGGTACCGGCCTGAGCCCAACCATCCGCGCGGCCTTCACGTGGACCAAAGGTCACAACGTTATCAGCTACGGTTACAACAACGGCATCATTGATAGTACGAGTCAGCTCGCCGTTTTTACCTTTAGTCGAAATTACCTGACCGTTGAGTTTTACCTCTACGCCGGCAGGAACAACGACAGGTGCTTTAGCAACACGAGACATGTTTTTCCTCCGATTACGCTACGTAGCAGATAATTTCGCCACCAAGGCCAGCCTGGCGTGCGGCACGATCAGTCATAACACCTTTAGATGTAGAAACTACAGCGATGCCCAGACCAGCCATTACTTTTGGCAGCTCATCTTTTTTCTTATAGATGCGCAGACCTGGACGGCTAACACGCTGAATGCTTTCTACAACAGCCTTGCCCTGGAAATACTTAAGTGTCAGTTCCAGTTCAGACTTGATGTCACCATCAACTTTAAATTCTTCAATATAACCTTCTTCTTTCAGAACGTTGGCAATTGCCACTTTCAGCTTAGAGGAAGGCATGGTGACCGCAACTTTGTTCGCGGCCTGACCGTTACGGATACGGGTCAGCATATCCGCGATCGGATCTTGCATGCTCATCTGTCTTTACTCCCGTGATTCTATTGGTAATTACCAGCTAGCCTTTTTCAAGCCAGGTACTTCACCGCGCATGGCGGCTTCACGCAACTTGATACGGCTCAACCCGAATTTGCCCACATAACCATGTGGACGGCCAGTTTGGCGGCAGCGGTTACGCTGACGAGACGGGCTGGAATCACGCGGCAGAGTTTGCAGCTTGAGAACAGCATTCCAACGATCTTCGTCGGATGAGTTCACACTTGAAATGATAGCTTTCAGTTCCTCACGTTTAGCGCGGTACTTATCAGCCAGTTTCACGCGAGTGACTTCGCGTGCTTTCATTGATTGCTTAGCCATCAGTAACCCTGCCTTACTTGCGGAACGGGAAGTTAAAAGCAGCCAACAGTGCGCGGCCTTCATCATCAGATTTCGCAGTAGTGGTAATGGTAATATCCAAACCACGAACACGATCGACTTTATCGTAGTCGATTTCTGGGAAGATGATCTGCTCACGAACACCCATGCTGTAGTTTCCACGGCCGTCGAAAGACTTAGCGGACAAGCCACGGAAGTCACGGATACGTGGAACAGCAATAGTGATCAGACGCTCAAAGAACTCCCACATGCGTTCGCCACGCAGAGTTACTTTACAGCCGATCGGATAGCCCTGACGGATTTTGAAGCCTGCAACTGATTTGCGTGCTTTGGTGACCAGCGGTTTTTGACCGGAGATTGCTGCCAGGTCTGCTGCTGCGTTTTCCAGCAGTTTCTTGTCAGCGATCGCTTCACCAACACCCATGTTCAGGGTGATCTTCTCGACCCGAGGGACTTGCATGACAGAATTGTAGCCAAACTCTGTCATGAGTTTCTGGACTACTTCGTCTTTGTAGTAATCATGCAGTTTCGCCATCGTACTACTCCAAATTACTTGATAGTTTCGCTGTTAGACTTGAAGAAACGGACTTTTTTGCCGTCTTCGAATCTAAAGCCTACACGGTCAGCCTTGCCGGTTGCCGCATTGAAGATTGCAACGTTAGAAACCTGAATTGCAGCTTCTTTCTCAACGATGCCACCTGGTTGGTTCAGAGCCGGAACCGGCTTCTGATGTTTCTTCACCAGGTTAATGCCTTCAACGATAACTTTGCCAGAAGACAGAACATTCTTTACTTTACCGCGCTTACCTTTGTCTTTACCGGTAAGAACAATAATTTCGTCATTACGACGGATTTTCGCTGCCATTGCTCGCTCCTTAGAGTACTTCTGGTGCCAGAGAGATAATTTTCATGAACTTTTCAGTACGAAGTTCACGAGTTACCGGCCCAAAAATACGCGTACCGATAGGCTGCTCGCTGTTATTGTTTAAAATAACGCATGCATTACCATCGAAGCGAATGACAGAACCGTCCGGGCGACGAACACCCTTCCTGGTGCGCACCACTACCGCCTTCAGGACATCACCTTTCTTAACTTTACCACGTGGAATTGCTTCCTTGATGGTAACTTTAATGATGTCGCCGACGCCTGCGTAGCGACGGTGCGAGCCACCCAGAACCTTGATACACATTACGCGACGTGCACCGGAGTTGTCGGCGACGTTCAGCATAGTCTGTTCTTGGATCATTTTAGTGCTCCGCTAATGTCAACTACTACTTCGGGACCCAAAACCTCAGGTCGTTAAAAAGCCCAAATTTGAGGGCGCGGCATTATAACACCGGTTCTCGCATATGGGTAGAAAAAATGAACGGCTCAGAAGAGCCGTTCATTCTGTTTTTTCAGAGCGCTGATTCTATTACAGAACCGCTTTCTCTACAACGCGAACCAGAGCCCAAGACTTAGTCTTAGATACTGGACGGGTTTCGCGGATTTCTACCACGTCACCAATCCCACACTCATTGTTCTCGTCATGGATGTGCAGCTTAGTCGTACGCTTGATGAATTTACCGTAGATCGGATGCTTCACAACACGTTCGATAGCAACAACTGCAGATTTCTGCATTTTGTCACTAACAACACGACCCTGCAGAGTACGGATTTTATCGGTCATTACGCCGCCTTCTCAGTCAGTAAAGTCTTAACACGTGCAACATCACGACGCACCTGTTTCAGCAGATGGGTCTGCTGCAGCTGGCCAGATGCTGCCTGCATGCGCAGGTTAAACTGCTCACGCAGCAGGTTCAGCAGCTCAGCGTTCAGCTCTTCAACGCTTTTTTCACGCAGCTCAGTTGCTTTCATTACATCACCGTCTTAGTTACAAAGGTGGTTTTGATAGGCAGTTTTGCTGCTGCCAGCTTGAATGCCTCACGGGCCAGCTCTTCTGATACGCCGTCCATTTCATACAGGACTTTACCAGGCTGGATCAGGGCAACCCAATACTCCACGTTACCCTTACCTTTACCCATACGGACTTCCAGCGGCTTCTCGGTGATCGGTTTGTCCGGGAATACACGGATCCAGATCTTACCTTGACGCTTAACTGCACGGGTCATAGCACGACGTGCTGCTTCAATCTGACGTGCAGTCAGACGACCACGGCCAACAGCTTTCAGACCGAAAGTACCGAAGCTAACATCCGTACCCTGCGCCAGACCACGGTTGCGGCCTTTGTGCACTTTACGGAATTTCGTACGCTTTGGTTGTAACATCGCGACTCTCCTTACTTACGGCCTTTACGCTGCTGCTTTTTAGGTTGAGCAGCCGGTTCCGGTTGTTCAACAGCAGCCATACCACCCAGGATCTCGCCTTTGAAGATCCATACCTTAACGCCGATTACACCATAAGTGGTGTGCGCTTCAGAGGTGTTGTAGTCAATGTCAGCACGCAGAGTGTGCAATGGCACGCGACCTTCACGGTACCATTCGGTACGTGCGATCTCGGCACCGCCCAGACGGCCACTAACTTCAACTTTAATACCCTTCGCGCCCAGACGCATTGCGTTCTGTACAGCACGCTTCATAGCACGACGGAACATCACACGACGCTCCAGCTGTGAAGTGATGCTGTCAGCAACCAATTTAGCGTCCAGTTCCGGCTTACGGACTTCGGCGATGTTGATCTGCGCAGGTACGCCAGCGATGTTCGCTACGACTGCACGCAGTTTTTCTACGTCTTCACCTTTCTTACCGATAACGATACCAGGGCGAGCGGTGTGAATGGTCACACGGATGCTCTTAGCTGGACGCTCGATAACGATGCGTGAAACTGACGCTTTAGCCAGTTCTTTGTTCAAGAACTGACGTACTTTAAAATCGCTGTCCAGGTTGTCAGCGAATTCATTGGTGTTCGCAAACCAGGTTGAATTCCATGGTTTTACAATACCCAGGCGAATACCATTAGGATGTACTTTCTGACCCATTGCTAGTCTCCAGAGTCTCAGCGATCGGACACAACCACAGTAATGTGGCTGGTGCGCTTCAGGATGCGATCTGCACGACCTTTAGCACGCGGCATAATGCGCTTCATGCTCGGGCCTGCGTCGACGAAGATTTTCGCGACTTTCAGATCGTCGATGTCTGCGCCATCGTTGTGCTCGGCGTTAGCAATGGCAGATTCCAGAACTTTCTTGACCAACACAGCAGCTTTCTTGTTGGTGTAGGTCAGAATTTCCAGTGCCTGCGACACTTTCTTACCGCGAACCAGATCCGCTACCAGACGTACCTTCTGAGCAGAAGAACGAGCGTGGCGATGTTTAGCGATAGTTTCCATCTCTTCCTCCTGTCTTAGCGTTTCTTAGCTTTCTTATCTGCAGCATGGCCGCGATAAGTACGAGTCGGTGCAAATTCACCCAGTTTGTGGCCGACCATTTCGTCGGAAACAAACACAGGAACGTGCTGACGACCATTATGGACAGCGATGGTCAAACCGATCATGTTAGGGAAGATCGTTGAACGACGGGACCAAGTGCGCAAAGGCTTCTTGTCTCCGCTTTCCACCGCTTTCTCTACCTTCTTCAGCAAGTGCAGGTCAATAAAAGGACCTTTCTTGAGAGAACGTGGCATGGCTTATCCTCTAATATTATTTGCTACGGCGACGTACGATAAACTTATCAGTACGCTTGTTGCTACGGGTCTTCTTACCTTTGGTCTGAACGCCCCACGGAGTTACCGGGTGCTTACCAAAGTTACGACCTTCACCACCACCGTGCGGGTGATCGACTGGGTTCATCGCAGTACCGCGAACGGTAGGACGAACACCACGCCAACGAGTTGCACCAGCTTTACCCAGAACGCGCAGCATGTGCTCAGCGTTGCCGACTTCACCCAGGGTTGCGCGGCAGTCAGCTTCGACTTTACGCATTTCACCTGAACGCAGACGCAGGGTAACGTAAGAACCGTCACGCGCAACGATCTGCACGTAAGCACCAGCTGAGCGAGCAATCTGACCGCCTTTGCCTGGTTTCATTTCTACGTTATGCACGGTAGAACCCACTGGGATGTTACGCATCGGCAGGGTGTTACCTGCTTTGATCGCAGCATCAACGCCAGACTGAATCTGGTCGCCAGCTTTCAGGCCTTTAGGGGCCAGGATATAACGGCGCTCACCGTCTTTGTACAGAACCAGTGCGATGTTCGCAGAACGGTTCGGATCGTACTCAAGACGTTCAACAACTGCCGGGATACCATCTTTGTTGCGTTTGAAGTCAACAATACGGTAAGCCTGCTTGTGACCACCACCGATGTGACGAGTGGTGATGCGACCGTTGTTGTTGCGGCCACCGGATTTGCTGTTTTTTTCCAGCAACGGAGCAAAAGGTTTGCCCTTGTGCAGCTCAGGGTTCACCACTTTAACTACGTGACGACGACCCGGAGATGTCGGTTTACATTTAACAACTGCCATTGTCTCTCTCCTCCGACTTACTCAGCGCCGCCGACGAAGTCCAGGTTCTGGCCTTCTTTCAGGGTGACGTAAGCTTTTTTCCAGTCGCTACGACGACCGATACGCTGTCCGTGACGCTTAACTTTACCCTTAACGACCAGGGTGTTTACGTCTTTAACTTCAACTTCGAACAGTTTCTCAACAGCAGCAACGATCTCTGCTTTGGTCGCGTCTTTTGCAACTTTGAGAACGATGGTGTTAGTTTTTTCCATCGCTGTAGATGCTTTTTCAGATACGTGCGGCGCGCGCAGTACTTTCAGCAGACGTTCTTCACGGATCATGCCAGCATCTCCTCAACTTGCTTAACTGCTTCAGCAGTCATAACGACTTTGTCGAAGGCGATCAGGCTAACTGGATCGATGCCTGCTGCATCACGCACGTCAACCTTGTACAGGTTACGAGCAGCCAGGAACAGATTCTCATCCAGTTCACCGGTGATGATCAGCACGTCTTCCAGAGCCATGTCTTTCAGTTTCTGTGCCAGCAGCTTAGTTTTAGGCGCTTCTACAGAGAACGACTCGACAACGATCAGACGATCTTGACGTACCAGTTCGGACAGGATGCTTTTCAGCGCGCCGCGGTACATCTTTTTGTTAACTTTTTGACTGTGGTCCTGTGGACGAGCAGCGAAGGTCACGCCACCTGAACGCCAGATCGGGCTCTTTGCAGAACCTGAACGCGCACGGCCGGTACCTTTCTGGCGCCATGGCTTTTTGCCTGAACCAGTTACTTCAGCACGAGTTTTCTGCGCACGAGTACCCTGACGAGCACCAGCGGCATAAGCAACAACAACCTGGTGAACCAGCGCTTCGTTGAAATCACGACCGAAGGTAGTTTCGGAAACAGTCAGCGCGCTCTGCGCGTCTTTCAGTACTAATTCCATTGCTATCCCCTTACGCCTTCACAGCTGGTTTAACAATCAGGTCACTGCCGGTTGCACCCGGGACAGCACCTTTGACCAGCAGCAGGTTGCGCTCAGCGTCAACACGTACTACGTCCAGGCTCTGAACGGTTACGCGCTCATTACCCAGCTGACCTGCCATTTTCTTGCCTTTGAACACTTTGCCCGGAGTCTGGTTCTGACCGATAGAACCCGGAACGCGGTGTGACAAGGAGTTACCGTGAGTAGCGTCCTGGGTACGGAAGTTCCAGCGCTTAACGGTACCTGCGAAACCTTTACCTTTAGAGGTACCGGTAACGTCTACTTTTTTAACGTCAGCGAAAATTTCAACACTGATGCTCTGGCCAACGGTGAATTCTGCATCAGTGCGGAATTCCCACAGACCACGGCCAGCTTCAACGCCAGCTTTAGCAAAGTGACCTGCTTCCGGCTTGCTCACACGGTTTGCTTTTTTAGCACCGGTGGTAACCTGGATAGCCTGGTAACCGTCGTTTTCCAGGCCTTTGACCTGAGTAACGCGGTTTGCTTCAACTTCGATTACGGTTACTGGGATTGAAACGCCATCTTCAGTGAAGATGCGAGTCATGCCCACTTTTTTACCGACTAAACCAATCATTGTTTCAACCTCTCAATCGCTCGATGACCTGATTAACCCAGGCTGATCTGCACGTCAACACCGGCAGCCAGATCCAGACGCATCAGAGCATCAACGGTTTTTTCAGTTGGCTCAACGATGTCAATCAGACGCTTGTGAGTGCGGATTTCATACTGGTCACGCGCGTCTTTGTTGACGTGCGGGGAGATCAGTACAGTAAAACGCTCTTTGCGGGTAGGCAGTGGGATTGGACCTACTACCTGCGCACCAGTGCGCTTTGCAGTCTCAACGATTTCCGCAGTTGATTGATCGATCAGACGATGATCAAACGCTTTGAGACGGATACGGATTCTTTGGTTCTTCATGAGACCAGAGCTCCAAACTTTTTATAAACGAAAAGAATTACTACCCGCATCCATTACGATTGATGGAGGAGTGTAATCGTTCAGCATATAACCCCCCAATCGGGAGTATTGTAGGCCGATGCAATATCTGCATCGCCTGCGATTCTGCTCGAATCGCGCCTGACAATATCAGCAGGCCCGCGCATTATACGTAAATCTGCTCAGGAAGCAACCCATGACTGCGATTTTAACGTAGGGAAAAGGTCGCGCCGGTTCACAAACCGGTGAAATTATCAGCAAACCTCAAACATAGCCTGCGCAGCAGGCCGCAGAGTGCAAAACTGCATCATGACAGTAAGCCATCCTCACGGTTAGCCTGCGCTGCATGCTTCCTGATGAGTGCTTATTATGCTTCTGATTATCGACATCATACTGCTAATTACCGGTGCTGCTTTTGGCAGCTTTATCATGCTGGCCAGCTCGCGTTACTCCCCTTCTTTATCCCCTGATCACTGGCTTTACACCGTCAGTTTACCGGCTTCACGCTGCGATGATTGCCAACAGGTATTACGCTGGTTTGAGCTCGTGCCGGTGATGAGCTGGTTATGCCTGGCTGGACGCTGCCGTTATTGCTGCCAGAAAATCCCAGTTGTCCTACCCCTGACCGAGATTTTCTGCGCATTGTTGTTTGTCTCCTTGCCAGCTCTGGGCTTTCAACCACACGCGATTGCGCTGCTCATTGTCGCCAGCGCACTGCTTCTACTCCTGAGCCGGATAGATTTACGCTGGCAATTGCTCCCTGATGTTCTCACCTACCCCCTGCTCTGGCTTGGGTTGGTCTTTTCTCTACTCTCTTCCGATCTCCCCTCCCCTACTTCCGCTATCCTTGGGGCACTCGTGGGTTATCTTTCGCTATGGCTTATTGCCCGGTTTTATCGGCTTATCCGCGGGGTTCATGGTCTGGGCTATGGAGATATGAAGTTGTTTGCCGCTCTGGGAGCATGGAATGGAGTGGAAGACTTGGGGCTGATTGCGGTAATCGCCGCAGTAGGCGCTTTGCTGGGCCAGTGCACATCTCTACTGGCAGGACGAAAATGCAACCATTATAGCCCGCAACCTTTTGGCCCCTGGCTTGCGGTTGCAGGCTCGATAACGTTCTTCTGGCAACAGCTGGTTACTCCTCTTCCCTGATTTGCGCCTGGAGATAGTTCTGAATGCCCATTTTTTCGATCAGCTCCAGTTCCGTCTCTAACCAGTCGATATGGCCTTCTTCTTCAGCCAGGATTTCAATCATCATGTCACGGCTGACATAGTCGTGGACTTTATCAGCGTGGGCGATCGCATCACGCAAATCCTTTGCCCCTTCCAGCTCTAGCTTCAAATCTGAGCTCAGCATTTCCGGTACATCTTCACCAATGCGTAAGCGCCCAATGTCTTGTAAGTTTGGAATGCCTTCGAGAAACAAAATGCGCTCAATGTACTTATCTGCGTGCTTCATTTCATCGATGGATTCATGGTATTCGACATCGTTAAGGCGTTTCAGCCCCCAGTTCTTGAACATGCGTGCATGCAGGAAGTACTGGTTGATAGCCACCAGCTCATTCCCGAGCAACTTGTTCAGATGACCCACTATTTTAACATCACCTTTCATTTTGCTTCCTCCGCTTCCAGATGATCAAATCGTAGATGCGGATAAAAAGAAGTCAAAAAAACATGACAAATTTTGTGGTTATTGCGGCAGTCAGGCTATCTCTTTATAGAGCGGCGCATCTTGTAATTCGTCTTCCATGATTTCTCGTGCAAAGCGCACGCACTTGCCACACTGCTTGCCAATGGGCACCAGTTGGCGCAGATGCTGGATAGTTTTTGGCTGGTAACGACGAACAACTTCGCGGAGGGATTTTTCACTTACTGCGTGGCACAGACAGACGTACATTTACTGCTTACCTCAGTACAATTAATGATCAAATTGTAGATGAGAATGGTTTACATTTCAATCCTGGTAATTGTAGGGTTATCGTCTTGCGGCTTTTCAAAACTCCAAAAAAAAGAGAGCACCGAAGTGCTCTCTTTTCAGCTCAGATGGCAGCTTACACCGCCATCCGGTTAACGCAATTAAGCGATAACTGAAGC
>NZ_ALXE01000011.1 GCF_000295955.2 Pantoea sp. A4
GCTCGAACCCGCCGCTTTTGCTTTGCGCGCCGAAGCCAGCACCGCCTCCACTTCCATCAGGCGTTCTGATGTCAGACCGGTTTTGTAGCGCGAGCTTTGTGGACAGTATTTACAGTCTTCCGGACAGGCACCGGTTTTAATCGACAGCAAGGTACTGACCTGAACCTGGCGTGGATCGAAGTTCTGCCGATGCACCTGCTGCGCTTCAAACATCAGTTCAAGAAAAGGTTTATCGAACAGGGCTTGTGCCTGTTTCACTGTCCAGCGTTGTGCCATTGCGTGCTCCAAAAAAGGGTGTCATCCCGACGATTAACGTGGTTATACTTGTAAACTAAATCTTTTTATTTTGGTTTACAATACCCATGTTCAGCCAGCAAGACCTTGATTTTGACCGCCAGCATATCTGGCACCCCTACACTTCAATGGTCGATCCATTGCCCTGCTACCCGGTTGTTGCAGCCCATGGCACTCGATTGACGCTGGCCGATGGCCGCCAGTTGGTGGACGGAATGTCATCGTGGTGGGCGGCGATCCATGGCTACAACCATCCGGCGCTGAATCACGCCTTGCAGCAACAGTTGGCACAGATGTCACATGTGATGTTTGGCGGTATTACCCATCCGGCAGCGGTGGCACTGTGCCGCCGGTTAGTGGCAATGACCCCCGATCCGCTGGAGTGTGTTTTCCTCGCTGACTCCGGCTCTGTAGCCGTTGAAGTGGCGATGAAAATGGCGTTGCAGTACTGGCTTGGGCGCGGAGAGCGCCGCCAGCAGTTTCTGACACTGCAACGTGGCTATCATGGCGATACCTTTGCGGCAATGTCGGTGTGCGATCCACACAATGCCATGCACAGCCTGTGGCGGGGCTACCTGCCCCAGCATCACTTTGCGGCGGCACCGCAGTGCGGCTTTGCTGAAGACTGGGATGAAGACGACATTGCAGATTTCACTCAGCGATTGGAACGGCATCATCGTGAGTTAGCGGCGGTGATCCTCGAGCCGATTGTGCAAGGTGCGGGGGGAATGCGTTTCTACTCGCCGCGCTACCTGCAACGGGTGCGTGAGTTGTGCGATGAATTCGATGTGTTGCTGATCGCCGATGAAATCGCGACGGGCTTTGGCCGCACCGGGGCGCTGTTCGCCTGCGAACATGCGGGTATCGCACCCGATATTCTCTGTGTGGGTAAGGCGCTGACTGGCGGCACCCTGACGCTGGCCGCCACGATCACCACGCGGGATGTCGCAGAGACGATAAGCCGGAGTGAAGCGGCCTGCTTCATGCATGGCCCCACGTTTATGGGCAATCCACTGGCCTGCGCGGTGGCCGTTGCCAGCCTGGATCTGCTGCAAAGCGGCGACTGGAAAACCCAGGTCGCGGCGATTGAGCAGCAGTTGCAAGAAGAACTTCTGCCGCTGCGTGAGCATCCACGCGTTGCCGATGCGCGGGTGCTAGGGGCGATTGGCGTGATAGAGACCCATGACGCGGTGGAGATGGCCAACATTCAACGTTTCTTCGTCGAACAAGGCGTGTGGATCCGTCCCTTTGGACGCCTGATTTATCTCATGCCGCCTTATGTGAGTCGCCGTGAAGATATTACCCGCTTAACTCAGGCAATGGCCGCAGCGCTTGATTATTCACAACATTTTACCAACGCCCGCTAGTATCACGCTGGACGTGTCAGAGCAATCAGTTAAGATGCGTTATCTACCACCACGGAACAGGAGAGCGATATGCGCATTTCCAGTAATAATTTCAACGATGGCGATAAGCTGCCACAGCGCCAGGTCTTTAATGGCATGGGCTACAGCGGTGACAACCTGTCCCCGCATCTGGCATGGGACGACGTGCCGGAAGGAACGAAAAGCTTTGTCGTGACCTGCTACGATCCTGACGCCCCGACCGGTTCAGGCTGGTGGCATTGGGTGGTTGCCAACATTCCTGCTGACGCACGTGAGATCCCAGAAGGTGCGGGTTCGGGTAAAGCGGAACTGCCAGCAGGCGCGTTGCAGACCCGCACCGATTTCGGTGAGCCAGGCTACGGCGGTGCCGCTCCTCCACCGAACCGCAGCCACCGTTACATCTTTACCGTGTATGCGCTGGACGTTGAACAGATCGACGTCACTGCGGATAACAGCGGCGCACTGATTGGCTTCCATGTGTTCCAGCACAAGCTGGCAAGTGCCGCTATCACGGCGAAATTCCAGTAAAAAAAAGCCCGGTAAGGTTCTCCTCACCGGGCTTATCTCGCTTTTTACACGCTTATTCTGCCAGCGCGTGTACCACTACCCACATTGGCCCCTGCCCCACGGCATAGCGTGCCAGTGGCTGTAGCAGCCCTTTCTCGCCAATCCCATACACTTCAATATGGTGTGATTTCTGCCCGGCAGCGATCAGGAAGCGCCCGCTGTGGTCGATGTTAAAGCCACGCGGCTGGGTTTCTGTCGCCTGGAAGCCTTCCACCGCGACCTGGTCGCCAGATGCAGAGACACTTAGTACGGTAATGGTGCTGCTGGTGCGGTCGCAGGCATACAGGAAGCGGCCATCTGGCGTCAGATGAATATCTGCGGCCCAGCGCGTGCCGGTGAAATCTTGCGGCATGATGTCGATACTTTGCAGCTTCGCCACTTTTTCCTGCTGGTTCAGAGCCCAGACATCGACGCTGCTGTTCAACTCATTCACGCAGTAAGCAAACTGACCGTTTGGATGGAAAGCCATATGACGAGGCCCGGCACCCGCTTCGGTGGTGACTTCTGCCTGAGCTTTAGCGCTTAATTCACCGTTGTTGCTCAGGGAGAACAGCGCGATACGATCCTGCTTCAGCGCCGGTACAAACAGCGTCTGGTTGGCGTTATCGATATTGGCTGAGTGGCAGCCATCCAGACCGTTAATCACCTGAGAAGGCGCTTGTGGCAGGCCTGCGCTGTCAATCGGGCTGACGCTGACGCAAGCATCGTTATACGAGCCGCAGAACAGGAACTTGCCATCACGATCGGTGGAGATATGCGTTGGGCTGCCTGGGAGTGGCGCTTCACCGGCTTTGGTTAACTTGCCATCAGCGGCAATACGGTAGGCAATAATGCGAAAGTCTGGTCGCACACCGACATAGAGAAAATCTTTTTTCGGGCTAACCACCATCGGCTGCACCTGACCGGCAACATCCGTGACCTGCAACAGGGTTAAGGCACCGTCATCACTGAGCTGCCATGCATGGATCTGCTGGGATTCGGGACTGGCGGTATAGACAACTTGTTTCATTTTTTCTCCTTGTTGACTGCCTGAAGAGGAACGCGCTCAACTGTAGCCTGTTTTACTGGCCTGCGCCGGGATGTTTTGTGCCGCATTTTTTGTCTGGCTGCTGTGCCCGGTGTAAACTGAATTTTTACCTCCCTGACACAGGCGACATTATCAATGAGTTATCGCGTTATCGCTCTGGATCTCGACGGCACACTGCTGACTCCCGCTAAAACCATTCTCCCGGAATCTCTTGAAGCCATTAAGCGTGCACGTGCAGCAGGGGTTCAGGTACTGATCGTCACCGGGCGTCACCACTGTGCCATCCATCCTTTTTATCAGGCACTGCAGTTAGATACACCTGCAATTTGCTGCAATGGGACCTACTTGTATGATTATCATGCAAAAAAGGTCCTATCTTCTGATCCACTGGCTCAGGAACAGGCGTTGCGGGTGGTAGAAATGCTCAATCAAGACGCCATGCACGGTTTGCTGTATGTCGATGACGTCATGCTGTATCAGCACGATGCCGGGCACGTCACCCGCACCCAAAACTGGGCACAGTCATTGCCGCCAGAACAACGCCCAGTGTTTGTGAAGGTGGATGATTTAGCGCAAGCGGCGCGTGAAGCAAAATCATTATGGAAATTCGCCCTCTCCCATCCCGATACCCGTGCACTGCAACAGTTTGTCGACAAGGTAGAAGCGGAGTTGGGTCTGGCCTGCGAATGGTCATGGCACGATCAGGTTGATATTGCCCAGCAAGGCAACAGCAAAGGAAAACGTCTGGCTGAGTGGCTCGCCTCGCAGGGGTTGAGCATGAAAGACGTGCTGGCGTTTGGCGATAACTATAACGACTTAAGCATGCTGGAACATGTCGGCCTGGGCGTCGCGATGGGCAATGCGGATGAAACCATTAAAGCGCGAGCGCACAAGGTGATTGGCACCAATCTCGAAACCGGGATCGCCGAGACGATTTATCGCGAAGTATTGTAAGTCCGTTGGCGGCAGCAGACTACGCTCGCCGCCCGTTAGCTTGCTGCGGGCAACATCGATAAAAACAGATCGCGCAGGTGATCGTCATACACGCTGTTCCACACCACGCCTAAGTCCCACTGGGTGTGTGGCCCGTTGAGCGGGATCATTCTGACCTCTTCCGGCGAAATATTCACCGTGCTTTCCGGCACAATCGCCACACCCAGTCCCGCCGCGACCAGCGCCATGAGGGTCTGGATATCGCGGGCTTCCTGCACCACTTCAGGTTCTAACTGATTAAAAGCCAGAAAACGTTTTACTTGTTTATCCAGACCGGGACCGCGCTCGCTTTTCAGTACCAGCAGAGGCAGTTCGGCCAGCGAACGGTAGTTATCTTGCTGGCGTAAGCTGGTGACATAGTGTGAATAGAGGTCTTCTTTCACGGCAATCACCAGCGATTCCGTCCGCAGCGTCACGCCTTTAAGCGGTGCTTTCACCGGCAGGCGCATAAAGGCGATCTGAATCCGCCCTTGTAGCAGTTCCTCGGTCTGAACCGAAGAAGGCATGTCTTCCAGATTGATGTGTACCCGTGGATAACGTTGACGGAACTGGGCAATCAACACCGGGGCAACCTTGATCCCGGCAATGCCAAAACCGATAAACAGGTTCCCCTCTTTGCCACTGGCGATGTTCTTGGCCAGATGGCGGAACTCTACCGACTGCTCGACGATAAAGCGGGCTTTCCCCACTAACTGTTCGCCGCCCGGCGTGAGCTGCGCGCCATGACGGCCGCGAACGAACAGCTGCATCCCCAGTTCGTTCTCGATCATCTGAATCTGCTTCGTCAGCGCGGGCTGGGTGACAAACAGCTTCTGCGCCGCTTCACGGTAACTGCCAGAGTCAGCTAACACTACAAAAGCGCGTAAGAGTCGAGTATCCATTCCATTCAGTAATCAAAGTGGGCGTAATTTCTATTATATTTTCATCGCCCAGAGGGATTTAATAGATAGAGAACCCACAAGTGTGATGAAGATCACAATCACAGGAATAAATCATGCAAAATCAACATTTTGTTTTTCTGATTAAAGGTGACACCGTGGTACCACAATCACTGAGCGATCCTGCCGTGGGAGAAATTATTCGCAGCACACTGCTAGAGAAATTCCATATATCGAAATTGCACATTATTGCCGCAGACAATAAGGAAGCGCTGGAAAAATTCGCTATGTTGTCTGAAAGCTACCCTGACAAGAAATTAGAGGAAGTTATCATATGCTAATCTTAGGCATTACCAACAACGATACCGCAGGCGCTTGCCTGGTTGAGGGTAAAAATATTCTTTCCGCTGTACACGAAGAACGTTTCACACGGATTAAAGGCCACAAAATTTGGCCACAGCAGTCGATTGACTACGTGTTAAAACAAAATAATAAAACGTTAGCCGATGTCGATATTGTTGCTTACGGCTGGAATGCCGGATTTAATGAAGACCACAGCCTCAATCTTTACGTAAATCGTGTGATTTATGAGTGCCAGAACAACTTCGCTAACATTGATGTTTTAAAGAAACGTATCTCTGATGAGCTGGTCAATGACAAAGTAAAACGCGCTGAATTTGATCGCTTCATTGCCGACAACGATTTAAAAAATAAAGTTCGCTACATCGACCACCATGACACCCACGCCTGGGGTGCCTGGCTCTGTTCCCCGTTCCAGAGTGCGCTGGTTGTCACCAGTGACGGACGCGGTGATTTTATCTCCCTTACCGTTCGCCTGATTGAACAGGGTAAAGAAACGGTCCTGCATCGCGAAACCACCATTGATAGCCTCGGTTATTTCTATGGCCGTATTACCCACCTGCTTGGGTTTAAACCTAACCGCCACGAAGGTAAAATTACCGGACTGGCTGCACATGGTAATCCGGCGCGGGCAATGCCATTAATGAAGAAAATGATTGATCTGAAAGATGGCCATATTATCGCAAACTGCGGTGATTATTACGTTCCTTCCTATCAAGGCTATTCAGAAAAACTGATCAATGAAGTGAGCAATTACAGTAAAGAAGATATTGCCGCTGCCGCCCAGCAGCATATCGAAAATATAATCACCGGTTTAATTGCGCCCTACATTAAAAACTACAAAGTGAAACACGTGTGTCTCGCCGGTGGTCTGTTTGGCAACGTCAAACTCAACCAGCGCGTGAATCAAATGGAAGGCATTGAGAATGTGTTTGTCTTGCCTTGCATGGGTGATGACGGCCTGGCATTAGCCGCGGCAGTCACCGCGCAATGGCGTGAGACCGATACCCGCTGCGAGCTGACCACAATGGCACTTGGCCCAGACTACAGCAATGCCAGCGTCAGTGCTCTGCTGGACCAGCAGCCCGATCTTCATTACACCCAACCTGCCGATATGCCGCAAGCGGTGGTGGACTTGTTACGCACCGATAGCGTGCTGGCTTTTGTCCGTGGCAACATGGAATTTGGCCCGCGCGCACTCTGCCAGCGCAGCATTGTTTATCATGCCCATAATAAAGATATTAACGTCTGGCTAAATAACCAACTGCACCGCACCGAATTTATGCCGTTCGCGCCGGTTACCACCGATTTGTTAGCCGAAGTCTGCTTTACTGACTGGGCTTCAGCGGACGCCTCTGCTGAATATATGACCATGACCTACGACTGTAAACCCGTGATGGCGGCCCAGTGTCCAGCTGTGGTGCATATTGACAATACCGCACGGCCGCAGGTTATTCGCAAAGAAAAAGATCCGTTTATGTTTGAGTTAATCCAGAAATGGTATCAGTTCTCTGGTCAACCCTGCCTGGTTAATACCTCTTTCAACCGCCATGAAGAACCTATTATTAACACCCCTGAAGAGGCATTGAGTGTCTTGCGTGCCGGGATTGTTAAGGCGGTTATTATTAATGATACCTTCATCGTTACCAATAAGGAGTAATTCATGTCAGTCACTGCAACAGTTGCAAAGAAAATAGATGCCGTTTTATTTGATTTAGATGGTGTCATCATCGACTCAAATAAAGCCATTATCAGTGCCTGGCTGACCACTGCTGAAGAGTATGGCTACAGTTTTACGCAGGCTGAAGTCGATCGCTATATTATTGGTGCGTCCCATCTTTTTACGCTGGATAACCTGTTCCCGGATCGCAGCGATAGCGAAAAGAAAGTGATTCACAGTAAAGTCGATCAGCGTGAAGAAGAGGCTATCTACCGTACTATTGATGGCGTTGAAAAGTTTATTTATCGCCTGCGCAACTTTGACGTTAAAGTGGGTTTGGTCACCAGTAGCTGGCCAGAGAAAATTAAAAACGTCATGGAACAGCACAATCTGAATTTTGACTGTATTGTCTGCCGCAATGATGTTCAACGTGGTAAGCCTGATCCACAACCGTATCAACTGGCGATGGAAAAGCTGGCGATTGCCCCGGAAAATTGCCTGGTGTTTGAAGATTCAGACAACGGTATTTATTCCGCTGTGGCTGCGGGCGCAAACTGTATTGCAGTGAAGAACGATCACTTTAGCCATATTCCGTACATCGAAGATTTTAACCAGCTCTGCATCGATGACAGTGAATTTAGCTATCAACTGGCAAACGCCAACAAGGGAATAGCGATTCGCCCGGTGTAAGGAAATTCTGAATTTGCCTGGTTGATAACTCCCGGTGATGAAATGTTACCCATTGCGTCTGACTGTCCTCAGCGCAGTGGGCGGCAGCTAGATCGTCACCGCGACGCTTTTAATCTGCACATACAGCCACTGATCGGGCCGGATACTCAGCTCATCCCGCGCCCAGGGTGAAATCGATGCCCAAAGTTCACTGATCCCAATACGTAGCTTCACCTGTACCTGCTCCCCTTCATCGACTAACTCCACCACCTGTGCTGGTAAAATATTGCGTTGTGAGCTGTGCTGCGGTGGCACCAGCGCCAGAGAAACATCGGTGGCAGCAATGCGAATACGCAATGCCGATTTCACCGGTAACGCCACGCGCGCCACCCAGATGTGCTGATCGCCCAGGGAGAGTGCTGTCATCGGATAAGTCGGGTGATGTTCCAGTACCTGGACCCGCAGCACACTGCTGGGCGCGCTGCGTGGCAGCCAGGGACGCATTGCGGCACTGCTCCACACTTTATCCAATGGACCGAAGGCAGTGACATTCCCCTTATCCAGCACCAGTAGGTTGTCAGCAAGCTGGAAAATCTCCTCCAGACTGTGTGACACATACAGCACTGGGATCTCCACCCGCTTAACCAGTTTTTGCAGCCAGGGCATCAACTCCCGCTTGCGGAGCAGATCCAGTGATGCCATGGGTTCATCCAGCAACAGCAGGTCTGGCGCGGTTAGCAAGGCGCGTCCTATCGCTACCCGCTGCTTTTCACCGCCGGAAAGCGAATGGGGGAAACGATCGAGTAGCTTTTCAATCCCCAGCAGCGTCACCAGCTCATCGAATTGCGCTTTCATCGAGGTCGCCATCGCATATTGCAGATTGCCACGCACCCGGTAGTGCGGAAACAAGCGGGCATCCTGAAATACATAGCCCACGCGACGCTGCTCCGGCGGCAGGAAAATCCGCTGTTCGGTATCACTCAACACCCGCTGATGTAGCTGAATGTGGCCCTGCTGTGGCTGTGCCAGCCCGGCAATGGCGTTGATCAGTGACGTTTTACCGGCACCGGATACACCGAAAATGGCGGTGATCCCCTGAGCCGGGATCGCAGCCTGCACCTTCAGCAGGTGCTCTCCTTGCTGCAAAGTAAAATCTAGCGACAGCATCAGCCCCTCAGTCGTTTACGGCCCCAACGGGCAAGCCATTCAGAAACCAGCAGTGCCGTTAGCGCCAGCACAATCGCGATCACACACAGGCGCGCGGCGGCATTCTCTGCCCCCGGCGTTTCGATCAGGGTGTACATCGCCAGTGGCAGAGTGCGGGTTTCATTGGGAATATTCGCCACAAAGGTAATGGTGGCACCAAACTCACCCAACGACCGCGCAAACGCCAGCACCGTGCCGACAATAATGCCCGGCAAGGTGAGCGGCAGCGTGATGGTGACAAAGGTACGCCAGCGCCCGGCCCCCAGGGTACGCGCAGCTTGCTCCAGCCGGGTATCCACCGCTTCCAGTGCGAGGCGAATAGCACGCACCATCAGCGGAAATGCGATGACGGCCGAAGCCAGCGCGGCCCCACGCCAGCTAAAGGCAAAGGTAAAGCCAAACCACTGATACAGCCACTCACCAATCAGGCCACGTTTACCCAGACCAATCAGCAATAAATAACCCACTACCACTGGCGGTAACACCAGTGGCAAGTGAATCAGGCTGTCCAGCAGGGCTTTACCCGGAAACTGGCAGCGCGCCAGTAACCAGGCGACCCAAATCCCCAATGGCAAACTAAACAGCACCGCTGTACCAGAGACTTGCAAACTCAGCAGCACCGCCTGCCATTCGGCATCGCTCAGTATCATGATTTAGGCGCAAAGCCGTAACGTTTGAACACTGCGGCGGCTTCCGGGCCTTTCAGATAGCTGTAAAATGCCTCGACCGCAGGTTGCTGATGGCCTTTCACGACCGCCATCGGATATTCCACCGGTTTATGGCTCGCTTCCGGGAATGTCCCTACCACGGCGACTTTTTTGCTGGCTACGGCGTCAGAACCGTATACCACACCAAATGGCGTTTCATTGCGTTCAACCAACGCCAGCGCTGCGCGCACATTATTGGCTCGCGCCAGCACCGGAGAGACCACAGGCCAGGCGCCCAGATGGGTCAGGGCTTCCTGTGCGTAAATACCCGCCGGTACGTGATCGGGATCGCCGACGGCCAGACGTTCGCCTTTCAATAAGGTGGTCCAGTCCGTTTGGGCATCAATTTTGACACTCTTCACTGTGCTACTCACTGGCGCAATCAGCACCAGATCGTTGCCGAGTAAGGTGTAACGGGTTGCGGTTTCCATGCTCTGTTTTGCCACAGCATCATCCATCCACTGCTGATCGGCAGAGATAAACAGGTCAGCAGGTGCGCCCTGTTCAATCTGACGTGCCAGCACGGAAGAAGAAGCATAAGAGCTGACCACTTCAACGCCGGTCTTCTGCTGCCAGACTTTACCAATCTCATCCATTGCATTGGTCAGCGATGCCGCAGCAAAAACCGTGACTTTATCAGCGGCCACGGCTTGCCCGGCCAGCATCAACGTGAACGCAGCAGCCATACCCCAGCGGTATTGATTTGTAGACATTATTGTTCTCTCTTTATCGTAGTAGCTTTCCTGAGCATAGCCCGGAAACCGCAGCCCTGTCATGAGCTTATCGGCATAAAAAGAGGCAACTTGAGAGGGGATGCACAACGCCCGTGAGGGCGTTGGCGAGGTTCAGCTAGCTGAACGGGAAGAGCGGTTATCGCGGTGACCGAATTTCGAGATTACGTTGAAGACTTCACCCAGGCCGTAGATCAGACCCAGCATCAGCGCCATAACAATCGGCACCATGATGATCGCTACAGCCAGGCTTTTAATCAATTCCAGCATCAGAGCCTCACAGACAAACAAAAAAGTGATTGTAACGGCTGGTTATAAAACTGCACTGTGCTTTTCGTGCTCTCCTGACGGGCACTCTCCCCGATGACAAATTGACAACACTGACCACAAGGATTAAAACTGCCAGTATTGATGCAAAAAACGGAATAAATTATGTCTATATTGCAAATTTCGCAAGGCACGTTTCGTCTTAGCGATACCCGAGTCCTGACCCTGAAAGACCTTACGTTGCGCAGCGGCGAGAGCTGGGCGTTTGTCGGTGCTAACGGCAGCGGTAAATCAGCTCTGGCACGCGCCCTTTCCGGCGAGTTACCGGTGGAGAAAGGCACGCGGGAGTCCACCTTCAAACATCCAGTGCGCCTGTCACTGGAGCAGTTGCAGAAAATCGTCGCCGATGAATGGCAACGTAACAACACCGATTTGCTGAGTGAGCATGAAGATGACACCGGCCTGACCGCCGCCGAACTCATCCAGACCGAGGTCAAAGATCCGGTCCGCTGTGAACAGTTAGCCCAGCGGTTTGGTATTAGCTATTTGCTGACTCGCCGCTTCAAATACCTCTCAACCGGCGAAACGCGTAAGACCTTGCTGTGCCAGGCGCTGATGGCCCAGCCTGATTTGCTGATCCTCGATGAGCCTTTTGACGGCCTTGACGTGCAATCTCGCGCCAGCCTGGCCGAAACCCTCGCCCAGCTCCAGCACGAGAATTTCACGCTGGTACTGGTATTGAACCGCTTCGAAGATATTCCAGAGTTTGTTCAGCACGCTGGGGTGCTGCTGGAGTGTGAAGTGACACACACCGGGCCACGCAGTGAGTTACTGGCTGAAGCGCTGGTCGCCCAACTGGCCCACAGTGAGAAGTTAGAAGGCATGGCGCTGCCCGAACCGGATGTGGCCGATGCCCTGCCACAACTGGCAGATGACGCTCCCCGGGTTACCCTGCGCAATGGCCGCGTTTCATACAACGATATGCCCGTGATCGAAGGGATGAACTGGCAGCTCAATAGCGGTGAGCACTGGCAGATTACCGGGCCAAACGGCGCAGGTAAATCCACGCTCTTGAGCCTGATTACCGGTGACCATCCGCAAGGCTACAGCAACGATCTGACCCTGTTTGGTATTCGACGCGGTAGCGGTGAGACCATCTGGGACATTAAGCAGCACATTGGCTACGTCAGCAGCAGCCTGCATCTGGAGTACCGCGTTAACGTCAGCGTGAGCACGGTGATCCTGTCTGGTTTCTTTGACTCCATTGGGTTGTATCAGGCCGCTTCGGATCGGCAAAAAGCGCTGGCCCGGCAGTGGCTGGCACTGCTCGGGATGGATAATCAGCTGGCCGATACACCGTTCCACAGCCTCTCATGGGGCCAGCAGCGTTTAGTGCTGATTGCCCGCGCGCTGGTAAAACACCCTACCTTGCTGATCCTTGATGAGCCGTTGCAGGGGCTGGATTCTATTAACCGCCAGCTGGTGCGTCGCTTTGTCGATATTCTTATCGGCGAGGGGCGAACACAACTGCTGTTCGTTTCTCACCATGCTGAAGATGCACCACAGTGCATCAGCCACCGTTTGAGCTTTGTCGCCAAAGAGGGTGGTGGCTACCGCTACGAGCAAACCCAGCTCAAAGCCTGACGCTAAAAACCGGGGGATTCGAGCCCCCGGTCACGCCCTTCTCCGCACGCTTTCCGCAGCATCACTCCACAATGTAAACGTTACCACATATTGACCGTACTCATTCCCTGCATGCTATCCTAAAGCCCGTATCAGAAATCTTCATCTTGTGTAAACGATTTCATTTATCCTGCCTGGATCACGATTTCATCCGCATGGCTGTGTTACTTTTACGCCAGATTCAGTGCCTCAACGTTATCAGGACGTCCCATGGAACAATTTAACCCGGTAGATCACCCTCATCGCCGCTACAACCCGCTGACCGATCAGTGGGTATTGGTTTCTCCACACCGCGCTAAACGCCCGTGGCAGGGGGCGCAGGAAACCCCTGCGGTTGAGCAGCTGCCTCAACACGATCCCGACTGTTTCCTGTGTGCCGGTAATACCCGCATCACTGGCGATATCAACCCGAACTATACCGGCACCTTTGTCTTCACCAACGATTTTGCCGCCCTGATGACAGACACACCGGATGCCCCCGAGAGTGACGATGTGCTAATGCGCAGCGGCAGCGCACGCGGCACCAGCCGGGTGATCTGCTTCTCACCGGATCACAGCAAAACCTTGCCGCAGCTTTCACTGCCTGCGCTGGAAGAGGTGGTGCAGACCTGGCAGGATTTAACGGCTGAGCTGGGGCAAACCTACCCGTGGGTGCAGGTGTTTGAGAACAAAGGCGCAGCCATGGGCTGCTCGAATCCGCACCCGCACGGTCAGGTGTGGGCCAACAGTTTCCTGCCTAACGAAGCGGCACGAGAAGATGTCCACCAGCGTGAATACTTCGCCCGTACGGGTTCGCCAATGCTGCTCGACTACGTGACGCGAGAGCTGAAAGATGGCAGCCGCACGGTAGTGGAAACCGAGCACTGGCTGGCCGTGGTGCCCTACTGGGCCGCCTGGCCGTTTGAAACGCTGCTGCTGCCGAAAGCGCCAGCACAGCGCATCACCGATCTCAACGCGGCTCAGCGGAGCGATCTGGCGCTGGCGCTGAAAAAACTCACCAGCCGCTATGACAATCTGTTCCAGTGCTCTTTCCCCTACTCCATGGGCTGGCACGGCGCGCCCTTCAACGGCGAAGACAATGCACACTGGCAACTGCACGCGCATTTTTATCCGCCGCTGCTACGTTCGGCCACCGTGCGTAAATTTATGGTCGGCTACGAGATGCTGGCTGAAACCCAACGCGATTTAACCGCAGAACAGGCCGCCGAGCGCCTGCGTTCTGTCAGTGATATTCATTTCCGTGAGGCGCAATAATGAGCTTAAAAAACATCACCCAACAGGTTTTTGCCGAGACTTTTGGCTATGCAGCCACCCACACCATTCAGGCACCTGGCCGCGTGAACCTCATTGGCGAACATACCGACTATAATGATGGTTTTGTATTGCCCTGCGCGATTGATTATCAAACCGTCATCGCTTGTGCTAAACGCGACGATCGCATCGTCCGCGTCGTCGCCGTTGATTACGAGCAGCAGCAGGATAGCTTCTCGCTGGATGCAGAAATCACTGCACTGCACGAGCCTCTGTGGGCCAATTACGTGCGTGGCGTTGTGAAATACCTGCAACTGCGTGACAGCAACTTCGGCGGAGCTGACCTGGTGATCAGTGGCAACGTGCCGCAGGGTGCAGGGTTGAGCTCTTCCGCTTCGCTGGAAGTCGCGGTGGGTACGGTCTTCCAGCAGCTGTATCAGCTGAAGCTGGGCGGGGCTGAAATTGCGCTTAACGGCCAGGAAGCAGAGAACAAATTTGTCGGCTGTAACTGCGGCATTATGGATCAGTTGATCTCAGCGCTCGGGCAGAAAGATCACGCGATGCTCCTCGACTGTCGCGATCTCTCAACCCGTGCCGTATCACTGCCAACCGATGTCGCGGTGGTGATCATCAACTCCAACTTCCGTCGTAGCCTGGTGGGCAGCGAGTACAATACCCGCCGTGAGCAGTGTGAAGCTGGAGCGCGTTTCTTCGGTAAACCGGCACTGCGTGATGTGACGCTGGCCGAGTTCTATGCCGCTGAAGCACAGTTAGAGGGCGAAGTGGCTAAACGCGTCCGCCATGTGCTGACCGAGAATGCGCGCACTCAGGAAGCTGCCGATGCGTTGAGCCGTGGCGATTTAGTGCGTATGGGCGAATTGATGGCAGAATCACACGCTTCCATGCGTGACGATTTTGAAATCACCGTACCCGCAATTGATACGCTGGTGGAACTGGTCAAAGCTGAAATTGGCACCCAGGGTGGCGTACGTATGACGGGCGGCGGCTTTGGCGGTTGTATCGTCGCACTGATGCCGGTGGGCTTAGTGGATCAGGTCCGTCACGCCATTGCGAGCCAGTACGAAGCAAAAACCGGCATCAAAGAGACCTTTTACGTGTGTAAAGCATCAGAAGGAGCAGGCATTTGCTAAGTGATATCCAGTCAACGGCCCCTGACGGCCAGCCCTGGCGCATCACCGTGTTACGTAATCACAACGGGATGGTCGCCACATTCATGGACTGGGGAGCCACCTGGCTCTCCGCCCGCATTCCCCTTGATGATGGCAGCGTGCGTGAAGCGCTGCTCGGCTGCGCAACGCCTTCTGACTACCTGCACCAAAGGGCCTATCTCGGCGCAACGGTGGGGCGCTATGCCAACCGTATCGCGGGCGCGCGGCTAAATGCCACCGGTCAGGCACTGCTGCCTAACCAGGGGCCAAACCAGCTGCACGGTGGCCCGGAAGGTTTTGATAAACGCCGCTGGCAGATTGTCAGCCAGAGTGAGAGCGTGGTGCACTACCGCCTCGACTCACCGGATGGCGATCAGGGTTTCCCTGGCGCACTGCTGGTCGACCTGTGGTACGAGCTGGCGGAAGACAACTCGCTGCTGATTCGCTATGAGGCAGAGAGCGACCAGCCGACCCCGGTTGCGCTGACTAACCATGCCTACTTCAACCTTGATGCCGATCATGGTGATGTACGCCAGCATCGTCTACAACTACAGGCCGATAACTACCTGCCCGTAGACAGCATGGGGCTGCCCAATGCCAACCTCACGGCGGTGGCAGGCACCAGCTTCGATTTTCGCCAGGCAAAAACCGTGGCGCAGGATTTCCTGCAAGATGCCGATCAGCAAGCCACCAAGGGCTACGATCACGCCTTCCTGCTTAACAGCGCAGGTGATGTGCAGCAGGTCGCTGCTCAGCTCACCTCCGCCGATGGCAAACTGAGCCTGGAAGTGACGACGTCCTGCCCTGCGCTACAGGTTTACAGCGGTAATTATCTGGGTGGAACGCGGGCGCGCGAGCACGACCACTATGAGGATTACCAGGGGATTGCTCTGGAAAGTGGCTACCTGCCAGATTCGCCTAACCACCCGGAATGGCCGCAGCCGGACTGCTGGTTACAGCCCGGTGATTGCTGGAAAGCCACGACGCGCTATCGCTTTATCACCGTATAAGCGGCTGAAAAACGCGCACTGCGTTGCAGACAGGCTTACGCAGTGCGTTGTTTTCCGCTATGGTATGGCGCAATTGGCAGCAAGGTTTTTACTATCCCGCAACATCATTATGTATTGAAGGAGTTAAGCTATGGCCGTAACTAAGCTGGTCCTGGTACGCCACGGCGAAAGCCAGTGGAATCAGGAAAACCGCTTTACCGGATGGTACGATGTAGACCTGTCTGATAAAGGTCGTACCGAAGCTAAAGCAGCAGGTCAACTGCTGAAAAAAGAAGGCTTCGTGTTTGATTTTGCCTACACTTCCGTGCTGAAGCGTGCCATTCACACCCTGTGGAATGTGCTGGACGAGCTGGATCAGGCCTGGCTGCCGGTTGAAAAATCCTGGCGTCTGAACGAGCGTCACTACGGTGCGCTGCAGGGCCTGGATAAAGCAGAAACTGCCGCTAAATATGGCGATGAGCAGGTATTGCAGTGGCGTCGTGGCTTCCGCGTGACCCCACCAGACCTGGAGCGTAGCGATGAGCGCTTCCCGGGTCATGACCCACGCTACGCCGCACTGAGCGACGAGCAGCTGCCAACCACCGAAAGCCTGGCGCTGACCATTGACCGCGTTATCCCTTACTGGAACGAATCTATTCTGCCGCGCATCAAGAGCGGTGAGAAAGTTCTGGTTGCAGCACACGGTAACTCACTGCGTGCGCTGGTTAAATACCTCGACAACCTGAGCGAAGAAGAGATCCTCGAACTGAACATCCCAACCGGCGTGCCGATGGTGTATGAGTTTGATGAGAACTTCAAACCGCTGAAACGCTACTACCTGGGCGACGCTGACGAAATCGCAGCTAAAGCCGCAGCAGTGGCTAATCAGGGCAAAGCGAAGTAATTCGCTGCACTGAAACAGCAAAAAGGCCAGACAGTGTCTGGCCTTTTTTTATGTCATCGCAACAAACGTTAGCCGCGACGCGCTTTCACGGCACCCGCCAACTGACGCAATACGTTTTCCGTGTCGCTCCAGCCGATGCAGGCATCGGTAACACTTTTGCCGTAGACCAGCGGCTCGCCGCTCTCGAGGCTCTGATTTCCTTCCACCAGGTTACTCTCGATCATTACGCCGATAATCCCCTGCTCTCCGCTGATCATCTGCTGTGCAACGTCATCTGCAACCACTAGCTGCTTCTGGAATTGCTTGCTGCTGTTCGCGTGGCTGAAGTCGATCATCACCTGCTGTGGTAAGCCTGCTTTCGCCAGCCCGGCTTTCACGGCCTTCACATGCTCTGCGCTGTAGTTCGGCTCTTTACCGCCACGCAGAATGATGTGGCAATCCGCGTTGCCGCTGGTTTCAACAATGGCGGAGTGGCCATATTTGGTCACCGACAGGAAGCAGTGTGGCGAGCTAGCCGCATTAATGGCATCGATCGCCACTTTAATGGTGCCGTCGGTGCCATTTTTGAACCCAACCGGACAAGAGAGGCCGGAAGAGAGCTCGCGGTGCACCTGAGATTCGGTGGTACGCGCGCCAATCGCGCCCCAGCTCATCAAGTCAGCCACATACTGAGGGGTGATCATGTCGAGGAACTCACCGGCCGCAGGCAGGCCAGTATCATTGATATCCAGCAACAGCTTACGCGCCAGGCGCAGGCCGTCGTTGATCTGGAAGCTGCCGTCCATGAACGGGTCGTTGATCAGCCCTTTCCAGCCCACTGTGGTACGCGGTTTTTCGAAATAGACGCGCATGACCACTTCCAGCTCACCCTGCAACTCTTCGCGCAGCGCCAGCAGGCGTGCGGCGTAATCCATCGCGGCCTGGGGATCGTGGATAGAGCACGGGCCAATGACCACCAGCAGGCGATCGTCTTCGCCCTGGAGGATCTGGTGGATGGCAGTGCGGGCGGTGGCTACGGTTTTGGCCGCTTTATCGCTGGCCGGGAATTTTTCTAATAAGGCAACCGGCGGGAGAAGTTCTTTAATCTCGCGGATGCGTAGGTCATCATTCTGATAATTCATACTGGTTCCGTAAAATTTCTGGCCAGAGTAACTTCTGGCGCAACCTGCCCACTGTAGCCCGTTGCCTGCATGGTGTAAATTGTCACGTCGTGTTAACAACCCCGTATCGCGTTTGCATTTATTTTGTCAGGGTCTACACTTTTTAACAGTTACTGCCAAATTGAATATTACTTGCGATATTTAATTTTAGAAACAGACAGCATGGTAGCGATATATTCCACCAATTCACGTTTACCCGTAAACGGGGCGACAAATGGGGCATGCAACGCTCGATGAGCAGGAGTTTAACCATGAATAAGTACGCCATTCTCTTTCTGACAACTGCATTGACTTTGGGTAGCTCTGCCGTAATGGCCGCCGACAGCAACAACGGCGATGCTAACCAGGCGGCGAGTGCCGGTGCCGCAGCCGGTGGCGCGAAAGAAAATCTGCCACCGAATAATGTTGATAACAGTAAGATTAATAACGGCAGCACTAATACCAATGCCGCCGCGACCGGTGAACACCAAAACTCAACGCACCATAAAAAACACCACACCAAAGAAAAAGTGGAAAGCACTGAAGGTAATGGCTCGATTGAATCCTCCCATTAACGGCTTTCTGGGGGGAACTTCCCCCCACCTTTTCCCCCTTCCTGTTCCCACCCACACCTTTATGTGCGCAGCTGCGCTAAAACCACAGCAAGACGCATCTGTTATCACAGTTTTACTGCTATGATCGCCGCCAGGATCGTTGTCTTAATAGTGGAATTCTATGGCCCATAATCACGCCCATCCTCATGATGGCAATCAAAAACGGCTGCTGGCCGCACTGCTCGTTACCACGCTGTTTATGCTGGCGGAAGTGGCCGGTGGTTTGATCTCGGGTTCGCTGGCACTGCTTGCAGACGCAGGCCATATGTTGACAGATGCCGCCGCACTGCTGATGGCACTGCTGGCGGTTAAATTTGCGCAGCGCAAACCAAATGCGCGCCACACGTTTGGCCTGCTACGCCTGACCACCCTCGCCGCGTTTATTAACGCTATCGCCCTGCTGGTGATCACGGTGCTGATTGTCTGGGAAGCGCTCCAGCGCTTTTTCCATCCTCAGGCGGTGACCGGCGGGCTGATGCTGGTGGTGGCGGTTGCCGGGCTGCTGGCGAATATTTTCGCCTTTTGGTTACTGCACCACGGCAGTGAAGAGAAAAATCTTAACGTCCGCGCGGCTGCACTTCATGTTATGGGTGATCTGCTCGGTTCCGTTGGGGCAATTATTGCCGCCATCATCATTATGACCACCGGCTGGACGCCAATTGACCCGATCCTTTCACTGCTGGTGTCCTTACTGGTGGTACGTAGCGGCTGGAAACTGCTGCGGGAAAGCCTGCATGAGCTACTGGAAGGTGCGCCGAAGGCGATTAACGTCGACAAACTCAAGCGTGAGCTAACCCAGGCGATTGCTGAAGTACGCAACGTGCATCATGTCCACTTATGGCAAGTGGGCGAGAAACCCCTGCTGACCCTGCACGTGCAGGTGATCCCCCCTTACGACCATGATGGCCTGTTACGGCAAATACACGTCTGGCTGCATCAGCATTATCAGATTGCCCATGCAACGGTACAGATGGAGTACCAGCCCTGTAGCGGGCTGGATTGTGAGTTGTGCGAAACAGGGGCACCGCATCAGCAGGTGGAGGGAGCCGTGCTAGAACACGAGCACCCTCACGGCACACATTCAGACCATCATCACTGAGACGACAGCGCACGTGAACCCTGCTCACGCGCGCTGGCAATCCACAGCCGTGAGCCATTGAGGGCAATAAGGGTGAGAATCACGTACTCCAGTGCCATGGCGTAAACGCCCTGACGGGCGAAAATCATCACACTGATCACATCAATAACCACCCACAGCAGCCAGTTTTCCACATACTTACGCGTCATCAGGATCATCGCGACAACAGACAGTACCGTCATGGTGGAGTCCCAGAACGGGAAAGCATCAGGCTGGAGCACGGGCAAGGTGACAGAAAGCCCTACGGCGTTCATCAGCGCAACGGCGATGCGACTGAGGAAGGCGAAGAACGGGTCGATCCACAGCGTTAGCAGCGCTATCGCTACCACACACGCTACTCCCCATCCCAGAGCACTGCTACGCGACAACCAGCGGATTTTTAACGCGGCCTGATTATCACTGGTTTGACGGCTCCACGCATACCAGCCATAGACGTTGGCAGCAAAGAAAAACAGCTGTAGCAGCAGGCTGGCGTAGAGTTGGATCTGGAAAAAGATCACCGCAAACAGCGTGACATTAATCAAACCAAACAGGTAGTTGCTGATTTTCTCCAGGCTGGCGAGCCAGATGCAGAGCAAGCCGGCCAGCGTTCCCACGGCTTCAATCCACGAGAGATCGTATCCGCCCGCACCCAGAGGGATATGCACCAGGATATTGTGTGTGCTAAAAAAATCCATATTAAGCCACCTCAGAAAAGGCCTGTCAGGCATTCCCTTTTACTTTGAGTTTAAGATCTGCTGCAAAGGATAGCATGCGGTTCAGCGGGAGCAATGCCGCCTCACGTAATGCGGGTTCCACATGAATTTCATGCTCGCTCCCGCCGTTTTCCAGCGCCTCAGCAATGGCTTGTAAACCGTTCATCGCCATCCACGGGCAGTGTGCGCAGGTGCGACAGGTTGCCCCTTCCCCGGCTGTCGGGGCTTCTAACAGCTCTTTATCCGGCACGGCCTGCTGCATTTTGTAGAAGATGCCGCGATCGGTGGCAACAATCATACGCGGGTGCGGTAGCGTTTTGGCGGCCTGAATCAGCTGGCTGGTGGAACCCACGGCATCGGCTAAATCGACTATCGCCTGCGGCGATTCCGGGTGTACCAGCACAGCGGCTTCCGGGTAGAGGGTTTTCATGCGCTGCAAAGCCTGAGTTTTAAACTCATCATGTACGATACATGCCCCCTGCCAGCAGAGAACGTCAGCACTGGTCTGCTTCGTCACGTAGCGTCCGAGATGGCGATCCGGTGCCCAGATGATTTTCTCGCCCAGGCTGTCGAGGTGCTCGATCAGCTCAACCGCAATACTGGATGTCACCACCCAGTCAGCGCGCGCTTTTACTGCGGCGGAGGTGTTGGCATAGACCACCACGGTACGATCGGGATGCGCATCGCAAAAACGGTTAAACTCTTCAATCGGACAACCGAGATCCAGTGAGCACTCAGCCTGTAAGGTTGGCATCAGCACCGTTTTTTCCGGGCTGAGGATTTTGGCGGTTTCTCCCATAAAACGCACCCCAGCCACCAGCAGGGTTGTTGCGCTGTGGTTGCAGCCAAAACGCGCCATTTCCAGCGAGTCCGAGACGCAGCCGCCGGTCTCTTCCGCCAACGCCTGGATTTCAGGATCGGTATAGTAGTGCGCCACCAGCACCGCGTTGCGTGCTTTAAGTAACTGTTTGATTTTCTCGCGATAAGCAGATTTTTCTTCACTACTCAGACGCTGGGGCTTAGGTGGAAATGGATAGATGGCGCTTTCAGGATCAAACATCAGGCTCATGACACGACTCTCGTTTTATCTAATTAACGAAAATTAACTTTTCAAGGCTAATACTGGCATTCTTTCCGCCATCATGTTTTTTATACTAAACAAGATAGCGGAAAAAAGCCGCAGTGTCGTGTCATTTTTGTGAGCAGGACGATCAGGATTTTTGCGGGTTTTCCAGCGCCAGCAGAAAAGCTTTTACCGCCAGCCCACCGGCGAAACCGGTCAGTTTACCGTTACTGCCAATCACCCGATGACAGGGGGCAATAATGGATAATGGATTACGGCCATTCGCCGCGCCCACGGCGCGCACCGCTTTAGGATGCCCGATCTGCGTCGCAATCTGGCCGTAGCTGCGCGTCTCACCAAACGGAATGGTGGTCAGGGCGTGCCACACTTTTTGCTGAAATTCCGTTCCCCTGGCGTCCATTGGCAAGGTGAAATGCTGCAACTCACCGGCGAAGTAGGCACGTAACTGCCGCTCGGTTTCGCACAGGATGGGATGATGATCATCATGCTGGGTGGTGCTTAATTTCACACGCGACGGTGAATCATCCTCCCACAGAATAGCCACGACGCCGCGATCGCTGGCGACCAGTGTCAGCTCACCTACCGGGGTTTCAATCTGTTTGCTGTAATACATGTTCTTCTCCTCACTCAGACGTGCCAATTATCGCACTTTTTCTCCACAGAACTGGCTGTTTTCGGTCATCGGGTTAATCTGTTGTGATGACCGAAAACAGCCAGTTGCCAACGCGGCATTGCGCGAAGATAGGCACTGATCCCTTTTTCCTCTGAGGTTGCTATGTTTGATCGTGAGACTGCCTGGCAGGCATTAACCGCACGAGATCGTCGCTTTGACGGCGTTTTCTTTGTTGGCGTCACCTCAACCGGGATTTACTGTCGCCCGATTTGCCCGGTAAAACCACCCCGTAAAGAGAACTGTGTATTTTTTTCCAGCGCTGAAGCGGCAGAAAAAGCGCATTTCCGTCCCTGTTTGCGCTGCCGACCCGAGCTGGCTCCCGGTAATGCCCCGGTTGATAAACCCCATCGCGTTGCCGATCTCCTGTTACGTCACATTGAAGAAGGGGTCCTGGAGTCGGAGTTAAGCCTCGACAGTATCGCCGCAGATCTGGGGATCAGTTTGCGCCAGCTACGCCGCATTGTGCAGCAGGAGCTGGGCGTATCTCCGGTGGAGCTACGGCAAACTCGCCGACTGCTGTTAGCCAAGCAGTTGCTGACCGAAACCCGCCTTCCTGTGACGGAGATTGCCCTAGCCAGTGGTTTCAGTAGCCTGCGACGTTTTAATGACGTTTTCCAGAGCCGTTACCGTATGTCCCCCAGTCGGCTACGCAAAGCAACCTCTGAGCCTGCTCACGAGGTGATTGAGGCCACGGCGACCCTGCGCCTCGCCTATCGTCCCCCTTTCGACTGGGAGCTGCTGTTAGGCTTTCTGAGCCAGCGTGTAATGAAAGAGGTCGAAGCCGTAGCAGACGGCCACTATCGTCGAACTGTGGCGCTGGGCCGGTGCCGAGGCTGGATCAGCGTGCGTAATCTCCCCCGGCATCATGCGCTGGAGGTCACGTTCACCACCAGCTTGTCCCCGGTATTACCGGCACTCTTACGCCGCTTACGCGATCTGTTCGATCTTAATGCTCAGCCACTGCAAATTGCTGACCATCTGGCCCAAGACCCTCTGCTACAGGAGAGCGTGGCGCATTTTCCTGGGCTGCGGGTTCCCGGTGCCTTTGACGGATTTGAAATGATGGTGCGGGCAATTCTCGGCCAACAGATCACTGTAAAAGCAGCGACCACGCTCAGTAGCCGTTTCGCGGCGGCATTTGGGGAACCCTTTGTGACCCCGTTTGCCGATTTATCGCGTCTTTCTCCTTTCCCGAGTCGGGTCGCACAAGCCACGCTGGATGAGGTTGCCAGTCTGGGGATTGTTAGCGCGCGCTCCAGTACCATTTTGGCGATTGCCGCAGCTTTTAACGCTGGCGACCTGAATTTTAGCGGCATCAAACAACCCGATGAGGTGGTACAGCGTTTGTTATCACTCAAGGGCATTGGCCCGTGGACCGCCAGCTATATTGCGATGCGGGCGCTGCGCTGGCCGGATGCTTTCCCGCGGGAAGATATTGCCATTCGCAACAACCTCGGGGGGCTTACCGCCGCGCAGGCTGAGGCTCGCTCCCAAAGCTGGCGTCCCTGGCGTAGTTATGCAGTGATGCACATCTGGCACAGCCTGACGCCGAAGAAATAGCACATCTCCGTTTTACTTCCACAGGTAAGCAGAATCGTTTTGGGAGTTTTCTGGAAATATTCATATCCGGCTGTTTTCTGGCCTTGAATTTCAGCCTGTTTTTCCATGCGCTGCTTGTGAAATCATTATGTTAGCCTGGACCTTTACGCATTTCCGGTGTGCGGCTGCTTATACTTTGGACAGCAAAGCGCTCGCAATCCTGTGAAGAGGAACAGTCATGACGCAACAGCAGCAGAATGTAAACAGCCCCGCCCAGGCAAAAACGGCCACGGTTGTCCAGGTACGCACTGTCGCCGATTTACGCGCACATGAACCCGCCGCCGCCGGAGAGCTAGCAACAGTGCTGGAGTATAACCCTGGTAGTAAAATGGGCGGTGGCGTGTTTGTGTATGACATCACGGATACGAAAAGCCCTGATGATGGTGGCGTTACCTTTGTCAGTGCCAAGGGGGCCCGCTGGAAACGGGTTCTACAGGACTATAACAATGTCACCGTGCTGGACTTTGGCGCGATAGCCGATGGCAAGACAGACTGCGCAGAGGCGGTCAGACGCATGTTTAACTGGTCCCAGAAGAACTACCCCGCCACGGGTATTCGTTTTACTGCCGGTGAGTTTTATCTGTCTGCCTTTGATATCGCCGACAAAGGTGAAGTGAACCGTTTTAAAGTGTCAGGTGCTCCGGTCAACTTTGGCTATTTCCCCACCACCCTGATTTATTCCGATCGTAAAAACAGTGACGTCGTATTTCGGGTGAAAGCGCGCTATGTCGAGATCGCCGGCCTGGTGTTCGCAGGCCAGAGCAACGTTGACGGTCATCCCGCCAACACCAAAGGCTTTTTCAAGAATGTCGTGACCGGTGGGCAGTTTCTGCACGTCAGCAGCGTGGAGTTTCGCAATACCGGTGGTCGCTGTCTGGATCTGATCGATACGCTGGATTGTAAGATCGATCAGTTTTACTCACGCCACAGCCAGGATTCAATTATCTATGCCCGTTGGTCCGATCAGGCACAGGGAGCCTGGGATCACTGCACGGCCATCGAGCTCTCTAATTTTAATATCCAGAACAGTAAAAACCGCCCCGCCCTGGATCTGCCGCGTTGTACCCAATCTTTTATTCGCAACGGCTGGATTGAGCACACCGACTATCCAGGTGATCTGACCAACGGCCAGTGGGTGATTGAGGGCCTGGCCATTGAGTCCAGTATTTACCCGCTGAAGCTGGGGTTTACCCGTGCCTTGATTATTCAAAAGAGCATTCACAGCTCAGCGAAACCGTTCGACTACTCCACTGACGGTATAGAGCCGTGGACGTTGTTGAGTGAGTTTGATCGTGGCGTCGCGGAGATTTCAGACTTAGGGGCGATTTTTCAGGGTTCACTAAGCTATGACGCCATTACCTCGCAGCACCATATGAGTAATTTTGCCAACGCGCATACCTGGTTTTACGTCGGTGAGTTCCACTTTTCTGATAAATCGTCACAGATACATCTCCGCATGTTGGGATCGGCCCAGTATCTCAGCCAGGGCGCAACCCAGACCGATTTCAGTACCCGCACCCCCGAAGGCGTTGCCCATATCTATTTGCAGGCACGCGAAGAGTCAGATGTGATTGCCAGTTGGTATGGCGAAGGCTCCAGTCCTGTTGGGCGGGTGCATATTGAAGGGACATCCGCACGCTGCAAACTGTATGTGAAGATCCCACCGTCTACCGGCTGGACCAGCGCACTGGTTGATACCAATGGCCGCGACCGCTATCAGGCCGGGATTAGCTTTAAGTTTCGTAAAAGCTTCACCCAGTGCAGCACTGAGGAAGCGCAGAGGTTGGATGCGGCACCCACCAAAGCCTTTCAGCAGCACTGGACCGGCAATGACAAAGTGGGTTTTGGCTACAACGACAATAACCAGCTCATTTTGCGTGGCCCCTACTTCGAGAAAGCCTATCAGCGCGAGGATCAGAGTTGGTACACACGCCGTTTTGCCAGAGTGATGTACAACGGTAAACCGTTTAGCATCGAGCTGCTGCCGGAGGACGGGATCTAGATCTGTCAGACAGGTGTTTGCCCTTGACGCGAATCCTGAACAAACCGCAGAAACGAAAAAA
>NZ_ALXE01000012.1 GCF_000295955.2 Pantoea sp. A4
TCAAAAACGCCTCTGGCGTTGTAAGGTTAAGCCTCACGGGTCATTAGTACCGGTTAGCTCAATGCATCGCTGCACTTACACATCCGGCCTATCAACGTCGTAGTCTTCAACGTCCCTTCAGGACTCTCAAGGAGTCAGGGAGAACTCATCTCGGGGCAAGTTTCGTGCTTAGATGCTTTCAGCACTTATCTTTTCCGCACTTAGCTACCGGGCAATGCCATTGGCATGACAACCCGAACACCAGCGGTGCGTTCACTCCGGTCCTCTCGTACTAGGAGCAACCCCCCTCAATTCTCCAGCGCCCACGGCAGATAGGGACCGAACTGTCTCACGACGTTCTAAACCCAGCTCGCGTACCACTTTAAACGGCGAACAGCCGTACCCTTGGGACCTACTTCAGCCCCAGGATGTGATGAGCCGACATCGAGGTGCCAAACACCGCCGTCGATATGAACTCTTGGGCGGTATCAGCCTGTTATCCCCGGAGTACCTTTTATCCGTTGAGCGATGGCCCTTCCATTCAGAACCACCGGATCACTATGACCTGCTTTCGCACCTGCTCGAGCCGTCACTCTCGCAGTCAAGCTGGCTTATGCCATTGCACTAACCTCCTGATGTCCGACCAGGATTAGCCAACCTTCGTGCTCCTCCGTTACTCTTTGGGAGGAGACCGCCCCAGTCAAACTACCCACCAGACACTGTCCGCAGCCCGGATCACGGGCCTACGTTAGAACATCAAACATTAAAGGGTGGTATTTCAAGGTTGGCTCCACGCAGACTGGCGTCCACGCTTCAAAGCCTCCCACCTATCCTACACATCAAGGCTCAATGTTCAGTGTCAAGCTATAGTAAAGGTTCACGGGGTCTTTCCGTCTTGCCGCGGGTACACTGCATCTTCACAGCGATTTCAATTTCACTGAGTCTCGGGTGGAGACAGCCTGGCCATCATTACGCCATTCGTGCAGGTCGGAACTTACCCGACAAGGAATTTCGCTACCTTAGGACCGTTATAGTTACGGCCGCCGTTTACCGGGGCTTCGATCAAGAGCTTCTCCTTGCGGATAACCCCATCAATTAACCTTCCGGCACCGGGCAGGCGTCACACCGTATACGTCCACTTTCGTGTTTGCACAGTGCTGTGTTTTTAATAAACAGTTGCAGCCAGCTGGTATCTTCGACTGCCTTCAGCTCCATCCGCGAGGGACTTCACCTACCGACAGCGTGCCTTCTCCCGAAGTTACGGCACCATTTTGCCTAGTTCCTTCACCCGAGTTCTCTCAAGCGCCTTGGTATTCTCTACCTGACCACCTGTGTCGGTTTGGGGTACGATTTCGTGTTACCTGGAGCTTAGAGGCTTTTCCTGGAAGCAGGGCATCAGTTACTTCATCACCGTAGTGACTCGTCATCACACCTCAGCGTTAAAAAGAGTCCGGATTTACCTAAACTCTCCGCCTACATGCTTAAACCGGGACAACCGTCGCCCGGATAACCTAGCCTTCTCCGTCCCCCCTTCGCAGTAACACCAAGTGCAGGAATATTAACCTGCTTCCCATCGACTACGCTTTTCAGCCTCGCCTTAGGGGTCGACTCACCCTGCTCCGATTAACGTTGAACAGGAACCCTTGGTCTTCCGGCGAGCGGGCTTTTCACCCGCTTTATCGTTACTTATGTCAGCATTCGCACTTCTGATACCTCCAGCATGCCTCACAGCACACCTTCACAGGCTTACAGAACGCTCCCCTACCCAACAACACATAGTGTCGCTGCCGCAGCTTCGGTGCATGGTTTAGCCCCGTTACATCTTCCGCGCAGGCCGACTCGACCAGTGAGCTATTACGCTTTCTTTAAATGATGGCTGCTTCTAAGCCAACATCCTGGCTGTCTGTGCCTTCCCACATCGTTTCCCACTTAACCATGACTTTGGGACCTTAGCTGGCGGTCTGGGTTGTTTCCCTCTTCACGACGGACGTTAGCACCCGCCGTGTGTCTCCCGTGATAACATTCTTCGGTATTCGGAGTTTGCATCGGGTTGGTAAGCCGGGATGGCCCCCTAGCCGAAACAGTGCTCTACCCCCGAAGATGAGTTCACGAGGCGCTACCTAAATAGCTTTCGGGGAGAACCAGCTATCTCCCGGTTTGATTGGCCTTTCACCCCCAGCCACAAGTCATCCGCTAATTTTTCAACATTAGTCGGTTCGGTCCTCCAGTTAGTGTTACCCAACCTTCAACCTGCCCATGGCTAGATCACCGGGTTTCGGGTCTATACCCTGCAACTTAACGCCCAGTTAAGACTCGGTTTCCCTGCGGCTCCCCTATACGGTTAACCTTGCTACAGAATATAAGTCGCTGACCCATTATACAAAAGGTACGCAGTCACCTAACAAGTAGGCTCCCACTGCTTGTACGTACACGGTTTCAGGTTCTGTTTCACTCCCCTCGCCGGGGTTCTTTTCGCCTTTCCCTCACGGTACTGGTTCACTATCGGTCAGTCAGGAGTATTTAGCCTTGGAGGATGGTCCCCCCATATTCAGACAGGATACCACGTGTCCCGCCCTACTCTTCGAGTTCACAACTTGTGCATCTTCGTGTACGGGACTGTCACCCTGTACCGTCGGCCATTCCAGACCGTTCCACTGACACACAAGCTGATTCAGACTCTGGGCTGCTCCCCGTTCGCTCGCCGCTACTGGGGGAATCTCGGTTGATTTCTTTTCCTCTGGGTACTTAGATGTTTCAGTTCCCCAGGTTCGCCTCGTTAACCTATGTATTCAGTTAACGATGATGCACAGAGTGCACCGGGTTTCCCCATTCGGACATCGTCGGCTATAGCGGTTCATATCACCTTACCGACGCTTTACGCAGATTAGCACGTCCTTCATCGCCTCTGACTGCCAGGGCATCCACCGTGTACGCTTAGTCGCTTAACCTCACAACCCACAGACGTTTTACAACGCATGCAAGTTGCAAGCATTTGAGAGACTCGAACACATCGATAACTTCATTCTTATTACGGAGAATGAATACGACGTGTCGTTTCAATTTTCAGCTTGTTCCGGATTGTTAAAGAGCAAATACTTCGCAACCTACCGTTACCGGTACGTTCTGAAGTATTGTTGAGTCACTGTAATGGTGGAGCTAAGCGGGATCGAACCGCTGACCTCCTGCGTGCAAGGCAGGCGCTCTCCCAGCTGAGCTATAGCCCCATACAGTTACTGCAGAGACCATCTACTACCACTCACCAGGAGTTCCGTTCTTTCAAACGGTAATTTCTTTTCAGGCAAGGCAAAGGGTCGCGACGTATAGTTAACTATACGAGCGGCGCTTTAACGCAGCATGAGAAGAAATTTGGTAGGCCTGAGTGGACTTGAACCACCGACCTCACCCTTATCAGGGGTGCGCTCTAACCACCTGAGCTACAAGCCTGTAGAGGTTTTTTCTGCTCGTTACTTTTCTATCAGACAAT
>NZ_ALXE01000014.1 GCF_000295955.2 Pantoea sp. A4
TCCTTCTCCCGCCACCATCTCAATCTTGTGATTGAGACAGATAACCAGAAAGGTTATCTGATTGGTGAGAAGTCACCCCAGGTTCAGGCTGAGCATTGGCACAGTCGGAGTCAGCTAAATCAAACAGCTGGCTCGAATAGTAAAAGCGCACCTTTTATTATTCATAAGCTACAGAAAGAACAGGTAGCCGAGTTCCAGGATGCGGGCATCGTATAATGGCTATTACCTCAGCCTTCCAAGCTGATGATGCGGGTTCGATTCCCGCTGCCCGCTCCAGATGTGCTGATATGGCTCAGTTGGTAGAGCGCACCCTTGGTAAGGGTGAGGTCCCCAGTTCGACTCTGGGTATCAGCACCACTTCCTTTTTCTCCCTCCCTGATTCTCTCTCTGTAAATCTGACAGTCAGGCAATTGCCTGGTTAATGTGATCATATCCTAGATATATCCGTCTTAGAGGGACTAGCGATGGCTAAAGAGCAATTCCAACGTACTAAACTGCACGT
>NZ_ALXE01000015.1 GCF_000295955.2 Pantoea sp. A4
CTGCGCTCTTCTGCCAGCCGTGTGCCCCGCCAGATGAACATTCCGCCACACGCATCGGCGCGCTCAGTCTGGGTGCCCGCCGCCGAAGGTATCGAGGATTTCCGCGCTGAGGACATTGCCCGGATGCAAATCGCTGTTGCGTGTTGTTGACGTTGTCAGCAATCTCGATACGAGGTCAGTGCAGGGCTACTGAAGCGCTCAGGAATATGTTTTCTATGCCCAGAAGTAGCAAGACCAACATAATTTTTGTATTTGTTGATCTACTTATAACACGCGGGGCTACCCAACCCAGCACGTTAATAACATACTAGCTCAAGGTAATCCCGATAAACAGGCCATCTGATTCGGCTGAATAAAGCAGAATTCCTGTAAGTATCACTAATGTATGCAGTTATTGCTCAGGACAATCCCATTCTAAATCCTTCTTCATAGGATCAGGAATGAGATTAAATAGACTAATAATGCATCCTTTGTGAGCAAGATAATTTGGACATATTCCATTAGCATTCTCGATATAATACCGAGCCTGAATATTTAAGAAGTATATATCCCAGCTAGATATTTCAACCTCCTTAAGTGAATTAACAACACTGTGCAATAAATCGGCCTCATAATAACATGATTTATCTCGTGACTTCACAATGAAACCATGCGACTGTACATTTCTTATGTATGGCAGAGCAAGCCCCAGCATTTTTATATAAATATCTATTCTATTCATGTCACCATCCAAAAATGAAGTGGATTTTATTGATTAGATTACCAAGAAAACTTCGTGATGGCATTGGCACCGAATTCATGGGGGGCATGTCAGTCAAATCCCAACGACCATGTTTTATTAATGATTGCACTGGCTTAGCATTCCCTGTTTCCTTATAAATTTCCAGTGCTGCCGCCATTCTATGATGACCATCTCCAATATGATAAACACCTTTACTATCCAGAAGCCCGCCAATTTGATGCTTCGAAATTAGAAAATCATATTTACCATCTAACATGCTACTTTTTATTTTATCAATCTGACTAGGGTTTTTGAACCCTGATTGAGTTCCTCGTATCGAAGGTATTTCACATACCAACCCCAACGGATCCACCCAAACCAGCGCATTAGGTGCGTACTGGTAGGGGTTGATCCCGCCCACCAGGCCGATCGGGTCTGGCTGGGT
>NZ_ALXE01000016.1 GCF_000295955.2 Pantoea sp. A4
GCGGCAGAGCCTCCAGGGAAGGATTCACGGCGTCTTTACGGCACTCCCCGCCATCTGCGACTGAAACGCACGAACACCAACCGCACCGCCCCAGACTGAAACCGAACTTAAACCCTAACCCACTGACGTTCCACGGCGGAAATGGCGATCGCCTCTAACACCTTCTGCACCTGCAACCCTTCGGCAAAATCGGGCCACATGCGATCGCCTGCGGCAATTCCGTTGATTAAATCGCGAATCTCCACCGTCTTCTGATCGTTAAAGCCAATACCATGACCGGCGGACACGCAGAAATTCGCATAGTCAGGATGTGCCGGGCCGGTCAGGATGGTCTTAAAGCCCTGCCGTCCCGCAGGATCGTCATGCAGATACAGCTCCAGCTCGGCCATGCGCTCCTGGGTATAACGCAGCGTGCCTTTGGTCCCGGTCACCACATAGGTCAGCCCCATCTTACTGCCGCAGGCGATACGTGAAGTCTCAATCACCCCATGTGCACCATTATTAAACCGCAGCAGCGCACTGGCCTGATCCTCATTCTCCACCGGTAACATCTGCCCGGGATTCTTAGCATCGGGACGCTGCTTAATCACGGTCAGCATATCGCCGCTGACTTCATCGATATCCCCAACCAAATAGTGCGCCATATTCACAATATGCGCCGCAAGATCGCCTAACGCACCGAGGCCCGCCAGCGCCTGCTGGCAGTGCCAGTCACGCGGGGTACTGGGGTTGGCGAGATAATCTTCATTATGGGTACCGTAAAAGTGCACCACTTCGCCAATCTCACCGCGGCTGATAATCTCCTTCGCCAACTGACTGGTCGGGTTCTTCATATAGTTAAAACCGACCAGAGTCTTCACGCCTGCGGCCGCTGCTGCACGTACCATCTCCTCAGCATCCGCCACGCTCAACGACAACGGCTTTTCAGAATAGACGTGCTTACCGTGGCGAATTGCCTCCAGCGCCATCTCCTTATGCAGGAAATTCGGCGCGCAAATATCCACGACATCAATCTGCGGATCGCTCACCAACTCACGCCAGTTCCCGGTTGAACGCGTAAACCCAAAGGTCGCCGCTTTCTCTACTGCCAACTCTGGCGTCACCTCTGCCAGCATCTCACGCACAATTTCGCCTTTCAGGGCAAAAACCGTGGGGGCCTGCGCATAAGCAATCGCATGACAACGTCCAATGTAGCCACTGCCGATCATACCGATTCTGACTTTGTTCATACCGTGCATCCTGATGTGTGGGGAGGTTTTTGCGGAATATATATTTCGTTTTGCCCCGGCTACAATTGGCAAATGAAATATGTGTGATCACTAATGCGATCAATTCGAGGTTTACGACAAATCAACATGATGGTTTGCATAAAATAGGTGACGCACATCACGATTAGCACGGCAGCGAACGGTTGAAATAGTGTACGGACAATCCCATTGAACACCCTGTTTCAGTCGCTGAAATGGCACCAAAACACGCAGGTGCTGAATAAACCAGCAATCGAACCCATTTCTGCAAAAGAGTTTTGACAACACCCAGCAGGGTCGATACTATGCGCCCCGTTCAAACGATTCCTCTGTAGTTCAGTCGGTAGAACGGCGGACTGTTAATCCGTATGTCACTGGTTCGAGTCCAGTCAGAGGAGCCAAATTAGAAAAGCCCGCTCAGGGAAACCTGAGCGGGCTTTTTGCTTTCTATCCATGGGTTGTACCCTTCCTGATGTCTACACACGTCGGTTAAAACACGCTAAGCGACACCCTCTGCGGGTAAAAATAGGGGGTAAAGCTGACAGGGCTGTAAAAGCGGCTAAAAGCGTTCAGGAAAATCCAGCCCTCTGATAAGCCACTGTCACTGACAGATCCTGACCACAGGGCGTACTGCTTCTTTTCGGCATTCAGTCCGAAATATCGATGATGTGAATCTGCTGTTCATCAGAAGCCTTCACGCTGCTTTTCTTTTCCCGACGGTTTTTAATCCATGTATCAACCTGATGGGTAAATTCAGCCGGTGATTTGCGTCCGACTTTTCTCGCGAGATCGAGCACAGTTTGTTGAGCAAGGGCGTCTTCCATACGTTTCTGCGCTGTCATCATGGCTGCGTGTACTGAGCAGTATCCGTCCATGGCCCATTCGGGCGGCGTTCCGTCGAACAGGGCGCAACGGCTGCGAATTTCCCGGCAGTCAAAAATGAGCTTTCGTCCATCAATGGCATTAACAATATCCAGCAGGCTTATTTCGTCGGCAGGCCTTGCTAACTTGAATCCTCCCTTCACCCCCTCTGTGGCGACCACTAATGCGCTTTTGGCAAGTTTAGTGAAAATCTTGGCAAGGTAATCTGCGGGAACGCCTTGTAGTTCTGCAAGATCGCGCACGCTGGCGTCACGACTTTCCCCACCTTCGCCCACCAAAAATATAAGGCAGTGAATACCGTATTCAACACCTGCGCTGTAAAGGGACATGCTTATCTCCGACTGGATTGTTCGCATAGGGTATCGAAAGCAGTCAACAGAGACAATGCTAAAGCCCTGCTTTTATCAAGGAATAAAATTCCTTCCCGTCAACGCCATTAAAATTTAATTTCAATAATATCAACGCCTTGCATGGGTTCCACTGTTGTTTTTTTGCCGCCTGAACGCTTCATACGCCAGAATAGCGCTTGCACAAACAAACTACCACCAATATAGTCGTAGTTATTCGATGGACAACAGTTGCCGCCAGCAGTAAGGGGTAATGCCCGTTAATCAAAAAAATTACCTCTTTATTATCAACAACATGAATTCACACCAAGGCGAAAATGAAACATAAGATTATGATTATCGGCGCTGGCTTCGGCGGCATGTGGGCAGCAGTGAGTGCAACGCGCCTGTTCAATATTCATGGCTATCAGGATGTTGAAGTGACGGTTCTGGCTCCTCAGGCAGAATTGCGTATCCGTCCACGTTTTTACGAGCCGGATGCGCACACGCTGGTAGCCCCAATCGATGCGCTTTTCGATGCACTGGATATTAAATTCATTCAAGGCACGGCATCTTCAATTAACGTTGCAGAAAAATCTGTGGCTTACAGAGATGCATCGGGAATGGAACAGAGAGTCGGCTATGACAAACTGGTCTTAGCGAGCGGAAGTTCCCTGGCAACACCGTCAATTCAGGGCGTTGCAGAATATGCGTTTGACGTCGATCAGTTAGAGCAGGCAGTACGTTTAGAGCAGCATCTGACATCCCTGGCCAGCCTTGCAGAAAGTAAAGGGCGTAATACTGTCGTGGTGGCAGGTGGCGGCTTTACGGGTATCGAAACGGCGACTGAGATGCCTGCGCGTCTGCGGAAAATCCTCGGTGAGCAGGCCAATATCGAGGTGATTATCGTTGACCGGAGCACGGAAATTGGTGCTTCAATGGGCGCTGAAATAAGCCGTTCAATTGCTGAGGCGTGCGAAGCGCTGGGCGTAAAATGGCGGTTAAAATCATCGGTCGTTGCTGTCGATGAACATGGCGTAGTGCTGGATGATGGTCAACGGATTGAAGCCAAAACGGTGGTCTGGACCACAGGCGTTCGGGCAGACTCGCTAACGTCACAGATTCCAGGTAAACAGGATGCGCTGGGGCGCTTGCACGTAGATTCAAACCTGGCGGTTACTGGTCAACGCGATATTTATGCCACCGGCGATGTTGCCTACGCTGCCACCGATGATATCGGTAATCATGCGCTTATGACCTGCCAACATGCCATCGTCATGGGGCGTCATGCCGGAAATAACGTGGCCGCAGAAATTTTGGGCATTGAGCCTATCGCCTATCGTCAGCCTAAATACGTTACCTGTCTGGACCTGGGTCAATGGGGTGCTGTGTATACCGAAGGGTGGAACCGTGAGGTCAAATTGACCCGTCAAGAAGGGAAATCCCTCAAGACGCAAATCAACACCGTCTGGATCTATCCTCCGGCGGCGAATCGTGAAGCTGCATGGGCAGCGGCCGATCCTTTAATTCCCATTGCCTGACGCTTAATCATTATTCTGTCAAAAAAATGGGTTTGTGACGTGTAAAGGCTTTATACAACAAGGCCGCCAGTGATCCGGCGGCCTTGTTGTAACGTGTTACGGGACCGATTAACGCTGGAGTGAAGCGGCCTGTTCCAGCGTCATGCCTTTGGTTTCTGGTGCCAGCCACAGGGATGCCAGCAGGCCAATAAGTGAAACTGCGGCTGCGGCGTACATGGTGTAACCAATGCCCAGGCTTGCGAGGGAGAATGGCACTAACCAGGTGCCTGCCGCAGATCCGATACGGGACAAGGAAGAGCCCATACCCACCGCGAACGCACGTACTTCAGTCGGGAACAACTCATTCGGGTAAACCAGTTCCAGCACCTGCGCGCCACCGATGAAGACTGCATAAGCACCGAACAACACCAGCACCAGCATAGGCGAACCGTGGGAGAAAGCGCCTAAGCCGAGTAACGCCAGGCTTGACCACAGGAAGCTGTGAATAATCAGACGGCGACGGCCCAGAGTGTCAATCAGACGTGTTGCGATGATGCAGCCAATCACAAACAGAACAGTAATCGCCACTGAACCTAATGAGGCCCACTCACCGGTTAAATTCAGCGCCTGCAGGACAATTGGCGCGAATGAGTAAACCGCGAACATAGGCACCACCGCCGCACTCCAGAACACCGCCACAAACAGCATGCGTTTGCCGTAACCAGAAGCCAGCAGGTCGCGCAGTGAAACTTTCGCCTCTTCAGACTCTTTTGGCATATTCTCCAGCGAGAAAGAGGGACCGTAGACCTTTTTGATGATTTTATCTGCTTCCGCCAGGCGACCTTTGCTCACTAACCAGCGTGGTGATTCAGGAGTCCCGAGACGAATCAGGAACAGCAGCGCACCTAACACCGCCGGGCTTGCCAGCACGTAACGCCATGCGTTATCACCCGCCTGAGCCAGGATGGCATTACCGACAATATAGGCCAATGCAGCACCGGCAAACCACAGGATGGTTAATGCGGCAAGACGTGGGCCACGGTTTTTCTGCGGTAAGAACTCGGTGAGTAACGAACCGGCCACCGGGTATTCCAGACCTACCCCTACTCCAACGAGGAAACGCAGGAAGAACAGCATCGCGGCAGATTCAGTCCAGAAAGACCCGACGGAACCGATGATAAACAGAATCGGCCCGACGAAAAACAGTCGCTGGCGACCAAATTTATCGGTTAATAGCCCACCGAGAAAACCGCTAAAGAAAGTACCGAACATCGAGGAAGCAGCAATCAGCCCTTGCCAAAATGAGGTCAGGTGTAAATAGCCAGAGAACTGAACGATGGCCACGCCAATAATACTCAGGACATAGCCATCGAGTATCCAGCCGCCGCCGGCACGTAATGTCATTAACTGGTGAAAGTTATTTAAAGGGACATCTTCAATCGAAATTTTATTGTTATTCATCAGTGAGTATCTCCTGGGTATTTATTTTTTTTGATACAGCATTCCCCTTTCGAATCATGTGCAGGATTCAAAAAAAGTTAGGCAGCTCTGAATGTGGTCAACAACGCTCTCAATTACGCTAGCAACAGCGGAAGTCATAGGCAAAGCTATACCTCCCACAGCGGAGTGTAAATACCCTCAGCGGGGTGAAATCACAACATTGTGATCACTATCCGATCACAAAATAGAAATTTACCATTTACCACCATTAACACAACTCGTTGTTTTTAATAAAAAAATAAAAAACACCTTGAAAATTTATTCTATTTTTTAGTATTTGCTTTGTATACTTTGCGTATTCATACAAAATCTCTATAGTTCGATCTTAGCCGGGATTCGCCTCCTGACTTCGATGCTTTTGCGTCATTGAGCGCTGCCCGGTGACCCTGCTCACCAGGGTAAAAATCGCGATCAGATGCCGCCAGACTCTGTTAATGGTGTGAATAAATCTGGACAGGATTGAAGCTGAAGAGATGCATCACATTTACACCTCGCCCACCACCTGATATTTTATTAAAAAGTTAACGGCAGCAGGCAATTAGCGATGACTAACCTCCTTATTTCTGACCAGGAATATATTGACGAAGATTTCAAAGACATTTCACAGAACGAGGATGAGATAGTAAATACTCGCTTTGAGAACTGTACTTTTACCCACTGCAATTTCACTGAATCGACCTTTCGCAAGTGCAGTTTCTTCGAGTGCGAGTTCAGCAAATGCAATCTCAGCCTGTTAAATGTCTCGTACAGTTCGTTCAGAGAGGTGGCGTTTCACGAATGCAAGCTGGTGGGCATCGACTGGACCCGCGCCGCCTGGTCGACACTCAACTTCCCGGCAGCACTGAATTTTCATCACTCTGTGCTGAATGATTCGGTGTTTTTTGGCCTGTATCTGGCGCAGTGCAGTTTGATTGAATGCAAATTACAGGCGGTAGATTTCAGTGAAGCACAGTGTGAGGCGGCAGATTTCAGCGGTAGCGATTTTACCCACGCCACCTTTCATCATACCCGGCTGACCGGTGCTAACTTCGCCTGGGCGCACGGCTACAATATCAACGTATTGAACAATGAGGTGAAAAGCGCGCGCTTTACCCTGCCCGAAGCCGCTACGTTACTGACCAGCCTCGGGATAGAGATCATCGATGAGTAGGTGTTATCAGTCGCTGAACAGCCCGGTAGAGAGGTAGGTTAAGCCGCTGTCTGGCAGTATCACGACGATACGCTTCTCCTGAAAATCCAGCCGTGTGGCAAGCTGCGTGACAGCATGTAACACGGCACCGGAAGATTCTCCGACTAAAATGCCATCTGTTATTGCTACCTCACGGGCCGCCGCAACTGCCTGTTCCGTTTCGACCGCAAAGATCTCATCAAACAGTGCCCGATTCATCGCACCGGGCGTGAGTTCAGGCGTCATATCGCTAATGGAATGGATGCCAGTGATGGTTTTCGCTTCGGGGTTGTCACGATTACGGATGGAGTTCTTTCCTGGTTCCACTGCAATAAGCTTAATCGCCGGATTTTGCTCTTTAAGAAAGCGCCCCACCCCGGAAAGGGTTCCACCGGTGCCCACCGTGGCGATAACGATATCCACCTTGCCGCTGGTTTGCTGCCAGATTTCCGGGCCGGTGGTTTGATAATGGATGAGTGGGTTGGCCTGGTTTTCCAGTTGCCCGGTAAACAGTACGCCCTGTTGCTGATCAATCACGTTTTGCTTCAGCCAGCGCGTTGACGCGATGTAGTCGCCGTTCGCCTCTTCAAGCGCCTGTTTAAATCCGGCTACCGTACTGAATGGCACCACTTCGGCACCAAAAGCTTTCATGACCGTGGTCCGCTCGCCGCTGGCAAAATCGTTGATATAGACACGAAATTTATAACCGCGTGCCGCCGCAATCGCTGCCAGACCAATCCCGGTATTGCCGCTGGTACGCTCCACCAGAGTGATATCCGGCGTTAGCTCACCAGACTGTTCGGCGGCATTGATCATCCCTAGCGCGGTCCGGTCTTTAGCACTGTGATTGGGGTTGAAGTACTCCAGTTTGGCGACAATATCGCTGTTGAGCTGGTATTTGTTCATGAACCCATTTAAGCGTAAAACCGGTGTTTGCCCGATAATTTCACTGATATTGTTGTAAACACCCATCCCTCTTATCCTTTGTTGTCTGGCGTGCCGCAAAGGAAATAAGCTATGGGTTTTGTCCATGGCTGTAAAAGCGTTAAATAAACTATGAATATTTAGAAACTGAGTTTGCGTTACAGGTGTGCCTATAACTTTTCATGGCAAACAATAGTAAAATTTCTCTTAATATTTACGCAGCAAAAGAGGTAGTTTGGTTGTTTCATTACCTCTGGAGCAACCTGATGAAATCCAACGCTTACCTTGCCCTGCTGTTGAGCGGCCTGCTGTCTGGCAGCGCCCTGTTGCCTGTTGCACACGCTGTTGAGAACCCTGTTAGCTGGAGCCAGCGCTGGCAGCATTTACCCCCCACGCCTGCGCCGGTGGCAGGTTTGAAAACGGCGTATGCAGACGTTAATGGCATCAATCTGTTCTACGGTACTATCGGTCATGGTAGCCCGGTGATTTTCCTGCACGGCGGACTGGCAAATGCCGATTACTGGGGCTTGCAGGTGCCTGCAATCGCCAAAAATCATCAGGTTATTGTGGTGGACAGCCGAGGCCATGGCCGTAGCAGCCGCAATGCTCAGCCATTTGGCTATGATTTGATGACCGATGATGTGGTCGCGCTGATGGATCATCTGCATATTCCGCAAGCCGCGATCGTTGGCTGGAGTGATGGCGCAATTATTGGCATTGATTTCGCCCTGCGACACCCTGACCGGGTCAGTAAAGTCTTTGCCTACGCCCCGAATACCACTACGGCAGGCGTGCGTTCCGATGTGGCGGAGAACCCGCTGTTCGCCCGCTACATTACGCGCGCAGGGGACGAGTACCGTAAACTGTCTAAGACACCGCAGCAGTACGATAGCTTCGTCGATCAGATCGGTAAGATGTGGCAGTCACAGCCCAACTGGAGTGATGCTCAGTTACAGCAAATTCATACGCCGATTGTTATCGCCGATGGCGATCATGATGAAGGGATTATTCGCACCGAGCTGGAGCACACTGCCGCGACGATCCCCGGTGCTGGCTTGTTGATTATCCCGAACACCAGCCACTTCGCGTTCTTGCAGGCACCGAAAGAGTTTAATGATGCGTTGATCAATTTCCTTGATAACTGAAGTGCGGTGGATATAACGAAGTGGTGTAGATCGTTTCGTGTTTATCCATGTATCTGATTGGGCCGTTGATATTCTTATATTCCAGTCGCAAGGGACTGCGACTGGATGGTTGTCAACCCGCCATGACCAACAACTAACCTCAGTAATTTATTGAGCTTCTGGAGACGAGATAACTATTGACGCCGCTAATTGAGCATTCATCCTCTGAGGCCAGATTTTGTGTAATCACCTCAAATGTTCTGCCGTCTTTTGCATGAAAAACAAATCTGAAGATGTTGGTGTAGATATGATGATGATTTTTCTGGGAGACAAGGAGGGTGACTTCTGTTTTCGATTCATCCAGGTCTGGAATGTCAATAATTCCTGCATTTTTCAACCAGCCTTCAGTGATGTTCATTGGCCATGAATGGCAATCATTTTTGACTGTTTTTGCATTAGCAAATACTGGCGTTAATGCCAGAAGTAACAATGCTGTGTTCAGCTTATTCATTAACGTACTCTCCCTCTATCCCTGTGTGATGAATCATGACGTTCAGTGCTATCCCCCGATAGCGGATATCAATACTAGACGCATCGCTATGCCGAAGCCAGCAGATCACACACAGTACTGAGCGTTCTTGTGAGCCAGTTGCAGGAGGTAAGGTCTGTATTTGTGCGTTTCAGTTTGGGAAGGTGCCGACTGTGTTCGTGCGTTCCAGTCGTATGGTGCGGGTAGTCTTCGTGCGTTACAGTCGCAGATGGTGGGGAGTGCCGTAAAGACGCCGTGAATCCTTCCCTGGAGGCTCTGCCGCCGCATCCTTGCGGCGGAAGCTTTACTCTACTCCCCACCATCCCCGCCTTCATGTGAGTGATGTGCGGGACATCGTCCGTGCGATTTGTGGCTGCACAGCTCACAGACCTACCCTCACCCTGACCCTCTCCCTAAAAAAGGGAGAGGGAATGTATGGTGCGGTTTTTTGAAAGGGAGAGGGAGCGTCCAACTCATCAGCATTCATCAATACACATCCCGCAGATAGCGCTTCTCCTGCGCCAGACGAGTCACCCATTCGGCGGCAGCGGCAGTGCTCATACCGCCATGCTGTTGGGCAATCTGACGCAGAGCGGCGTCTACATCTTTGGCCATACGGCTGGCGTCCCCGCAGACACAAAAATAGGCCCCGTCCTCTAACCAGCGCCACAGTTCAGCCCCCTGCTCCTTCATGCGTTGCTGGACATAAACTTTCTCTTTCTGGTCACGGGAGAAGGCGGTATCCAACCGCTGCAAATATCCCTCGCGCTGGAACGTCTCCAGCTCTTCCTGATAATAAAAATCAGTGGCGGCACACTGTTCACCGAAAATTAACCAGTTGCGCCCGCTGGCACCGCTGGCCTGGCGCTGCTGGAGGAAAGCGCGGAACGGCGCAATGCCGGTGCCAGGGCCGACCATAATCAACGGGGCATCCGGGTTGGTGGGTGGGTGGAAGTGCGCTGACTTCTGCACGAATATCGCCACCGCCGCTTCACCCGCCCGATCCGCAAGATAGGTTGAACATAGCCCACCGCGCTGCTTATCGTAGCGCACGGTTGAGAGGGTGACATGCACCTGATGCGGAGTCACCAATGGGCTGGATGAGATTGAATAAAGTCGGGGCTGCATACGGCGCAGCACATTGACTAAATCTTGTGCGGCAATCTGCAAAGAGAACTGCTGCAAAACATCACAGACATTACGTCCCCACAGCCATTGCTGGAGCGCATCGCGCGATTCCGGACGTAGCCGCTGTGCCAGCGCCGCATCACCGCTGCGTTCAGCGACCATTTGCAGGAGTTCCGGTGTAATACGACCAATCTCAACGTGGCGTTCAAGCACCACACTGAGCGGCAGTTCATCGCCCTCCTGCAACATCACCGGGTGATCGGCGGATTCAGGCAGCCGCTGTAATAGCGCTGCAACCTGCTGTGGGCAGTTTCGTGGCCATACGCCGAGCGCATCTCCCGCCTGATAGGGAAAATCATGCCCCTGTAAATCAAAGGCGATTTGCCGGGTCTCTTTGGCCGAACCGGGCTGATTCAGCACACGGTTAATCACGATATGCGCCGCCAGTGGGTTGTTGCGACTGAAACCCACCTCGGCAACCCGCTTTTCCACCCCCTTCTCCTCCACTGATGCCCCCTCGCCCTTAAGACGGGCAGCGATCATCTGTAACCAGGCCGCTGCGCTGGCTTGATAGTCAGCATCGCAATCTACCCGCGCCGCTAATGCCTGCGCCCCCAGTGCGGCAAAGCGAGCATCTAGCTGTTTACCAAAGCCGCAGAAGCGATCGTAGTTCGCATCCCCCAGCGCCAGCACCGCATAGGAAACCCCTTCCATACGTGGTGCATTGTCCTGCTGTAGTGCCTGCCAGAACGGCGTGGCGGCATCGGGTGCATCACCGTCGCCAAAGGTACTGGCAATAAGCAGCAGGCGTTTACTCGCCGTGAGATCGGCAGGTGTCACATCCGCCATTGCCGCCAGTTTGACGGTCTGTCCCACCTGCTTAAGCTGCTGCGCACACTGTGCCGCCAGCCCTTCTGCATTACCGGTCGAGGAAGCCCAAAGGATCAGTACCGGATCGGCAACCGGTGCGCTCGCTACCGGCAACGCGAGAGAATCGGACAGCGGAATGCGAGCAAACAGCCCGGCTAGCATCCCGTCCACCCGCAGACGTTTATCATGAGAAAGCGGCGCACTGGCAGGCAACACCGGCACCCCCAACGCCTGCTGTACATGATCGCTGCCCAATCCGGCAAGAAACCCCTGCATATAGTGCTTCTCATCCGCTTCCAACTGCATCACGGGTGTGGTCTCAAGGCCCAGTAAAGCCGCAAATGCATCAACCGGTTTCATTAAAGGCTCCTGAGCGCGCTGCGCGGTGGGGTTGACTGGCGAAGGGGGCATGCGGGTCACGGACACCGCAGAAAATTTGAATTCTGGCTGCTGGGAAACGGGATCAACCGCATCACTGGTAACGGCATTCACCGCCAACTGCTCACCAAACACATCATTCCAGTGAAACGGTGCAAAGCAGTTACCTGGCAATACCCGGTCGGTTACCACCGCGGGTAGTCTTGCACTGCCGCGCCGTGAGCGAATCTCCAGTTGATCCTGAGGGTGGATATTCAGCCGCTGTGCATCCTGCGGGTTGATCTCCACAAACGGGCCGGGATTGAGCTTGTTCAGGGTCGCCACTTTGCCGGTCTTGGTCAGGGTATGCCACTGATGCTGTACCCGGCCAGTATTGAGCACCAGCGGGAACGTATCGTCCGGCAGTTCGGCGGGGGGCATATCGGGTCGGGCAAAAAACTGCGCTTTACCGCTGGCTGTCGCAAAGCGAATGCCGTTATCTGCCTGGCGGTAACGTAAGGGGTGACGGTCATCTCTGTCCTCGGGCGGACTGGGCCACTGGACGGGGGTGGTACGCAGGCGTGCATAACTCACGCCGCGTATATCGTAGCCGGTGTGTGGATTGGCGAACGCGCGGATCTCGTCGAATACCGCCTCCGCCGAGGCGTAGCTAAAGTCCGCGCTGTAGCCAAGCGCACAGGCCACGCGGGCAATGATCTGCCAGTCTGCCAGCGCTTCTCCGGGTGGAGTAATCGCCTGCGGCATCAGGGTGATATTGCGCTCGGAGTTAATCATCACCCCTTCCGCCTCTGCCCACAGCGCGGCGGGTAACAGAATATCGGCATAGCGATTGGTCTCGGTATCGAGGAAGGCGTCCTGGGTGATTACCAGCTCGGCCTGCTTTAAGGCATCAATCACCGTCTGGCGATTAGGGGCACTGGCAACCGGATTGGTACAGATTACCCAGCACGCTTTAATGCTGCCTGCTGCCATCTGACGAAACATCTCTATCGTTCCGCCCACCAGATCGGTGCGCAGCGTACCGGCAGGAACGCCCCACTGCTGTTCAACAAACTGACGGTCTTCTGCCACCAGTACCGAGCGCTGGCCGGGAAGCCCCATCCCCATATACCCCATCTCGCGGCCGCCCATGGCATTCGGCTGCCCCGTCAGTGAAAAGGGCCCGCTGCCACGGCGGCAAATTGCACCCGTCGCGAGGTGCAAGTTACACAGCGCGTTGGTATTCCAGGTGCCGTGGGTGCTCTGATTCAGGCCCATCGTCCAGCAGCTCATCCATTCTGCTGCTTCACCGATCCAGGTTGCCGCCTGCAGGATGTCCGCCACCGCCAGGCCGGTGCGCTCGGCAACAAGCTCGGGGGTGTAATCCGCCAGAAATTCGGGCATCGCCTGCCAGCCTTCGGTGAAACGTTCTATGAAGTCCTGATCCAGCGCGTTGTTTTTTACCAGCAGCGCCAGCAGCCCATTGAGCAAGGCCAGATCGCTGCCAGGGCGGAGCTGCAAAAACAGTGACGCTTTTTCTGCCGTTGCGGTGCGGCGTGGATCAACCACAATCAGCTTCGCGCCGGCTTTTACCCGATCCATCATGCGTAAGAACAGAATCGGGTGGCAGTCCGCCATATTGGAACCAATGACGAAAAACAGCGAGGCGTGATCAAAGTCCTGATACGAGCCAGGGGGACCATCAGAACCCAATGACTGCTTATAGCCACTGCCAGCACTGGCCATACAGAGGCGCGAGTTGGACTCAATATTGTTGGTCCCGATAAAGCCTTTGGCGAGTTTGTTGGCGAGGTATTGCGCCTCCAGCGACATCTGTCCAGACACATATAACGCCACAGCGTCCGGGCCATGTTCATCAATAATGGCGCGCAACCGCATTGCACTGGTGTTGATGGCTTCCTCAATGCCCACCTGTACCGGCTCCTGGCTGCGATCGCTGCGCATAAACGCCTGCTCCAGCCGCCCAGAGTCCGCCAGCGGCTGGTGGCAACTGTTGCCTTTGGTACACAGACGGCCAAAATTACTCGGATGCTGCTTATCACCGCTGATTTTAATCACGCGGTTAGCTTCTACCTGCATCACAATGCCACAGCCCACACCACAGTAAGGGCAAACGCTTTTCACCTGCTTCATCAGTACCCCCGTCAGGCTGCGGCAGAGTCCGCAAGTTGCGTGGCGGCAGTGGGATTTTCGAGACGCAGTGCCGGATGGCGGCAAAAACGCACGACTTCTCCCACAATCAATAAGCTGGGAGATTGCGGCTGGTACTGCGCCAGCAGCGCAGGCAAACTCGCCAGCGTCGCCGTGAGCAAGCGCTGATCGGGCTGCGTGCCGCGTTCGATGATCGCCACCGGTGTGGTGGTCGCCATGCCGTGTTCCATTAAGCGCTGACACAGCCCGCTGCTATGGCTCAGCCCCATATAGAACACCAGGGTTTGCTGGCTATCCACCAGCGTTGGCCAGTCGAGTTGCGGTTCTCCCTCACGGCCGTGGCCGGTGATAAAACGCACCGATTGCGCACAGGCGCGATGGGTCAGCGGCAAACCGACGGCAGCGGCACAACCGATGGCCGCCGTGATGCCCGGCACCACATGGCAGATGATGCCCGCCTGCTGGGCAAAATCCTGTTCTTCACCCCCGCGTCCGAAGATAAACGGATCGCCGCCTTTTAACCGCACTACCCGCTGCCCCGCCTGCGCCAGCTCAACCAGCAGTTGATTGATCTGCGGCTGTGCCAGACGATGACAACCGCGTGTCTTACCCACGTCAATGCACAGCGCAGTTGCCGGGACTAATGCCATGATCTCACCGGAGACCAGCCGGTCATACACCACCACATCCGCCTGCTGGATAGCGCGCAGTGCTTTCAGCGTCAGTAGCTCCACGTCACCCGGGCCTGCGCCAACTAGCCAGATCTCACCGGCCCGCAGTGGCTCCCCCTGTTTGAGAGTCGTCTCAAGCGTCATCGTCTGCTCCTCCCCTTAGAAAGCCTCTGCCAGCTGCACCGCTAACGGGTGTGCCAGCGCCAAGGTGTTAACCCAAATGTCACCCTGTTCGATCTTCACCGGCCAGGCGCGGACACGTAGGGTGTTGTCATCCGGGCTAATCCCGTCGCTCAGGCGGAAACGCTTTTTATACAGTGGCGAGAACACCACCGGCTCACCGGCAATATCACCGAGCAAACCGCGTGATAACACATTGGCCCCGGTGCCAGGCTCGAGATTATCCAGCGCGTAGATCCGGGGCTCGCTGTCGGGGAGATGGAACAGCGCAATCTGCTGCTGACCGAGGCGGGCCGCCATGCCGACGTTGGCTGGAATATCGGTCAGTGCCGCAATCCGCACCCACTCACCCTCTGCCACCACTTGCGCCGTAGAGACGGTTTTCTCCTCCGGCTGCGCCGGGCGGATCTGGCCGCGCTGTGGCACCATCACCACCGCTTCGTCTGGCGTTGCGTCATTGAGGAAGGGGCGGAACAGCGCAAGTCGCTCTGGGCTGGCCAGCGTGGTCTGCCACTCACACTGGTAGCTGCCAACCACATGGGCCATTTCACTTTCCAGCTCCGCACCGATGCTGAGGCTGTCTTGCAGGATCACCTCGCGCAGGTAGTCGATGCCGCCTTCGAGATTATCCAGCCAGGTACTGGTACGTTGCAGGCGATCGGCGGTGCGAATGTAGAACATCAGCAGCCGATCAATAGTGGCAATTAAGGTCTCGCGATCGAGATCGCTGGCAAACAGATCGGCATGGCGCGGTTTCATGCCCCCGTTGCCACACACATAGAGATTCCAGCCTTTATCCGTGGCGATCACCCCAATGTCTTTACTCTGCGCTTCGGCACATTCGCGGGTACAACCCGACACCGCCATTTTGATTTTGTGCGGTGAACGCAGCCCCTTGTAGCGCTGCTCCAGCGCCAGCGCCAGGCCGGTGGAGTCCTGCACGCCGTAGCGGCACCAGGTGGAACCGACGCAGGATTTCACCGTGCGTAACGACTTGCCATAGGCATGCCCGGTTTCAAAACCGGCATCCACCAGCTCACGCCAGATCGCCGGGAGTTGTTCCTGTCGTGCGCCAAACAGATCGACCCGCTGTCCGCCGGTGATTTTGGTGTACAGCTGGTAGCGTTGAGCCACCTGTCCAATGGCAATCAACCCCTCAGGAGTGATTTCACCCGCGGGAATGCGCGGCACCACCGAGTAAGTCCCGTCTTTTTGCATGTTAGCGAAGAAGCGATCGTTGGTGTCCTGCAACGGCAAGTGCTGTGGCTCCAGCAGGTAATCGTTCCAGCAGGATGCCAGCAGCGATCCCACCAGCGGCTTACACACTTCACAACCGGAACCCTGACCAAAACGGGCGATCAGCGCGCTAAAGCTGCGGATCTGATGCACGCGGATCAGATGGTAGATCTCCTGGCGCGAGAAGGCGAAGTGCTCGCACACATCCTTTTTCACCTCCACCCCAAGTTGGGTCAGCTCATACTCCAGCACCTGTTTGAGTAACGGAACACAGCCACCGCAGCCGGTACCGGCTTTGGTGCAGGCTTTCAGGCTACCCATTTCGCTGCACCCCGCCACCACCGCCGTGGAGATATCGGCTTTACTGACGTTATGGCACGAGCAGATCTGTGCGCTGTCCGGCAGTGCTGCGACACCCAACCCTTTGGGTTCACTGCCCGAGGGTTGGGGCAAAATCAACATTTCAGGCTGAGCGGGCAGCGGCATGCCGTTGAGCATCATCTGTAACAGCGTGCTGTAGTCGCTGCTGTCACCAATCAGCACCGCGCCCAGCAGCAGCTTGCCATCGGCTGAGACCACAATTTTTTTATAGATCTCATTGGGTCCATCACGCCATTGATAGCTCTGGCTGCCCGGCGTGCGGCCATGTGCATCGCCAATAGAGGCCACGTCAACGCCCAACAGCTTGAGTTTGGTACTCATATCGGCACCGGTAAACAGGTTCTCTTTGTCGAGCAGGTGATCGGCCACGCAACGCGCCATTTGATAACCCGGTGCGACCAGGCCAAAAATTTTCCCGTCCCACAGCGCACATTCGCCAATGGCAAAAATGGTGGCGTCGGACGTCTGGCAGCGATCGTTAATCTCGATGCCACCGCGCGGGCCACGGCTCAGACCGGCGCTCTCCGCGAGGTTATCGCGTGGGCGAATCCCCGCAGAGAACAGCAGCAAATCGGTTTCCAGATGGGAGCCATCCGCAAAGCACAGACGATGCTGCGCCTGTTCTCCATCAACAATTTCTCGTGTCTCTTTGCTGGTGTGCACCTGAACGCCCAGCGCTTCGATTTTGTGGCGCAGCATGGCTGCTCCGCCCTCATCCAGCTGTACCGCCATTAGACGCGGGGCAAATTCCACCACGTGGGTTTCCAGCCCCAGTTGGCGCAGTGCATTCGCCGCTTCTAATCCCAGCAAGCCTCCGCCAATCACCACGCCGCTGCGCGCGGTTTTAGCCTGCGCCGCAATCGCATCCAGATCGTCAAGGGTACGATAAACCAGGCAGCCGGGACGATCGTGACCGGGCATCGGGGGAACAAACGGATAAGACCCGGTCGCCAGCACTAACTGCTGATAGTGTGTCTCTTCACCGTGCTCATCAATTACGCACTGACGCTCCGCATCCACCGCGCAGATGCGGCTAGAGGTCCGCAACGTGATACCACTGTTGGCTAAGAAATCGGGCTGCACCAGCGACAGCGACTCCGCGCTACGGCCAGCAAAGTACTCTGACAGGTGTACGCGGTCATAAGCTGGCAGGCGTTCTTCACCAAACACCACCACCTGGTAGTGCAGATGAAGCTGGCGCTCCACCAACTGCTCGAGAAAATAGTGGCCGACCATGCCGTGTCCAACCATCACTAATACGGGCTTTTGCATTTCGGCTCTCCTTATGCGGCTTTCGGCTGTTTTTCATACAGGAACTGCAACACCTGCTGACGACACTGCTGATAGTGGCTGTCATCCGCCAGCGCAACGCGCGAACGTGGGCGCGGTAAGTCAACCCGCATGATTTCGCCTACGGTGGCCGCCGGGCCATTGGTCATCATCAAGACCCGGTCAGAGAGCAGCACGGCCTCATCCATATCGTGGGTGATCAACACAATGGTGGTGTTGAGGCGCTGCTGAATCGCCATCACCGCATCCTGTAAATGGGCACGGGTTAAGGCATCCAGCGCACCGAATGGCTCATCCATCAGCAGGACTTCCGGTTTCATCGCCAGCGCCCGGGCAATGCCGACACGCTGTTTCATGCCGCCTGAGATCTCGCCAGGACGTTTGTTGTGGGCGTGCGCCATCTGTACCAGTTCCAGGTTGTGCATGATCCACTCGTGCATTTCGCTTTTGTTCATCTCGCCACGAAACACCTGCCGCACCGCGAGCGCTACGTTTTCATAGGTTGAAAGCCACGGCAGCAGAGAATGGTTCTGAAACACCACCGCACGTTCTGGACCGGGTCCGGCAATTTCACGGTTATTGCACAGCAGCCCACCGCTGCTCGGCAGGGTCAGACCGGCGATCAGGTTAAGCAGCGTCGATTTGCCACAACCGGAGTGGCCAATCAGGCTCAGGGTTTCCCCCTGATGAATATCAAAACTGACGTTGTCGAGGGCCAGGAACTCACCGCTGGCGGTGTTAAAACGCTGGCTCACCTGCTGCACACGAATAACGGGTTGATTACGCATCATCCCCTCCTTAACGGTTGTCATAGCTGAAACGGCGGGCGATCCACATCAGCCCCTGTTCCAGTAACAGGCCAACGGCACCAATCACCAGGATGGCAACGAGAATGTGTTCCACATTGAGGTTGTTCCACTCATTCCAGATCCAGAAGCCAATGCCCATGCCGCCGGTCAGCATTTCGGCCGCCACAATCACCAGCCAAGCGATGCCAATCGACAGACGCATGCCGGTCAAAATGTTGGGCAGGACCGCAGGCAACAGGATTTTGCGCATCACGGTGAATTCCGACAGGCGCAACACACGAGCCACGTTCAGGTAGTCTTGTGGGATATGGCGCACCCCTTCAGCGGTGTTAAGGATCATCGGCCAGATCGAACAGATAAAGATGGTCCAGCTGGAAGCCGGTTCTGCACGTTGAAACAGCAGTAAACCAATCGGTAACCACGCCAGCGGGCTGACCGGGCGCAGCAGCGAAATGATCGGGTTAAGCATGTGAGCCACAAAGGTAAAACGGCCAATCAGGAAACCGGTTGGGATCCCCACCAGCGCGGCCAGCCCAAAGCCCATCGCCACACGCTGTAACGAGGCCAGCACGTTCCAGCCAATCCCCTGATCGTTCGGCCCGGCAATGTAGAACGGATCGGCGAACAGACTGACGGCGGCCTGCGCGGTTGACCAGGGAGTGGGAAAGCCCTTGCTGGTGATGGCCGCAATCTGCCAGACACCCAGCAGCAGTGCGACACCCAGTGCGGCAGGAAAAGCCCGTTGCAGCAGCGGACGTAGCCAGGAACGGCGCACGCGCGGTACAGGCGTGGGCTTAGGCAGCGCGACAATCTCCGCGCTTGTGTGACTTTCCGCCGTCAGCGGAATGATCTGAGCCTGATTTTTCATTGCGACCTCGCTTATTGCTTAACACTGAAACTGTTGGCGTAGGCAGCGGGGTTGCTGCCGTCCCAGCGCTTGTCATCGATCAGCACGCTGCTGCGCATTTCGCTGTCTGGAATCGCGACGTTGCCTACCTGCGTCGCAGCCTGTTTGTAGATATCAATCCGGTTAACCTGACGCGCCACGGCAAGGTAGTCTGGCTCCTGCTTTAACAAGCCCCAGCGTTTATGCTGCGTCATGAACCACATGCCATCGGAGAGCCATGGGAAGCTCACTTCGCCATCATGGAAGAAGCGCATGGCGTGATCGTCCTGCCAGCTCTGGCCGATACCGTTTTGGTACTGGCCGAGCATCCGCCCGACAATGGTCTCTTCTTTGGTGTTGATCCAGGCGCGTCCGGCAATCACCTGCGCGGTTTCCCGGCGGTTCGCCTCCGAGGCATCGATCCAGCGGGCGGCTTCCAGCACGGCTGCGGTAAGTGCCCGCGCGGTATTGGGATTGCTGTTGACCCAGGCTTCTCGCGTACCCAGCACTTTTTCCGGATGATCGGGCCAGATCTGCTGACTGGTGGCGGCGGTAAAGCCGATGTTGTCGCTAATGGCGCGCTGGTTCCACGGCTCTCCCACGCAGTAACCCACCATGTTGCCGATTTTCATGTTCATCACCATTTGCGGCGGCGGCACCACCACGCTGCGGATGTCGGTGAGCGGATTAATACCTGCGCTGGCCAGCCAGTAGTTGAGCCACATGGCATGGGTGCCGGTGGGGAAGGTTTGCGCAAAGGTGTAGGTGCCTGCCGGGTTGGCGGCGACTTTTTTCTGCAGGCCCGCGAGGTCGCTGACACCGGCATCGTGCAGCGCATTCGCCAGGGTGATCGCCTGGCCGTTCTGGTTCAGCGTCATCAGGCAAGCCATGTTGCTCTGCGGACCGGCGAGGCCCATTTGCAAGCCATAGAGCTGTCCATAAAGGATGTGTGAAGCGTCCAGTTCACCGGAGAGGAGTTTGTCGCGCACCGCTGCCCAGCTGGCTTCTTTGCTTGGCACCAGGGAGATGCCGTGCTTTTTATCGAAGCCTTTCACTGAGGCCATCACCACTGAGGCGCAGTCAGTCAGCGGGATAAACCCCACCCGCACCTCTTTTTTCTCAGGGGCATCTGAGCCTGCCGCCCACACGCTGTTCATCAGCCCTGGCAGTAAGTAACTGCCCCCTAGCGCGGCACCGCCCAGCAGAAACTGACGGCGGTTTATCTGGTTTTTTATTGTGCTGTTATCACTCATCCACGACACCTTCACGCTAATTCTGACGAAAAAAAAACGGCGTCCATAAGCCCGTGCAAAGTGCACGCTTATGGACGCCGTTATCCGGTTACTCTGCGCTGACCGCCGTTGGCCAAGCTGAGTAAGTTATGTTGGGTTTAATGAAGCAACTGCTGTGCCAGGTTTACCTCCCCTTATGAAACGCGTGATTCTGGCGTTTTTTCCGCCTGAGTGGTTCTGCGCCAGCACGTCTTTGCACCGCCAGTGCACATACACGCACCTTTAGTGTGCATATCTTGCTTAGGGACTTTCCTGCAAAATGTCCGCCACCGCCAACATCGCCGTGGCAATCTCTACCAGCTTCTTGTTCTGATTCATGGCCATCCGCCGCAGGGTTTTATAGGCTTCTTCTTCTGACAGCGCACGGTGCTGCATCAGCAGGCTTTTCGCCCGGTCTATCGCTTTGCGTTCGTTGAGCGTGGCACGCAGGGTGGTGAGCTCATGATCCAGCGCCTGTAAACGCCGCGCCTGCTGTTGTACCAGGCTGAGTAACGAACGGCTGAGCTGCGGAGTGACCCCCTCATCATTGGCCAGCCATTCACCTTGTTCATGGCCTGCATGCGGCATAAAGACCGCATAGCCGCCCTCTTCCTGGGTGTGCTGCCCCATCAGGCTGGTGATATCAGCCCGTTGCTCATTGTTAGCCTGTTCCTGCACCGCAATGCGTGCGCGGCACAGATCCATCAGGCTGGCCTGAAGCGCGTCTTCCAGTTGTTTCATGCCATCAATGCGTTGGGTGGCGACACTGAACCAGCGCAGGCTCTCCGCCTCATCTGCGCCCTGGCGGGTGCGCCGGGTGCAGGCAATACGCCGCAGCCGTTCAAATTCACTGTCCGGCGTGAGATCCAGCCAGCGCTGACGATGGGCAGCATCACAGAACTCAGCAAAGGTCGCGAAGCAGCGATCCTGGCGTTCAATCAAATCCAGCAGCGTGTGCTGTGAATGTTCATCGAGTTGTCCGGCGGCCAGTGCGGCCACGCCCGCGGCACGCTCCTGCCCTGCCAACTCTTTGCCCTGCATAAAGCTGAACTGGGCAATCAGCGCACGTGAGATGGCGGGCTCTGCGGCGGCATCCGAGAGTTCAAAGACCAGCGCCAGCAGATGGCGAATGGTGTCATTGAAAAAGGCGATGGCATCCTGCGCCGTGAGCTGGCGCACCTGCTGACGCAGCGCGGGCAACAGGCTCAGGGCATAGACCACACTGGCGACCCGGCTGAGTAACCGACTGGCCTGAGGCAGAGCCGCCGTGAGTGTTTCAAGCTGGTCGAGGTGGTGTAACAACGCAACCTGCGCCGCGTGAGCATCCTGTGCGCGTTGCGCCAGTTGCTCGCCACACAGGCGGCCCTGGGTACAGAGATAGAGGTTACTGGTGCCGCGTTCACGTTGCAGCATATGCACCATCTGGCTGATTTTCCCCACCAGTTCGCCGGTTTGCAGCAGGTAACGCAGGCTGTTGAGTTCACACTGGCGTGATGCCAGCAGAAATCGCACTGTGGTAGCAGAATCAGCGTTCATCGCGATCGTTCCTGAAGAGATGATGACGTAATCCCATGCAAACGCTGCGCCAGGCTAACTGTAAACGGTACGAAACAGGGCGAAAGGTTCTGCTTTTTTCCTATTAACAAACAATTTACACCTGGGCTGTGCTACCCTGACGCCGGCTTAATTACTTTCAACTGAGTTATGTCTGAGACTACAAAACGCAAAAACGACCCCGAAGGCTTAAAAAAACGTATCATCGCAGGCGCACTGAAAACCTTTGCCGAGTTCGGTATGCAAGGTGCGCGGCTGGAACAAATTGCGGAATACGCGGAAACCACCAAACGTATGGTGGTCTATCATTTCGGTAATAAAGAGCAGCTGTATATTGAGGTACTGGAGCAGGTTTATCAGTCGATTCGTGAACACGAAACCAGTCTGAACCTTGCATCCCTGCCGCCAGAAGAGGCGCTGACCCGGCTGGTAGAAGCCAGTTTTGACTATCACGCCACGCATCCAGATTTTATCCGCCTGGTCTGTAGCGAAAACCTGCTGCGCGGTCGCTATATCAGCCAGTCTGCCCGCATTAAAGCGTTGAATAAGAGTGCGTTAGATTTGCTGGACGACATTCTCGCGCGCGGTCAGCAACAGGGCGTGTTTGTGAAAGAGGTGCAAACCATAGATGTTCACCGGCTGTTGAGCAGCATCTGTGTGCATCATGTAGCAAACCGTTACACCTTTAATACCCTGTTTAGCCCGGACCACAGTGAAGCGGATAATATCCGCCGTAACCGCCAGTTAGCGGTTATTGCCACACTGCGCTACGTGCAAAAAACCGACTAGATTACCGTATCGCTCGCTCTAAAGCTGTGATGGTCTACGCTTTATTAGACATTGAGACCATCACACTTTTGTTGAGGAGCGCTACCGTGAATCACGATTCTCTGCTCTACCCGCTCCGCCATAGCGACAATCCCGACGATGGCAGCTTGTGGAACTGGGCGAAAAATGCGCGTCTGGCCCAACACTTCCAGGTAAAAACCCCGCAATCTGAAGCTGAAGTCCAGCAGTTGTTACGCCAACACTCAGGCAGTGTGCGACTGGTGGGCAGCCGCTTGTCCCCAGGGCGCATGTTGAACGTGGCAGAGGATGATCTGCTGCTGGATCTCAGTGCCTTACAGGGGATTCTGCATCACGATGCACAGAGTATTACCGTGGCCGCAGGCACCCGGCTGGAAGATCTGTTTGATCATCTCACCCGCATGGATCGTATGTTCGGCTGTTCGCCGGGGGTGATCGCCGTACAGACGCTGGCGGGTGCTATCGCCACCGGGACACACGGGCAAGGTATGCAGCAAAGTTCGCTGGCAGACGAAGCCCTGGCGATTCGTATGGTGCTCGCCGATGGCAGCATCCGCGAATTTCACCGTGGAGACCCTGAGTTTGCTGCCGTTCAGGTAAGTCTGGGGACGCTGGGTGTCGTGACGGCAATAACGTTGCGCACCGTGCCGTTTCGCATTTTTACCTGTGAGAAGCACGCCGTTCCGGCGGCAACGCTGGAGCAGGATCTCTTGCGCTGGAACCAGACCTATGAGTTCAGCAAGGCCTGGTGGTTTGTTGACGACGATGTGCTGCACGTCTGGAATATCAATCCCGCCAGCGCGTCATTGCGCGAGCAATATTATGCCCAGGGCCGGGCAGTGATTGAGCACGCGGATGAGGGAGATTCTCGCCTGAATCGCACTATCGATCAGACCCTGGCGCATATGCACCGTGATACCCAGGTTGAAGGGAAAGGCGGTAAACAGTTCCGCACCGTGACGCGCTTTCGCGATTTTACAGACGTCACAGGCGATGTGTATCAACTGCTGTGCCGTGGTATTGCGGTCCCGCAGATTAATGTCGAGATCGGTGTTCCGCTGGATCGCACGCCAGCCATCATCAGGAAGATCAAGCGCTGGTACGCTGAGAACCGCCCACATATGCACTACCCCATCATTTTGCGCTGTACTGGCCCTTCTGCTGCCTGGCTAAGCCCGGCCAGCGATCGCGCCACCTGCTTTTTCGGTTTTGTGGTGTATTACGCCGATGATGGTTCGCTCTCTCAGGAGGGGCTGCATTTTCTGACCGAGGTAGAAAAGCTGTTGGCTGCGGAAGGGGGACGCCCACATTGGGGGAAATATTATGATCCCACGCGTTATCAATGGCGTGAGGTTTATCCCCACTGGGATGATTTCCGCGCGCTGCGTGCCAGCCTCGATCCGACTCGTCGGTTTAGCAATCAGTATGTGAACACTCTGTTTGATTAAGGATAAGGAGAGCACCGTGTACGCCTGGGCTACGCTTTTAACACAACCGAATTACCTGATTGGCGTTCGTGCTTTGCAACGTTCGCTGCGTCAGAGCAAGACGCAGTGGCCGTTAGTGGTAATGGTGACTGACGCCATTAGCCATGCCGACCGTGAACTGTTACAGCAGGAAGGCTGCCTGATCCATCCGGTTTCTCCGCTGCAACCGCCTTCGGGTTTGAGTGAGCACTATGCGTCGGCACAGTTTGGTGAAGTGTGGACCAAACTGCGCGTCTGGCAGTTGCCGGATTGCGAGCGCGTAGTGTTTCTCGATGCCGATATGTTGGTGTTGCAGAATATGGATGAGCTTTTTACCCTGGATTTGGGGGATAACCTGCTGGCCGCCTGCCATGCCTGTCGCTGTAATCCCAACCGCATCGCCTCTTACCCCGCCAGCTGGCAACCTGATTATTGCCACTATACCTGGCAGGAACGGGGGCAACCGGCACCGGAAAACGTCGATTTGTATCTTAACGGCGGCTTTTTGGTTCTGAAGCCTGACCCGGAGGTGTTTAAGCAGCTTTCGGCACGCATTGCGGCGATCGATGATTTACGCGCCTACCCCTTTTCCGAGCAGGATTTATTGAACGAAGCGTTTGCTGGCCGCTGGCTGCCTCTACCCTACATTTATAATGCGTTGAAAACGTTGCCCTTCCAGCACCCTAAGCTCTGGCACGAGCCGGAGGTGAAGAATTTGCACTTTATTCTCGCCAAGCCCTGGGTGCGCGACTTGCAGCAGCCAGAGGCTGAGCGCGACCGCTACTACGCGCTGGATAAACGCTGGTGGGATCATTACAACGGCAGGATTTAGCGGCGTTTTCGGGGCCACATCCACCCTCACCCCAACCCTCTCCCGCCAGCGGGAGAGGGAGCACGCTCGGCAATCAATGGGAGTTGCGCAGCCACAAATCGCACGGGCAATGGTCTGCACATCACTCATATGCAGGCTCGGAAGAGGATCTGCACATCACCTACATGAAGGCGGGGATGGCGGGGAGTAGAGTAAAGCTTCCGCTGCATGGATGCAGCGGCAGAGCCTCCAGGGAAGGATTCACGGCGTCTTTACGGCACTCCCCGCCATCTGCGAC
>NZ_ALXE01000017.1 GCF_000295955.2 Pantoea sp. A4
CCCTTTGAAGAAAAGATGGCGCGGATGCGCTGGTGCCTTATGCTCTGTTTGCCGGTGCCAGTGGTCTGATTTGGGGAGGTGCGAATTTCGCTCCTCGCGCCGCAGTAGAAATCGCTCGTCAGGCGCAGGCAGGCAACTGGTCTGCCGTGCAGGAAATCTGGCAGTTCATTGCCCCCGCCATGTCACTGATCTGGCAAGGAGACTATGTGCAGAACGTATATGCGGCGGCAGAAATCCTCGGCTACGGAGCCGGTCAGCCGCGCAAACCCCTCGCACGTCTCCCGCAGCATAAGCTGGCAGTCCTGCAAACCGCGCTTGAGCCGTTGCAGGCTTACGAAAAGCGTTGATTCACCAGCAGAACCCACCTGGCAGCCATTGCCAGGCGGTAAGGTGAACATGAATATTTTCGGGATAAAATGAAGGGCCTGATGATTATTTCACAAAGATGAACTCGAAAATCTTCTTATAAAACGAGCTCATCTCTTCTTTATATGCGAAGTCACGTTGTATGCCCTGCCGATAGAGCGTGCCTTCCGTCAGGGTTGCCACAAACTCAGAGATCACGTTGACCTGTGCTTCATCGAATTCTGGATGGTTATCGCGGATGATTTTGCTGCCTTCAACTTTCAGACGTTCATCGGCGCGTTTTAAAATCTCCAGTAACCGAGGGTTGCGCGTTGATTCTGCCGTCACCTCCATCAGCAGATAATCATCACGTTTATCACCGTCCGGTCTGCTCTGCGCACCGGCCAGCAGCCTGGCCTTGAGGTTAAGATCCTCGTTAAGATCGTTATTATAGGCGATCATGATTTCAACCCGCGCGCTGATGATTTCTGCCACAATCACCTCAATGATCTCTTCCTTGCTCTCGAAGATGCGATAGAGCTGCCCCACGCTCAGGCCTGCACGCTCCGCCACAAAGGCCATGGTGGTGCCGTGCAGGCCTTTCTCTTCAAAACAGGCTCTCGCCGCCAGGATGATTTCACTGCGGCGCGCCAGTCTTTTTTGCTCAACTTTTCCAGGTTTCACTCTTGCTCCTAATGCTGACACGCCCCAGTTTGGATGTTACTTCCAGCCTCCGCCGAGCACCTTATATAGGGTCACTTTTTGCGCCAGAGAGTCTGAGAGCGTGCTGATATACTCCTGCTGTGCCGAATAGCGTGACCGCTGTGCGGTCAGTAAATTTAAATAGTCATCGGCACCGCTATCGTAGCGTACTTTCGCCAGCTGGTAGTATTTATCACTGGTGTCTTGCTCTTCCTGCCGGGCCAGCACCTCCTGTTGGTAAGTATTGACCCCGGTCAGCGCATCCGACACCTCCTTGAAGGCCTGCTGGATCGCTTTTTCATAGTCAGCGACTTCAATGCGCTGCGACACTTTTGCCGCATTTAAGCTGGCCCGGTTTTTCCCACCGTCAAAAATGGGCAAGCTGATGCTGGGCGCAAAACTCCAGGCCGCGGTTCCGGCATCAAACAGATTGTTTAGCCCCGCTGACGCACTCCCGCCAGACGCCGTCAAACTGATGCTGGGGAAGAACGCCGCCCGTGCCGCGCCGATGTTAGCATTGGCGGCTTTGAGTGTATGCTCCGCCGCCATAATATCGGGACGGCGGGTCAGAACCTGTGAAGGCAGATCGGCTTTTAGCGCCGGGAAGACCCACGTCTTGTGCAGCGAAGCCTGTTCAGCCACCCCGGCGGGCACTGGCGCACCGAGCAGCAGCTGCAACGCATTCACTGCCTGTTGGCGTTCACGGGCATATTTAGCCACATCTGCCTCCGCACTTTTCACCGTGGTTTTTGCCTGCAGGACATCCTGTTCGGTCACAGTACCGGCGGCCAGTTTCGCTTGCGTCAGCAACAGAGACTGGTTCTGGCTGGCGGCCGTGGCCACCGCCAGTTTTTGCAGGTCGCTGTCCGCGCACAGTGTGATATAGGCCTGTGCCACTTCAGCCACCAGCGACAGTTGCGTCGCCTGTTGGGTCGACTGATCAGCCAGATAGCTTTCCAGCGCCTGGTCACGCAGGCTACGTAACCGGCCAAAAAAGTCCAGCTCCCAGGAGCTCACCGCCAGGTTGCCCTCATATTGCTGGTAGGTCACCGGGCCTGAGGTGGCTGTGGAGTAGAGGTTACCCGGCAGATGCGTAGCGGTTTTACTCAGGCTGGCATCCACCGAGGGCATCAAGGCCGCTTTGGTGATCCCCAACTGCGCCTGGGCTGCTTCAACATTTAATGCCGCGACCTTGAGATCGCGGTTATTTTTCAGGGCGCTGGCAATCAGCTGTTTCAACGTCGGGTCGGTAAAGAAATCGCCCCACGGCGTGTCTGCCGCCGTTAACTGGCCAGGCGCTGCCGTATCGTTCCATTGGTTTGCCACCGGCAACGCCGGCCGGGTGTAATGCGGCTGCAAGTTACAGCCGCTGAGGGTCATGGCGATCAACGCCGGTAACAGGCCATGTTTGAGTTGTTGTAGATTAACCATGGGATTTCACCTCTTTAACCGCCTTCTTATTGCTTAAACGCTGGGCGATTTTCATCACCAGAACATAAAACAGAGGAACAAAGAAAATGGCGAGGAAGGTGGCTGAGATCATGCCGCCAATCACCGCCGTACCAATAGAGTGCTGGCTACCTGCACCTGCGCCACTGGAGATGGTCAGCGGGAAGACCCCGAGAATGAACGCCATCGACGTCATAATGATCGGGCGGATACGCAGTTTTGCCGCTTCAATCGCCGCATCCACCACATTTTTGCCGTCACGCTCATGGATCTCCTTCGCAAACTCAACAATCAGGATGGCGTTTTTCGCTGCCAGTCCCACCGTGGTCAGCAAGCCGACCTGGAAGAACACATCATTCTGCAACCCGCGTAACATCACCGCGCTCACCGTTCCCAGCACACCCAGCGGCACCACCAGCATCACGGCAAACGGCACCGACCAACTCTCATACAAGGCCGCCAGGCACAGGAACACCACGAGAACAGAGAGGCCATACAGCATGGTGGTCTGTGAACCCGAGGTCTGTTCTTCATACGACAGCCCGTGCCACGCGATTTTGTAGCCGGATGGCAACTGTTTCGCGATCTCTTCTACGGCTTTTACCGCATCACCGCTGCTGTAACCGTTGCCCGGTGAACCCTGAATGTTTACCGCTGCCACGCCGTTAAAACGTTCATAGCGCGGTGAACCATAAGACCACTCCCCGCTGCCAAAGGCGGAGAACGGCACCATCTCGTTCAGGTTGTTTTTGACATACCACTGGCTCAGATCCTGCGGCGTATTGCGGGCAGTGGCTTTGCCTTGCAGGTAAACATCTTTGACTCGCCCGTTGTAGAGGAACTGGTTGATGTAGCTCGATCCCCACGCGTCAGACAAGGTGGTATTGATATCCGCACTGCTCACACCCAGCGCATTCGCTTTCTCTTCATCAATATTGAGATGATATTCCGCCTCATCGGCCATACCGTTGTGACGTACCATCGACAGCCGTTTGTCCTGCGCCGCCAGGGCAAGGAACTTATCCATCGCCTGCATCAAGGCCGCATGTCCCTGGTTATTTTCATCTTCCAGGTACATATCAAAGCCGCTGCTGTTACCCAACTCCATGACCGCAGGCGGCACCATGGCAATGACGCTGGCATCTTTAAGCTGTGAGAAGTGCGCCATGGTCCGGTTAGCCAGCGCCTGTACTTTCTGGTCCGCATTCGGACGCTGCGCCCAGTCTTTTAAACGTACAAAAGCGATGGCGCTGTTTTGCCCGCGTCCGGCAAAGCTAAAGCCATTGGCGGCAAAAACGGAATCCACCACGGTTTTTTCATCTTGCAGAAAGTAGTTGGTGATCGACTGGATCACCTGCTGGGTTCTTTCCGCAGACGCATTTTGTGGCAGCGTAGCCTGCACCATCATCACCGCCTGATCTTCATCGGGCAGGAAAGTACTGGGCAGTTTGACAAACAGGTAACCGGTTGCCGCGACAATGCCGAGATACAGCACCACGAACAGCGTGCGTTTGCGGATAATATGGCCGACGCTGGCGGTATAACGGGTGGCACCGCGATCGAAATTACGGTTGAACCAGCCAGCGAAACCGCGCTGTTTCTTTTCGTGATCCACGGGTTTTAAGAAGGTGGCACAGAGTGCCGGGGTGAAGATCAGCGCCACCAGCACCGACAACGCCATCGCCGAAACAATGGTGACTGAGAACTGGCGGTAAATAATGCCGGTGGAACCACTGAAGAAGGCCATCGGCAAGAGCACCGCAGACAGCACCATCGCGATACCAAACAGCGCGCTTTGTACCTGCCGCATCGACTTAATGGTGGCTTCTTTCGGTGACAGCCCCTCCTCTTCCATCACCCTTTCCACGTTCTCCACCACCACGATGGCATCATCCACCAGCAAGCCGATGGCGAGTACCATACCGAACATCGTCAGGGTGTTGATGGTGTAACCGCAGGCATACAGCACGCCAAAGGTGCCCAGCAGCACGACCGGAACCACCATGGTGGTGATCAGTGTAGCGCGCAGGTTTTGCAGGAACAGCAACATCACCAGGAATACCAGGGCAATGGCTTCAACCAGCGTTTTCACCACCTCATGAATAGACGCACTGACCACCGGCGAGGTGTCGTAAGGGAGGATCACTTCTACATCGGCGGGCAGTGAACCTTTCAGGCGATCGACCGTGGCGCGAACGGCTTGCACCGTCTCAAGAATGTTGGCACCGGTTGCCAGGCGCAGTGCAATCCCGGTTGAAGCTTTATTGTTGAAGGTGGAGGAGATGCTGTAATCCTCCGGGCCAAGGGCCACGGTAGCAACATCTTTCAGACGCACCTGTGAGCCGTCCTGATTCACCTTCAACAAGACGTTGCGGAACTGTTCGGCATTGGTAAAACGGGTTTTTCCCACCACCGAAGCACTGATTTGGGTGCCGGGCGCTGCGGGTAAGCCGCCCACTTTACCGGAAGAGACTTGGGTGTTTTGGTTGGTGATTGCGGTGCTGATATCACTCGGCATCAGGCCGTACTTAAACAGTTTGGCCGGGTCCATCCAGATACGCATCGCGTACTCAGAGCCCATCACCATAAAGTCACCCACCCCTTTGGTGCGGGCTACCGGATCTTCCAGTTTTGAGACCAGAATATCGCCAAGGTCAGCATCAGACAGCTTGCCATTTTTCGACACCAGACCTAAGACCATCATAAAGTTGGACTGGTATTTCGCGACGGTGATCCCTTGCTGGGTGACTTCGTCCGGCAGCGAGGTCTCGGCTACCGAGACTTTATTCTGTACCTGAACCTGCGCGATATCGGGATCGGTACCCTGCTCAAAGGTGGCAATAATGGTGGCACTGCCGTCACTGTTGCTGTTCGATTCCAGATACCGCAGGTTATCAATCCCCGTCAGCTGCTGTTCCACCACCTGAACGGCGGTTTCCTGTACGGTTTCTGCACTGGCACCCGGATAGGTGATGGTGACGGAGATCGCCGGTGGCGCAATGTTGGGATACTGGTTAATGGATAACCCAGAGATGGCCATGATACCGGCCACCATAATCAGGATCGCGATCACCCAGGCAAACACAGGGCGCTTAATAAAAAACTCAGACATAGCGGCTCCTGTTATTGCGCTGACGCGTCAGTCATCGAGAGTTTGGCGCGGGTAGTTGCAGGCGGGCTGTTGTGCTGTTCCACCGGCTCAACCTGCTGGTCGTTATGCACAAACGGCAATCCGGACACCACCACGCGCTGGTTCTCGCTCAGCCCGGCATTCACCTGCCACAATCCGTGCTGCATCTGACCGGTCTGAATATCGGCTTCCTGGATTTTGTTATCCGCCCCTACGACATACACGTAGGGATTGCCCTGGCTGTTATGCATGACCGCCGCCTGTGGCACCATCAGGCCGTTCTCTTGCACGCCTTGTTCAATGCTGCTGTGAACAAACATGCCCGGCAACAGTACGCCCTGGTCATTGGGGAACTGGGCACGCAGCGTCACGCTGCCCGTGCCTTCATCTACCTGCACTTCAGCAAACTCAAGGCGGCCTTCCTGCGCATAGGTCGTTCCATCTTCAAGCGTCAGTTTCACCGCAGCCTGATGTGAGTTCACCGCCTTAACCTGCCCGCTCTCTACCGCCCGACGCAGTTTGAGTAAGTCGCTGGAGGACTGGCTGACATCGACATAAATCGGGTTCATTTGCGTGATAGTCGCCAGCGACGTGCTCTGCCCGTCTGTCACCAACGCCCCTTCGGTCACCGATGAGCGTCCAATACGCCCGCTGATGGGTGCCTTGACTTTGGTGTAGTCGAGATTGACCTGGGCGGTTTTTTCGTCAGCTTTGGCTTGTGCAAAATCGGACACTGCCGCGTCATAGGTTTGTTTGCTGACGGCGTTCGATTGCAGCAAGGTCTTATAGCGATTGAGCACAAATTCCGCGTTAACCCGCTGTGCATGCGCCTTCTCCCAGCTGGCTTCATAGGTTGAAGCATCAATCTGGTAGAGCTGCTGGCCCGCATGGACTTCCGATCCTTCAGTAAACAGCCGTTTCTCAATGATCCCACTCACCTGCGGGCGGACTTCCGCAGTACGAATAGCCGTGGTGCGTCCCGGCAAATTCATTGACAGGGTAATCGGCTGAGATTTTAACGTGACAACGTCAACCCTGGTGGGCGGTTGTTGAGTGTTCGCCTGATCCGGTTTGCCATCACAGGCAGCAAGCAATAAGCATGCGCATAACAGAGATATCTGGGTTTTCATGGAACGCCTTTTTGAGATCATTTATTCTCATTTTTTGAGAATTTGTAATCTCGTTATTGCGGCGAAAAGATCAACGCTTTAATGAAAAATTTACGTTTCGGGGCAACAGGCGTGTGAGCACTTGGCCGAAGAGGCCAGTTTGGGAGCAGTGAAGAAACGGGAAAGAGTGGGTTAGGTGGTCAGTGCTGGCATCGGGGAAATACGTATTTTTGACAGAACACGTATGCCGAACAACAACCTTGAAGTCCCAAAATGGGACTTATATGATTACTCCAGTTGATAATTGCAAGAGGGATAGTATGAGGCTGATAGTTACAGTCGCGTACCGATTCCAGGCGGTGTACGTAAAGTTTGTCGGAACGCATGCTGAATACGACAAGATAGACGCAAGTACGGTGGAATTATGATGAAATATGAAATCAAACCGATCAGAAATGAAGACGATTACAAAGCCGCACTGGCTGCGGTTTCCCCTCTCTTTGACAACGAACCAGAGATTGGATCTGAAGCGGGTAACTTCCTGGAAGTCATGATTCTGCTGATAGAAAAATATGAGCAAGAGCATTATCCAATCGAAGCCCCAGACCCCTTGAAGCGATAAAATTCCGTATGGATCAGCAAGGACTCAAACCTGCTGATTTGGTGCCAGCCATTGGAAGAACCAATCGTGTATATGAAGTGCTTAATTATAAACGCCAATTAACATTGCCAATGATCCGCAAACTTCATTCTATGTTCCACATCCCTTTAGCTTCACTGGTTGCTGAGCCGAAACCGCGTCTTGAAGAAGAACACGCGGTAGCATGCTATTGCAAGACATAGCCTCAGCAACACTCTTCTGCGATAACTGGAGTTCACGCATCAAAGCGGGTCTTTCCCGCAGAGGAGCGATCAAGCTCCTCTGCCCTGCCCGTTTACTTCAGCGCCTGGCAAGCTGTGGCAATTCTGCGTCCGGCTTCCTGGACACTTTCAATATCCGTCGCAATCGACAAGCGGAAATAGGGTGAGAGCCCATAGGCACTGCCTGCCACGCCAGAAACGCCGCTCTCCAGCAGGTAGTTCAGCACATCCTGTTCGCTCTCGATACGCTGCCCGTCAGGCCGGGTTTTACCCAATAAACCGGCGCAGCGGCAGAAGATAAAGAATGCCCCTTCAGGATTCAGCACCTCAATCCCCTCAAGGCGGCGTAGGGGTTCCATGATCGCATCGCGTCGCGCCTGATAAGCGCTGCGCTGCGGTGCCAGGAAATCCAGCCCGCCGTTAAACGCCGCCACTGCCGCGGCCTGGCTCACCGCGCTGGCACCCGAGCTATTTTGCGATTGCACTACCACCATCGCCTCAATCAGCGCTTGCGGACCGGCCCCAAAGCCGATGCGCCAGCCGGTCATGGCATAGGTTTTCGACACGCCGCCGACCAGCAACACACGCTCAGCCAAATCGGGTGCTACCTGGAGCAGGCTTACATGCTGGCGGTCATCAAACAGAATGTGCTCATACAGTTCATCCAGCATGATCAACACATCCGGGTATTCACGTAAAACCGCCGCCAGCGCTGTCAGTTCCTCAGCGTTGTAGACTGCGCCGGACGGGTTACCCGGATTATTCAGTACCAGCCAGCGGGTCGCGGGGGTGATGGCCTGTTGGAGCTGCTGAGGCTGTAACTTATATCCTTGCTCGAGTGGGCACGTCAGCAACACCGCTTCGCCGCCGTTGAAGCGCACACTGTCCGGAAACGTCGGCCAATAGGGTACGGGCACAATTACCTCATCCCCCTCATTTAGCGTCGCGGCAAACGCGTTAAAGATAATTTGCTTAGCGCCATTGGCGATACAAATTTGCTCCAGCCCGTAGTTCAGTTGGTTTTCTCGCGCCAGCTTGGCCTGCACCGCCTTACGCAGCGGTGTTGTTCCCTGAGTGGGCGTATAACGGGTTTCACCCGCTTCCATCGCCGCGACCGCCGCAGCCCGAATGTGCGGCGGGGTATCAAAATCTGGCTCGCCGGTGGTGAGATCCAGAATATCCACACCCTGCTCTTTTAACTGCCGGGTCAACTGGCGCGCGGCGGCATTGGCAGAAAGGGACACGGACTGCACACGTTGCGAAAAGGTGATCATATTGCGCTCCATCGGACTGCGGTTAAAAATGTGTGGTTTCTGTCGCCAGCAGCGCCTGTTCGAGAGATTCAGGCGAGACAGAGAACGGCAAGCGCTGAGCGCTGGTCGCCGGGAATTTAATTTGCTCAGCAATACTGCGAATTACGTCAGCACGCTCGCCGACAAGCGCCGTCAGCTTCAGCGGCATATCGTACTGATGCAGCAGTGCCAGCAGCTCGGCATCCGGCACGCCATCATGCTCAATCAGCGACTGAACCAGTAGGCTGAAACCGACTTTTTCACCATGTAACCAGTGGTGCAGCTCCGGTTGATAGGTCAGCCGGTTATGAATCGCATGCGCGAATCCCGGCGTGGGAAGTTCATCCCGGACACTGTTAGCCAGACCTGCCAGCACGATATTGGCATCAATAATATTGACCAGTGCCGGAGTGACCTGTTGATGCTCATTGGCGGCCACGGCGGCCGCCCCCTGAGTGCGATACACCTCTAGCGCTCGCTGCGCCGACATCACTTTCAGACTCAGAGCGAGGTCATCAGGACTGTGTCGCAGGTAGGGAATAAACTCATAATATTTCGCCAGCGCATCGACAATACCGGCTTTCAGATAACGCACATCGCTGCGTGCAATCACTTCACTGTCAACCAGCACCAGATCGGGCAATTTCGCCAGCGGCTGGCTCCGTTGATGCCCGCCCTGCGGGGTATAAATAATGGCGACCGGAGACCAGGCCGCACAAGTAGCCGCTACCGTCGCAAAGTTAACCAGTTTTACTTCTGGCAGTTGCGCGGCGACGGCCTTCGCGGTATCCAACACCCGCCCGCCCCCAACCGCGAGAATCAACCCGGCCTTTTGCTGTTCGACGGCTGCTTTGAGTGTGGCAATTGCACTGTCAGTACACTCACCCTGGAGATAATCCACCGTCCAGCGGATGCCGCTGGCCTCCAGGCTGGCACTTAACTCCGGGTTGACCGCTTGCCATGCTCGCGGTGAGGTGATGATGTGAATGTGCGTGGCATAAGGGTGAATAAATTCACCGACACGGGCGCGTAACCCAGTTTCATGTGCGTAAGCACGGGGAGATTTAATCGCTAACACGTTTCGATCCTGAAAGTGGCAGCAGCGAACCCACCAGGCTCGCGGCTGAAAGAGAGGTAGCGGTACAGGCGAAACTCGCCGTCCATCAGGTTTACTGGAAGATTTCCTGGTTCCGTTTTGCGGTTTTTACTGCGCCGAACCCAATGCCCCAATGGTCGAGGATCTTCTGGTAGCTGCCATCCTTGATCAGCGAATTCAACGCGGCCTGTACGGCCGGTTCCAGCGCAGAGTCTTTCGGGAAAGCCACCGACACCGGCGCATCATTCACGGAAATCTCACCGCTCAGCGCCAGCGGTTTAATGACTTTTACCTGCCACAGCAGGCCTTCATACGGACCAAAGAACATCGGCACACGGCCACTCACCACGGCCTGAACGCCTGCTGGACGATCCGGGAACACCGAGACTTTGATCGGCGGCTTACCTGCGCTGACGCAGGCTTTGCTGGCCTCTTCCAGTCGGGTAACCTGAGTCGTGCCGGAGCCTGCGCCCACCTCTTTACCACAAACGGCATCAAAGCTGGTGAACGGCGTCACGTTGGCAGATTTCAGTGAGATGATCCCGAGACGGCTGGCGTCATAATAGCTGACGAAGTCGATGATTTTCGCGCGGGCTGGCGTCGCATTCACGTTAGAGAGCGCCACATCGTAGCGTCCTGATTTCAGGCCGGGGATGATGTTGTCGAACCCGCCGGTATCGCGCCACTGCACCTGAATACCAAGACGTTCACCCACCGCATTCATGATGTCGATTTCACGGCCAGCCAGGGTTTTGTTGTCTTCTTTATAAAAGGTGGTTGGCGGCGTATTCGGGTTGGTGCCTGCCACAATAAAACCCCGTTTGGCAATATCGGCGGGCAGCAGTTTGGTCAATGCGGCGTCGGCTTGCACGTGCAGTGAGCTATCCGTTGGCACAGCCTGTTCCGCCGCTAACGCACCGTGTGTGCTAAGCGCGAGCGCGAGTAGCATAAGGCTTCTGATTCGTTTCACTGCCGATGTCTCCTGGTGATAAATAGGTTTCCCCTGACGGGTGTGCTGTTTTCTTGATACCCAATGTGGGCTGGAGCAGCATCACTTCTCCGCCATTGGCAGCCACATTCTCTGCCAGCAGACACAAACCACAAATGCGTAAATCCTCTTAGCATTGCCAGATTTAAGCTATCAACACTATCCCCCCTGTTTCGCGCCCTGCATTATCATTTCCGCATGAAAAGTCCATTTTATTAATGAATTCGCATGCTCATTACTGTTTTCGCGCTCGCTTCATTAACGTTTTCGCGCTAAATTGGCGATTAATTATCGTTTTCGACGGTTTGTTAAAGGATTCGCACTATGCGCATAGGGTTTCAAACGCTGGCTGAGCACTACGATCTACGTCTGGTACAGCCGCTGCGCGTTGACTCGATGATCAGTACGTCGAGGTCGCAACGTGAGAGCCACGATCGCATTGAGAATCGCTATCCCGTGGGGTATATGCCCGCAGATAACTTTGCCGGTCATTTCAGCTTTGGTCTGAAATACGAAGAGATACATCTCGAGTTCTTCGCCCGCCTGTTTGCCGCCACGGGTCCAGAGCCGATCGCAGCGTGGTGCCGCCGCGAGCCGTTTGGGCAATACGCCCGCCGGACGGGATTTTTTTATGAGTGGCTGACCGGGCAGGTTCTGGATGTCCCGGATGTCACCAACGGCAGTTATGTGGATGTCCTTTCACCACAACACTACCTGACACGCACCGATACGAAGCGAAATAAGCGCTGGCGGGTGAATGATAACCTGCCAGGCTCCGTTAATTTCTGCCCATTGGTGCGGCGCACCCCGGCGATCGCCCAGGCGCTGGCCTTTGATCTCGCGGGGGCATTACAGGATCTGGATAATACTTTTGGCGCTGACATTCTGATGCGCACCGCCAGTTGGCTCACGTTTAAAGAGTCCCGCGCCAGCTTTGTGATTGAGAAGGAGGCGGATCAGGCCGATCGTATTCAGCGCTTCGCCCATGTTATTGCACAGTATTGCGGACAGATTGACCATCCGCTGAGCGAAAAGAGCCTGCACCTGCTGCAAGAGGGCATTCTGGGCCATGATGCCATTGGGCTGGGTTTGCGGCGATCGCCGGTGTTTGTCGGCCAGGCCACGCTGCGTGAAGATATCGTGCACTATGTCGCGCCACAGTTTGAGGATATCCCCGCCTTGATGCAGGGTCTGCAACAGGCAGAGGAAGCCACACGTGGCGCTGAGTCACTCGTGCGCGCGGCAATCATTGCCTTTGGTTTTGTCTATATTCACCCGATGCGCGACGGTAATGGTCGTATTCACCGTTTTCTGATTAATGATGTGCTGCTCCGTGACGGTGCGATACCCGAAGGCGTGATCCTGCCGGTTTCTGCCACCATCACCAGTTCGACCCGTTTTCGCGCCGGGTATGACCGCACGTTGGAAGTCTTTTCCCGCCAGTTGATGCGACGTTACGCCACCTCGTGGCGCTTTGGTGCCATGCACACCTACGCGGACGGCACGCCGAGCAATTTTTATTTTGCAGATTATGCCGATGCGGCTTTCGCCTGGCGTTATCCGGATTTAACCGAGCACGTTCTCTATACGGCAGGCGTGATTGAGCACACCGTGCGTACCGAGATGGCGGAAGAGGCGCGCGTGCTGGTGCTGTTCCAGCGTGCGCAAGAGCGGTTAAAAGAGGTGCTGGAGATGCCCAACACCGATGCCAACCGCATCATTCGTTCGGTAAAGGAAAATGGCTGGGCGGTCTCCGGTAAGCTAAAAAAAGCGTACCCACAGTTGGCAGACCAGGAGCGGGCCGAACGTATCATCGAGGCGATAAAATCGGCATTTGAAGAATAAAGGGGCTTCCAGGTTTGGCGGCCCCGGCTGTTGGGTTAGCGACAACCAACGGGTCGTCGCTGCTCGTCAAGTTAAAAACTCAGCTCGCGGATCAGCACCGACTGCACCTGCTTCCAGGCGCGTAGCAGCAGACTTTGCGCGTCACCGCGCAATACCACGGTGCCGGGCACTACCTGATCACCACTGGCTTGATCGGGCGGGAGTTGTAGCACCACGCGATACAGCGCCTGCTCCGGCGGTAACTGCCGTTTCTGGCTGTCATTCAGGGTGGCAACCGGCCCGCCGTAGAGGGACGCTAGTTCTGCCAACGGCTGCATATCCGTGATGGCACTGCGCCCCACTTCCAGCACTTTCACCGGCACGCCACGGCGTAATCCATCCTCGGGCCAGAACATCCCGCTGTCACCCTTGTGCAACCGCTGCCAGTCACGCTCCGCCACCAGAGCTTCCACCGTGCCGCCCTGTTGGCTCACCACCGTACCGATCCAGCTTCCCTGCCCCAGCCAGTCGCCGGGGTGGATATCAGCATCCTGATCGGCCACTTTGCCGCTAAACGCTGCCCGAATCTCTAACGTCTGTTGCTGTTGACGCAACACCGCCAGACGCTGGCTGGCCGCCTGCTTTTCCTGACGGATACGTTGGTGATCGGTGGCACTGCGGGCGTTGAAGAGCTGCCATGACTGCTGCCAGTTCAGGGTGTGCAACTGACGACTGACCTGATCGCGCTGGTGTGCTTCGTCCAGATCGCTCAGGCGGTAGAGTAACTGGCCGCGTGTGACCGCCTCGCCGGGTTGCACCGCCAGGGTCGCGAGCTGCCCATCCACCGGCATATAGATCAGCTGCTGTTGCGCCGCCCGCAGTAGCGCGGGAGCATAAACGCTGCGCTGCCAAGGCAGCAGCAGAGCGAGCAGCAGCAGGCTGCCCACGGCTAAGGTGCAGCCGCTGCGTATATTCATTCGATAATCCTTACGGCGTGAGAGCCAGACGCGCAATTCAGTCACCACCGGCAGCAGGACAAACCAACCAATCTCCACCACAAACAGCAAAATACCCAGCAGCTTGAACGCCTTGTGATACACCAGTAACGCAATACCGGTAAACAGAAACAGCCGGTAAACCCAGGTCGCAAAGGCGTAACTCAGCAGCAGGCGTTGCAGATGGCGCGGCCAGCTTTCAGGGGGTTCATCACCCAGGCCAAACAGCGTTTCACGCAGTTTCCAGCGCGCCAGTGCAAAGGCGCGAGGTTGCAGGTTGGGCACGCCGAGGGTGTCTGAGAGCAGGAAATAACCGTCGAAGCGCATCAGCGGGCTGAGGTTAACCAGCAACGTCATGATCCAGGTGGTGGTGGCCAGCATAAACGCCGCGCTGCGCCACATGCCGTCCGGCAAAAAACTCCAGGCCAGCGTCGCCCAGGCCGCCAGCGCCAGCTCGACCAGCATCCCGGCCATCCCAATCGCCAGCCGTTGTCGCCGCTGCGGCAACTTCCAGCTGGCGGAGGTGTCGGTGTACAGCACCGGCATCAGCACCAGAAACGCCACCCCCAACGTCGAGACGCGCGCGCCAAAGCGGGTACAGGTAAAGGCATGGCCTAACTCATGCAGACATTTGGTTAGCACCAGCGTCGCCCCCGCCAGCAACGCGCCTTGCAGGGTAAAAAAGTGCAGAAAGGTGTGCAGAAACGTTTGCCACTGCTGTCCGGCAAACAGCAGGCCGGTTAGCCCGGCGACCAGCGTCGCCAGCCAGAAAGGACGACGATAAAACGTCTCCACCCACGGCAATATCCGCTGCAAGCGGCGATGGGGATGAAACAGCGGGATACGAAAGAACAGATAGTTGTGCAATAACCAGCGCCACCATACCGCTTTTCCCTGCTGTGTCTGGCGTGCAAACTGGCGCACGCTCTCCTCACCGCTGCTGCGTAACAGCGCGTGCTGCTGGAGAAAACCACAAAAGTTTTCAACGTCCTGTTCATCTATCTGCTGCGGCTGGCGTTGATTCACCTCAGCAATCAACCTCTGGCGATCGCCCAGTGACCAGCGAGAGAGCAGCGCCATTTCCAGCCAGCCGAGACGGAAAAAGCGCCCGCGCAGCGGATCTTCCAGCGTCCAGGCGGGCGATCCATCCCAGTTAGCCGGGCCTTGGTGCAGCACCAGCTCTTCTCGCAGTGGCGGCAGGTTTGCGGGCATTACCACACCCCCAACCAGACGCGCAGGGCGGCCCACGGCTTACGCAACAGCCAGGCCCCTAACAACGTGCGCTCACCGTAAATTTTCGCACTGCCTTTCAGGCCGATCTGTTGCAGCGCATCGGGCTTATCGAAGCGCGCACGTAGGTGATACGCCATGATGTTGTCAGGCGTTAACGCCGCACGCCAGCCGATCTGCTCCAGCGTAGCGGCATGGCTGCTGTCCGGTGCCACATTGAGGAACAGGCGCACCTGCGCGCCCGGTTGCAGGGCAATCGCATCGGCGGCAGGCAGTTCAATATCCAGTTCCGTTTCGTGGGGATCGGCCAGTTGCATAATGCGCTCACCGGGGGACACCGTCTTCCCGACCAGGTCGCTGACATCATCAAACAGCGCAATGCCGTCGCGTGGGGCGGTAAGCTCGCTACGCGCCAGCTGCGCCTGTAAATAACTCACATCCGCCCGGCTTGATTCACGGCGGCTGGAGAGCACCGCTAACTGCGCTTTGGCATCGTCATCACTCAGCGCCTGTTGCTGTGCCTGGCGGAATTCCGCATCACTGCTGGCAAACTGCTGCCTGGCCCGTTCCAGCTGATTTTGCAGTTCACGCGCGTCGAGACGAACCAGCACCTCGCCCTTTTTGACCGCCTGATTGGGTTGTACCACCACCTGATCAATCACGCCGCTTAGCGGAGCGCGAAGTAACGCCGGATGACGGGCCGCCACAAACGCTGGAGCGATCACCGACTGACGTACCGGTATAAACAGCACGGCAATCAGCGCCGCCGCCAGCACCAGGCTCCGTTTGCGCGTCAGACGCGGCGGGCGCAGGCGGTGTTGCGGTTGCAGGCTTTGCCAACAGTGACCATAGGCCCCTGCCAGCTCCTGCAACAGGCGTAACTCCTCATCACGCCACGGCGTTTCACGCCACAGCAGCAAGGTGACGTTCGCGTTGAGCGGCAGCCACAAGCCGTGCTCAGGCAGATACTCCTGCCAGAAAGCGCGGTCAGTGGCCTCGAGATCGCGGCTCTCCAGCCGCTGCGGCTGCCCATGGTTTTGCTGCCAGCGCTGGCACAGCCGCACCATTTCCTGGCAAAACGGCGCATGGTGATCCGGTGCCTGAATGCCCGAAGCCGCCCGTAGCCGGGTACTGCCGGTCTCCCACAACAACGCCTGGCGATAGGGCAACAGGCGATGGGTCTCGTTCACCATAAAAAACGCCAGCTCGTTCAGACTGCCCAGTGCCCTGGCACGGCTTTGCAGCTGTACCAGTTCACTCAACATCACCAGGCGCGGATCGATCGGCTCAGCCTGCATGATCGTCTTTCCCGTTCGCGGCCGGGAGCGCAAACTGCGCCACCCCGCTCATCCCCGGCAGCAGCGGGCCGTCAACGCCTTTGATCTGACCAAAGACTTTCACCGATTGACTGACCGCATCGACCGTCGCAGCCAGGCGCGAAATCTGCGCGGTATAGTGCTGCCCGGTTTCATCCAGCAGCACATCAAACGGCGTACCGACGCGCAGCCAGCGCAACCAGTGGGAAGGCACGATCATTTCCAGCTCCAGCGCACTGTCGTCATACAACGCAATCAGCGGTTTGCCCTCCGGCACGCTTTCCCAGCTGTGGACTTTGGTTTCCGCCACCCGCCCGGAGAACGGCGCTTTCACCGTGCAACGCTCCAGCATGGCGCGGTTCACCGCGCTTTCCGCCTGAGCCATCCCCACGGCGGCCCGCGCCTGATCGACCTCCGCCACGCTGATGGCATTCAGCTTGTCGAGACGGCTGGCCACGGTGAGTTTTTTCCGCGCCGCCTGTTCGCTGGCGTTAGCATAGTTCAGCTTTTGCTGGAGCACGCTACAGTCAAAACTCAGCAGCACTTGCCCCTTCGTCACGCGATCGCCCTCTTTCACCATCAGTTGATTGATGCGGGCAGCGATGCCGCTGGCGAGTGTCGTTTGCTGCACCGCGCTGAGCTGCACGCGGATCGGATCGACGGCGGGTTCCGCCGCCAGCGCCCGATCGGCAAACGTCAGCATTAATAAGCACCAGAGGAAGCGCTGCCCGGTCACTGTGCGCCTCCGGAAAGGGAGTTGAGATTACTCCACAGATTGTCGGAAGAGACGGCGTATACCTGCTGCTGCGGGGGTGTCACCGGACGCGGAGGTGGCACAACAGAAACCGGCTGTATGACAGGTTTTACAGGCTGCGGCGCAGGCGTACTCTGCGGGCGGAGGTTCAGCGTGGGTACGGCGATGGTACCGTTTTCAATGCGCTGATTCTGCTGCGCTACGCTGTTGCTGAGTGCGGCAAGGCTGGTGCCGCTGACGCGATCGGGCAGGCTATCTAACCCGGCGGACTGGTAAACGCTGCCGAGGGCATTCTGCATCGCCGCATAGCTGCGATCCCGGGCGCGCAGGGTCAAAATGGTTTCCGTGCTGACGCGCACCTGCTCCATCTGGGTCGCGGCCTGGCTGCGGTAGCTGTCATCGGTCTGCTGCTGAATGCCCTGCTGCAAACGCGCCAGCTCCTGATAGCGGCCAAACATCTGCGCGCTGCTCTGGTACTCCTGCCAGGAGACGTTAACCTGAGCGAGCACCGCCATCCGCATCGCCTGGCGCTGCAATTCAGCCAGCTTTTCGGCGGATTCACCGGCACGTTTCACCGGCGACCAGGCCAGTACGTTCAGCAAGTTGCCGCTGACCTGTACCCCGGCACTCGCCCAGCCGTGATTAACCAGATAGCTGTTGCTGTCGCCGTTGAGGCCGGCAAACAGATTTGCCCCCGGTAACAGACGCAGCAGGGAACGGCGTGTCTCCAGCACCGCATTACGGGCCTGATAGCTCTGCTCACGAATCTCCGGACGCTGCATCATGGAGAGGTTCTCCAGATCGCCAAGAGAGTAGCGCAGTTTCGGCACACTCATACTGCTTTCGCTCGGCACCACCAGCGTAAAATCGCTGGCAGGTGGCAGATTCATCAGCGCCGCGAGGCGGGTTTTCGCCAGGGCCAGGTCGCTGTCGACCACCTCTAACTGGCGCACCATCTCCAGCATGTTTTTCTGGAAGCGCAGAGATTCCAGTGGCGGCAACAAACGTTCCTGCTCGGTACGGTGCGCATACGCCAGAGTCTGGCGCGCCTGTCCCAGCGCCTCAATCACCTGCGGGCGCAGTCGCTGAGCGGTTGCGGCTTCCCAGTAGGCGGTACGCACCTGGCGGGTGATATCGGCCACCACTTTTCGGCGACGCTCTTCGGCTTCCAGCGACTTGTTTGCCTGCATGCGCGCATTGACATAGCTGATGCCCAGATCCAGCAGGTTCCAGCTCAGCGTCAGGTCACCGGTGCGCGAGGTCTGATCCTGGCTGGTGGAGGATTCCAGCGACTGCTGACCGGTGGTGACGGACTGGCTGCTGGAGGCTGCGACGTTATCCCTGGTCTGCACCCCGGCACGGGCGGCGAGGCGTGGCAGCATATCCAGCTCGGCCACATCACGCATATCGTCTTGCATCGCCTGTTCCTGCAACGCCACACGCTGCGCGAGGTTGTACTTCAGCGCCCGGGCGATCGCTTCATCCAGCGTGACCGCACCGTGAACCGGCTCCTGATTGGCAAACATCTGGGTGCGGTCATCCATCGCCTGCGCCACCTGTTCTTGCGTGGTCATCGCCTGAGGGTGCACGCCGCATCCGGCCAGCAAGGTACAGGCGATGATCACCGCCAGTGGTAAACGGCGCGGCATACGCAGTGGAGATCCCGAGGTCACAGTAAGCATTTGAGAGTCGTGCACAGAAAAAAGTCCCATTTTTGTCATTATCTTCATGATGAAAGAGGCTGCGCCGCTGCCAGAGCATTGAGCGCCTGTAAAAGATCATTGCCATCGCCACGCTGGGCTTGTAGCGCCTGCGACACGCCCACGTGCTGCATGGCCGCTTCAGTGTGTTGCGTCTGGACTGGCTCAACCGGCGGCATGATGCGCGCGGTGTCAGGCTGGCCGGGCGTTACGGAAGCCACGGTTTTGCCTTCGCGTAAGGTGAGCAGCAGCGTCGTACCATCGGCACGCTGTAAGCGCAGTTGGATCTGTCCGTGGGGGACGTGCTGTTCATGGGTGATACGCACTTCGCCGTGGCGCGCATCGAAGCGGAGCCAGCTGGGCAGTGGACGGCCATTGGCCAATACCGCGCCGGTAAAGCCGCTGCGGCCCTGTAGGCCCGCAGGCAGTTGGAAGACGCGCTCGCCCTGCGCATTGTGTTGCCAGCTCCCCTGCCAGCGGGTCTGCTCCGCCAGTTGCTGATGGTCGCGGAAGTGCACCACTTCCAGCGTGGGCAGTAATCCCGGCATGATCGGGTCCAACTGCCACGGTGACTGGCTGTAATCCAGCGGGGTGTTAGCCGTAGCCGCCCCCCCGGTTAGGGTATTGAGGGAAGGCGTCATGGAGTCAGGCGCAGCCGCGACCATCGCCATAAAGGTGCTGTTAACCGGCGCAGTAAAAGCAGGCGTGGCCGGGAGAATCACCGGATTCACGCTGTTGCCCGGCTGGCTGCCGCCAGAATTACCGGAATCACCTGAGCCACCGGTATCACCGGAATTCCCCGGGTTGCCCGAATCACCTGAGCCACCAGTATCACCGGAATTCCCCGAATTGCCTGAATCACCCGAGCCGCCGGTATTGTCGCCATCGCCCGAGTTGCCTGAATCGCCCGAACCACCGGAATCGCCCGTTGCTGCGGTGACGCTGAGCGTCAGCGTGAGGGTTGCGCTGGCGCTCAGCGCATCACGTGCCACGATAGCCAGCGCGTAGTCACCGGTCACCGTTGTCGTGCCGCTGATGGTGTGGGTGGCCGCATCAAAGCTCAGCCCATCCGGCAATCCGCTTAGCGTCCAGCTCAGGCTATCGCCATCGGCATCGCTAAACAGGTTATCGGGCAGCGTGATGCTCACCGCCTGTCCGCTGGTGACCGTGACGGTCTGCGCGTTATCCGCTTCCGCCTCTGGCGCATGGTTAATGGTGATGGCCTGTTGCCAGCTGTTGCTGACCAACCCATTGCTGCTCAGGCTAATCGACAGCGTCACCTGCGCTGGCGTGCTGGTATCGCTGTCCTGCCAGGTGAGGTTTGCCAATACCTGACTGGCGGTTGCCGTGGTTACGCCAGCGCTGAAGGTGATGGAAAGCACGCCGTTTTGCTCACTCCAGCTGCCAATCGTCGCCTCCCCCAGGCGAAGCTCACCGCCACTTGCCAGCGTGATGCCACTCTCGGTGCTGAAACCAAAGCTGCCTTTACCGCTGCTGTCGCTGACGGTTAAGGTCGCGTTGCCGTAATCCCCCGCGCCTGCGTTGAGGCTGTCGAGGGTTTTGTCGCTCACCGTGACGCTGCTGCTAAAGGCATAGCTGCCGTCAGTCCCTGGCGTATAGATCGGTTGTGTCTGTTCCAGACTGAAACTGACCAGTTGTGCACCGCCAGCCACCACACCGCCATCGCTGCTGGTAAACAGATAAGAGGCACCCGACAGGCCCGCGTAGTCGCTGCTGGTCAGGGTGGTGAGGGCCGTCAGGTTGCCGCTGGCGCTGATTTGGTAGCTGTGCAGGCTGCCGTCGTCCAGCGTCAGGTAGAGGGTGCTGTCATCGCTGGTCATCGCCATGGCGGTGATGGTGCCGATATTCTGCATATCCGCTACCTGCACCAGTTTGCCGGTGGTTTGGTTCAGGCTGTAAATCAGCAGGTCGCTACCGCTGGCGACATAAATCAGCGAGCCATCGCTGCTGCTGGTGACATGGGTCGGGGCGGCAATGCTCACCGTGGTCCCGCTTACGTCACTGCTACCGTCATGCAACACGCCGGTCAGGGTCAGCTGACCGTCGCTACCGCGATGATAAACAATCAGCGAGTTGGCGAACTGGCTCGATACCGGGTCAGTCACCACATACAGCCAGTCGCCGCTGGCGTAGATAGCCGTCGGCGTAAACAGCACCGGCTCACTCCAGGCATCGTAGCTCAGCGTTTGCACCGCCGTCAGGCCACTGCTGTTGAGGCTGTACACCGTGAGTGCATTGTAGCTATCGGTGACATAGACACTGGTGCCATCCCCGGAGAGGGCAATCGCGGTGGTATTCCACGCCGTGACCGACTGCACCTCCGTCAACTTACCGTCACTGCTGCGGCTGAACACCGCCAGCGTACTGCCGCTGTCGCTGGCTACCAGCAGCGTGGAGCCATCTGCCGTCACGGCCATGGCAGTAATGGCAGAGAGCCCGGTATCGCTGTTGCCGAGCCAGCTGAGTTTGCCCGCGCTATCGCGGCTGAAGACCGCCACCGTGCCGCTGCCGTCGGTCACGAACAGGGTTGAACCGTCGCTGGAAAGCTGGCTCAGCGTCAGGGTGCCCAGCCCGCTGACCGCGCTCAGGCTGTCGGCGTAATCCAGCTGTGCGCTGTCGCTGTCGCCGATCACCGCCGCACTCTCTTTCACCTGCAACGTTACGGTGGAGTGGATGTCCAGCGCGGCGCTGTCGCTGCCGCCATTCTCCGTGCCGCCGTTGTCTTTAATCAGCGTCAGGGTGACATCGCGGCTGCCACTCAGGCCGTCCGCATTGCCATAGGCGACGCCATTCACCAGCGTCTGGGCAGCATCGCTGGTGATGCCATCAGTGCTGCTAATGCTGACAGTGGCCACGCCGTCGGTCACGGTCACGCTCACCGTCAGGCTGCTGTTGGTGCTGATGCGCACGCCATCACTGAGGCTGACTTTACTGCCATCAATCACCAGATACTCATTTTCACCGCTGACCAGCCCGCTCACCGTGAGGGTTATCCCCTGAATCAACTGACCGCTTTCGATGGTGTCGATGGTGGTATCGGTAAACAGCGCCACGCTGCTGTTGGCATCGCTGTAGGTCGGGTTGGCCGCAGTGGCCGTTAGCGTAGGGGGATCGTTGACCTCGGTGACATTCACCACCACACTTTTACTGGCAGACACATAGCGGTCGCTGACGGTGACCGTCAGCGTGATGGTTGCCCCTGGCGCTTTACTGCTGGTGCTCCAGCTGATCTGCTGCAACACCTGATTTGCCACTGCCGTGGTGGAGGTGGCGGTAAAGGTGAGGGTTAACGCACCCTCTTGCTGAGTAAATGTCGCAATCGCCTCACCGTTAAGGGTGATCACGCCGTTGGCGAGCGCCAGGCCATTCGCTGCCACTAAACCGTAGCTGTCGCTGCTGTCCGCGCCTGCGCTACGGGAGACGCTGAGGGTTGCGCCCTGGTAGTCGCCCTGGCCGTTGTTGAGGGCGTCATAGTCGCTGTCGGCCAGCACGAGGTCCCCGCCAATCGCCGTGGCTTCACTGCCTTCGGTCCAGGCAACGGAGGCATTGGCATCGCTGCCGCTGAAGGTGCGTAACCCACCGCTGTAAAGCCGTGAACCGCCGTAAACGGACTGTCCATCGGGCGAGATCGCCATCACCACCAGCGCCCCGCTGCCGCTGGTGGTTGAAACCAGCGTCAGGCTACCGTCGGCGGCGATCTGGTAGATCGCCATTTTGCCGGTGTTACCGCCGACATACAGCGCATCGCCATCGGCGGAGGCGGCCACCGCAAAGGGATAACCACTCACCGTGTTGTAAACGCTGGCCGAGGAGATCAGGCTCATGCTGTTGCTGCTGGCATCATAATTCAACGCCACCAGATAACTGTTGGTCCCGGAAACAATGTAGATATGCCCATTCACCGCCGTGAGGGAAACCCAGTTACCGGCCATCGCACTCGAGGTGCCCAGTGTGCCCGCATCGCTGCTGTTGCCGTCGCTGTCGGTCCAGGTCAGCGCGGTGCCATCATGGGTTAACTGACCGTCAACGTGCAGTACCCCGCTGCTGTTGGCCGAATAGACATACAGCGTGCCGCTGCTGTTCAGGGCGTAAACATTGTCCCCTTCCACCGCAAGGCCCAGCGTTCCCTCTGTGGTGAAACTCTCCTCGGCGGTCAGCTTACCCGAGGCATCCAGGCTGTAACGGGTTAAACCACTGCCGGTCATGGCGTACAGGCTGTTGCCATCGCTGGAGAGTGCCACTTTGAGCACGGTATCAGAGAGGGTCTGGCTGTTGATCAGCGTCAGTGTCCCGTCGCTGCCAACGCTAAACCCCTGCACCACGCTGCTGCCGCTGGCACTGGTGCCAGAGATATACAGCGTTTTACCGTCGGCGGAAAACGCCACGGCGGTGGTGCCTTGCAGGCCGTCGACCTGATCGGCATCGGTGCCTTGGGTGTAGGTTTTAAGCAGCGTCAGTGCGCCATCACTGTCGCGGTGATAGAGGCTGACGTAGATGGTGCCGGAATAATTAGCGCCCGTCGCCCCCACCACGGCCAGGGTTTCGCCATCGGCAGAAAGGGAGATGTTGTCAACGTAATAGCTGTAGCCGGTCAGGTTGCCGTCACTGCTGTAGCTCAGGGAACTGGTGGTCTGATCCAGCGTTGGCGCATGGTTAGCCGCTTCATCGGTGCTGATGACGCGCAGCGTCAGCTGCATTGAGGCGGTGGCACCGCTGCTGTCAGTGACGGTGACGGTTAAGGTGTTATCACTGAGGCTGGTGGCCGTGCCGCTGAGGGTGTGGGTCGCGGCATCAAAGCTTATCCCTTCCGGTAATCCACTGACCTGCCAACTCAGGGTATCGTGATAAATACTGTCGGCATCGCTGAACAGCGTGCTGTCGAGTTGCAGGCTATACGCCTGGTTTTCCACCGCCGAGGTCAGCGTGGTCGTGGCATCTGCGTTCGCTTCCGGTGCACGGTTAGCGATTTGCTCCACCGCCAGCGTCAGGGTGGTTTCAGTGCTGGCCCCGGCGGTGTCGGTGGCGGTGACCGTCAGGGTAAAGCTGCCGGTGCTGGTGGTACTGCCGCTGATGGTGTGCGTTTCTGCGTTAAACGTCAGGCCATCCGGCAGGCCGCTGACGCTCCAGGTGAGGTTATCCTGGTCGGCATCGGTAAACAGATCCGGCAGGGTAACGCTGTACTCCGTTTCTGATGTCGCGCCCGGCAGGGTGTAATTATCCGCCACGGTGCTGTCCACCGTCGGGGCATGATTCACCCGAACGGTGATGTTTTGCGCGGTGCTGTTCAGTTCGCCGTCATTCGCCACCACCGAGAGCACAACCAGCGCACTGCTGACCGAGGTGCTGGACCAGAGCAGCTGATGCAGCACCTGATTGGCTTCAGCGGTGGTGACCGCGCTGGTAAACATGACTTTCAGGGTGTCGCCGCTGGCGACGAATGTCCCGATCTGCTCGCCGTTGAGCAACAGCTGTTCGCCATTCAGGCTCAGCCCGTTGGCGCTGGATAATCCGTACTGGCTGTTGCTGCCGTCGGGTGCGGTGATGGTTATCGAGCCGTCCTGATAATTTCCGGCACCGCCGTTGAGCACATCCGAATTACTGTCGGCAAGGGTCAAGGTGTCGGCCAGCGCCACCCCACTGCTGCCGAGGGTGTAGGTTAGCTGGGTGCTGTAGCGCTCAACACTGTCGCCACCCACCACCAGCAAAGCACTGCCACTCGCCGCCAGCGCACTGCTGCCGCCGGTACTCTGGGTATCGAGGTGCGTTAAGGCACCGCTGCTGGCAATGGCAAAACGTTGAAGATTGCCGCTGCTGTCACTGACATACAGTTGACTCCCGTCGCCACTGACCGTTAGCGCATTGGCACCACTGAGGGTCTGGCTCTCCAGCACTGTGGCGGTGGTCCCGTTGAACTGCCAAGTGGTCAGGGTGCCGTCTACCGTATTCAGGCTGTACAGGGTCTTGCCATCGGCAGTCGCCGCCACCTGGTACAATGCGCTGTAATCAGTCTCTCCCGTGGTTGCGCTGGCCACCAGCGTTAAGGTGGAAACCCCGTCAACCTGGGTGGTTTTAAAGATGCTCAGCGTCTGCCCGGTCTCCATATCCACCACAAACAGATAATCGCCTGCGGTGGTCAATCCCGCTGACCGACTCACGTTATCAGTAAAGACCGAGGCATAGCTCAGGGTGCCGTCGGTGCCAACGTCAAACACATACACCCCATTCCACTGGGTGCTGATGTATAACTGTTTGCCATCGGTGCTGAGCGCTTCGTTGACCGCCGTATCGCCAACGCTGGTGCTGCTGCTTTCACTCAGGGTGCCATCGCTGGCGCGCGCCAGGGTGATCACCTCACCGCCGTTCAGCACATACACGGCGGACTCCCCCGCCACCATGCCGGTCACGCTGCTGAGATCGTCCAGCCCGCTCAGGGTCTGCACTTTGGTCAGGCCGCCATTTTCCGCCACGCTGTACACCAGTAGCGTGCCATCACTGCTGGCGACATAGGCATAATCACCCTGCGGCGAATAAGCCACCGACTTTGCGCTGTTGTTCAGATCGGAGACCGTCAGGTCATCGGTCAGACTTAAGCCGTCAGTGTCACTCAGGGTCGGTGCGAGGTTTTTACTGTTGTCGATGGTCAGATGGGCGCTGACGTCAATATCACTGCTGTCATCCGCATCGCTGATGCTGGTCAGCGTCACATCCACGCTGCCGTTACCCACATCGCTGCTTAAGGCGCGGTAGCTAATGCCATCAATCAGGTTTTCCACCGCAGCGGGCGTGACGGTATCCGCCGTATTAAGGAATAAGGTGATAGTGGCTTTGCCATCGGCCACGGCGACGTTATAGCTGTAGTAATGGCTGGCGGTTTCACCGCTGCTGGTGGTCAGCGTAATGGCGGTGCCATCCACCACCAGTGCCTGATCGCTGCCGCTGGTGCTGACGCTTACCACCAGTTTGGTGATTTCATTACCGCTGCTGTCAGCCGTAACGCTGGCCCCGCTGAACAGCGCGGTGTCCGCGCCCAGGGTGCCGGATTTATCAATAGAATACACCGCGTCTGTTGCCGCTGTGGCCGTGGCGTGGGGCGCAGTGGTGCTGGCCGTGGCATCGGCTACCGTGGCCGCAGTGGCGACGGCAGCGGCATCAAACATCATGCGCGGTTCCAGCGCCAGCGCCTGGCTCCAGGCGGGTCGGGTCGAAGTTTTTTTCATATTTTCACCTAAAGCCGGTTATTCGATCAGGCGTACAGAACTGCTCTGTCGGTTGATATCGTCAAGAATGTCATCAAGATCGCTGCTGATTTGCCCTGAGCCACTGGCGAAGCTGTCGGCATCCGCAAACTGAATGCTGCCACCGTTGTTGGTGATACAGGCCTGCAATCCCGGCACCGCCACCTGCCCAAACAAGGTACGGCCAAAATCGTTGGGGTCGCCGGGGCGTACGCCGATGAAGTAAAACAGCATCTTGCGATTGCGGAAGCTGGTGCACAGTGAGCGGAAACGTTCGGTGGCGGCGGCGTATTCCCCCCCCGCCTGGCTAACGCCATCGATGTTCTGGCCAACATAGGCGTTGTAAGCGTCGGTATCGAACCAGTCGCCGATGGTGTTCCCCAGCATCACAATCGCTTTGATGTTGCCACTGCCGCTGTCGTTGAAATCCAGCGGCCAGGTGTCATCGCCCCAGCCGCTGCTGCCGCGAAACGCCGGTGCCAGCGCCATCGCGGCCCACCCCATTGGGATGGCGTAGTTAACGTTAAACTGGGAATTCATCTGTGCCAGACGGGCATCGATGGCGGTCAGGTCGTCAGTGAGCGGCAACAACGGCGCATCAGGGCAGCCTTTGTCACCGACGATATAACGCGTGTCATTGACGCCGGTAGCAGCACCAAACATGGGGTTCGGCCCGGTCCAGGAGATGTAGGGCATCCAGGTGGCGTTTTCCGGCAGATCGTCGCGATAGCTGACGTGGAACGTGCCCGTAGGGGCTTGTTCCCAGAAGTAGTTCTCCCCTGCGTTTAACCCGCGATAGAAGCATTCGCGTTTGGTTTGCAGATCGGGCATTAACCGACTGGCGAGGCTGGAGATCCCCTGCCCGCTGGCAAACAGCGAGGTCAGCTCGACGGGCGTCAGGGCACTGCTCATTGGCCAGCTACGAATACGCGTGCTCCAGCGGGAAGCATCCCAGACATTAACCGTCTGGCTGTAGGGCACCAGCGCCAGACGACGGTCGGTGTAGCCGGTCAGGAAATCATCGGCAAACTGGCTGCCCAGCGTGCGCAGCACCGCCAGCTCACTGCTGGTTTCCGTTGAGGTGTTGGGCAACACCAGGGCCACTTCAGTCGGGCGATAGATCACCTCGGCGGTGGAGTAAATACTCTGGCTCTTATCCGCCAGATGCAGCAGCGTGCTGTGGGTGGTGAAATTCAGCGTCACGGTGTAGGTGCGGCGCGCCTTACTGCTGCGCCCGCTGCTCACCGCCACGTCAGCTTCACTCAGCTGCTGCACCAGCTCGGTGTTCATGCCGAGGTTGCTCTGGATATATTGCCAGGCGAGCGCTTGCAGATCGCTGCTGTCGTACTCGCTGTTGTTTTTCGCCAGTGCGGCACGCCCCACGGCCAGCGCGGCGGCATCGGTCGCACGTTTGACCTGGGCCGCATCCCCGGTTGCCTGCATGGTGTCCAGCGCATAGGCACCGGTCAGCAGCAACGCCATCATGCCAAAGACAAAAAACGGTGTGCCCGCGCCGCGCTCTTGTTGCCAGAAGCGGCGCAGTGCGGCACGTAACGACTTAATTTTCAGTGGTGTCATTTTTTACTCCGGCTTCATTTGCCAGATCGGTATCCAGCGTCAGGGTGCCTTCGGTCACACGCCCTACCGCTGAGGCCGTGAGGAGCGGGTTCAGCCCCAGCCCGGTAGTCAGTTTGAGATCGCTGCTCTGGCGGCACAGTTGCACCACAATCAACGAGACGGATTCACTGCCGTTTTTGGCGTCGAGTTCCGGCAAATCGCTGCCCGGCCAGCTGCTGCCGGGGGCCAAATCGCTGTCCGCGCACAGGCCGGTGGCCGTACCACGATTGAGCTGCCAGTAAACTTCCCCGGTCTGCTTAACGTTGGTGATCGTCAGTTGGTAGTTGCCGCCGCCGTTTTCCGGCAGCGTTGCACTGATCAAACCGGTCAGCCCCTGCTGGGTCAGGTTGGTTTGCATCGCCAGCACGGAACTCACCGCGCCAGCCCGCTGTTCCATGTGCTCACGCTCCAGCACCACGGTGAGGAGATCGGCAATCAGGAGTCCCGCCGCCAGCAGGATGGGAAACGCCAGCACGGTTTCCACCGCCACTACGCCCCGCTGCTGGCGCAGGAAACGGCGCAGCCCCCCGTTACTCTTCATTTAACAGCTCCGTGCCAAACACCTGTTTGTACTGGTAGCGGAAGGTGCTACCCAGTGACAGGATCTCGGGCAGCGGCGAGAGAAAGGCTTTTTTTACCTGCACCGTGACCGACCACACCGGCAACGTCTGTAGGTCAGTGCCGTTCTGATTTTCATCGGAGATGGCGACTCCGCCCATCTCACTGAGGTTGCTGAAGTGCAGCACGCTCACTGACAGGTCGTCAGCGGTCAGAAAACCGTCACTGGCGCTGACCATGCGCGCGCGCAGATCGTCACCCATCTGGCTGACATCGGCGTTTTGCAAGTCGTCGAGGCGGAACGACTGCACCGCGTTATCCAGCGCCACGCTGCCGATACCGATCACCAGACCAATGCGCGCCAGCTCAAACAGCATCATCACGCCCACCAGCACCACCGGGGCAAGAAATGCCAGCTCAGTGGCGACCACCCCACGGTTTTGTCGCCAGGCATGTTCCCAGCCGCGCATCATGGATTCGGTTCACTCAGGGAGAGAGGCTGAGTACTCGCCATCAACAGCGTGTTACTGCTGCTGGAGAGTTGCGCCGCACGGGCCTTGAGGCTGGTCAACACCGTGTCCACTTGACTGGCATCCGCGAGCTGACTCAGTACGTCACGGGCCTTGTCCTCATCGCCTTTCACCAGCCAGGCCAGCGCCAGATTGAGGCGCACGGACGGATTGCTCGCATCGGCATTGCTCAACTGTTGAATGGCGCGATCCGCCTGACCGCTCGCCAGCCACGAGAGTGCGAGGTTATTCATCACCGGAATATTCCCCGGGTCTTGCGTCAAAGCCTGCTGGAAGCGCTGGCGTGCCTGTTCATGCTGCCCTTGTGCATCCAGCAGGACGCCCGCGCCGTTAAGCGCCGTGACGTTTTTGCTGTCACGTTGCAGCGCACAGTTAAACGACTGCTGCGCCAGCCCCATTTGCCCCAGCGCCAGCTCCGCGCGGCCCATGCCGGTGCAGATCGCCAGCGCTTCACTGCTGCTCATGTTCTCCAGCGATCCGCCCAACGCATCGCGGGCGCGGCTGTAGAGCGTCAGCGCCTGAGCGGGCTGGCGCACCGGCGCGGCAACGCTGGCGTACTCCAGCATCTCCGGGCCGTTTAACAGGCCGCGCACATCCAGACGGGCGTAGACGTCAGCTGCTGCTTCCAGTCGCCCCTGATCACGCAGCAGGTGCGCCAGCTTCAGACCTTCACTCTTGTTACCTTTCAGGCCGCCTGTGGCACAGCCCGCCAACAGGCTACCTGCCAGCAGTAAAATCACGGTGCGCAGTGCGCGGGAAGATGTCATGTTCATCGGTATTCTCTTTTGATATCAGAGCGGTGGACCGCTTAGTGCGTTAACAGACGGATCACCCGCAACAGCGCGGGCGAGGCCATAATGGCGATGATGGGCGGCAGGATCAGCGCCATCAGCGGAACGCTGAGTTGAGCGGGCAACTTGCCTGCCTTCTCTTCCAGCGTCAGCAGTAAGGTTTTGCGGCTTTCATCGGCAATGGTGCGCAGCGCCTGCGACAGCGGCGTACCGTAGCGCTCGGCCTGCACCAGCGTGGCGACCATGCTTTCGATCTCCGTGACGCGAGTGCGCTCCACCAGGTGCTGCAACGCCGCGTTGCGATCCGCCAGGATTTGCAGCTCAGCGGCGGTGTAGCGCAACTCATCCGCCATTTCCGGAGAGGAGAGCCCCAGCTCCTTCGCCACCACCTGCAACACGCGTCCCATAGAGAGCCCGGCTTCGGCGCACACCACCATCAGATCCAGCGCATCGGGTACGGCACGGGCCAGCTTTTCACCACGTCGTGCGGCACGCAGCCTGAGCCAAAACTCCGGCAGCAGGCCGCCCACGAAAAAGCCCACCAGCGCGGCCGCGAGGCCCGTTAATCCAAAGCGGTCTTCCGGGGCCAGGGCACCAAACACCAGCAGCAGGGCCAGTAATGCGCCCACCACAAATTTGCCCGCCACCAGACAGCCCAGCGCTTCGTTACGGCGCAGCCCCGCCAAATCCAGCAGGCGGCGTAGCTTTTGTTTGTCACGATCGGAACCTGCCAGTTGTAATCCCCAGCGCGCGACGGATTGCATGAGTTTTTCCAGCTGTGGCGACAGCTCACGCCCCTGATTACGCAACAGGCTCTCTTGCGGCGACATCCCGTCTTCCTCCGCTGTAGCGGAGGCGAGTTGGGCGGCAATCCGTTCTTGCATCTGCTGCAACCGTGCCGCACGGCGGCTTTTTACCGCCAGCACCAGGCCCACAACAATCAGCAGTAGGGCGATAACGATCAGCGGATCGTGCAACATGCGAAGGTCTCCTTAGCCAATGCGTTTCACCATCAGGTGCGTAATCAACATGCCCAGCATCACGCTGCAAAAGGCGTAGATCAGGATCGTGGTGCCGATGGGATCGTTAAACAGGAAGTCAAAATCCTGCGGCGAGCGCAGATACATGTAGCCGAGGCAGCTGGGGAACAGCGCCGCGACGATTTTGGCCGAGGCGCGTGCTTCGGAGGTTTTGGAGAGCACTTTCAACGCCAGTTCGCGGCGCTGGCGCAGGGTTAACGTCAGGCGCTCCAGCGTTTCACCGAGGCGACCACCGGCCTCCTGATTGATGATCAGGATCACCGCAAAGAAGCGATACTCGGCCATGGGAATACGTCCGGCGCTGGTCTGGATCACCTGACGCAGCGGAATACCAAGGCGCAGCCAGTGGTCAATGGTGCGAAACTCCTGCGCCAGCGGGCCACTGAGGTGCGGTGCCACCTGGCCGAAGGTATTCGACACCGGCACACCGGCACGGCAGCTACGCGTAATGGCATCAATCGCATCCGGCAGACTTTCCCGCAGTTGGCGCAGATGCTTCTGCACCGTGGTGCGCAGCAGCAGAGCTCCCACCACCAACGTCAGTGCGAAGGCAAACACCATTCCCCAGGTCAACGGCAGCGGAGTGTGGCGTCCAACGGCCATTCCCACGATCAAACAGACGGCGAACAGCATGCCAATACGTTTGCGCAGCGTTGCCTGCCAGCCGATAAACGCCAGCTGTTGGCTGACGCTCACCACCAGCTTGCCGAGCAGCGGCACCCGCGCAAACGGCAGTTGCTGGTGGCTTTTCAGGATCGAGTCCGCTTCGCTGTCCGCGACCGCCTGCTGGAGGCCAAAAATCTGCGCCAGGCGGGCACGCTGCTGCTGCTCAATGCGTCGCTGGCGACGCCAGTAGCCCACGGCCAGCAGAATGAACAGCGCACTGAAGAACACCAGCGCGGTCAGCAAATTGAGTTTTGCAGGATTCATGACCATCGCCTCAGTGCGCAAACAGATGCTGGCGATCGCTGTAGAACTGCGGCCGCTGAATGGTTTGCACATACTCCCCGCTGACGCGGCCCTGGGCATCACTGCCCTGAATTTTGAAGCTGAACAGATCCTGCATCTGGATCACGTCCTCTTCCATGCCGCACACTTCGCTGACCGCCACCACGCGACGCATCCCGTCACGCATACGTTCAATCTGCACAATCAGGTGTACCGCACTGGCAATCTGACGGCGGATCGCCATCAGCGGCAGCTGCATATTCGCCATCATCACCATGTTCTCCAGACGTTGGATCGCATCGCGCGTGGTGTTGGCGTGAACAGTACAGAGCGAACCATCGTGGCCGGTGTTCATGGCCTGCAACATGTCGAAGCACTCACCGCCGCGCACCTCGCCCAGAATGATGCGGTCAGGGCGCATACGCAGGGCGTTGCGCATCAGGTCGCGCTGGTCAACTTTACCGCTGCCTTCCGCGCTAACCGGACGGGTTTCCAGCCGCACCACGTGGGTCTGCTGCAGTTGCAGTTCGGCGGCATCTTCAATGGTGATGATGCGCTCACGGCTGTCGATATTTTGCGACAGCGCGTTCAGCAGGGTGGTTTTCCCGGCCCCGGTTCCGCCAGACACAATCACGTTCAGCCGGGCCTGCATCGCCCGTTGCAGCACCTCCACCATCGCCGGAGACATACAGGCCTGTGCCGCCAGCATCTCCAGCGACAGGTTGCGGCGCATAAATTTACGGATCGAAATGGTGGTGCCATCAATCGCCAGCGGGTAGGTGATCACGTTGACCCTGCTACCGTCCGGCAGGCGGGCATCCACCATTGGACTGGATTCGTCGATACGTCGTCCGACGGCGGCAGCAATACGCTGGGCGGTATTGAACACGTGCTCTTCATCAATAAAGGTGATGGGCGAAAGTTCCAGCTTACCGAAACGTTCGATGAACACTTGTCCGGCCCCGTTCACCAGGATGTCATTCACCGTATCGTCAGACAGCAACGGCTGAATGGGTCCGATGCCGGTCATCTCATCCAGCATTTCACTGGCGATGCCCTCTTCTTCCTGACGCGACAGCTGCAAGCGCTGCTCATCACACAGCTGGCGGATCGCCGACTGGATCTGCTGGAGCAGGCGCTCACGGGACATCACCGCCGCACGGCCTGCATCAATCAGATCATACAGCTGGGTGCGGATCAGCTTACGATGGCTGTTCAGGCTCTCAGTGGGCTGTCGTACAGCCGGGCGAGGTTCCGGCTGAGGAACGTCCACGGTCTGCTCGGCTACGGCAGGTTCCGCCGTGCGGCGCGGGGCTTCCGGGGCTCGTACTGGGGTTTTACGCCTCAACATAACGCTCTCCTTCAGGCACGTTTAAGCAAACCGCGCAACCACGGTTTCTTTTCAGGTTGCGGACGGCTACCACAGGCGAGATCCACCAACTGTCGCATCTGCTGCTGGAAAGGCGCACTGGCCGCTAACTCCAGCGGTCCCATGGACAGGCTTTGCGTCAGGCTGTGGCCCGCGTGCGGGAGTTCCAGATCAATGCGGTGCCCGGCAAGGGCTTCGAACTGGCTGCGGCTTAACGGCGATGGGCCACTGAAGCGGCTCTGGTTGTGCACCAGCAGCAGGCGCTGCCCTTCGCTCTCATCACCAATCGCCTCCATGATGCGCTTCACATTGCGCGCATCCTGTAGGGTTAAGCCGGTGACCAGAATGCGCAGGTCGGCATGACGCGCCACGTCCAGCACGCCTTCCGGGAAGTAGGCGGGCAGATCCCAGCACACCTGGTTGAACATGCGGCACAGCGCCCCACCGAGGTTGAGAACGGTTTCGCTCTCCACCGCTGACTGCGGCTGTAAATCGGGTTTTTGCGCTAACAGGTGCAGGCGGTTATCCACCTGCAACATGGCGCGGTGCAGCAAGCGCGCATCCAGTTGGGCGCTGCTCAGCACCGCGTTGAGCCCGGCGTCATCATTCATACCTAACAGCAGCAGCTGATCGCCCTGGCGGCGGTCAAAATCCACCAGCGCGGTAGGCAGATGGCGCTCGCGGGACATCAGGCGCGCCAGCCCCATGGCGACCGTGCTGGTACCGACGCCGCCACTGGCCCCTAATACCGCCACCGTGCGTCCCATACGGGCATACTCCGGGCCGGTTAATCCGCCTTCACACTTGGCCAGGGTGGCAGAAATCAAATCCAGCGTGCAGGGCTTGACCAGGTAATCGGTCACCCCTAACTGAAGCAGCGCACGGTACAGCGTGATGTCCTGAGCCTGGCCCAGCGCAATCACGCGCGTGGTCGGGCCGCAGATCGCTAACAGCGTTTCCATTTCTGGCAGCGGCAGCGCTTCGTCATCCAGATCCACCAACAGCACCTGCGGCGGTAAATTCAGCTCGCACCAGCGGCTGGCAGCCTGAATGCCCCCGCTGTGAACCTGCACATCCTGACGTCTTAAACGGGTCAGGTTGTCACGCAGCGTGTTGGCATCGTGCTGAACAAACGCCACCAGGCCTGCGCCCCACTGTTCGTTATCCTGGGCTGCGGAGAGGGTTGCATCACTCACTGGCCTAATCCTCCGCCGCTGCTGCTGCCACCACCGCCGCCGCCACTGCCGCCGCCGGAGTTGAGGTTGAAATTAATCAGATCTTTGGCTTTATCGTTTTGATAACGCTCGACGCTGTTGACCACATACACGCCATCGGCTTCATCCAGCGCACGGGCCTGAATCAGGTCGCGTGGCTCAGCCACCATGCGGGCCAGATTGCTCTGGTTCGCGCAACCGAGATAGCCCACCGCTTCAAACGGCTTCACCATCAGCTCATCGGGATTGTTGATTTGGCAGTCAGGGGTGATCACCGCCAGCGCCTGAGACTGCACTTGCAGATCGCCGCTGCGACCCGCAGCAGGGATGCGCGGTTGGATGCGGATCAAACGCTTGTCGGCACCGGCATTGGCCAGCGCGTTCGCCAGGCGAGGGGCGAGTTGTTCACCCCGCACGCTCCACGGCGTAATGGTCAACGTCTGTTTTGCCAGACGGCCCTGTTGAGACAGCAGTTTGTTGAGCAGCGCCAGGGAATCGTCATTCAGTCCCTGTCCGCCCGGCGTGAGCTGTAAGTTCACCGCCAGCGCGCGCGGTTTCACCTGCACCGGCTGGAGCGAAGGCTGGTCGATACGTGACAGACGGATCTGGTTCATGGTGCTGTCACAGCCCACCAGCGTCAGAAGCGAGAGCGCCAGCAAGGAAAGTCGGGTATGGCTATAGGTTTTCATCGTGTTTGCCCTGTCAGTAGAGGTAGCCAGCGGCACCAAATTGCGGCGTGACCGCATCAACCATCTTCGCGCCTTTGCCTGGCGTCTGAAGCTCACCGGCATTGACCGGTTCAACCACATACGCGGTGGCAATGATCACCAGCTCGGTGTCTTCCTGACTGGTGGACTCTTTCTCAAAAGCACGACCTAGCAGGGGAATGCTGGAGAGCCCAGGCACACCAGAAACGGTCTGGCTGGCGGTACTGCGCAGCATGCCCGCCAGTGCAAAGCTCTGTCCGCTGGCCAGTTCGACCGTGGTATCCGCACGGCGTACGGTCAGGGCCGGAATGGTTGATCCACTGCTCAGGGTGACGGACCCCACATCGGTCAGTTCACTCACTTCTGGCGCAATGTGCAGGCTGATGCGGTTCGCGGAGAGCAGCGTTGGCGTCATACGCAAGATCACGCCGTAGGATTTGTAGTTGATGCTGACGTTGTTATCGGTGATCAGCACCACCGGCACCTCGCCCCCGGCCGCAAACGCGGCGGTCTGACCGGACATTGCCGTCAGGTTCGGTTCGGCCAGCACCGAGGCCATACCTTGTGAATTCATCGCGGAGAGCAGCGAACTCAGTGAGCCATCGCTGCCGCTGGTGTTGTACCCCAGAGACATCGCGCCGGAATCACGGCTGAAGGTGTTAGTGGAGGAGCTAAAGAAGCTGGTCAGCGCGCCGCTGCCGAAGCCCCAGGTATTGCCACCGCGATTCAGCGATGCATCCCAGTTAAAGCCCAGCTCATGGGTCAGCTTGCGGGAGACTTCCACCACGCGGACCCGAATGTTGATTTGTGAAGGGGTACGGATGCGCAGTTGATTGACCACGCTCGGTGAACTGCTGCTGGAGGCTGGCTGAGCATTGCCACCGGCACCGCCGCCGCCACTTGCACCACCGCCTTGCGCCGAGGACATCGACCCGCTGATCCACGCCTGCACGCTGTCGATGACGTTTTTTGCATCCTGCGGCGTATCGACGCTGCCGCGCACAATCACCCCATCCGGGATCGCCGCCTCAAGCTGAATCTCGGCAGACGGGAACTGGCGGCGCAGGCGCTCTTTCAACGCACCGAGATCGTGCTGTACCACCAGGCGGATCGCCGTCAGCACATTGCCGTTGCTGTCCATGGCGTACAGCGTGGTCGAACCCACGCCTTTACCGAAAATAAACACGTTGCCAGGGGAAGGCAGTTCAAAGCTGGCGATATCCGGGTCGGCAATTAACACGCTCTCCGGCTCGCCATCAATTTTCAGCATCCGGCCCTGGTGCAGGTTGAGGTCAATTTCACTGCTGGGGTTTACTTGTTCTACCGCCCTGGCGGGTAACGTCACGGCAATCAGCAACCACAGCAGCATTGAAAGCCCGTGTTTAACGGCCAGACGACGGCCGTCGTCAGAAATAAAACGCATCTTCATCTCACTAGAGTCAGGTGTTAAGGCCCGGTGTTGCCCGCCAGCGGCAGGCAATACGGCGGTTATCGGTTCGGGAATTGCTGAATATCGGTTTTGTCACCACGGAACAGCTTTACCTGCTGCCCGGTTTGGGTGAGTTGACGATAAATCTGCGTGGTGTCATTGAGGGTGGTGACCTGTGGCGGCGGTATTTCCGTCCCGCTGTCTGCCGTCAGGCTGCGCTGGGCGAGGTGTAGCATGCCCACTTCTTTCGCGACCGCCAGTGACTGCGCCTGTGCGGGCGTGACTTCCACCGTCACGGTACGATAAGGGCGACGACGCAGTGCGCTGTTGGCGTCAGTTTTGCTTTTCTCGCCCGGCTGAACGTCACTGGCGGGCGGATCGAAGGTTTCGTTATCCATCGCCAGTACGCGCAAATTGCGGGCAATTGTCTGGGCGGCCACCACGGGTGCAGCAGGCCCGGTGGTACTGCCCGTCACGCTGGATTGATCATCGCGGCGCAGGCTCAGAATGATATCAATGCGGTCGCCCGGTGCGACCAGTCCGGCATTGCTGGCGACGGCATCGGTCGGTACGGAGATCGCCAGCATCCCCGGCTGCAATACGGCAGAGATAAAGCCCGGGTCGCCGGGTTTTACCACTTCGTCACGGCTTAACGGCTGACCCGCCTGGACGTTATGGCGCAGCGTGGCGCCAGCCAGTTGGCTTTCACTGGCCTGACCGCGTACGTAGAAGAAACCGCTGGTCATGCTGTCATTCAACGTCTGCCAACGCAGCGCTGAACCCTCAATAAATTCCCCTGGAAGTAAATCGCGGTTAGCCACCAGCACTTCGGTTTTCTTGACCGGAGCCACTGCTTGCTGCACCACGGGAACCGGGGCGGAGAGCTGGCTGCGGACAATAATCGCCACCACGCCGGCGACAATAAGCGCCCCGGACAACAGCATTGTCGAGTTTATTTTCATTTTTATTTTCTGCCAGGCCAGTTTCTGTTTATTTCTTCAGAATAATGGCCAGATAAGGGTATAAGCCGCACCGAATGCAATGGCTATACCGTACGGAATTCCCTGCGATAAATCAGACGATAATACGGGCGGCGTTGCAATTTGCGTACGCAGCTGATGATTTATTCGGTTAATTAACAGGGCCACGGCAGCGGGAATGCTGTTTAATAACGGCAGCGCCAACGCCAGCACGCCACCGGCAATGGCCGTCATCATAATAAAACTGAGCTGATGACCATAACCGACCCATAAACAGAGTACGCTCATTAATTTTACGTCGCCTGCCCCCAGCCTGCCGGTGAGAAACAGTAAAAATCCCAACAGGAAAACGATGCCCGTACCGGGCAACGCCTGAAGCAGCGCAACCGAGAGGTGCGGCGGTGCGGCAACCACACCGGCTGTCACCAACCCGCCGACCGCCAGCCAACCGAATAACAGTGCCAGCACCGCCCGATTGGGGATCTTCCTGAGCAGAAGATCGCTGACCACACACCAGGACAAACATAAAATTAACAATACGTTAGCTGCCCACTGAATGCACAGTGAGGCGGCCATTATTTCCCTGTGGTCGTGGTCGTACCCGTACCGCTGATCTGATTGGCGATCTCGGTGAACTTCTCATTCAGCGCCTTCACGAACACGCCGTTGTCACCAAAGATGGCACCAATGGCTGCTGCCATCGCCGCCGCTAAAATGCCATATTCAATCGCCGTTACGCCGCTTTCGTCACGCCAGAACGCCTGTAATTTTGCTGTAAGCTGATTCATATTCCGTTCTCTCTCAGTCGGGTTAGCAAGGTCATTACCGGCTATCAGACCGGATAATGGATAGGACAATAATGAGACTTATTATCAAGAACAGCAATACACCGAAGATTAAGATCCGTTAATTTTCACGTTTTTTTGCTGTTTTGAAAATCAATAACCGCGCGCAGATTACGGTTATATTTATGCTGCATAATCCGCAGGGTTAAAACAGCGTAATATATTCACCCTGTTTACCCTCTATTTAATTCCGGTTAAGACACAAATAAACAATTAATCCGGGTTGTGCCGAGGCAAATGCAATTTTTCCACCGTGCAGTTCTGCAATCGCTTTGACCAGCGATAATCCAAGACCATAGCCTTTTTGGGCATCCTGCTGGCCGAGACGCTCAAAACGCTCGGTGGCCGCGCCGTAAAGCGCAGGCGAAATCCCCGGCCCGGCATCTTTGACGCACAGTGACAGCCAGCCACGATAGAGTTGGATGCCCAAGCCAATGCGCCCCTGCCCTGCGGCATACTTCAGGGCATTTTCAATCAGATTCGCCATGGCCTGAAACACCAGCGCCCGATCGCCAAACAGTTGGATACCGGTGCTGAGTTCCACCACTAACCGGCACTGCTGGGCTTCGGCCAGTGGCTGATAATATTCCGCCAGATCGTGCAGGAGTTCCTGTACGGAAAATTGCGCGAACTGGTGCACGCAGCGGCCGCTTTCAATTTCACCAATGCGCAATACCGTGCGAAACAGGTTCAGCACCGACTGCACCTCACTGGAGGCTTTATCAATCTCCAGCCGGGCGCTGTCACTGAGATCGTCCCGTTCTGACAGGTTGTAGAGACGGTTTTGCAAATGGGTCAGTGGGGTGCGCAACTCATGGGCAACATGGCCTGCGGTACTGCGCACCTGATCCATCAGCCGGTCAATGCGCTCCAGATTTTGGTTGATGTCGCTACTTAGCCCGTCCAGATCGTTGCCCCACGGCGAGACGGGCATGCGCACGTGTTTTTCCCCGGTACTGTAGCGGCGCAGCGCATCACGGATTTGGCGCACGCTTTGCAGATTGCGCAGGCTGAAGTGACGGCTTACCAGCAAGAAGAACATCAGCAGGATAAATACCCCTGCCCCCGCCACCAGCGGAATGGTGCGGACCCGCTCCAGCATCGGCACCGCGTTATAGGCACGAAAGAAAATGCTGCCATCACGCAGGCGCACCGCAAGGCCAATGACATTGCTACCACTCTCCGCGCCCATGTTGCGTTTGAGGCAATCCACATTCATCTGGCAATGCACCGGCCCCGGCGCATACGGCATATTGTGATAAATCAGTTGTCCATCAGGCCCGATAAACAATGCTATCGGCAGCTCATCGCCTGGCTGGTGATATTCATTGCGCAGCTGATCCACCAGAGTACTGCTGTCTTTTAGCCGTGATTTAGCCGAATAGGTGTAGATATCGTTCATGATGATATCGTGCACGTGGCTGCGCAGCAGAGATTCGCTCAGCACACTAAAACCGATGATGCAGCCGAGCATCATCAGCATAAATAAGTAGACGATGGAGATCGCCTGACGGAAATTGCTGGTCGATAAGAAATCCGGATCGCGGCTGGCGCATACCGCCTGCCACTGCTGGACCTTGGTCTGTAGCCGACGCCACAGGCCGTTTGCCGCTGTTGCTGACACCGACTACCCCTTTTTGACGTCACCCAGGCAGTAACCTACCGAGCGCAGCGTTTTGATTAAGGGAAGGGAAAAACCTTTATCAATTTTGGCGCGCAGCTTAGAGAGATGCACATCAATCAGGTTGGTTTGCGGATCGAACTGATAGCCCCAGACGCGTTCCAGCAGCAGCGTACGGCTGATGATTTTGCCGGGATGTTCCATTAACAGCATCAGCACTTTGATCTCTTTGTCGGTGAGTTCAATGCGTTTGCCGCCACGCCAGGCCGAGCGCTGAATGCAGTCGACGGTTAAATCGGCAAAGGTCAGCACCTGGCTCTGCTTGTGCAGACGCTTATCCCGCCCGACAATAATTTCCAGCCGCAGGCAGAGTTCGCTCATGTTGAAGGGCTTACCGAGATAGTCTTCCGCCCCCAGTTCCAGCCCCATCACCCGATCCACATCGCGATCCAGCGCAGAGAGCAGCATCACCGGCGGATGCGGACGATCGTGCAGCGCACGCAGCACGCTGAACCCGTCCATACCGGGTAACATGCGGTCCAGCAGCACCACATCATAGACCTCTTGCTCTATCGCCTGTAAGGCTTCAGTTCCATCATGAATCAGACGAAAAGAGTGGCCATGAGAGTGTAATTTATCCCCTAGCCAGTGACACAAGGTGGAATCATCATCCACAACTAAAACACGCATATTCTGTCCTGAACAAAATGCATCCTTTGTACTGTTATTTGTAGAATGCAGGTTTCGCCAAATATTACTCAGTCACAGCTTCGGATATATCGGGAAGGTGAAAAGTGGCGAGAAACCAACCACTAAAGTCAAAAGATAATAACAATCATTATCATTTCTTTACAAGCGTTTTCGCAAACCAACCCTGAAAAGAGTGAAAAAATGTGATTAAGCAAACCCTTGCCACATGCGGCCTGTGGGGATTAACAGCCATTTTATGGCCGAGATATGTTAAAAAATCTTAATGCAGAAGCGGACCTGAGACGCCCGGTCATCCGGCGCTGATTCACTTAATCTAGCGGATTAACGGGGCATCAAACATTAAGTTTATTTTAGGTTTACGCAAATACCTTGTTTATTGCTCAGCACTCGAACCATACTTATTTTACGCAAGTGTTAATAATAACCATCACTATAAGCCCGTTTTTCGGGCCTGATTTCTGCTGTCTGGCAGAAATTGTTAAAATAGTTCGAGGCTCAGATATGTCATTAAATCTTTACCATCGTTACCTCCTTGAAAAACAGCAACAGACACACAGCTATGCGCGCGACCTGGCAACGATGTTGGGTGTGAGTGAGGCCGGGTTGACCGCCGCACGCGTTGGCCATGATGCGGTGCGTCTGGCCGATAATCCCAAAGCGATCCTCGCGGCACTGGCCGACGCCGGGGAGCTAAAAGCCATCACCCGCAATGCGCAGGCAGTCCATGAAGTGACGGGGGCGTATCTGGAGCAACAACTTGACGGACATGTCGGGCTGTTGCTCAATCCTGGCGGGGTGGATTTGCGGCTGTTCTTCAGCCAGTGGCACAGTGCCTTTGCCCTGTGTGAAGAGACGCCGCGCGGTCCGCGTCACAGCCTGCAATTTTTTAACCGCCACGGCGAAGCGGTACATAAAATCTATGCCACTGCACAGACCAATATGGCCGTCTGGCAACAGCTGCTGGCCGATTTTCAATCCTCGGAGACAGCCCCGCTGGCCCTCTCTCCTGCCACACCTACGCAGTATGCAAACGAAGTCGACACTGTCCGGCTGGAACAGGAGTGGCGCGCCATGACCGATGTACACCAGTTTTATCTGCTGCTGCATCGTCATCGCCTGTCACGTCAGCAGGCGTTTAATCACGTCAGCGATGAGCTGGCACAGCGTGTCGATAACCAGGCGCTTCCTCGCCTGCTGGAGCAGCTTCAGCAGCAGGCCAATCCGATCATGATTTTTGTGGCTAACAGCGGATGCGTGCAGATTTTTACTGGCCGGGTACAGGAAGTCAGCCCACTGCGCGGCTGGCTGAACATTTTCAACCCGAACTTTACCCTGCATCTCAAGGCTGAGGAGATCGCCGAGAGCTGGATCACCCGCAAGCCAACGGTGGATGGCATCGTGACCAGCCTGGAACTGTTTGCCGCCGACGGCACGCAGATAGCCCAGCTGTTCGGACAGCGCCAGGAAGGCGAACCGGAGCAGCCCATCTGGCGCGAACAGCTGTCGCAGTTAACTACGACAGGCTGACACAAAAACGTTGAATACGCGCACAGGCTTCGGCCAGTTCCGCCATGGATGCCGCGTAAGAGACCCGGAAATAGGGTGCCAGACCAAAGGCTTCACCGTGTACCACGGCCACACCTTCCGCGTGCAATAACGCATCGGTGAAGTCTTTGTCTTTGCGGATCATCTGGCCGTCCGGCGTTGATTTCCCGATCAACCCCTCACAGCAGCAGTAGACATAAAATGCCCCTTGCGGCACCAGACAACGTAATCCCGGCGCGGCATTCAACTGGTCTGCGACAAAGTTGCGCCGCGTTCGGAAGCTTTCACGCCAGTCATTGAGGAACGCCTGCTGGCCACTCAACGCGGCCACGGCGGCCCACTGTGCGATGGAGCATACGCCCGAAGTGGTTTGCCCCTGAAGTTTCAACATCGCATTGATCAATACCGCAGGCCCGGCACCATAGCCTACACGCCATCCCGTCATGGCATAGGACTTAGAGACACCATTAACCAGCAAGATCCGCGATTTCAGAGCAGCATCCACCTGCGGCAGTGTCACCGCGATACCGTCGTCATAAATCAGGTTGTCATAAATATCGTCGGTGATGATCCACACCTGCGGATGCCGATGAAGGACCGCCGTCAACGCCTGCAACTCGTCCTGGGTATACACCGCCCCAGTGGGATTCGAGGGTGAATTAAACATCAGCCATTTTGTCCGTGGCGTGATCGCCCGCTCAAGTACGGCGGCGGTCAGCTTAAACCCGTCACTTTCCTGGCCCTGCACCGTCACGGGCGTGCCACCGCACATGGCAACCATATCCGGGTAGGAGACCCAGTACGGCGCAGGAATGATCACTTCATCCCCTGGATTCAGTGAGGCCAGTAATGCATTCGCGATGACCTGTTTGGCACCGTTGGACACAATGATCTCATTCGACTCATAGTGCAGTTGATAGTCACGCAGCAGCCGGGTCTTAATCGCCTCTCGCAAAGCCGGGATCCCCGCTACCGGCGGGTATTTTGTCTGGCCTTGCTGCATTGCCACGATGGCCGCCTGCTTAATATGCTCAGGGGTATCAAAATCGGGTTCACCGGCACTCAGGGCGATCACATCTTTGCCCTGCTCTCTCAGTTCCCGCGCTAGCTGGCTGGCCGTATTGCTGGCGGAAGGGTGAATACGTTTAACAGCATCTGACAAAATATCCATGATGATCGGTTCCTTAATGGCGAATATCGGCGACGAATTTTTGCGCGCGGGGATGCTGTGGCATCGTGAAGAACTCTGCGGGCGTGGCGCGTTCAAGGATCTCGCCTTTATCCATAAAGATGACCCGGTCAGCCACCTCGCGGGCAAAGCCCATCTCGTGGGTTACGCAGACCATCGTCATCCCTTCACTGCCTAGCTGCTTCATCACGTTCAGAACCTCCCCAACCATTTCAGGATCGAGGGCGCTGGTGGGTTCATCGAACAACATCACCGGCGGTTTCATGGCGAGCGCTCGCGCAATGGCAACACGTTGCTGCTGGCCGCCAGAAAGCTGGTGCGGATAGGCATTGAGTTTGTGCGCAAGTCCCACCTTCTCCAGCAGCGCCGTTGAGATGTTATCGGCTTCCTGGCGCGCTAGCCCTTTGACACGACGCTGCGCCAGAGAAACGTTTTGCAGCACATTCAGGTTGGCGAACAGGTTAAACTGCTGGAACACGAAGCCGATGTTGCTCCGGTACTGATTGATGTCAGTCTGCGCATGGCGGCTGTCCTGGCCATCAACCAGAATTCGCCCTCCCTGGATCTCTTCCAGGCGATTAATCGTGCGGATAAGTGTTGATTTGCCCGATCCCGAAGGACCGCAAACCACCACAACCTCCCCTTTTTCGATATGCTCATTCACATCATTAAGGACTTTATTTGGGCCATACCACTTCTGAACACTTTCCAGCGTCAACATATGCAGCTCCTAGATCTTGATTTGTCGCTTACGGTGCAGGGCGGACTCAAGCATCCCCACCAGCCGGGTGAGCGAGAAACAGACGACAAAGTAGATGATGGCCAGCAGGCCAAACACTTGCAGCGGGCGAGTTAATTCAATGGTATTGATCTGATACATGGAGAAGGTTAATTCCGCTACACCGATAACATAGCCAAGCGAAGTATTTTTAATGAGGTTAATAAACTGATTGAGAATACTGGGCAGCATCGTAAAAATAGCCTGCGGCAGAATAATTTCCATCAGGGTACGGGGATAGCTTAGCCCCAACGTACGTGCTGCTTCCACCTGCCCTTTTGAGACTGATAATATGCCAGCGCGGATCACTTCACCGAGAAAGGCCATTTCATAAATCACCAGTGCCACAATCAGGGTTTTGGTTCCTGAAATGGCGTGACCAGAAATAAGCGGCACGGCGAAGTAGGACCAAAAGACCAGCATAAGTACCGGTAGCCCACGAATAATCGCAGAAAACAGGGATGCTGGGATAAAAAATATCTTCCATTTGCTGGTCCGTGCAATACCGATGAGAACCGATAATGGAAATGCCAGCACCAGCCCTACTGCCGCAATAAATAAGGTTAACAGCAAGCCTCCTATGGGGCCATCTGGATAACTGCCGACTAAGATCAGATCACGGTAGGTGATAAAAAGGGTATATATTTCACTCATCGCACACCTCCGCGACGTGAATTTATATGCTCATACGTCATACCCAGCCCGACAATAACCGCCGACCCTATTAAGTAGATCACCGACACGATGGCGTAAGACTCAAAAGTTCTGAACGTCTCGTTATCAATCTCTTTCGCGGCATAGGTCAGCTCCGTCACACTGATGGCCATCGCCAGACTGGTAGACTTAAACAGTGCCAGTGCCTGGCTGATCAGAGGCGGGATGGAAACGCGCACCGCCTGGGGTAAGATCACATCACGCATGGATTGCGTGAAGGTCAGGCCCATCGCACGGCACGCTTCCATCTGCCCGGCAGAGATCGCCCGCACACCACTGCGTAAGTCTTCTGACATAAATGCCGCCGCATTCAGCGTCAGCGCAATATAGGCAAAAAGAAATTCACTGCTGTGCTGGTTAATCCAGTCAGACATCAGCAGTGGCAAAGCCGAAGAGATGCCGAAATACCACAACAGTAACTGCACCAGTGCGGGCACATTACGATGGTACTCCACGTAAATAGCCACCACGGCTTGCAAGAAACGACTGTTGGATAACCGTAAGGCAGTCAATATAAGCGCCAGAATAAAGCCACTGATTAGACAGAAGCCAAATAACTTTACTGTGGTTTCCATCCCCCGGAGTAACCAGTCAAGATACTGGCCCTGCAGTAAGGTGAGAGGTTGAAATGTCATATATTTCGCAGGCTCCTTGTTAACGGCGTAGCAAAGCCACTTCTGTTATACAGACAGAATTAAACTGCGCGCTGGGTAAAGGTGACCACAGGCAGACATACCGTCTGCTAATTCATGCTTTTATCAACCACCTCAATAGAAACCAGTTTTTTCACGCGTGGCATTTTATATATGCTCTCTTCACCCAGCCATTTATTCCAGATAGCATCGGTTTCGCCATCTTTTTCCATATCTGCCAGTGCATTATTCACGGCTGCCAAAAATTGCGGCTCGCCCTTTTTGATCCCGAGCGCTTGTGGCTCCCAGTTTATTGGCTCATCGACAATCACAAACTTCCCTTTCCCGGCCTGTAAATAACGCTGCTCGGACGTTTGCGATCCTGCCAATCCACTGACTTTATTTTGTTGAAAAGCCATAAAGGCAGAAGGCATATCCTGGAAGGTGCTGATCGTGATATTCGGATATTTTTTTCTCAGCCAGTATTCTGCGGTTGATCCGGATGTCATGCCGATGCGCTTGCCCGCTAAGTCGTCCATTTTACTGTGTGCGCTGGTGGCTAAGGTCAGCACAGTAATCGGGTTTTGAAAATGGGATGAGGTGAAGTCGATCTGTTTGGCGCGATCGTGGGTATAACCCAGTGCAGCCGAAAGAATATTCACCCGGCCCACCTGTAACTCGGGAATTCGAGCGTCAACCGTCAGGGTTTTTTGTTCCATTTTCACCCCGAGGTGTTTGGCCACCGCCGCACAGATATCCACATCAAAACCCACCACTTTTCGCGTCTTTGGATCGGTGAACCCCATGGGATCACTGGTCGCCAGCGTGCCGCAGACCAGGCTTCCCTTTGCTTTCACATCCTGCAATTCATTGGCTTGTGCTTGCCCAATGCCCGCCAACGCCATAAACAGAACCGAAGCTTTAATGAGCCGCTTAGCCGGGTGGGGTATGACCTTTTTTGCTGCAAATTGACGTCCTGGCATAGTGATTCCTCAATAGTGATATCAGCATGACGAATGATTACAGTGACTTGTCGGTTATAGCGCCTGAAGGCTGAATGTCTTAATGCACCAACGATGCCAGTTTTTAGAAATACCGTGCAGAAGCCTATTTAACACGATGAAAATAAAGCTTTATTTTATTTGCCCCACCACACTACATCGCAAATTAACCGTGATAAGTTTTTTGCACGAGGAGATTTAATAGTTTAAAAAACATGCACTTAAAATGGGAGACTTGCCCCATTTTGGGGATATAAAACAGGCTGAGAAGCGAGAGTAAGACCACAGCGTGGACCGATATTTGCATTGTTTTTTCCGTTGATTGAACAACGCCAGTCACGACATGGAGACCCCGCGTATGCATAAAGCCGCTTTTCCCAATGTGCGCCACATTCAACTGGCACTGATCATTATTGCCGGAGAAAGTCTGCGCAGCGCTGCACGGACCTGCAACATGACGCAACCTGCCGCCTCACTGGCCATTAATACCCTGGAGGAGATGTTTGGCGTGATGCTGTTCGAACGTTCGCCGCGCGGCTTGCAGCCCACACCCTACGCCGAAGCCGTCCAGATCCGGGGCAATCGGGCTTTGCTCCTGCTTATGCAAGCCATGACCACCGCCTACGGAAAAGAGAGTAGTGAAGCTTTTCTCACCCACAAACTGGCAGGCCTTACCACGTCCCAATTATTAGCGATGGCTGCCCTGCGAGGCGCGCGCAACTTTACCGCCGCCGCATCAGAACTGGGCATGAAGCCCCCGTCGTTACGCAGGACACTGCTTGCTCTCGAAGGCTGGTTAGGTTTTACGCTGGTGATGCATGATGAGATTCCCCTCAGGCTGACAGAAAAGGGCAAAAAGGTCGGTCAGCTCGTGGCGCTGGCAGTGTCTGAACTGCGCGCGATTAAAACAGAAATCGACCAAATGGACAGCAAGAGTGAGGGCAGTGTCATCATTGGCAGCGTCTGGGCCGCTGCCGCACAGCTCCTGCCCGAGGTGATCTTAACGCTCAACAAGCATCATCCTCAGGGTAAATTCAGTGTGATCCGTGAAAGTTACGATGTAATGCTGGATGCGCTAGAAGCCGCCAGGATCGACTATGTCTGTTCGGTGCTTCGCCCGGCGAAACTCTCATCCGGTTTAACCGCAGAGGTGCTGGTTCATACCCAACTTCGCGCCTTGTGTGCTGCCAACCATCCGCTGGTGGGTAAACAGGTACAGCTCGCCGATCTGGTGCGTTATCCCTGGGTGGGGCCGCCTAAAGAGACCGCCGCGGCCTCCTCCTTCAGAGCGTTATTTGCCGGGGAAAATATCACCCCGCCGGACTTTACCATTGAAACCTATTCGACCGAGTGGACACATGAACTGGTGATGGGCAGCGATTATTTGCTGCTTTGCCGCACCACGGCGAACAGTCAACACTTTCCTCCCGCCGGGATGGTCTATCTACAAGGCCTGACTTTTGGTGAGTCTCAATCCCTCTGGCTGATTCAGCGTAAAGATTTTCGCCCAACCCCTTTTCAATCGCTGTTTTACCAAACATTAAAAACACTCTGCGCCGAGGCTACACGGTTAAGTAAATTCAGCCCTCTAACGGCATCTCGTTGATCTTTTTTCATTTCCTTAACGCGATCTTCAAAATGTCACGATTGCCTCCACCCTATACTTTTATTTCGTATCTCTGGAGACAAAAAATATGCTGTTAATTACGCTGCGGAAATGGCGTGCTCAGGCTCTGATGATGGTGTCATTAATCGGATTGGGTATCACATTGCCCACACAGGCCGCCCAGAACCTGCCGAAGGTTCAACCGGTCATGTCCTGTGCCGCTATCAGTACGCTGGATTTTAGCCATGACAATATCGATGCTGACGTCAAAATCACCGCTACCGGCGAACTGAAAACCCCGCAAGGAACGTTTTGTAAAGTCAGCGCCACGCTGTCCCCCAGTATCGGGGTTGAAGTGGCCCTGCCCCAAACCAACTGGGCACAACGTCTGTTGCAGGTGGGCTGCGGCGGGTTGTGCGGCAAAATAAATCTGAGCCTCTCTAATGCCAGCGGTTGTGTACCTGCCATGAACGGGGAATTTGCCGTTGCCACCACCGATATGGGCCATTCCGGCAGTATGATGGATGCGTCCTGGGCGGAAGATCCCCAACGGCGCATCGATTTCGCCTATCGCGCCAACCACGTCACGACGGAATTCGCAAAAGCGTTGATCAAAGCCTATTACGGCCAACAGCAGAAATTCGCTTATTTTATGGGATGTTCCGATGGCGGACGTGAAGCGCTGGTGGAAGCACAGCGCTACCCGCATGACTTCAACGGCATCTCTGCCGGTGCGCCCGCCGCGTGGTTCACGACGCAAAACTCGTTTTATCACGGCTGGGATGTCACCGCTAACCAGCGCGCGGATGGCTCCTACATCTTGCTGCAAAGCCGTCTGCCGTTGATCCACCAGGCTGCGTTAGCCCATTGTCCTACCCTGTCCGGGGTTAATGATGGCCTGTTGGCGAATCCGTTTGCCTGTCACTTCTCACGCAGTTGGATCCCGCAATGCAAAGCCGGACAAGCGGATAAAAGCCACTGCTTAACCGCAGAAGAACTGGATGTGGTAGAAAAACTCTATACCGGTGCTCGTGACAGTCAGGGCCATCAGTTTGTCCCTGCCGGACTGCCTGTGGGGTCTGAATTACGCTGGCCTGCCCCGGCAACCTCTGATGGCACCTCCATGGCTGTTCAGATGGCACTGCCTGCCCTGCAATCGGTGCTGCTGCCGGGCGGCAAACAACCCATCACCAAAGTCTCTGATTTTGCCTTTAACCGTGCCAACTTCGACAGAATTGCTGAGCTTGCTCCGCTGTATAACGCCACCAATACCAACCTGAATGCGTATAAGGCTACCGGCGGTAAACTCATCCTGTGGCACGGTTTGGCTGACGACTCCATCACCCCGGCCAGTACCGTGGCGTACTTCCGCGCGGTGCAACAGTTTATGGGGGCAAAACAGGTGGATGCCTTTGCGCGCCTGTTCCTGCTGCCGGGCGTCGGGCACTGTGGCAATGGTGAAGGACCGGATCAGATTGATTTGCTCAGCGCGCTGATGAGCTGGACTGAAGACGGTGCGGCACCGAAAGTGCTGTTTGCCGGTAAGCGAGTCGCGGCGGATGCCCCACCTGCCCCTGCGCCAGCTAATCAAACCAGCGGGTCCAAGGATGCGGCGGCCGCATTCCATGGCGTTGCCAAACCGAGCATTCCGGTTGCCGCACAGCCTGAAAAGGTCACGATGACGCGCCCGGTCTATCCCTTCCCGTATATTGCGCATTACAACGGTAAAGGCGACGTCAACGATGCAGCCAGTTACCATGCCGTAAAATCAACGGCCTATGACAATATCAAGTTGAGTCAGCCGGTGAGTGAGATGCTTAAACCGGATAACCAGCGTTGGTATCACGTGGTGAATGGCAAGCTGCAAAGCGAGTGATCAACGTGAAGTAAGGCGATAACCAGGATGAGATGCCGACTGAATGACTTTCAGCCGGCATTTTTTTAGTGAAAGGCGATTACGCCTGATGGCCTGCGGCCTGTTCGATGGTTTCCATCGCGCGGAACAGCACCTCGGGAGTGACCTCCATCGGCATCAGGTGAATGGTCTCTTTGGCACGCAGGGTATGCGCAATCATCGCGTCAATCTGCCCACGGTTGGCGATATCGATGTTCAGATCGCGCAGGCTGGTCGGCAATTGCAGCTCACGGTAGAAACGCAGCAGCAGCTCAAACTCCGCCTGGTCCTTCTGCAACGCCACCTGCACCAGAATGCCGTAAGCCACTTTAATCCCGTGCAGAATCTCATGGGTCTGCGGCAACACGGTCATGCCGTTGTGTACCGAGTGCGCCGCCGCCACACGCGTGAAGCGCTCACCCAGGCCACCAATCAAGCCACCCCCGGCAATGATCGCATCCACGACGGCAATGAATTTCGCCGTTAATACGCCCTGACGCTGTTCCGCCAGCACATCGGCACTGTCGCTCAGCAACAGATCTTTCAGACCCTGGGCGATATTAAGGGCGGTGCGCGCCAGGTAAGGCACAACTGGCGAATCCGGGTTGCCCACTAACACGCTGGCCTCGTACCACTTTGCCAGCGTATCGGCGATCCCGGCTAACAAATAGGGTGCGGGCGCTTGCAGAATGATTTCGGGTTCGACCAACACCAGATGGTTAGCCTGTTTGAAGATCTCATAGCCGATATTCTCGCCTTCGGGGTTATACCAGACCGAGAGCGGGGTCCATGCCGCGCAGGTGGCTGCAATGGTCGGGATCAGCACCACCGGCAGTTGCATCCGTGCTGCCAGCGCCTTGGCGCTGTCCATAACCGTGCCACCGCCAAGGCCGATAATCACTTTGCACTGTGGACCGGCTTGCTCCGCAAACCGGGCAATCATCGGTTCATTACAGTGTTCGCGAATACAGCCTTTGCCTGCGCTCTCGGCGTGAAACACCGCAGGAAGATGCGCCTGCGCAGCCTCAAGGGCGCGCTCACCGTACACCCACATCGCCTGTTGCAGATCGGACTCGCTGTAGAAGTTTGTCAGCTCACGGATTGCGCCTGGGAAGCAGTAGTAATTGGCCGGGCCGGGTACAACTTGTATTTCAGTAAAAGACATTTTTCGTTCCTGGTCTCAAATTAGCGCTGTGGCTGCTGGCGGTAATCTTCAGCATCAATGTCGTAGTTGGCGGGTTCCCAACCGAGGGTAAACAGCACCAGCAGACCCAGAACCGGGGCCAGCGCGATCACCCAGAAGAGATTGGTATCCAGCGTTGCGGTCAGGATCGGGAACAGGAACAGTGAAATGGTGGTGGCAAAGCGCGTCACCATCTGGTTCAGCCCGACACCCACGCCGCGAATTGAGGCGGGATAGCTAAGGGTGGCGTAAACCATGGTATGTGCTCCCGGACCAAAGCCTTGCCCCAACAGGAACAGCGCCAGGAAACCACAGCACAGCGCCGCGTGCAGTTCGTCTGCCGGTCGGCCTGTGACCGCCAGACCGACCAAGGCCACCAGCTGACAGGCGTAGCCAGCCACAGTCATCGCCCGCGCGCCGAAGCGCGGAACCAGGCGCACCGCCAGCAATCCGCCGGTAAAAGCAAATAACAGATTCAACGCCAGAGAGACCAGAATCGTGGTCAGCAAGGATTGTTCGAACAGCGTGGAAATGATGATCGGCAGTCCAAATGCGATGGCCGCATAGGCAAACGGCGAGACAAACGACATCACGCTGCTCAGCACGGTACGGCGCAGGTAGTGACCGCGCAGCAATAACCCGTAGTTCTTCCAGCTGGCTTTATGGGTAGCGCTTTTGGGCGCGCTCGCCACTTCCGCCTGCGGTGCGGCCTGAGCCGAAATATTGTAGGAGTCGCGCAGGATCTGCGCCGCCTGTTCCAGATTGCCCTGGTTAGCGGCCCACACCGGGGACTCGGTCATGTAACGTTTACGAATTGTCAGGATCACCAGTGCCGGAACGGCACCAAAGCCGACAATGTAGCGCCAGAGTGAGGCGGTCTGGCTCTCTGGCAGCCAGTAAAAGAAGGCCAGAACCAGCACATAAGAGATCGAGATAGCGGCGTACCAGGTCGGGCACCACATCGCAATGCTGGAAGCTTTATTCCCCCGCCCTTTCAACTTAGAGAACTCTGCGAGGAAGGCCATGGCCACCGGCAGATCGATACCAATGCCCAGCCCCATAATGAAGCGGCTAATGCCCAGCACTTCGGCATTCGGTGCAAGCGCCCCTAAAATGGCGGCAAAAACGAAGAAAAACATGTCTGCCATAAAGACGCGGTAGCGGCCAATTTTGTCGGTCAGATAGCCGCCAAACAGCGCACCCACAATGGCACCCATAGTGATGGCAGACACCACCAGGCCAATACCCTGTGGCCCGAGGCCAAATTCCCGCGTGATGTCTTTAACGCCAAACGCCAGTGCGCCTAAATCATAGGCGTCGAGGAAGATCCCGCCCAAGGCAATCGCAACGATAATTCGTGCATTGCTTCGACCGTGGGTGGAGTTGTTGACCAGCTGACTGACGTCAGCGGCATTGCGGATGGTATGAACCGTCGAAGACGATGCTGTTCCCTGCCCTGATACATTATCTAAAGTAAGTTGTGTCATGTTTGCGTGTCGTACTTATTGCCATATGGCTATTTGGATGTCCAGACAGCCAGATTTCCACACGTCCTCGTCACGCGCAACCTTTTTAGCGAAAACAGTCAGAAAATGCCTGAAAAAAAACCGGCAGGAAACAAAAACATAACAATAAAGCGGAGAATGTGCGCAACAGACGCTGCCATCACGCACAGGGAGGGATTAACGCTGAGGATTGAGATACTGTGCCATCTCTGCGGCAGGCACCATGCCACCGCCCGTTGCCCAGATCAGATGGGTCGCGCCTGGCAGACAGGCCTGACCCTGAATCACGCGTGCAAAGCCCGGTGCGCCAGCCAGCGCTGACGGTTCCAGCTGCAGCTGCTCGCTGCTGTCCAGCATGCGCAGCAGGGCAAAAAGTTCACTGTCGTTCACCGTGTAGATCCCTTCGATCATGCGCTGCATTGCGCGTCCAACAAACCCGGAAGGTCTGCCGACCGCCAAACCGTCCGCCGCAGTTTTGTTGCTCAGCCCGAAATCCTGGACCGCCAGATCTTCATGCAGCCCGGTATACATCCCCATCAGCATACAGGGTGAGGCCACGGGTTCGGCGAAATAGCAGTGAACATGATCGCCAAAGGCCAGTTTCAGTCCAAAGGCGATACCCCCTGGCCCACCGCCAACGCCGCAAGGCAGATAAACGTAGAGTGGATGTTCGGCATCCACGCGGACATTTTGCTGCTGGAACTGGGCTTTGATGCGTTCCCCTGCCACCGCATAGCCAAGAAACAGGGTGGTCGAGTTTTCATCATCCACAAAGTGGCAGCGCGGATCGGCCTCGGCTTGCCGCCGCCCCTCGGCCACGGCCTCGCCATAATCGCCCGCGTATTCGATCACCGTGACGCCATGAGCGCGCAGTTTATCTTTCTTCCACTGTCGCGCGTCCGAAGACATATGCACAGTGGTGTTGAACCCCAGACCGGCAGCCGCGATGCCGATCGACATCCCCAGGTTGCCGGTACTGCCTACCGCAATCTGGTGTTCGCTGAACAACTTCCGGCAATCGGCTTGGGCCAGGCGACGATAGTCATCCGCTTGCGTCAGCAGCCCCTGTTTGATCGCCAACTGCTCGGCATGGAACAACACTTCATAGATGCCTCCCCGCGCCTTCACCGATCCGGAAATCGGCAGGTGGCTGTCTTTCTTCAACAGCAGGCGTACCTCAGACGACACGTCATAGCGCTGGCGCAGTTGTTCTGCAAAGTTCGGCACGGCAACCAGTTCGGATTCGATAATCCCGCCGCTGGCGGCCACTTCCGGGAAAACCTCGGCGAGATAAGGGGCAAAACGCTGCAAACGTGCCGCCGCCTGACGAACATCTTCCGCCGTTAAGGCGATGTCCTGCATCGCCTCTGCCACAGGGACGATATTCGGGTTAAACCAGCTGACGTCTTCACCGGCCAGGATCGGCGTCAACAGGGGAAAACGTTGCTGCCATTCGGTAAGGCTTTGACCATAAACGGATGCGATCACGGGCATCTCTCCTGATTGTTGAAGGTTATACCGCAGGTTGTCCGGCAGTGCTGACCACCCCGCCTGCCAGCAGCGGTGGATGCGTAACCGGCGACCACAGATCAACCTGGCTGTAGCTCAGCGCCGCCAGGTCCGGACGCGGTCGGCAGAGGTCGGGCGTGGCCTCACAGTAGGTTTCCAGCGAGCGTGCCGCCAGCAGGAGTTCCAGGTCGCCACGGAATCTGCCAATCACCTGCATGCCAAACGGCATATTGAGGTGATCGCGCCCCATGGGCATTGAAAGTGCCGGGTTGGTGGTGAGAGTGACCACATAGGTCAGCGCCAGCCAGCGATAGTAGTTCTCCAGCGCAACACCGTTCACACTGGTGAGGTACGGCTGTTCCCACGGAAACGCTGAGACCGGGGTGGTCGGCGACAGGATAATGTCGAAACGATCGAACAGCTGCTGGAAGCGACGGAAGATGCGCGTCTGTTCGGCGCTGGCCCAGACGCACTCTTTCAGCGACATCTGCGCGCCCATCTCATAGTTGGCGCGCGGATTGGGTCCCAGCGAATCCGGGTTTTCTTCGTAGGCTTTTTGCAAGCTACCCACAAAGGCTTCTGCCCGCAGCACATCAAAACAGCGGTGCGCCTGATCCATCTCCAGATCCAGTTCTTCGCAGCAGGCGAACTGGCCGCGCAGCCGGGCGATTTTCTGGCGGAAGACCTGGCGAATGTCATCATCCACCTCGCAGACGCCAAAATCTTCGGTGTAGCCCACGCGTAACCGTGACAGGTCGGTGTGCGGCTGGCTGTCTATGCTCGCAGCCATGGTGAAGGGATAGCTGAGCGGATCGCCAGCAGACTGACCCGCCGTGGCGGCCAGCTGTAACCAGGTGTCCGCCACGTCGCGGCCCATTGGCCCTACCACCGCAATCGGTGTCCAGCCGAGTAATTTACGCTCGCTGGGCACCAGGCCTGGGGAAGTCCGCAGCCCGACGATCCCGCATTTAGCCGCTGGAATACGTAGCGACCCGCCGGTGTCGGAACCACTGCATAACGGCACCATATTGGCCGCCAGCGCCGCCGCTGCGCCACCGGATGAGCCTCCCGCATTCAGCTGTGGGTTAAATGGATTGCCCGTTGCGCCCCACACGGGGTTAAAGGTGTTAGCCCCAGCGCCCATTTCTGGCACGTTAGTTTTTCCCACCACAATCGCGCCCGCCGAGCGCAGACGCGCCACCAGCCGGTTATCCTGCGCCGGAACGTTGCCGTGAAACAGCGGCGAACCATAGGTGGTGAGAATACCGGCGGTCTCTTCCAGATCTTTAATCCCGATGGGCAGGCCACTGAGAATGCCACGCGGCTCACCGCGCAAGATGGCTTGTTCACAGCGCAGCGCCTCGTCATGAGCACGCTCAAACGCGGTGGCACAAAAGGCGTTTATTTTGGGATTCAGGGTTTCGATACGATCTACGCAGGCCGCGAGCACCTCCACCGGGGAGACCTCTCGCGTATCAATCAGTTTCTTTAACGCTACGGCACTTTTATCAGCAAGACTGGCGATGTCAGACATACACAAGGTTCTCGTACAGGGCGGTTAACTCACTATAAAAAGAGACCGCCAGACGGCACAACTAACATATTCAGAACGCCGCTGTGCTGAAAAGTGAAGGGGTTACAGGGCCAAAACGTCCTGCATATGGGCGATAAAATGCAGCATCAGCGGCGATAATTGCCGACGAGCCAGAGTCTGGATTTCGATATTACGGTTGCTGGTGGCGAGTTCAGGCACGTTGAGGACTTTGAGCTCGCCGGTGGCGAGCCGATGACGCACAAACAGCTCTCCGGTAAAGGTGATAGCGTTGCCCGATGCGGCAAACTGCACTAGCGTTTCCAGGCTGTCAGTCGCCAGAATGCTGTTGCAGGTCACCCCTTCCCGGCTGCAATAGATATCCAGCAGTTGCCGCAGCGTAGAATTGGGGCCGGGCAACGCCAGGGGATACCCCACTAACTCATGCAGGGCCACCTGTTCTTTACTTGCCAGAGGATGGCTCGGGGCGAGCAACGCCAGTAGCGGCGCGGGCTGGCTCCAGACCACATTAATGTCTTTCTCAGGGCCGAGGCTAAAACAGAAGCCGATATCCACCTGAGCTTCCCGCACCAGCCGCGTCACCTCGCTGGCATCTGCCACCACCAGCTGAAAATTGCCCGCGACGCCCTGGGCAATAAACCGGGCGATAGCATCGGGCAGGCAGTGGGAGGCGAATCCCTGGGTGCAGGCAATTTTGATCAGCTCAGCCGACTCCTGCTTCCGTGCTTTGATTTCATTGGTGACGTTCTCAGCATCCAGCAACGTGCGGCGGGCATAACCCGCTAACAGTTCACCTGCCGGGGTTAGCGTCATGCCACGCGCCTGACGTTCAAACAGCGACACGTCCAGCTCGCTCTCCAGTCGGGCAATCTGTCGACTGATAGCAGAAGGCACGACATGGAGCCGGGCAGCGGCTTCACTGATTGAGCCGCTGTTCACCACCTGCAAAAAATAGAGGACCGCAGTTTCACTGAGAATACGCGCGCTCATGGGGGTCTGGTTCTCCTGATGCGGCCGGCTACCCTTTAGCCGGACCGCTGTTTGAACATTCCCTTTATTCAGCGCCGAGGAGATCTCAGGACTCATGGGCATTGGCTAACTGCACATCACGAATTTTACTGGCGCTGATGGTCATACTGACCAGGGCTGAAATGGCTACGGCTGCCAGCAGGAACAGAAACGCGGAGTCATAACTGTGGTAGTAAGATACCAGAAAACCAATCACCATCGGCGAGATAAACCCGGCAGCCTGACCGCCAAAGTTCACCATGCCGATCCCGGTGCCCACCAGACGCTGCGCCAGAATTTTCGTCGGCAGCGCAAAGGCGGCGGCAAACACAAACGATTTAAAGAAGTAGGCCACGGTCTGACACAGAATCACCTGGGTGGTGGTCTGCCCTTTATACATGCCGTAGACGAACAGCGCGGTCAGGATGCAGCTTCCCATCATCAGAAACTTCTCTTTGCCATCAAAATAGCGCGTCATCACCCAACCCCCCAGCGCGGTAGCAATACTGGCGGCAATAAAAGGTAACGGCACGAGCATCCCGACGGTTTTTAAATCCAGGCCGCGCGCGGTCAGCAGATACATCGGCATCCAGGCATCAAGGCCTTTATTCACCATGCTGAGGCAGAACCAGACCACAACAATTTTCCACAGCAGCGGCATACGCAGCAGTTCGCGCACGCTGACTTTCTCTTTGCTTCCCTGCACCGGCAGGTCAGGGGTGACTTTGCTTTGCGGTACGCTAAATGCGTAGACGGCAGCAAACGCGATACCGGCCACGCCGATGGCGAGAAACACATCGCGCCAGCCCAGCCAGATAATCAACGGTGCGACAATCAGCGGAGCCACAAAGCTGCCAACATAGTTGGAAGAGATCATCAGCCCCGCCATTTTCGGGCGTGCTTCCCGTGGGTAGAGTTCTGCCACGCCTTTCACCGCCGAGGAGGGATAACTTCCCTCACCGATGCCAAACAGGAAACGGATCAGAAGTAACGACGCGAGTGAACCCGCCATACCCGTGAGTACGGTGAACAGCGACCATAAGCCGATGGACACCACCACAACCTTTTTGCTGCCAAAGCGATCGGCCAGCCATCCGCCGGGGATCTGCATCGCGGCATAGCCAAGGTAGAAGGCGCTGAGTACCACCCCCAGCTCCGCCGGGCCAACATTAAAATCTTTACCGATGTGCGCCAGCGCCAGAGAGATAGCCCCGCGATCCACATACGAGATCATGTAGCCTAAATAGAGCAGGCTGAATGCGAACATAGGGTGAGTCAGAAATTTGGTCTTCATCATTTTGCTGCCCCGAAAAGTAAATGACACGCGCTTTTCAGAGCATGTTGCGCAGCAATGCCAGGGGCCAACAAGTGATAATTTCAGAGCGCAGAATTGCTTATTTATCAAAGCACCAGCGCGGTGCGAAGGCACTTAAACGGGGCATGAAAACCCCAGTGTTTTCAATATCGACTGTCATTATTGGTGCAATTCCGAAGGGGGGCAGACGAAAAATGAGGTGAAAAAAAGATGCCTGGTACAGGGGGGACGGTGTGGGATTTGCCGGTATACGGACTCCCGACAGAGGCGGTTTACCCCTGCCTGTCTATATGACGCAGGTTATAATCCAGGGTGTTAAGAAATCCGATCACCGTTTCCAGTTCTTGCTTCTCCAGCCCTTTAAACAGATTCATGCGAATATACAGCAGCTCCTGATGCAGGCGATCGTTAAAGGCTTTTCCCGCTTCACTCAGGCTCACCAGACGCACTCGCTTATCCCCTTCGGGTGAATGGCGAATGATGAATCCTCGGTTTTCCAGTAACAGCAGGACTTTAACCAGGGTAGCGCTTTCTATGTTCAGATGTTCCGCAAGCTCTTTTTGCTTCAGGGGTTTGCCCACTTTGGCGAGGAAACGTAACGGCAACGCACTCGCTTCCGTTAAACCGTACTTCATCAACGCATTATCCAGCTCGCGCCGGTAGAGACGCGAAATAACCAACAGCCCGATACCCAGCTCTTCATGGATATCCATGATCTCATCTTGCTTGTGCATAGTTGCCCTCCGCGCGGCAGTATAGCACTGAAACCCCCTGTTTTTAGGGGTTTTCATGCCCACCCGGTGACAGACAAGACCCGCATCCCGCACAACAAATTGTTAACAGATTGCATTAACACATCGCGCAAATGTGAATATCATGTAAAATGTAATTAGCTAGCTAAGCTAACTATTTTACTCACATTAACGCGAGAGAACGACATGGAACACGTTTACGACTACATCATTGTCGGTGCTGGTTCAGCCGGTTGCGTCATCGCCGCGCGTCTGCTTCAGAAAACCGATGCCAGGGTACTGCTGTTGGAAGCGGGCGGAAAAGACAATAGTCTGTTCGTTAAAATGCCGGCAGGCGTCGGTAAAGCGATTTTGACCAAAACCTGGGACTACACCACTGAACCGGACCCTGCGACGTCCAATCGGCGCATGACGGTTGCTCAGGGTAAACTTCTTGGCGGCAGCAGTTCGGTGAATGGCATGATCTACATTCGCGGGCAGCGCGAAGATTATGACAGTTGGCAGGAGGAGTACGGTTGTACTGGCTGGGGTTACGATGACTTGCTGCCCTATTTCAGGAAGTCAGAGAACAATGAGAGTCTGGCGGGCGAGCAGCACGGCAACCATGGCCCCCTTTTTGTCAGTGAGAATCGCTATCGCCATCCGTTAAGCGAAAGTTTTATTCGTGCCGGACAGCAACTCGGTTATTCCTACCGGAATGATTTCAATGGTGACGACCAGCAAGGCGTGGGATTTTACCAGACCACGACGCACAATGGCGAACGCGCCAGTACAGCGAAAACCTATCTACGCAGCGTGCAGAATAACCCCCGGCTGCACTTGGAGCTAAATACGCTGGTTCACCAGATTGTGATTGAAAATGGAACCGCCACTGGCGTTGTCTTCCAGGATCACGCCGGGCATAAGACGACGGCCAGCGCGAATAAAGAAGTGATCGTCGCGGCGGGTGCCATCGGATCCCCTAAATTACTGATGTTATCCGGGATTGGGGAAAAAGCGCATTTAGCGACCTTCAACCTCCCCTGCCATGCGGAGTTGCCGGTGGGGCAAAACTATCATGACCATATGCACCTGTCGGTGAACGCCTCACTCAAGCTGCCGTTGTCCCTGTATGGTCAGGACCGTGGATTAAATGCCGTCAAAAATGGCCTGCAATGGATGGCATTCCGCACTGGGGTGGTGACCTCCAACATTCTTGAAGGAGCAGCATTTGTTGACACTGCCGATCAAGGTCGACCTGACGTACAGATCCATTTTTTACCAGCCCTGGATAGCTGGGATGATCCAGAGGGTTACGGCAAAGATGAAACGCACGGGATCACCCTGAAGGTGGGCCATCTCAGACCGCGTTCACGCGGTGTACTGGCGTTAAGCAGTGCCTCACCCACGGACAGCGTAAAAATCCGCGCCAATATTTTGCATCATCCTGATGACCTTGCCGGTCAGGTCCGCGCCGTAAAGCTTGCCCTGCAATTTTTGAATACCCCGGCGCTGCGTCAGTACACCAAACGCATTTTTTCACCGGGGAACGTCGTTGATCAGGGGAACAGTTATTCACTCTCCGATGACGCCATCGAGGCCTTTGTGCGGCAAACCTGTAAAACTGTTTATCACCCGGTCGGCACCTGCCGTATGGGAAGTGATCCTAAAACGTCCGTGGTGGATCTGGCGTTGAAAGTGCACGGTATTCAGAAGCTGCGCGTGGTCGACTCCTCGGTTTTCCCCTCGATCACCAGCGGTAACACCAATGCCCCGGTGATCGCCGTGGCCGAGAAAGCGGCAGATCTTATTTTGCAGGCGCAAGCATCCTGATGTGATAATCAGTGCACCCTGAGCGGCGAGTGCAAAATAACACCGGTATTTGTCGGTTGGATTAAAGATATTATCCGCAGCATGGACATTGCGCTGTATGTGCTTCCTGCCAGCGTATTTATTGGCTCGCTACGGATATTAAAAATTTCTGGAAGGCTGTTATTTCACTAATAATCTCAGATGCCAGTAAAGAATAACTTACTGGCATCTTTGCTAAAGGCGTTTATTTATCTCGCTGTTGCAGATGGCTGACCAGAATTGCGCCTTCCGTTTCATTGTGCAGTATGGCTTCTTTCGCCGCCTCTTCCGCATTGCCATTATTAAGTGCATTAATGAGCGGCAGGTGCTGCTCGACAATGTGTGCCGGGCTGGCCACCAGCGCATCACTTGAACGAATACAGATAAGGATTTGAGACTGTATTCTGGAATACTGATCGATCAAACGGCTGTGCCCTGAGAGCTGGACGATGGTGCTGTGCAAATTCATATCAGCCGTGGCGATTTCACCTTTGCTGCCCTGCTGGCACGCCGCTTTCAATAAGCCGAATGCGTCGGTGATAGCGCTGGTGACGTGACCAGAAGCGGTGTCTTCACCGACTTTTTTCGCCACGATTTTTGCCGCCAGCGCTTCCAGGCTGGCTCTGAGCGTATACAATTCCCACGCATCTTCTGGCCCCAGCGTCATCACACTCCAGCCCGTATAGGGGATCTGGACAATCAATCCCTCCTGAACGAGTTGATGAAACGCAGTACGGATGGTGCTGCGGGAAACGCCCAGCTGTTCCGAAGAGTGGATTTCGGTCAGGCGCGTGCCCAGCGGGATCTCTCCAGAGACGATCGCTTCACGCAGCACATCAGCCGCCTGAACTTCGGCACTGCGCTTTTGGACTTTTTTGATTTTAAACGATGTATTTTCCATCTGAGCAATTTACGGTTGCACAGAGTCTGTTGTCAAACAATTGTGTGGGTCTTGCTACACGCCTCAAGCAACAGAACATGCTTGTTATACACGGCTCGCAAGGCTGACTTGCATCGCGACCCACCGGCAGATTAGAAAGCGTGTTCGCTTTGGTCATTTTGCATCCTCCCTGGGAGTTTATACGCTGCGTAAAATCTGGTGATACTCTTCCCTGTTTCCTGGTCAGATTTCACGTAGCGCTGCCTGTATAATGGCTTAGCGCGAGGTTCGCGAAAAATAAAGCACCCCGAAAGGTGCTTATTCATTAACTTTACACTCACCCAGCCGCTTTAGCTCAGTGTCTTAACCATGCGTGAACCGCCGGTAGCCTGTGTCGTAGGGAAGACTTCAAGACGGGAAACATCAACATTTTTAGGCAGTTGCAAGGCTGTCAGCAACAGCTTTGCGATATCCTCAGGCTGGATGGCTTCATAACCGTCGTACAATTCGCTATTGATATTTTCGGCGCTGATCGCCGAACGATAGAGATCGGTTTGCACCCTACCCGGTGCGATTTCAGTCACGCGGATCCCGGTGCCTAACAGATCGCAGCGTAAGGCATCGCAAAAAAGACTGATCCCCGCCTTGGATGCGCCGTACACGGCGGCATTAGGATGCGCGACTCTCCCCGCGCTGGAACCCACAAAGAAAATATGCCCTTTTTTACGTGCCACCATCTGTGGTAACACATCTCGCGTCAACTGAAGTGGGGCTTTTAAATTGATATCGAGCATATTTTCAATTTCTGCCGGATCAATCTCCTGAAATGATGCTCGTGTTGATAACACGCCGGCATTATTGATCACCACATCAATATCATACTCCGCTATCAGTGCACTGATCGTTGCACGATCGGTCACATCCGCAGCAATCGCTTTGACACCCGCGAGGCTACTCAGCGCTGACAGCTTCTCTTTATTACGTCCGAGAGCAATCACTGAATATTCTGCTGCACTCAGAGCCTCAACAATGGCTTTGCCAATGCCGCTGGTTGCACCGGTCACCAGTGCGGTTTTATAGGGGGTATCAAGCATAGATATATCCGCCGCTCACAATAACATTTTCACCGGTGGCGTAACTATTACGCGCGCTGCCCATCATCAAAATCCATTCAGCGATCTCCTCTGGCTCGGCCGCACGTCCCAGTGGGTTTGCCGAAGCCAGCTCGCCCAGGAAGCCAAGCTGCCGCGCACGTTCCGTAGCAAAACCTGCCGGCGCAACGGAGTTCACTAATATCTGATCCTGCGCGCAGGCCTGAGCAAAAGATTTAGTGAGGCTGACAACCGCTGCTTTTGTAGCAGCATAGTGCGCGTTTTGCGGGTGAGCTTTGAAGGCATCCACGGAGGTGACATTAACAATTCGGCCAGTGACTGCGGGCGCATCTACGAACTGTTGCATGTGACGCACTGCGGCGACCATCATGTGGTAAGTCCCTTTAATATTTACCGCGTTCTCAACATCCCACTGTTCATCACTGATATTGAAGATATCTTCACGAGGATAAATCGCGGCGCTGTTCACCAGACAATGGATGCGGCCTAATTCATCGACTAACTGATTAAATGCAGCGTGTGCACTCTCTTTACGGGATATATCCCCCACCGCCGTGGCAACAATGACGCCAGATTTTCGTAGCTCATCGGCTGCAAGGTTCATCAATTCTTCATTACGATCAATGATGCCAATTTTACTTGCCCCGTTTTTACAGAAAAGTTTTGCGGTAGCAAGGCCAAGACCAGATGCCCCGCCCACAATGACAACTGTCTGGTTATCCATAAAAGACTCCTGAATGAAAACTAAAATAACTTCCAGAAATGACGTTAAATTAAACCCTCAGATAGCTGTCATTAAGTGAATCAACCTGAGTATTTAACCTGTGCTTTGAACTGAACTCATAAGATGTAAGATGAATGATGTCAGACAACTCGTCAACTCAAAGTTTCTCGTTATGCGGCTTCTGTGATCGGCTTCAAAACAGCGGTTTTTTCGCTATTTCAACGTCAGGTGAATCATTAAATGATTGAATTTAATGAATTATATTTTATTGAGCGTTGATTAACCCCGGTTGCCCGCTGGGTTTGGTCATAGGAAATCGCGATGACAGTATCCGTGCCTTAAGCCCGGTATGCGCAAAACTATCAGGCATCCTCCACAACCCCGGCAATGTCACTCTTGTGTTTAAACTAAAAAGTGCCTATATCCAGCCCGATAAATAAAAATAAGGGTATTTTCTTATTATCACGCGCGAATACCATTGTTCGGTAAGTTTGACAATATTTCAGGAAAAAATATATCCATGGATAAATAAATTAAAAATGTGGTATTAAAATCACGCTTATAAAAGCCACATTGAATGTATAGACGGTAATGAGAGAAATCCATGACACTTCAACAGCTTAACTATTTTCTCACTGCAATCGAATCCGGTACTATTTCTAAAGCGGCAGAGATGTTGAAGATTTCTCAGCCTTCTATTTCGGATCAAATTCTCAGACTGGAAAATGAATTAGGCACGAATCTTTTTATCCGTACCAACCGTCGCTTAATTCTGACCGAAGCAGGACAGAAGCTGGAGCCCCATGCCAGAATTGCGATTCAGGCGGCGCAAAACGGCAATCAGGCCGTGCAATCGGTGAGAGAGCTGAAAGATGGTATCGCCTCCTTCGGCACATTCAGTTCTGCTTACCAGTATTTCCTGACCGATTTAATCTGTGAATTTCATGCAAACTACCCCGGTGTTAACCTGAAGATTATTGGTCCTAACTCAGCGGAAGTGGCTCAGGCGGTGATTGATGGCGAAATCGAAGCGGGCCTGGTGATGTTGCCTGTTAACGCGAAAAATTTATCCGTCAGTGAACCTGTCTGGTCCACCGAACTGGGTTACGTCACCGCAGATAGTGAGCGAGCGAAAGGAACAAAGGATATTCACGCCTTGCTAAATTCACCGTTGATACTGACCGAAGCCACGTGGCGCAATAGTGATCCGATCCGCAAAATTTTAAATCAGCGTGCGGAAGCGGTAGGTGCAACATTGAAACCCGTCATTGAAATTGAGCATCAACAAACGGCATTCGAATTAGCCTCGCGTGGCGTCGGTGATATGTTGGCCTCTAAACCCATTTTGCATCATCTGGGTTATGGCGAAAGACTGAAATGGACAGCGATCACGCCGCCTGTCTTTGAGAAATTCGCATTTATTCACCGTGCTGATACCGCGATTTCACCCGCTACACGCGAGATTATTCAGATGATGAAACGCTATCTCAGTCGCTTAAAAGCCTCAAGTGAAGATATGGAAAACCTATGAACCCATCGGCTTTATAGGTGGAACCTATATGACCCAAAATTTTACCCCTGTTCATAACCTGGGTTATACAGCCTAGAACTATATCAAGCATTGCACAGGCATAGTATGGGGAGAAAGAGTTTTTAGAGCGTTGTAAAAATGGATTTAATCACCCTGTCCATTTTAATTATGACTGGTGATTATCGTCACATAATATCTGAAGTTTATGAGAAAAGGCTTATTTTTCAGGGCCCATGCTTGAAGATTATTTTCGCCTATCAGATCAAATCAGACAGGATAATAAAATGAAAGATACTCTTATAACTCCTTATTCCGAGGGGTCTCGTTGTTATGATACTGGATACAATGATAAGTTAACCATTAACAAAACCACGCTGCCAAAAACGGTTGCAGGTGTGACGCTAGGCAATATGGTGGAATGGTTTGATTTTGCCATTTACTCCGCGATGGCCATGATCATGGCGAAAGTTTTCTTCCCGGTTTCAAACAATAAAACAGAGATGATCGCTATTTATGCCACCTTTGCGGCGGGATTTGTCATACGACCTTTAGGCGGGTTCATCTTCGGTCCCATTGGGGATAAGTTTGGTCGTCGTACTGCTTTAGTGGCAAGTATTAGCGTGATGTCTTTATCTACGTTGTTGATTTCTATCATTCCTTCCTATCATTCCATTGGGATGCTGGCACCGGTTCTGCTAGTGTTGTGCAGGATGCTGCAGGGGCTGTCAACCGGGGGGGAATATGGTGGTTCCTGTATTTTCATCTCGGAACACAGCCCGGACAAAAAAAGAACGTTCCTCACCAGTTGGTTAGAGTTCGGTAATATTCTTGGTTTTCTCGTTGGGGGTATTATTGTCAGTATCATCAGCCATACTTTAGGTGAATCAGTGATGCTCGCATGGGGTTGGCGTGTACCCTTTGCTATCGCCGGATTGATGGGGATTGTGGCAATTTTCATCCGTATGCGGGTTGATGAGACGCCAATATTTAAAGAGATGCAGAGTGAGAAAAAGCGTTCTCCGCAGATAAAAACCTCTTTTGTCACTATTATCGCCAAAGAGTGGAAACAGTTATTGCGCTGCGCCGGTATCGTGGCAGCCTTCAACATCAGTTACTACATTATATTAGGTTACATCCCTGGGTACTTATCCAGCTTCTTGGGCAAGTCACAAGAGTTTAGCGCCAACCTCTCCCTTATTTCGACGCTGGGATTATTAGTTTTCATCCCACTCTTTGGTTATTTCGGTGATATTTTTGGCAGGAAGCGCCTGTTGCAGATTGGCTGCATCGTGATGATTCTTTTTTCTGTTCCGGCATTTATGGCGCTTAAGAGCGGTGACACCGTATTCATTATCATCAGCATGTGCGTGTTAATTGCGGGAATGCTCTTTTTTGAAGGCACCATCCCCGCAACCTTAACCTCCCTGTTTGGACACAAGGCTCGCTATAGCTGCTTTGCGATCAGTTATAACCTTTCGGTATCCCTGCTTGGCGGAACCGCACCCCTGTTAAATACCATGCTGATTGAGAAGACGGGATCGACGCTGGTCCCAGCCTATTATTTAATGGCGGGCGCCTTGATGGGTATTCTGGCGATGTGGGGAATGAAGGACTACACCGGGAAACCCCTGCCTGCGGATCAATCCTGATGTCCTGAAGAGAACTGATGAGTGGCGGGTGAACCGCCACTCGAAACATCAGCGGCGACGATCGCCAGACATAGGTTGCCCGGTTTTGTCTTCCGCCGCCATGACCGCAACTAAGCCCACAGCGGCACCGGCGATAAGATACCAGGCCGTAATGAAAGGGTTCCCCGTGACTTTAATAAGCCAGGCGTTAAACATCGGCGCCGTGCCGGCAAATAACGCGACCGCCACATTGTAGCTGATGGCCATACCGGTAAAACGGAATGCAACCTGGAACAGTGAGGGGATTTTAGCCAGTATGCATGACAGCAACATCGAGAGAAGTATATTCAAACTGAGCAAGGCCAGAAACTGCAAGGCAATCTCCCCCGAGCGTAATGCCATAAAACAAGGGAAAGAAAAAATCATCATGCCCAGATAGCCGTACGACATGATTTTTTTACGGCTAAGTCGGTCAGCAAGCTTACCGAACAGAGGAATGGTCACCATCAGGAAAAACATCGGCACCACCGTCATCAGCAGGCTTTTCTCTGCGGTTAAATTCAAGGTGCTCACCAACCAGCTTGGCATATAGGTCAGAATAATAAACAACGGGATATTGGCACCAATGATTAAGCCTGAAGAGATAAGCAGCGATTTTTTCTGTGTGGCCAGGCGGGGGCGTGATACAGATTTAGCAGCCTGACTTTCTTTAACAAACAGGGGGGACTCTTCCAGCTTATGGCGAATGTAGAGGCCTATCAACGCCATCGGTGCTGCCAGCATGAATGGCAGTCGCCAGGCCCATTGCAACAGATCGTCTTCAGTGAAGCTGAAATGTAACACTGCCGTGGTCAGTGCACCGAAGATAAAGCCGCTTATACAGCCCACTTCGACCCAACTGGTCATAAACGTACGATGTTTATCCTGACTGTGTTCGGCAACAAAGATGGAAGCACCGGCAACCTCACCGCCACTGGAAAACCCCTGAATCAGCCGCAACAGGATCAGCAAAACCGGCGCGGTAACCCCAATACTGGACTCTGAAGGTAACAGGCCGATACAGAATGTCGCGGCGGCCATCAACAACAAGGTGATATTGAGTGCGGTTTTACGGCCGATTTTATCGCCGATGATCCCGAAAACCATTCCCCCTACCGGTCTGGCGATAAAAGCCACGGCAAAGGTCGCAAAAGAAGCAATCAACTGAACTGACGGTGCGGCATTGGTGAAGAAAATTTTACCCATAACGGCAGCCATATATCCATACACCGAGAATTCGAACCACTCGATAAAACTACCCGCCATTGCCGCTACCACCACCCTCTTTAACGCTTTACTCCCTGTATGTTGGCCTGATGCACTGTTAACCGTCAAAGGAATCGCATTTTCAACATTAATTTTACTCATCAATCACTCCAGTAAATAGCAGCAAGGCAGACCAGAAGCGCATGCATTGAGAAGTTTAAAATATCGATAATAAGATGTTTTCATGATGCCAGGTTAACATTAACAATTTAAATAATGTTAATAATCATATGAATAGGTGTGATGAGGTTCGCATTTTCAATTTGTTTAGTTGTCTGTCATCTGATAACCTGACCAGAATATATGCTATGTTAACGATGTTAAAGTGTTATCGGAAAATCATATGACACCGTTAACAGTGATACGTAATCAATATGTTCGATTTTAGGCAGTCAATGTCGGGAGCAAATAAGTGGAACGTGAATCGATGGAGTTTGACGTCGTCATTGTTGGCGGCGGCCCTGCCGGGCTTTCAGCAGCATGTGCGTTAATGAATCAGGCCAAAGAGAAGAAACAAGAGATTAGCGTATGCGTGATTGAAAAAGGCTCAGAAATTGGTGCACATACACTTTCCGGCGCTATTCTTGACCCTCGTGCCCTTCAGGAACTGTTTCCGGATTATATAGAGCGCGGTGCGCCACTTGGCGTGCCGGTGTCAAAAGATGAGATTTATTATTTCACGGGTGAAGAATCAGCGCGCCAGCTTCCTCATTCATTGATCCCCGCGCCGATGCATAATACGGGCAACACCATTATCAGCCTGGGTAATTTCTGCCGTTGGCTGGCACAGCAGGCGGAAGCGGCCGGCGTCGATATATTCCCGGGCTTTGCGGCTAAAGAGATCATCTATGATGAAGCTGGCACGGTAAAAGGGGTATTAACCGGTGATATGGGGATTAAATCGAACGGTGAATTAAAACACAGCTACACGCCCGGCATGGAGCTGTTGGCAAAATACACCCTGTTTGCTGAAGGATGCCGGGGACATCTGGGAAAACAGCTGATCAAGCAATTCCAACTCGATAAAGACGTCGATCCGCAACATTATGCGCTCGGCATTAAGGAGCTGTGGGATATACCCCAGGAACTGCATCAGCCTGGATTAGTGATCCATGGCAGTGGCTGGCCGCTGAATGAAGGTGCGACCGGCGGTTCATTCCTTTATCACTGCGAGAACGGGCAGGTTTCGCTGGGCCTCATCACTGATTTGTCTTACAGCAACCCTTACCTCAGCCCCTTCGATGAATTCCAGCGCCTTAAGCATCATCCGGTGTTTAGCCACTATTTGCAGCACGGGAAACGGGTAGCCTACGGCGCCAGGGCGATCGCTAAAGGGGGGTTGAACTCACTGCCCAAAATGCATTTTCCTGGGGGGTTACTGATTGGTTGTGATGCGGGAACGCTGAATTTCGCCAAGATTAAAGGTACGCATACCGCTATGAAAACGGGCATGATCGCTGCAACAGCGATTGTTGATGCCCTGAGTCAACATGAACAGCCACCCGCTGACCTGACGGCATTCAGCGCCCTGTTCGCTCAATCCTGGGTTTATGATGAGCTGCATTCAGCCCGCAACTTTGGTCCGGCCATGCACCGTTTCGGCACGCTGTTGGGTGGCGCATTTAATTATCTCGATCAGAACTGGTTTAAGGGCAAACTGCCGTTTACCTTGCACGATCGGACACCGGATTATCAACGTTTGAAAAAAGCCAGTCTTTGTAAACAGATAACCTATCCTAAACCTGATGGTATTCTGAGTTTTGATAAATTATCATCCGTTTATCTGTCAAATACGAACCATGAAGAAGACCAACCGTGCCATCTGGTGTTACGCGATCCTGCGTTACCCATCAGCCTGAATCTGCCGATTTATGCAGAACCCGCCCAACGTTATTGCCCGGCGGGGGTTTATGAAATAACCGGTGAAGGGGATAATAAAAAACTACAAATCAATGCACAGAACTGCGTCCACTGTAAAACCTGTGACATTAAAGATCCTTGTCAGAACATTGACTGGACCGTACCAGAAGGTGCTGGCGGCCCCAATTATCCAAATATGTAATCGGTGCACTGGAAGAGCCCTCTTCCAGTGTCAGTTACTCTGTTCATCCGATAAATAACTTTCCAGGTCGCTGTAATACTGCGACGCGTTGGACAGGTGCGCGCGCATTAAATCACGGGCTTCTGTACAATCCTGCTTTTCTATCGCCTGGAGCAGCGCTAAATGTTCCGCGATGGAATTCGCACGGTAAGCATTGTTGGAGAAACGGCGCGCGCCCTTGTATTTAATACTCAGTCCTAATGTGATCTGATTTCGCAGATAGACCAAAAACTCAGAGAAATATTTATTGCCGGTGGCCTCAGCGATAGCAAGGTGAAAATCGAAATCTTCCAGGCCGATATCACTCTCATTTTCTGAATATGCTTTCTCGAGTTTTTTATAAGCGGCAGTAATCTTCTTCATTTGCTGGGTGCTGCGTCGTTCGGCGGCAAGACCGGCAGACTCAATTTCAACTGCCTTACGCAATTCCTGCATCAGGGCAATATTTTCGAGATCTTTGACATCTTTCGTGGAGATCTTGAATGGCTCAGAAGGCAAAGGATCAATGACGAAAACGCCAATACCCTGACGCGACTGCAGTAATCCATCGGATTTTAGCGAGGCGATAGCTTCACGGACGACGCTGCGGCTTACATTATATTTACTTATAAATTCTTTTTCCGTAGGAAGTTTCTCTCCCGGACTGTACTTACCGGAACGAATATCCGAGCTGATTATTTCAACCAGACGTTCAGTCAGGCTACCTTTGCGGCCAAAAGCTTCAGTATTATCAATGTGTAAGGGGTCGTTATAAAACATAAGTTTGCTCGACATTTGATTATTTTAGATATGTCAGATGATATCATATGATCTGACATTGGGAGGCAATAAGTACTTAAAATTAACATAATCTTTAATAAAAATGCAGCCCGGGCACTGTCATGCAGCACCCAGGCTGAGTTGGAAATTTAACCGATTTAAATCAGCTAGTTATATATAAAACCTTCCAGTTCTCGCAGCATCATCGCAAAGGCAGACAGTTCATCCGCTCTAATTCCCGGTGCCTCCCCTGTCATTTCATCCCATTTTTGTAGCGATTTCTTATATTTCTCCAGCCACCGATTAACCAGCTGTTCGCCAGAATAGTCGGCATCATCGCCCTGTTCGATAATACTGCGTGAAATATTGCGCTGACAAAGTGTGAGGTCATACAACCAGGTTTCACGCGCCAGAGACTGCCATTCGTTTTGCGGGTTATAGTTTTCGACGGCCGTTGCCAGCTGATCAAGCTTGAGCCTTTTTTGCATAAAGATATAAAGCGGGGCGACCTGCGTCACCGGCTTTTGGGAGGTTGACGCCGTATTGGCGATATCAAGGAAAGAGAGATAAAGGTCGTAGCAGTCAATGATCTTTAGCAGCTGCGGATGCACACCTTCCCGCCCTGCATCAGGCTTCGTCTCACTTTTCAGCTGAAGTGACAGCTGCGGCAGCAATGCTTCATAGCTCACTAAATCACGCTTAAGTTGCGGTAAGCGCAGTAAGAACTGCTCTGGATCAGCCATATTCAGTGAGATGCGGCGCGCAGCATGGCTGACAAAGCGCATTAACAGGCCATAAATGTCCGACTGCTCTGCCCATGTCAGGCTGTTGCCCGCGCGCTCCGCTTCACACCACAACACATCAAGGGAGAACAGCTCTTTGAGTCCTAACCATATCAGCGCAATATTGGCTGCCGACATCTGGCGCTGCTGCTGTAACTGCCACACGAAGCTGATACCCAACCGATTGACCATCTCATTGGCCACCTGAGTCGCAACGATTTCACTCAGCAGCGGATGGTCCAAAATATCTTCCGGATATAACCTGGCCAGTTCCAGCGGAAAAGCTGAAAAAGCGGACTTCCGGGCAAACGGATGGCTGGCGAGTTTCTCATCGATAAATGCTTGTTTCAGTGAACTTTTGGTATATGAAATCAATACCGCCAGTTCTGGTCGGCTGAGGCCTTTACCCTCTTTTCTGCGTAGCATCAGGGTGGCCTCATCGGGGAGATATTCCAGGTCGCGATCAAGCCCAGCCTGTGTTTCCAGATAGCGGATTAACTTGATGTTGCTTTCCGCCTGCTCAACGGCCATCTGCTGAGCCAGACTCAGTGCCAGAGCCTGGTGCCGGTTATTACTGAGCACGCAGCTTGCTACAGAATCTGTCATCGATTTTAACAGCGTATTACGCTCGTCAATCGTCATCTGGTGACGGGCAACCCGCAGATTCAGCAGGATTTTGATATTCACTTCATGATCAGAGCAATCGACACCGCCGGCATTATCAATAAAGTCAGTGTTAATGGTGCCGCCCTGCGCGGCAAATTCGATGCGCGCCAGTTGGGTGAGTCCAAGATTGCCGCCTTCCGCCACAATATGTGTTCGCAGATCCCGGCCATTAATGCGTAACGTATCGTTGTTCTTATCCCCTACATCACTGTCACTCTCCTGGCTGGCCTTCACATAGGTGCCAATACCGCCACTCCATAACATGTCACACTCGGCGCAAAGAATGTGTTTGATCAGCTCATCAGGCGACAGTACCGATGCGCTGATGTCAAAGCGTTGCTGGATTTCAGGCGACAACGTGATGCGCTTCAGATCGCGGGAGAAAATACCGCCTCCCGCAGAGAGAAGCTCGGGACGATAATCACTCCATGCCGAACCCGGCAAATTAAACAGCCTGACACGTTCCTGATAGCTGGTTTTACAGTCAGGCGCAGGATCGATGAAAATGTGATTGTGGTTGAACGCCGCAATCAGTTTGATTGCCGCGGAGAGCAACATGCCGTTGCCAAACACATCACCGGCCATGTCCCCAATGCCAATGACGCTGAAGGCGTCTTTTTGCGCATCCAGCCCCCGTTCATAAAAATGCTGTCTGACCGATTCCCACGCGCCTTTTGCGGTGATGCCGATTTTTTTATGGTCATAGCCCTGGCTTCCACCAGAAGCAAACGCATCGTCCAGCCAGAAATTTGCCTCGCTGGCGAGCTGGTTAGCGATATCAGAAAAGGTGGCGGTGCCTTTATCGGCGGCCACGACTAAATAGGGATCTTCATCGTCGTAACACAGTGTGTTGGCGGGGGGAACGGTCTGACCGTCGATCAGATTGTCGGTAAGCGATAATAAGCCACGGATGAAGAGGCGATAGCAGCTGATCCCCTGCGCCACGGTTTCTGCCCGGGTGGCATTTCTGACTGGCTGGCGAACAATGAATCCCCCTTTGGCACCGACCGGAACAATAACGGCATTTTTGACGCGCTGCGCTTTGACCAACCCAAGGACTTCGGTGCGGTAGTCTTCACTGCGATCAGACCAGCGCAACCCACCGCGCGCAACTTTACCGAAGCGCAGGTGTACCCCTTCCATCTCGGCGTTGTAGACAAACATTTCAAAGAGTGGGCAAGGCTGACGCACCCCACTGATTGACTGAGGGCTGAATTTGAAAGCGATAAAAGGTCGTGCCTGAGGCGTTTCGGTCTGTTGCCAGCCAGAGGTGCGCACAATGGCAAACAGGACTTCGGTGAATGACCGCAACACCCGCTCTTCATTCAGGCTCTTTACCCCCTCCAGGCAACGTTCCAACGTCTGTTTTTGTTGTTCGCAGTGTTGCTCACGTTGGGCGATGTCCGGTGCAAAGCGGCTGTTGAACAGCGAGGAGAAGATCGCGGCCACGGCGGGGTAATTGTTCAGGGTTTCGATGATAAAGGGCTGACTGAACCCCAGGCGTAGCTGATGCATATAGCGAGAGAGCGCGCGCAAAATCATCACGTCAAACCCACGCAGTCCGGCATCCAGTACCAGCCGGTTGAGGCGATCGTTCTCACTATTTTTGTTCATCACATCAGCGAGATTATCTTGCCACTGCTGCAGAACCTGAGAGGTGAGGTTGTCTGCATTACCGCTATAAATCAATGAAAACTGATGTATCCAGCATTTCCCTGTCAGCTGGGTATCAATCATCCAGGTATTTTCACTTTCAACCTGCACGCCAGCATTATCGAGTACCGGCACCACCTCTGACAGCATCAGGGGATTTGTCGTACTGAAAATTTTTAATCCCATCCTTTCGGACTGCACGTCGGCACCACGATCAACCCGCAGGGCCGGTGGGCTATCCGGTGATAATGCGGCCAGACAGAGAATATCGTTTACCGCGTCCTGCGCCGAATGATGTTCCTGATATCCGAGCGAGAAGGCTCTGCCAAAGCGATAAAACAACGCATTGCCTGCTTCCTCCCCGAGGCGTTCCTGCAACGCTGCGTGCAGTTGATCGTCCCAGGACAGGGAAACCGCGGCAATCAGCGTCTGTAACCCTTCAATACTCTCAACCGGCGGCTGCCCCGGATCGCGCGAGAGGTAAAAGTGAGTCCGGGACAAAATAGAATTACTGTAGGTGGTACTGAACGTCAGCGTCGTGGCGGAAAAATAGTCGAGCAAGACCTTTTGCACCCGGAGTCGCAGGGCCGTGCAGTAGGTATCCTTCGGCACGTAATATAAAACGGAAATGTACGCCTGGCCGGGATCGATACGGGCAAACACCGATGCTCCCCGACGCTCTTGTAAATTATAAATGCTCATCGCGGTCTGCAATAATTCGCTGGTGGTTGCGATGAGCAACTCTTCCCACGGATAGGTATGCAGAATTCTGGCTAACTCTCGCGATCGGTGCCCGGTGGTTTGCAGGCCGCTCAGCTTTTTAACCCGGACAATTTTTTCCCTGACCAGGGGGATCTGTTCCGGTGGCGTCAGTATCGCCGTGGTGGTGAAAATGCCATAAAAACGTGACAGGTTTTTCCCGTCATTATGGTCAACAATAATCTGGTGGAAATAGTGATTACGGTAGAAGTCACAGCGTCGGCGATCCCTTTTTACACTGAAGATCGGGTTATGCTGACCGAGGTTCAGAGAGGCATATTCACTGTCGCCGGGTGTGAAGTCGAGTGGTCCGGTTTGTCTGGTTACTGTGGCGGTCTTATCATCATGATTGATCGCTAACTCTTCATGCGCGAGGAACAAGAAATTTTCTTCGCGCAACCAGTCGATAAACGCTCTGGACTCGTGAATCTCGGTTTCTGTCAGCGTCTGATCATTGGCGATGCGCTTCGTGACCTGTACGGACAGCATTCTGATCATCGTAGTACGCTGTTGTCTGGCCTGATACAAGAAGCGCAAGGTTTCTGTCAACCCGGACTCGATATCGTGCAGCATCGTTGCGTCACTGTGGCGGTCAATCTCAACATAGATAATCGCCTCTGCTCGCGCATCCTGTACCACAGGTGACATCGGATCCTGGTAACAGGTCACGCGGCCTTCTGCATCGCGCACGACATCGATGACTGCATTTTGTAAGTAATGCATTGTGATGTTCTTGCGATTCAGTTCAGTGCGAACCGACTCAATCAGCCAGGGCATATCTCGCGCAACAATCACGATACAGGAAGGTGACGAAAGATCGCTGTGTTCGTGGCTGGCTGGCGTAATAAGCCGCAGAGTGGCGCGCTCTGCCGGTGAATGTTTCATGGCTTTCCAGCATTGCCGTAAAATGACCGCATGCTGTGCCGGGCTCTTTTCATTTAACGTTTCAACCGGCAGCGCGCGCAAAAATAGCCGGGAAAAGCGGAGATAGTCCTCATCATTAACCTGAGCATCATGTCCGGCCGCCAGAGACAGCGCCTGCCTGATTAACGGCTGTTTATCTTGTGAACGTCTGTTTGTCATTGATACATTCTCTCGGAGAACAGGCATTCAGAGTACAACTGCTCTTATTATGCGCTGCTGATGAAGACCATAAAATATTGGCAGCCACACTGCCAATAGCCAGATTCATGCCGCTGTAACCAGGGGGCTATCACTGCCTGTTACTGCCATTGCTATGAAAAAATGATCATCCTTGATCGACACACATGGATTATCTTCGTCACGAAATAATAATATTAAATTTGACCTCATCATTCCGATACGTAGAGGTCTATTTTCCCTTTTGGGATACCAGTAAATGCTCCCCAGTAGTAACAGACAATCGCAATCGCCGCGACAACATACAAATCATAAGGATGTGGGATGATATTCTTCCCGCCAAATGAACCAAGATAAGAGATAGCCGTTAACAAAATATAATAACCAATTAACCACAGCGACGATTTAATTTGCTGGCCAAGACTGACATAGTCTTGCGGAACCACTTTGCTAAAGCACAGATAAGCGATATAGAGCACAATTTGTGAGACAAACAGCCAACTCAAGTTATTCCAGCCACACCAGTAAACAATTAACGTGGCAATCACGAAGGAAACTGGGCCAACTATCGCAAAACTTCTTAAGTAGAATGGACGCTTAAGTTCGGGAGCGTTACGCCGCAGCGCCGCCACACATACCGGGGCAATCGCATAACTCAACACCAGAGAGGCCGATACCACGCTGATCATCGCTTCCCAGGAAGGGAACGGCAAGGTCCAAAACACGGCAAGCGCGAATGTTAGCCATAGCGCAGGGCGCGGAATTCCCGATTCTTCATCAACTTTGGAAAAAATGCGGAAGAAGGTGCCTGAACGTGACCATGCATAAACAATGCGTGGCGTCGCATTCATATGGATATTACCGCAACCGGTGGGTGAAACGATGGCATCCATCACAATAAGGATGGCCAGCCAGCCAACGCCGAGGTAAATGGCAATGTCGTGAAAAGGAAGTTTAAAGTGCGCAGCGACCCCTGCCCAACCATTCCCAAGGAATGCCACTGGCACAGCCCCGAGAAAAACCACCTGGAGCAGGATGTACAAGATTCCTGAAATCACAATGGATAAAATCAGTGCAATAGGGATCGTTTTTTGTGGATTCTTAACTTCACTGGCCACAGAAACAATCGGTGTTAACCCAAGAAAGGCAAAAATTACTCCGCCTGCTGAGACCGCCATTTCTACCCCGGTGAACCCCATTGGAGCAAATCCATGTGAGGTAAAGTTTTCAGGTTTAAAAAAGGTAAAAAGAACAATGATCAGTAGGACCGGGATGGCAAATTTAAGGATGCTTATAAGATTATTGAACGTCGAGAAGGTTTTGATACTGCGGTAATTAAGCGAAAAAAAGAAACAGAGCATAACAAACTGGAGTAACCAACCCATCATTGTTGGAGTACTGGATCCAAAATGATTGAGAGAAGGAAACCAGGCGGCGGCGTATTGTCTTGCGGCTACCACCTCGATTGCAATCATGCTCGACATATAAATAACAGTAATCAGCCCTATTAGATAACTCATAAGAGGGCCGTGGGATGTCATCAGGTAACTTATTGCACCTCCTGAACGAGGAAGAGCAGCTCCCAGCTCACAATACACCAGCCCCAGTGCTAATACTGCGACAGCTGCAAATATCCAGGAAAGAATACCCGCTGGGCCAGCATATGAGGCGACATAACTAGCTGAAAATAACCAACCCGATCCAAAAACCGTACCAAGGCCAATAAATGTCAAATCAAATGTTGATAGCTCTTTTTTGAAATGCGTCGCCTGGTTGCCGCTCGTTTCATCGCCTCTGAAAAGTATTGCCATTATGACCTCTGACTTTCTGCCTGCCATTTTATCTCGTGTTTATCTAGCGAAATAAACAGCATCACCTTGGGGTTTAATTAAAGAGAAAGTAGCGGGAGTGTGTAAAACACTCCCGTTATAAATAATGATTAATATTATATTTTGCTGGTTAGTTCAGGTAATACATCGAACAGATCGCCTACTAAACCATAATCAGCGACCTGGAATATGGGTGATTCATCATCTTTGTTGATAGCAACAATGATTTTAGACTCTTTCATTCCGGCTAAATGCTGAATAGCACCGGAAATACCGACGGCAATATAGAGATCGGGCGCAACGATTTTACCGGTCTGACCCACCTGAAGATCATTTTGCGCATAGCCAGAGTCAACCGCCGCACGAGACGCGCCCACCGCTGCACCCAGTTTGTCTGCCAGTTGTTCCAGCAGCGCAAAGTTCTCGCGGCTACCTACACCGCGTCCACCGGAGACCACAATGCGCGCAGCATTCAGTTCCGGACGCGCGGTTTTTTCCAGCTGCTCGCGGACAAAGCTGACTTTGTCGGATTTAAACACCTGACTGAGGGGTTCGATTGACGCATTGCCAGAACCTGACTCAACAGGGGCAAAACTTGAGCCACGCACGGTGATGACTTTCAGGCAATCTTCGGATTTTACCGTTGCAATGGCATTCCCGGCATAGATCGGGCGCTTAAAGGTATCCGCTGACACCACCGCGATAATGTCTGAAATCTGGGCGACATCGTACAGTGCCGCCACACGCGGCAGCACGTTCTTACCCTGAGTCGTGGCAGGGGCCAAAATGTGGCTATAACTCTGTGCCACATCCACGATCAGCGGCGCAACGTTCTCCGCTAGCTGATGCGCATAGGCTTCATTATCAGCGACGAATACCTGCGTCACGCCGTGAATTTTAGCCGCGGCTTGCGCGACAGCCTGACAACCATAACCGGCAACCAGTAAGTGGATTTCGTTACCGATCTGTGTGGCAGCCTGCACGGTATTAAGGGTGACAGGATTCAGATGCAGGTTATCGTGTTCAGCAATGATGAGCGTTTTCATAATCAAATCACCTTCGCTTCATTTTTCAGTTTATTGAGTAATTCATCCACGCTGGAGACGCGGATACCACTTTCACGTTGCGCAGGGGCCACAACGGAAACCGTGGTTAAGCGCGGGCGAGTATCAATGTCATAATCTGCGGCAGAGACCACATCCAGCGGTTTGCGTTTCGCTTTCATGATGTTGGGCAGCGAGGCATAGCGGGGTTCATTCAGGCGTAGGTCGGTGGTGATGATGGCAGGCAATACCAGCGAGAGCGTCTGTAGGCCACCATCAATTTCACGGGTAACCGCCACGCTCTTCTCCACGATGTTAACTTCTGAAGCGAAGGTACCCTGCGGATAACCGGTGAGCGCCGCCAGCATCTGGCCGGTCTGGTTGGCATCGGAATCGATCGCCTGTTTGCCCAGAATCACCAGCTCTGGCTGTTCCTGTCTGACCACTGCCGCCAGCAGTTTTGCCACCGCCAGAGACTCCAGCCCCTCTTCCGCTTCAACTAAAATGGCACGATCGGCACCCAGAGCCAGCGCAGCGCGCAGTTGTTCCTGGCTGGCCTGACTTCCCACCGAGACCACCACGACCTCGTCGGCGTAACCTTTCTCTTTCTGACGAATCGCCTCTTCCACAGCAATTTCGCAGAACGGATTCATCGACATCTTCAGGTTGGTAGTCTCAACCCCAGTCTGGCTGGCATTGACCGAAATTTTTACGTTGTAATCAACAACGCGCTTCACTGCGACCAAAATTTTCATCTTTGCGTCACTCATGTTGTAACCATTAAGGCTGAATGTAAGAGGTTTTCACCGAGGTATAAAATTCGATGGCATAACGACCTTGCTCACGCGGGCCAAAACTGGATGCTTTACGGCCACCAAAAGGAACATGCGGATCGACACCTGCCGTAGGCGCATTCACCATCACCATCCCGGCCTGGGAGTGCCGCTTAAATGCGGCGGCATGTTTCAGGGAGCGTGTCACAATCCCGGAAGAGAGGCCGAAGCGGGTGTTATTGGCAATCGCCAGCGCCTCATCAAAATCTGCCGCCGGGATCACCGAAGCCACCGGACCAAACACTTCGTCCTGGTTGATCTTCATGTCATTGTGGGTAGCGATCAGCAGTGCTGGCGACATGTAGAAACCCGGTGTCGCCAGGTCAAGACGCTCACCGCCGTAAATCAGTTCGGCCCCCTCTGCGCGAGCGCTGTGTACATGGCTGAAATTACTTTCCAGCTGACGCAGGTCAACCACCGGGCCGATATGGGTTTGCGGATCCAACGCATGTCCGACGTTGATCGCTTTCATGCGGCTGACGAGACGCTCGACAAATTGATCGTGAATGCCTGACTGAACAATCAGCCGTGAAGACGCGGTGCAGCGCTGCCCGGTGGCAAAGAACGAGCCGTCCAGCGCACACTCAACGGCAATATCAATGTCCGCATCATCCATCACCACCAGGGGGTTTTTACCGCCCATTTCCAACTGGCAACGAATCATGCGTGAGGCGGCAATCTGCGCGATGTTTTCGCCTACGCCCTGTGAGCCGGTGAAGGAGATGGCATCAATGCCCGGATGTTCAATCAGTGCCTGTCCGACAACGGAACCTTTGCCCAGCACCAGGTTAAACACCCCATCCGGCAAGCCAGCACGATGCAGAATGTCCGCCAGCACTTGTGCACTGGCCGGCACCAGTTCGGCGGGCTTGATCACCACACAGTTACCAAAGGCCAGCGCAGGTGCGGTTTTCCATGCCGGAATCGCAATCGGGAAGTTCCATGGCGTAATCATGCCAATGACCCCCACGGCTTCACGGGTAATTTCCACCGTCATGCCCGGACGTGTTGAGTCCAGTACTTCACCCGGGATGCGCAGGGCTTCACCGGCCATAAACTTAAAGATTTCACCGGCGCGAATCACCTCGCCAGTGGCTTCACGCAGGGTCTTGCCCTCTTCACTCGCCAGCAGGCGTCCCAGTTCGTCACGGCGCGCCAGAATTTCGTTGCCGGTCACATCTAAAATGCGGCTACGCAATTGAATGGGGCTGGTAGACCACGCAGGGAAAGCCTCGCGTGCGGCCGCCACGGCCTGATTCACATGTTCAATACCAGACTGGGCCGCCAGCCCAAGCAGGTCTTTGGTGTCTGAAGGATTAACGTTATGTGTCGTCGCTTCAGTGCCTACCCACTTTCCACCGATGAAGCTCTTGTATGATTCCATCTTGAGGTTCTCATTCATCTGTTGTGCGGTAATAAGATGTCTGACAACTTATCGCATCTCGTAATTACGCGCAATTTGATCGTTACGGATATGTAAAATCGTTATTGATTAATTTGACGCAGGTCTTATTTTGCTCAATGCGATAATTTAATTCATTGATTTAACTGAATTTAAAAAATCCGCATCTGAAAGTTGCCGTCCAGCCATAACGCTGGCTTATTACCCGAATGGCCATAGCAGCAAAATAACAGGCAAAAAGAACGTCTTGAAGCAGTGACAACATCGTGACTGCCTCTTCTTCTTACCTTAACGGTCGCGCAGTGCTGACAGTGTGGTGTTATGGGAGATGATCTCTTTTTCCAGTTTGATTTCGATCACCGCAGGCTTGTTCGCTGAGCGCGCACGTTCGAATGCGGCGGCAAAAGCTTCCGTGTGAGTAACCAACTCGGCATGCGCACCGTAGGCTTGCGCCAGAGCACAGAAGTCTGGATTCTGCAATTCTGTCGCCACCACCCGGCGTGGATATTCACGTTCCTGGTGCATACGGATGGTGCCAAACATGCTGTTATTCACCACGATAACAATGATGTTGGCACCATATTGCGCGGCCGTGGCCAGCTCCTGGCCATTCATCATAAAACAGCCATCCCCGGCGAAGGCAATCACGGTACGCTCAGGGGCGATCAGTTTTGCTGCCACCGCGGCTGGCGTGCCGTAGCCCATCGCCCCATTGGTGGGTGCCAGTTGACTACGCACCTGGTGGAAGCGCCAGAAGCGGTGGATCCATCCCGTGTAGTTACCTGCGCCATTACAGACGATGGTGTCTTCAGGCACGTTGCGGTTGAGCCAGTCGATAATCTGGGCCATTTGCACATCACCCGCGACGGTAATCGGCTGGTTCCATGCGTTAAACGCCGCACGTGCCTGACGCGTCTGCTGCTGCCATGCTGGCGTACGCGTGGGTTTCGTCTCGCTGAGTGCCGCCACGACTGCCGCAGGAGCCGCATTAATCGCAACTTCAGCGTGATAGACGCTTCCTAACTCTTCCGCGCTGGCGTGAATATGGATTAAACGCTGTTGCGGCTGCGGAATATTAATCAGTGAATAGCCTCGGGTGGTCATCTCACCCAGACGAGCGCCAATCACCAACAGCAGATCCGCCTGTTTGACCTGCTCGGTTAACGCCGGGCTGATGCCAATGCCCAGGTCACCCACATACCCCGCGTGATCGTTATCGATATAGTCCTGGCAGCGGAATGAGTTGGCCACCGGCAGTTGCCAGGTATCCGCAAATTTTTCGAGCTGCTGACGCGTGGTTTCGCTCCAGCCGCTGCCGCCGACAATCACCAGCGGGCGCTCGGCGGTTTCCAGGGCATCACTAATGCGCTGAACGTCCGCCGTACCGGGCAAAGTGACAACCGGAGTCCATGCCGGGAGATCGGCAACCTGTGTTTCATCGGTCAACATATCTTCTGGCAGTACCAGAACCACTGGCCCCGGGCGTCCCGCCGTAGCCGTAGCCCAGGCGCGATTGACATATTCCGGTATACGGGAGGCATCTTCGATTTGCGCAACCCATTTGGCGACTTCACCAAACATGCGGCGATAGTCGATCTCCTGGAAGGCTTCGCGATCCATATCCTGACGCGCAACCTGACCGATCAGCAGAATCATCGGCGTCGAATCCTGACGGGCAACGTGCAACCCACAGCTCGCGTTAGTGGCACCTGGCCCACGGGTAACAAAACAGATACCCGGTTTGCCCGTCAGCTTGCCGTAGGCGTCAGCCATGTAGGCTGCGCCCCCTTCATTACGGCAAACATGCAGTGCCACTTCCGGCGTATCATGTAAGGCATCCAGCGCCGCGAGATAGCTTTCACCCGGAACACAGAACACGCGGTCCATGCCGTTATTGCGCAGAGCATCAATCAGGACGCGACCGCCATTACGCACGGACGCGGTAGAATTCATTGCAGATTTCATGGTTGTGCTCCGGACTAGATAATTAATTTTTCAAGGAACGGCGTCTGAGTGGCGATACGCTCGTAGCCCAGTGGTGAGAGATCCAGCGAACGGTATTCACCGTAGGTGATCAACTCCGCCAGACCACGACCTACCGCCGGAGACTGTTGTAAACCATGGCCGCTGTAGCCATTGGCAAACAGGAAGTTCTTCACATGGGTATGTGGGCCAATAATGGCGTTATGATCGAGGGTGTTGTAGTCATAATGACCGGCCCAGGAGTTGACGACTTTGATGGCTTCAAAGGCCGGAACGCGCTCCGCCAGCGGCAGCCAGATACGTTCTTCAAACTCAGAGTGGATCACGTCAAAATCATTGAAATCGACATCCGGATCGGGCGTAGGCTCCAGGGTACTCAGGAAGTAGCGCCCTTCCGGACGACAGAAAATCCCGGTCGGGTCGATGATAGCGGGCATTTTATCGGCCACTTTTTCCCGACAGTCAAAGACAAAAATGCAGCGCTTACGCGGTACGACCGGAATCGATAAGTCAGCCATTTCGCAGACTTTGCTGGCGCGCGTGCCCGCAGCATTTAACACATAGCCGCAGTTGATCACCTCACCCGAGGCCAGATGAACGCGTTCGATTTTGTCGTCGTTGCGGGTTAAGCCCACCACTTCATCGTGAATGTAGGTAACACCCAGCGAGCGCGCTTTTTTACGGAAGCCCTGCAACAGACCAAAGCTGTCGAACCAGCCTTCACCGGATAAGCCCAGGCAACCGGCGGCCACACCTTGCGCATTGATCCAGGGGAAACGCTGTTCGATCTGTTCTGGCGTCAGTAATGCCATTTCAGAACCTAACGCGACCTGCTGTTGGTAGTTTTCCGTCAGGATGGCGCGATCCTTTTCACTCACCATGTAGAGATAGCCGTTCTCCTGGAAGCCTAACTCCGGTACATCACCATCAACAGCACAATAGTCATTAAAGGACTTAATAAATTCTGAACCGTACTGTGAAATCTTAATATTAATTTCATTGGAAAACTGATGGCGAATAGAACTGGATGATAACGCTGTTGCCGATTTTGCATAGGTTGGATCGCGTTCAATCACCAGTACCGAACCATTAAAATCTGGATTGGCTGCGAGAAAATACGCCGTAGCACTACCAATCACCGCACCACCAATAATCACCACATCATAGGATTTAATATCAGACATGTTCTTTCTCCAGCAAATATTTAGTGGTTATCTTCATAGTGGCCAGCGGCAGGAAAACTGCCTCCGCAATACACGACGGCGATATCTTTTGGATCCGGCACGGCGGTATTGGCCTCCACTTTTTCGCGGAATACATCCGCGCTGTCCTGCGGCTGGTAGCCGAGGAAATTCGCCTGCTGGTTGTTCCAGAACTGTTCGCGGTTATCTGACACGCCGTAGACCACGGTGAAGCCCACCCGTGGCACGGTAAGGCTACGCTCAACCATCTGGGCAAAGTCGCGGAAACTCAGCCAGGTGGCTAACATCCGGCGATCTACTGGCTCCTCAAAAGAAGAACCAATGCGGATCGAAACCGTCTCTACGCCAAATTTGTCGTAGTAATAACGCGCCAAATCTTCGGTAAAAGCTTTACTCAGGCCGTACAGGCTGTCCGGTCGATGCGGCACTTCAGAGCCAATCATCGCTTCACGCGCATAAAAACCGATCGCATGGTTAGAGCTGCCGTAAATAATACGGTTCACGCCATTGCGACGACAGGCTTCATACACGTTGTAACTGCCACGAATATTGGCATGCAAAATATTCTCAAAGGTATTTTCCAGCGGAATACCGCCTAAATGCACCACTGCATCAACATCACGGGTGATTTCAAGTATTTTGTCGTAATCGCCCTGATCGCACTGAATAATTTCTTCGTTATCTGCGGCTTTGCCCATATCAGCAATATCAGTCAGACGTAATTTATCTGCCAGACCGGCCAACTCTTTTCTTAATACCGAACCAAGACGACCCGCTGCACCGGTAATAAGAATACGCTTAAATCTCGCCATAATAGCTCCACACTTTTTGCAACGGTTGCCTTATACAAGGCAACACGATATTTACGATTAAACCAGTTTGGTGATTGCCGCCGCGAGTTGCTTCACCGCGAGTCTGATCTGTTCTTCAGAGGTGGCAAAAGAGAAACGGACAAAAGGCTCCAGCCCGTAAGCGGCACCGGGCACGCAGGCCACATGTGCTTCGGTCAGAAAATAGGTGGCCACATCCGCATCGTTACGCAGGGTTTTTCCCGCTTGCGTACTTTTGCCGATTAGCGATCCACAGTCGGCGAACAGATAAAACGCCCCTTCTGGCGAAAACGCTTTAAGCTGCGGGATGGCCTGCAGTTCCGCTAACATGAGGTCGCGGCGGATCTGATACTGAATGCGGCAGTGCTCAACGAAATCCTGATTGCCACTGATGGCTTCCGCACTGGCAACCTGCGAAATGGAACAGGCATTGGTGGTGCTCTGCGACTGTAGCTTATTCATTACCTGAATTAAGCCTGCGGGCCCGGCTCCGTAACCGATGCGCCAGCCGGTCATCGCATAGCTTTTAGAGACGCCGTTAATGATCAACGTTCTGTCACGCAGATCGGGACAGGCCTGGCCGAATGAAACAAATTCTGTGCCTTCAAACACAATTTTTTCATAGATTTCATCCGACATGACCAGCAGGTTGCTGAATGGACGCACCACCTCACCAATCATGCGGAAATCCGCCTGGCTTAACACCGCACCTGAAGGGTTCGACGGTGTATTCAGCATGATCCAGCGCGTTTTTTCATTGATGGCCGCCGCCAGATCTTCCCGCGTCGGACGGAAATTATTTTCCGCACGGCAGGTCACAATGCGCGGCACACCGCCGTGCAGTTTAATCAGGTCCGGGTAGGAGACGAAATAAGGGGCCAGAATCACCACTTCATCGCCCTCTTCGAGCGTGCCCATCAGCGCATTAAAAATAATCTGCTTGGCACCGTTACCCACCGTGATTTCATCTGCGGTATAGGTTAATCCGTTGTCTTGTGCCAGCTTCTGAACAATCACCTCTTTCAGCTCTGGCATGCCCGCTGACGCGGTATAGCGCGTTTTGCCCTTCTGCATCCCCTGAATCGCGGCAGAAATAATATTCTGCGGCGTATCGAAATCAGGTTCACCCAGACTAAGGTCGACCACATTAATGCCCTGACGCGTCATCTCTTTCGCTGCCTGCGACACCGCCATACTCGGCGATGACTGAATGCGGGAAAGTCGTTCTGATTGATAGTTCATCATCTTCGCTCACTGTTATTCTGCCGCCGTTAGCGGGCGTTAGAAGAGTATCCGTAGAGTTCCTGGGCTTCGGCTTCGGTGATAAAGCCATATTCGATATCGCGCTGTACTAAAGCGCGGTCGCGTTGCCGCGGGTCGCCATGACCGCCACCACCTGGCAGCTCGAGCACCAGCGCGTTGCCTTGTGGCACCAGCTGGGTGCCTTTCGCTTTTAACAGCGTGCCATCGGCCAGTGAAACGCGTCCCGCGCCACCACTCAGCCCGCCCTCGCGTCCGCGTGCCGGATAGAGCACGCGGTCAAACATCGCGTTGAAACGGAACTCAAAACCTTCATTTGGCGCGATTTCCATAATCTGACCCAAACCACCGCGATACTTACCCGCGCCGCCTGAACCAGGACGCAACTCTTTACGCCAGATAGTGATCGGGCCGACATGCTCTGAGGCTTCTACCGGCATAGTGTGTACACCGCTTGGGAAAGCGGTTGAACTCAGGCCATCGAACTGCGCCCGCGCACCGGTGCCCCCGCTGTTAAACATTAAAATTTCTGCATTCAGCGCAGGGTCGGCGTTTTCATCGGTCGGGCGCGCGCTGACATGCAGGTTCCACAGGCAGCCAGAGCCTTCTGCCGGCACATCAATGCCCGCCAGTTTTTGCAGCGCACCGAGTACCAGGTCCGGGACAAAGTGACCCAGTACATGACGCACCGAAACCGGAGCAGGACGACGCGCATTAAGGATGCAGTTATCCGGCGCTTTCACCTTGAAGGCCGCCAGCGAGGCTTCGTTATTAGGGATTTCCGGGGCCAGCGCACATTTCAGGCCATAACAGGCGTAGGCTTTGGTGTAGATCAGCGGGACGTTGATACCAAACTTGCTGGCACCCGATGTGCCTGCGAAATCGGCCATGATGGTGCCATCTTCCACCGTCAGAGTGACGGCCAGCGTGACAGGCTCATCGTAGCCATCCAGCGTCATGCTATTCGAAGCCGTTGCTCCGGCGGGTAACTGCGCCAGACGTTCGGCAGTGGCCGCCGCACTGTTGCTGAAAATGAAATCGGCCAGTTCCTGTAAATCATCCAGCGCAAACTCATCCATCATATCCAGCAGGCGACGCGCGCCCACCGCGTTACAGGCCGACAGCGAGAAGATATCGCCAATCACCTGATCGGCTTCACGCACGTTATTGCGCAAAATGCTGATGAGAACCCGGTTAGTTTCTCCCTGATCAAACAGCTTCAACAGAGGGATAAACAGGCCTTCTTCATACAGCTCACGTGAATCGGGGCCAAAGCCACGCCCGCCGATGTCAACGACGTGTGCTGTACAGGCGAAGAAGCCAATCAGTTTCTGATGACGGAAAGTCGGGGTGACAATGGTAATGTCGTGCAGGTGCCCGGTGCCTTTCCAGGGGTCGTTGGTGATATAAACATCCTCTTCCAGAATGTTTTTCGGGCCAAATTCCTTAATGAAGTGTGCAACGGATTCCGCCATGGTATTCACGTGGCCCGGCGTTCCGGTAACGGCCTGCGCGATCATTCGACCGTGAATGTCGAATACCCCGGCGGACAAATCCCCTGCTTCTCGCACGCTCGGGCAAAATGCCGTGCGGATCAGCGTCATGGCCTGCTCTTCAACCACGGAAATAAGGCGATTCCACATCACCTGTTGCTGTACTTTTGCTAACGTCTGATTGGTCATGGTAATAGTCCTGATAGCCGGGCTTAATTCAGCAGGTTTTTTTTCTGCACCAGCAGGCTGCCATCGTTCTGCACAATGACATCGAAGCTGGAAGTGACGATGGTGGAGGTTTCGCGTTCAACGACGATAGCCGGGCCGCTGACACGCTGTCCGGGACGCAGGCTTTCACGTTCACAGATTTGCGCATCGACATAGTCCCCCAGCGCCGCATCAAACAGTGGGCGGATCAATGCACTCTGCGTGGCGGTGACAGCCTGAAGCGGATCCACCTTTTCAACCGGCGGCAGCTGTGAACTGGCTTTGACGGTCCAACTGATGATTTCGATCGGCAATCCTTCAATCGGACGACCAAAGAACTGGGTATAAGCCTGCTCAAACAGTTGGGCAAAGGTTTCGCGCTGCGCATCCTGATAGGGACCTTCTGGCAGCTCGATGGGGATCTCCCAACCCTGGCCCTGATAGCGCATATAAGCACGACGCTCCCAGATGATGGTTTGATCGCGCGCGCCCTCTTCCAGCACCTGCGCGGCGCTCGCGGCCAGTTCATTCAGCGTGGCGTTCACCTGGCTCATGTCACACAGGTCGAGGCGCATAAAAGCGCTTTTAACCACTTCGTAGCCAAACGGTGCTTTCAGGAAGCCCACCGCCGAACCGACACCGGCACTGCGTGGGATCAGCAAACGGTCAATGCCGAGTTTTTCGCACAGGCGCGAAGCGTGTACCGGCGCGGCACCACCGAAGGCGATCATGGTAAAGGCCTCCAGCGCTTTGCCGTTTTCTACCGCGTGAGCACGCGCCGCATTTGCCATGTTTTCATCTACCACTTCACTGATACCGAAAGCGGCCAGCGATGGCGTCAGTGCCAGCTTCTCACCGACGGCGTCATTCAAGGCGGTTTCAGCCGCGGTAGTACTTAACCTGATGGCTCCCCCGGCGAAGTTATCCGCATCGAGGCGACCCAGTATTAAATCGGCATCCGTTACCGCCGGACGTTTACCGCCACGCTGATAACAGGCCGGACCCGGTTCTGACGCGGCACTTTCAGGCCCGACGCGGATCTGGTTCATGCTGTCGACGCTGGCTAATGAGCCACCACCGGCCCCGATCTCAACCATTTCGATTACCGGGATTGAAATTGGCATGCCGCTGCCCTTCTTAAAACGGTAGCTGCGGTCAACTTCAAATGTTTTTGCCGTCTTCGGGCGGCCCTGCTCGATCAAACAGATTTTTGCCGTGGTGCCGCCCATATCAAACGAGATAACGGAATCGAGACTGAAACGGTTGGCAATATCAGCGGCAAACATGGCTCCGCCTGCCGGGCCAGATTCCATCAGACGTACCGGGAAGGCCGCAGCATTCTGCACGCTGATGATGCCGCCGCCGGAGTGGATCATAAACACCGGACAGGCGATCCCGGTCTCTTTCAGACGATCAACCAGCGAGTGAAGATAAGACTCCATGACCGGACGGACATAGGCGTTGGCGCAGACGGTGTTGAAACGCTCGTACTCGCGCATTTGCGGTGAAACTTCAGATGAAATGCTGACAGAGAGAGATGGATTACGGCGCAGCAGGATATCGCGCACCCGAGCTTCATGTTCACCGTTCAGGTAGCTGTGCATAAAGCCAATTGCCACGCTGGTGTAACCGCCCTGCTCGATGACGCTGGCCAGCGTCTCGGCTTCATCCAGATCCAGTGCTTTCAGCACCTGACCTTTGGACCCCACACGTTCGTTCAGGGTGTAACGATCGGGACGCGCAATCAGCGGCTTGGGCAAGGTGATATTGAGATCGTACTGCTCAAAACGGTTCTCAGTACGCATTTCTAATACGTCCCGGAAACCTTCTGTCGTAATAAAGGCGGTTTTAGCACCACGACGTTCAATCAGTGCGTTGGTTGCCAGCGTGGTGCCGTGGATCACCATGTCGATATCACTGAGGTGAATATCGGCATCTTTTACCACCGTCAGAATACCGTCCAGAATAGCCTGCTCGGGGGCTGAGTAATTGGTTAATAACTTCGTCGAGAAAATTTGCGTGCCAATTTCCAGCGCAATATCGGTGAAGGTTCCCCCAATATCGACCCCAATCCGCACCGCCTGCTTTGTATTATTACGTTCGATCATTTCTCATATCCAGTTTCATCAGACCAGCTGGTTAACAGCATGGTGAAGTATCGGTAAGTGCCAGCTCACACTCGGTTTGAGTCACTACGAAACTACATTGTCACATCCTTATAACATGAGATAAGATGTCTGACAACTGACGTCATGATAGGGTTTTCTTATCGATCACAGTTTTGCGAAAAAAAAATATTTTTCGTTTAACAGCATGATAAATCGTGTTTTTTATTCAATTCAGCATTATTCAAATTCCAACCCCCGACTCTGAAACAGGTTGTGCCGCCGCTTCATACGGTTGAAATCCGGGTGCAAATACCGGGTGCAATCACGAGCGGTACGATGTGCACTCTATTTAGGTGAGCAAATTAAAATGATTCCAGGACTTGATGACGTACCCGGCATTCCCCCTGAGACAAAGCGCTTTCTTGCGGAACTTCGCGTGCGAGGTTTTAGCGGTGATATTGCGGATCAATACAGTGACAGACTGACTCTCGCCACGGATAACAGTATTTATCAGTGTTTGCCGGAAGCGCTATTATTCCCACGCCATAGCGCTGATATCGAATTACTAACCCGCCTGGCTGATGAGTCCTTCCCTGCTATCACTTTCACGCCTCGCGGTGGAGGCACCGGCACCAATGGCCAGTCGCTGAACCATAATGTCATCGTTGATTTATCCCGCTATATGCATCACATCATCGAAATCAATATCGAAGAGAGGTGGGTGATCGCGCAGGCGGGCGTGGTGAAAGACCAGTTAAATGACTATCTCAAACCGTTTGGCTTCTTTTTTTCGCCTGAATTATCCACCAGTAACCGTGCCACCCTCGGTGGAATGATCAATACCGACGCTTCAGGCCAGGGATCGCTGGTCTACGGTAAAACCTCCGATCACGTCATTGGTCTCTCCGCCGTACTGGTGAATGGTGAGGCGATTGAGGCGGGCCCGATGTCAGCGGCAGAAGCTGCCACGCGGGGAATGGCCAGCAGCCGCGAAGGCCATATTTACCGTACCGTAGTGGAGCGCTGCCGTACCCAACGCGCCCTGATCCTGGAAAAATTTCCCCAACTAAACCGCTTTCTGACCGGGTATGACCTGCGGCATGTGTATAGCGATGACTTAACGGAGTTTAATCTCAGCCGCATTCTGGCCGGGTCCGAAGGATCGCTGGCTTTGATCACCGCCGCAAAGCTCAATATCACCCCTATTCCGCAGGTCAGACGCCTGATTAACGTCAAGTATGATTCGTTTGATGCGGCGCTACGCAATGCGACCTTCATGGTAGAGGCCAATGCGCTCTCGGTGGAAACTGTAGATTCGACCGTACTGAACCTGGCGCGCGAAGATATTGTCTGGCACTCGGTGAGTAAACTCATTACTGATATTCCCGGCCAACAGCTGCTCGGCCTGAATATGGTTGAGTTCGCCGGGGACGATGAAGAGGAGATTGATCAGCGTGTGGCAGTGATGTGCGAGCGGCTTAATCAGTTTATTACTGCTCAGCAGGCCGGGGTGATAGGCTGGCAGCTCTGCACCGAAGTGGACGAAATCGAACGTATTTACGCCATGCGTAAAAAAGCCGTGGGTTTGCTCGGCAATGCCCGTGGACGGGGTAAGCCGGTGGCGTTTGTCGAAGATACCTGCGTGCCACCGGAGAAACTGGCGGATTACATCGCAGAATTCAGGGCATTGCTCGACAAACATGAACTGCGTTATGGCATGTTTGGTCATGTTGACGCTGGCGTTTTGCATGTCAGACCGGCGCTGGATCTGACCGATCCCCAACACGAAATACTGCACAAGCATATCTCTGACGAAGTCGTGGCGCTGACCGGGAAATATGGCGGACTGCTCTGGGGCGAACACGGTAAAGGTTTTCGCGCCGAATACAGTCCGGAATTTTTTGGGCCTGAGTTGTATCAGGAACTCAGAAGCATTAAAACCGCTTTCGATCCCCTCAATCGTCTTAATCCCGGCAAAATATGCCCGCCGCTGCAGGCTGATGATCGCGCGATGTTTCGTGTCGATGCGGTAAAACGCGGGACTTACGATCGGCAGATCCCGGTGAATATCCGCACCGACTGGCGCGGGCCGTTGGAATGCAACGGCAACGGGCTGTGTTTCAACTACGATACCTTTAGCCCGATGTGCCCTTCCTGGAAAATTACGCAAAATCGCCTTCACTCCCCCAAAGGCCGCGCCACTATGGTAAGAGAGTGGCTGCGTCTGCTGGCGGAGAAAAACATCGATCCGGCAACAGTGGAGGCGTCCCGCCCGGGGTTTATGCTGCGCTTACACCACACGCTGGCCGCCAAAAGGGGGCGTTATGACTTTTCTCATGAGGTCAAAGCGGCGATGTCAGGCTGCCTTGCCTGTAAAGCGTGTTCCACCCAGTGTCCGGTAAAAATAGACGTTCCCGACTTTCGCTCCCGCTTTTTACAACTTTACCATACGCGCTATCTGCGCCCCCTGCGCGATCATATTGTCGCCGCAGTAGAGAGCTACACCCCGCTACTCGCCCGCATCCCGCGTTTGACCAACCTGTTCCTGCGCAGAAAACTCGTTCACCAGATAGTCAGTAAAACCACGGGAATGGTTGATCTCCCGCTGCTATCCGTGCCGACATTAAAGCAGCGTGTTGCATCACATCCTACGGCACTGACGCCTGCAAGCAGGTTGTTCCAGCTCAGTGAACAGCAGAGAACAAAGTATGTGGTGTTGATTCAGGATCCTTTTACCAGTTTTTATGATGCGAAGGTGGTTGAAGATGCAGTTAAGCTGATTACGCATTTGGGTTTCCACCCGGTTATCCTGCCCTTCACGCCGAATGGCAAAGCGCAACATGTGAAAGGGTTTTTACAGCGCTTTGCTCACACCGCCAGCTTGACCTCAGAGCGTCTGAATCAAATTGCCCGGTTGAATATTCCGATGGTGGGCGTTGACCCAGCGCTGGTGCTCTGCTTTCGCGACGAATACCAACGGGTGCTGGGCGACCAGCGCGGCCATTTTACCGTGGCGCTAATGCATGAGTGGTTGCGCAGCGTGCCGTTTCAACCCGCCGTCATGCAACCGAAATCCCTGCCATGGTATCTGTTTACCCATTGCACTGAAGCCACGGCGCTACCGGGATCGGCTCAGGAGTGGGCCATGATATTCGCCCATTTTGGCGCACGGTTGGAAGCGGTAAACCTCGGGTGTTGCGGCATGGCCGGAACCTATGGACATGAGCGGATTAACCTGGAAAACTCGCGCGGCATTTATTCGCTCTCCTGGCAACGCAAGCTGGAAAGCCTGCCCGCAGAGCGGTGTCTGAGCACCGGCTACTCCTGCCGTAGCCAGGTGAAGCGATTTGCTCACACCACGTTGCTCCATCCGCTACAGGCGCTGCTGGACATTGTCGCCGCGCAATCCGGGGGGCAGGCGTAATCTGTCAGGGCGTTATCGGTTTTCCCCTACCCCAGGGAAGGGGCATATCCGCACCTCCTGGTAACAGCGTTGGCAAATGAGTGAAAAGCCATGAAAACACACCAGTCAAAATCATCCGCAACATCATGAACCGTATAGGTTTTTTATGAATTTTCAGGCTGAAAATCGCCAAATTTTCACATGAAAAGAGAGATGAATCGGTGTTGAGAGGCTATTGCCGGGGGATAATTGTCACCCCAGGGGTATGTCTGGATCCAAAGTCGTTACATATCCAGAATGCCCTCACTCCCTACTCCCTACTCCCTATTCCTCACTCCCCACTCCCCACTCCCCACTCCCCACTCCCCACTCCCCACTTCGGGTTTATCGCACTTGCCCGCTACAGGCAACCACTCGGAGAGAATTTGACGAGGGGTAGTCTCAAGAGTGATTATGGTCTGCGTTCCAGGCACCGGTGATTTTACCGTGCAGAGCAGGTGTAATTCTCGCAGAGCGAAATGAGAAATGCGCCACATACTCAGGGAGAGAACAATGGCGTTTTTAGGGTTTATCAGCGCGCAGGCGTGTCGACACTGGCAAGATGCATCGCCTTTTTTACCGATGTTCAGCTTTCATGAGAAACATCAGTCAGCCCCACTCAACGCCCTGCCCGAGTCAATTATTCACGTAGTGCAGACACTGGATATGCATGAGGACCCGCTGATTAAGCGTTTATTGGCGCTGCGTCAACTACCGGATCGGTTGCGCCGCAGAACAACACCCGCTCCGTCCTTTAGCCTGGACAGCTTTACTTTGCTGCATCAAAGCAGCCACGAACTCTCTTTTGGACTGGTTGGCCGCTTTTGGCAGTCAGCGTTGATGTTTCCCAAACCAGAGGATGCCCAGCAATTTCTCCAGTTCGCTGACCCGAATGCTGCCAAGCTAGTGCTGCGTTTTAAGGTCATCATCGATCCCGCTGGAGAAACTCGCTTATGCACTGAAACCTTTGTCTACTGTCCCACACCTGGAGTAAAAGCACGCTTTAGCTGCTATTGGCTGCTTATCCGCCCAGCCAGCGGTTGGATCAGACGCCGTACACTGCGTCTGGTACAGCGTAAGCTGGCAGAAAATATTTTATCACCTGATGCGTGATCGCTGCCTGCCCTGCCCTAAATCTAAGGCACCGTAAACGTTACACAGCGACGGCTTAAGGCTGGCGTGACAGATCCACTGCTCGTCCATCGCCCTCACCGCGAGGCCTTGGCAAAGGCCTCATATTTGGTAGCAATCCCGGTAAGTCCCGCTCCCAAAAACGTTGTAACTATTAATGAAATCAGCCCAGAAGATTAGCCCGCTTTTTGTCTATCATTCTCTGAACCGCCTGTCTTAGCCCGCTCTCGAAGGTTGGCGAATGGGTTGGCTCTTGTCTGAACTGCCATGCTTCATTGCGGCATAGTCCAGACCGCTTAACTGGCATTATTTTTCTTTGGGAAGGCAGATTTTCACGTAAAAAAGAGGTGAAAATCGGTGGGAATTCGTGAAAATGCACCAGAGAAAAACACCCATAACGCAATGAATAGTATGAATTTTTTTCAAATTTTCAGGCCGAAAATCGCCATTTCTCACACTGTTTCATGATATGTAAAGAGGTCTAAAAAGGGGAGTGATGGCATAACTTCATCTTTGCACAAACATAAAAGCAACATGGTCTCCGGCCAGACGCAAGCTGATCAAGCATTCTGGGCAAACGTGTTTTACTAAGCAACGTTAACTTCACAATATTCCTTAAAGTTGTTGAGCCATCCTTTCTGAAACAACAGGGTCGCACGGGTATCACCACCAGGATAATCGTAACAAGTGCTGGTATTCAGTGAACAGTACGTAGAAATGAGGATGAAGCCGTAGCCTAAATTTGAGCCTTTCATGGAAAGAACCGGCGGTATCAAAAGAGGGGAATTTACAGGATGCAGCTCAGCGTTGCTTTGACTGGAGTGCGCTTCTGTTCTCTACTTGCATTTTTCCCAAACATCAGGATTCAAGGTCAGTAGTGTTCGAATAGCAGATAGGCTTGCTCACCTTCACTGTGCATTGAAGATACCCGGCAGATTAAATTCTACGAGTTACAGACTCTGATGAATAATAGCCTCTATTCGGAAGCATATTAATCTTCTGAAACTACAATGAAATATCCCAGCTTTGATAGCAGGCATTAATCTCGCTGGGTAGGGACAACATCAGCTTTGGAATAGTTGCCTGCTCGAAAAGTTTCCTGTGGAGAAGGTGGCTTTTAGGCGCAATATGCACAATGTATTTAAGCATTTCCCAGGTCAGATTCTCCCTTCCGGCAGTAAGACCACCGATCCTGGGCTTTGACGAGTAACATCGCCGAATATAGCGCTGCAGTGCTATAGCTACTGGCACATCAAGCAGTATCAGCCCTGTTGCACGTTCAAGTCGGGGATATATACACTTTGTGTAGTTGCCCTCAATGACCCATCTTTTTTGTCGAACTGCCTCTTCATGTAACCGATAAAAATCTTCTGGATTACGGGGAATCCATTTTGTGTCAGGTAAATGATACAATTGATCTAGATGAATTAAAGGTAATAACGCCTTAGAAGCAATTGCTTTTGCCAGTGTAGATTTACCGCTATTTGAAGGCCCCAGGATACATATGCGTGGGCCCAGGTCATCTAATGATAATGTGGTATTCATTCATCGATTCCTAAAGCGCAATAAATTCAAATACAAAAAGATACATCAACAAGCGATCAGGAGCAAAATATGGCCCCTGACTTGATGCTAGTTAAGAGAGTGCTGTTTCCCTAGCGTAATAGCTTTGCTTAAAGTCCGGGAATAGAAAAAACCCACCAAGAAAAAATCCACATATCCATTTGAAATATAATGAAAAAAACGGATTTTTCAGGCTGAAAAACACCACAATTTCACATCCCTATACGGTCATTGAACAGGCTTTGCCCGTGAGATGATGGCTATAAGGCTGAGATCAATACTTTAATCTTTTCTGCTTTCTCAAAATGGTCTAGTTTCATATCCCTAATCCACCACTGGGTAACCTCCATCAACAACTCAGGATCGTCATTTTTGTTGGCAAAGAACGCATAAAAAGATAAGCCTACATTGCTGCCTTTTTGCCTGATTTTGGCTTCACAAATACGGATGATTTTTTCCTTCATTTCTGGTCGCATATACTTTCCTTGTTGATACAGAGATCGCTGGTTTTTGTTTACGCTAAAGTTCGAGATTATTTTTACACAGATGTTCTCCTATCAGCAGTTTCATAACTTTCTCGCCACCATCTCAATGGCTAAGGCTAATTTGAAATAAAAATAGCATAATCTTTTGCTTTGATATTCTCTCCGCCGAAGATATGAATACTCCCGCAAAAATACCTGGTAAAACTATAAATTGCGTTGTGCCGAGGGATAATACTTATTCTCGCAAAGTCTCGCCTTGATTCTCTTGTTTAGCGGCTCAGAGAAAAATTTCACGGTGTTCTTGTGACGTTGGAGTAGGGCAGGGGGGACAAAATCTTGCACCTGGCATTAAAAGCGTCGCCATGCATTTTTTCCCTAACGGCGCGATCTGCATATTTTTAAGGTGTTTTTTCAGACTTAAAATGGCTATACACACTTTTATCTGAAATTTCGATATTTGCATTTCGCTCAATAACTGCCAATATAGTGTTCAAAAACCATCCAACAAAAATACAAACACTTAACTTATTGATTTTAAGATACTTCAATAAAAACATCTTGTATTAGCACCTTCTATTTTCATTAAAAAAAGCCAGTTTTCTGTATTTTTACCAAAAAACTGGCTTGTGGAGATTTTTTTAGTAAAATAACGGAAATCATTACTATTGAGGTGCTTATGAAGCGAGATTACGGTGATGTGTTTGATATCGCCAACCGGGCTAACGGAATGCTGCACGGTCTGAGCAGCCACATAGAGCAACAACGCCAGGAATTTAACCAGCAGGGCTACTACTACACCTTCACGCGTAATGCGGTGGCCAACCTGCCGTTGCTCAGTAAGCATGCTGTCGCAGCCGCCATCAGCGAGATGGAAGAGGGCGGTTATGAATTTGGCAGACGGCAAACGGGCAGCACCTCGCAATACGCCATGAGCATCCAAAACGTTGTCGATATTTATAAGCATCGAAAAGTGCCTAAGTATCGCGACAAGCATAAAGAACCGTTTGTTATCTTCGTGGTAAACCTGAAAGGTGGGGTCTCTAAAACGGTTACGACTGTTACCCTGGCACATGGTTTACGTGCCCATCCGGGTTTACTCCACAACGACCTGCGTATTCTGGTTATCGATCTCGATCCCCAGGCTTCAAGCACCATGTTCCTGAGTCATACAAACAGCGTGGGTTCTGTGCTGGAAACCGCTGCCCAGGCGATGCTTAACGACGTCAGCACTGAGCAACTGCGCGAACAGTTTGTGAAGCCAACCGTGATGCCCGGTGTCGATGTTATGCCTGCATCCATTGATGATGGCTTTGTTGCCAGCGACTGGGAGGCTTTAGTTGCGGAGAATCTGCCTGGCGTAGCGCCTTCAGAAGTCCTGCGTCGGAACGTGATTGATCGTCTGGCCGGTGACTATGATTTCATCTTCATCGATACCGGGCCGCATCTGGATGCGTTTATGTTGAACGCCATCGCTGCCAGCGATCTGCTCCTTACCCCGACACCGCCTGCACAAGTCGATTTTCACTCGACCATGAAGTATCTGACGCGCCTGCCTGAAATGCTCGAACGCATCGAGAATGAGGGCATTGAGCCGCGCCTGAAAGCGAATATCGGTTTCATGTCGAAGATGACCACCAAACATGACCACGTCACCTCCCACAGCTTCGCACGTGAGGTCTTCACCAAGTCGATGCTGGATGCGGTTTTGCCGCGTCTGGATGGCTTTGAACGCTGTGGTGAGTCATTCGATACCGTTATCAGCGCCAACCCCGCGTCTTATCCCGGCAGTGCTGATGCGCTCAGAAAGGCTAAGCAGGAAGCTGAGAACTTTTCACGCGCGGTTTTCGACCGAATTGAATATATCAGGAGTACCAAGTGACCGATCAAAAATCACTCAAGCGTATTGGCCGCACCATGGGGCAATCCCAGATGTCGAGCTTTATCAACAGCGGCAATCAGTCACGCGTTTTCACGTTAAAATCCGGAAGTACGGCAACGTTTGTTCGCCAGCTAATCCCAAGTGGCGAAGTTGAAGCCCGCACGTTTGTTGATGCAAAAGTAAATGGCCGCGATCAGACGGCATTAACCGAAGAATCGGTGAAAGACATCACGCGTACCATTGAACTGCAACAGTTCTTCCCGGCGATCGGGAGGGTGGTGGATGGGCGTATTGAGATCATGGACGGTTCCCGTCGTCGTGCCGCCTGTCTGTTCACACACACCGGCTTAGAAGTGCTGGTGACCGAAGATGACATTGATATCAGCGATGCCCGCCAACTGGCTGCTGATATCCAGACCGCGAAAGAACACAACCTACGTGAACTGGGACAACGTTTCCTGATGATGGAAGCGCAGGGGATGAATAAAACGGAAATTGCGAAGGCTGAAGGGATCTCGAACGCTAAGGTCACTCGTGCTTTCCAGGCTGCCTGGGTTCCGGCAGAATTTATTGCGTTGATCCCGGTGGTTTCCGATCTCAGCATCCCGGATTACAAACTCCTGCTTGATGTGGCAGAAGAGGCAAAATGTGAAGGTGTTGGCGTCGAGGATCTTGTTGATCAGGTGAAAGTGCGGATTAGCGAAGATCAGTCCCTGAATAAGCTCGCTTCTGACGATCAGAAAACCCGGATTTTGTCATTTTTCACCACCGCTAAGAAACAGTTAGTCAAACCCGCAAAGAACAAAAGCGTGATGACTGAAAAATTTGGTCATTTCACCGACCGTGCAGCTTACGCTAAGCGGAAAACCAACGTTGAAAAGCGCCATGTGCAGTATGAGTTCCATCGTTTGCCATCAGGCACGCTTGAAGAGATCGATGCAGCGATCAAAGCGATTTTAAGTAAGGCCTGATATCGGTCTTCGTTATATCGCTGTTTTTAATATGGACGTGAATTTTGCGTCCATAGTTGTCACCTATCCTCCTGCTTAAAGCCCAATTCAATCTGTTACATACGGATTTAAACGCTCTCAGACGCCTTCTAAACGATCCGATAAAGAAATGCTAATCAGGGCCATCTCGTTCCATAACGTCGCCAGAAAACGCATACAGATGCTTCTATGGGGTGCGGTTCTGCATTTTGACAGCAACGGAGGTGCGTGTGGCGTTTTGATCAACGTTATACATCCCAAACGATCGTTATTAAAAAACAGCAATGATCGCTGAATCACCGCATGGATTAAGGAAAATCACCACTGATGCTGGCTTTCATTTTGATTTTTATCCCCTTTATCCACAGGCTCGATCCAATTACTCGATCATAAGGAGATCCCACTGAGATCAAAGAAGATCCCGGATCGCTGTAAGCCTTGATATTACTGGCCTGACAGGGTGTTAGTAACCGCTATGGTGAGTAGAGTAACCTCTGTAGAGAGTGGAATAACCGATGAAATGAGTAAAACAACCGATGAAGAGAGCGCTCAATAACCGCTGTAGTGAGTAGAGTCGTTTGTCTTCTGTGGTTAACTCGCGAGCTTGTGGATAATTTTTCTTCAGGTGAACAGGATTACTTGATGATTCTGGGTGAGATTTCAGCAAATCTTATCCCCGTTATTCATTGCTTAGATCAAAAAACAGATCACTAAGAGATCAAATAAGTTCCTAACAGATCCCCGGCAGCGCTGAGGCCTTGTGTTACAAGCCCTGAGAGGGGATCAGTAACCGCTATAGTGAGTAAACCAACCGCTATGGAGAGTAAATTAACCTCTGTAGAGAGTAGTCTAACCGATGAAGTGAGTGCTAGTATCCGCTATAGAGAGTAAACGCGATACATCACTGTGTATAAACCGGATCCTCGAAAATGTCTGAAAATGAGATAAAAAACAACAAGGTAGTCGAAGCCTTTTCAGAAACTGATAAGCGAACTGGCGAACTGGTGGTACTTACCCCCAACCGGGATAACACCGTACAGCCGGTCGCGTTAATGCGATTAGGCCTGTTTGTGCCCACGTTGAAATCCACCAATAACAGAAAAAATGAGACAACGGCGGTAACGGATGTCACCAACGAGTTAAAGCTTCTTTCTATAGTAAAATCAGAAGGTTATGAAAGAATTAAAATCATTGGCCAGCGGCTCGATATGGACAATGATTTCAAGACCTGGGTTGGGATCATTCATGCATTCGCTAAGTACAATGTGACCAATGACAAAGTCGTTTTGCCTTTTGTTGAGTTCGTTAAACTGTGTGGCATTCCTTCATCGCGATCCTCAGCCAAGCTAAGACAGCGGCTTGAAGCCTCGTTGATCCGTATCGCCTCTAATACCATTCAGTTTGGTACTGCCGACAAAGACGAACTCTACGTCACACACCTGGTGCAATCTGCGAAGTACAGCGTAAAAAAAGATACCGTTGAACTGCAGGCCGATCCCAAACTCTTTGAACTCTATCAATTTGATCGCAAGGTGTTGCTGCAACTGCGAGCCATCAACGCACTTGCGCGCAAGGAGTCTGCTCAGGCGCTCTACACGTTTATTGAAAGCCTGCCACCTAACCCAGTGCCTATCTCCATGGCACGCCTCAGGCAGCGTTTGAACCTGACATCCCGCCCGATTACCCAGAACGCGACGGTGCGCCGCGCCATGGAGCAGCTAAAGGATATTGGCTACCTTGATTACACGGAACTAAAACGGGGTAACTCGGTGGTCTTCCATATCCACTATCGTCGGCCAAAGCTCAAACCTGCTGAGTTGCCACTTAAACTGCCTGATATTCTTGAGGATGAGCTGGAACTCGATGACCCGATCGAAACTAACGAGGTTGTCCCAGCCAGCGAGCCACAGGGTGAGATGGTGATGCTGTCAAAAGCAGAACTGAAGATCCTTGAAGAAATTCGCAAAGGGAAAGTGAAATAACCCTCGGTAACTCCCCTGATGAGATAACCGCTATAGAGAGTAACTACTCTCTATAGCGGTTATTCATCGCCATGATCCTCTCCCGATCTGCCTCTGATACTGATTTTACGGGCATTTGTGACCTTGTAACCGCTATGGAGAGTAAGTAAGTGCTCTCTATAGCGGTTATGCCCAAATCACGCACTTACGTTTCTCTGTTGCGGCCTCCTCCTACTCCTGCAGGGCTCCGGGCCTTGTGGAAGGGGAGGGCGCTCATGTCACGCCTTGTAGCAGTGGGCTGCGCGCGGATCATCTGGCAGTAACCGCTATAGAGAGTAGATGTTTGCTCTCTATAGCGGTTATTTGAGAGAAGTGACGTTGTGACGTCTATTTGACTGATTTACATCGATATTCATAAATAGTTGACGCACGATATAGGGTTTTTTGAGAGCCAATTCACATCGACATCTTAATATTAAACATAAGGTTACGAGATTTTGGTGTCATTGAGAGCTCGTTCAAGGGCTGCTATCCGCTGTAGTCAGTAGCCGCTCTCTATAGTGGATAGTTCAGCTGAACTTTCTCAGGTGCTGAACCACCATAAGGGGCTGAATCTGTAGGAACTGCGATCACGGTCGCACGAATAACCGCTATAGAGAGTAGATCTTTGTCAGCCTGTACGCCGGGCATGGGAAAGATCATCACTGGATCATGGGTGCCAGGGATCTAACAACCACTATAGAGAGTAACTACTCTCCATAGTGGTTGTCAGGGCGCATGTAAATAAGCCCCTTCTCGGATCCTTCCGGGCAGAGGTACCGGTTGTGGCGGCCACGGCTCCCTTCAATGAGACCCGGCAACGCGATCCTGCAATACCGGCCACAGAAAGCATAATTCTCCAGTTTGTTTCCCCTTCAACGCTAATGATCTGCACTTGTCAGATCCTGCTCCACAGAAATTAATTAATTACCTTTAATAGTCTGAAAAAATTAATGAAAGTTTGTAATATTGGCAGGGTCATGACCGAGTGACGGATTTTTTTTAGGAACAGTAAATGCTTGAACTTATAGATGTAAGCTACGAGGAACTTAAAACCACCCGCGCAACTGAACTCTACCGTCTGCGTAAGCAGACCTTCAGTGACCGGTTGGGCTGGGATGTGGTCTGCAGCCAGGGTATGGAGTCCGATGAATTCGATGTGCCAGGGACACGTTACATTTTAGGCATCTACGAAGGGCATCTGATTTGCAGCGTAAGATTTATTGCACTGTCTCAACCCAACATGATCACCCACACGTTCCGTGAGTGCTTCGATACCGTTGAACTGCCCGCGGGTGGGACGGAGTCAAGCCGCTTCTTTGTTGATAAAGAGCGCGCGCGCAGCCTGTTAGGCAAGGACTACCCCGTCAGCCAGGCGCTGTTTCTCGCAATGGTTAACTGGGGCAGGAAGAATCATCACGCCAACATTCATACGATAGTCAGCCGGGCTATGCTGAAGATTCTGCGTCGTTCGGGCTGGCAGATTGAGGTATTGAAAGAAGCTTACCTGACGGAAAAAGAGCGAATCTATCTGCTGGATCTGCCTGCCGGTAAGAAAGACCAGGAGCAGCTCGCCGGATCGGTATTGCAACATACCGGCTCGACGGAATCCGCTGCATTTACCTGGCCGCTGATGCTGCCGGTCTGATAAGGTCAAGTTCAACGCCCAGCCGGATTGCCTGTCGGGCGTTGCTGACACCGAGCTTAGAAACCACGTTTTTTATGTGGAACTTGACGGTGCTCACGGAGATCCCAGTGATGGCTGAGGTTTCAACATAGGTTTTGCCCATGCTGGCCCAGTAGAGCACTTCATTCTCTCTCAGGGTAAAGATGGCCGAGTTATCACTGTCGGCCTCTGGGCTCCACTTATCCGTCATCGCCCCGGTGAGGCGATACATCTGCTCGTTAAAATCAATCAGCTGTATTTGCAGTGCACCTTTTTCTGCCGCCAGTTTCTGCTCCAGGACATCAAGATCGGTTCCCTTAATAATCAGCGAAAGCAGCGCAAGATTGTTCATGTGGTCATGAAGCACGAACGTGAACCCATTGACGATATCGTACTGTTTCGCCAGGGTGAAAATTTTGGTAAAGCGTAAATCAGACATCAGCGTGATGTTTTCATCCCACGTAAAAGGTGAGGTCCTTTTAAACGCCGTGAGGATGACGGGATCGGTCAACTGAAAATTGTTCTCTCGGTAGAGCCTGACCCATTCGTCAGGATAACTGGAAACAATAAGAACTTCTGAAGGATTTTTCTTATTTACGACGGTATACGCGTAATCCGGTGAACCATACGGCTGCAATTTTCGTTCGATATACGTTTGCAGCGTTTCTGAAATCATTCTATTTGCACAAAAAAAATCAAACATCGTCACTCCATAACCTGTTTTCTGCTCGTTTTGTGAGCAAACCTATACTTTAGTACAGGTGAGATAACACTTAAGAACAACTTACATATAAACCATCTCCGGGTACAATCATTTTCAGCTGTTAGAGCAGAAAAAGACCTGACCTTCCGGTCAGGTTGCTAAAACAGCTAACACCAGGGAATAACGGCCAGACGGTACACGAACTATAAAGTCACCGCTGGCCGTACTCACACATTAGCATTTTTGTTATATATCAGGCAAACGCCGGGTTAACACGAATGTATCTCGCTTCAGCAGGGCTCAGGGATGTACTGCGGTTGCGCTGACCTCTCGGTCAGGGAAGAGAATAGCGATGCTTATAAACTCTCCCCCCATATCTCCATTTTCTCTTTGGTATTCCCTGCTTACGCGAGTTACACCGGAATCCAGCAGCCTCTGTTGCCGCCATTACACCAGAAAGGGTGATGTGCACGCATATCGTCTGCATGCTTAACCTTCGGCCTTCACCAGGGAAACCGATCGATAAGCGTTGCTGCATAAGACCATGCTCGATTCACCTCGGATTCAACACAGTATCAGTTGCAATGGATGACGCCAGGAGCCGCCATTCGCCACACTCTTTCAGACAGTGAGTGCCTGTCTAGCAGGACTCTGACCGGGAGCCGCTCAAAACATGAAAACTGTACCCACCTTGCCAGAGGGTGAATTTACACGTGGACAGGCCAGAGCCATCGCAGCAGCCTATCGCAACGTCACGGTAGAGAACGATCTGGATTTTCATTGTCAGTTGGTGATCCGCGATCGTAAGGGGAGGGTCCTCTGGCGAACGTTCAATTTCGACGATAACGCCGGGTTTTGGGCCAACAAATACCTGCAACGTTACGGTGACTTAATTCGCCGAGAGGCCAGGAGCAGAAAAAAGCAGGTACTGGAGTCGTTGAATTAACGGCTAGCTAGCGGGTAAAACGCCTGCAGTATGCAGGCGTTCAGGCTATCAGGCGTGTTGGTGATCGCTAATAATGCTATCGCAGGCTCGTAGGGAGAGCGCGACCATACTCAGCGTCGAATTCACCGTACCTGCTGCGGCCATGGCTCCACCCGAGGCGATATACAGGTTCTGGTGGTCGTGAGTACGCATCCACCCATCGACCACCGAGTCTTTCGCATCATGACCCATGATCGTGCCGCCCATAATATGGTTGTTAGGATTGAACCACGGCGTCATCTCAATTTCGGTTGCGCCAAACAGGCCGGCAATCGTCATCAGATGTTGACGGGAAAATACGGCAGAGCGTCGCACATAGTCGCCTACATCATAAGTCACATGGGGGAAGGGAATACCTAACTTATCCTGTCGGGTTTTACTCAGGGTCAGTCGGTTATCCGGGTTCGCCAGCACGTCATGGTTGACATAAATATCCATGCCGCAGGCCGCACGACGACGAATTTCTGCATCCAGCTTCTTGCCTACCAGCCCCATTTGCAACGCTTTTACCCCGGCTTTATGGTTCTGCGAGGTGTTATTCATACCAATCTGAATAGCGGCATGCTCATGGCGGAAATCACCGTCACGGAAGTTGGTAATTGAACTCATCTGTACCGATCCGCCGCCGGTCCACACCGGTTCTGCCGACTGGAAACTCATCAGAATGCCGGGGTGGTCCATCATATTACGGCCCACCTGATCGGAACTGTTAGCAATGCCGTTTGGGTTACGATCGTTGGCAGCCAGCAGCAGCAATTTCGGTGTCTCAATACCATTACCCGCCAGCACAAAGGTTTTTGCCGTCACACGGTGTGAAACCTTATCGGGGTCATAATAGTGCATGGCCGTGATGTTATTTTTTTCATCGGTATCAATCCGGTATACCACCGCATTTTCGACGAATTTCGCTCCGGCTTTTTCTGCTTTGAGCACGCTGTGAATGCCGTTGAACATCGCGCCAATCGGGCAGATGGGCATACAGTTGTTGTTGCCACAGCACTGCGGACGACCATCATAGGGCCGACTGTTACGCCCCTGGGGTACTGGCGTATTGATATAGCCACTTTGCGCTACCACTTCGGTAAAGCGGCGGTCTGCCGGGCCGTAGGGCATTGGCTCCATCGGGAAGGGTTTTTTGCGTGGTGCGACATATTTCAGGGACGTATCATTGGGCCCGTTGACGCCAATTAACACTTCAGCCCGATAGTAATAATCCTCCAGCTCATCGTAGGTGACTGCCCAGTCGCGGCCGACGCCGTAGGTGCTTTTTAACTGCAGGTCAGCGGGCAGGAAACGCCAGCATGACGCTGCCCAGTGCCAGGTTGTGCCGCCAACCCCGCGCACCATACCTTGACGGAACGCTGAGGCATCCGGGCCTGACACTTCAGGATAGGCGTTATAGGGGTTTAGCTGTGGGTGCATGGCCCACGGCGCGGCAGGATAGGGGGTGGCATAGTCGGATTCGGCCTTGTTGACCGGCGGCATGCTGCGCCAGTTTTCGACCACTTCGCCACGTTCCCAACGCGGGCCCGCCTCCAGTACTAACACCGATAGCCCCGCTTCGGCCAACTCTTTGGCAACAGTGCCCCCACAAATACCGGCACCCACCACCACAACGTCTGCGCTATATTGCTCTGACATAACAACCTCTAAAAATATTAATTATCCTGACGACGTTTACGTAACGCCCGGAGACTCAACAGCAGGACAATCAGGATCACCACCACGCCAGCACCCAGGGTGGCAGGTGCGGCAATGCGGGTCAGCAGTGGCTGATCCCCCCCTGTTCGCAGACTTTTTACCTGCTCAGGCGTCACTTGCAGCGCGGAATTGCCGTACTGGTGAAAAACAAAGTTGCTCAGCGTGGCGATTTGCTGGTCCGATAATGACTGGACCTGGGAGCCAGGACCGAAAGCGGGCATTAACACCTGCTTGCCGTTAACTTCTCGCTCCACACCAAACAAAATGGTCGACACCAGGTTGTTTGGGCTGCTTCCGCCGGTCGCACTGTTATTGGTCAGTGAAGGGTAGAAGTGATCGGCACTCCCTTTACCGTCTGGCTGGTGACAACTTGAACAGGCCGTGTCATACAGCGCGGCTCCACTCAGGTTGTCGGGCAGATGACTGCCCAGCGGCTGTGTACTACGAATCTGGCTATCAACATTGGTATCGGTTCCATTTTTGTCGATAGTTTTGCCGGGCTGGGCCTGCATTGAAGCGGGCAGGGTTTTCAGGTAGGTAATAATCGCATCAATATCGTCATCATGCAGATACTGCAAGCTGTTGGTGACGGCTTCTGCCATTGGACCTGCGGCCTGTGCTTTTCCTGGCACATCACCGGTTTTCAGATACTGTTTCAACTGGTCTCGCGTCCAGTCGCCTAAATTATCTGCGGTTAAATTCGGCGCATACCAACTGCCCAGCGCTGCACCTGTCAGGGCATCTTTACCCTGCATTTGTGCCATCATCATATTGCGAGGCGTATGGCATTCGCCGCAGTGCTCGAGGTTATCCACCAGATATTTACCCCGATTCCAGGCCTCACTTTGCGAAGAATCTGGCTGGAAAGCACCGTTCTTCAAGAACAGCAGGTTCCATCCCCACATCATCTGTCGGATGTTAAACGGAAAACTCAGTGCCGTTTCAGGTGTAGCCCCCTCCTGGGGTTGCACGTCATGCATAAAGTAGAGATAGAGTGCATGCACGTCTTCATCGGAGAGTCCCGTATACGAGGCATAAGGCATGGCCGGATAGAGATGACCGCCATCGGCACGAATGCCGTGACGCACGGCTTGTTCGAACTGATGTTCGGTGTAATTGCCAATGCCAAACTGTTTCGATGGCGTAATGTTGGTGGAGTAAATGACGCCCATTGGAGAGTGGATGGGGTAACCGCCGGCAAAGGTGCGTTTGGTCGCAGGATTGGTGTGGCAGGCCGCGCAGTCAGCGGCAATCGCCAGATATTCGCCGCGTGCAATGTCACTGTTTTGTACCTGCTTTTCTCCCGGTGGGCTGACCGGGACTTCCTGAGCGGCAAACAGGGAAAAGGACGATAGCAAGCCGATGCTCAATGTGGTTGCCATCAAGTGCCTGGCTACCCTGTTGAGCGAAAAAGCAGGCGAGGGTTGTTGTCTCACATTAACTCCATTGCGTATTACGCGGAAAGTTACCGGTAACATTAAAAAGTAAAAAAAACCTGTAGGAATCGGTGTTATTACGCTCAGAACGTCAGCAGACGGTCGACAGGCGGCGGTTCACTGGTCCAGTAGTCCGGGCCGTTATGGGCATAGGTGGGGATCACCATGCCATCTCGTGGCACCTGATACATCAGCGCATTTTGATAGGCATAAACTTTGGCATGGTGGCTGTCATCGGTTACGCCAAGATACCAGCCGCGAATCACTGCCATCATCACATCGTGCAGTGGTTGTCCTTTGATCAGGGTATCCAGTGCTTCGACATCAGGCAGTTTATGCTGACCGATCAGATTTTGTAGAACCTCCATCTGGCTGGAGAACCCGGCAGATTGCTGAGTAAATGCCGTCCATAGCCGCTCGCCTAATGTGGTATCCAGGTTTTGGTGTCCGGTCAGAAAACGGGAGAGCTTAAGAAACTGATTGAGGGTTGCCGCATCCGTTGGGGCGGGTTGCGCTGCTACAGCCGTTGTTGTGTTCAGCGATCCAAGGGCAAACGTTGCAACCACACTACCAGACTGGCCAAAAAAACGCCGTCTGCTCACCCCTGTCTGCGTCAAGTCATTGGGCAGTAAATGATTATCTTTTTTCATGAGTCCCATTCTGTTGATATAAGTGAATGTAAATAGTCCATCAAATCACGCAACAGGATGGTAACTGATAACTCACGATAAGTAAGGTTTTTATTGACGAGGATCACAAATTCATACATTTTGTGTAATCTGCGCTTTAATCAGGCGGCAATACAGACAACTGGCTGATTTATTGCATGATAGTGATTTTGCGGTGTTCCGGGTGCCGTAAATCTCAGTACTGTGGGCTGCCAGATAGACTGCCGAAATCCTGTTCTTCGCGGTAAACACCCCTCTTGAGATGGCTATTATCGTTCGTGATAAAGTGCAGATTAATTTAACTTACCTGGTCGCTCATTGTGGTGCTCACAAGAGAATTATTGATGCGTCCATACACCAACGGTTTGCACGCGACAGCACCCGTAGAGGAGAGATTTATCGTGCTTTTTCTACTAATAGCCTACGCAGTCTGTCTCGCAGCCAGCGCTGAGCAGGATCATCGTGCTGCGTGTTGTGCCAATGTAACTTCCTTCGGTGGCAGTACCTTTTGCGAAAAAGATGGGATGCCGATTGGCCTGGCGTTGCGAGTGCGTGAGGACTTATTGTTACGGGCCGCCGAGGATATCCAAAAACGCCTCCAACAGGGATGATGTTCCTGTCAGTTGGCTGGGTGTATCAGGGGTGATGTCCAATAAAATATGTTGCAAGCACTTTGCTGCACACCGGGCGGGAATTTGATTAAACTGGCTGCTATTTTGTGAAGTTCAAGACAACCAGTTTGGTTAATCAGTAGCGGATTATTAAGCGGTTAACGCCTCCAGTGCCTTGCGAACCGCATCGGGAACAACCGGTCTGCCGTTCGCCAGGCATGTGGCAACAAATACCGCTTCGGCATAGACGGTGTCATTTACCAGAATTTGTTGAATAAAGTTAACCCGATTACGCTTTTCGTTCGCCGCGAGAGTACAAGTTACGGTCACTTCATCGCCTTTCACAAGGCTTTTTCTGAAGCGCAAATTGTACTCGAGGATCATGTGCATACGACCTTCCGCAAACTCTTGCTCCAAATCCAGACCTAAAGCTTCCTTCATATAGGCGTGACGTGCCCACTCCAGATAAAACGGATAGTAAAGTCCGTCGACGACGCCCTGAAAATCAATGTGTTGTTCATCTACGCTATAGTTTTTTGTAAACATTACAAACCCTTAAAGTCATTTTGACGTGAAAAAATGCGGTGTGGTTCGGCAAGCTGCTTGAACGGTACTACAGTTTTTCCGGCGTTGAAAAGCGCCTGTGTCTTGTCAGAGGATAAAAGTGCGAAAAGGCTCAGCATTGAGGGCGGTGAGATGCTCTTTTGTATTGTATCTTGCCAAATTCAGGCTTAAGCCCCTGTTAAGGTTTTATTAATCTTCGCCGGTCAGAATGCGGTTTTATTGTTTAACCTGACCGGAGATCGTCATCCTATGATGAATTCCCTGGAATCCCTCAATCAGCAAGGCTTTCTGCTGTTAAATGCCGTGCCCGGAACGTCCGCGGGCTGGGTAGCCTTCGCCACGTTTTGCGCGCAATATACCTTGCCCGTTATCCCATTGATCCTCTTGGGACACTGGTTTCTTGGCGGAAAAACGGGCCACCGTCTGGTCTTGTCGACGCTGGTGACAATTTTAGTGGCAATGGGGCTGGGCTTTATCTGCTCGATGTTATGGCCGCATCCGCGTCCGTTTATGATTTCGCTGGGTCATACGTGGATTTATCATGCTGCGGACAACTCATTCCCCAGCGATCACGGGACGTTGTTCTTCAGTGCAGGGCTGTCACTGCTGCTGTCAGGCGCAAAAAGAAGTGGCATCTTCATACTGATACTCGCAGGTTTTGTCGCTTGGTCACGCGCCTTCCTTGGCGTACATTTCCCCCTGGACATGGTGGGTGCTGCGCTAATGGCCTTGCTGGCTTGTGTGGTCGTCCGGCCGCTCTGGGATCGCTGGGGAGATGCACTGACTGCGCTTTGTGAAAGCCTCAGCATCCGTCTTTTCTCCTGGCTGCCAGCCAGATTAACCCCCTAAAAGCGAAAAAGGCCGCCCCTGGGGGCGACCTCTTCCGGCACTTCCTTTTGCGACCATTCCTTATTTGTACAGTTCAGCGGTCATGTGCACGAAGTTGTTGTTGCTGGCTTCGGTAATTTTGTAGTGTTCACCGTTCTGTTTTGCCTGAGCGGCGATTTGGGCTTCCGCACCGTCCAGGGTAGAGGAGGTAACAGATACGCTCTGAGCAAAGGTTGCAGCAGACATCAGTGAAAGAGCGGCTACAGCGGCGATAGACATTGCTTTGATAGTTTTCATGGTCTGAATCCTTAGTGGGTATGGTTGAAAGCCTGTTTGCTTTCGATGAGATAATGATACCTATGGTTACTATTAGCAAATTAACAATAAATGCGGATATTGTTATCGTGGTAACTATCACGGCGATAGGCGAAAGTTTTCTCAAAAGTATTTGCCATGGGAAAAGGCATCAATGCATGCGGCACATGCTGCCCTTAGGGAAAAGGGAAGGGTGGAAATAGACGCGACTAAGTTTATAATCCTGCTGCCGGTCTTCATCTTAGTTACAACACGCGTTACACGTTCTACTAACTTTAGCCGGTTCCAGCAGTGATCTTGCCCCTCTCAGCCGAGACCCGCGCTGAATCATGACGGATCAAGCCCAATTCCACCCTAAAAGGCGGCCCGCGTGCCCCCGAAGGGGGCATTGGTATTGAGTAAATTTTATGCATGGTGTAACTATTTTGACCAGTTTTTGCGTTGAGGTTGTGCAAAGTGCGCGTTAGTTTCCCTGTCAGTTAACGCGGATGGCCACACCAACGGCGCTGATCAGGTCTGGGGAAGGGAGGGCAGTTATCCCTGAGTTGCCTGGCAACATTATCGAAAGCCACACAGCTTAAAACAAGAAATCGTCTCATTCGCATTTGATTACTATCTCTGCTCTGATAATTCCGTAGTCAATTAAGGACTTAGAATGAAATATATGATTGCAGTACTCGCTTTGGCATGTTCTGGCTTGGCAGTCGCGGCACAACCGACGGCAGCTAAAAGTGAAATTCTGATGCAAAGCGATAAAGCGTGGGATGGCGCTGACTATAAAGAATATGCAACAGGAAAGCCGGAACTGACGGTATTGAAAGTCGCGCTTCCGCCGCACTCGGCTTTACCGTGGCACACGAACCCTATGCCAAACGCCAGCTATATTATTTCGGGCGAGATCACAGTCGAATCAAAAGCGACGGGTAAAACAGAAAAATTGGTTGCCGGGCAGGCCGTGCCTGAAATGGTCGATGCCGCTTATCGTGCTACCACGGGCGATAAACCCGTTGAATTAGTTGTCTTCTATGCCGGTGTTAAAGGTCAGCCATTGTCCCAACCGGTTAAGTAATTGACGGTGACCAGAACATATCATTCCTCTGACAGAGTGCTCTGGTCATAAACGGGGCTATCTGCTCTGAAAAGAGATAGCCCTGGCTTTGAATGTCGCAGGGCCGATGTCGTGAGGATTTGGCATCAGCGCGACAGAAAATATCGCGCAGCAGAGTCTGAAGTCATCAAACGGAAGATGAATACCTCAGGAACCTACCCAAACAAGACATTGAGACGTTTGTGCGTCACCGGCTAGCCAGATACTTTGCCACGCGGGTCGTCAATGTGCTGCTTAGCCACATCATAACGAATGCCTTCGCGATGCAGGATCCGCACCTGTTGGACCACGGTCGCCAGCGCGGTTAAGAAGGTTTCTGAGTGCTCATGCCGCTCATAGGCGTCAATATCTGCCCAGCCTTCGGACAGATGGAAAGCATCAGGGTTAACCAGATCTTGCGAAAAGGCGTAAAACACACAGCCTGGCAGCTGTTGGGCGGCCTGCATTTCCGGTTTCACGGCATTAATAAAGGTTTCGCGATCATCAGGATGCACTCGATAGTAAGCACTCACTATAATCTCAGTGGGCTGCGTTTTATCGTGATCGCCTGCGGTTGAAATGCGTGCATCAAAGGTATTCAGACTCATGTTTTGCTCTCCAGAAAGGGAATAAAGGGAAGATCAGGCGTGCTCGCCGTTAAAAGCGCGCCATGCGGCCAGCGTATCCAGTGATTCACGCAGCAGTTTTATTTTTCCGTCCTCAGCGACCAGACGGCCAGCATAGGTCTGTTTATAGACCCGGTCTGTCCCGATGAGAGGGGCTTCTACGCTGTACTCTCCGAATGCCTGGGTCGGGGTATCGATAAAAAACTGAATATTGCGGAAGCGAAAATCAGGCACTTTCACCAGCAATCCGGCGATAAATGCTTCGATTTCAGCAGGTCCCTGCACGCGGTGAGGCAGACCCAGTGTTGCCAGGTAAGGCAGTTCCAGCACGCCATCGGCGGCGAAGAAGGCTGCGGCGGCTTTAGGTTCCTGGATATTGTCGAGGTAGCTTTGCAGTAGCTGTATGGCGGTTTTCATCAGAGTGCTCCTGTCATTGTCGGTGTCGGGCCGGTATCGGCGACATGGGACAACAATAGGGAAAATCAGGAGTACACAAAATAGCAAAGAATGAAACTCATCATTTCATTATTGTAATAAAGGGTCTGATCACTGCGGCCAGCGCCATTCCGGATTGCCGAGATGTCTGGCAAAAAAGTCCGACAGCACTTTCACTTTCAACGGGCGACTCCGCGAGGTTGGCGTGACAAAGTACAGGCCACCCTGCGTCATGGACCACTCATTCAGCAGGTGGACCAGCCGACCATCTTGCAGATACTCCGCAACCATAAACTCAGGCAGCTCTGCAATACCAAGTCCTGCCAGCAGCGGCGGGATCAGCGCGTCTGAGTTTGTCACCCGAAGCGGGCCACTGGGCACAATATCTTCCTGTGCACCAGACTGGTGAGTAAATCGCCATACCTGACTGCGTGCGCGATAGGCATAACTGAAACACTGCCGCGCCGAAAGCTCACGCGGATGCTCAGGCATTCCGTGTTCAGCAAGGTAAGCGGGAGAGGCAACCAGATACTGTGTGACGGAACATAACTTACGCGCCACCAGAGAGGAGTCCGGCAGTGCCGCAATACGTAATGCGGCATCAAAGCCTTCTGCAATCAGATCAACCGACGCATCTGACAGGTGTAAGTCGACGCTGAGTTCGGGGAACTGGCGAATAATCTCTGGCATCAGCGGAGCAACCCAGCGTAAGCCAAACGACATCGGCACCGCTAAGCGGACCTGGCCGCGCGGCTGTACCGACAGTTCATGGGCTTCACTCTCTACTTCCTCCGCCTGGCGATACATTTCTGAGGCCTTGGCCGCCATGCTTTGGCCGAACTCCGTCAACGCAATCTGGCGTGAGGTGCGGTTAAACAGTCTTCCGCCCAGACGTTCCTCCAGACGGGCCACTGCGCGGGACACGGTAGGCACGGAAACGCCCATGACACGAGCTGCTGCCGCAAAAGATCCTTCCTCTGCCACTTTCGCAAACATCGCGAGTCCTTCGAAATCGGGGAATTTTGTCATTTCAAATCTGCAATGATGAGTTTCAAATCATTCTATTTTGAAAATCCCTTTCCGTCGATATGCTTCTTCCATCGCAACAACGCTGGCTGTCGCAGATAACACACAGCCATTTGCTCATGGACATAACAGGACTAACGCTATGAAAACCCAACACATCGCTTCTGCACTTTTCGCTTCTTCACTGTTAGTGGGCGCAATCAGCCTTTCCGCACCGGCCTTCAGTGCGACTCAGACACCGCTGGTCACCGTTGCTGGGCTGGATCACGTGGGGATCAACGTACCGGATTTGGACAAGGCCATCAGCTTCTTCCAGACGACCTTTGGTGCACAACTGGCGTCAGACATCACCCCCGGCGCTATCCCGGATGCGTGGAAAACCGCCTTTAACTGGCGCACCTCAAGTGAACTCAAGCGTTTTGTCATGATGCGCCTGCCGAATGGCACTGGAGTAGAGCTGTTCCAGTACAGTGGCGCGCAAATCAGCCATGAACGCCCGCATCAGGATGATGATGCAGAAACCCATCTCGCGCTGAAAACCGATGACGTCGCCGCCAGCTATCGGGCCATCAAACAAGCCGGTCTGAAAACCCTGAATGAGCCGGTGACTAACGCCGATGGCACCCAGTGGTTTTACTTCCTGACGCCATGGGGTGCGCAGATTGAGCTGGTCGGCAAAGTGAAAACAGCGCAGTGAAAAGAGGCGATATGAACAAGCACATCACCCGAGGTTTACTCCTGGCAGCGCTGCTGGCAGGCACCCATAACGTATTTGCGGAGAACATCACCATGAACGTGACAACCACTCAGGCAGCACCTGTGGGCCTGCAACAGCTTATCGATCGCCACTTTGCTATCTGGAACAACACCGATGCCGCAGAACGGGCGAAGGCGTTCGCCGGAGTTTACACATCAGACTTTTTCGTCGCTGATCCCGGCGGCCTGAATGAAGGTGCAGAACGGGTTAATGCCGCCATCAGTCACGTGCAGTCACAGCATCCCGGCTTCCGTTTTACCCCCGCCCCGGTGGAGTGGAACCACGGCATAGCCCGTGTGACCTGGGGTTACGGCCCGAAGGAGAACCCGGTTCAGGTGCGGGGTGAGGATATTTTTACCGTCAGCCACGGCAAGCTTTCGAGCGCCCGGGTGTTCCTCAGCCAGTAACGTCGTCAGCATTTAAGTCAGATAAGTATTCCCCCTAAAAACAGAATTACTGGAGATATCATCATGAGCTTTATTACCACATCAGACAGCACCCGCATCTTCTATAAAGACTGGGGCGACAAAAATGCCCAGCCGGTGATTTTTTCCCACGGTTGGCCGTTGAGTTCAGACGCATGGGACGGGCAGATGCTGTTTCTGCTGCAACAGGGCTACCGTGTTATTGCCCATGACCGACGTGGACACGGCCGCTCTGATCAACCGGCGTATGGTAACGATATGAATACCTACGCGGATGATTTGGCAACACTGCTGAATGCGCTGGAGATCAAAAACGCGGTGCTGGTCGGCCACTCCACCGGGGGCGGCGAAGTGGCTCGTTATATCGGACGTCATGGAACCGACCGTGTGGCAAAAGCCGTACTGGTGGGGGCCGTACCGCCAGTGATGGTGTCTACCGAGCAGTGGCCAGGCGGCACCGATATCGCGGTCTTTGACGGCATTCGTCAGGGAGTACTGGAGAACCGTTCAGACTTCTATCTCAATCTGGCGATCCCGTTCTTTGGCATGAACCGCGAAGGTGTCGCAATCAACGAAGGGCTGCGTCAGAGTTTCTGGCAGCAAGGTATGGCCGGATCGATTGTCGGGCAGTACGCCTGTATCAAAGAGTTCTCGGAAGTGGATTACACCGAAGACCTGAAAAAAATCACCGTGCCCGCGTTGGTGATCCATGGCGATGACGATCAGATTGTGCCCATCGGTCATTCCGGTCTTTTGTCTGCCAGCCTGATCCCGGAGGCCAAACTGAAAGTTTATCCTGGTGCTTCCCACGGCCTGGCTGCGACACATCAAAGCCAGCTGAATAATGACCTGCTGACATTTATTCAGCAGTAACAGTAAACAGAACCTGACGGCATGTTGCGTCAGGCTCTTGCTCATGGCCGCTCTCTACGAGAGCGGTTACTTGACCTTCCAGGATGTCCTGCCGTTTTGATCTTCCAGTTCTATGCCTTGCGCTTCAAGCCAGGCCCGGATCTCATCTGCACGCTGCCACTCATGATTATGACGAGCGTCCTCTCGTGCCTGCACCTGAGCGGTGATGTACTGCATTTTTGCCTCATCCCACCGGGGGTTTGATTGCAGGTAGCGTTCAGGCTCCTGATAAAGAAGTCCGAGCACCTGGCCCAAATGTTTAAGCGTGGTGGCAAGGGCGGCCGCTTCGTCGGGCTCCTCTTTTAATTTCTGATTAGCCACTCTGGCAAGGTCAAACATCACCGCTAACGCCCGTGGCGTATTAAAATCATCATCCATCGCCAGCCTGAACCGCTCTTCCCATGCGGCGCGATCGCGGGACTCAACATCACTGGCAAAACAGCAGACAGAATAGAGGCGAGCCAGGGCAGCGCGGGCAGAATCCACATTATCCGGCGTAAAGTTGAGCGGTTTACGGTAGTGGCCGGAGAGATAAAACAGCCGCAGGACTTCGCCGTTGTAGCGCTGGAGCATGTCGCGCAGGGTAAGAAAGTTATTCAGCGATTTCGACATCTTCTCCTGGTCGACAGTCACCATGCCGGTATGCAGCCAGTAATTTACATAGGGGCCGTCATGGGCACTGGTTGACTGGGCTATCTCATTTTCATGATGCGGAAAGATAAGATCGGCACCGCCACCGTGAATATCAAAATGCGTACCAAGGTGATGGCTGTTCATCGCAGAGCATTCAATGTGCCAGCCAGGACGCCCCGCGCCCCAGGGCGAATTCCATGAGGGTTCACCCGGTTTCGCTGCTTTCCACAACACAAAATCAAGTGGGCTCTGTTTCTTCGGGTTAACGGTGACGCGCGCTCCGGCCTGAAGCTGTTCAATATTCTGCCCGGACAACCTGCCGTAATCTTTCGCTGAGGCGGTAGAAAACATCACATCCTGTTCTGGGGTCAGATAGGCATGACCACGGGCGATTAACCGTTCGATCAGGCTGATGATCTCGGGAATATGCTCAGTGGGCTTTGGCTCAACATCGGGAGGCAAGATATTGAGCGCAGCGAAATCCTGATGCATTTCAGCCGTCATACGGGCGACCAGTTGTTGCCAGTCTTCACCCGCTTCAATAGCGCGTTGAATAATTTTGTCGTCAATGTCAGTGATATTACGCACAAATTTGACGTTATAACCTGAATGTCGCAGGTAGCGCACGATGGTATCGAAAGCGACAAATGTGCGCCCATGACCCAGGTGACACAGGTCATACACAGTGACGCCACAAACATAGATCCCAATCTGGTCCGCGTTGATGGGAATAAATGCCTGTTTTTCCCCACCCAACGTGTTGGTTAGCTTAATCAATGAAATCGCCCTATATAATGTGTTATGTTATAACACAACAAATAAAATTTACCGGGGCCATTTCTATGACCAAACCCACCGTCGCTGAGCAGAAAAAAATCCTGTCGATGCCCGCTGAAGACTACATGAATGATGCACAATCCGACTTCTTTAACCGGCTGCTACAGCACGAACGCAGTGAACTGATTGGGCATCTTGCCTATCTGCGTAGCCAGCTTGAGCGCAGCGAACAACACGGCGATGAAGCAGACAAAGCCATTCGGGAAGAAGAGCTGCGTTTACTGTTTCGGCAGATCGACCGCGAAACTCGACTGGTCCCAAAATTCGATGCGGCATTAAAGCGGATAAAGCAGGGCGAGTATGGCTTTTGTCGTGAAACAGGCGATCCGATTGGCCTCGCGCGTTTATTACTGCGGCCCACCGCTGAACTCTCGATTGATGCAAAAATTAAACAGGAACGCGTTGAAGCGCAATACCGTAAATAGAAAGCTTGAGCCCACCTGCGTCACCGGTGATTGCTCTGGTGGGGCCGACCAGCATGCAAGATGAATAAAAATAGCCCCCCGGCACGGTATTGACGGAGGGCTAGAGTCATTCAGGGAGAATATCAGCCCGGAGAGTGCGGATTAATGTGCCGCTTACTCGTCTTCATCTTCATCATGCTTTTTACTGCCAAAGCGATTTCGCACCACCACGAAGAACACTGGCACAAAATAGATGGCTAAAAGTGTCGCCGCCACCATACCGCCAATCACACCGGTGCCAACGGCGTTTTGTGCGCCAGACCCCGCACCTGAACTGATGGCTAATGGCAAGACGCCAAGAATAAACGCCAGCGAGGTCATCAAAATGGGGCGTAAACGCATCCGGGCCGCGTCCAGCGTGGCTTCAATGACACTCTTACCCTCTTTCTCAATCTGATCTTTGGCGAATTCGACAATCAGGATGGCATTCTTCGCCGAGAGGCCAATGGTCGTCAGCAGGCCAACCACGAAATACACATCGTTGTTTAGCCCCCGCATCATGGTGGCAACCAGTGCACCAAATACGCCTAAAGGCACCACCATCATTACGGAGAACGGGATCGACCAGCTTTCATACAGCGCCGCCAGGCACAAGAATACGACAATTAGAGAAAGTGCATAAAGTGCAGGGGCCTGCTCGCCTGACATCCGTTCCTGATAGGACATGCCGGTCCAGTCGTAGCCAATCCCGGTGGGCAGTTGCTTCGCCAACTGCTCCATCAGTGCCATGGCTTCTCCCGAGCTTTTACCCGGTGCCGGTTGCCCCAGAATTTCAACGGCGGAAAGCCCGTTAAAGCGCTCCAGACGCGGTGAACCATAGACCCATTCAGCGGTGGAGAAACTGGCAAAGGGCACCATCTTGCCGTTGCTGGCGCGCACGTACCACTTGTTCAGGTCTTCCGGCATCATGCGGTAGGCCGCATCACTCATGATGTAAACTTTTTTCACCCTGCCATGGTCAACAAAGTCATTGACGTAGCTGCCGCCCCAGGCGCTACTCAACGTCGTATTGATGTCAGAAAGGGTCAGGCCGAGTGCCGCCGCTTTTTCCTGGTCGATGTTAAGCTTGTACTGTGGGCTGTCATCCATGCCGTTGGGGCGAACCGCTACCAACACATCAGGATGTTGCTGCGCCAGTGCCAGCAGCTTGTTGCGCGCTTCAGTCAGTTTTTCGTGGCCCAGGCCTGCCTGATCGATGAGTTCAAAATCGAATCCGGTGGCATTGCCTAAGGCGATAATCGGCGGCAGGTTAAATGCAACCACGCTGCCGTCCATGATCTTGCTAAAACGGGCCATTGCGCGGGAGACAATGCTGTCTACCGTGTTCTCTTCGCCACTGCGTTGTGACCAATCTTTCAAGCCTATGAAGGCAATCCCCACGTTCTGACCCCGGCCGGCGAAACCAAAGCCATTCACGGTCAGAACATTCTCAACGTTGTTCTTTTCATTGTGAAGATAGTAGTCATTGACCTGATCCAGCACCGCTTGCGTTCTTTCCTGGGTTGCCCCTGCGGGCAGAATCGCTTGCGTAGCCAGCACGCCCTGATCTTCTGATGGCAAGAAGGAGGTCGGTAAACGCATGAACAGCACCGCCATCCCCACCACAATCACGCCATAAATCACCAGGTAGCGGCCACTCCGATGCACCATGCGCGCCACAGCGTTGGTGTAGTGGTGTGCACTTTGATCAAACTTGCGGTTGAACCAGCCAAAGAATCCCCGGTGTTGACCATGAGTACCGGGTTTAATCGGTTTCAGGATCGTGACACAGAGCGCAGGCGTCAGAATCAGTGCAACCAGCACCGACAGCACCATGGCTGAAACAATGGTGATGGAGAACTGGCGATAGATCACGCCGGTACTGCCGCCGAAGAAGGCCATGGGCACAAACACGGCGGTAAGCACTAACGCAATCCCGACCAGCGCACCCTGAATCTGTCCCATGGATTTTCGCGTAGCCGCTTTCGGCTTGAGGCCATCCTCTGCCATCACCCGTTCCACGTTCTCAACAACCACAATCGCATCGTCGACTAACAGACCGATGGCCAGCACCATACCAAACATGGTGAGGGTATTAATCGAGTAGCCAAAAGCACTGAGAATGCCAAACGTGCCGAGTAAAACCACCGGTACCGCAATGGTGGGGATCAGGGTGGCACGCAGATTTTGCAAGAACAGATACATCACCAGGAAGACCAGGACAATGGCTTCGAACAGCGTTTTCACCACTTCATGAATGGAAATGGTAATAAACGGTGTGGTGTCGTAGGGATAAACCACTTTAAGCCCTTGCGGGAAAAACGGTTTCAGTTCGTCGATTTTGGCGCGAATGGCATTGGCAGTGGCAATCGCGTTCGCGCCACTGGCCAGTTGTATCCCCAAAGCAGATGCCGGTTTGCCATTGATTTTAACCACAAAGTTGTAGCTCTCACCCCCACGTTCTATCCGTGCTACGTCGCGCAAACGCACCTGCGAGCCATCGGCGTTTACTTTCATCAAAATGTTGCCGAACTCTTCCGGTGATGTCAGGCGCGTTTGAGCGATGATCGAAGCATTCAGCTGCTGTCCTTTGACCGGCGGCGCGCCACCCAACTGTCCGGCGGCAACCTGGGCATTTTGAGTCTCAAGCATGTTGATGACATCGACCGGCGTTAGCTGATAGGTATCCAGCTTGCTGGGGTTGAGCCAAATACGCATGGCATACTGCGAACCGAACAGGGTAGTGTCACCGACGCCGCTAATACGGCTTAAGGGGTCTTTCAGATTGGAGGCGACGTAGTCTGCAATATCTTCCATGCTCATGCGGCCGGACTCATCCACAAAACCGGGCACGAGGAAGAAGACGCTGGACGATTTTCGCACCGTGATCCCCTGCTGCTGCACTTCCTGCGGCAGCAACGGCGTGGCGAGCTGGAGCTTATTCTGCACCTGAACCTGAGCAATATCCGGGTTGGTGCCATTCTCAAATGAGAGTGTCAGCTGCAACGTGCCTGAGGAGTCACTGGTGGAGGACATATACATCAGTCCATCAAGACCACTCATGTTTTGTTCTATCACCTGCGTGACGCTGTTTTGTAGCGTAGTAGCATCCGCACCCGGATAGGTCGCACGGACCTGCACGGCAACCGGCGCGACGTCGGGATATTGCTCAACAGGCAGTTTCAGAATAGAGATGCCACCTGCGATCATCACAATGATCGCTAGCACCCAGGCGAAGATAGGGCGATCGATAAAAAATCTGGACATCAGTCAGAGGTTCCTGTTGTCGGGGCAGAAGAGGTGATGGGCTTCACGGTCATGCCGGGTTGGGCTCTCTGTACGCCGGAGGTGATGACCCGTTCTCCCGCATGCAGACCGCCGGCCACCAGCCACTTATCGCCAATGGCCTGGGCAACCTGAATCAGGCGTATCTCGACCTTATTGTCGCTGCCTACCACCATCACAGTCGCATCACCACGCGGAGTGCGCGTCACGGCTTGCTGTGGGATCAGCAGGGCGCTGGGATTGCTGCCTTCATCAAGGCGCGCGCGGACAAACATCCCAGGGAGCAGCATGTGGTCCGGGTTAGGGACAATGGCCCGTAACGTGATTGAACCGGTGGTTTGGTCGACAGTGACATCCGAGAAAGCCAGCGTCCCGGCGTGCGGATAGACTGAACCGTCGCTCATCACGACACTGACCACGACTTTGCCCTGCCGCTGTTTGAGACGACCAGAGGCGAGTTCTTGTTTTAAGCTCAGAAAGTCCTGACTGGACTGGGTGAGATCAACATACATCGGGTCGAGTTGCTGCACGGTGGCAAGCGCATCACTCTGGGCACTGGTCACCAGCGCCCCTTCCGTTACTGAGGAACTGCCAATACGGCCGCTGATGGGTGACGTGATGGTGCTCCAGGCCAGATTAATACGTGCATTCTCCATGGCCGCTTTAGCCACATCAACCGCAGCGCGTGTCTGAGCAACGGTTGACTCAGCTTGATCATAGTCTTGCTGACTGATGTAATGCGAACCCGAGAGCTGGCGATAGCGGTGATAAGTCGACTGCGCCAGACGCGCATTCGCTTCGGCCTGGGCAACTGCGGCTTTTGCACTGTTAAAACTGGCTGTGAAGGGTGCGCTGTCGATTTGATATAAGGTCTGACCAGCGACAACATCACTCCCTTCCACAAAGGCCCGTTTTTGGATGATGCCGGAGACCTGTGGGCGAACCTCCGCTACGCGAAAGGCGAGCGTGCGTCCGGGTAACTCAGTACTCATCGATTGTGCTTGTGTGGCGAGGGTGAGGACCTGCACTTCAGGAGCTTGTTGCACCTGATCGGTATCACTTGATGCGTTATCACATCCTGTGGTGTTTAAAATGACAAACGCGCATAGCAAAGCCAAAGGCTTTATTGCCGCATTAATGGGCATATTTATTGTCTCCCGGAGACCGGTATAGAAGGAATTAAACGGTAAAATCGGAATTGTTGTTTTTTAAACGGCGAAATTTAGCAGGCGGGACATGATATTTGCGCACAAATGAACGCGTGAAAGACTGCTGGGACTCGTAACCATATTTGATGGATATATCCATAATGGCGTCCCTGCTATCCACTAAATCATGAGCCGCTAACGCTAATTTCTTATCACGAATATACTCACCCATACTGACATGCATAATGCGATGAAACATGCGCTGTAGGTGCCACTTTGAATAACCCGATCGCCTCGCTACATCCTCAATTTTCAGTGGGTTACGCAGGTTATCGTTGATCCATGACAATAATTCCTCGATGATGATTTCTTGTCGATTCATTCCCACACCTCTTTGGAAAAGCGGCCTTTGAAGTATAAAGACGAAAAAGTTAACGCGAGTAGATGAACATCATGGAGGCGTTAGAGGATATAACAGGATTATCGATGGTTGTTTCCTGCTAAGTGATAAACTTCGGCTACGCCGTATATTTTATTTTCCCATTATCGTTACTGACCATGTCAATAGCTAAGGCACTATTTAGCGTCAGAAGTGTCGTTACCGCGATAATTGCAGCATTCAGCTTTTTCATATGAGTCTCACTAGTCAACAACAGAGATCGTCCAAACTGCAAAAGAATCGTAACATGACGCGTTTTGGGGTATTAGTCGGGCAGGAACGATAGCCTTTATTAGGCTGGCTCATAAATGATGTGTCAAAAAGTGAACATGTTTACGATTTTTTGGTTATGCAGCGACGTTAAAAGCTGTTTGTAATGTGAATGTGAGTAACTGGTGAAATTTTCACATATATCTTGATGAACGCCTGGCAAGGCTTCGTACTCAGTAGGAAATTAAGGAATGATTATCGCGTTCTGCACACCGCTTACAGTAAGCCCTGTACTCTGGTCGCGGAGTTACTTTAGGGTGCGCCGTTGGGTGTTGTTAAAAAATATTTTGATCTCCGGACGGCACGGGGCCTGCCTTGTTACGGGGCATATTGGTCACACCTGAACAGCCAAAGCGAAAGGGGGCCGGAAAACACCGGCTCCGACCTTGGTCACTCCATCGCGTTGGCGGTTGTCAGATTGACGCCCGGACCTCTCGCCAGGGATGCCCCCTCAGACGCGTGAACCGTGACTTGATTCAAGGAACCGCTGACATATCTGGCTTGAATGCCATGCACGGAGGAGATTGAGACCGAATTCAGTTTGAGATCACGCACTGGTGCTTCGGGCAAACCCGATAAAATCATGGCATAGCGTGCGCCGGTCGCGGTGAGATCCGTCACTGAAACGCCGGAAATAAGCGGCGTGGTGGGGGTTACTTTCTCCGGTGAAATCGCTGAAACCAGTGAATTTCCTGCTGAACCCGCCTGGCCGCTGTAGCTGTCCGTTATCAGCAGCGGCGTCGCGACATTCTGCATGCGCACATGACTGACATTAAAAGGGCCGATTAGACTGCCACGATCCCGGCCCGATTTGATCCGGATGCCGTTTTCCGCATCAATAAAGCTGACATGTGACACCGACACTTTACCAATGCCATTGATGGTTTCACTGCCAATCGAGATACCATGCCCCTGGCGCATAATGGAATCAGAAATAGCAATATCGCCGGAAGACGCGTCCGCAGCGGCAACGATGCCAGATTTAATCGAGATATGGTCATCGCCGGTGGAGATATCCGCATGGGCAATGTGAATGTCAGCGGAAGAGACAATATCAATACCATCGGTGTTGGGCGAGTCGGGTGGGTTGGACACGGTCAGGTGGTTCACCTCGACGTTGTGGCTGTGGCGTATGACCAGATTCCACATTGGGGAGTTGGTCAGCTTCACGTTATCAATGTGAACAAACGCACTGTTATTCAGCTCAAACAGCCAGGGACGTGGCATGCCATTGGCGATCGGCACATCTTTATACCGCGCAGTAAATGCTTCCGGATGGCCCGAACGAACCTGTTTACGCAGCGACATGGCGTCTGGCCACCAGGTTTGCTGACCGCTTCCATCAAGGGTGCCACCCCCGGTCACGGCAATGTCGTGGACGTTATTCGCCAGGATCAATGCTTCTCTGTTTTGTGCCGCGCTGCCAATGAAAGCCGCTACGAAGGCTTTTTGATCATCGACGGCCTGCAACACGCTGCCCTTGTCGATCACCAGATGGATGTGATTTTTCAACATGATCGGGCCGGAAAGCCAGCGCCCCCCACTGAGTATCACCTTACCGCCACCTTGCGCGGCACAGGTATCAATCGCCTGTTGGATCGCCGTGGTATTGAGGGTGTGCCCATCCGCTTTGCCGCCAAACTGTTCAGGATGGCACGTCAACTCGCTGGCCCAGCTACTCGCAGGGGAGCACATTACAAACATGATGATTGCCGGAAGTGTTTTTTGCATGGTCATCCAAGGGTTGGTTTTATGCTCAGGGAATATGCGCAATACACGCACAGGTGAATCACTATCATGCCGATAAGTGATTGTTTTTATCAGAGATGATGTTTGATTTTGGCGCGTTAATTGTCAGAAGATGTTGCGCCGTTAAATCTATCGCCGTGCCTTACATCCCACCCTATATGCACGCGCTGAGTATGCCGGGCATGATATACACGCCCGTGGTTTTGCTTTTTATCTGAGAAAAAGCATAGGTGTTCAGTACAACGCACTGTCTACGCAGGCCAGTTACTGCGTGTTTAACGCGGTATAGCTCACAGTTCCCACACGCCAGATCCTGAATTTTGTGATCTGCACACAACCTTTCTACGCAGGCGCTTTTGCTCTACAGGGTTTTTGTTAGTTTATATTGTACAACCAAGATTTACACAGTAAAACAAATCAGCTTCACTTGATCACACTGCGAGGCAAGAATGCGTCAACAAACCCTGCAACAAGCGCCAGTTTCAGAGCTGGAGCAAACCACTATGCGTCGTGTCATCTGGCGCATTCTGCCCTTCCTGGTGGTGAGTTATCTGGTGTCGATTATCGATCGCGGCAATATCGGTATGGCGGCATTGCAGATGAACGAAGACTTAGGGCTGAGCAAAGCGGCATTTGGTTTCGCCAGCAGCCTCTACTTTGTCGCCTATTTCCTGTTTGAAGTGCCAAGCAATCTGGCGATGCAGAAGGTCGGTGCGCGTTTGTGGATCCCACGCATTATGATCAGCTGGGGCATTATCTCTATGTGCATGGCGTTGGTGGAAAGCTCTACGTCATTATATGTGCTGCGTTTTCTGCTCGGCGCCGCAGAGGCGGGCTTCTTCCCTGGCGTGGTGCTTTATCTGACCTGGTGGATCCCGGCTCGCTATCGTGCCCGTATCATCGCTTCATTTATGGTGGCGATCCCGCTGGCGAATTTTATCGGTTCCCCACTGTCAGGCCTGATTTTAACGCTGGATGGCGCGCTTGGCCTGCGCGGCTGGCATCTGCTGTTCATTCTTGAAGGCTTACCTGCGGTGTTGTTGGGTATCACTGCTTACTTTGTGCTGAGCAATCGCCCGCATGAAGCTCGCTGGTTGAAACCCGATCAGAAAGCCTGGCTGGAACAGACATTGCAGGCGGAGCGCGAGCAGCAGAAAAAAATCGCCCCGATCTCAACTTGGCAATTACTCAAGCATAAACACATCTGGCTCATGGCCTTGATTTACTCGGGTGCATCGGCGGCGGGTACTACGCTGAGCGTCTGGTCGCCGCAGCTGCTGAAAACCTTCCATCTGGATAACATGACCACTGGCCTGTTGAACGCCATTCCTTATGGGCTGGCTTCGGTATTGATGATTGTCTGGGGACGCAGTTCAGATCGCACAGGCGAACGTCGCTGGCATACCGCGCTAACGCTGTTCATGATTGTAGGGGGGATTTGTGCCGCCTTTATCACTCTCTCACTGCCTGCAACTATCGTGATCATGAGCCTGATTTTGGTCGGCGCTTATTCGATGAAAGGGCCATTCTGGGCGCTGGCCTCCAGTTGGATGAGCAGTTCATCAGCAGCGGCAGGGCTTGCAGCGATTGGCGCGATTGCCAACCTGATTGGTGGTGCGGTGATGGTCAATGCGTACGGCATTATCAATGAGAAAACGGGTAATCATACGTTGGCGCTGCTGCCCCTGGCAGCACTTTGTCTGGCGGGCGGTATTGCGGTGGTGATCATGGGAAGAAACCTGACGCAGCATTCAGCCAATGAGAAAGGCGTCACCAGTTCCTGAGAAACGGGGTCGCCATTAAAGTGACCCCGAATCACGCCCGGCTTAACCGCCGGGCTGTACACCATACAGCGTTTCACAAAACGCTTTGCTGGCACCGAGTTTCTGTGACAGACGTGAGGCAGTTTGTGACATCATCTGGCCTAACCCCGCTTCGCGACGCGATTCAATCAGGCGCGAAGAGGGGCCGGTTAACGCCAGTGCCGCAATCAATTTATCATTAACCCCAAACACCGGCATGGCAAAGGCGGCAATGTGCGGATCGCGTGCGCCCGAGGTATAAAGCGGCAATTGCGGTTCACCCGCCAACAGCGGGTTCTCCTCTCCCCAATGGCGCAGCACCTGACTAATGGCTGAGCCATCCAGGGGGAAAATCGTGCCCGGCAATCGGCTGTGGCGCAACCCTTCGGAAGCCTCGGCACGGAACAGGCAAAGGCGCTGACCGCCTTCAATCACATACCAACTCGCGCTTTCGTGGGATGCCTGCGCCAGTTGATGCAACTCCGGCTGAACCACGCTCGCCAGATGAAAAGATTGTTCATAGAGTTTGCCGAGATACAGAAGACGCGGCCCTAATCCGTAGCTGCCGTTTTCGTGTCGCACAACGTAATTCATGCGCTCCAGTGAGTTCATCAGACGGTAAACCGTCGTTTTGTGGTATCCCGAAGCCTGCGACAGCGCGGTTAGCGTCAGGCTGTCGTCACCCGGCCGGAAACAATCCAACAGAGCCAGCGCCTTCTCGACCGCAATAACGCCTTCATTTCCCATGCATTCCTCCTGTTTTGAACAGCATGGAGTGTACCTGAAATTTTGTGAGTGACCTCGTGTTTACGTCACAAACACCGGTTCACCTCTGGCAATCTTCGCGTGGCCCTGGGTATAGTTGTTTTATATTGTACACATCAGTTTTACACAGTAAAACAAACAGAGGTAATCATGAGTCACTCCAGCAAAGCAATGATCAACCGTGAGTTCATCCGTGTAACGGCCGAACAAGTTAAACAGGCTGCTGAGTACCAGGCGGCGATTCTGGCGGATGTTGCGGGTCGCCGTGGCACGCTGCACGGCCGGATCAAGCCGCTCGCCCCTCAGATGAAAGTGGCGGGACCGGCGGTCACAGTGGAAGTGCGCCCAGGGGACAACCTGGCGATTCACGCGGCGCTGGCGGTAGCAAAACCGGGCGATGTGTTGGTCATTGATGGTAAAGGTGACATCAGCTGTGCGCTGCTGGGGGAAATCATGGCAACCCAGGCGCAAGCCAGTGGCATCGCTGGCATCATCATCGATGGCGCAGTGCGTGACGCCGATGCCCTGAGTACACAGGATTATCCGGTGTTTGCCGCAGGCCTCAATCCGTGCGGTCCAACCAAATTCATCCCCGGTCTGGTTAATTATCCGATTTCAGTGGCTGGCGCAGCGGTACAAGCCGGTGATTTAGTGGTCGGCGATATCGATGGCGTCGTGGTGATCCCGCGCGAGGAAGTGCCCACTATCATTGCACTGGCGCAAAAAAAATTGGCCGCAGAAACCCTGCGCCTGGCGAGTATTAAAAACGGTGAGTTGCGTCCACACTGGCTGGATGATGCGTTACGTCAGGCCGGGATGCTGGCACAGGGGGAGGCGCTGTGATGGCAAATGCACCTGTCATTCTGATCACCGGCAGCGACCTTGCCGCTGAAGCCGTGGCTCTGCTTCAAGGCTTTGAATTGGTGTTTGCCGGTAAGCAGCCAACCGAAGCGGAACTGATCGCACTTTGTCGTCAGCACAATCCCGTGGCCATTTTAGTCCGGTACGGTAAGGTCCCGGCAGCGGTGATGGATGCAGCTCCCGCGTTACGGGTGATCTCCAAACATGGCAGCGGTATTGATGTGATTGATCAGGCCGCAGCGGCTGAACGCCAGATTCACGTCTGTTCCGCCCCCGGTGCTAACGCTGCCGCCGTAGCAGAACACACCTGGGCGCTGATCCTTAACTGTGCCAAGTCAGTGTTGACGCTGGATGCCCGTATGCGTGAGGGGTTTTGGGATAAATCGACGCACAAATCCCTGGAGCTGGAGGGCCGCACGCTGGGGCTGATCGGCCTTGGCGCTATCGGCAGTCGCGTGGCGCGTGCGGGCAATGCGTTTGGCATGCGGGTGTTAGCGTATGATCCTTACGCTCGTGAACTGCCAGTAGGTTGTGAAGCGGCCCGTTCGCTGGAAGCCTTGCTGGCTGAGGCCGATGTGGTTTCGCTGCACTGTCCGCTGACTGAGGCGAATCGTGAAATGCTGAATATGGATACGCTGGCCCTCTTCAAGCCGGGAGCTATTCTGGTCAATACCGCGCGTGGTGGGCTCATTAACGAAGCTGCACTGGCGGAAGCGCTCACATCGGGCCGTTTGCAGGGGGCCGCCCTGGACAGCTTCAGCGTTGAACCCCTTACCGCCCCCCATCGCTGGCAGGCGATCAACAATGTGATTATCTCTCCACATATTGGCGGCGTGAGCGATGCCTCTTACGTAAAAATGGGCACCGTAGCGGCACAAAACATCCTGCATGTCCTGGCACAAGAGCAGCGGTAGGCGGGGATTACGCGATAAAAGCGCACAGGCCGAAGCGTTTTCGTCAATCATCACCGCACAGAGACAAAACTTAAGTTTGCCAGTAAAGCGGCGAACCAAACGCCGCAATGTAATAGTCAATAACTGCCCTGACGTTCAGCGGAGGGTGCCGGACATTGGGGTAGATTGCGGCGATATGCTGTGGCTCGGTTTTATTGGACATCTCCAGTTCGGGTAACAGCGCGATCAGTTCGCCGCTTTTCAGTCTCTCCCCAATCAGCCAGTCAGGAAACAGCACGATCCCCATTCCCCCGAGCGCGGCAACCAATAGCGTTTCGGCGTTGTTGGACGACATCAGAGGAGAGACGGGATAGTGCACCCATTCCTCACCCGGACGCCGCAGCAACCAGCGGTTGGGGCCTGAAGAACCGCGATAGACAAGGCATTTGTGCCTCGTGAGTTCTTCAGGCGATTCAGGCATGCCGTACCGGTGAAGATAAGCCGGTGACGCGGCAAGATGATAGAACTGCTGGCCAAACGCGCGTGCGTGAAAAGAAGAGTCCGTCATAACACCAATTCGAAACATGACATCAGCGGGGTCCCGGTGTGGATCGATGTAATCATCCGTCAGCGTGAGCTCAAGGTTGAGCCGCGGATAGCGCTCAATAAGGCCAGGTAAGGCTGGCGCAACATGCCGCTGTCCAAAGAAGACCGGCGCGTTGATACGAATCATGCCGGAGGGCACGAGCGTTCTTTCATTTAACTCACGCCGTGCCTCTTCAAGGCTTCCCGTCATGGCACGGGCATAGCGCACAAAGAGATGTCCGCTTTCTGTCGGGATGACCGCTCGGGTGTTGCGGTAAAAAAGCTGCTGACCCAGCGCATCTTCAATCTGATGAATGATGCGCGAGACCTGGGAGGCGGATATGCCCTCCCGGCGGGCCACAATCGAGAAATTCTGTGTCTCATACACATCGGTAAAAATCATCAGGGCGCGGATGCTGATGTTTTCGGGTTCGCTCATTGATGTATATCCTGCACAGGTGTTTATCTGATTATGGCATTTTTCTCATCCATGGTAAGGCGTAATCTCCTCCACCCAAACAACTGGAGACGGATTGCTATGCAATTGATACTGATTTTAATCGTTATTGCCGGAGGCATGGGACTGTCCGTAGAGGCAGGATTGCTCGGGCCACTGGGGGGCGAGGTCGGGGACCTGTGGGCCACCTTCAGCGTATTTGGTGTGGGCGCAGTGCTGACTTTTCTGTTAATGCTGTTTTTCAGCCCGCGCAATAGCCCGTCGTTCTTTGCTCAGCCTTCCTGGCAGCTTATTGGCGGCGTGCTGGGTCCGGTTTACGTCATCATTCTGACGGTGGCAACACCAGCAATCGGCATTGCCATGACGATGATCGGCATCCTGGCAGGCCAGGTCTTCAAAAGCTTGATCATCGACCACTTTGGGCTGCTGGGAACACCGCACAGGAAAATCGACAACAAACGCATCATTGCGCTGATTTTTATCATTGCAGCGCTGTTTATGGTGGCACAGGGGTAAGGTAACGTTATGACAATTATCATGATTCTTCTCGCCGTGGTCGGCGGTGCCATGCTGAGTATTCAGGCGGCCATCAACGGTCAGTTGGGCAGTAAGGTGGGCGTGTTTAAAAGTGCGTTTCTGACGTTTTCGGTTGGTGCGCTGGTGACGGGGTTGCTGATCTTCTTCTTTGAGCCCAGGCATGCGCTGACCCTGATGGATGTGCCTAAATGGCAGTTGCTGGGCGCGATGTTTGGCGTGCCCTATATCGTGATTATGGTGCTGGCCGTACAACGTATCGGTGCTGCGGTTGCCACCGTCGCCGTGATCTTTGGCCAACTCACCATGAGCATGCTGATCGATAATTTCGGCTGGCTGGGCAATCCGCCCATTCCGTTTTCCATGAGCCGCCTCGGTGCCATCGTCTGCCTGGGTATTGCACTGTTTTTCATCTATTCAAGCAGTAAGTCGAAGGCCTCACCGTCTGAGAAAACCCTGCGCCAGCCAGCGGTCAGCGAATAAGGTTTGCCCGTCTTGAGGAGTGCCGGAAGCGTGCCCGGCACTTCATCGCTGACAGCCGGGCAGCGGTTTTGAGGTTATTTACCTGAGCACGTGAAGCAAGGGCATCACGGAAGGTGCTTCGGCAAATTGCTCGATGTGTTGCAGTACCACGTTCGCGTATTCCCGGAAAGTAGTGCAGGGAGATAGCTGGCAGCAAATCATAAATTTATCGCGAATTTCCTGCATGTTAGCCGCATTCTCTGGCCATCCACGACCATAGGCGGAGGCGAGAGTAAGCTCATCTCCGTCCGCTGCCCACAAGGTCAGTTCAAAGCGGTCAAACCTGTCAAAAGCCGCAACTTCCTCAATTTCTATGCGTTGAGCAAACGCAACGACCAGGGGATCTTGTGCTGCTACAGCGCTGAACTCGTTTGGCGTAGCACGACCTCTGAGCAAAGCATTAGCAATGATGTAACGGGCGCTGAACTGTGCATCAATTTCGGGAGTCAGGCTTGGGCTGTAAGACGAGCCACACACCATACGCATCGTTGGGGACGCTTTCAGTTTTAACCGGGTTCGTGGGTCAAGCAGGTATTTTTCAGGCACAGGCGTGTTAAGCAGCGTATCTGTCATTGCCAGCAAAATACTGCAATGCGGATAGAGTTTAAAACAGGTGGCTTCTTCCCCAAGAAAATCGACGCCAAGACGTTGCGTCAGGATATTGAGATCGGGTTTTCCCGGCGCATATAAATTGAAAAACCCATTCTCACCGCACAATACCCGGCGTGGTCCACTGATGCCTTCCTGAGCAAGCATGGCTGCTTCAAGGGCATGGCGAGCAACCAACCCCTGACCAAAGCGGACGGCGAGGGTTTTATCCTGATAGTGCTGGAAAGTGCCAATGCCGTAATCAAATGCCAATCCCACGGCATCACGAAATTGCTGCAAATTCAGTTTTAACAATCTTGCGGCAATCACGACACCTGAAAATAGCCCGAGAATATTAGAGTCAAACCCCCGGTAGAAAAAACCCTTTGCCTGTGCCGCCAGGTTGATTCGCTGACCAAAATCCTGGGCTACAGCCAGGGCGGCCAGTGTCTCTAATCCTGAGGCTCCGCTGAGTTCAGCTGCTGCCAGGGCCACGGGAATATCCGATGAACCCGGATGCCAGCCCGGTGACAATACATCGCAAAAATCGAGTGCGCGTGCACGCACTGCATTAACAAAGGCGGCCTGAGGCGCGGCGAGTTTTTCCTGACTGCCCAACACATGTGCTTCGCCACATCCACTCCAACGACGGGCAAGTTTAAGCGCAGCGTTGACGCCACTCTCCTCATAACCTGCTGCCATACACCCCAAATTATCCAGCAAGCGCTTGGTCTGAAACCCCAACACTTCGGGAGGGATCATGCAGGCATCAACGCGTGAGGCAAAGGCGATCAATTCTTCAATCGGATCATGTTCTGGCTGAGACATAAAAACTCCTGTTATTTACGCGACAAAGCTGCTGATTCCTGGGTTAACTGAAAACGTGGATGAAGCATCACCCCTAGCCAGAGCGTCATCGCCAGGCTCACCACACCGGCCCAGAGCATCGCGAGGGAAAATCCGCTCGCCACCGCAGCGTGAGTCAGTTCCACAAGTTGCGGTACGCCAGCGGTGAAGGCATGTTCTGCGATCGCACTGCGGGCAATGCTGCTGGCGTGAAGAATATTTTGGCTGCTCAATTGTGCGTTCAAAGACTGCTCTGCATGAAGACTCATGAGGGTGCCGAGCAGGGCAATGCCCACGGTCATTCCTGTCTGACGCACGGCATTCATGGTTGCAGAAGCCATACCGGATCGTTGGGCTGGAACGCTTCTCATCACCAGTGCACTGGTTGCCGGCATCCCCAGCCCCATGCCGATCCCCAGCAGAGCCAGGAATAATGCGGTATGCAGGTATGCGCTTTCTGCCTGAAGTTGGGCCAGAAGTAACAACCCAACCCCAATGAGACCATAACCCGCAATCGCCAGTGCGTTGACGCTGAAGCGGGCGGCTAACCGACCAAATGACGTTGCCGCTAACGCCATGGCGATAAATTCCGGTGCCATACGCCATCCTGTCTCCAGCGGGCTCCAGCCCTGGGCCTGCTGGAGAAAGAGCGAAACGAAAAACACGCTGCTATACGATGAAAAACCCAGCACGGCAGAAGCCAGGTTATAACCGGAAAAATTAGCCTGGCGGAAAAGGTGGAGTGGAAGCAGAGGGCGTGAGACTTTTCTCTCAACGGCAATGAACAGCAGAAACATGATAAGTGCAGCAAGCAATGACCAACGCGCTTCGGGGCTGTGCCATCCCTGGTCTCCTGCCGAAATAAGGCCAAACGTTAAAGCCCCTAGCCAGAGAATGCTCAGTATCTGCCCGATGGGATCCAGCGCCGCATGGTCCGGATGCGCGCTCTCCTTGAGCCCAATCGCCCCGAGCACCAGCGCGACGATCCCAATAGGGATATTGATCATGAAAATGCTGGGCCAGCCCGCAGTGTGTACCAGGATCCCTCCCAGGATTGGCCCGACCACCAGAGATAAAGCGTTGACTGAAGACCAAATGCCGATAACGCGAACCCGCTGCTGCTCATCGGGAAAAGCATGCGCCAGCAGTGATAAAGCGCCGGGAATGACGGCAGCGCCGGCGATACCTTGAATGATCCTCCCTGCAAGCAGCCCTTCCAGTGAGGTGGATAAGGCGCAGAGCAACGAGCCTGCGGTAAAGAGCGCGACGCCACCGAGCCAGATACGTTTGCGACCAAACCGGTCTCCAAGTGGTCCTGATGAGAGGATCAAGGCTGAAAGGCAAAGCGCATAAGCATCAACCACCCACTGTAGTCCCGACATGGTGGTATTGAGTGAGGAGAGTAGGGTGGGCAGCGCCACATTAACAATGCTGATATCCAGTGAAGCCATAAATGTGCCAAGGCAAATCGCAGTCACTAACGCTACGCGGTGTAATTTCTGCATGAAAACCCCTGTGATAAGAATACCGTGTTATTGAGAATGTTTATCAACATAGATCACGACTGACCGTCGGTCAATGGTTATGTATATTTATGTATGCCTGAATAGGGCGTCTGGTCAATGGGAATAACATTCGCTACGATGACCACAAAATCCGGAAGGGAGATGAGATGAACAGCACCGAAAAACCGAACAAATCACAGCCTCGCACAAAACCTGCTGAGGTTCGCCTGGACGAATTAATGGATGCCGCACAGCAGCTATTTATTGATAAAGGCTTTGAAGCGACGACGGTCAGTGACATTGTGCGTGATGCCAATGTCGCGAAGGGGACGTTCTACCATTACTTTACTTCGAAGAATGAAATGCTTGCTGCTTTACGTGAGCGTTTCACCCAGCATTTTATTGCCAGTATTCAAAAAGCGGTCGATACGTTTCCTGTGGAGGACAGTGTTGCGCGGTTAAAAGCCTGGTGTGATGCCGGCGTAAAGGCCTATATCGATGGCAGGCTGCTGCATGATGCGTTATATCACGATCATCATCACCCTACGCGAGGGAATCAGGATCGTAATGCGGTACTCGATCAGGTGCTGCATATTCTGGAGGAGGGAGTCCGTATCGGCTCCTGGACGCTGGAGAATCCAAGGCTCACCGCGATACTGATGTATCACGGCATGCATGGTGCAGTGGATGACATTCTGGCAGATGAAACTAAAAGCAGCGCCACGCTGGGTGGGGATCTTGCCCGGCAGTTTATGCACCTTTTGGGCTGCCTTCAGGTTGATTCCGTATCCAGAGAGACCCAATAACCCGGCTCCCAGGGAACGGGCAGGAAACGGGCAAAGAGCTCGGAAAAGGTGTGGTCGGCAGAGATATCGTTGAACAGATGCGGATGAAACCACTTTGCCAGTTGCAGGACAGCAATAAAACTAAACGGGTGATCGTAGAAAGGGTGCCAGATTGCATACACTTTACGCTTTTTAGCGGCGCTCAACGTTCGGTATGCGGGCCTTTGCATTAATCTCTCAAGCTTCTCCTTTGCCAGCGCAAGGTCTGCATTGGGCCCCAGATTAACCCAGTTTCCATTTGGCGAGTATTGCGACCAGTTGCTGCCCGTCACCAAAATTTTGTCAGGATTTGAAGCGATAATCTGCTCGGGGCTTAACGCCCCGTAGGTATTATGAATGATACTCGCGGCAAGATTGTTTCCCCCTGCCGCTGCCACTAATTCGCCAAAGTTCGCATTTCCCCATGAGAGGCAGCATTCATCGTACAATCCCGCTGCCCGCTCCATTAAAACGCGAGGCAACAGAGGATGCACCTGCATAAGGCGTTGAGTAATTATGCCCAGATGATAGTCGCGATACTGATTTAACAACGCGGCACGTTCGGTCTGGTCAAAGAGTTGCCCCATCAACGTAATACTGCGAGTGGTGTTGGCCATGAGATGAATACTCATATCGACATAGGCGATCGGTATGTTGGCGGCGTTGAGTTTTGCTGCCAGACCGCTGGTTTCAACCATTGAACGCGTGTTGAGGTTTAGCACCATAATATCGGGGCGCAGACCAATCAGCTTCTCAAGATTAAACTGCAACTGCTGAATGCCGCTAAAGGTGGGCAACCGCGCCAGTTCCGGGAAGTAACGGCAGTAAAGATGATAGCTATCCAGGTCTGCTGTGCGGAAATTATCTCGCCACCCTATCAATTTTTCTAATGGGTTTTCGCGACAAAGTGCTGCCACGGTATAGAAAAGATTGCCTTCGCCTAAAAAGATACGTGCTGGCCTGTGTTTTAGCGTGACCTTCCTGCCTGCAACATCCTCAAAACTGAATGGCGCAGTAACCTGAGATAACGCCTGGCTCACAGGCACCAGGGCGGCACCGCCCAACGCCAGTGCCTTGTGTATGAATCCTCTGCGTTGGCGATCCATGTTAAAAATTCCAACTGACAGAACCCAAAATGCTGCGTTCAGCACCGATGCTACAATAGGGGGCACTGGTACAGCTGGAGACCCACGACCTGTTCATGACATTGGTGACAGTCAGACCCAGCTCGAGATTCCATAACTGAGGATCCCAGTGACCCGGAGAATAGCGTACCGAGAGATCACCCAACCAGTTAGCCGGTACCTTAAAGGTATTGTTACTGTCTCCCCAACTTGCGCCTAAGTAACGCACCCCACCCCCCAAGAGCAATCCCTGAAGTGGACCACGGTTGAAGCGGTAATCCACCCAGAGTGAGGCGTTTTGTGCCGGGACGCCGACGGGATGTTTACCCAGTGTACTATCCGTCGCCGAGGTGACCACGTTGTTAACCCATGCATAAGAGGCCAGCAAACTCAGACTTTCAGTCATCATCGCCCGGCCTTCAATTTCAATACCCCGGGATCTGACGGCACCAGTCTGGGTGTAATAGCTAGGATTGAGCGGATCGACGGTATTCACATCACGCTGAGTTAATTGATAGAGCGCGATGCTGCCAATAAGTGCGCTACCCTCGGGGTGAAATTTCATGCCGGTTTCGTACTGGACTGCTCGGGTAGGTTTGAACGGCTGGCCACTGGCATTGGTACCGGTTAACGGAGAGAAAGAGGAAGAGGTACTTACCCAAGGTGACACCCCGTTCGAGAAGGGATAAGTGACCCCTGCCCGGTAGCTCCACGCTCTGTCATCGGTGTCCAGGCGGGTATGGGAGAGTCGGTTGAGAGTGTGAATCTGTGACCAGTCATGGCGGCCACCCAAAAGGAGATGCCAGTTTTGCCAGATAAGCTCATCTTGAGCATAAACCCCGGTTTGATTCAGGTGTTGGGTAGTGGCGGTACTTGGCGTCAGCACCGGCGTGAAGTTTGGGCGGTAATGGGCAGAGTAGGGATCAAAGGTCACGGTTTGTGACACCCAGAGATTCTTATCCAGTTTTGCCAGCTGATAATCAAGACCAGTTAAAACACGATGCTCAACCGGTCCGGTATGGAACACGTCAGAGAGTTGGTTATCCATAGCCAGACTCTCCGCTGTGCTCGGTGAGTCCTGATATTGTGCCGTTAGCTGCGACAGGTCGGCAGTGGCTGCGCGGGTGAAGTCGCGACGTACCGCAGAGTTAACATGGGAATAGCGTAGGTTCTGTTTTAGTGTCATACCGTTATTGAAAGTATGTGAAAACAGCGATGTCACATCGTACTGGGTACGGGAAGAGTGCTCATGGTCAGGATTACTGTAGTTTTTGTCGGTATCAATACGGCCATAGGGATTGGGCAGCAATCCGAGCATTTGTGCTGGCAGCGTATTGTAATATCCAGCACGAGGTTCCCGCAGATAGTGCATGAGTAGCGTCCAGCGGGTTTTTTCATCCGGCTGGAAGGTGATGGAGGGGGCGAGGTAGAGCCGTTTCTGCCGGGTATCTTCAATTTGCGAGCCTTGGGTTCCCGCCAAAGCATCAAACCGATACAGCCAGCGCTCATCATCAGTCAGTGCGCCGGTCGAGTCCAGGCTAAGGGAGGTGGTTCGGTGATTACCCGCTTCAAACTTAAGCTGGTTCGAGGCTACAGTCGACGGACGTCGTGAAACCATGTCGATAATACCCCCTGCACCGCTCTGCCCATAGAGCATAGAAGAGGGACCATGCAGGGCCTCCACACGTTCTAATCCCCAGGTTTCAATCTGCGGACTCCATATTCCGCTATTACCAATCACTTTCAAGCCATCAAGATAGCTATCAGCATCAAACCCACGAATGCGCGCAAAATCGACATTACTGGCAAAGGCCCCAAACCTCTCCACGGCGACGCCGGAGTTATAGTGCAATGCCTGACTCAACGTCGTGGCATTTTGCACATCCATCTGGTCTCGCTTAACCACAGAAACAAACTGCGGCGTGTTTTTAAGCGCGGTAGGTGATTTGGTGGCGACTTCTGCGTCCGTAGCAACATAACCCGTAGAGGTTGCTGCGGCACTGTTTTCAGATCCGTTAACCATAAGCGTCTCTTCATTAGCAAAGACACGCGGCGAATATGAAAGTGAGGTAGCCAAAAACAACATTATGGTGCCTGACCCAGCCGTGATTACAGAAAATTTAGCGTTCATACCCCGTCCAAATAATAAAGTTTTATTAATGTTTATTTGTTTGCGTTCCGTTAAGAATTAAGGCGAAAATACGCTCCGACCGACCATCGGTCAATGTAAATAATTATCAATACCATTTTTTGACGGGGACATGAAATGACATTTGAACGCTTTATCGCCTTACTCGTCCAGGTTGGCATTCCGGAAGAAATTCTGAATGACGCAGATGAAAACTGGCAGATAAGACATGATCTTGCGCTAACTTCCGCAGAAACAGTGGCACTTCAGGCAAAAATAGAGCATCTGGCCCCTCTGGGTTTTTCGCTGTGGGGTGCAGAAGATTACTCACTAGGCGAAATAATTTCTTTGCTGCGATAGCGCCTGTTCTCGCCATGACTAGGCGGTTGATTAACAATGCCTATTTTTGATAATACGTCTCATTTAAACAAAATTCGCGAAAAAAATTAACGATTAAGCAATTGACTGTCGGTCGGTCATGTTGTTTAGTGTGCCGGGCAATCTAATTAGTACAGGTAAGTAATCTGTTCCACTCGCGGCTGGAGTGCAGCAAAAACAGGGTATGGGTGCCGTATGCGTTCCGGCCTGATACCGAAGGGGTTTTAATCAAGATCCTCTCAGTATTTTGAGATGGATAAGAGCATGAGGGAGTGCATATGCCAGACTTCAGCGCATCATTGAATCAAAACTTGCTGCAGGGATTGACGGAGTTTGGTCTTCGCCCTGCCTTGCATGACCAGAATGAGACACTCACTTTTGCACAGCTTGCAGATCGGGTTGCTTCCTGCAGTCATCGACTCAGGCTTCGGGGGGTCAACAAAGGGGATCGCGTCGCTTTACAACTCCGTAATAGCCAACAGGCGGTGATCTTAATGCTATCCGCATTGATGATTGGTGCCATACCCGTTCCCATTTTGCCCTCTTACCGGGAAAAAGAGCTTCTCCATATTCTGCAAATGACCCAACCCAAAGTGCTTGCCCTTTATCGTAGCAGCCGCCGTTACAGTCCTATGGCCTCGCTACAGTCCTTTGAACAGCAAGGTATTCATGTCGACATTGTCCTGGTGGAAGACCTAGAGGATCAGAAAAGGCAAACGCGTTATCTGAACCTTCAGCAATTTTGTTCCCCCATGGAGACGCCCCCGGCACAACATCTTGAACCGATGTCATCCGACGACACGGCAATGATGTTGTTGTCGAGTGGAACGACCGGATTGCCCAAAGCGATTGCGCGTAAAAACGGTGGCTACACCTATATGATTCAGTGCGGATGTGACATTTTTGGTCTTAACAGCCAGTCTGTCTATTTTGCCGTTATGCCGGTTTCTCACGGCTTCGTCATCAATTGCCCGGGGATACTGGGAACACTCAGCCGTGGCGGCGCGGTTGTGCTGGCGGATCAACCTACAGCGGCACATGCATTAAACGAAGTTGCGCGCTGCGGTGTTACACACACGACGCTGGTCCCGGCGCTGTTGGCACAATGGGCTGAAGTACAGCAAACCGCGCCTCGCGCTATTGACTCGTTATGGCATGTTCAGGTTGGTGGCGCTCGAGTGGCACCTGAACTTGCTGCATCGGCTAGCGCAACCCTCGGCATCAAACTGCAACAGTGTTACGGCATGAGTGAGGGGCTACTCTGCTTCAATGCGATAGATGACGTTGACAGCATACGCTTCCAGTCGCAGGGAAAACCGCTGAGCCCAGAAGATGAAGTGCGTATCGTCGACGATCGTGGTCAGCCGGTTGCCATTGGACAAAGCGGTGAATTGATCACGCGCGGTCCTTACACTATCACCGGGTATTTTGAAAACCCGAAGGCTGACCTGGCGGCATTCACACCAGAAGGGTTCTACCGGACCGGCGATCTGGCACATGTTGATGCTGAAGGCAATGTGTACATTGATGGGCGCGTCAATGATTCGATTAATCGCGGGGGGGAGAAATTTTCTCCCAACGAAATTGAAGAACTCGCCCTGCATCATCCTGACATCCAGCATGTCGCCTGTGTAGGGGCGGCTGATGCTTTATATGGTGAAGTTGCCTGCTTATTTGTGGTCTCCGATCGGCAGGACATCGCATTGGGCGAGCTGCGCCGCTATCTTGCCGAGCAGGGATTGGCGTCATTCAAAATTCCGGAAAAATTGATTCTGCTGCAAGCCATCCCGATGAAAGGCATTGGCAAAATCGATCGGCTTACACTGCGTGCGATGGTGGCAGAAACACCCAGTGATATCGCTGATGTCGTCACAGGGCGGGAATAATGATGATGCATTCTTCTTCCAGCTTTAATGCCGCCATTATTCGATACAGCCGATACACCGGTGCGCCCATCAGACAGCAGTTGGTTGTTTTTCCCCATGCCGGTGGTACTGCCAGCTTCTATAAAGGTTGGCGCGAACAATTACCGGATGACTGTGACCTTTTTGTCGTGCGTTATCCAGGCCGCGATGAACGTCAGGCAGAAAATCCCTGGCAAGATGCACAGCAGGCAATCGAAGCATGCTGTCGGGGATTACAAGAGATGCTGGGTATTGCTCCGGTGACCTTCTTCGGTCATAGCATGGGGGCGATTCTGGCATTACAGACCGCACTGGCTTTGAGAACCTCGCGCTTCCGCTTACATAAGGTCGTGATCTCTTCACAACGAATCCCGGCTTCATTACTGAATCTTCAACACGAGCCTCAGAGGCAATCACTGCTGTCGGCGATACTTCGCCAGGACAGTGGAATGGCGTTGGATGAGCTCACACGGCCGACGGTTGAAAAAAATATTTTGCAGGATCTGACGCTGCTCGGCCAGTTAGCGGCGTTGCCCGTGGACGACATCAGACTGCACGTCATCGGTGGCAATGATGACCCTCTGGTGAGTGATACAGATCTAAAAGCCTGGGCTGCGATATCAACGTCAGCACAGGTATCGCTCAGGGCCGGTGGGCATTTCTATTTTCAGCAAAACACGAATGACTTTTTGCGCCAACTTATACAGTAATACTGATCTCATTCCTTCCATTGCTATTCAGACAAGGAGTTTGTGATGAACTTTGAACTGTTTAATCCTCAGACAGCGGCACCAGATACAGAAAAAGCGTTTACGTTATTTCCACAGCTGAAAAAATTTTATGCAAAGCTAGGAAAAACCCCTTTGATACCTGTTCCCAGCCCCAAAGGCGGGGCAACCATCTTAGCCAAGTATGAGTTTCAAAATCCTTTTGGCTCAGTAAAAGATCGCACTGCTTTTGGCCTCTTTTGTGATGCCATCAATCAGCATGACTTTACGCAAGGTGAATTAAAACTGCTCGATTCATCGGGTGGAAACATGGCAAAGGCACTGGCGAAACTGGGCAATATGTGTGGCATTGCTGTACAGGTTGTCATTCCTGACTCTTCTTCCGAACAGTTGATTGATACCCTAAAAAGTGACAATGCGCAGGTCACTTTAGTGGATCGTAACCAGTTTCTGCTCGGCGTTATTGCACGTAGCCAGCAAATTGCCCGTGATGACACCCGTTGGACGCTGCTGTCGCAACATCTGAACTTAGTGAACACAGCCGTGCATCAGTATCAGACCGGGGAAGAAATTCGTTATCAACTTAACGGCACACAGGCTGATGGCTGGGTCTCTGCCGTGGGAACCGGTGGAACACTTTCGGGCGTCTATGCTGCTCTGTTACGTGATAACAAACACCTTGTTGTCTGGGGAAGCACCCCGGCTGAGTTGCCTTACGGAACCCTTGATGCGCCTAACGGTCACGCAAAGTTCGCGGGTGCCGGTGGACTCGGGTTTGGCTTCCGCCAGCCTTTTATCGATCGTCTCATGCCGCATAACCTGCCTTTTAACCCTGTCACGTATGCTGAAGCCTTGAGCGCGATGTTCGAGTTTTGGCAAATGACAGGGGTGAAAATCGGTGCGTCTTCCGCTGCTAACTGGAAAACTGCGTGGAAAATGGCAGAAACAATGGAACCGGGAAAGCAGATTGTTACGTTATTTGCTGACGCTGGCAGCGATGCAGAAAGAGAAAAAGGTCAAACCTGGTTTAAACAAACAGAAAGCATTGAGGCATAACTTCACATCCTCCTCTTAAGGAAAATGAAATGGAAATCATCCAAGGCAATAATAATGTTTTGTCAGAGTTAATTTCGCTTACGAATTGGGTACGAGAAGAAATTGAAAAAGGAGCTGGAATTAATGACATTGAACGTGATCTTGCTGTAAATCAGCAGTACGGAAATGTCACCATTGTTAATGTTACTGAAATGGCCAATATTCATTTTAATGCTAAAACCAAATCTGGCCCAACGGTGGGTGATGCGAATTCACATGTCGATCAGTTTATCGATGAGAGTGGAAATCAAGTGGGCAGCATGACGGGGAGCGGTTGGAAAATCGCAGCACTGCCTGATAATAGCGTTGTATCTTATTATCATGAAACGGCTGAAACTGCGGTAGGGCGTATTGAAACCTCGGGCATCTGGAATTCCAGCGCCATCTGGGCATCGCAGTGGCAATCCTTATTAGCCGTTGGGGTAAGTGGCGATGTTATGGGGAAGATCGGTATCCGTCAGCTTTTTCAGGAGATACCACGCGAAAAATACCGCACCCTGATTGTTCTGGTTCCGCTGAATCAAATTAAATCACTCCTTCAATAAAACCTGGCGCTGTTTTTATTTAAAACTCATGTGGGGTAGGTATGCACACGAATCAACAATGGGATCTCATTATTATTGGTGCAGGTCCGGTAGGATTATCAACAGCATGGAATTATGCGAAAAAAAATCCAGATAATAAGGTTTTAGTTCTGGATAAATATACTTTGCTTACGCAACTTGCAGGTACCAGTGGAGAGGAACGCCATTGGCGGTTGCAATATAGCGAACTTGATATTTTCCGCCTTACGCTGGAGGCGGACAAGCTGTGGCAGGATTTGGAGAAACAGGCCGATCGGAAGTTGATTCATCGCACCGGGAGCTTGTGGTTTGGTGATGCCGATGTCTGGACCAATGAAGGTCAGATCACACAGACCATGAAATCCATGGATGAAATGTCCTTGCCCTATGAACGCCTGAATATGGCAACGATTGAGCAGCGTTATGGTTTTACGCATTTCGACCCGAACTATGAGGGTTTTCTGCAAAAAGATGGCGGTGTCATTGATGTAAAAGGCACCTTGTCTACTCTGTATTCCCTGGCCAATGACCTTAATGTGACCTTTCAGTTTGGTGAGAACGTCACCGCCATAGAGCCTGATTCAGAAGGGGTGAGTGTCTTTAGCGCGGAGCAGCGTTACCGTGCGCGTAAGGTGCTTATTGCCAGCGGACCAGGAAGCAAAGCACTGGTCGCGCAACTGGATATTGACCTGGCGCTTTCAACTTATGAAATGGCCTGTATCAGCATGCTACGGAGTCAGCGCACCGGAGCTAACGATCCTTTCTGGTTTGCTTTCCAGCAGCCGGTAGAAACGGACAGTAACCTGTTCTACGGCTTCCCACCTAATCCGTGGTCTGTTAATGGCTTTGACCGTCTTGGTACGGATTTTGAAGTGGATCCGATCACCGACAGCCACAAACCGGACTTTCGTGCTAATCCCCAACACGTCGATCGCGCAATAGAATTTGCCCGACGTCATATGCCGTTCTTAAACCCCGATCGTGAATGTTTCTCCAGCAGTTGTCTTGCTGTGTTGCCTGATAACCCCGAGCGACTGTTTTATCTCGATACCGCCAAAGGACGCTGCCACGGCGGCGAAAACGTGGTGATTTCAGCCGGAGGCTGGGCCTTTAAGTTTACACCTTTGCTGGGGCAAGTCTGCGCGGACTTATTAAATGATAAAACGCCGCGCTGGGATATCAGTGCTCTGCGTTTTTAAGTCGGGGGATCGATTATGCAACGGCAAATGAGTGCAAATCATCAGATAGCCCTGGTGGGGATGGCATGTCGCTTTCCGGGCGCGCAGGACATTGATACCTACTGGCACAACCTGATTAACGGCGTTGAATCTCTCGCGTCCCTGGATAAACGCCCTGAGGAGGCTGGCTACATTCCGGTTGCTGCACCGCTTGCGCAGGATATCGCGCGTTTCGATGCCGGATTCTTTGGCTTAAGTGCCCGGGATGCTGCCTTAATGGATCCGCAGCAACGACTCTTTCTTGAGTGTGCCTGGCATGCACTGGAGAGCGCAGGCATTACTCCTGGTAAGCTTACTGATACTGCTTTATTTGCCGGATGCAGCAGTTCGGAGTATCTGCGCCAGTGTGCTAGTGAGGCACGCTTTCGCGATTTGGCCCCCTCTGCGTTTGAACAGCAGATCACCAACGATAAAGATTATTTGAGTAGCCGGATAGCCTGGCACCTGGGGCTGGAAGGCCAAGCGGTCAATGTTCAGGCTGCGTGCGCCACATCGCTGGTGGCGGTGGCGGAAGCAGTATATGCCCTTCGTAGTGGTCGTTGCCGTCTGGCATTGGCTGGCGCATGCACTTTGCGCTTTCCCCAGGATAGAGGTTATGTGAGCCAGCAGGGTATGGTCTTCTCAACAGATGGACACTGTAGGCCATTCTCAGCGGAAGCCAGCGGGACGGTGTTTGGCAGTGGGGTTGGTGTGGTTGTCATGAAACGCCTGGAAGACGCTCTCGCTGAGGGTGATGAAGTGATTGCCGTCATAGAGGGGGTTGCCGTCAATAACGACGGCGCTGACAAGGTCAGTTTTACCACCACCAGCCTCTCTGGACAACAGCGGCTTCTGCGGGAAGCCCTGACAGATGCGGCTATGAAGCCGACATCATTACGGGCCATTGAAACCCATGGCACGGGAACCCTCGCGGGTGATCCTATCGAGTTTTCCGCCCTCGAAAGCGTGTTTCGGGAGTACACCGATAAAACACAGTTTTGTACTTTAGGGGCAGTCAAAGCCAATGTGGGCCATCTTGAGACCGCAGCCGGCATGGCGGGATTTATCAAGGCGGCTTTGCAAATCAAATATGGCTGGTTAACGCCACAAATTAACGTTGAAACACTCAATCCAACGGTGGGATGGCAGGGCAGCCCGTTTGAAATCATCAAAACGGCGGAGCCCTGGCCGGAGGAGGATGCACGCCGTGCGATTGGCGTGAGTGCATTTGGTATTGGGGGAACAAATGCACATGTCATTCTTTCCCGGCCAGCCAAAGGTGAGAACGCTAAAACTGCTGCAACTCAGCACTCACTGTTCAGCCGGGTGATTCCTGTTTCTGCGCGCTCTGAATCAGCGTTATACCGACTGTTAGGGCACTACAAAAAAATGCCAGTTGGTCACAGGGGCGATTCTCTGGCGTGGAGTGCCCAAACAGGGAGGATGCCGATGCGCTATCGCTGTACGTTGACACCAGGGAGTGATGGAACCCTGGAAATACATGACACGATCACCGATATCGGCCGGGGTCGACTGAATGTGGTCTTCCAGTTTCCAGGACAGGGTAGCCAGTTCATTGGGATGGCCAGAGAGCTCATGAATGATGACCCTGTATTTAATCAGCTGTTGCAGCACAAGATTGCGGCTCTGCGTGAGCACGTGCAACTCGATATTACAGCAATGTTTGATTCAGCCGGTGATGCAGATTTACTTAATAATACGGCGCTGACGCAACCAACGCTGGTGGCAGTGGAAATTGCGTTGGCTGAGCTGCTGATGCACTACGGTGTCATCCCCGACACGGTCATTGGGCATAGTGTCGGGGAGATTGCCGCAGCCTGGGCGGCGGGTGCATTTGATAGCGAACAGGCTGTGATTTTCGCGGCGAGGCGCGGTGCCTTAATGGCCGGGTTAGAGAGTGGCAGAATGCTGGCGGTCGAGCTGAGTGAAGCCGAGTGCCAGTGTTGGCTGAGTGGTGACGTCGCACTTGCTGCCGTTAACAGTGACAATAGCTGTGTATTGTCTGGTAGTCATACAGCAATCGCTGACTGTGAACAACGTATTCGCCGAGCCGGCATTCGTTGTAAAGGATTACCGGTCTCTCATGCATTTCACTCGTCGATGATGGAGCCTGTTCTCGCGAGCCTGCGGGATTGTGTTCCGGAGATTATCTCCTCGGATCGTGTTCAGCCTGTGCGCTTTATCTCTGCACTGCGTGCGCAGGAAATCTCAGATCTGCACCAACTTGATGCTGACTATTGGTCAAAGCATGCACGTAATGCCGTGCGTTATCACCAGGCGCTGCAACAGGTTCCGGAAAGGGGGAAAACACTGTTTATTGAGGTTGGCCCCGGATCAACCCTGACCTCACTGGTCACTCAGCTGCGCCAAAGCCATGCAAAAACGACAACCGTGCGTACCTTGCGTCGGCGTGATGATGTGCAAAGTGAAGGGGCGCTGTGGGTGCAGGCATTACAAAAGATCTGGCGCGCAGGCGTGGATATTCTCTGGGCGCGTCTCTGGGACCAGCCAGGACAACGTATCGCACTCCCGCTCTATCCGTTCGACCCGGAATACTGGTGGATGGGCGATCGTATCTTGCCCAAGCCCTCCAGCACCAAAACTGAGCCCCCCTCGACATCCAAACTGGGCCCTCTAGCGGTCCGTATAAATCAGATCTGGCTGGACATCACGGGTGCCGCCGCGCTCTCCATGCATCAGGATTTTTATGATGCAGGCGGCCACTCGCTGATGGCCTTACGCCTGTTGGCTGTACTGGAAAAGCAATTTGGCGTTGCCGTCAGTATGACCGATTTTTTACAGCAGCCGACCCCATCAGGGATTCAGCGTTGTCTGCAAAATGCTGGCGTTGTTGAGCAAAATCTCACTCATTAACAGGATGAAAGATCATGGCAGGAAATAACGTAGCAGTGAATGATAAGCAATATATTGTCGAGACCGTGCAGTTTGATCGCCAGACGTCGTTTACTTTGGCTTGCTCTCCACAAATGAAGCTTTTACCTGCCAATGGCGGCATTCGCTGGCGGCAATATAGTTCGCGCCAGCAGCAGGAAGCGGAAGCTGTGATGCTGGCGCAGCGCATGTCACTGAAGCACGGTTTGTACAACACGGGGTTCAGCGGCGGTAAGATAGTGGTGAATAGTCCACTGATGCCGTCACAACAACCTGAGGTTATCGCTGCCATCGGAGAGTTACTCAATCGCTACAATGGCACGATGTATACGGGTTGCGATATCAACACCAGTAATGCCGATATGGATAATCTGCGTCAGCACACCCCCTGGATCCTGAATGCTATGGATAGCCCGCAAGTTGATACCTCCATTGCAACCGGTTTCGGCGTCTGGAGTTCCATTCGCAAAATCATTGCGCTTCGCCTGCAACATGAGGCACAAGTGGTTATCGCGATTCATGGGATGGGCAAAGTGGGTGCAGAAGTCGCCCGGCAGTGCATGGCATATGGTTGTACGGTGGTGGGGTATGATATCAATCCCAATGCAAAATACCCGCATGGTGTTACCCGCGTGAGCGAGCAGCAACTGTTTGCTATGCCGAGTCATATCCTGTGTATCGCTTCGCTTTCAGGCATTCTTAACACTGAGAATGTTTCCCGGATAAATACCCAGTGGGTAGTGAGCAGTGCGAATTCACCTTTTAATAGCCTGAATGCCGAAAAACTGCTCGCGGCCAGGGATATTCACTATCTCCCTGATTATGTGAGTAATGCAGGTGCGGTCATCTGTGACAGCGTCGAGATGGCCTTCACTGAGCGCTATAACCAAATGAGCCAGGATCAGGTTAATGCCTACGTGCATTCGGTGATTGGAGCCAAAACAGAAGAGCTGCTTAATCGTTCTCAACTGCTGAATTGTGATGTGAGTTCACTGCTCCACCCCCTGTCTTCAGTGCTGACCGCAGCCTGATATTCCTCTGGGCTGCCTGTGCAGCCCTTGTTCTTCAATAAGTTACTATTATGCTGACTATCATTAATAAAGATGCGCTTAGAGCAAAAGTTGAGGCTGAATCAGGCGGGCAGCGAACTGTGCTGTATACCCGCAGCGGCCAGCCTAGCTATATGTTTGTGATCCCTGCTTTTTCGATGGAGGCTGTGGCTACAGGATTGGGAACACAACGGCATCCTGCCTTCACGGTAAAAGAGAAAGCAATCGCGGAGTTTTTTTACGGTTGCTATCCAGGCAGTATGCATAATGGCGAGTTACTTAGCCTTCCGCATCAGCGGCCCGCTAGCCAAGGTAGCCTGGCCGCCTTTCAGCAATCGGTTAAAAAAAATGGTCGAGGCTGGCACCTGAGCACCAATGCTGAATGGTGCGCGCTGATGTTTCTTTGCCGTTATTCTGGTTATGCGGAAGTCGGCAACACAGATTATGGCTGCTCCCATGCCGTGCCTGCCCAAAAGGGCATGCGTATTTCTGGCAACACCGGAGAGAACAGCGGCAACCCCGTTACGCTGACGGCTTCCGGTCCTGTTGAATGGCATCATGATGGCACATCATCAGGGATTAGCGATCTCTGCGGTAATCTGTGGGAGTGGCAAACCGGTGCTCGTCTGCACAATGGTGAAATTCAGATTATAAAAGATAATGATGCAGCAACGGATTTAGCACATGCCGAGTGGTGGGCGATTGACATGGAGAGTGGCGCGCTACTGCCGCCCGGCAGCCCCGCAACGGCTAAGTATGATTCCCCGGCTGCACTGTGTCTGGGTAACGCGGGTACGCCAGTATTAAGCCAGGATATCATTAATTTTAATGGGGAATGGGGTGATAACCGGAATACTTCCGGGCTTTTGGATGGGCCGTTCAACGACATCGTTTCTGCTCCAGGAAAGTCGGTTGCTACCCTGCTGCAAATTCTTGGCTTTTTCCCCTGGCACCAGGAGCCCGATGGGGATCAGGCTTACTTACGAAATTATGGCCAGCGAGCACTCTTGCGAGGAGGGGCGTGGTACTCCGGGAATGTTGCCGGAATGCGCACGTTGTGCCTGAGTCATGGCAGCAACCATGCGAGCGAAACCGTAGGCGCTCGGCCTGTTTGGTATTCGCCAGTGGGTTAACAAACTTGAATTTAGTAATTGTCTGCGTTTACACTCCCCGGCCACAAAAAAGATACACCTGTATAAATTTACACCCCATGAGGTAAAAATGAGCGACAAACTGAAAACTCTGAACAATATCCGTACTATTCGTGCTCAGGCGCGTGCCTTCGCGCTGCCAGAGTTAGAAGAGATGCTGGAAAAGTTCAGCGTCGTTGTTTCAGAACGTCGTGAAGCAGAATCTGCCAATATCAGTGCAATTCGTGAGCGTAATGAACAAATCGAAACATACCGCATCCTGCTGTTGCAGGACGGTATTGCTCCAGAGGAGCTGGTGACCACTGTGTCGGTGAAGCCGGTGAAGGCACGCAAAGCACGTCCCGCTAAATACCAATTTGTGAACGAGCAAGGTGAACTTCGCACGTGGACAGGCCAAGGCCGCACGCCAGGTCACCTTCAGACACAACTCAACGCAGGGAAATCTCTGGCCGATTTTCTGATCTGATCGGATACCACAATTAAAAACCGTCTTTTGGCGGTTTCAAATCGCTAACAAAGTTCTGGCTGCAAGGCCGGAACTTTGATCTTATAAGGTCAGTGCAATCTGAAATAATACTGGCCGGAGAAGCGATTAATCCCACCCTGATCGATAACAGCCGGTTTAGTCGTGGATTTTCACATCCAGACAACCACGAACAAATTCAGGCTTGAAATGTTTCACTGATTCGCCCACGTAGCCTAAATCGAGCGAATTGATTTGCTTCATCTCTTCATCCGTCAGAGAGAAATCCCAGATAGCCATGTTCTCTTCGATACGTCTGGCGTTTGTGGACTTTGGAATGACGGTCACACCGCGTTGTAAGTTCCAGCGCAGGATAACCTGAGCAACCGATTTTTTATGGTGGTCAGCAATCGCCTGTAGGATCGCATTATCAAACGGGTTATGTCTCCCGCCGCCTAAAGGTGCCCAGGCTTCGGGTTGAACGTTGTAGTACTTCATGGTTTCAATCGCGTCAGTCTGAGCGAAATAGGGATGTAATTCGACCTGATTCACCATTGGTTTAATTCTGACGGTTTCACAAAAGTTTGCCAGTACGTGAGGATAGAAGTTAGATACACCAATCGCTTTCAGCTTACCGGCATCATAAGCCTCTTCTAACGCTCGCCAGGCACTGAAATAATCCCGCATCGCCTGATGCAGTAAATAGAGATCAAAATAGGCTAATCCTGATTTCTGTAACGATGCTTCAATCCCTTGCCTGGCCGAGTCACTATTGGCCATGTCCTGTACCCACAACTTTGAAGTAATAAATAATTCTTCGCGGGTACACAAGCCAGCCGCAATAGCTTCACGCACAGCATCACCCACCGCATCCTCATTCCCATAGACGGCGGCGGTGTCGATCAGACGATAGCCAGTACGGATCGCATTCAAGACAGACTGTTTGCACTCTTCTTTGTCGGTGACCTGAAAAACGCCAAAACCTGCCATGGGCATCTTTATGTTGTTGCTTAAGAGGGCATATTCCACGGATCTACATCTCCACTTGGTTAAAGCATCGATATTAAGGTGTGTAATCAGACACGAAAACCCGGTTAACGTCGATTGCACTTATGAGAGATAGTCATGAATCTCAGTGGCAATTTCTGCCTGATGACGCTGACTTCAGCGTCAGGAACACGCGTCTTACGCTGTTAAGAAAACGTTATTTCGGCCCCGCCGATGTGGTTTTAGCGTCTATTTCTACATAGGCGCATGGAAATTACATTAAACAACCTCGTTACATTTACATAATCCTTACACTTGTCTTTCGCCGAGTGCTTACACGCGCAATGAAAAAATAAAATCAATTAAATCAGCATCTTGATTGATGAATCTACTAACGACTTACCCATTTCCTCGATGGGTTTTTGACTGATTAACACGATTTATTGAGAGTGATAATCATTACAAAATCTGTGCTTGAACAATTGGTTTACATTTTTATACGTGAAGTATACATCGTGTATACATATGATATTCCAAACCGTAGTGAGCACTAACGTCACAAAGGTGGCGTCTTGAGCAAGATGCCAGGGCATAAAAAAAATAAGTTTTGCGCTGTTTTTTAGGCAGTAATGCGCATTTTCAATACTGAAAAACTCAATCCCCAACACCATAAGTGGAATGTAACTGGAATAACACCATGAAAAAAATATCGGCATTACCTGCAGATGACGCACTGCCGGGTTGGTATCACACGAGCCGCGCTCGCACGCCAAAACCCGCTCACATTGGTCAAAAAAAATGCCGCTGGGCGATCATCGGTGCAGGGCTGACAGGGCTAGCCGCTGCACGGCAAATGGCACTGAATTTTCCTGATGACGAGATTGTGTTAATTGAAGCTCAGGAAGTGGGTTTTGGATCTGCGGGACGTAACGCAGGTTTTGCGATCGATGTGCCACATGATATTGGGGCTAAGGATTATATTGGCGATGTAAAAACAGCAAAATTAATTCTAAAGCTGAATACACTGGGCCAGAACTACCTTAAAGATTTAATTAAGACACATGACATTCAATGCCAGATGTCGGAATCGGGTAAATATCAAGCAGCGGTAGGGCAGCCGGGGATCGACATCCTGGAAGCCTATCGTTCTGGATTAGAAAAAATTGGCCGAGAGACGCAGATGATCTCGGGTAAAGATCTGCCTGAACACTTAGGCACATCTTATTATAAACAGGCACTTTTCATTCCTGGCACTTTATTGCTGCAGCCTTCCGCTTTAGTCAAGGGATTAGCGGATACTCTGCCTGCAAATGTGACCTTATATGAATACACACCGATTAAAGCCATAAATTATGATAATAAAGTTACGTTGATTCATGATAATGGCTCAATCACAGCGGATAACCTGATTCTTGCGAATAATGGTTTTGCATCGGAATTTGGCTTCCTCGAAAGAAAGCTGTTACCGACCTTCCTCTATGGCAGCCTGTCACGAGAATTGACCCAGGAAGAGCAACAACGTCTGGGAGGGAAACCTGTCTGGGGCGTAATTCCTGCACATCCATTTGGCAGCACCATAAGACGTACTGTTGATAACAGAATTCTTGTACGTAACAGCTTTACCTTCCATGGTAACGGCCGACCAAGTCAGGCTGAGTTGCAGAAGTTTGTTGAAAATCATCGCAAATCCTTCCAGCGCCGCTTCCCAATGTTGCCTGACGTCAACTTTGAATACACCTGGAGCGGGGCCATCTGCCTTTCAGAAAACCATGAAGGTTTCTTTGGCAAGCTGGCACCCAACGTCTACGGTGCACTTTGCTGTAACGGCCTTGGTATCACCCGCGGTACGGCTACGGGTGTATTACTCGCCGATATGCTCGCAGGTAAAAAGAGTGATTTGACCGATTTCCTGCTGGCATCACCGGGTCCAAACAAAACGCCTCCCGAACCTTTCTTATCCATTGGGGTGAATTCAGTGCTGAAATGGGGCCAGTTCCGCGCGGGTCTTGAGGTATAAGCCATTTTCTGGCGTATAAGCAGCAAAGTTCAAAGAGATAAATAAGGTAAAATTATGGATCGGGCAAAGCCTGTATTAATTGATGATGTTGAAATAAACCGCTTTCACCAGTTTCTGACCGCACGTACAGGTGGCGGATGGATAATGGTCGGATATATTTTGAGTATCATTGGCGTAGCAACATTATCCATGTCGGCAAAACTGGGTTTGAGTGGATTGTGGCAAGGCATGGTCGCGGCCATGGCACTACTCGGTGTGTTCTGCGGCGGTTTTCTCGGTGGATGGTTGACCGACAAACTGGGGCGTCAGAAACTTTTTTATGCATCACCTGCGGTCATATTCCTCTGTTCAATCGCCATGTACTGGGTGAACGGTGGCATGTCGCTGTCCTTACTGCGACTGATTTCAGGCCTGGCCGTGGGTATTGAATATACCGCTGCCGGTTCACTGCTGACTGAATTCATTCCGCAAAAAAGCCGCGGGTCGCGCTTATCGCTTCTGACAGTTCTCTGGTTCTTAGGTGCAGCGCTGGCCTATATTGTCGGCAATGCTTTACTGAACGATGCAAACGGTGATGCCTGGCGGAATGTGATGGCCAGCCCTGCCGTGATTGCCGGTTTATTATTCTTCTTCCGGCTTGGTACACCTGAATCTCCGCGCTGGTTGCTGAGTAAAGGGCGTAGACAAGAAGCAGAAAAGATCATCAAGCAGGTCTATGGTGCAAATTTCTCTCTAAAAAATATCGCTGAAGATAAATCTTCAGGTAAAGCGATGACGCTGAGTGACGCTTTACGTGCAGGCTATGGTAAGCGCATTTTCTTTGTTGTTATGTTCTGGGCCTGTGCCGTCATTCCCGTGTTTGCCGTGTATGCTTTTGTGCCGAAATTATTCCAGGCGCTGCATTTAACCGGCAACCTTGCGGCCTGGGGCTCAATGGGTATCACGCTGATCCTGGTACTTGGCTGTATCGCTGCAACCTGGTTAATTAACTACATTGGCCGACGGACGTTAATCATCCATAGCTTCTTATGGTCCGGTCTCGCTTTACTGGCGTTAGGTCTTTTACCTGATGCAGCAGGGTGGATCGTTCTGTCACTGTTCGGCGTTTATGCGCTGTTTATCGGTGGGGCTCAGGTGCTGGAATTTGTTTATCCAAATGAACTTTTCCCGACTGAAATCAGGGCTTCTGCGGTAGGTATGGGTGCCTCGCTTGCGGCATTGAGTAGCGCTGTAGGCACATGGCTTGTGCCTGTTTCATTGCAGTCATTTGGCATTGGCACGACGATGCTCGCTGCAGCCGTCATCACGCTGCTTGGGCTTCTGATCTCTCTGCTCCTTGCGCCAGAAACGAAATCAATGAGCTTGCAGGAAGCCGCTCAGCTCTAAAGTCAGTAGTAAAGTGCCTCTGTACTTGCAGAGGCACTTTTAATCAGACACTGACGCATAACGACTTTTCCCTCCAACGCGTGTACTCAGAGTTTCCAGTCAATGATGAGTTAATTAAATCCACATTAACTCAAACTAACTTATCAAAAAACTCACCTATCACGGACGCCAGTTTCTGACGCCGGAGGCTGGCTTTTCGTCTGTCATTGAACAGGGGATGATAGCAAGCTGATGTCTGCTGTATTCCCAGCCCGGCTAAGTTTCAGGAGTAAGATTGCAGCCGAAGGGCTTGTTTAGCGCCATTTCAGAATATTTTCTCAATGCCTTTCCTCTCAACGTGCTTTTTTGACGGTGATCACATGCACATGTCGATCGCCGTCAAAGTTTGATCATAAGCAAACCATATTGGTTGACTTTGTTAATTTCATGCTTCTATTCTCCTTGTTATCTGTGAATACAATCATGCATACAATAATGAGCATCGCATTATCCAAAATTTCCTGTTAGCAACATCAACGTTTTGATGAGGTCACTATGGTTAGCATTAATGCCCCTGCGGTTAAGCGGTTATCATGTTGTTTGTTATTGGGCTGTACGATGGCGGTGTCACCCCTTACCGCCTCAGCAGCAGATAATTTCTGGCAAAACATTCAACAAAAAGGGGTGCTGCGTTGCGGAGCGGCCACAGCAGCGCCCTATGTCATGAGGGATCCTAAAAATCAGCAATACAGTGGCTATTTTTCAGAACTCTGTCGTGACTTCGGTCAGAATGTATTGAAAGTGAAAGTGCAATTTATTGATGCCAGCTGGGATACGCTGGTGGCTGGATTGCAAAGTGACAAGTGGGACCTCGCGATGGGATTGAACCAGACGCCAGAGCGCGCCCTGGCAGTCGGGTTTTCTGTCCCTGTACAGGATTATCAAATCTCATTTCTGATTAATAAACAGAATCCTAAAGTAAACGCCTTAGGCAATAAGCTCGCCGACTTTGACAAAGCAGGGATCACTTTTGCTGTCATGTCCGGTACCGTACAAGACAGGGCGATCACTGCGGCCATTAAAAATGGAAAAATCATGCGGCTGCCTGGAAATGATGAAAGCCGCATGGCGCTGATGGCCAGACGCGCTGATGTGCTGGTGGACGCCAGTGATACTAATCATCTGTTTGCTCTCGCTAACCCCGACTGGGCGACAGAAGTATTGCCATCACCTGCTCTCGCAAAACAGGGGGTTTCATTCGCTTTACCCCGCTCTGTCTCTGAAGCTGACAGGGATGTCCTTAACATTTACCTGACGCAACGTCGCGCTACGGGTGAAATTGATCAGTGGGTAAATAAAGCCTCACAAGAAGCGAACGCCGCTAAGTAAGGTAAGTCAATACACTCATTAAATAAACCCTGTGCATTACCGCACGTCGTGGAGGAAAACCCATGAACGCCTCAAGTCATTTGGCTACGGCTCTCTCTCGCGCCAGTCATGAGCAACCTGTATTAATGAATGAATTTCACAAGGGAGACTTTATTCATTTAAACAAGGTCTGCAAATCTTATGGCGAACTTAAGGTCATGGATAATTTCGACCTGAGTATGCGTAATGATGATCGTCTGGTTATTATTGGCCCCAGCGGTAGTGGTAAAAGCTCTCTGTTGCGTGTGTTAATGGGCCTTGAGGGAATACAGAGCGGAGAAATTAACTTTCAAAAAAATGACTATATTGTCGGCGATAAGCAAAAAGAAGCCAAAATTCTCGACAGAAATATCCAGAAGAAAATTGGTATGGTGTTTCAGCATTACACGCTTTTCCCCCATCTTTCTATTTTAAGCAATCTCATTCTGGCACCGGTCAAAGTCCACAACATGGGTAAAGCAGAGGCCACTGAAAAAGCGCGTGCCTTGCTGGCGCGCTTTGGTCTGGAGGGCAAGATTAACGCGTGGCCGAGCCAGCTTTCAGGGGGCCAGAAGCAGCGAGTCGCGATAGCGCGAGCGCTTATGCTGGAGCCTGAATTGATGCTGTTTGATGAAGTGACCTCTGCGCTGGACCCTGAAATGGTGACTGAAGTGCAGAATGTCATGATGCAACTGGCGAATCAGAAAATGGCGATGATTATCGTGACACATGATATGCATTTCGCGCGAAATATTGCCTCACGCGTCGTCTTCTGCGCCAACGGGAAAATAGTTGAACAGGGCAGTCCCGAAAAACTCTTTACTTGTCCCAGAGAAACACGCACGCGTGAGTTTCTGGAAAAAGTACTGCACCTGAATTAAAGGGGAGTTATAAATGGATTATCAATTCAACTTTAATTTTCTCAACGGCAGTTTTGGCGCGCTATGGGATGGGTTGAAAGTGACGCTTGAACTCTCCCTGATGGCAAATTCACTTGGCCTGACGTTGGGTTTTTTATTATGTATGATGGCAATGAGTTCGATTTCCATCATTCGTTGGCCAACCAAACTTTTCATTGAGTTTTTTCGCTGCACGCCGGTATTACTGCAAATCATCTGGTTTTATTACTGTGTGCCGATGATGTTCAATCTGTTTCTTGACCCGATTTACATGGGTTTCCTCGCGCTGGGATTAAACCTGGCGGCATTTAATGCAGAAGCTTATCGCGCTGGTGTACAGGCGGTGCCGCGTGAGCATCACGATGCGGGTATTGCGCTGGGGCTGAATAAGGTGCAGCAAACCCTGTATGTGGTGTTACCTCAGGCGGTTCGCAGCGCGCTACCGGTGCTGATGACCAACGGCATTGCCATTTTGCAACAAACCGCGCTGGTCGCCATCGTGGCCATCTCTGACCTGATGTATGTCGGCAAGAATATCGCGACTGAAACCTATCGCCCGCTGGAAACCTATTCACTGATCGCGCTGATTTACTTCGCGCTCTCATTGCCGATTTCACAACTGGTTGGATGGGTTGAACGCCGCCAGGATGCGGCCACCGCACGCTGAGGATTGCATCATGACACTTGATTTCACCCAGGTCTTCTCTTACTGGCAGGTGCTGCTACAGGGATTAGGTCTTACGCTGGCTTTCACACTGAGTTGTGCCGTGTTGGGCATTATGGCGGGCTTTATTATCAGCTTGCTGCGCTTGTCTCCGGTGGCCCCATTACGCTGGCTAATCACGTTGTACGTCGAATTCTTTCGTGGAACGCCGCTGCTCATCCAGTTGTTCTGGGTGTTTTTCTGCTTACCGGTGGTGTTTCACATCGATATTGCGCCATGGCTGTGCGTCACCCTGTCGCTGGTGATGTACATGGCGGCGATCACCAGCGAGACCTTTCGGGGGTCGCTGAAATCGATTGCGGGTGAGCAGCATGATGCCTGCATAGCCCTGAGTCTGACGCCGACCACCAAAATTCTGTATGTCATCTTTCCCCAGGCGTTGCTACGCGCAATCCCCACGCTGCTTTCCAATGTGGTCAGCCTGTTTAAAGAGAGCGCGCTGATCTCATCGGTGGGCGTAGCCGACCTGATGTTTGTCGGCCAGAACATTTCCAACAGTACGGCACGACCAGTGGAATTTCTTACCGCTGTCGCCGTGATCTATTTCGTTGTGGCATTCCCCTTAACGCGCCTGGTGGGTGTTGTTGAATCGCGTTTGTTACGACGTTATGCCCTTTGATAACTGACTCCACAGGAGGAGTAATGATGAAATTGAACGGTATTTTACCCGCGCTGGTAACCCCATTTAATGCTGCTAACGAGGTTGATCACGATCAGCTGGCCAATATTCTGGAGTACCAGCTGAAGGCGGGCGTCAGTGGGTTTGTGCCCCTGGGATCAACAGGAGAGTATTACGCGCTGACCAATGAAGAACGCCGCCAGGTGTTAAAAACGGTGAAGGCCGTCGTCGGCGACCGCGGCACGTTGATTGCCGGTGCTAACGGCTCCTGTACGCGTGAAGTGCTGGAACAGGTAAAACAAACTGTCGATGCGGGTTACCACAATCTACTGATTGCGCCACCTTACTATGCGTTGCCTTCTCAGGACGAGTTGATTGGCCATTATCAGGCCATTCTGAATGAATTCAGCGACATCAACCTGGTGCTGTATAACTATCCGGTACGCACCAACGTGGAGGTCGGGTTTAGCGTGCTGGATGCATTTAAAGATCATCCCCGTGTGATCGGCATTAAAGAGAGCAGCGGCAGCGTGCTGCGTGCAGTGGAAATTGGTAACAGCTATAAAGACAATTACCAGCTCTCTTGTGGCTCTGATGATGTCGCCTTTGACTTCTTTATGTGGGGCGCCAGCAGCTGGATCTGCGGTCCGGCCAACTGCTTCCCCGATCAGATTTGCGAATTCTATCGCAAGTTCAGCAGCGGCGATCTGACCGGTGCGCAAAACGTCATGCGTTCGCTGTTCCCGGTCATGGCGAGCATGGAAGAGGGGAAATTTATTCAGAAAGTAAAATATGGCTGTGAACTGGCAGGGTTCAAACCCGGCAATGCGCGCATGCCTTTACAGCCGTTAACGACTGAAGAGAAAGCCTCGTTCCGCAAAATCTTCGAAGCGTCTCAGGTTTAAATCAATTGGCGACGCGGGCTGGCGAATCTGCGATATTCACCAGCCGCTTTTTAGAGTGAAGAATAAATGGTGAAACAGCAGCAGCAGTCAGTGGTGATTGGTGGGGGTATTGTTGGCGTCTGTTGCGCCCTTTACCTGCAAAAGGAAGGGCATCAGGTTTGGTTGATCGATCCGGCTGCGCCTGGCGACAGCACCGCGAAATGGAGCTGCGGCCAGATGGCGGTCAGTGAGATCATCCCTTTGTCTAAGCCGGGTATTTTGAAGCGTATTCCGGGCTGGATGCTTGATCAGACCGGGCCGTTGGCACTTCGCCCCGCAGCCATACCGGCGATACTGCCGTGGTTTTTGCGCTTTGTGGCCAATGCACGTCACAGCCGAATCGATGCGATTGCGCATGAGATGGCCTCTCTGACGCATCAGGTCTACCCCGATTTCGCCTCGTTGCTGGCTCTGTGTCCTGACAAAACGCTGCTGGGGCAGCGTCCAGTGATTGAGGTTTTCGATACGCCTCGCGGACTGGCTGCTGAACGTGAACATCTCGAACTGCGTGAACAGTTAGGCTTTCGTGCAGAAACGCTGGGTGCGGGTGACATCGCCGCGCTGGAGCCGGCGCTGGCGGGGAAATTTTCTCATGGCGTTCTGTTTCCTGACTGGTGTGCAGTAAGTGACACCCAAGGGTTTATTGCCGCCTTAACTGATGCTTTTGTACAACAAGGCGGCACGCGTATTGATTCCGGGGCCGATTGCATTCTTGAAGCGAATGGCCTGGCGAACGGCGTGATGCTGCGCGATGGTCGCAGCTTGCCTGCCGATCATGTTGTGGTGGCGGCGGGTACCGGTTCACGTCGTTTCTTTTCCTCGCTCGGTGTTCGTGTACCGCTTACCGGTATCTCAGGCTATCAGGCGCTGCTGCCGCAACCGGACGTCGAGTTTCGTCATTCCGTCATTTACGCCGATGGGGGCTTCTGCTTTACCCCCATGACGCGCGGTTTGCAGATTGGCGGCACCATTGAGTTTGCGGGAGCTGATGCCAAACCTAATTTCAAGCGCGCGGAAATTATCCTGCAAAAAGCACGTAAACTGCTGCCTCAGCTTAATGATACGGCGAAAGAGTTTGGGGTGGGGCATCGCCCGTTCTTGCCGGACACGAAACCGATTATTGACCGTTCGCGGCGCTTGAGTAATGTCTTAATGGCTTTTGGACACGGTCAACTTGGCTTAACGCTGGGTGCGACAACGGGTCGTCTTATCGCCGACCTTGCGGCGCAGCGACCAACTGCGCAGGACATCACGCCGTTCAGCGCCTACCGCTTTATGGAAGGAGATCGCACATGAGTGCTACAACGCAACTGTTCATCAATGGGCAGTGGGTTAACCCGAGTAAAGGCGAGAGCTTCGCCACTATTGATCCTGACAGCGAAAGAGAAATTGCCCGGATTGCCGCGGCAACGCGAGAAGATGTTGACCTCGCCGTACAAGCAGCACGCAACGCTTTTGATCACGGCGGCTGGCCGGAGCTGAGCGGTAAGGCGCGTGCGGGCTATTTACGTCGCATTGCCAGTTTGATCCGCGAAAAGCAGCAAATGCTGGCGGAACTGGAAGTGAGTGATAATGGTAAGCCGTTACCAGAGGCACTGTGGGACATTGGTGATACCGCTTATTGTTTTGATTTTTATGCAGATTTAGCGGAGAAGCTGGACAATCAACGCGAGCAAGCGGTGGCACTCACCGATGATCGCTTTAGCAGCCTGGCCCGCAAGGAGCCGATTGGCGTATGCGGGGCCATCATTCCGTGGAATTTCCCGATGCTGATGGCGGCATGGAAAGTGGCCCCTGCGTTGGCGGCTGGCTGCACTGTGGTATTGAAACCTTCCGAAGTGACACCCCTCACCGCATTACAGTTGGCAGATATCGCCCATCAGGCGGCGTTGCCAGCTGGCGTGTTGAATGTGGTAACCGGTTTAGGTCACGAGGCAGGCTCAGCGCTGACCGAACATCCTGACGTTGATAAGCTGGCTTTCACCGGCAGCGTGCCCACGGGCCGTAAAATTATGCAGGTTGCTGCGACAGAGATTAAAAATGTCAGCCTGGAACTCGGCGGTAAGTCAGCTTTTATCCTCTTTGACGACAGCGACATCGAAAAAGCGGTGGAGTGGATCCTGTTTGGCATTTTCTGGAACAAGGGTGAAGTCTGCTCAGCCACGTCGCGCGTGCTGGTTCAGCGTAATCTCTATCAGCCTTTGCTGAAGCGCCTGGTTGAAGAAGCCGAAAAGATTAAAATCGGTAATGGCATGGATGAGGGCGTCCTGCTCGGGCCACTGGTCAATGAGGCACAGTATAAAAAAGTGCAGAGCGCGATTGCGCAAGGCATTGAACAGGGCGCAACGCTGTTGAGCGGCGGCAAACGTCCTCAGGGCCACGACAAAGGCTACTACCTACAGCCCACCATCTTCACCGAAATGACGGAGGAAAGTGAACTGTGGCGTGAAGAAATCTTTGGTCCGGTCGTCTGCGTTCGTGCCTTTGATGAGGAAGCAGAAGCGATTGCCTCTGCGAATCGATCACGCTTTGGCCTTGCTGCTGCCGTGATGTCCGAAGATCTTGAGCGCGCCGAGCGCGTGGCGCGGAAACTTCGCGCAGGCATCGTCTGGATCAACTGTTCACAGCCCACCTTCACCGAAGCACCCTGGGGGGGCTACAAACAGAGCGGTATTGGCCGGGAATTGGGGGAGTGGGGTCTTAACAACTACCTCGAAACAAAACAAATCACGCGTTATGACAGCGATGAGCCCTGGGGTTGGTACCTTAAATAGGCGAAAACCCCATGCGCTGAGTGATGCGTGGGGACCGGCGTTGTTCTGAACGGCTTGCACCGCTAACATGCCAGTATGACTTTCAGCCAGAGACGTGAATGATGAGCATAAAAAAAGAGAAAGAAGAGAAAGAAGAGGGCACCGGGCGTCGTCATGGCGGGCGTTACATTTATGAAGAACTGCGCCGACAGATCCTGACGCTGCAACTGAAATATGGTGAGCCGTTAGACGAGATATCACTGGCCACTGCTTTTGGCTTATCGCGCTCGCCGGTGCGCGATGCCATGGCTCGCCTGGTGAGTGAAGGTCTGGTGACGATTTTGCCCAATCGCACCGCCATCGTGACGCCGTTTGAGATTGAAGAATTTCCTAACTACATCACGGCGTTAGACCTGGTGCAGCGGGCGGTCACGCGACTGGCAGCCCTTCATCGCAATGAGGAGGATATCCGCCATATTGAAGCCGCGAATGAAGCCTACATGGAAATGGTCTACAAAGGCGACTTCAGCACGATGACCGAACGCAATAAAGAGTTTCACCTGGCGATTGCAAAAGCCGCGCGCAATGGCTATCTGGCAACGTATTACGACAAGTTGCTCTCGGAAGGCCAGCGGATGCAGCACTTGCAGTTTGATTTTATGACTCGCCAGGATGCGCCTTCAAAATTAGGTCGCGATCACGATGACTTAATTGCCGCGATTAAAGCGGGTGATGCGGAAAATGCCGATAAAATGGCACATGAACACACCATGTTATTCCAGAGTCGATTCCTGTCATTTATGCAGGGTAATCTTTTGAAGGACATGGCACTTAACTATTAATCCCTTTTTAGCCTTATAAGCCGGAGTGTGACTATTCCGGCTTGAGTATTCCTACGCCTGAATTCAGGATTAATAAATAACAGGTATCTTATCTCTGTGAGTCACTGCTGGAAATAAGTGGCGCGCAAACTGTTGCTTAATAAGAAGAGGGTATGAGTATGTTGTCAGGTAAAACCGTACTGGTTACGGGTGCAACAAAAGGCATCGGCAGCGAAATTGTTAAGGCATTGCACGCTGAAGGCGCAAACGTCATTGGGCACTTTGGCCGGGATAACGCCAGCGCGGAGCAGATGCTGGCACACTATCCTGAACGTCTTGAAATGATTCAGGCAGATTTAGCGAGCGTTGATGGTGCTGCGACGTTGTGGCGTCACGCTTTAGAGGCAGCAAGTAACATCGATGTGCTGGTGAATAACGCCGGGATTTATGTTGCCTCACCACTGAATCATGATGAGGCGTGGCTACAAGGCTGGCAGGCCAATTTGCAGGTGAATTTACAAGCGCCGGCCGATTTATGTCGCTTCGCTATCGAACATTACACGGAGCGCGGCGGCGGCATTATCATCAATATGGCCAGCCGATCATCACATCGCGGTGACGGTCCTGAGCATCTGGCTTATGGTGCGGCGAAAGGCGGTTTATTAGCGCTGACGAAGGGTATTGCACGGGGATATGGTGACAGAAACGTGCTGGCCTATGCGCTGGCACCTGGCTGGGTGCGCACTGCAATGGCTGAAGAACATATTGCCAGCGTAGGGGAAGCGACAGTGACTGCCAGTCTGCCACTGCGCGAAGTGACCCCTCCCTCAGATGTTGCCGCCATGGTCAGTTTTCTTGCCAGTGGACGCTGCCGCCATGCTACCGGCTCAACCATTGATATCACAGGAGCAGACTACGTTCGTTAGCCTGGTCCCTTCACGTTAATGCCCGTGAGATGAATCAGTTAAATGTGATGCCGATCACACTGATTCATCGTTTTTTGCATAATTTAAATTTATGTAAATTCAACTTGTTGACTTTGTTAACAACTGCGCACTATGCTTCCCCGTCATCTTGTATACATCATTGCATTCAAAGATGGTTTTTTGGCAAGCATTGCGTTCAACTGAGTCACGGGTAAATGAAGATGTAATTTTTTGAAATATCGTTAGCTCAATTAAAAGGTCATTCTTTCCTGATTCATCAGGAAGGCAGGGTAAGTGTTTCTTAAATAAAAGCATCTGTTTCTTTTAATTAACTGGCCGGGATTTCGGTCGGATGCAATGTGTGCATTATATTTTTAAATCTGATGGGAAATAATCTATGGATGTAACTAATCCGGGGAAGGCTGCTCAGTTCTGGGTTAAGCTGGTTGGTATTGTTACCGCCCTTGCCGGCGTTTATTTCGTTGGTGGGGGTGCCTGGCTGGCCTGGCTGGGTGGTAGTTGGTACTTCGTTGTTGCCGGGCTGCTTTTATTAATCAGCGGCGTATTACTCACCCGAAAACGTTTATCAGGTGCAGTATTGTATGGCATCGCGTTTGTATTCACCGTTATTTGGTCTCTGTGGGATGTGGGCCTGCAATTCTGGCCGCTATTTTCCCGCCTTTTTGCACCTGCGGCTGGCGCTGTATTGATTGCATTTACCGTACCGCTGTTAACGAAAGAGCGCGGTGCGCGCCTTTTTTCAGTGACTGCTGGCGTCGTGCTCGCCGTGGCGGTGGTTTCTTTCTTTATCAGTTCCTTCCAGCCGAATGGCATCATCCGTAACGCCGATCTTCAGTCTAAAGCAGATGAGGCGCATGACGTTGCCCCCAACTCTGGACCAAAAGACTGGCAGGCCTGGGCGGGTGACACTAAAGGCTCACGTTTTTCTACCTTGAGTGACATCACGCCAGACAACGTGAAGGATCTGAAAGTTGCCTGGACTGCCCATACGGGTGAAGCAGTGGTGCCAGATAAAGGCGATGCTGAAGATCAGAATACGCCATTGCAGGTAGGCGATAGCCTGTTTGTTTGTACGGCATATACCTCACTGATTTCTTACGACATTGATAGCGGTAAGGAAAAGTGGCGCTATACCGCAGGACGCGGTAATTCGACTTACCAGCGCTGCCGTGGGATTGGCTATTTCGATGCAACCAGCGCGAAAAACGTTGTAGAACCCGGCAAGTCGCTGGATACCACCGTTAGCCCGCAACGTCTGTTCTTCCCAACCGGTGACGGTCGTCTGGTGGCGATTGATGCTCACACGGGTAAACCGGCAGCCAATTTTGGTGACAACGGCATTGTCGATCTAAAAGTCGGCATGGGTGAAGTGAAGCCTGGTTATTATCAGCAATCTTCAGCGCCGCTGGTGGCCGGGAATGTTGTGATTGTCGGTGGCCGTGTCATCGATAACTTCGAAACCAATGAACCACCCGGTGTTGTGCGCGCTTATGACGCAGTAACCGGTAAACTGGTATGGGCGTGGGATCCGGGTAATCCAGCCGTAACGCGTGAACCGCTGTCGCCAGAAGGCTACACGCGCGGTACACCAAACGTCTGGGTGGGCATGTCTTACGATGCTGATCTTGGCATGGTATATCTGCCAACCGGTAACGCAACGCCTGACTTCTTTGGTGGCGAGCGCCGTGAAGGCGATGAAAAGTACAGTTCCTCGATTGTCGCGGTAAACGTATCAACAGGCCGTCCGGTCTGGAACTTCCAGACGGTGCATCATGATATTTGGGACTTTGATGCCACTGGCACACCGCTGCTGTATGACATCAAAAATGATGATGGTTCGGTCACCCCGGCGCTGGCAGAGACCTCGAAAACCGGCATGATTTATCTGCTCGATCGCCGTAATGGTAAACCCGTTGCGCCGATTGAAGAGCGTCCGGTGCCGCAGGGTAACCTGCCGGGAGAGCGCTATTCTCCAACTCAGCCTTACTCATCAATGCCGGGCATTGGCAATGAAACGCTGAAAGAGTCGGATATGTGGGGCGCAACGCCGTTCGATCAGCTAATGTGCCGCATTCGCTTTAAATCGAGCCGTTACGAAGGCATCTTCACGCCACCGGGTCTGGATATGGCGCTTCAGTATCCTGGCTCACTGGGCGGGATTAACTGGGGTGGTGTTTCCGTTGACCCAACCACTAACCTGATGTTTGTTAATGACTTACGTCTTGGTTTGTATTACAAGATGGTCGCCGCCAAAGACATCCCACCAGGCCAGGGCACCAGTGAAGGCATGGGGTGGATTGTGCAAAAAGGACTGCCGTATGGTTCGTTGCGCGAGCGTCTGATGTCTCCGCTGGGTGTTCCATGCCAGGCGCCGCCTTTTGGAACGATGTCAGCTATCGACCTGAAAACGCAGAAACTGGTCTGGCAGATCCCTGTGGGGACCGTGCAGGATACCGGACCTCTGGGCATTCCGGTTGGACTGCAAATGCCGCTGGGTATGCCAACACTTGGCCCATCCCTGGCGACGCGCTCAGGCTTACTGTTCTTTGCGGGGACTCAGGATTTCTATCTGCGTGCCTTTAACAGCCACACAGGGGCTGAAGTGTGGAAATCTCGCTTACCCGTAGGCAGCCAAAGTGGCCCAATCACTTACCGCTCTGAGAAAACCGGTAAGCAGTATGTGGTGATTTTTGCCGGAGGCTCGCCTCATTCGGCGGAACGCGGCGATGATATTATCGCTTACGCGCTGCCTGAATAATTGAATAGATAAAATGTCCAAGCCGATGTCTTGATGACATCGGCTTTTTTTGATCATCTCAGCTTCCTGGTTCTGACTGGAGATCCTGCTCTATCTTTAAACAGAATTTCGGAATGATATTCACACCCTGAGCGGATAGTGTATCGATGAATAAATCATTCCCACCATGATCTATACAGATGATTAAAATCTGCCTACATTGAGTTTATCGCTCAAATGTTGTACTACCTGAGCGGGAGTGGGTTGCCTGGACATTTCCTCAGCCACTTCTGCCGCAGATTTTTTTAGCAGGGGGTTTTGCAAAAATAGCCGAATCAACTCTGTTGATAGTCCATTCGGACCAGGCATAATTCCACATCCGCGATCAACTACAGCCCTGGCATTGACCGGACGATCGGCTCCGACGCCAAAAATAATTTGAGGTATTCCCGCATGCAATGCGGTCAGCGTATTTCCTGCCCCGCCGTGGTGAATAAAACCATCGGCTCCGCTTAAAAACATCCCCATGGAGATCCAGTCAACCAAACGCACATTCTCAGGTAGGGAACGTAATTCAGCACGCGCGTTGTTTGAAATATGCAAAACAATCTCAGCATCAATCTCACTGGCAGAATCCATCACCCACGCAATTAAGTCCAGACCATCAACCATCGGTTTAACCGTTCCAAGACTGACAAGGATACGTTTACGAGAAGGATCTTTTTGCCACCATGCCTCACTGACTGCTCCGCCATTGTAGGGTACATACTGCATCGGGATGACAGGCTCACCACTGTTTTGCAAAAGGGTCATGCTCGGGGGTGTGACGTCGATCCACGCAAAATCACGAGCAGGCGCTTTAATGGCATGTCTGGCATAGGCACCTTGCATCGTGCGGTTCATGCCACGAGTGTGACGAGGGGTATGCGCAAATCCCACAGTTAGCATGACTGCAGGAATACTAAATTTAGCCGCAAGCATCGGCCCTATGGGAGCGAGGGGAGGATAGATAATCAAATCAGGCTGCCAGGCAGCGGTAAACTCAACCAGCAGGTCAGCCATTTCATCACTGAAGAATGAAAAATTTCCTGTAATTTCTTGTTGTTTACGCTTTTCTGCACGTGAACGATATTCTGCTTCTGAATCAAGTTCAGGGGCTGCATCAAAGGCCATTAGACCAGCCTCTGCAACCTGACGTGCAAATCGACCTGCGCTAGCAACAATGACTTCATGACCTGAAATGCGAAAAGCTTGTGCAAATGAAATAACTGGAAAGAGTAATCCAAAAAGAGGGGGTCCGATAAACAGCACGCGCATGAGAAATCCTTTCTCCTGTTAAAACTAAAGTAACGAGGCCTGGGGTATTTTTAATTGGCCATGCATGTTCTATTCAATAAGAAAAAATCCAGCTTTTCCTTTTCAAGAGCATATAAGGCGTCATTTTTATCCCCGCCACCATAGTGACTTCAGACTATCTAATCAAGAAAAATAACAGTCCGATATTTAGCATGCAAAAAATCAATTAATACAAATGATAATTCAAAACAAGGGTATTACCTTTGCATTTCATTTTAAGTTGTTATTTTTTGTTTCAAAATGGAATAAAATAAATCCCATTGACTCAGTGATGACATTTTGTTACGTTGTTTGGAAAATGATAAGCGTTATCATTACACTATTTACAAAAAAATGTTCATTCCTTATTATTGAGACATTATCAGCGTAACTGAGCTTAAATATGTCGAAAAGTGAGTTGCCATTTGGGTGTTTCATTTTTGGGATGAACAAGTTGACCAGCATCATGAAGGGTGAAACTGGATATCACCTGTAAACTTATGAGTGCTGTTGGAAAATGACAGGGATCTTCAATATTAACCACGGAGCGGTTTATGTTAAGCACCAAAATTCTTCAGGAAAAACTCGCTGCTAACCTCATTCCTTTTCTTGCCCACAAAGTAAATACAAGTTTGTTATGGTCTGGGCCTGAAACAGAAAGTATTGCTGCTATGCAGGATGCATGTAGTTACATGATCCAGCCAGGGAGTCCAGCAGCGAGTAGAGTTTTTCTTGCGGAGAGATATGGTGGAAGAGGACTGCAACGCAATGGCGGTGGGGCCCGTTGTGGCATATTCGGTGAATATCAGGTTAAAGGTATCGGCGCAAATCCTTTAGTCGGCAAAGGCACCAGTTGGCAGCATGCCAATGGCACGCTTGGCGTGACCGAAGCCATTTACGAAGCTATTTGGGGCGAAATCCTCGACGAGGTGTTGCCGTTTGGCGCAGTCAAAGTACAGGCTATTCTTCTTACCGATCGCTATATTCATGATGTACCCGAAGAGACTACAGTTTCCGACCGCCGAGCCTTACTCGTCCGTAGCCCGGCCATTCGTCCAGCCCACTTCGAGCGCGCGCCCTATTTTAGGCCTAAAGAAGAATTCTCAGGACAACTGATGCATGATGCCCGTCGGGTTCGTGCTGTCATCAGCCATTTGCCCCTCTGCTTACCACAACCTGAATGCGGCTACAGCCCAGAGGCGAAGAATTCTCCTGAAGTGCAGTGTATCGAAGGACTCTGTGAGTTGGCACGCCGCCTGGCCTGGCAGTTGGCCTATTGCCGCACACGGTTTCTGAAAATCACCACTTCGCCCTCAAATGTGGCTATTGATGGTCGCCTGCTAGACTTTAATGGTCTTGGGTGCCTTTTTCCCACAGATAATGTTTATGATTTTGGTTATCAGCTTCGGCTGAAAGAGATGATGAAAGAGCCTGCGATACTGCGCAAAGGACTCACTGACCTCACGGTATATCTTGGCAAATATCTATATGGGGTGGACTTTAGCCTCCATGCATCACAACAAATTCAGAAAATGTTCGTGCAGACTTTCGAGCTGGCCTGCCTGCACGGCTATCTGTCACTTCTGGGGATTGATTTTGATGAGACGGTATCACTGAATACTGTACCAGAGGCTTTCAAAGATTTGGTCACGCGTTTTCTTCAACTTCTGGCAAACCAACGCCATCATTTTTGTGACAGAACATCTGAAGAACAAAGCCCGACAATGCTGGAGCGGGTCGTACTCCAGTTATATGGGGAGATACAAGATAAAAAACTGCAAAATAATCGCTGCTTTCAGCAGCTTCAGCGCTGCTTACTCGCTGTTCGCCCGTTTATCAAGAAGAGTGACAGTGAGTTAGCACATCTGGGACTACTGCGACTGCAACCGCGTCCCAACTTGCACAAGCTTCAGATGTTCAGTGAGATTAACCAACTGTTAGCGTGCTATGTGCATGATGAACCCGCCTTGTATAAGGCGCTTTCAAACATGGTGGCAGATAAAAAGGCATTTGCCCGTGATGCCTTAGGGACTATTGCGACAAAGGGTTTCTAATGGAATATATTCACGAGTTATGTGATGGCAAGGACGAGTGGTCAACTCACGAAAAGATTGGGTTTGCCGTAAGCTGTATGCTGAAACATCGCAATTACAGTTTATATCCTGTATTAAGCATTCAGCGCTGGACTGAATACGCCATCAATCATCACCAGATCAAATTCTTTTTTGATGGTCACAATCAGCCATTGGGTTACATCACCTGGGCATATCTGGAAGCAGACACTGAATTAAGGATGCTCAATGATGAAAAATTCAACCTGCACCCCTCTGAGTGGAATGAGGGAGGAAGGATCTGGCTGCTTGATTTCTGTTGCGCCCCCGGCTATTCCCTGGAAGTCATCAAAAAGTTAAAAAGAATACGCCCCTGGGGAGAAGGTCAGGTGCGTTGGATTAGCAGAAGAAATCAATCAATAAAAGTGTTCTCCTGACTGAATGTTTAAGTAAATCGTGTGTAAATTCATCTGAATTTCATCAAAATAACTTTTATAAAGGAATAAAAGCTTTGTTTCGTAAGGATGCGATCAAACACAAAAACAGGCACTGGCGCGGCCGGGCACTTCTGCTTCCTGGCATCCCCCTGTGGCTTGTCATGGCAGGATGTCTGCTCTTTATTACGGCTTTCCTGACATTCATTACACTTGGAAGCTACACCCGTAGGGTCAGTGTCGACGGCGAAGTCACTACATGGCCGCGTGCCGTTCATATCTATTCTGATGTCCAGGGCGTTGTTGTGAAGCAGTATGTTCACGACCAGCAGCAAATCAAAAAGGGCGAGCCGCTTTATCAGATTGATGTCAGTAAGAGCACACAGGATGGTGTCGTCAGCGTTAATAAGCGCAGTGCTATTGAAAGTGAGATTGTGCGCATAGACGATATCATTGCGAGATTAAAAGAAAGTAAAAAAGTCACGCTGGCAACGCTGGAAAAACAGCGCCAACAATACAGTGAAGCTTACAGTCGCTCATCAGAGATTGTTAAAAATGCGCAGACAGGCATCAATATTATGAAAGCTAACATGGAGAGTTACCGTAACTACCAGACCAAAGGTCTCATCACAAAAGATCAGCTGGCTTACCAGACAGAAATTTACTATCAGCAACAGAACAGCCTGTTGGGGCTGACTGGCCAGAATGATCAAAACGCATTGCAGATGACGACCACTGAAAGTCAGATTCAGACTCAAGCCGCTGACTTCGATAATCGTATCTATCAAACCGAACTGCAACGTTATGATCTTCAAAAAGAGCTGCTTGATGCTGACGTCGGCGGAACCAATATAGTCAGAGCGCTCTCGGATGGCCGGGTGGACTCGATGAGTGTGACCGTCGGGCAGATGGTGAGTGCGGGCGATAGCCTGTTACAGCTGATTCCAAAGAATATTCAACACTATTATCTGGTGTTGTGGGTGCCCAATGATGTTGTTCCCTATTTGATGCTCGGTGACAAAGTCAATCTAAGCTATGCCGCCTTTCCTGCGGCAAAATTCGGTCAATTTTCCGCAAAAATTACGGCGATTAGCCGTGCACCTGCATCAACACAAGAGATGATGACCTATCCTGGTGCCCCAAAAATCACACCGGATTCACCGGGCCCCTGGTACAAAGTCGTGGTGACACCGGAAAAACAGTCGATTTCATACGATGGAAAATCCATGCCGCTCGAAAATGGCATGAAGGCTGAAAGTACCCTGTTTCTGGAAAAGAGAAGGATCTACCAATGGATGCTTTCTCCTTTCTACGATATGAAACACAGTGCAACGGGGGCTGTCGATGCGTGAGAACCGCTTCCGTAATCTTATTAATCAATTAGACATGCGCTGGCGTAAACAAACGCCGGTGGTACATCAGACCGAATCCTCAGAATGTGGTCTGGCTTGTCTGGCAATGGTGTGTGGCCATTACGGAAAGAATATTGACCTGATCGCACTACGACAGCAGTTTAATCTATCCGCGAGGGGCAGTTCACTATCCGGCCTTACTTCGGTTGCAGAACAGTTGGGAATGGCTACCCGTGCACTTTCTCTGGAGCTTGAAGAGGTCAGCGCCTTAAAAGCCCCCAGTATTTTGCACTGGGGATTTAACCATTTTGTGGTACTGGTGGGTGTTAAAAACAATAAATTTATTTTGCATGATCCTGCCCGGGGGAGACGTGTGGTGGGTATGGAAGAATTTTCCGCCCATTTCACCGGCGTGGCTCTGGAGGCCTGGCCCGGCAGTGAATTTATTGTGGAGACGACGCAAAGCAGGATCAAACTCCATACGCTGATCAATAGCATCTATGGCATCAACACGACCCTGGCAAAAATTTTCTTCCTGTCAGTGGTCATTGAAGCCATTAACCTGGTGATGCCAATTGGGACACAGCTCGTCATGGACCATGCAATACCGGCAGCGGATCGGGGATTGCTGACATTAATCTGTGCCGGACTGATGTTTTTTATTTTTCTGCGAGCGGCAACGGGGACATTACGTGCCTGGACATCATTAGTGATGGGCGCGTTGATCAATGTACAGTGGCAGTCAGGATTATTTAATCACCTCCTCAGGCTGCCACTGACCTATTTTGACCGGCGCAAACTGGGCGATATTCAGTCGCGTTTTAGTTCACTGGATGCACTGCGAACCACCTTCACGACCAGTGTGGTTGGGGCGATGATGGATGGCATCATGGTGGTAGGGCTGGTGGTGATGCTGGTGCTGTACGGGGGTAATCTCACCTGGGTGGTGCTTGGCTTCACTGCAATCTACGTGCTGATGCGCCTGTTCACCTATCGTTATTATCGCCAGTTGTCAGAACAGAGCCTGGTGAGGGAAGCTCGAGCCAGTTCCTACTTCATGGAAACTTTGTATGGGATTGCCACAGTCAAGATTCAGGGTATGGCCGAGCGCAGAGGAGCACACTGGCTCAATCTCAAAATAGATGCTATCAACACCAGCATTAAGCTCAACAAAATGGATCTGTTATTTGGTGGCATCAATACGTTTGTCGCCACCTGCGATCAAATCGCCATTCTATGGCTGGGCACCAGTCTTATCATCGACAACCATCTAACCATCGGTATGTTTGTCGCTTTTGGATCGTTTCGTGGACAATTTTCCGACCGCGTGGCTTCACTGACAAACTTTGTGTTGCAGCTACGTATGATGAGCCTGCATAACGAGCGTATAGCGGATATTGCGCTGCACGAGCGTGAAGAACAAAAGACCAGCCTTGTTGTTCCGGGCGTGAGGAAGCCTGCTGCCCTGGAAGCGCTGTCTATAGATTACAGCTATGACAGCCAGTCGGAACCCGTACTACGCAACATTAATATCTCCGTATCACCGGGGGAGAGCGTGGCTATCGTCGGGGCTTCAGGCTCAGGTAAAAGCACTCTGATAAAAGTCTTATCCGGGTTATTTGAGCCTACTTCAGGCAAGGTGATGGTTAACGGTATTGATATCCGGAAATTGGGTTTAAACAATTATCAACAAATGATCGCCTGCGTAATGCAGGATGACAGGCTTTTTTCAGGATCGATACGCGAGAATATCTGCGGTTTTACAGACAATGTCGATGAAGCATGGATGATTGAGTGCGCACAGGCCAGTTATATTCATAACGTTATTATCAAGATGCCGATGGGCTATGAAACGTTGATTGGCGAACTAGGCGAAGGTCTTTCAGGTGGACAGAAACAGCGTGTTTTTATTGCCCGAGCATTGTACAGGCGACCAGCAATTTTATTTATGGATGAAGCAACAAGCTCACTGGATATGGACAGTGAACGCTCTGTCAATGGAGCAATAAAAAGTATGTACATCACACGTGTCATTGTTGCTCATCGCGAGAAGACCTTGAAAGCTGTTGATAGAATAATTCATCTATAACATGCATTATCATATTGTTAAGGAGGTGGGTAAATAAAGTTAAAAATTCCAGTCGTTGTATAAAAACCATAAAACATTAAGAGGATACATCATGCGTGCATTAACCATTTATGAAATAGAATATGTTTCTGGATCTGGAGCAATTGGTGATACTGTGAGCACCGGAGCTAATACTGCTGCGGTCGGCACTGCATTCGGCAGTGCCATGGGTGTAGCTATCACGGGGGCAGAAACAGGAGCCGTTACTGGAGGTGCTTATGGCGCAGCTTTTGGCGCGGCAATCGGGTTGGGTATTGGAATTTACGAAAACTATTTTAGCGATGATTCTAGTTCCGACTCATCCTCTGGTTCTTAATGAGATGAAGATAATCCTGTAAAATCAGTTTGAAGTGAATTTCCTTGGGTGAATCTGCTATGATTATTCAAATGATAGTCTTAAAGTGCAAATGGAGTTAATTTTTTATTCATTCTGAGTTTCATGATTTTATGTAGATCATGGGGCTGGGTTGTTGTGAGTATTAGATGACTCTCTAGATGAATGAAAGCAGATTCACCCTATGAATCATGATATGGAGAAGGATAATGTCCATTAGAACCACAACAGTTTTGTATACGATAGTACTTGTTCTATGCATTTGTAATTCATTGATAGGAACATATAATTTTTTCTTCAATGATAGCAAGCCGAGTTTACATAATTTACTCCAGTATTATGTACCTACACTAGTCGTGTTGTTTTTTTATTATTTCTCCGTGTTAAGAAAGTAGTACGCAGTAAACTGCCTCAGCATAATTCATGCACTAAAAACCCTCAAGTAAACTATTATATCAGAGCAGCATTAGCTGCTCTTGATACCAGGGAGAAACTACAAACACGGGCTTACTGTACGCGCCGCCCGCAAATCCAGAAGCGCGTTACGTAGCCGCCGACTCGTGACGGCTTTCAGGCTGTTCACCTACTTTGATAGCTTCACCGTTGGCGGGCAGGTGAACATGACCTGCTTCGCTGTCAATTCAGCGCCGTAATCACCGTACCTGCCAGCTACATTTTACAGAAACCCAATTGATACAACAGAGCCTTTACCTCAGCGAATATAAGCTATATTTATTATTTCGATTTCCGGATGTTGAATTTGTGATGAAGATCGGCCATGCCATAGTGCTGGCAGGGAAATTCTAAACAAGACAGTGTGAGCCTGCCGAAAAGCATGTGACCGCGCAATACCGAAGAAATGCTGAGGCATTATGATTCGACTGGAAAATATCACCAAGACCTATCCCGGCAATGCCCGACACGCTATCAAATCATTGAATATAAACATTAATCAGGGGGAAATCTGCACCTTTGTCGGCCCAAGCGGCTGCGGAAAAACCACCACCCTGCGGATGATTAATCGCCTTGATATTCCTGACGAGGGCGAAGTCTACATTCAGGGCGAAGCGCTCTCGACGGCAGATATTATTCAGGTGCGCCGTAAAATCGGCTTTGTGATGCAAAGTCCGGCGCTGTTTCCCCATCGCACGGTGGCGGAAAATATTGCTACCGTACCGCGACTGCTGAAATGGGATAAGCACGCCATCAGCCGCCGCATTGACGAGCTGGTAGCGCTGATGTCGCTGGATCCGGTGCTGTTGAAACGTTATCCCCATCAGCTCTCCGGTGGCCAGCAGAGCCGCGTCTCGATTGCTCGCGCGCTGGCCGCCGATCCACCGATCCTGCTGATGGACGAACCTTTCGCGGCTATCGATCCGGTGGTGCGGGTAAAGCTACAGGAAGAGCTGCTGGCGCTGCAGGCCCGCCTGCACAAAACGATTATCCTGGTCACCCACGACATTAACGAAGCCATTCGCCTCGGTGACCGCATCGCCATCTTCCAGGAAGGCGGCATTCTCGCGCAGTTTGACACCCCGGACCAGATCCTGTCGCACCCGGCCAGTGACTTCGTGCAGAACTTTATCGGGCCGGAGCCGGCGCTCAAGCGTCTGGGTAGGCTGCGCGTCGCTGATCTGCCTCGCCATGACGTCGCGCTGATTGCTGCTGACGGACAACGGCTCTCCACCGACTTTCCCCTGTTGACCGTGCAACATCCGCTTCTGGTTGATAGCGATCGCCGCCCGCTACGCTGGCAGGGCAGTGTTGACACGGCGTCGCCGCGGCTGGTGCGCGACGAACAGTCGCTGCTGCACGCCTACAACGATCTGCTCAACGCGCCACAGGGGGTGCTGATAAGGGTTAGCGAAGATGGCCGCTACGCGGGCTCGGTCGACAGCGGACTGTTGAGTGCCGCGCTGCAAAACCTACAGGGTGGCCGACATGATTGAGTGGCACTGGATCGCCGACAACGCCGCCATGATTGGTCAGCTGTTTCTTGAACATTTGCAAATGGTGCTGCTGTCGCTCACGCTCGGCACATTGTTAACGGCGCTGATGCTGCTGGTCTGCACCCACTGGCCGTCTTTCGCTGGGCCGCTGATTTCGGTGAGCAGCGTGCTGTTTACTATCCCTTCGCTGGCGATGTTTATTCTGCTGCTGCCGTGGACCGGGTTGAGCATCACCACCGCAGTGATCGGGCTGACGCTCTATTCACTCCTGATCCTGATGCGCAACGTGCTGGCGGGAATGCAAAATCTGCCACCGGATATTCTCGAATCGGCGCGCGCACTTGGGTACACCCGCTTTGGGCGATTTACTGACATTGAAATCTTCCTGATCCTGCCGTCGCTGTTTGCCGGGCTGCGGATTGCCTCAGTGACGCTGGTCGGGCTGGTGATTGTCACCGCGCTGATTGGCCAGGGCGGGCTGGGGCAGCTGATGATCGTCGGCTTTAACCAGGACTTCCTGACGCCCATCCTGACCAGCCTGGCACTGAGCTTGCTGCTGTCGCTGATGCTTGACCTGCTGATTACCCGCATCGGCTATCGTTTAACCCGGTGGACGCGCTAATGACGATAATTATTGATACCTGGTACTGGTTCCTACAGGGCACACACTGGAGCGGCGACCTCGGCATCTGGCATCGGCTGGTGCAACATCTCTACTACGTGCTGGTCAGCCTGGGGATTGCTGCGCTTATCGCCCAGCCGCTGGGCATCCTGCTCGGCTACCTGCAGCGCGGTGCATTTCTGGCGATCAACCTGTTCAATATCGGTCAGGCCTTCCCGTCGCTGGGCATTATTTTACTGTGCATCATGCTGTTTGGCTTCAACGATGTCCCGGTGTTTATTGCCCTGGTCGCGCTGGCTATTCCACCGATGCTGACTAACACCTACGTCGGCATCAGCCAGGCTGACAGAACCCTGCACGACGCCGCAAAAGCGATGGGCATGACCCCGCTTCAGGCATTGCTAAAGGTACGTATTCCGCTCGCGATGCCGCTGATCTTTGCCGGTATCCGCACCTCGTTGTTACAGCTGATCGCCACTGCGGTGGTGGCCGCCTATGCCGGACTCGATGGCCTTGGTCGCTTTTTGATTGATGGCCTCGGCCAGCGTGATTTCCCGCAGGTCATTGCCGGATCGCTGGTGGTTTCGCTGCTGGCGGTTGGCTGTGAGTTACTGATGTCGTTGATTGCCCGGCGCTGGTTTGCCTTTACGCCGCTCGCCGCCCGTTAACTCCCCGCGTAGTCACTACGCACTTTGAATAAGAGAGCATGATGATGATGAAACAATGGTGGTTTGCAAAACGTAAATTAACCCAGGCAACGCTGGTGGCAATGGGGTTGAGCGCGATGTCGTTGTCTGCCCTCGCTGAGACCGTCACCGTCGGCGGGGCCAACTTCTCTGAGCAGACCGTGCTGGCCAATATCTATGCCTCGGCGCTGCAGCAGCAGGGGATTGAGGTTAAAACCCGGCTTAACCTCGGTAACCGCGAAATCATCCTTCCGGCGCTGAAAGCCGGCGAGCTGGACGTGGTACCGGAATACCTCGGGGCGCTGTTAAACCATTATCACCCAGATACCAAGGTGACTACCCAACAGGAAGTCACCCACGAACTGACCGCCACCTTGCCAGCGGACTTTGCCTTACTGAACGCGGCGGAGGCGAGTTCGATTACCGCCTGGGCAGTGAGCGCGGAGACGGCGAAAAAGTATCAGCTGAAAACGCTGTCTGACCTGGCGAAAGTGGCACCGCAACTGGTGGTCGGTGGCCCACCGGAAGTGGCAACCCGAGCGCTCGGACTGCCGGGGCTGGAGCGGGTCTACGGCATCAAGTTTAAGGCTTTCAGGTCGCTGGATATGGGTGGGCCGCTCAGCCGACTGGCGCTTAACTCGGGAAAAATTGACGTAGCGACGGTGGTCTCGACCCAGGGCGATCTGTCGAAAGAGAAGTGGGTGGTGCTGGAAGATGATAAACACGAGCAACCCGCACAGAACGTGGTGCCGCTGGTGCATAAAGGCACGGTATCAGCGAAAGCCGAGCAGGTGCTTAATCAAGTGTCAGCGCGTCTGACCACCGCCGATCTCATTGAGCTCAATAAGGCGGTCGACGTCGAGCATCAGGACCCGGCTAAGGTCGCCGAGCAGTGGGTTAAAACCAACCTGAAGGCCAATTAATTCCGTGGCGTCCGACAACGGACGCCGTGCTTAGCGAGCGATCAGCATGACCCAGCCCACGGCTATTTTTAATCTGTTCTTCTTCAATCCTCAGGGCGATTACCGATTCTCCTGGCGGCACCCCCAGTCCCCCGGTAGGGAGATTTTCACGCTGAAGTTCTATGCCACACTGGCGCGCCGCGCCGAAGAGGCGGTGCTGGATAATATTTTCATCGCCGATCACGTGGCGGTGTGGGATACGGTGCCCAGCGGTATTCCGCATTACGCGAACCTGCGGCTGGAGCCGATCACCCTGTTAGCGGCGCTGGCCGCGGTGACAGATCACATCGGCCTGATGGCCACTGCCTCGACCTCCTATAACGAGCCGTACAATCTGGCGCGCTACTTTGCATCGCTGGATTTTCTCAGTGAGGGACGGGCCAGCTGGAACGTGGTCACTTCCTGGCTGCCGGAAGAGGCCGCCAACTACGGACGCGAAACGCTGCCAGCGCACGGCGAGCGCTATGAGCGCGCCGCTGAATTTATCGATGTCGTGCGCAAGCTATGGGATTCATGGGAAGAGGAGGCGGTGCTGTTAGACAAGCAGAGCGGTGACTTCGCCGATCCACAGCGGGTGCATCCGTTGCATCATCAGGGCAAATTCTTCAAGGTGCGCGGCCCGCTGAATCTACCACGGCCGCCGCAGGGGCACCCGGTGATCGTGCAGGCAGGCTCATCAGAAGCTGGCAAGCAGCTCGCCGCCCGCCAGGCGGATATGCATTTTGTGTTTATGAGCGATATCGCCAAAGGGATTGCCTACCGCGCGGATATGAACCGTCGTCTGCGGGCGCTGGGGCGGGATCCCGCCCATTTCAAAATCCTCGGCGGCGTGCTGCCGGTGGTGGTGAACAGCGCGGCAGAAAAGGCTGAAAGACTGGCGTTGGTGACGTCGCTGATGAACGACCAGATGGCGCTGGATCTGCTCGGCACCTATCTGCAGATGGACCTCAGCGGCACCGATCCCCACGCACCGCTTCCGCCGCTGCCCGAGGAAGACAATTTTGACGGTATACGCACCGCGCTGCAGATCATCCGCGGCTATGATGCTGGTTTAACGGTGCTGGAGCTGGGTCGACTGCTGCTGCAAAGCTCGGACAGCTGGCTGGTCATCGGCACCGCCGAAGAAGTCGCCGAAACGCTGATCGCCGCCTTCAGCGCCGGGGCTGTGGATGGTTACAATCTGATGTTCCCCTTCCTGCCGCTGGATTTTGATAACTTTGTTGCGCAGGTCGCCCCGCTACTTAAAGCGCGGGGCGTAATGAAGACGGCTTATCAGCCGGGGACGCTGCGGCAGAAGCTGGGGCTACCAGCACGCTGACCGGCTGATAATCTTCGCGGTTTGTTGCGGTGAAGCCGCAAATCAGCAACCGTGCGCAGACCTCCCGCCACTGCGGTTCGCTGACCATCCGGGTCAGCGCCTGCCGCAATTTTCGCAGCGTGGCGGCTGAGGTGCCACTGGCGGTAATCAGCGGCAGGCCGGGCAGTTCAGCGGTGTAGCCAATCGTCGCAAGCCCCTGCAACAATGTCGGCTGGTGGCGGCTAAATAGCGCCCAGCTGACTGCGTCGATGGCCGCCACGTCGGCCGCGTTATCCTGTAGTGCCTGCAATGACTGGCGATGGCCGCCGCTGAACAATAGCGATGAGAAGAAACGACCGTTTTGCTGCAGCGCGGCTATTTCTGCGCGCAAAGTATGGAAGCCGGACAACGAATCCTCGCTGTTGCACACCACACGCCTGCCCGCAAAATCAGCCAGCCGTTTAGCAGCGTCGGCTTCCCGCACCACCAGCCTGCTGCGGTAGCGGTAGCCGCTGCACCCCTGAGCGTTGTAGTGGAAGGTGCCAACCACTTGCGCCTCAGGCAGCAGCGCGCACAACGGGTAGCCGCAGGTCTGGCTAAGCAGCAAAGACGGCGCCTTCCAGTGCGCCAGCCGATCGCTGGGCTCAGCGTAATGCCAGCCATCAATGCCTCCCTGTTCCAGCAGCTGGCGCAGTGCGTCCACCAGCAGACGCGTATCCGCAGGTTGCACATCATACATGGGTAGAGACAGCAGTTGAGTCATGGTGTTGCTCCAGTCTCAGAGGCAACGTCGGTGACCGGTGTGTTTTCAGGATGCTGCTGCGATTGCAGAGGCCTGGTGTCCGGGCGTCCGTCGGGGAACCACGGATTGATTTCGACCTTTATCGGCCTGGTAAGATGCTGGCGCATCAGCTCACCGTACCCCTTAACGAAAAACCCCTGATTGCGCCGCAGATACGCCGCTTTACCGGCACGATACACCACCGGCAATCCGTACCAGGGAATGCGCGGCAGGTCGTGGTGTACCGCATGATAGTTCAGATTAAGAAACAGCAGTCGCCAGAACAGCCCGGCCTCGTTAATCACCGAACGGGCTTCTGGGGCCTCTTCCGCCCGATGTTCGAGGAACGATCGCACTGAGGTCATCGCCAGCATCGGTCCGGTCACTCCGAACAGATACCACACCAGTGAGAAATCATAAACGTGCAACCAGCCAATCACCGGCAGCAGTAGGATGAAATGTACCAGCCACATCACGATGGCGGGGCGATCCCCCTGTATAAATGAATGCCAGATGTTGGCCAGCGCCCAGAACATTGTCAGCAGCGGGGCCAGCAGGAAGCGGCCGGGAAAGGTGTTGCGCAGGCGTACCAGTTGACGCTGCACACCGTTAAAATGCGCCCAGCGGCGGCGGGTAAAGTAGTAGCTTTCCGGGTCAGTCTCCGGCACTGTCAGGTCTTCATCAATATGGTGGGTCAGATGCAGATCGCGATAGGCACCATAAGGGTACCAGACCGAGAATGGCAGCATGCCGAACAGCTGGTTCAGGCGTGCGAATCGGGTCGGATGGCCGTGGATGAGCTCGTGCTGCAAGGACATATACCAGGTGGTTAGCCAGATAAGCAACAGCGTGGATGGCAGCAGCCCGAGGGTTTTCCACCAGGCAACCGTAGCAACCCAGCCGCCGTAAATGACGACGATCAACAGCCAGGTGGGCAATTCGCTGCGCCACAGCCAAGTGGCCGACAGCCGGGCAATCAGCTCTCGTTGTTCCTGATCCAAATAGACCGACGTTCTTACAGTCATTAAGCCAACCCGCTGCCGATGTCATGATACCCATCGGCAGAATGTTACCCGCTGTACCCTGCGGCACAAATGCGATTAATGGCTATCGGCAGAAGAGAAGCGGTATTAGCGTTAATAATTGGTGAGAAGGAAAGCCGGATAAAGTGCATCAGACGTTCACTCTGAATGCATTCTCAGGCAGAAAGTATAAGGCTATAAGCCCATATCTAGAGTGATTAACCGATATCTAATAGCTTACTGGATTGACAGAAAATAATCAGAAATACGGGTTTTGGAAACTTTTTAGTTGCTGTATTTATAGATAAGCTTCAGGATGAATAAGTACTGGCATTTAATGAAAACATAAAGGAACTAATATTCCCAAACTTAAATATTGATTCCCTAGTTGATATAATGTATTTTGATGGTATCGAGAAATAATAAAACCATTAAGGGTGTGTGAAATGAATGTGTTTTTTTGTAGATCTCCAGCATTTCTATTAGATACTATCAATCATCTTAAAGGAAGATTTAAAGAGCTCATAATAGTAGCCCCTAGAGATGCGGATTTTAGTGATTACGGAAATAAAACTTCAGTTTATATTTACGCTTTAGTGGATGGTTTTCAAACACAATTCCTTTCGAATGCTGCATTGTATAACAGGCAAGAAAACCCAAAAGAATCCACACTGCTTGATGTATTTAAAAAAGTAAACAACAAAATAAACTGTATAGAAAAAGACCCTAATACTATTTTATTTTCTCAGTCACCTTCGTTAGAGACATACCGTCAGTTGGTGGTGAATTTTGGCTTGGAGGCATCAAGGGTATTATTCGAAGAAGTAAATGACATGGGAGTGATAAGAAACAACACAAAAAAAACAAAATACTTTAACTTGTTCATATCTAGTAAGATGTTTAACAAATACTTATTAAGAACTTCTGAGAGTTATTATGCGTACAAAAATGCAAACTTCATTTTATTCAACAAAGAGAGAGAGCAGATAAAAAGCAATGAACTTGATTTCTCTATTGATTTGCAGGATGGTGTAGACATAAATATGGAGCTGAAATTCAGATTCAGCTATCAAGAAGAATTTCATAGAAATATCACTGTTCTAATTGGGCAGAATGGAAATGGGAAAAGTAGAACATTAAATAATATAGCAAGAAAAGCTCTAAAAGGATATGTTGAAAGTGAAAGTCGACTTAAAGTAAATCGAGTTTTGTTATTTGCTCCACGTCATGAATTGCATATATTTCCATCGGAAAAATGGAAAAATCCCGCCACTTATTATAGAACCTTCCCAACAACAAGATCATCAAAATCACGCAGCGCTAAATCCCTGACAGAGTCATTGCTAGATATTTTACGAACTGACGAAAAAATTGCAGACAAACATCGATGGGTAATATTTCAAGAATCATTATGTGAATTAAATTCTTATGAAGACATTCATTTAAAAGGAATTAACCCCAATCAATACTATTCACTCATCGACCTTTGGAATTTAAAAAATAACAAGTTCTCCATGCTTAGTGAAATACAGCAGGATTTAGAGCCGATCAAATTAATAAATGGTAGAGAATGTAGGCTAAGTAGTGGTGAGTATAGCTTTCTTCAGATATTGTCTGGAATGACAATGAATATTGAAAATGGTAGTTTATTACTGATTGATGAACCAGAGACGCATTTACATCCTAATTTTATTTCGCAATTAATGTCTTCCTTGCAAACAATTCTATTATCAACTGGGTCGTTTTCAATTATAGCTACTCACTCGGTTTATGTTGTTAGAGATGTACCAGAAGATCAGATAATAATCTTAGAAAGAGATTATGAAACAAATGTTTTAATTCAAAAAAATACCGGAATGTCAACTTTAGGCGCTAATATTGGTTCGCTGTCAACTTTTATATTCGGTGAAAACGGTCGATCTAAAAATGTTACTGCAATTGTAGAAAATGTATTAAGTGAAGGTATTAACTTTAGTGAGATTGAAAGAAAATATGGACAGGTATTTTCTTCTGAAATGCTTTCTATGATTAAAGGTAAAATAAAGTGAAATTTTTAAATTTTCCTTTTGAAAACGATAAAGAAAATCTTAATTTTTTATCTAAATTAAATGAAAATAGTTCAATAAAAAATGATCTTACTTATTTTACAGAGAGGTACGATGAATATCATAGAGCTAGAGGATGTGTGTTATACATAAATGGCATGGTCGGGCTAGATATAGCTAGGGAAAGAATAAATGCTCTTTACAAGAGTAAAAATAAGCATTTAGATTACATAAACTCGATGAGAGTTAAATTTACGGGAAAGTGTTGTGTTATGTGTGGAGCTATACTAAGTACTCAAGTAGATCACTTTCTTCCGCAAGGACATTTTCCCGAATTCTCTATACTAAGTGCAAACTTAATACCTGTATGTAAATGCAATCAAAAAAAGAAAAATTTCACTGTTGGTTGTAGTGCTGATGAAATACTTCTTCATCCTAGGTATGAAAAAAAGCTATCAAAAAGAATAATAAAAGCAAAGATAAGAGATCATAATAATAATGTCACAATAGAGATAAATTTCGTTACGCCTAGAGATTTAAAAAGAAAAGAGCAATTTGAATTTCATTTTAAAAAAATTGTTGATGTGGAGCTCTTAAAAACAATGATTATTGAAAAGTTTAATGAAATGAAGTGCTCTCCTGGTTCTGTTGTTTATAGTTTAGCAGAACCTAACTTGAGCAAGAATGAGTTGAAATCAATTTTGTTTTCCCACTTAAAATCTCTAGACAAAAAACATAAGAGCCAGAATAACTGGGAGTCGGTTTTTATTCATGCTCTACTCGAAAGAAAAACACTTAATTGGATTTGGCGAAAATTATCTGTTCCAAACAGAAAGCATGATGCACCATTATAATGGTGAGAAATATTAATTACTAACATTGGTGTAACGCAATAGTTTTACATTAAAATAGCCATTGCATTTAAATTTTTAATTTTTTACTTATATTTTTATGAATTATAAAAAATTATTTTTTTGAATATGATTCGATATTTATCTGCGGTGATGGTAGTCATGATTTTTGGCCTTTTGGAATTAGTTAAATGAATGTGGATGTAGTTTGGAAATGTACTTTATCTACACTACTGGTTTAACTTCATATAATTGACCTTATATGAAGGTAGGATCCGCCTGAGGATCCGCGTATGATAGGGATCAACCGGTTATGTCCCAAAAGGCGAGCAAAATACAGGCAGCGCTACATGAAATCTGATGAAGAAGCAGGGTCTGACATCACCAGATTTTACGTATCGTACAAACTCTCAGGATAGGATGCAAAATGACCAAATCGGACACTGTTTCATCCTCTTCCAGTTTGCCTGTTGTCTCGGACGAGGATCTTACTGCCCGGCTGCGGGAGTTTGTGCAGGACAGGGCAGCGTTCTCCGGAAACACCTGGCGGCAGCTACTCAGTGTGATGCGCATCTGCGCATCTGCGGAGCCTGGGCACAGGAAAACGGACGCAGCTTTTTGCCGATGTCCTCTGCCTGCCTGCGCGACTATCTGTTATACCTGCAGTCAACCGGCCGGGCCTCTTCAACCATATCAACCCACGCTGCGCTGATCTCGATGCCGCCGATCTCAATCCTCCGAACAGCTCGCCGCTGGTCTTACGGGCGGTTAAACGTATAACCGTACTGCCGTGGTTCAGGGAGAGCGCACCGGTCAGGCCATCCGTTCCGGATCCGGGGCCTGATGAAACTCGACGCAGCCTGGGCGGAGTCATCCCATCTTCTAGAGCTGAGGGACCTGGCTTTTTTGCACATAGCCTACGCAACGCTGCTTCGCATCAGCGAGCTTGGCCGGCTGCGCATCCGGGACGTAACCCGCGTCGCCGACGGACGGATCATTCTAGACTTGGCCTGGACCAAAACCATTGTGCAGACGGGAGGACTGATTAAAGCGCTGGGCGATCTCTCGACAGAACATCTCACCCGGAGGCTGATGGCTTCAGGCCTGGCCTCTGAGCCAGATGCGTTTACCTTTGCCCCCGTGCACCGTACGAACAAGGCCAGAGTGAGTACGAAAATCCGCTCACCACGCTGGCGATAGAGGATATTTTCAAACGGGCATGGCTGAAGCCAGAGCCGGGTAGGGAAATCGCCGGAAACAAGAATCGCTACCGGGGCTGGACCGGTCACAGCACACGAGTCGGTGCTGCTGTGGATATGGCCGCGAAAAACTACAGTACTGCACAGATCATGCAGGAAGGAACGTGGAAAAAGCCGGAAACGGTCATGCGCTATATCCGTCATGTTGAGGCCCATTCTGGTGCGATGGTAGATCTTATGGCTATGTATAACAAATCCAATGATGGCGACGATTGAGTGTGGCCTTGACCCAAAATCCTACTCCCTTCAGAAACAGAATTCTGGCATGATATTCGCTTCCCCAAACTTAAGTCCTGCCTAAGAATGTGGTTCAACGGAGAATGCTGTATGTAAAATATCTGCAACAGACGCCACTCTCAAGGTAATCACTCATTCCGGTCCGTGCGCCACATAGAAATAGCCTGTTTGCAAAGGAGTCTAGGCATGCGACGGCCAACATAATTGTCGTGGATCAGTGAATCTTACTGCGTGTCCAGCTTAACAATTTCCGGACGCAGTGATGACATAACTTTTCAGTGAAATGATTAATCAGGCTAATCATTTCAGGTCTATTGACAGCACTTATCAGTTAAGCAATCATTCAAGAAAAATCCAGAAGATACTTACTTAATGAATGAAATCATCCAAATTCTGCAACTGTCTCTGAGCTGGCCCGCTGTATCTATTATCTGCATGGTGATAATGTTTAAACCGATCAACCTCCTTTTAAGGCGCATGGCAGACAGCAACACTGCCAAGGCTAAACTCGGTTTTGTCGAGCTTGAAATTGGTGAGCTGACACGCAAGGGCAATGCAGCGATTGACAGTATGAATAGTCTCAGCCTTGTCATGGCCAGAACACGCTTGCTGGAGTTAGAAGTTACACGGGCAAACTTCTCAAGAAGCTTCACCAGTGAAGAGCAGATTAAGCTGAATGGACTGATTCTTGAATTAAGAGAAAATATAGACCTCCTTCAAAAGGAGGTGGCATGAAGGTTTATCTTCTGAAGGAAAAATTATTAATTTCTTTTACCCCTGTTCTGAACGTTGCCATTAAAGTTTATGTCGATAATGGCCTTATTCTCTCCGATATTTATCATGAGGGAAATATTCAGCCCCGTGAAATGGACTGTGGGATACCATTATTTAACGTTGGTGTGATGGGACGAGATGCTGTTAATCATTTGATGTATCTACTTGGCAGGCAGCCTGATGATGAGCTGATATCTCAACTGAGATACTTGGATGCACAGGTTGAGTTATTTAACTCGCTGTTATCAAGCCGCACGCTGATTGAACTCTTCAGTGACTGCCCAAATCTGGTCTGGATGATAGTACTGCATAATTATTTTTCGCAAGGTGCTCACGTTTACGAATACCTGTCCAGAATGAAAAGACGGCATTTAATTTCCTGGCTGAATGATATACCATCCACCGAGAATCGCGTCAGAATACTGAAGAAAACCACACTGTTATCCGGCAGGAGGGAAGAGCTCAGATGGCTGGCTCGGTCCCTATGTAATGATGAAATTATGGATGCATATAAACATCATGATGTTATATCACTTCAGGAGCTTTATCTTTCACTCCGCTACCGCATCCTGGCAGGCTCGCAGCTGCTGAAGTCGCTGACTCTCCAGAGTAAACCTTACCTCAGGGACTATAAACCGGGGATGTCCTCACTCGTACATATTGTTAAGGACAGCATCAGGATCGGTGAAAATATCGGGATAAAAAAAGCGACCAGTATAGTGCTCAATTGCCGGAGCCGGGAGGAAGTTAGGGCATTACATGATGAGTGGTCAAATCGACTTCTGGAAACCACCAAATATATTCAGCAGGATATTTTCTTTGAAGAACCCAGCCTGATGCCTGCTACAGGCATTAAGTTTATCGCTTCTGTGAACGCCCTGATAACCGAGGGTAGGGAAATGAAGCACTGCGTTGCCTCCTACAAGTCAAGAGCTTTATCCGGAGACGCTTACATATATTCTGTCTGTACTTCACGCGGTGTGAGAGCCACGGTTGAGCTCGTTTTATCTAACGGAACTTATATTCCAGTCCAAATGAAAGGAAAAGAAAACTCGACACTGGACGATCTTACAATTAATTCTATTACTGGCTGGTTAGAAAAGGAAAATAAAAGGCTTATTGCAGCTCTGGAGCACCTTTCGCAATCTGTGGAAATCCAATCAGCTTAACATTTCGCAGACACTTTAGTGGCAACAGGCTGACTGATGTCGAGCCGGTATTTTTATATTCACAAACATAACAGCCCTGGAAAACATCCGCATCTCCCCGTACGACATTAGCGTTTTTGAGTAACAACAAAATCTATTCTTGTGTAAACTCTTATGTTAAATACCTCTGGATATGTTTTACGGGAGTAGTTCGATGTTGAGTGTGATACAGTGTGCTTTATGCTTTTGAAAAGCAGATGCATAGCTATAACTTGTTGAATTAATAATAAACACTCGGCGTAGTCGGGGGTATGGCAGAAAAAATATCACTCATACTGATTAACACTAAATTAATTGATTTCGGTGGGGAGGTAATAATATGGAGAATATCTTCTTTAATTATCACCACCCTTATTTCATGAGATCCTCCTGGAGGGATTCATAAAATAAGGGTGGTAATATAAGTCATGTTAGTTTATGGTTTTTTTTCCTCATTTGTTTCTTTATTTATTACCTCAAGGTTTTTATTCATTTTTTCTATAAGGCTATCTATGCTTTTTTGTTGCTGAATGCTTTTTTTATGTTCGTTGTGAAGTTGATAAGTCAGTGTGGCTGGTATTGATAAAAATACTAAGAATAGCACTAGCTCTGTTCTTTTTTTTATTTTTAAATATCTTCTCTCGCCGGATTTAACGGTTTCCCAGCTTGACTTCAATAATGGAGAGGCATGTACCCTTATTAGGTCTGAGTCCTCCATTACGTCGTCATATTTTAAATCATTCAAATGCTCTCTGGCTGACTCAATTGCAGATATCAATTTTCTTTCTGCGCTTTCCTCGTTAAGCTCAACCTCTTTGTGATTAAGTCTTAATCGTATTTTCGTTATACATTCTATGGCTATTTTTCGTTGCTCTACTATTTCAGATAACCAAGATAGATGCTCGTTAGATGCTATGGTTTCAGGGAGTTCGTTATATACTTCAATTATAAAGCTAAGGTTTTGCATTGATGCGGTATATTCGGCTACTTCGTTTCTTAATCCGTCTATCCAGCCCAGTCTAAATTCAGAAACCTTATTTTCTTTCGATACGATCATGTTCAGGTATGAAAAAACCCCAGCAATTAAGGACGCGAAAAGAGTCCCCATGGCAACGTAAACAGTAGGTGGTAGCTCATTTATGCTCATTTTATTCCTTTGCTCATTTCCCTTTGTTTTTTTGAAATGATGCCATCTCTGGGTCTTATAGTAAATATTTTTCTTAACTTGTTTTTCAAATCTTTTTTCTAATGGTGGTTTTTTATATTTACTGACTCGCTGAGGGTTGAGTGACTATCTTAGATTAAATATGATGGAAAGATCCTCGCAGAAAATCTTGAGAGGCTCCGGTGTTAAGAGGTTTTAGTCCTTATAAATGTAAGTTATTGTAACATTTTTCTGTTGGTTCTTTCTTTCCCTTTGGTTATCTTTGCTCTGGAGTCATATGTGAGTATTTCTACTTTTTTATAACGCTATTCTTTTTAAAAATCTGCTTTTTTTATGGCTCGTTTGTTGTCGACGATTTCGCCCTGATCCACACAAACCAGCTTGTCAAAAACCTAATAACTCAGCTCCCGGTGAGCATAACGGAAGCTTATTCTGCCGTCAGGGTATTCATACACGTTGACTTTTTCACCGGCGATACGGGTGTTTGCATCAGAGGGTTCGATGAGATAGAGCATTTTATCGTACTGAAAAGTCAGTGATTTTGATAACTTCCGCTGGTCCTGCCAGGCAAAATTATCGTCCAGTTCATCCGGAGATAAGCCGGACGGGCATGTAGATCCTTAGGATACTTGGGCGGTCGCGCAAAGCGGCGGTTAAAGTCAACGATAAAGCCGGCAACCCAATGGTTCGCCTCGCTGATGGGGCTGATATTATGCAACCGCATCTCCTTGAGCAGCCGATGCTGCAACGTCTTGTTAGCACGCTCAACGCGTCCCTTGGCCTGACTGCTGTTAGCACAGATAAGCTCAATGCTCAGATCGCGTAGCGCCCAGCCAAACTGCGTGGTTCCGCTGCGGCGTGCATCAGTTCCGTTAACGCGGAAAACGGCGTGCTTGTCGCTGTAGAACGCGACGGGTTTTCCATTAAAATCAATGTACTCTCGTGTTGCCGCCATATAGTCGAACGCTGACTCTGAATCACAAAAACGCAGGTGCATCAGGTAACTGGTAGCATAGTCAACATAGACAAGCAGGCAGCACTTTGGCGCGCGATCCTCAAACCATGCATGATGAGAACCATCCAGCTTTATCAGTTCGCCAAGACAGTCTCGCCGGTGTCGAGGCTGATAAATATGAACCTGACGACGTGAGTGAGGTCGCCAGAGTCCGTCAGAAATCATCCAGTTGCGGACAGTCTCAACCGAAAGCGGGATGCCATGACGTTCTAAAAGCTTCTCCGTGGCCAGAGTTGGGCCAAAATCCGCGTAATGTTGCCGAGCCGGTATAGATCTCACCAACATAAGTCTGCATCCTGAGCTAAGCCTGAGGAGATCTAAGGTTAGTTCAGGGACGACATCTATGAATTGCTCCGTACGACATTAGCGTTTTGGAGTAACAGCGTATGTCTATCCCGATTTTAAATGTCACTCTGATTTCCCATTTTTGAATGTCACTTTCGGCTGTTTTCTGAAGAAGAGAAAAGGGCAGTGCGCTCATTTTTTCAGACTGGATTTGAAGAGTGATGGCTCAGCCAGAACCGGATTAATCGCCCTGAGTTGCTCCTGTATCTGCGCCCGTCTCCCGGGCATATGTGTGCTGCGTCCACGTTTGCCGGCCACGTCCAGCTCATCCTGTTTCTCCTGCGCCAGTTTCAGTACCGCGCCCAGCCTTTTATTATCAACAATGCGCCCCTGGCTGATGCACTCAAGCTTATCGAACATCTGGTACGCCAGGTCTCTGCCGCCGTGACGGAATGCGAGCGTGCCGTCCGGGTAGTCAAATGCAAGAATTTTCTCTCCGGCAATACGCGAGTTTTCTTCTGTAGGATCAACCAGATATAAAATTTTATCGTACTGAAAAGTCAGTGATTTTGAGAGCGTGCGCTGCGTCTGCCAGGCGAAGATATCATCCAGCTCCTGGCTGTTCTCCAAAACGGCGCGGTGCAGGTTTTTCGGGTATTTAGCCGGTCGGGCGAAGCGCTGGTTAAAGGCCCGGATGAATGCTTCCAGCCAGGCGTTAGCTGCCTGAATACTGCTGATATTCTCCAGACGCATCTCTTTAACCAGGCGGTCCTGGAGTGTCAGGTTGGCGCGCTCAACGCGGCCCTTGGCCTGAGAGCTGTTGGCGCAAATAAGATCGATATTCAGATCGTGCAATGCCCGTCCGAATTGCGTCATTCCAGTACGTCGTGTCTCTGCCTGACTGACGCGAAATACCGCGTGCTTGTCGCTGTAAAACGCGACCGGCTTTCCGTGTTTTTCAAGATAGCTGCGTGTGGCAAGCATGTAATCAAAGGCGGATTCGCTCTGGCAGAAGCGAAGATGCATCAGCTGACCGGTGGCATCGTCAACGTACACCAGAAGGCAGCACTTCGGCGCGCGACCTTCGAACCAGTCATGATGTGAACCGTCAATCTGGATCAGTTCACCGAGACAGTCGCGGCGATGGCGTGGCTGATATATCCGCGGCTGACGGCGTGCATGCGGGATCCAAAGCCCGTCAGCAGTCATCCAGCAGCGCAGCGTCTCAACAGAAATCTTGATCCCGTAACGTTCCTGCAACTTTTCTGCGGCAAGTGTTGGGCCGAAACCGACGTAATTTTCGCGTAGCAACGTCAGTACGCGGTGACGCAGTTCCTCGTCAATACGATGCGTGCCGGGCTTGCCACGGCGTGCGTGAGTAAGACCGGCGGCACCAGATTCACGGTAGCGGTTCATCAGCCGCTGAACCTGACGCTCAGTGATATCAAGCTGAGAGGCCGCATCACGACGGCGCAGGCGTTTTTCGATGACGGCCTGAATAACGGGAAGGCGGTGAAGCTCTTTGTTCGACATGGTCACCAGCATCAGCAGAGATCTCCCAGAAAGGTGGCAAACGCGACGCATCT
>NZ_ALXE01000018.1 GCF_000295955.2 Pantoea sp. A4
CAGGGTAATCGGAGCGAGCCACGTCGCAGCCCGATTGCCCTGACAGGCCGAGGCATCTCGATTTCACAGACGAGTGTTTTGACCTTGACCCTTACCTTGCTCTGCTCTGCTTTACAGACAAAACAACCGTATCGATTTCGGAGAACAAGAACATCGGAGCGAACCATATCGCAGTCCGATTGCCCTGACAGGCCGAGGCATCTCGATTTTACAGGCGAGTGTTTTGAACTCAATCTGCACAAATTAAAGACAATTTATCCATTAAACCGCCATTTCATGATTCTGACTTTATATAATTGGCATTATATAAAGTCAGGACAAGGCTAAATAAAGCCTGTATCATCAGGATCTTCTTAGGATCCGTCGAAAACCGACGATTGCCGTGAATTTTACTGACGACGCTATGTGAATTCTTCAGGGTAATCCCCCTGCTTTATTTACAGAATCCACGTAGCGCGATCAATTGTAAGCAAGGAAAAGCGCCCTAATTATGTCGTTGATCACCCCAAACTCCACGTTACTGGCTCAGGCTAACGTCAATGAAGAGATTACGGCGCGTCTGCTGTCATTTATTCAGGATCGGGACGCCTTCTCTCCCAATACCTGGCGTCAGCTGATGAGCGTAATGCGCCTTTGCTTCCGCTGGGCTAATGATCATCAACGGGGCTTTTTTCCCTTAAGTGCAGAAGATCTGCGTGATTACTTGCAGCATCTACAACAGGCTGGTCGCGCATCGTCCACCATTGCAACCCACGCGGCACTGATTGCCATGCTGCATAGAAATGCAGGACTAGTCCCACCCAATCTTGATCCTCTGGTATTCCGCGCCATGAAAAAGATTAACCGATCGGCGGTGGTGTCCGGGGAGCGCAGCGGCCAGGCCTTACCCTTTCGCCTGGAAGATCTGCAACAGATCGATGCTTGTTGGCAGCAATCCAGTCGGCTCATTGAGCAACGCAATTTAGCCTTTCTTCATGTGGCTTACAGTACATTACTGCGTGTGAGTGAAGTTGCCCGCCTGCGCGTGCGAGATATTTCCCGTGCTGAAGATGGACGGATCATTCTTGATGTGGGCTGGACCAAAACCGTGGTACAGACTGGCGGTCTGGTTAAAGCGCTAAGCGGTTTATCCAGCGAACGTCTGACGGACTGGCTAATCAATTCGGGTTTGGTACATGAGCCAGACGCGTTTTTGTTTTGCCGGGTACATCGATCCAATCGTGTCCATCTACAGTTCGAAAAACCCTTAACGCTCCCGGCGCTGGAAGCTATTTTCCAAAATGCCTGGCACAGTATTGCCAGCAGCCGGAATGTTAAAGCCAATAAAAAACGTTATCTGAGCTGGAGTGGTCATAGCAGCCGTGTCGGTGCCGCTCAGGATCTGGCAAAACAAGGTTACTCGGTCGCACAAATAATGCAGGAAGGCACATGGAAAAAACCCGAAACCCTGATGCGCTACATTCGTCATGTGGAAGCACAACAAGGCGCGATGGTTGATTTAATGGAGAAGCGTGTCTTCCGCCAACCGCGTGACTAATGGACTCATCATACGATGAGACTTTTTTGCAGCGCTTCAGCGATAGCATTCAACGAACAAGGTTTAAATAAGCAGTCATTCATGCCCGCTTGCTTACAGCTGAGGCTCACTTCATGCAGTGCGCTCGCGGTAAAACCGATAATCCACACGGGATTGCACGACTTTTTCTGCTCAGCTAAACGGATCGCAGCGGCCAGCTGATAGCCGTTCATCACGGGCATATTACAGTCGGTGATGATGACATCAAATTTTTCTGAATGCCATTGCACCAATGCCTCAGTGGCGCTGCCAACTGTCTCGCACTCATGGCCCAGCCAGGTTAGCTGGCGCGACAACAGCAACTGGTTTGCATGGTTATCATCAACCACCAGGACAGTTAACTTTGTGCTAGCTGCGGTTACAGCGGTTGCCATATCCTCGGGTGCTGGTGGCGAAACTGCCGCCGGTAAATAAAACTCAGCACGCGCGCAGGTCCCTTCGCCCGGCTGGCTGCGCAAAGTGAGGCTACCCTGCATGGCCTGACACAAATTACGACTGATATACAGACCCAGTCCGGTCCCTGCCCGCCGGTTTTCTGCTTGTGCAAAAGGCTGAAACAGTGCGGCCTGTTGTTCCAACGGAATACCTATGCCGTTATCTTCAACTTCAATCACACAATGAACCTGGTTAAGGTCGACATTCCAGTTCTGTTCCAGTCGGAGCAAGACACAGCCGCGATCGGAATATTTAATCGCATTACTCAACAGGTTGGTCAGTATCTGTTTGATGCGCAGAGGATCGGCTTCCACATCTTGCTCGCTATTACCGCTGAGTTGCAGCACCACTTGCAGATTTTTTTCACTCGCCACTCCGCCAAACACTAAGCGAAGTTTCTCAACCAGACTGCGTAGATTCACGCGCTCAGGATGAAATTCATGATAGCCGCCTTCAATACGAGAAATGTCGAGCACATCCCCGATTAAACCGATAAGACTCTGTGCAGAATCATGCGCCAACTCCAGCGCCTGAAGATCCTGCTGCCCCATTTTCATCTGCCGAATCGCCATATCCAACATGCCGATCACCGCATTCAGCGGCGTGCGGATCTCATGGCTCATCGTTGACAAGAAGGTGGACTTGGCACGGTTGGAGGCCTCGGCTTTATCGCGCATTTCTCGTAATTCCAGCAACAGCGCCTGACGATTACTGATATCCATCCATCCGCCCATGACACCACAGGTGTTCCCTTCACTGTCCAGCCAGGGCTGCAACCATTGAAATACCGTACAGCTGTCTTGATCTCCATTCTGATGTTGGAGTTGATAATTGCGGTCTTCAAATCGCGCTTTACCCTGTTCGATCACCTGTTGCAGCAACTGATGCACACCAACGGCTTCTTCCCTGGTCAGGTTCCCCTGATATTCCAGTAACGTTGTACCTTTTACATGCAACCAGTCACTGGCGGTTTCTGCCAGATAACGCTGATTACAGTAGGTCAGAGCGCCATGCCGATCGCGCAGCCATACCGGAAACGGCGTACCATCAACCATCTGGCGAAGCAGCGTAAGTTGATCGTCAAGCTGGCGCTGAATTCGGGTACGTAATATTACCTGGCGACGTAAATGGAAAAGCCAGATGAGAGAAAAGAAGATCAGCAGCGCGCTCAGACCCATGCCGAATAATATCCAGGTCTGATACTTCTGCCAGAAACTTTGATGCACCACCAATGACTCCGGTCGCCAGCGGCTGGCCAGCAGATTCATATGGCCAAGCGGAATCGTCATCATGACTTTATCGATAATATCGCGCAGTTCCGGAACATGTTTCCCCACAGCAAAAGAAATAAAAGCCGGCGTCATACCTGCGGTATTCACGACTTTTAATTGTTCATGATAATGCCGGTTAATTTGATAGCGCGCAAAAATCAGGGTCATGATACCTGCATCAGCCTTGCGCTTCGCGACGCTGTCCAGTAGTGCTTTATCGCTCTCAACCCAGTAGATATTGATGTCGGGGTAATTTTTTCGCACCATGTCAGCCACTGATGTCCCCCTGATCAGCGCTAGTTTTTTCCCACGGAGGTCGGCAAGGTGCTGAATTTTCTCCGTCTCTTTATGGGTTAACAGCGCGAAGGGACTGGTTATGTACTGGCGGGTAAATAAGATGGAAGGTTCACGAGGTTTACTGGAAACCAGGGCCGACAGCAGATCGGCATTCCCTGCACTTACTGTATTCATCATCTCCTTGATGGTTTCCATCCGTTGAAAATTAAATTTAATACCGGTGTGTAATTCAACAATCCGTAAGATATCTGCCGCCAGACCATGTATTTCACCTGAGTCATCCACAAACGCCAACGGTGACGAGTAGTTATTATCATAGATTAACGCATTCACTTGGGGGTGGGCTGAAATCCATTTTTTTTCATTGTCACTTAACACTAAAGGCAGGGAATTCTCTCCCGACAAAAACAGTTCAGGCTGCCAGAACTGCTGTATGCTGGCAATTTCAGAACGGGTCAGTGAAGCAATCGCCCGGTTAATCAGAGAAACCAGCACCTGGCGGTTATCATTGAGCAAATAACCCATTTTCTTTTCAGGGAGTAGCGCATAACGCTCCGTTCGTAACCCGTCAAAGTCATTGTACCCCACCGTTTCACTGCCGCCCAAGAAGACCTGCTTATTACCATAAGCGACTGCGCTCAACGCGGCTTGGGTATTGCTATATAACCGAATCCTGGCCTTGGGATAAGTGTGTTGCACATTTTCAAGGGCTAAATAATCAACGGCAATTGCCACTTCCATGTCAGCGAGGTCAGCAGGGATGGGGCTGTGCTGATTTTTTTTGACCGCAATGATCGGTCTGTTTTCCGTGTACATGCTGCTACAGAGAAAACGAGAGGAGCAGCTGGTCACATCTATATCTGCCAGTAAATCAATTTCGCCGCGCGCTAGCGCCCTTTTCGCTTCGGTTAGGCTGCTGAAATGATAAGCCTCAAGGGTTAAGCCTAGCCGGTTGGCAATAATGGCAGAGTAATCAATGCTTACACCTTCGAATTCACCACGGTAATTTTGCGTTCGCCATGGGGGCGAAGGCTCGTTTAATAAGCCCAACCGGAGCTGATGCTTATTGCTCAGATAGTTTTTTTCTGTCGGAGATAACGGTAAAGCGATGTTATTAGTCGGTGCTATATGCAGCAATACATTAGCCTGCCGAATATTTTCACTTCGGGCAGTAAATGCCAGCATCAATAATAGCAGCATGAATATTTTCATGACTGCAACTTTTTTATAAAAAAACAACATGAGCATGGCTATCCAGGATAGAAGACGTTGCGAAAAAAAACATCTGGCATAAAAATAATACGACCATAAGATAACAATCTTTAATAAATTATTTGTCGTAATGACGAAAATCTAATTTATACCCGCTGTTTGATAACGATAATCGCTGCCAGGTAACACGGCTCTAATCTGGGTTCATTGATTGAGAAAAAAGTTCTGTGTCTTTGTTTAACAGTTGACATTTTTTCACGTGGTGGCGGAAATCAACTCGTGGGAAATGAGAAGATACTTTATCTCTGTTAATGAAAATAGCGCCACCCTCCGGTGGCGCTACTGTTCACTGTTTTGCCAGCCACATTCTCAATTGTAAGCCCCAGCGGCTGCTCCACCCGGTGGTCACACTTTTGACCTCGCCACGGTAAATCACGACGAAAGTGGGTGTGACATTAATTCCCCAATGTTGCGCCAGTTCACCGCGCTCATCATTAAGTCCCGGTTGAGGCAACGTTTTCTTTCTCATCCATTCCGTAACCCGATCATCATCACCTGAACGCAGTGCAACACTTAATACAGGGACACCTTCTGCGCTCAACGCTGCAACCGTGGGCGTCGTCAACTTACAGACACCACACCAGGTGGCCCAGACATAAATTAACACCGGCTGCTGTTGGCTGATCGCTTGCAACGAGAGTGATTCCCCATTCATATCCATCAACGACTGCGTCAACATCTGATCGGTGAGTTTGGGGGCGCGCCAGAGATCAAGGCCCCACAGTATTGAGGCCAGCAGCAACAGAAGCAGAACGCCTTCGCGCAGCAGGCGTTTCAGCCTTTTCATGTACCCTCAGCCAGCGCAGTTTTAACTGCCGCTTCTAACTGTTCATAAGGCACGGCACCCATAACCATCTGCTTGCCAATCAGGGTAGCGGGCGTTCCCTGCACCATCATCTGTTGAGCTAATGCCAGATTAAGCTGCATGGTCTGCTGGCTTTCTGGCGTCATCTCTTTCAGAACAAGACCGTTTTTCTTCAACGCTGCCTGAAGGGTTGCATCCGTATGATCGCCCTTTTTGCTCATTAAGGTCTCATGGAATGCCGCAAATTTTTCCGGCTGCTGTTGCCAGATGCTGATGGCGTAGCGCGCAGAGGTCATAGAGGTTTCACCACGGTAAGGCAACGGCTTTATGATCACCGCCACCTGCGGGTACGCTCGCATCAAACGTTCCAGATCGGCCTCCTGACGCTTACAGAACTGGCAGTTGTAATCCGTGAAATTCACCAGGGTCAACTGCGGCTGTTTAGCCCCCAGTCGCGGTGAATAAGCATCTTCATATAACGCAGCGTGATTTTTTTGATGGCTTCCTGCAACATTGACTGCTGGTTTTGCGCTGCCTGTTTATCCCACGCGTCTGCCGCTTCCGCCAGGATTGCGGGGTTGCTGACCAGGGTTTCACGCACCAGCTCGCGCACCCGTGCTTCCTGATCGGGTGTCAGCGCGGTCGATGCCATCAATGGAAATGCCAGCAGAGATAAGCTTAGAAGCAGAGATTTTTTCATTTTTTTGCCTTATTAGCATTGAACTCAGTCAAAAGATCCTCTGTATTGAGCAGAGGTGAGAAGATGTGTCCGTCCGGGTGAGCCGGACTGTAGAGTTGATTAAAGGGAATGGCCGCTATATTACGCTGGCGCAAGAATTCACTGATGGCAGGATCGGGTCGTGTCCAGTCGCCTTGTAATAGCGTGACATTGGGTGCCAGGAGCGCCGCGCGTACTTCTGGCTGGTTGAGCACGCGCAACTTATTCACCTTACAGGTAATGCACCAGTCAGCTGTGACATCAACAAACACCAGGCCGCCTTTCGCCCGCGCCTGTTGTAACGCTTCTTCCGTTAACGGCTGCCAGGGCAATCGATCGCCTTGGTCAGGTTGGGGGGAAAAATGCCAGGCCGCTGCGGCCACCAACAAAACAAGTGGCAGCAATACGAGCCGAACCCGATCTCGCTGCCGCCACAGTAGGACGACCAGCAACAGCAGTAGCAAAGAAGACACGATGACCACGATCTGTTGACCCCAATGCGGCTGGAGTAAGGTGATCAACCAGCCTGTGGTCAGCAGCAACAAGAGCCCAAGCACCGTGCGCAGATGGATCATCCAGCGGCCTGGGCGTGGCAGAAGGCGTGCGATTCCGGGCATTAATGCCACGGCTAGCCAGGGCAAACTCATTCCGATACCAAGGAACAAAAAGAGTAGCCAAAGTTCGGGTAACGATGCGGTCAAGGCATAGGCTACGGCGGTGCCGAGAAACGGCGCACTGCACGGTGTCGCGAGTAAAGTGGCGAATGCGCCCTGGAAAAAATGCCCGCTCAGGCCATTTCCACCCTGGGTTGCCATGCGAGTTGTGAGCCCGGAAGGCAGCTGCAAATGCAGCAGATCAAACAGACTTAAGCTGAAGATAAACGTCACCAGCACCATGACAACGAGGAATCCGCTGCTCTGGAACTGTATTCCCCAGCCTAGCGCCTGCCCGCTCAACCGCAGCAACGTCATCATCAGCGCCAGTAACATAAAGGAGACCAGAATTCCGCCACTGGAGGCCAGAAACTGTTGCCGGGTTTGTCGCTGGGTTTGACCGGTTTGTTGCACCAGACTGCCCAGTTTCATCGCCAGCACCGGCAACACGCACGGCATCAGGTTGAGGATTAGGCCGCCAGCCAATGCCAGCAATATCACCATCAAAAAGCTTTCACTGGTATTTTGCGCTAAAACCTTATTGCTCAGCGTAACGTGACTTTGCTGGGCGATATCACCGTCAGCAATCACCAGAGAAAGTGGATGCCCCACCTGGCTCTCCGGTTTATCACCCCATTCATCGGTCGCGGATACTCGTGCTGTTAACATCGAGCCTTTGACCTGAATATCGGGTTCTCCCAACATCACCTCTGGCGGGTAATCAAAAAACAGCGCGGGGCGCTCCCAACCCGCTGCACGTTCTGCCTTAACTTGCAGCGTGTTTCCCACCCAGCTGGCTTCAAGTTGTTCCGTTACTCCCTCAGCTGGCGGAACTCTACCCATTGCTCGGGCGTAGTCGGCCTGAAAAATAGCATCTGCCGGGGTTAATGGGGGAAGCTCAAAGGGAAAATCACTGAGGATGCAGACATTACTGCATGAGGAGAGCGTCAATACGCCGCGCAGTGGCCCTTCCGCTACCTGACTAAGTTCAATCGGTATAGTGACATCACCACGATAACCCTGTGTAGTAAAACCACTGACCGAAAAACGTGTCGGCAGTGGCCAATGCCACTGGGCCTGAACCGCGCTATTTTCCCACCGTATTTCTGGCGCTACGCCGCCTTCGCCTGGCGATCGCCAGTAGGTTTTCCAGCCGGAAGCCAGCCGAATATCCATCAGCATGCGGGGTTGTTGTTGCAAAGTAGCGCCACGCAGGCGCACTTCAGCATAAGGATTCGTATCACTGCGCTGCCAGCCCGTATCGGCCGCAAACGTCGATGCGCTGAGGAACAGCAGTGTGAGTAGCAAGCGCTGCAAGATAGCAAACATAGTTATTTCTCCGGTTAATAAAAATGGCACAGGTCGAAACTGTGCGTTTTATTCCCGGAAAACACAGAAAGTGAGATGTCTTCTTAACCTCGGCGGGCGGTAAGAAAGTGTAAATGACCAGACTGAAACCACGATAGACCGCGTCGCCAGCGCCAACAACAGAAACAGTAAAGGGATAAACAGGTTTTCAATGACTGGGGGGTGAGAGAAAAGCGATTTTTCACCCAGGGAACAGGTCATCTCACTGCCATCAGCGATGAGTTCGCTGAAAGATGATGAAGCGAGAGAGGGCGGTAAAGGCGTTGGCTCCTGCACCCTCTGTGCCAGACAAAAGATCATCGCAAGGCAAGCCAGCGCGAGAATCCATTTTGCACAGTGGTGAGGTCGAGTCATTAGCGGGTTCCACAAAAAAAGTGCGGCTATGATAAGCGCGCAACTCGCAGGAAAACGTCACGCCATGTAAAAATTTGTCATCGATAGAAAATAAATGACATCTATAACTTACACGTCATGCTGTTTACCCTAACCTGTTGATCATACTGACAACGTCAAGCCCTGGCTTAATCATTTTCCCACTTCAAGCCCGGTCTTGGGGTGAGTTCGTCGTTTTAGTGCCAGGCTGTTTTTTTTTCAGTCTGAGAATGGAAACTATGCTTCGAAACGCCCTATTTGTGTTGGTAATGCTGAGTAGCACGCCGCTTTATGCGCTAACCCTGCAACAAGGGGAAAACGTATTTACACTAGATCCCGCCACGTTGCGTATCCATGTTAATCATCATCTGTTAAATCAAGGTGTTGTCGCGCAGCAGGTTGCATCGCTGCAACAGGATGAACGTGCTGCCCAATGGTATTGGCCCGGCAAGCAGATGCACATCAGTGCCAGCTTGCAAGATGGTGATCTACTCCTGACATTTCAGACCAGTACGCCCCAAACCTTGAACTGGTATCACTTACCGGATAAAGCAGAGACCCTTTTACTGCCGATTGGCGAAGGGAGTCGTATCCCCCTTGACGATCCTGAGTGGCGTGTCTACTTGCAGCAAGAAATGAACGCGATCAATACCCACTGGGATTTAAAATTACCGCTCTGGAGCCAGCAACATCAGCAGCAGTGGATCAGCTGGCTGATGCTCAATCCCTACGATAATGAACTCCAGTTCAGCGGGGATGCCACGCGCGTAGCGATGCAAGCCAGTCACAAATTTAGTCCGATGAGCCTTGCTACCCCTTTCCGCGTGCTACTCACGGTGGGAGACACCCCGCTTTCAGGTGCTATTCGCTATCGTGAACAGCTGCAACAGCAGGGACAATTTTCATCGCTTGCTGAAAAAATGGCGAAAACGCAGGATGGCAACAAACTGATCGGGGCCAGTCATCTCTATTTGTGGGGTAACGGATTGCTGGCCGCAGAGAATGTGCGGGACTGGCCCGGACTCTTAGATTGGCTAAGATCGGAATCGGGCATCGAACTCCGCCAGAGGTTAGCGAAGGATGTTGTGGCCGACATTCAACAAATGGGGAGCCAAAGGCCAGAAAAGTGGCAACAAATACAGCTGATTGAAGCCTTGAATCAGGCGATTAGCACGCAGGTCAAAGGCATAAAAACAGATGTCGTCAGTTCCGATCTGACTCCTCAGCAACAGCAAGCGGCTGCCGTGCGAGACTGGACACAACAACATCTGGCGCAGTGGCTAACACCGTCAAACACGTGGGGCCAGAGTTTGTCGCTCCCCTTGCTGGAAAATTTGCAACTCGCTGGTTTGCCTCGTCTTTGGTTAGGAACGGATAACTGGACGGCTGCGTTACTCAATCCCGCTGCGATCGGCCAGGCCAAAAAGGCAGGCTGGTTAGTGGCCAGCTATGACTCTTACGATACCGCCATCCCTCGTGGTATCAATAACAACTGGCTGACTGCGCAAATACCGACAAATCTCGGGGAAAAGTGCGCCATCGTCAGAGAAAACGGAACACGGTTGCCGGGATTTGGTGGTGCCGGTTATTACCTCAATCCAGGCTGTATGCTGGACTGGTCACAGCAGCGCATGCAGTCTCTGGTGGCGACTAGCGGCATTAATAGCCTGTTTCTGGATGTCGACGGAACGGCAATGGTGCGTGATGATTTTCATCCCCGGCATCCCACCTCTGCGGCTGAAATGGCCACGGCAAGGAACCAAAGGTTGGCGTGGGTTGGCGAGAAACTGGGTATCCCGGTGGGCTCTGAAGATGGCAATGCGTTAACGGCTCAGCATTTGTTGTTTGCGCATGGCACTGAAACCTGGGGATTTGGCTGGCAGGATAGGTCGATCCACCAGGATAAAACCTCGCCGTGGTTCCTGGGTGCATGGTGGCCTGAGAGTCAGCCCGCACAGTTTTTCCAGCCGACGAAGCTCAAGCCGCGTTATAAAACCGTGGTGTTCGATCCCCGCTATCGCGTACCTCTCTATCAGGCTGCATTTCATGATTCGGTGATCGCGACGCACCACTGGACCTACGACAACCTGAAGTTTCCCGAAGTGAAGCGAAACCGTGATTTGCTGAGTCTGTTATATAACACCCCTCCACTGTTCAACCTGTCACGTGCTTCACTCGCGCTACGTTTGCCTGAAATTGTTAAAATGGATCGTCTGTTCCGCCCGATGCACGAAATTTTGTGGGATAAAGCACTCGTGGATTTTCGCTGGCTCGATGAAACAGGCTGGGTACAGCAGACACGCTTTAGTGATGGTTCACTGCTTAGCGCTAATTTTAGTGACGTTGTCCGTGCCGGTATCCAGCCCTATGAGCTGGTGATGCACAGGCCAAACGGTGAGGTAATACGTTTCTCGTTGTGAAAAACATCCCGCCCCAGGTTGGGCGGGAGTCGACATTATTTCGCGAAACCTTCCGTGGAGATGGTCAGCGTGACGTCATCACTGACCGCCGGAATGAACTGATCTACTTTAAAGTCTGAACGTTTCAGCGTTGCAGTGGCATCAAAACCAATCGCCTGCTTCTTCGCCATTGGGTGTTCACCCTGCTTGTTCAGCGTGGCGTGCAGCGTAACCGGCTTGGTAATGCCTTTGATGGTCAGGTTGCCTTCGACATCAAACTTGTTGTCGCCGGTTGCCGTCACTTTCGTACTGTGGAACACCGCCGTTGGGTATTTAGCCGTATCAAAGTAGGCGGCAGTCAGAAACTCCTGGGTCAACTTTGGCACGAAAGTGTCGATTTTACTGACCGGCAGAGTGACATCGACACGGGAGAGCGATGGGTTTTCTTTATCAAACACCACGGTACCCGTGGTACCTGGAATTGCGGCCGTTGGGTGAGAGAAACCGAAGTGGGTCCAGGTGACAATCACCGAGGTATGCGTTGGATCAAGCTGGTATTGAGTCGCAGCCGCCTGGCTGAAAGGCACGTACAGGCTAGCAATAGCCAGTAAAGGTAACGCAACACGTTTGAATGATTTCACTGCACAATCCTTATTAAAATTTATCGACTTATGCAGTCTAGGTGCATATCGACTATTTGCGCCAGTGAAGAGATTTGTTCGAGCTATTCAAATATATTCAGTAATATCGGTGGGTTATAATCACTTTCATCTATTTATTTACTGTTTTCCACTGCTAAACAGCATTCGCCACTGGCGACGCTGACTTAACAATTGCTGATGCAATGCCAGTAAGTCAACGGCCGTTAGTTGGGTGTTTGTCTCTTCAGGAAGTTCGGCCAGTCCCGCTTCACGGCGCAAGTTACGTTGCAGCGTCGTGGCAATGTTTTGTCCTTGCGCCTCATGCAGCAGGCGTTGCACATGCTGCTGAATGTCTTCCTGGGTGAGCTGTGCAATTTGTGCCGTCATATTGCGCATAAATGCCTTGAACTCCGCCAAAAGCGTGGCAATGGGCACATCAGGGGATTGGGCCGCCAGTAACACACCGTCCCGATCGCCACAGCGTAAATAACGACATGTCACCGCATATCCCACCTGCAATTCAACCCGCAGTCGCTGGAAAAACAGCGGCTCATAGCAACGTGCCAACACCTGCAATGCCAGCAATGAGGCTGGTGTGGCGTCCAGTAGCGGAATAAACAGCAGGAGTGCATTTTCATTACCAGGGTGAGCAATGGGTTGCATTTGTCGTGCCGGGCGCGCCTTTTCAATCGCGGCCAGCGGAGGTAAAACGGCCATGCGCGCGGCCAGTTGCTGTGCCAGGGTGCGATCGCCACCCAGTAATGCACCTTGCCACTGACCACTGCCCGTTGAGGCCAGCAGCACGCCTGGCAACGCAGCCAGCAGTTGGCGTAACGCGATGCTCTCCGGTGGAACTGGATGAGCCGGAGACGTGGATACCAGCGCGTCAGCGATGTGTTCCATCAGCCACTGCGCCGCACTGTGGTTCGCCGGGAGTTGCAGCGTGAATTGCCAGATGCCCTGCACTTCAGCCCACTCAGCCTCACCGCCGAGATGGCGTAACCAGGCAAAACTGCCGCCTAGTTGCCCGGCCAGCGCCCGGCCACGTGCCGCGTCCGGACTACAGTGCCATGCCGGGCGCAACAGCAATGTGGCAGGCCAGTTATCCGGTTTGAGATGTAATAAACCCGCGCCGTCAGCGAGAACGGCGGGTGCTGGCTCTGGCAGCGGTTGGGGATAAAACGTAAATTTCCAGCGGGCTTCTGGACTTATAGCAGGTAAAGACCAGGAAGAACGTGAAAGCGTATACCCTTGCGTCACACAGATCTGAGTTGGCGCATCGGGTGACACCCACAAACAGACGCCTTCTTTCAGTAACGGCAGCAGTTGATCAAGACGCGGAATGGCAGAGTCGGGCGCAAACCCAAGCGTCTGCTGGCGCACTTTCTCCAGTGGTGTCAGATTATGGAAGCGACGTAGCGCTAACTGCTGATAATGCGCTTGCTGTTGCGGGCTGGTCTCTGCCAACTGAGTCAACCACTGTTGCCACGCGGCTAACAGTTGATCGGGGGTGTCGGTAACAAACTTAACGGCTGGCCAGCAACTGTTATCGCCCGTGCTAAGCCAGTGGAAGCTGATTTCGTGACAGAAACCCTGCTCACGCAACTGTGCCAGCAAACTGCCGGGGGCAGCATCTAATGCGAACTCATGCAGCAAAGTGACGCTGTCACGAACTGCATCATCACTTCCCTGCATCAGCCAACTGATCCACAGTTGCTGCGGGCCACTCTGCTTCAACTGGGCATGGGGAGCCGCGACAAGTTGTGGCAGTGGCTCAGCGGCGCGCGCAGTGCCTTCGGGCCAACCGACCACAAACTGCCGGGCCAACTGCTCAAGCTCATCCAGCGACTGCGGACCACTCAGCCGTAACTGGGCATTCTGGCTGACGTAATAGCGCGCATGAAACGCTACTAAAGCCTGACGTAATAGCGCGGTGTCTTCACCAAAACAGGCCAGGCTACCCACATGAAAATCCCGAAAACAGGCCGGGTTTTCAATACTGTGTAATAAAGCGGCTTCCGTGAGTGCGGGGAGATGTTGCTGCAATAACCGGTACTCGGCATCGATAACACGACTTTCTTGTGCAATCGCCGCTGCGGTCAACTGCGGATGCAAAACCATGTCTTTTAGGCGCGCCATGCCATCATGCAGGGAATTCGCTGGCACCTGCCAAAAGTACGCGGTTCGATAGGCTAACGTGGTGGCATTGACTTGCCCGCCCAGCGACTGCACCCAGGGCATCAGACGCTGTTGGCCGGGAAACTGCTCTCCACCGCTAAACAGAAGATGCTCCAGCAGGTGCGCCAGCCCAGACCAGCGGGCTGGCTCATCATAACTGCCTGCTTTGACTTGCAGCAACGCAGCGCCCTGTGAAGCGCCAGGTTGATGGCTGAGGTGCAGCTCAAAACCGTTGCTGAGCCGCAGCAGGCGCTGATTTTCATCCATCAGAATACGTTGGACTTATAGATCAGCTGCGAATTTACCCGGTTACGGAACTGCAACTGGGATATCTGCATATCGTTGCAGCTAGCTTCGCGTCGCGCTTCAAGAATTTTACCGTGATGCTCAGACTTGCTGCACACCGGATCGGCGTTATCGGCATTACCGGTCAACATAAAGGCCTGACAGCGGCATCCGCCAAAGTCCTTCTCTTTTTCATCGCAGCTGCGGCACGGCTCTGGCATCCAGTCGTAGCCGCGATAGCGGTTGAAGCCAAAGGAGTTGTACCAGATATCATCCAGCCGCTGTTCCAGTACTGAAGGGAACTTAATGGGTAACTGACGCGCACTGTGACAGGGTAACGCAGTCCCTTCTGGCGTCACGCTGAGGAAGATCGCTCCCCAACCGCCCATACAGCCTTTAGGCCGCTCTTCGTAGTAATCTGGCGTCACAAACAGCAGGTTAGAAAAGTTACCGCTGGCGCTCATTTTCTCGCGATAACGATTCACCGTCGCTTCTGCATCCGCAATCTGTTCGCGCGTAGGCAACAGCCCTTTGCGATTCAGATGTGCCCAGCCATAGAACTGGCAGGTCGCGAGCTCAACGTCATCGGCTTCCAGCTCAATACACAGGTCGATGATTTTATCGATCTGATGAATATTATGGCGATGCAGTACAAAGTTAAGCACCATCGGATAGCCGTGGGCTTTGACCGCTCGTGCCATCTCCAGCTTCTGCTGGAAGGCTTTTTTCGAACCGGCCAGCGCCGCATTCAGCGTTTCATCACTGGCCTGGAAGCTGATCTGAATATGGTCAAGACCCGCTTCGGCAAAAGCATCGAGCTTTTTCGGCGTCAGGCCGATCCCGGAGGTGATCAGGTTGGTATAGAAACCCAAATCACGGGCGGCCTTAATCAGTTCAGGCAGATCTTTACGCGTCAGCGGTTCACCGCCAGAAAAGCCTAACTGCACGCTACCCATGGCGCGTGCCTGACGAAAAACGTCAATCCACTGTTCGGTGGTCAGCTCTTGTTCCTGCTGAGCAAAGTCCAGCGGGTTTGAGCAGTAAGGGCACTGCAACGGGCAACGGTAAGTCAGCTCCGCCAACAGCCAGAGCGGCGGGTTAACGCCAGTTTTATGCGGGTTCACGACACATTATCCACTTCTGTTCAATCGCAGATTGCAGGAACTCTTTTACATCCTCGCCTACGCCACCCGCTTCCGGGAAACGTGCGTCAAGAGTAGCAATAATTGCGGCAACGCTCTGTTTGCCGTCCACTAACTCCAGAATCAGCGCGGCGGTTTCGTTCAGTTTCGCCATCCCTTCTGGATAGAGTACAACATGGCTCTCCTGAGCCGCTTCCCACTGCATACGGTAGCCGCGACGGAAAGCCGGGATTTGCAAATCATTCATGATGTTATACCAGTCGGGTTGTGTGCCACGCCGCTTTATCGGTGACGGTGTGATACGGTGCGCGATTCAGTTCATAAGCCATGGTCATGGCATCCAGCATGGTCCAGAGAATATCCAGCTTAAATTGCAAGATTTCCAGCATGCGGTTCTGCTGTTCAGCGGTGGTAAAGACTTCCAGCGCCAACGCCAGGCCGTGCTCAACGTCGCGATTTGCCTGGCTCAGACGGCTACGGAAATAGAAGTAGCCCTCTTCTTTGATCCACGGATAGTGCTGCGGCCAACTATCGAGACGCGACTGGTGGATCTGTGGGGCAAACAGTTCAGTTAAAGAACTGCATGCCGCTTCCTGCCAGTTCGCCCGACGGGCAAAGTTCACATAGGCATCTACCGCGAAGCGAACGCCTGGCAAAACATGTTTTTCCGACAGCAGGTCTTCACGGTCGATCCCCACGGCTTCACCCAGACGCAGCCAGGCCTCAATACCGCCCTCCTGGCCGTTACTTCCATCATGGTCAAGAATACGCTGGACCCACTTGCGACGGACTTCCGGGTGCGCGCAGTTCGCCATTATCGCCGCATCTTTCAGCGGGATATTGGTCTGGTAGTAGAAACGGTTTGCTACCCAACCACGGATCTGTTCCGGCGTCGCGTTACCCTGATGCATCGCAATATGATACGGGTGATGAATATGATAATAGGCGCCTTTAGCGCGTAATGCCTCTTCAAAGGCTGCGGGGCTTAAAGCCTCAGTGATCGCCATAATTTAGTCCTGCAGGTGGATCGCCATACCGTCCCAGCTCACTTCAATACCCTGTTGTTTCAGGTACTGGCGCTGCGGCGATTGCTCGTTAAGAATGGGATTGGTGTTGTTGATGTGAATCAGGATCTTGCGCTTCGCCGGCAGTTTACCGAGCAGTGCCATCAGCCCTTTTTCTTCAGCCAGCGCCAAATGGCCCATGGCTTTACCGGTGTTTTTGCCCACGCCGGTCGTCAGCAGTTCATCATCCTGCCAAACGGTACCGTCGATCAGCAGGCAGTCGGCACGCTGAAGCCACGGCATAATCACATCATCGGGTTCGCCCAAGCCTGGGGCGTACAACAGCGTCTGGCCGTTGGCGGTGTTCTCGATAAACAGTGCCACGTTATGGCCTGGCAGCGGGCGGTCGCGGAACGGTGAGTAAGGCGGCGCGTTGCTGAGAATCGGGATAGCTGTAAATTGCAGATCGCGGCACACGTCGACGCGGAAAGGGGCCAACGGGGTCAGAGGATGATGCTGTAAACCGCCATTCCAGTGCTGCAACATGGTGAAAATCGGGAAGCCGGTGGTGAGGTCGTCATGCACTTCTTTGGTACACCACACCTGATGTGGGCAACCTTCGCGCAGGCTCAACAGGCCGGTGGTATGGTCAATTTGACTGTCAGTCAGAATGATTGCGCCAATATTGGTGCCACGCAGCACTTCGGTTTTATTCAACTCTGGCGTATGCGCAATCTGTTGGCTGATGTCGGGTGAGGCATTACACAACACCCACGTTTTACCATCATCACTGATGATAATTGAAGACTGAGTACGCGCGCTGGCCTGAATCGTGCCCTGGCGTAAACCGGCACAATTGGCGCAATTGCAGTTCCACTGGGGAAAACCACCCCCTGCGGCGGAACCGAGGACTTTTATAAACATGAAGAGGAACCTGGTGGGAAACAAAATGCCCGCACGAAGGCGGGCATAAACATCAACGGTTGGAGATGTACAGAGTCACTTCCAGGCCCAGACGCAGATCAACGAATTCAGGTTTTTTCCACATAATATTCTTCCTCAAGAGTCATTAAACACACACTAATCCAATGGGGATTATCGAACCAGATGAAACTACCCATCCAGTTTATCGATTTAGCGCGAGAGAATGTTGCGCCAATGTGCGGTTGAGATCAAGTTGTTATGAACAGGTAATCATAACTAACGTAACAACTGGTTCATAATTCGCTGCCAGTTTCGCCAGGCTAACTTCTCTAACGTCTGCTGATCATAGCCTGCGGCACGCAGTTGCGCGAACAGACGCGGCAGGCCACTAACGTCACCTAAGTCATTGGGAACAGAGATGCCATCAAAATCGGAACCAAGCGCAACGTTCTCTTCCCCTGCGACATCAATCAGATGATCGATGTGCTTGACGATAACCTCTAGCGGCGTGTCGCTATTGCGTTGCCCATCCGCGCGTAAGAAAGCGTTACCAAAATTAACACCAACTATACCTTTGCTGGCGCGGATGGCCCGGAGCTGTTCATCGGTCAGATTGCGCGGCTGTGCGCACAGAGCATGGGCATTTGAGTGCGTGGCAACCAACGGCTGGGTCGTGAGTCGCGCTGTGTCCCAAAATGCCTTTTCATTCATGTGCGAGGCATCAATGATCATGCCTGATTCCGCCGCCTGTTGGATCAACCGTTCGCCAGCAGGTGTCAAACCCGGCCCCGTATCGGGTGAACCGGGAAACGATCCGCTGATGCCGGTACCAAAACGGTTCGGCAGATTCCAGAATGGACCGATGCTGCGCACTCCGGCTTGATAGAACGCTTGCAGCCCCTCGCCTTGTTCATCCAGAGCATCTGCGCCTTCAATGTGGGCAACGGCGGCGATCACGCCCTGTTCACGACAGGCAGCAATCTCCTCGCCAGTCCGGCATAACCGCATCTTTCCTGCGCTCGCGTCAATCAGCTGTTGCAGGATATCAAACTGCTCCCACATCACACTCAGGGGATCGTAAGGCAGTTTGGCCCGCTCCGGCAGCATCTGTGCCAGCCGGTCAGGTGGCAAAACGAAAATGGCGAACATCCCACCGGTAAAACCGCCGCTGCACATGCGGTCATAGTCAAGGTGACCGTTTGGGATGCCATTGAAAAAGGCTTCTGCTGGCGCGTCACGGTGATACATCCACAAACGCAACAACAGGTCGTTGTGACCGTCAAATACCGGTAATGTGTTCATGATTTTCCTGCAAAAATGGCATTTCTCTTATGCTAACACCAATAGTTCACTGCTGCTTAACCTCAAACCCCTGCCAGAATGTCGCTTTGACATTCAGCGGTTGGCTAATCAGCCCATGTTGCTGATAAAAATCGGCGGTGGCTTGCTGTTGTTCAATCGTCCCGCTATCGATGCTTTGCCAATGAGACTGTCGCCGGGTAAAGGCTTTTTTCGCTGCATCGGCGGGGAAGCCAATGATTTTTGCCAGCGTTTGCGAGTAGGCATCAGCATGGCTATTGGCCCAGCGATCGGCGGCGGCGAGGCGATTAACGTAATCCTGTAAGGCTGCACGCTTAGCTTCATCTTTTAGTGCGCTGTCGGTCACAGCAAGGAAACTGTTCCCCGTCGCGAGTCCGGTGCCCGGAACTAATACGCGCCCGCTGTGAGTGGTTTCCACCAGGGCGGTATACGGGTCCCAGGTTGCCCAGGCGTCGACGTCCCCTTTGTCCAGTGCCAGACGCGCATCCGCCGGTGTCAGAAACCGCCAGCTAACTTCACTGTCTTTCACGCCTGCCTGTTGCAATGCTTTCAACGCGACAAAATGTCCAATCGATCCCCGTCCGGTGGCAATACGTTTTCCTTTCAGGTCTGCGGCGGTTTTCAGCGTTGAATCGCTGTTAACCACCACAGCCGTGCCATAGGGTGCTGATTTGCTCACCGCCACCGCTTTAACCGGTGAACCGGCTGCGAGGGAAAACAACAGCGGCGCATCGCCAATAATCCCGGCATCCACTGCCCCGGCATTCAGGGCTTCAGCCAGGGGCGCAGCCGCCGGAAACTCAGCCCACTCAATGTGGTAAGGCAAATTTTGCAACTGCTGTGCGGCTTCCAGTTCAGCGCGCATATTTCCCTTTTGGTCGGCAATACGCAGCGTGACTTCTGCTGCATGGGCGTGGGCCGTTAGTAACAGGCTAAGAGCGAAAAAACGCGATAATTTCATGGAGTTTCCCTGTGTGATGTGTGGTGCCAGAGTAAACCGCCAGGGAGAAATCGTTGTTGCCGATTCCGCATGAGCAATGCCAGTTGGCAGCTAAAGGTGTCACTTATGCAGGATGGATTGTCAGTTTTGCAGGCGCGACAGAGTAAACCATCGCGCCACAATAGGAAAAAACACAGGAGAATCGCCATGCTGACCCAGCCAGAAAACAAATATCGCCCTTTCCCCACGGTTAACCTGCCTGACCGCCAGTGGCCCGCGCAGACGCTGAACAAAGCCCCCCGTTGGCTCTCGACAGACCTGCGCGATGGCAACCAGTCACTGGCGGAGCCGATGGATGCGGCACGTAAACTTGAGTTCTGGTCACTGCTGCTGGCGTGCGGTTTTAAAGAGATTGAGGTGGCCTTCCCATCCGCCTCAGAGACGGATTTTCGCTTTGTGCGTGATTTGATCGAACAGCAGCGTATCCCGGAAGATGTCACCATTCAGGTGCTGACTCAGGCGCGGAGCGATCTGATTGAGCGCACGTTTGCCGCGTTAGAAGGCGTCCCTCGCGCTATTCTGCATCTCTACAATGCCACTGCGCCGTTGTTCCGTGAGCGCGTATTCCGCCAGAGCAAAGCCGAAATTATCGAGCTGGCAACGCGTGCGGCACGTGAGATCCGCAGCGGCTGTGAGCAAAACCCAGCAACTGCCTGGACATTTGAGTACTCACCGGAGACGTTTTGCTTCACCGAACCTGAATTTGCGCTGGAGATTTGCGAGGCAGTGGCTGAAATCTGGCAGCCCGGTCCCGAACGCCCGATGATCATCAATTTACCGGCGACGGTAGAAGTGAACACCCCTAACGTCTATGCCGACCAGATTGAGTATTTCTGTCGCCACTTTAGCCGCCGCAAAGAGGTGTGTATCAGTGTTCATCCCCACAACGATCGCGGTACTGGCATAGCGTGTGCCGAGCTGGCATTACTCGCCGGGGCTGATCGGGTTGAGGGCTGTTTATTGGGCAATGGTGAGCGTACCGGAAACGTCGACCTGATTACCCTCGCCTTAAATCTCTATACCCAGGGTATCGCACCGGGGTTAGATTTCAGCGAGATGAAACAGGTGATTGAGGTGGTGACGCGCTGTAACCAGTTGCCGGTGCATCCGCGCCATCCTTATGCCGGGGAATTGGTATTTACGGCTTTTTCCGGTTCGCATCAGGATGCGATCAAAAAAGGCTTTGCTATCCGCCAGCAGCAGCAGGAAACCCTGTGGCAGATGCCTTACCTGCCGCTCGATCCGGCGGATATTGGCTGTAGCTATGAGGCGGTGATCCGCGTGAACAGTCAGTCAGGGAAAAGTGGCGCGGCCTGGCTGCTGGAGCAAAATCACGGTTTGCAACTGCCGCGTGGATTACAGCAAGACTTTAGCCAGCGGGTGCAGCGCGAAACCGACCGGCACGGGAAAGAGATGACCCAGCACAGTTTGTGGCAACTGTTCTGCCATAGCTACGGCACCGACACACCGCTGCTGCAGCTGGAACAGGCAGAGAGCCACAGTGGCCATGGGGAGCAAACGCAGCTGCGTGCTAGCGTGCGCAAGCAGGATCAGGTGCTGCGTTTGCAGGGCAATGGCAATGGTTTACTCTCGGCAGCGACCCACGCGTTGCGCCAGTCGTTGGGGTTGGTGGTGAGTATTGAGGACTACCACGAACATACGCTGGGCAAACGCAGCGACAGCCGTTCAGTGGCTTACGTTAGCTGCCTGAATGCTCAGGGTGAACGCAGTTGGGGCGTGGCGATTGATAATGATGTGGCGCGTGCTTCGTTGCAGGCGTTGCTTAACGCGGCAGCCGCTACGATCCCGCCGGGAAATATTCCGCCGGTGACACACCCAGCAAACGACGAAACATCGCGCTAAAGGCACTCGGGCTTTCATAACCGAGATCGAGGGCGACACGTAGCACCGAGTCGCCCTGTGCCAGCCGCGTCAATGCAATCACCAGCCGCGCCTGGCGCACCCAGTCACTGAAATGCAGCCCGGTTTCGCGCATAAAGTGGCGCGCCAGCGTGCGCTCTGCCACATTCAGCAGGGCTGCGGCACGGGCCAGCGTCCAGCTCTCTCCTGGCGCTTGCTGTATCTGTTCACACAGGCGCAGCAGTCGCTCTGACGTTGCACCTGGCAGGGCAAAAGGCAGAACATCCAGACCGCGCAGTTCATCAAGAATTAATTCGTAAATCCGCTCTTCTCGCGTGCCGGGTTGGTAACTTTCCGCGAGCGTCAGTGCGCTCACAATCAGTTCACGCAGCAGCGGGGAAATCTGTACCACCTGACAACTGGCGGGCAGATCCGCTCGTGCGAGCGGATCAATAAACAGCGTGCGAGCCGCTACGCGCCCGGTGATGTGCAAAGCATGGCGAGTAAATGCAGGTAACCAGACGCCACGACTGGGCGGCACAATCCAGCTTCCCTGCGCGGTATCCACGCGTACCACGCCGCTTAACGTATGAATGAGCTGCGCACAGTGGTGAAAATGCCAGGGTTCACCTTCCCCATGCTGATAATCATGTGCATAGGGAACCAGCGGACGATGGGTAAAATCAAACTGTAGCTGCGCGCTCATTATTGGTTACACTGTCACTTTTTCAGGTATTGATGAATGACGGCAAGGTCTTGCTGGCCGAAGCCCGCATCTACCGCATCCTGCCAGACATTAACAATGTTTGCTAACGCAGGCAGTGAAGTCTGACCTTCTGCGGCTTCCAGCGCCAGGCGCGCATCTTTCAAGGCCCAGATCAGGTGCATTTGCGGTGTGAAATCTTCGCTGGCCATCATGCCCAGCTTGGCTTTGGCGTAAGGTGCAGCCAGTGGGCCACCTTCAATCACCTGCCACAGGTCATCCGGCGTAAAGCCAAACTGTTCGGCCAGGCGTGTGCTCTCCGCCAGGCTTTGCACCATACCGATCAACCAACTATTCACCACCAGTTTCATGCGTGAACTGGCCCCGGCTTCACCCAGCCAGCGTGTGCCTTTGCTAATAGCCGCAAACACCTGCTCAGCCGCCTGCGCTTTGCTCTGATCGCCACTGGCGATCACCAGAATCTGTGCATTCTCAGCCGGAGCTTTGGTCCCGGAGACCGGCGCATCGATAAAGGTCACATCGCTACGCTGTGCGGCGAAATAGCCGATCAGTGCATCGGTTTTCTCAACCCCAATCGTGCCCATCTGACAGACGGTTGCGCCGGATTTCAGTGTCTCACTGACATCATGCAGTACCTGTTCGGTGGTTTCGCCGTCAGACAGCATGGTCAGCACCACATCTGCGCCCTGCACCGCCTGTTGCGCGCTGTCTGCCAACTGCAAGCCGTGGTCTAACAGGTCTTCGCCGCGCGCTTTAGTGCGGTTCCAGCCCTGCACAACAAAATCATTTTTCAACAGGTTGGCGGCAAAAGCGTGCCCCATTGCGCCTAAACCCAGCACAGCCACTACGGGTTTGCTCATCGTATGTCCCTCTATTTATTCATCTTTGATTGTCTTTCAGACTACATCAGATTGTCATCACGCAGCAGGCGCGGTGTGGCATTAATGACAGAAAACCGTAAGGGAATATGTTGATTAATCGTTTTCCCGCCAGAACAAAAGCGTTTAACATAAGCCCCACTCCACACGTAGACAACTAATTTACTTAACTTTTTTACGGTCTTTCACCATGAAAATTGCCTTATTACGCCAGGCACCGCTATCCATGCTGCTGTTGCCAGTGGTGTTGCCACTGCCGCTGTATGCCGCCGATGCCAGCAACACAATGGTTGTTTCTGCCGCCCCTGCCGCCAGCGGCTTGTCCGAACTGGATACGCCCGCTGCTGTGAGCGTGGTTAGCGGTGATGATATGCGCCAGGCGGCTCCACGCGTCAATCTCTCCGAGAATCTCAGCAGTGTACCGGGCTTGCAAATCCAGAACCGTCAGAACTACGCGCAAGATTTGCAGCTGTCGGTGCGTGGTTTTGGTTCCCGCTCGACGTTTGGCGTGCGCGGAATCCGCATTTATGTCGATGGGATTCCGGCTACCATGCCTGATGGTCAGGGGCAGACGTCTAACGTTGATATTGGCTCTATCGATCATATTGAAGTGCTGCGCGGCCCGTTTTCTGCGCTGTATGGCAACTCGTCCGGTGGGGTGATCAATATCGATACCCAAACCGGTCAGCAGCCCACCACGCTGGAGGCCGGAACCTGGTTTGGTAGCTACGGCAGCTGGCGTAACAGTTTGAAGGTCAGCGGCGCGACGGGCGATGGCACCCATGCTGGCGATGTAAACTACACCGTTTCGACTTCACGCTTTACCACCCACGGCTATCGCGATCACAGCGGTGCAGAGAAGAACCTTGCCAACGCAAAACTCGGTGTACGCCTGGATGATGCCAGCACCCTGACGCTGTTGTTCAACAGTGTGCACGTGAAGGCTGATGACCCAGGTGGCTTAACGCCCGATATGTGGCGCGCTGACCCGCATCAGGTTGCCAGCAACGTCAGTATCTACAACGCACGCAAGACGGTTGATCAGACCCAGGTCGGGCTGCACTACGTGCGACAAATGGGTGAGAATGATGACCTGAGCGTCATGATGTACGCCGGTATCCGTGAAACTACGCAATATCAGTCACTGCCCGCTTCATCACAAAGCAGCGCAGCGCACCCAGGCGGCGTAATTGATTTGACCCGTCACTATCAGGGCATTGATACACGCTGGACGCATCGCGACACCCTGTTCTCGATTCCGGTCAGTTTCACTGGCGGCGTTGACTACGAAACCATGATGGAACGCCGCAAGGGCTACCTCAACTTCAGTAACAACGGGACCAGCACCGATTATGGTGTCATGGGCGATATGCGTCGTAACGAACGCAACCTGATGTGGAACCTCGACCCGTATCTGCAAACCAGCTGGCAGCTCACCAACAAGCTGTCACTGGATGCCGGTCTGCGTTATAGCTCGGTTTACTTCGATTCCAACGATTATTACATCACTACCGGAAACGGCGACGACAGCGGTAGCACCAGCTATCACCGCTGGCTGCCAGCAGCAGCGCTGAAATATGCGTTTGATGACAGCTGGAATGCCTACCTGTCTGCCGGTCGTGGCTTCGAAACGCCAACCATCAATGAGCTGGCCTACCGCTCTGGCGGCGTATCAGGCCTGAATATCAATCTGAAACCTGCCACCAGTGACACCATTGAACTGGGCACCAAAAAACGCATTGGAAATGGCCTGATCTCTGCGGCGGTGTTCCAGACCGATACACAAAATGAAATTGTCACCGACACCAGCAGCAACGGGCGATCGACTTACAAAAATGCCGGTCAAACCCGTCGTCGTGGTCTTGAGTTAGGACTGGATCAGCAGTTTGCCTATGACTGGCGTCTGAAAGCCGCCTGGACATTACTGGATGCACGCTACCGCACCAACGCTTGTGGCACCGCTAACTGTGATGGCAACCGTATTCCAGGCATTGCGCGCAGCATGGCGTATGCCGGTCTGGAATATGCCCCGGAACAGGGCTGGTACGGTGGTGCAGAGATTCGCTACATGAGCGATATCGCCGCTAATGACGCCAACAGCGTGAAAGCACCGGCCTACAGCATCACCTCACTGAATACCGGTTATAAATGGCTGTTGAACAACTGGACGCTGGATATGTTCGGTCGCGTCGACAACCTGTTTGATCGCAACTACATCGGTTCTGTGATCGTCAATGAGAGCAACAGCCGCTATTACGAGCCAGCGCCAGGTCGCAACTACAGCGTGGGTCTGACCGTAACGTACGCCTTCCAGTAATAAAAAACCCCGGCACAGCGCACTGTGTCGGGGTTTTCACTTCGTAATATCAGGTTAGCCCAGCTGTGCAATCACTTCAGCTGTGGTGCCGGTTTCACCAAGGCGTGGGAAAATACGCTTGATGCTGTTCTCGTGAGTTTCGAGATTAAGGTCAGTCATCGCATCCACGGCCAACGTGACGTTGTAACCTAACTCATAAGCCTGACGAGCGGTAGACTCTACCCCGATGCTGGTTGCAATACCGCAGATCACCACCTGGGTGATGCCGCGTTGTTGCAGCTCTTCATGCAGAGCGGTCTGGTTGAATGCACCCCAGCTATGTTTGGTAATGGTCAGATCGCCTGATTGTGGCGCCACTTCGTCAACTAAGGTTGCCCAGTCCGCAGGCAGTTCACCCGCATGACGCGCCTGTTCGTTACGGCCTGGCGCACCGCCAGCCACATTCACCAATACCACCGGCAGGTTTTTGCTGCGGAATGCGGCGATCAGTGAGGTGCTAAGGGCAATCACCGGTTTTGGATCGTGAACCACCGGCAGGCGGATAATACCGTGTTGCAGGTCAATGACGATCAGCGCGGTTTTTGCATCAAGTGTGGTTACGGCCATGGAAACTCCTTAAAGATTATTGATCGGCGATACGTTGCAGTAGAGGGATCGCGGCAAGTAGCGTTTGGCACTCTTCAGCACTGAATTTTCGCTCCAGCACCTGTAGCAACCAGTCATCACGCATAGCGCGATTTTCATCGATCAGCGCCAGACACGAGGCAGTTGGGACATAGCGGGTTTTTCTGCCATCTCCCGGTACACTCTCCGCCGTCACCATACCCGCACCTGACAGGCTGGCGACCGTGGCCCCCATTGACTGGCTGCGCACACCTTCCGCTTTTGCCAATTCGGTAATCGTCATGCCGCCATTGCGGACCAGATGACCCAGTACAGACACCTGGGACCAGGTGAGATCGGCCGGAGGGGCCGACTCGCGTAGGCGACGGCTCAGTTTGCCGGAGATCATCCGCAGCGCGGCGGCGGCGTTACTTAAATCACTCATTGCTCGCTCCTTACTGCTGTGCGGGCAGTATATAGATGCGAAGCTAAACTGTGTAGTTTACCTTCGTATCAATTTGTAATGCGTGGCCTGGATAAATAGTGAATCAGGCTATGAAAACGCAACGGTGTGGCAAGCGGATTACGGTAGCTGTGCGCAACATCAGCAGAGAACTGACGGGCCTGACCACGAACCAGCCGGTGCCACACGCCCGCCACGCCAAGCAGCAGCTCACCTTCCTGCACCACGACCTGCTCAATCACACCCTGTTCATGGGCGGAGGAGTGACTCTGCGCGCCGGGTGCCAACGTGACTTCAAGCAGGTCCATATGCAGGCGCGGATCGTAAGGCAGCAGGCTGCGAACCTCCATTTGTGCATTGCTCTGACTGAAGGTAACCGGTGTTTCACTGCCGTCGTTTTCACTCTGTATAAAGAAAGAGAATGGCACGTTAAAGCCCGTGGCTATTTTCCACAATGTCGCCACCGTGGGGCTAGACTCTGCTCTTTCAATCTGACCCAACATGGCTTTGCTGACGCCGGTGTTCACTGCCGCCTGCGTCAGGCTCCAGCCGTTGGCCTGGCGTAACTGCTTCAAAGCATTGCTGAGATAATCGTGAGGACTTTCCATAACATCTCCTGAGATGACCCCAGCATTGTATCACTTGTGCATAAACACAGCCTGTGCGACGATGTGCGTTATAACGCACAACCGGAATTTTTTGATGCTCAGCACGACTATTCGCCCCCCTTTTTCCTTTCCAATGTTAGTTTCTGGCCTGGTTGCCGTATTGGTAGGTTACAGCAGTTCCGCCGCGATTGTTTACCAGGCCGCCCAGGCGGCGGGGGCGACTACGCTGCAAATCGGCGGCTGGCTGTCGGCATTGGGTGTGGCGATGGGCATCAGCTCGCTGTTTCTCTCTTTGCGCTATCGCATTCCGGTGCTCACTGCCTGGTCAACGCCCGGTGCCGCCCTGCTGGCAACCAGCCTGCACGGCACCACGCTGAACGAAGCGATTGGGGTGTTCGTGTTTGCTAATGTCTTGATTATTTTATGCGGTATTACCGGCCTGTTTGCCCGCATGATGGCGTGGATCCCACAGTCACTGGCCGCCGCCCTGCTGGCCGGAATACTGTTGCGCTTTGGGCTGCAAACCTTCACTGGGCTACAACAGAATATCGCACTCTGCGGTGCGATGTGCCTGACCTGGCTTGTCTGCCGTCGCTGGATGCCTGGCTATGCCATTTTGATGACATTACTGGCCGGTATCGTGGTTACGCTTGGGCAGGGCAATGTGCACCTCTCATTGCAAGAGGTCCATTTCACACTGCCGCAATTTATTATGCCGAGCTTTAACCTGGCCGCGCTGGTAGGCATTGGCTTGCCCTATTTCCTTGTCACCATGGCCTCACAAAACGCACCCGGTATTGCGACTTTGCAGGCGTATGGTTACAAACCGCCGGTCTCCTCGCTGATCAGCTGGACGGGCCTGATCGCCCTGCTGTTCACGCCATTTGGCGGTTACTCTGTGGGCATTGCGGCCATCACTGCGGCGATTTGCATGAGCGAGGATGTGGATGCCGATCCGCGTCGCCGCTGGATGGCCTCGGCCTTGGCCGGTTTGTTCTATCTTCTGGCCGGGCTTTCGGGCGCACTGATTGGCCTGCTGTTCAGTGCGCTACCACCGGTCTTTATTCAGACGCTGGCCGGTCTGGCGCTTATTGCGACCTTAGGGAACAGTTTGCAGCGCGCCGTAGAGGACGTTGGATCACGCGATGTGGCGCTGATTACCTTCCTGATCACCGCTTCCGGGCTCACGCTCTTCGGTATCGGCTCCGCCTTCTGGGGTTTAGTGGGCGGGATGATCGCCCACCTCTTCCTGACGCGCGTGCGCCCTTAATCAACCTCTAACTGGGCCAGGTCCTGTAACAGACCCGGCCCGGTTGGTTGCCACTGCAACCGTTGACGGGTTCGGGCGTTATCCGCCGACATATCCGCTGTGACAAAGTTTGCCATCCAGCCAAAGTGCGCTGTGGCCTGTTCCGTTGTCAGGGAGACACCTGGTAACCCGAGGCGCTCGCCGATTGCCAATGCGATATCTTTAAAGCTAATGGCCTCTTCCGCCACCGCATTGTAACGGGCACCAGGCTGACCTTTTTCTAAAGCCAGGCGATAGAGACGGGCAGTGTCCGACAGTCCCGCCGCCGACCAGGGGTTGTCTCCATTCCCGACCCAGGCAGAAATGCCACTGCTGCGCGCCACTCTGATGACCTCCGTTACAAGCCCCTGCTTTTGCGGGTTGTGGATCTGCGCCAGACGCAACGTCATTACGTTAAGACCACGCTCCAATAATGCGTTCCCGGCCAGTTCAGAGGCGATGCGTGGATGGGGATAGTCGGGATTAAAATTGTCTTCATGCGCGCGCAATCCTCCTGCATCTGCGCCGATGGCTACGCCCGATGTGATGATCAGCGGACGTTGACTACCGGCCAGCGCATCACCCAAGGCGAGGATCACGCGGCGGTCTTTTTCACAATTGGCCACGAAGTTGCTAAAGTCGTGATCGAAAGCGGTGTGAATGACGCCATCACATTCTGCTGCACCGCGCTGCAAACTTTCCGGCTGATTTAAGTCACCGCGATACGCCTCAATACCCAAAGTGGCCAGTTTCTCCGCGCCCGCCTCTGAACGTGTAACGCCCAGCACCTGATGCCCGCCATTGATAAGTTCCTGAGCGACCTGACTGCCGACAAAGCCTGTTGAACCGGTAAGAAATATGCGCATAATCAACTCCCCTATTGGTGAAGCGTTATCATCATCCGGTGCGCCATCGGGTAAAAGTAGTGACATTATCAGGGTATAAAAACTAACGGGGTAATTGTGTCAGATCAGTCAGCCAATTTACTCGGGCACTATTTGCAAAACTGCCGACGTCGTCTTGATCCGGAGCAGCTTGGCTTTGCGCCTGGCCGCCGTCGTACTCCCGGTTTACGGCGAGAAGAAGTCGCACAACGTGCCAATATTAGCCCGACCTGGTACACCTGGCTGGAGCAAGGGCGCGGCGGCGGTCCTTCAGCGGAAGTTCTGAATCGAATTGCACAAAGCCTGATGCTGAGCGAACCGGAGCGTGAGCATTTGTTTATGCTGGCTTTTGGCCACCCACCGGAAGCCAGTTACCGGGCGCCGGTTGCCGTGACGCCGCGTTTGCAACGCCTGTTGGATACCCTGGATGCCAGCCCAGCCATTATCAAATCAGCCACCTGGGATGTGCTGGCCTGGAATCATGCCGCGGCGCGCGTGCTGACCGATTACAGCCTGTTGCCTGCCGATCAACGCAACATTTTACGGCTGATTTTTTGCGCTCCTCACATTCGCCGTGGTCAGCGTGACTGGGAATCTACCGCTCGGGCGGTGGTGAGCGCCTTTCGTGCCGATGCGGTCAGAGCCGGGGCGCAAACTGAGATTAAGCAGTTGGTGGATGAACTTTGTGCCGCCAGCCCAGAGTTTGCCGCGTTATGGCTGAACAATGATGTTTCGCAACATGCTGAAGGCATTAAATGTTTATATCACGCCACCCTCGGTCCGCTTGAGCTTGAGTACTCCAGTTTTTCCGTTGATGGTCATCCGGCCTTGAGCCTGATGGTCTTTAATCCGGTTCATCCCAGGGATGCGCTGCGGCTGCGGCAATATCTGGCAACCACCCCGTAAATTTCCTGCCATTACCCTGAGCGTTACCGACGCTAACAAATGAATATTAACTAAAATCAGCGCCTTTTCTGGCGTTTGATTTTTGCTTAGCCCACCTAAAATCACTGCAATTGTTGATAAAACGCGATTTTCTGCCTGCGAACATCCTATAAGGACACCGAGTGGCTAAGACTTTTCTGCGCAGCGGCAATCCTGACGCACTGCTGTCACTGGGGGAAAACGGCAAACCGGTCTTCCTCTCCGCCCTACAAATACGTGAAACCCTACGACTGCGTAATTACAGCGCGCTGGCTGATTGCCTGGCTATTCCGCAAGCCTGCGATCGCGGCGATCGTCTTTACTGGTATGCCCCGTTCGAAGGAAAAGTAAAATCCTGGCTGGCGGCCAGCCCGGAAGAACGCCAGCAGGCGCTTACCCTGCTGACAGAATACCAGCAAACATTCAGAGAGATCGCCGCCAGGGCCAGTGCGACCACTAGCCCTGCACAGCAGCTGTTTGCGGCGCTGCTGAGCAAAAGCCTGCACTTTCCCGGTCAGCAATATATCAGTCTGGTCAACTGCAAACCGGTCATCACTTTCTGGGGATTCGTGGAGAGCCACGAACAGCAGAACCAGGATCCGCTGGCGTGTTTACGTGACACCCTGGAAGAACGTTTACCGCTGTTGGTGGCAGAGAAAGACGACCAGGAAACGGAAGTGATTGCTCCAGAGCCCGTCAGCGTGGTGGAAACTCCGCCTGCAAAACCGCAATCCCGCACCCCTCGTTGGGTATTGCCTGTATCACTGGCTGCGGCCTGCGCATTAGGGCTTTCGCTGTTGGGCTGGCAACTTGCGCACCCTCCGCACTCCGCCGTTGCCACTGAGGTCCAAAAGCCCGTTGCGGCAGTGAAAACTCAGCCACAACCTGCCCCGATTAAACTCCCGCTGATGCCTGCCAGTATTGTTGAGGCTGCACCACCGCCACCGCCGCCAGTTCCAGTGGAACCGGCCAAAGCTGACGATCTGGTATTGAACGCAGAAGCAGTGCGCGCGGGAACCGTGCAGTTCCTTAATGGACGCTGGCTCGTCACCTTACAGCCTTCCACCCCTGCGCCTTGGCTCCCCGAGTTTCGCTACCAGTTCCGTAATGGACGCGGCAGCGTGACGATGGTGCAGTCAACGGGCGTGCGCTGTAGCGCGGAGGCAAGTGGCGCATTAATGGGTTCTGGTGAGCTGGAGATTCGCAGCCGCTTTACTGCGCGTTGCTCCGATGGCTCGCGATACCGCATGCCACAGCTGTTCTGTAAACAAGGCGAAGGCGCTGCCCGTTGTCAGGCTCAGCTGCGTGACGACCAAACCTTCCCGATGATGATTAAGCGTGAGAGCAGATAACCATGTTGGCTACCCTGATTGATGACACACACAAAATCACACTGATTGCGGACAGCGGCATCCAGTTTCTCGATTTTGGTCTGCGTCTGACTGACGCCAGCCTGCGTCGGCAGTTTGTACGACAGACCGCAAACGGGCCACTGCTGCGTCTGGAACAGGATGTCAGCGGCAAATTTCTGCTGCATGGTACCAGCGGCACTCCGCCAGAAGTGGTACGCCCTGAATCCGACATCGCGCTGTTGGACTCGCTGACCCTGCTGAATAACTGCTGGCTCCCGTTACCGATCCTCCGTTACAGCGGGCAGCGCCGGTTTAGCCCCGGCGCAGAAAATTGGGCACGCATTCACGTCTCTCAGCTAGATAAAGCCGATGCACAAGGCCATACCCATCGTTTGACTCTGGCACTGGACACCCGGCTGGTTTCTCTGGCCGATGGCGGAGAACGGCTCGGACTGGCACACAGTGATGCCGAAAACGGTGTCACTTTTGCGCTGGCGTGGCAAAACTATGAGCTGGCTGATTTTCTCGACCTGACCTGGGTTGATGGCTGGCTGCGCGAAAGCTTTAGCGAACGCGCCGATCGGCCTGAACCCGCGTTACATCAGGCACTACGGGAATTTGAGTATCAGGCGCACTACCTCAACCTGCTGGAACTTCTCGGCCAACAGCTCAATCTGACCGAGATCAGCGTACAGGCGATGGGCGCGCAAAACCCGGCGATTAATGTTGATTTGATCCTCGACGTCGGGAATTCCCACACCTGCGGCATTTTGGTCGAAGAACACCAGGATCAGCGCAGCGGCTTACAACAGGCCAGCGAACTGCAACTGCGCGATCTCTCACAACCCTGGCGTGTGTGGAATGAACTGTTCGACAGTCGCCTGGAGTTCTGTGAAGCTCGCTTTGGCAAGAACCACTTCTCCCTCGAAAGTGGCCGCGAACAGGCTTTTATGTGGCCATCCCTCACCCGCACCGGCAGCGAAGCGAGCCGGCTCGCGCTGCAACGCGCGGGCCTGGAAGGCAGCAGCGGCATCTCCAGCCCACGTCGCTACTTGTGGGATGAAGCGCATTATCAGCCCGGCTGGCGTTTTAACCGTAGCAGTGGTCATGAGCCTCAGGCGATTGCGGCGCCATTTTTAACCCTCATGAACGATCAAGGGCAGCCGCTTAACACCCTGGAGCCAGACGAAAAGCTGCCGGTGTTTTCGGCTCACTACAGCCGCAGTTCGTTAATGACATTCATGCTGTGCGAGCTGCTGGCGCAGGCGTTGATGCAGATGAACAGTGTGATGCAGCGCCAACGCATGCCACAAAGCCATGCCCCGCGCCAACTGCGCCACATCATTCTCACGTTACCTTCGGCCATGCCAAAGCCAGAACGCGAAATTTTCCGCCAGCGCATGCATGAAGCGCTGGGTCTGGTGTGGAAGGCGGAAGGCTGGCACCCTGCCGATCTCCCCTTCAATGCGGCGCATTTTGCCCAGGCAACTCGTCCGGTTCCTGATGTGCAAATGGAGTGGGATGAGGCCACCTGTGGACAAATGGTCTGGCTTTATAACGAAACCCAGGTCAACTACGCAGGCAATGCGGGAGAATTTTTTGCCGCAACCGAGCGCCCTGACCGGCAATATGGGGCGGATGAGTCACCCGGTAAGCAGCTGCGTATCGCCTCGATTGATATCGGCGGCGGGACCACCGATTTAGCGATCACCCACTATCGTCTTGATGATGCTCAGGGTAATCAGGCAAAAATTACGCCCCGCTTATTGTTCCGGGAAGGCTTTAAAGTGGCCGGAGATGATATTCAACTGGATGTGATTCAGCTGTGGATTTTGCCTGCATTACAACAGAGTTTGCTGCATATCGGGCTACCGCAACCGGGTGAATTACTGCAAAAGCTGTTTGGTCATGATAACCGGCTCGATGGCCTGGGCACCTTACGCCAGCAAACCACCTTGCAACTGTTCATTCCCCTGGCTCAGGCGATTCTGGCACGTTACGAATGCTGGAACCCACTGGAAAATCATGCTGAAGTCAGTGCAACGTTTGGCGAGCTGCTCGATACAGCGCCTTCCGATCTGGTGCTGGGTTTTGTTACCGATGAAGTCACGCGGCAACTGGGGGCTGAACATCGCTTTGATCTGATGAATGTGCCGCTGGTGGTGAAAATGAACCAGCTGCATCAGGAATTTATGCAGCAGCGGATGGCGATTATTCCGGCGCTGCGTGCCATGTGCGAAGTCGTGTCATTTTATCAGTGCGACATTTTGCTGCTGACCGGTCGTCCTTCCCGTTTTCCGGGTATTCAGGCGCTGGTGCGGCATCTGCAACCGCTGCCGGGCAACCGCATTCTGGGACTGGAAGGCTACCACACCAGCGAATGGTATCCCTTCAGTAAACAGGGACGCATCGATAACCCGAAATCCACCGCGGCGGTCGGCGCGATGCTATGCCTGTTGGCGTTGGAATTACGTCTGAACAGCTTCTGGTTCCGTGCAGGTGATTTCGAACCTTATTCCACCATTCGCTATCTCGGTATTTTGGACGAGAGTGCCACCCTGAGCGAACAAAACACCTGCTACCACGCGCTCGACTTCGATGATGCGCAACATCAACTCGATCCCCAGGCAAGCCTGACGGTGAACGGCAGCGTCTGCCTTGGCTTCCGCCAGTTAGAAAACGATCGCTGGCCCGCTTCGCCGCTCTACAGCCTGACGATTAACGATGCGGCCTTGGCGCGCAAAGTTGCCGGTGTCAGCACCTTACAAGTGAAATTAGTGCTGGCGGACGAAGTCCCGGCTTATGGCGCTCAACATCTGGTGATCCGCGAAGCCCGTTTGAGTGATGGTTCGCCGGTGCCGCTACAGCATCTGAGCCTGAATCTGAATACTTTATCTGCCAGTGGCAATGCCGGGGCACAGTACTGGATCGACAGCGGTAGCGTATGGAGAAAATCATGAAGAGTCGCTGGCAGGCACCGCAGCCGGTTTTACACCGTCTGCAACGTTTACAAGATGTGCTGCAAAGCAGTGAAAACTGGTTGGCACATTATGGCCCGAAAGTCCCGCGTCTGGCGCTTGAGGCTGAAACCCTGGGGCGGCAATTACAGCGGGCGAAGGCCCGCACTCAGCGTTTGGTTCAGCAGGCTAATCGCCCTACCACGCTGGCGCTGTTTGGTCAGTCTGGCCGGAGTAAACAGGCATTACTGGCTGAAATGGTTGGGGACGCCCAGGGGGAGTTGCACGTCAGAGTGGGCGAGCGCACCCTGAGTTATGCACGACACATCAACCCCACTATGGCTGATTTTGCCGTTAGCCTTCGTTTCACCCAACATCACACCCCGGCTTCCCCGGAATGGCCGGTCGCTTTGGTGCTGCTGAATGAAGTTGAACTGACGGGTTTGATGCTAGCCGCAAGAAAATCGCCCGTGGTGGCGTCGGGTCAGATCATGGTGGCTACGCTGGAACGTTTGCAACGCATGGTTCAGCCTCACACAACCAGCGATCTAAAAAGTGAAGACCTGTTGATGCTGTGGCAAAACCAGCGGCAACAACCCGGCTATGACAGCCAGTTGGATCGCCTGTTTTGGCCACAGGCTATCAAGCTGGCTCCGTGGCTGGCAACTGATGACCGCATCGAACTTTTTGCCCTGCTCTGGCCGGGAGAAGACACGCTGAGCGATCGGCTGCGGCAACTTCTGCATTTGCGGCAACAGCTTGGTTACGCGAGGCGCATAGAAGCAGAAGCCGAACTGCTGGTCAGCCGCTCTTCATTGGCCAGCGAATGGCTGCTGAGCCATGATGCAGATGCACAGCAAACGGTGATGGTTCGCGCTCAGGCGAACGTGCCACCGTTGCCCGTCAGTCTGGCCGATCTTCGTCTGCTCGCGCTGGAACTGGAGCTTTCTCTTAGCTCGGTGCCCCGTCAGGCATTATTTGATGAGGCGGATATGTTGCTGCTTCCCGCCTGTGCCAGGACGGAGACGGATCCCTCCCTGCTTTCCCACAAGCGTGAGTTGATGTCTGGCTGGTATGCGGCACGTCATGGCATTGATGTATTGCTGGTGTGTACGGCGTCACAGCATCGCACACAAACGGCGTCAGTCAGCCATCGGTTACGTGAATGGTTGCGACATCAGCCCGCGCTGGAGAAACCTCGCCTGATTTGGGCTATCACGCCCCATGACAGTCGCCATCAACAGGAAAATCATGATGAAGCCGTCCAGCGTCAGGTAGGAACACCGGGACAATCCTGGGGCTCAATGCTGGCGTTAGATCGCGCGGGCGTAGACCGGATGTCGCGCTGGTTGCAGGATGAAATGACGTCGGAACCTCAGCAACAGTTGCTGTCTCGACAGGTGCAACAGCTGGAAAGCAGGGTTGCCGGACAGTTGCTACAGCCATGGTGTGAGTCCGAGGCCTCTTCCGGCCAGGCGCTGCGTAAAAAGCAGATTGCCGATGCATTATTGAAATGCTTACAGCATCGCACCGGGTTACACGGTGAACTTCTGGAGCGGTTGCAACCTTCGCGTGATGTGTTGCGTCAACTCTGGCTGGGTCAGCAGGAGCAGGCAGCCGATCCCACGCCACAAAATTTTGGCATCGGCTTTGAATTTGATTTGTTCAGTGACCAGGACGCCGCAGGTGCTGCTACTCAGAATGCCCCATCACCGCTGACTGAAATGGCACAGCGTGTGCTGGGCGTCTGGTTCACACATTTGCGTCAGTTACCGGACAACAGCGAGTTGCTCGCCCTGCTCAACCTGGACAGGGATATTCTGGCGGCACTGACTGAGGAGTTGATCTGTGCCAGCTTCCGCCTTGATTTACTGGCGCAACTGGATAAAGCCTTAAAGGATAATCTCAGCGGAACGCGCAGTGCGGGACAGATTGATCGTCTGGTATCACGGGCGATGACGGTGATCGGTGATTTTGTTGCCTGGCTCGGCTGGCTGCAACAGCCTGAACTTCAACGTCCCGCCAGCCGCGTCAATCGTGGACAGGCCATTTTTGCCCGGCCCACCCTCACCGAAGCAACGGTACCGGGCGGTCAGCGATTAACTCGCCTCACTGCCACCCCTGCAAATACTACCGCGTTTTACATTTATGACTGGCTGGTGGGCCTTGACCAACTGGTTGCCGGTAATAATGGTTTTACCGGTGGCCAGGCGCTGACGCCGGACGCTCGTACTGAAGTCCTGCGTCTGTTACAGCAGTTACGCAGCTAATCTCGAATCAGGTGCAGTTCTCCTTCAAGGGCCTGCACCGCCTCTTCAAACACGGCGATAACCGGGGCAAACTGCCCCTCAACGGGCAACGGAAGATAGTGCAGATGAATCTGCGCCGGCAGCGCCATGCCGCCCGTAATCCAGTCCCATAGCGCGTCCAGATTATTGCCAAAACCTGGCGGACAGTGGCTTTGCTCGCTGAATGCGGCATACAGCGCTTGCCGATCGGCCAGGTGCTGGAAATCTAACACGATGCGCAGCATGTTAAGGTAGCGCCGTAAAAGTGCGATAGTGATCGCGTGTCAGGAACACCAGACCGTCAGAAGAGAACAGCAAACGGTCTGCTTCACGATGTCCGCAGCGGTAGTTCACATCTGCCTCAAACCAACGTCTGCCCTGTTGCTCGGGCAATCGTCCTTCCCGGTTAGAAAAGCGATCGCCGCCAATCGCATGGCCCGGTAACGCTTCACACAAATTGCCTCGTGCCGGGTCCCAGCCACGCTGGCGAGCTTCACGCTTGGTCAGATAGAAATCCGGCAGCTGATGATGCTGGTGTACCCAACGGGCAACCTGTTGCGCATCTGTCATGGCGGTGATGTTCTGGCTGGTGGAAACCGAGGCAGGCGTGTTAGGGGAAAAATGGGGTTTCAGACCATACCAGCACACGGCAAGCAGCGCGATAAGGCCAATCCAGCGAATATTTTTCATGATGTCATCCTGATCAAACAGGATGCGATAGTAGCAGGTTTAGCGGGGAGAAACAGCGCGGGCCAGCAGTGCTGGCCCCGGCGATGTGGGTTTATTGCATACTGTGTGATGGCACACTGTGGCGACGCCAGGTGCCTGGAGCCATGCCGTATTGACGTTTGAAGCTGCGATTGAATGACTGTTGCGAATCGAACCCCATCGAGATAGCCACGTTGAGAATCGGTTCGTTGCTGCTGGTCAAACGGTCAGCCGATTTTTTCAGCTTCTTCGCACGGATGTATTCACCGAGAGGATGACCCGTGTGCTCTTTGAACATCCTTTGCAGATGCCATTTAGAGTAACCGGAACGCTCTGCCACCGTATCGAGATCCAGACGTGCTTCAATGTTGTTATCGATCCAGTCAATCAGATCGTGAATAAATGCGTCACTCATCATCCTAGTGTCCTCCGTCAATTTGACGAACAGTATCAGTATCTATTGCAGTTGCATTTAAGAGTGAACCAGAACGGCTTTAAATGCAAGTTTTATTATTACATTAAATGCCGTCTGGGTTTAGACAAGTATTAGTCAGAAATCTTTTCGCTGCACGATGAGGGCGAAACTTGTGGTACGCAGTCGTTGCTGTTGCGCTGTTTGAGTTCGTCCAGGGCTTGCGCTACGGTACGTTTTTCCAATACCTGGAGCGAGGCTTCTTCTGCTTCTTCAGCGATCGCTTTAAAGTACCAACACAGATTGGCACTCACCAGGCAACGCGGAGCGACATCGGGACGTGAAGCCCAGAGCTTTTTATCCTCGATCACCGAAACGTAAATATCACGTAGCGTAATTTCGCTGGGTGGCCGTCCCATATGAATACAGCCACTGCGACCCAGAGTAGACACAATGATGCCGTCACGGGTAAGAGGAACCATCAGCTTACGAATAAAGCTGGGGTTAGCCTCTAGCCCTTCGGCCAGGGTTGCGCTGGTTGAGCGTTTGCCCAGTTGCTCCGCCATCGCTACGCTCAAAACCATCTGCAAAGCTGTCGGGAAGCGGTAATCTAACATCTCTTCATCCTGGTGCGGCCCTTGTTCTTTTTGTCATCGCCGCGTCATGTGTATCGAATAAGGCTTAAATATAACAAACATTGTTGCACTTTAGAAGGCGCACACTGTGCTATAACGCCTCACGCGCGTCGGGCAAACGGGATTTTAGCACCATCACCAGCCCCACGTTGATCACTGCCAGGCCGCATAATGCCCACAAGGTGGCACTGGCACCGAACACCGCATAAATCCAGCCAAAACAGAGTGGCGTCACCGCCTGTCCTATCAGCGCGGGACGTGCCATCCGCCCTACTACCACCGCATACGCCTCAGGTTTGACCAGGGCCAGCGGCAGCGTGCCGCGCACAATAGCGCGCAGCCCATTCCCTCCGCCATACAGCACCATGCTCAACAGCGCAAACTGCGGAAAACAGGCCAACACAATCAACCCTATCGCCACCAGACCGACAGAGAAAAAGGTTGTCCAGATGGGATGGCCTCGTTTGAACGCAATATCAACAATGCGCGATCCCACCTGGCACGGCCCCAGAATGGCACTGATCGCCAGGGCGGAAGCCAGGCTGTAACCATCCGCTTGCAGCAAAGTAATCAGTTGAATAGAAACTGCGGTCATGATGACAGAGGCCAGTGTGAAAATGGCACACAGTAGCCAGAACAGCGTTGGCGCAAGATCAACATCCGAAGGCAGACGCCGTTTGGTACCCGGTTTCTGCCCCGCCGTGGCGGGCAGTGCATAGAGTGAAGCAGGCAACGTAGTGAGAAGTAACAACACCGCGATAGCAAAACAACTTTCTCGCCAGCCCAGTAAATGGACCAGCGCCGCCGTCCCCGGCCAGACAAGGGTCGTGCAGAACCCGGAAATCAGGGTAATACCGGTGATTGCGGCACGAGCCTGTAGGCCGTAAATGTTACCCAAAGCCGCGAACAGCGGGTCATATAGCCCCATTGCCATGCCTACGCCGGTGATAACCCAGGCGATTAAAAACAGGATTAACTGATGGCTTAGCCCCATCATCACCAGCCCCAGTGCGATCACGACACCGCTGCTGGCTAACATCCAGCGCCCACCCGTTCGGGCGATGATACGCCCGCTTAAAGGGGCAAGCAGACCCGAAACCAGTATGGCGATGGATAACGCGCCATAGATCCACTCTTGCGACCACCCCGTTTCCTGCGCAATGGGCGCAGCCATGACCGCGAGCAGATAAAAGGAACCGCCCCAGAGTAATATTTGTACTAATCCCAGGGTGATAATGGCGCGGCGCGCAGGTTTAATGCTTTGTTCCATCAATCGATTGATCCTTATCAGACAGGCGATTTTTATACCATGTGCGGAGTGCGTGATATATCCCCTGATAAGCTGATGCACCATATCAATGGAGATATTTTAATATCGCGCATTACGTATGTTGTAACTAGTAAGGCGTATTGAATGGAAACCTGATTGCAGGCAAACTCAGTGTGGCTAAATGGTATGTTGTAACTAGGGAGGTTTACTGATGCGCTATGACTTAGTTGATGATTTACGCCGCTCACTCAACCAGCTTGAGCAGGCGCTGAGCACGCTGCGTGAGGATATCGAGCAACAGCCTCTGCTGATCGCACGCGTGTTTTCACTCCCCCCCATTGAAAAGGGACAGGAACACGAGGCGATTACCCAAATTACGGTGGAGCAACATTTAGGGCTAGCGGCGCGACAAAAAGCGCTGGAGCACTACTGCCGCCTGTTTATGCAGCATCAGTCCGAGAAACTCAGCACTAAAGCGGCGGTTCGTCTGCCAGGGGCAATATGTATTGAGTGCGATGAAGAGAAAGAAGCTTCACTGATGGACCAGGTCTCGCACATTAATCAGTTAAAACAGCATATCGAACTGATGATTACGCAGGAGTCCGGCCTCCCCTCTGAAGCACGCTTTGACTTTGTGCATCATCACTTTCCGGGGTTAATCACCCTCAATGCCTACCGTACCATTCCGCTGCTGAGCGCCCCCGACAGCCTTCGCTTCGGCTGGGCCAACAAAAATATCATTAAGAATTTGCAGCGTGAAGAAGTGGTAGCCATGCTGGAGAAAAGCCTGAAAGCCAACCGCGCGCAGGCACCCTGGACGCGAGAGCAGTGGGCAGAGAAAGTCCAGCAAGAGTTAGCCAGCGTGCGCGCACTGCCTGCCAACACGCGCCTGAAGATTAAACGCCCGGTCAAGGTTCAACCCATTGCCCGCGTGTGGCGTGCCGAAGAGAAAAAACAGGTTCAGCTTGCCTGCCCTTCTCCCATTCTGATTACCTGCCGCGACCGTTCACAAGTGCCGGTCTTGGGTGAACTGCCCAATTATGATGCGCAGAACATTACTCATCGCCACAAACCTGCCGCTGAAACCCTGTGGCTACTGATCCCACGGTTGCATTTATGGGTCGATCATCCGGTTGAGCCCTGAAAAAAAGGCCAGCATCAGTGCTGGCCTTTCTTCTGGCAGAGGCGTTACTGCTTCATGCTGCCAACCATCTCTTCCGGGCGCACCCAGGCATCAAACTCTTCTTCCGTCAGATAGCCCAGTTTCAGCGCCGAGGCCTTCAGGGTCAGCCCCTGTTTGTGTGCCTGCTTGGCGATTTCAGCGGCTTTGTCATAGCCAATGTGGGTGTTGAGCGCCGTTACCAGCATTAGCGACTCATTTAACAACTGGCTGATGCGATCGCGGTTCGGCTCAATACCGATGGCACAGTGGTGGTTAAAACTGTCCATGCCATCGGCCAACAGGCGGATAGACTGCAGGAAGTTGTGGATCACCATCGGGCGGAAGACATTCAGTTCGAAGTTACCTGATGCCCCACCGATGTTGATCGCCACATCGTTGCCCATGACCTGGCAGCACAGCATGGTTAAGGCTTCACACTGGGTCGGATTGACTTTACCTGGCATGATGGAGCTGCCGGGTTCATTTTCCGGGATAGAAAGTTCACCGATGCCACAACGCGGGCCAGAGGCCAGCCAGCGCACATCGTTAGCGATTTTCATCAGTGAAGCCGCCAGGCCTTTCAATGCGCCATGAGCATGCACCAGTGCGTCACAGGTGCCGAGGGCTTCAAATTTATTCGGTGCGGTTTCAAAAGGCTGTCCGGTCAAATCAGCCAATGCTTTTGCCACACGCACGGCATATTCAGGATGCGTGTTTAAGCCAGTCCCTACCGCTGTACCGCCCAGAGCCAGTTCGGCCACATGCGGGATGCTCAATTCAAGGTGTTTAAGGTTGTGTTCCAGCATCGCCACCCAGCCCGAAATTTCCTGGCCGAGCGTCAGTGGTGTCGCGTCCTGCAAGTGAGTACGGCCAATTTTGACGATATCTTTAAACGCTGCTGATTTCTCACTCAGGGTCTTTTTCAGCACGTTGAGCTGAGGAACCAGCTGTTCACGAATCGCAATCACCGCTGCAACATGCATCGCCGTAGGAAACACGTCATTCGAGCTCTGGCTTTTATTCACATCATCGTTGGGATGCACCAGACGCGCCATGCCACGTTCACCGCCGAGGATTTCACTGGCACGGTTCGCCAGCACCTCGTTCATGTTCATGTTGGTCTGGGTGCCGGAGCCGGTTTGCCAGATTGCTAACGGGAATTCGTCGCTGTGTTTGTTGGCCAGCACTTCATCGGCTGCTTTCACGATCGCCTCTGCACGTTCCGCTGGCAGCAGGCCCAGATCCCGGTTCACCGTAGCAGCAGCACGCTTGGTCAACGCCAGTGCATGCACCAGCGCTTCAGGCATTTTTTCCGTAGAAATGCGGAAATGCTCCAGGGAACGCTGGGTTTGCGCGCCCCACAGCTTATCAGCCGGTACATCAATCGGTCCCATTGAATCTTTTTCAACGCGGTTGGCCGCCATGACTCTCTCCTTATACGACTGTTCTGATGGTTTGTTGCCCGTGCAAATGGTTAATAAAGGTGTCGAAATCCGGGCGCCAAAATTATGGCATACAATTATTTAACATTCTCGTTTCGATTGTCGTTTATCTGATCCTGGGCAATATCTTTTTTGCAATCCTCTGCTTTACTTACAAATTCACCGTCACAGGGGATCCGTTTGAGCATGTTTAGATTAGAGAATTCGCTGCAAAATTACGCGTGGGGAAGCCCTACCGCGCTGACAGAATTGTATGGAATCACCGATCCTCAGCAGCGACCGATGGCCGAACTGTGGATGGGAGCCCATCCTAAAAGCCCTTCTTTTATTGATACAAATGGCACTAAATATTCCCTGAGGGAATGGATTGCAGCGGATGTGACAACCCGATTAGGTTCCGCTGTCGCTGAGCGGTTCGGTGAACTGCCGTTTTTGTTCAAAGTACTCAGCGCCGCTCATCCGCTCTCCATTCAGGTACACCCGAGTAAATCCGCTGCGGTTGCCGGTTTTCAGCAGGAAAATCAGGCAGGTATTCCGCTTGATGCGCCGCAGCGTAACTACAAAGACGCCAACCACAAACCCGAATTAGTTTACGCGTTGACCCCATTTCAGGCGATTAATGGCTTTCGTGCCACCGCTGAGTGCATTGCACTCCTCACGCCGTTGGCGGATGTGCATCAGGTCATTGCTGACTACCTGAGCTCCCCTGATGAGCCGCACCTACGCCAGATGTTCACCACCCTGATTTCGCTCGAGGGTGAAGTGAAAAGCCGTGCTATCCGTACCCTGCTGAACCTGTGTAAAGAAAAGTCGGGAGAGCCATGGCGAACCATTGAGGCCATCGCGGTGGATTATCCCGATGATGGCGGCCTGTTTACGCCACTGTTATTAAATGTCGTCACCTTGCAGCCTGGCGAAGCAATGTTTCTTTATGCGGAGACACCGCATGCCTACCTGCAGGGTGTGGCACTGGAGGTAATGGCGAATTCAGACAACGTACTGCGCGCCGGACTAACACCCAAGCACATTGATGTACCAGAGCTGCTAGCCAATGTGCGCTTCCAGCCCAGCCCGGCCAATACCCTGCTCACCCAACCGATACGGCAGGATCACGGCGTACAATATGCCATCCCGGTTGATGACTTCGCCTTTTCCATCGAGACACTGCAACCTGAACCTCAGCCACTGCCCGTACCCAGCGCCACCATCGTGTTTTGCATTGAAGGTGAGGCGCAGCTTATTAGCGGCAGTGAACGCTTGATTTTGCAGGCAGGCGAGTCTGGTTTTATACCGGCAGATAACCCGCAAATCCTTGTGCACGGGCGTGGTCGGCTGGCTCGGGTGTTTAACGAGTTGCGCTGACAGGCTGACGCCGTCGGGATCAACTGCTATTATTTCAAACGATTATAATATTGCGCTGGCGGCGTAAGCGTACACATGGATAAGGACGACTCTGTAATGAAAAAAAGCAATATAGCGGTAGGTGTGATTGTCGCCCTCGGCGTTCTCTGGACGGGTGCGGCCTGGTTCACCGGAAAGCAGCTTGAGAGCCATAAAGACGAACTGGTGCAGCAAGCCAATGCGCGCCTGCAAAGCTGGGGGCCAGCCAGCACACTGACGCTGACTTATCAGGATTACCAGCGTGGCATATTCTCAAGTCACGCCAAAGTGGTGATTCAGGCAACCGCACAAACCGCGGATAACGCCTGGTTAAAACCCGGCCAGTCGATCGTCCTGGATGAAACTATCGACCACGGTCCTTTCCCGCTGCTGCAGCTCAAGCATTTTAATGTGATCCCCAGCCTTGCTGCGGTTCACAGCGAACTGACCAACACCGATGCGGTGAAAAAACTGTTCGACCTGACCGACAACAAAACCCCGCTGGTGGCAGACACCCGCGTAGGGTACGCCGGTGCCAACCATACTGTGGTCAACTTACTGGCACTGGATTATCAAAACGCGCAGACCGGCGAGCGGTTTGCCTCTTCGGGTGGCGAATTCACCCTGGGTTCAGACAGTAAAGGTGACAAGGTTGATTTCGATCTGAATCTGCCAAACCTGGCTGTGACCGTGAAGAATGAAGATAATCAGCCGATCCTGTATACGGTGAATAACCTCAAAATGGATGGCAATACCTACCTCAGCCCGGAAGGCGTGAGGATTGGTGACCAGTCATTGTCGCTGGATAAAACCTCTGTAACGGTAAACGGCCAGGAAACCTTGACGCTGAACGATTTTAAAATCACCTCGTCGTTCGACAGCAAAGAGAACAAAATCGGCGGAACCATCGATTACGGTATTGGCAAAATCCTGCTGCAACAGCATGATTTTGGTGAGTCACAGCTGAAACTGACCGTGGCTAACGTCGACGGACAAGCCATGAAAACCTTCTCTGATAACTACAACGCGCAGTTACAGGACTTACTGAAACAGCAAGGTCTGGCGGACGATCCGGTACGTTATCAGGAAGATGTCCGTGCGATGCTGTTACAAAACCTGCCGGTGCTGCTGAAAGGCTCACCCAGCGTCAGTATTGCGCCATTTACCTGGAAAAACGGCAAAGGTGAAAGCAGCTTTACGCTCAACGCCAACTTCAACGATCCTGCGACAGTGACCGGCGAAGCCACGGATCTCTCTGCGGTGGTTGATCGGGTGCTGAAAACACTGGATGCCAAACTGAACATCAATATGCCAATGGCCACCGAGGTGATGCACCAGGTGGGCCTGGCAGAAGGCTATAATGCTGACGATGCGCAGAAAATGGCAGACCAGCAGGTGAAAGGCCTGGCCGCAATGGGCCAGATGTTCCGCCTGACGCAGCAAAAAGATGACAACATCACCACCAGCCTGCAATACGCCAACGGCCAGGTGACGATGAACGGTGACAAAATGACGCTGGCACAGTTTATGTCACGTTACATGTTAGGCGTCCCGACCAACGAAGGCATGCCACAGTAACACCCTCTAAGGGTACCGCAAGGTACCCTTTTTGCATTAAGCGCACAATAATCCAGCATCTGCACACGAAGTTGCGCAAATGGCTGGCGTAGATGCGCAAGATGTTTTTATACTTCTCTGCACTTCCTGATAACCAAGCGAGTGCACAATGATCGATCCCCGCCTACCCCTGACAGATATCCATCGCCATCTTGATGGCAATATCCGTGCTGCCACCATTTTAGACTTAGGCCGTGCGTTCAATCTGGCACTGCCCGCCGATACGCTGGAAGGACTGCGCCCACACGTTCAGGTCACAGAGAATGAACCTGACCTGGTTAGCTTCCTGAGTAAGCTGGACTGGGGTGTTAAAGTGTTGGGCAATCTCGATGCTTGCCGTCGTATTGCACAGGAAAACGTGGAAGATGCCGCCCGTGCTGGCATCCACTACACCGAATTGCGTTTCTCTCCAGGCTATATGGCCATGACCCACAACCTGCCGATTGCCGGCGTGGTAGAAGCGGTTATTGACGGTATTCGTGCTGGCCGTCAGCAGCATGACGTAGAAGTGCGTTTAACCGGCATCATGAGCCGTACCTTTGGGGAAGAAGCCTGCCTGCGCGAGCTGGAAGGTTTCCTCGCCCACCGCGATCACATTACCGCAATCGATCTGGCGGGCGATGAACTGGGCTTCCCTGGCAGCCAATTCGTCAACCATTTCGCACGCGCACGCGATGCCGGTTTCCACATTACCGTTCATGCCGGTGAAGCGGCAGGTCCGCAAAGCATCTGGCAGGCCATCCGTGAACTGGGCGCGGGCCGTATCGGCCACGGCGTTAAAGCGATCGAAGATCCTGCGCTGATGGACTATCTGGCAGAAAACGGCATTGGCATTGAGTCCTGCCTGACTTCAAACATCCAGACCAGCACTGTGGCTTCGTTGGCAACCCATCCCCTCAAGGCCTTCCTTGAACACGGTATTCTCGCCACCATCAACACCGATGATCCTGCGGTTCAGGGCATTGAACTGGCGCATGAATATGAAGTCGCCGCGCCAGCAGCCGGGCTGAACGCTGCGCAAATTCGTCAGGCGCAGGAAAATGGTCTGGCGATTGCCTACCTGAGCGCCGCAGAGAAACAGGCGTTGCGCAACAAAGTCGCGGGATAAACACCGTTTTCAGAGATAAAAAAACAGCGCCAGGGAAAAACCCCGGCGCTGTTTTCATTTTTAAGACTTACTGAAAAGCGATTATTTCAACGACAGGGTCTGCCGTTTTTCTGACGATTGCACACCCAGCTCAATCAGCTCCATCACCTGAATGGCTTGCTCTGCCGTGACGGGGTTTTCACCACGTCCCAAAATGGCATCACGGATACCGGCGTAGTAAGCCGGGTAATTTCCAGGAATGGTCAGATAGCTCTCTTCCTTCATCTCCGCGCCATCCGCCTGGGTGAGCGTGCCATCACGCATGTCATAGCCCCACTCCTCTTGCGGCGGACGCGCGCCGGATTTCAGCGCATCTTCCTGAGGATCAAGACCATACTTCACGTAACTGCCCAGAGTGCCATGCACCTGATAACGCGCCGACTCGGCCGCCACCAGCATGCTGCCGTGCAGCACTACCCGGCGTTGCGGATAGGTTAGCGTGGCATGGAAGTAATCGGTGGCCTGGGAACCGGCACGTAATTCTGCTAAATCGGCAGTAATCGAGACTGGTTGGCCAAACAGTTGCAGCGCCTGATCAATGAGATGTGGGGCCAAATCAAACCAGATGCCGCTGCCTGCGCCTTTCATCTCGCGCCAGCGTTGGCGTACTTCAGGGCGATAGCGGTCAAAATGCGATTCAAAATAGCGCACCTCACCCAGCTTACCGCTGGCAATCAGGTCTTTCAGCGTCAGGAAATCGCTGTCCCAGCGGCGGTTGTGAAACACGGAAAGCAGCAGACCTTTGCTCCTGGCTAATGCATCCAGCTCGCGCGCTTGTGACAGTGTCACGGTGAACGGTTTATCCACCACCACATGCTTGCCAGCATTCAGCGCGGCCTTGGCCAGGGGGAAATGGGTATCGTTGGGTGTTGGGATCACGATCAGATCCAGCGAGGGATCGTCAAACAGCACCTGCGGCTCACTAACGACCTGCACCTGCGGCCAGTCAGCATGTACTTTAGTCGCATCACTACTGGAGACGACAGCCAACTCCAGCTCTGGCGTGCCTGCAATCAGTGGGGCATGAAATGTTTTACTGGCAAAGCCATAGCCAACCAGACCCACCCGAAGTTTATCGCTCATGTGCACTCCTGTTGTATGAATATGCGTAGTTAAAGATCATCAAATATCGTCCAGGAGCGCCGTATTATAGCGGTTGGACCACTACTATAAAGTTTTATGCAATGAACTTGGGTGAGCTTTAACGATCTTCCATGCCCCACCCATGCCCCAATCATCCCTCTCTAACGTCAAAAGCTCGCAAACAATCCCTCTACTGCAACACCTCTTCCCCCCTCACATACGTGAAGGTCGGCTCAAACCGGACCATCGTTGCGCTCCAGCGTCAAAATCTCACAAACAATCTTCCCCAACACGATCACATCTTCCAGCGCTTCACCCTCTATCGCTTCGCCGTCTTCAGTGATCTGGCTCTTTGGGTAGTATTTGCCGATCAACCGGTAGCCCGGACAAATTATTAATCGACAAAGACTACCTGCATCTTTTTAAACGGTAATGCCCAGTCGGGAAGCCCGCGTACGCATCAGTGCAGCAACTTTGCTCACTTCATCATCCGTCAGGTATGAACTGAAAATGATGATCTGGGATACATCAACCTGACCGGCAAAGCTCCCATAACCGCTGCCGACACGAATGGTGTTTGTCGTCGGTACGCGCTTCGTTGCCGTGGACGAACTCCCGGTAATTCCCGACGTGAGATTTTTATACTGTGAGACAAGGGTGTCGCTTCCGCGAAGCACTCTTAAGGCCCAGGTGTTAATCGTCTCAGTCAGAAAGGCCTGGGCGCTTGTCACACCACTGCCAGTGCCGTCATCCCGACAGACCCCGGATGAAGTTCTGTTGGGGTACTGGTTAAACATGCTGATGCCGTAACTGGTCGGATACCCGGACAGGGATGCAGGGCCAGTGAACGTCCCGAAGTGCATCGGCGTCGTTGCGCCCGTTGTGGCCGGGCTGCCATCAGGCACTGAGACTGCCTTCGAAATCAGCATGACGGTAAATTCTGCCGTTTCTTTAATGTCCGTCTGAAGGTAGGAGGCATTACCGGTGAATCTCGCATAGTTAGTGCCTACCGTTGGTGCGCCGACAATTGCGCCATTCCCCTTGCCTGGAGCACGGTTGAACGCAATACGGTCAAGGGCCGTATCAAAGCAGAACCAGCCTTCCAGACCCCGCGCTACGGGTGGAGAAACCTTCGTGTACCACGGTGCTACTGAACCCACTGAAATTAATTCCACGCCCATAATATTTTTCCTTTCTTTATTAAATTAAATTGAGATACGTCGCCGCAACATAGGGGGCAAGTGACTGGTATAAATGTGGTCGGCCTGATTCATAGGGGTGCACGGCATCAGCCCATGTCAGTTTTCCGAAGCCGGTATCCGGATCTACACCCGTGAATGTCCGGCGATAGCCGTTGTCGGTGTTCAGGAAGGCCCAGGTCGGCGCAATCATGGTTTTCGTGTCGGCTCGCTGCGTATTCACTACTCCCATGGCACGCAGGATTTTGGTGTACTTCGTGGACCAGAGGGCATTCCGTTCCGTATCCATTGCGGTCGGCGGAAGCATTCGGATGATTTTCGCGTTGGGCCATGCCGCTCTGAGCCGGTTGAGGATCAGCGCCTCACTGTCCAGCACGTTGCTATAGATTTCAGCCTCCGGCCTGTCGCGCACATCGTTAGTCCCCACGCTGTAAATAATCACGTCCGGCGCAGTCAGAGAGAATCGGGTGGCATAGAAAGCAAAATCCAGCACCCAGCCGTTGCGGATGATATCCGCCGGGTCATCGCTCGTTGCTACCCGTAGGAAAGGATTTTGCGGCCACTTCGTGGTTTTGTCTTGTGCCAGGTAAGCAGCTTCTGCACCCGGCTGAACAATGCTGATCCGGTCTGTCACAGCACCCGTAAAATCGCCGGACTCCCATCCCTCACGACATTCTGCAAGCGCGCCGGAAGCATCATTGGCATCGCTCACTAATCGGGATGTATTCAGCGTCCCAATGTATTTCGCTGTGTAGCCTTTTTCAGAGAGATATTGAGAGAGGTAAAGCGGCCCCTGCCGGTTACCAATGCTGTCGCCAATCATCAGGATGTTGATGTCAGTGCTGGTCGTGGATGCCGGTACCGGAATTAAATCAACCAGCGCGCCATAGCGACCGTCTGTCGCATTCTCCGGCCGGAGATTCAGGACGGCCTGGCTACCGTAGGAATCAATATCAACCTTCAGCTCGCCATAGCCTGATAGCTGTGCGGGCGTAGTCAGCGATCCGATTGATGCCAGAATATCAGCGGCCGCCAGCCGATCTGAAACCAGCGAGGGAACATGGATGTTCACCGCCTCCCCGGCAAAGGCCGCTATTTTTCTGGAGCCGAAGAATACGCCATCGTCCAGAGTGGAACTGCCTGCCAGAACAGGCGCTTCACCGGGATCAGAAATGTCCTGCAGGATAGCGCCTTCACTATCAATCACGCGGATTCCCGGTAGCGGTGAATAACGCATCCGCAGCGGACCGATATCCAGGCCACTGTCGTCGGCATAAATCAGCCGACCTCCCTCCTCATCTCCACCCAGTGACGTGATACCGCTGGTGGAGCGGACGGTATGAAACAGGTCGGATATCTCGGTGCTGCTGTACTTCCTTAAAATCCCACCCTCTTCATCTACCAGAACTTCATACAGCAGCGCGGCGTCATTCTTGTTGATCAGGGCCATCAATGCGGTGACCTGCTCAAGCTGAGCAGGATGAAACGATGTGATCGCCCAGGACGTGCCATCCCATATCCAGTAGCTACCGGTGCCCGTGTCTATTGCCAGCACGTTGGGTGATTCAGGGACATACGCCAGTAGCGCGGCTTCGTTCGCAAAAGCGAGTGCGCCACCGTTGTCTTTGAAGTTTTTAAGCGCACCATAAAGCGTCTCGCGCTTGACACCAAACCGGTCTTCCCAGGTCGGGTTCGCCGTATCATTAACGGCTAAATCCAGATTCTCCGCGTTGTCGAATAAATCTTTGGGTGCAGAAGACCCCAGCGCGTTGCCGGTTTTATACGTTGTCATGCAAGCCTCATAAAAGAAAAAACCCGCCGAAGCGGGTCATAAATCAGGTAACGTCACCGGGATAGGTGGCGTCATCATATTGATAGAGTCTGGGGGTGTACTGGCTGGCGGTAACCTGTGTTGTGCCATCGCTTCCGGGGGCGATTTCAGTTAACAGGGCGTCGTAATAGCTGCGCTCAGAACTGCAGAAAATAAGCCGTGGCGGCTCAATTGCCGGGTCATCCATGATCCACTCGTCGTAACGCAGCGCCGATGTCAGCGCCAGCGATAGGGTGTAGTCATCCACTCTTGTCGGCACCAGCAGCTGTGTAGCGCTACCATCCTGTAGCCGGATCAGGCAGCGCGGATTACTGAATGACCAGTCAGGCGGCTCACTCAGTTCCAGTACAAGAGATGAGCCCGAAACGGATGCACCGACCACCAGGCAGCTCAGCGTGTTATTGCCCGGTATGTCATCCGTCAGCACAATCCTGTCCATATACTCGTAGCAGCGCGGATCAAGCTCACAGGTTGTGGTATGTGTCAGCCGCTGGTAGAGATACTTCATCAGCCGACGCATGCCGATTCGATAAGCCCGGTCCTGATCCAGTACGCCATCCAGCGTGTACTTTTCCACTTTTACTGGGGTCGGATTATCACTGGTCCGGCATTGCACAGTTTCTTCCGCCCAGGTCGTGCCATTGATATAAGTGACATCCACCCCGTCGTAGTCATCCTTCGAGGGTGCGGAGAACGCGGTCTGCAGCGCTTCCGTTGTTTCCTGGGGGGATATTGCGCCTACCCAGTTTTTTATGCCCTCCCGTCCGGCAGAAGCCAGGCCATCAGACAGCAGGAAATACCCCATGCCGGCATTGGTAATCGACTGGAGAATATCAAGGGCTGAGGTGTTGTCATCACTGGCGGCAAAGTCGAAAGTTTCCCCTCTGGGTGTCCAGTAGGTACTTTCCAGTGCCGAGATGGTTGCCGTGTCGATGCCAGTGATGCCCAGGCTGTTCATCACGTGCATCATTGCGCCGCTTATCGATCTCGATGGATAACCCGTATAAAGCCGGGTGGCCTCAAGATTAACGCGGCGATCTGACTGTGACGCCAGGCGGTTGCCGGTGCGGATGGTCAGGGCTATCGTGGTAACGTTTGCGTAACTTGCCGGCCGTTTGGCCAGGCGGGACCTTAGCGCCTGCCAGTAAAGTCCATTAACTGTTCTGGCTCCACCTATCTTAGTCGTGCGGCGTGCACGTACTTCATATTGCGCTGCAGTAAGACCGCTGATCCGCTTAGTGTAGCCATGCCCGTTCGCCGTTTGGCCCTTGAAGTCATATGACGCAGTTTTCCATGCGCCACCTGCAGAAGCATCTCTGTATTGAACCTGTACATGTACAGTGTGCGACTGAGAGTCGCCGTTACTTTTGTACTGAATGTGACCGTTAGGGAAAATGAAATTGTTCTCAATGACCGTTGTGGTTTCACCATCTGGACAGGCCATAAAGGGACCCAGCCAGTTTTCCGCATCATTATCGCCTGATACCGAACCATCCAGTACCGTTCGGGCCGTGAACCCAGGCCATGACGGATCGGGTTCCGTTCCACCGCTGCTTGTATTACGCAGGCGATTAACGGTAATCGTGCTTTCGTCTACACCGGTAATCACATACTGGCCTGTGCCATACATCAGTGAGAGGCGTTCTGTCCCTATTGGGAGGCCAGCAAATGCCTTGCCGGTCGCAGAATCATAGGCAAGCGTCACATTTGCCTGAACGCCCGCCGCGCCGCCGCTTGATGCTGTTCCAGCGGTATTGATCGGAGCATCACCAAAAACAGATACCGGAAGCGAAGAATTAACGATAGTGCTACCAACGAAGGGGCTCGACTCTTCCTGTATCAGCACGCGACCGGAATTGTCGATCGCTACCAGGCCTGAACCCGTCAACGCGTCAGTGATGGCATCCACCAGGCCGCTCATGTTGATGTAGTCGGCCACCAGGTTAATGGTATAGGTCGCGCCCTGCCAGGTGATGGTGAATGTGTAACTGCTTCCGCTAAAGTCATACGTGGTCGGCGCTGCACTTGCGGAAATACTGGCAGCGTTACCACCTACCCCCGGTACCGGGGCCACCGCCTCTGTATAAGATGCAATAAACAAGCTGTAACTGTTGTCGTTGTAGATCAGTGTCACCGGCATCCCTAAAACTGGTACCAGTTCCGTCAGATCGCCATAGATAACGCTGTAACCACCCGCCGCACTAATCACATAGCTGTCGGGTGCTACAACCGTCAGGACGGTTCCCTCAACCCATGAACTCGGCACGCTGATGTCATCTGAGCTGTCATCATCATCGTCATTTTCATTGGTAACGCCGATCAGCGTAATGGTTTCTTCACTGAAGAGGACGGCTGCCGAATTCACATAAATGCTGTCTGGCGCGGTGGAGTTGGTATCGAGGCCACTGCCGCTATTCGTGCCCCCTACCTCCGTAGACGACCACCAGTTTTCACTGCGTACATCACCAGAAACCGTCGCACCAGGCTGATAAATCGAATAGCTGGCATCGCTGCCAAAGCTGGCTAACGGCGTGGTGCCGATTCGTATTCCTGACTGGGGAATGTTGAACGTGCCTACCCCAACGCAAAGAAACATCGTAGTGATGAAATTCTCCGGTGTGTCAGCATCAAACCGGGATATCGGTGGCAACACATAGTCAGGGTAAACGCGGTATTTCCCGAAAATCTCCCTGATAGGGTCGCCAAGGCTCGCTGTGTTGGCTTTTGCCGGATTGAGGTTTAGGGCATCTCCGCTCTGCTGACTCGCTGTGTCAGTATTTAGCGTGCTCATCATGTAGATGGAGTATGCCGCTGAGGCTACAGCAATAGCGACTGCTGTCCATACAACCCATGCAGGAGCGGCCGCATACGGCACCGGATAAATTTTGATATCACTGTCAGCGCTGATAACAAAACTTCCCCAGAGATCTGGCGACAACCCAATGCCATCAACTTCAATTGAGATTGGTTGAGTCACATCACTTCGATAGCCCGTGACGTTCTCATACAACCACTGCTCAATCGTTCCTTGCCAGTGTTGATGGGTTTCCAGCGGTTCGCCTGGCAGGCGTGAAGGATAAATGCGGATCGTCACTGGTAATACTCCACTTTTACGTATTGCCGTTCAAAACGATTCACAGGTAGCACGGTGACGTTCTTTTTCGGGTTAGATTCCATGACCTGAAGCTGGCCAGCCACCTCAACTACAATGCCCAGATGGCTCACCATTCCTGCTGTGTAAACAGCGGCAACTGCCCCTTGACGGGGCTGACAGGGTTTCACGTTGCACTGAAAGTCCGAGCAGGCCCGTCCCATTGCATCTCCCTCCTTGAGGATGCCTTCAAAAAGAGGCCATTCAGGTAACCCCAAATCCCGGCGAACCTCGTGCACCAGCCCGTAACAGTCAAGCACCGGGTAAGCGCGTCCGCCCATCTGCCAGGTGACAGAAAGGTATTTATCCAGATTAATCATGATGAACCTTAAGAGAGGTAGCGGAGACCCGGGAAGTTTGGCAGCGTGTATCGATAGCGCGGCCATGCAGTGTTCAAGACATTCATGTAGCCAGCGGTTATCTGAACTTCAGTTGAAGTCCAGTATCCTGACTTGATAGCCAGCGTATAAGCGGTTGACGCTGGTGCCGTTAAATCCGTTGATACGTAATGCCTGTAGGTCAGTGTCGCTGAACTAAGTTCACTGAGAGCAGAGCGAATAGCAGCTGAGACGGTGCCTTCAACATTGCTAATCGCAAATTGAAGATCCTGGGTTCCGTCCGCGTTTCTTGCCGGTAGCGCAATATCAATACCACAGGCAATGAAAGTCCGTGATGTTCCGTCTTCCAGCGTAGCTGTAATATCCTCATATCCCTTTGTCAGCCAGTAAGTATTCGTACCAACCACAATTTCGAGCGTTTCAATAATCACTTCCGATCCGCTGGAAGCGTAAAGCCTGTTCAGGATTGTCATGCTTCTGGCCACTCCCGGTTCATGGCTATATCGATAATGCTCTGATCCATGATCATGTCTGGGAATTCACCCCAGCCAGGTGGCAGGATTGGCCGTTCCCAGAGCTCAAGCGTTGCCGTAAACTGCCAGCGCTCAAATCCAACCAGCGTCGGCCCTTGGTAAATATCTGTGAACCGGCAGACATAATCATCAACACCTAGAGGCGTGCGGATCCGCATGTTGAACCATGCCGCACCATCGCTGATAGCATCCCGGTGCCATGCTTCAAAGAGCTGAGACTGCTGCTCACTGAAGATCCACGTAACACCTACCTGAGTCGGTGTTGATGTATAGAGTCGCCGCTGCCTGGCCCGGCCGGAAGTTAGCTGCGTGCGAAGCAGAGGACTCGTTGGTTGATAACCGAGCCCAGTTCGCTGCGGCATTGAGAGGTATTTGTGGGGGTAGTTAATATCTGTCGTTATTGCCATTATTACCTCGCCAAATCTGGGAGCATTTATCAGAAAAAATTATCCAACCCTATTTCTGGTGCTGAACGAGGTCTTTAACGCCTTCGATGCCTGGCCCGTTCCTTTTGCCAGGTCACCAACCACCATCTGATAACCCTGCTTTGCCCCTTGTGCCGCTGCCTGCTGAATCAAAAGCAATGTCCGATCATCAGGATTGCCGTTGACCTGAATCGTCTGGTGAACCGTCTGGCCGCCGCCTCCCGCACCGCTGATATCCTTATTGCTGATCACCGAGCCGTTATCACCTGGAATCATGTACTGGCTGCCATTACTGGCTTTGAAAATTTCCGGTTTTCCGCCTTCACCTACCTTGTACATGTTGCTGGCGCTGACTGGTCCGCCGTGTTCGCGTGCGCCAGCGATAGACATAGCTTTTGCCCCGGCCATAGCAGTTGTATATCCCGCCAGGCCAGCGGTCGCAGCGCCACCAGATGTAGCTATCGATGCCGCCATTGCGGCCGGAGACCAAGAAGCTAAGAGCGTACCTGCAGCAGCTGTGCCTGCTAGCGTTGATGCTGCCAGGGCGGCAGTTGCTGTTGCCTGATTTGCTGCTGTAGCTGCGTCTTGTGCTGCTTGCCCCATAACCGCTGACATAACCCACTGCGTACCCATCTGTACCAGGCTGCTAACCACTCCATTAATTACTGCAGTACCGAGATTGGCAAAAGCCTCTGAAAGACTCTGGGTTCCGTTCAGCAAGCCGGTGATCGCATTGGTTGCTCCACCGGATAGCGATTCAATGGTTGTGGCCAGCATGGCGCTCGAGTTGCTTTGGGCTTTGAAAATGGCCCACTGTGCATTGATACGCTGCTGTTCATACTCAGTGTTAGCCGCGTTCATCAGATCAAGCCCACGCTGCGTGATTTGGCCTTTTTGTGTTTCAAACTGCTGAATCAGCGCCAGCTTCTGAGCATTTTCATTAGCAAGCTGCTGCACAGGATCAATAGCACCCTGCGCTTCCTGTAATGGGGTTACTCCAGCATTTTGCTTTGCCCTGATTTTGGCGAGATTTACCTGGTGCTCTTGCTCAAGTTGCTCAGCCGCAGCGTCATGCTGCTGCTGGGTTACGGTTTTTTTATCCAGAGCGAGCTTGAGTTCAGATACCTCTTTTTGGTAGCGATTATTTTCAGCATCTTCTGGCACCAGCTTGAGAGCTGTTGCTTGAGCTTTAATTGCCGCAGCCTTATCCCATATAGCTGCCGCATCAGCCTCAATTTGAGCAACCTGCTGCGGCGTAGGATTGGTTAGCTTTTGCCGGGCTGCGAGTATGGCCTGCTCACGTGAAAGGTCACTCGTTGAGTCAGCTGATAAGGATGCCTTTTGGCTATATTCATCAAGCACTCTTGCATTACGTTCAGCTTGGCTCGATGCCTTTTTAGCCTGTGATGTCGCTTCAGATGCAGCCTTTTTTCGATCTTTTTCTTCTTGCTGTAAGTCAAAGTTTTCACCCGCTATTCGACCCGCTGTATTAATTTGGTTCTGGTTTTGGGTGACCTTACTCTCTTCTATTTCTGCTTTCCTAACAGCTCTTAATCTCTCATCCTTTATTTTGAGTAACTCATTTTGTTCTTTTAGATCCTGAATTCCAGCATCACCTTTGGCTGTAGGCTCAGAGATCTGGAGTGCATTAGGGTTAAATTGCTGCCCAGCCTGGTTGGCTCTGTTTATTTCGTCGGCGGTTGCGCCAAAGGCCTTGGCTACCGCCCCCTGGATTCTTTCGAGAGTTGTGCCCCTCTCGATTAGCTTGTCATGGATACCCATGGCAGTGAGCATGTTGTTACTCAACGTAATCTGAGCATCGTCACGCAAATTTGTTGTATTAGTGAGCTTTGTTTCGGTAGTTTCCAGATCGCGCTGCTTTTGGTTAATCTGGTCAGTAAGTTGAGCAGCTCGCTGAAGTAAACCGTTTCCCTGCTCAATTGTTGTGCCATATTTTTTCCCTGAAGCTTCGGCTTCATCCCTTCGGATCGTCAATTCGGCAATTTCGGATTTAAGGTCAGCAACAACGTCCGTTTGACCTCTTATAGCTATATTGGCATCAGCTATAGTCCCTCTGAGGGAAGTATTACTCATGCTCTTAAGAGAGTCGTTTAGCTTATCAACGCCATCCGCGAAAGATAACGCTTCCTCCTTGGCTTGTTTTGACTGCTGCCAGAAATAATAAATAGCTGCTCCGGCTATCATCGCTATACCAGCGGGCCCGCCAATCAGATTCATACCGGCACGCAATAAAGCAACGGATGAAGATGCCGCCCTTGTGGCAACAACCGTCGCCTCTTGTGAAGCGGTATAGACTCCATTTGCTACGGATGCGACCCCTGTTGCATCTGCAGTTGCAAGGCGAGCCGCACTAACCTGAGCCTCGGCGGTGGTAATTGCTGAAGCGCGAGCCTGAGCGGTGGCTGCTTCTGCTGCTGAAAGCCGAGCATTTAATGCAGCCGATGCTTGCTGCAACTGCGCCATTCTAGTCGCTGTAGCAATTCTTCCTTGATCCGTGATTTGCGCTCTTAACCTTTGCGTTTCAAGAACTTTCTCAGCATCTATCTGCGCAATTGTAGTTCGGATTGAAGCCGCTTCCGCTTCTGCTAACTGGACCTCTGAAACCACCGAGGCATTTGTGGCCCTAATAGTCTTGAGTCGACCCTCAGCAAGGTTCAGGGTCTGTATTGTTGCCGCCTTCTCCACTTCAGCTAATCGAAGTTTCGCACCAGCCTCCAACTCAGCGTCTTTTGCCGCTACGGCTGACGCTTTATTCGATGCAATAGTTGCAGCGGTATCTTTAACCTTAGCGGCAGTAGCCATAGCTAAAGCGCCAGCGAAACGGCTTCCCATCACAGCGGCTAGTGCGACGATCACACCGCTAATGGTGTCCAGATTTTGTGAAAGAGAGATCAGGTTGGTATTGAATGCCTTTATACCGGACGAAACAGTTGAGCTTTCACCTACAAATTTAGTGATGTTGTTCGTGGCGATAGTAAATGCCTGGCCCATTGTCACCGCTGTATTGGCGAATTCTTTCCCGATCACATCACTTTGCTGAAGAAGCCCTTTCACTACCACATCGGTTGTCAGTTGGCCCTGCGCCGCCATTGCACGAAGCTGTCCGATGGTAACGCCCAAAGAACTTGCCAGCGCAACAGCCAGGCGGCTACCGTTCTCGGAGAGTGAGTTGAACTCCTCGCCGCGCAGAACTCCCGAGGCCAGTGCCTGAGAAAGCTGAGTCATGGTGGAGCTGGCTTCTTCCGTGGTGGCACCTGATACAGCCAAACCTTTGTTGATGGTTGAGGTTAATGTGATCAGGTCTTTGGTGCTGGTACCAGCACTGCGCGTCGCTCGTTCCAGGCGGCCATAAAGCGTGGCAGTCGCATCAAGGCTACTCATGGTGTTCTGGGATATGTCGAAAACGCGCTGTGTTACATCAATCAACTGTTCGTTGGCTCGAACAGAGTTAGCCAGTTTGTTATTTACTGTGACCCATGCATTGCCCCACTCGGCGACCTGGTGAATGGTCAAGGCAGCGGCAAGCCCTTTAGCCACGCTTGTTAGCTGAGAAACAGCACCTTCCATTGAAGAAATGGATCGCTCAGTACGCGTAACGCTGGCTTCTAATTTACCCATAGAAGCGCCCATACCGCTCAGGGCAGCATCGACCTCACGGCGTGCTGCAATGAGCTTTGCCGTTTCCATATCAACTTCGTAAACGATGCTGCCTGCGTTGTAAGTGCCTGCCATTTGCGATCTCCGGGCATAAAAAAACCTCGCCGAAGCGAGGTTCTTTGAATTGGTTTAAAGGTTACTTTGAGAACAGAAACATACAGAAGATTATCAAGCCAATAATAGCAGCACCCCATGACAACACCGCTTGATTGAAAGCGGACTCTTTGGCATCACTTTCAATTTTTGCGATGTTCTTTCTATGGGATTCACTAGCTTTATCAAGCTCATGCATTGTTAAGGCTGTTTTTTCATCAGTGATAGCTTGGCTAAAACTTTCTACATAATCGACAAATTCAGATAGATTTATCCGGGTATATATTTCGACCATGGCATCACCTATATCTAACTCAGCGGCATGCTTGTTACCACCTGAAGCCTCTACAGAATTAACATAATCGAAGGCTTTCTTCGCCATTTCCCTAGCTGCCGCCCTATTTACCTTATGAACACCTTCAGACACGCCATCTTTAATAAAAAGATCTCTTACTTCCTCGTTGAAAGAAAATCCCATACCCCTATCCCCAAAAGTATTGTTAGGACAAATCCTAACCACTTGGAGATGCAAAGGGAAGCAAGAAACCTCACCGAAGCGAGCCATATTTAATTTTTTTGCTCAGTTGTAAGTATCTATCTTCGATCTGACGTCTTTTGCGCTTTGGCAATACATCGCATCTTCAGGTGTAGCCGGTTTATTTTTCATGCACTCAATGTAGATGTCATCATTTTGCTTTACACCTTTCATGATGATACCAACAACTCTTTTGCAAAGATCAGGGTTTCGATGATCCTTGCAGACTCCCTCATGCAACTGATTGAGCATATCCATTGACTCTTGCTCAGCTGAAGAGGTATTTGGCAAAAATATAACCAACGCCAACCCAAAAATAAAATTCTTCATATCCCTATCCCCATCAATAAAAAGCCACCCGAAGGTGGCTAGATACATTAACCGGCGTTCTCACATCCTGGCAGACTACGGTCGATAATCAGGTTACCTTCAACCCGTAAGCCAATCATGCCGAACAGGAACGAGTGGTTAAGTTGGGTGACAACAACGTCTGTCAGGCCAACGGCGCAACGGTCTTTCTCAATCGCGCGGTCTGCTGCTGTTTTAACGTTGGGAATACCAGTCGGGAAGATGATAACTGGATAGCTATCTTCAGCTACTACGCGCTTACCCTTGTAGAATTTTCCGCCATTCAGATTGTAGTTTTTAGTGCTGGCAACAGTTAAGTCAGCAACGCGAACAGTACATCCTGAAAGTAAAAGCGCTCCAAGCGCCAAAGCCAATACCTTTTTCATTTTTATGTTTCCATTGATTGCAATCGGAAACATCTTATCACGCAATATTTGCAAATCAACGCAAGAAACCCGCAGTTAAGCGCCCGATGAAAGAACGCTTCCAAAAAAAACCAAGCTGAATCATAGTGCCATCCTAACGTCCAAAAATGAGGGATCGAGCAGATGGCAAACTTCAAGCCTTTCGTTGGAAAAGACTATTTTCAAAGCAAATATGGCGTCCGAGTTCTGGTTCTGGGGGAGTCGCACTATGGTGACGACGGCGATGAGTCGGAGGATTACACCCAGATGGTAGTCGCAAACCATGCATATACTCCGGGCCTTCCATTTTTTTCTCGCGTAACCAAGTTGCTTCGCCTAAGCAAAGACACCCCATCGAATGAGGAACGTTACGATGCCTGGCAGCAGATAGCGTTTTATAATTTCGTACAAGAGTTTGTTGGCGAAAAGTGGAGAATGAGCCCAACCGCTAAAATGTGGGAGGATGCTGCTCCTATGTTTCTTGAAGTCGCGCGTGAATTAAAGCCCGATATCATTCTGGTTCTGGGACACAACCTCTGGGACAAAGTGCCTGCTTTGCCAGACGCTCACCCCGTTGAATGGTGCAGCGTTAAACACCCTGCGGGCGGAATGTCTTACGACGATTCATTTAGAGCATTTGAGCAATCACTAACAAATGCAAAATCTCTTGTTTAGCATGCGGGTACTCATGCCAAAAAGCCCACCTGAGTGGGCTTAGTTTTCTTGGCTTGAGCTGCCAAAGTAGTATCCTAAGATCAACGATGCTATCGGAACTACACTATCAAAAACCTTGTTGAACACCGTTTTTACATCTTCTGATGCAGATCCGTCTGGAAATATTCTGTATGCAATTAAAAAGCATATAAGTCCAAATAAACATATTAACACCCATCTAGCCATCTGGAATCTGGCATGAGGCAAGTGAAAATTGTTGTATTTTTCCTCAACCTCTAAAAGGCTACGGTCTTCTCTTTCAGCCACGATTAATTCCAACAATTTTGCCAACAGCCTTAAGGCTGCCGCCTTCATCCTTGATGATTCCCAGTTCCCTGCCTTTCTGGCGTTCCTCTTCCGCAATCTGCAAAAGTGCAAACGCACGTCGAATAGCATGAGATTTTGATATGTTCTGGCTTCTAGAAACCTGTTCCAACATTTCATCAATCTCTGGAGTGAGAGTAACACTGATTCTTGATTTAGACATATCGCACCTCTTTTGCACCACTTACGCCCCCATTGTGGTGCAATGTGAGTATTATTTCAACTATCCGTAGGTACTGGACTCCCAAAACACTTCCACTGGCATCAGAAAACATTCAGACCTTCTTCAAGCGCCGCGCCTTGCGCGCCAGATAGTTATCTGCCACTTGGTCATATTCTTCGCGGGTGAAGCCTTTCTGATCCGGGAATTTCTGTGCCAGCATCAGCGCAAACTCTGTCATGGTTAGCTGCTCGGCTTCTGCCCGGCTCATGCCAAGGTGATTACGTGCAGCGCTGATGTACTCAAAGGCATTAAACTCTGTCGCGCCCTGGCTGCTCTCATGACGTTGTAGCTGGCGCACTTTCGCTTTTCCGATGATGCCATGCGTGATGAGGGATTGCGCCAGCAGGACCATTTCCGCCTCTGGCATGACGCCCTTCCTGTAAACAAAGGCCCACTTCCCTGATCTACCCGGCACAATCTCGCCAGTCAGCCGGTTTAAATCCTGATCACAACACGCCTGCAAAATTGCCATCGCGGCCATTAGCGTCGGCTTGCTGAACACCGGGCGTGAAACGTGGCTGACTAACCAGTCAGGAATGCGCCCGTAAGCCTCCATGGCGCGTTTAAATAATGGCGTGGCATTGTCGTTGTGCACATCGTAAAAGGCCTGCACAACCTCCTGAGGCTCGCCTATTCGTGTCATGTTGGCAAAAGATGGCCGAAAGAAATACTCATTCTCTCCAACGGTAATCAGGCATTCGCCTATTTCTTTTAGCGGGATCATGTCGGCTCTCGGTAATCAGCATTATCGGAGCCACCTCAATGGCCCCTGTAATGCTGGTTATACGGTAACGGTGACAACAAACGTGGCCGTGAAAGCGCCATCGTTTGACGTGACCGTGATGTTGGCAGTACCTGCTGTAGCGACAGACGGCGCGCTGACGGTCACGGTGCTGCCATTGATGCTGACCGTAGCGCGAGCTGGCACGGACGACACCGCCGTGAAGCTCTGATCCGTGGCATCATTTGGGGCAATATTGACGGTAAAGTTCGTAGATGACCCAGCGGCGACTGATGCGTTTGTTGGCGCAACGGTAACGCCAGTAACCGGAACGTCTTCAACGGTGTCATACACCTGAATGGTGGATGAATCGCCCACCTTGAACTCGGTAGAGAACGTGGAAATATCGTTGGTACCGCCATCGGAGCTCAGCGCGGTGATATTCATGTAGCCACGGAACGTCACCGGGCCGAACTCCATGCGCACCCAGATGCCTGGCTGGCGCTTCGCGGCCACTTCGCCAGCGAAGTACTTGATGAGTTTGCCTACGCCATACTGGTCCAGCTTGTCCTTCTTGCGGACTTCGCCTTCAAAGCTGAGTGTGAAATCAGCATTCGTGATGATGCTCTCAACGTAACCGCCGCCATCGTCGGCGTCGCTGGTAACGCTGTTCGGGCTAAAGTCGAACGTTTTGCTGGTACCGGCGGCCAGAGACTTCCAGTCCCCTTCTGCCGGTACCGTGTCGCTACAACCATCGGCTACTTCAAGCACGACGGCACCACCGAACAAGCGTTCGTTACTGTTCTGGCATTCTGCCATGGTGAATCCCCTATGTTGGGCTAGTCGCCGAAAGTGGCGACGAACTGGAGTCGATAGACCAGGCGGCCTTCGTCAGTGAGAACGGGGGCAGGAATGCCGCCGAGGTTTTCCAGATAGCCGACGCAGTTGTCAGCCATTGGGTTTTGTTGAACATGGTCAATGATGGCCTGCACTGCAGTATCTGCAGCGGCGTTCCCGCCTTTCGCGCCAACCACGTCGACCATGATGAAATACTGCGCCCCCAGGCCATTACGAACCGGAGTGCCACCGTTGGGCCGGAAGACGATCATCTTATCTGCTGGCTTGCCCGTATCGTTCCAGACCAGCAGCTGTGTGATAAAGCCTGCAGTGAGTCCGGCATCCACAAAGTTGTTGCGCACCCGCGTGTGCATTGGAGGGTTCATAGCGACATTTCCTTGTGGATGACTGAATCCACAGAATCCCTGGTTTTGGTGACAGCCTTATCGAGAAACTTAGGCTCTCCGGTTTTGTCCCAGATATAGCCCCGGGAACCTTTTGCTTGCCCCTTTTTTACCGGCCTGAGGGTATGCTTGCCAAGATGAACACCAGCGGCTTCATGAACACTAAGGGCGTAGTTGGCTGAGTAACCCACCTTGCCTTTAATTTTGGTACCAACAAACGACAAATCGCGGAACTGAGAGCTTAGTAATGTCCCGGTATCAATTGGGACCATTGATGCCGATTCACCCCCGATAATCAGCAATGCCGAGTGGAGGGCTCGCACGGTTTTTTTATCCTGTACGTTATCAATTGCCCGGTTCACCTTGCTGACTACCTGCTTAATACCTTTTACTTTCACACCCACGCTACACCCCCGTCAGGATTGCATAGTCATCGGCCAGCCGCTCGAAGGTGTCCGCATAGCGAATGGCCTGCATCACCTCGTCAGCGCCAGCCGCGATGGGGTCAAGCTCAGTAGATGCGCCGAACAGGATGTAATCGCCGGTGTCGGCCAGCGCGTATTCGGTCCAGATGGTATTTTTCACCACCTTTTCACTACCAATGGCACCCAGGCGCTTCGACAACCCACCCTCATAATCGCAAGCGATGATTTCTGGCGCTGCGAATCCCTGCGGATCGCCATATTCGTTCGGGCCGAGGTTACGCCAGATAGTGGCCTGAGCTGTGTACGACCAGTTGGCTAATGAAGACATCTCACGACCTCCAGCCGATTACAGTGGGCTTTTCCGCCGCGATACGCTTACAGTTGAAAACCCACTCGCCGCTGCTGTTTACATAGCCGGTGGTTTCCCGGCCAGTGGACGTCTTGAGCCACACACGCTCGAATGGCTTGGGCGGCGATGCGGGAGATTGCCAATTCATCAGCATCCTCCCACCACGTCGAAGAAGCCAACGGACGTGCCCGAGAGAGGCAGGCCACTGAGGCATCCGTTCGTGTCCCATGCCAGTATCTGCTTGTACAGGTAATCCGTACCGGCGCTGTCGTAGGTGAACGAGCGTGACGCACCAGACGGAGCTGACTGTGAAGCAATCTTTCTGGCACCGGACAGGGCGGCCAGTCGCGCGGCTGCATAGATAAGCATGAGCTTCTGCAGGCTTTCGGAGTAGCCCGCCCCGTCCATACATGCAGACGTGGCGTTTACCTGTTCGAGTAGCAACTGCAGGACGGCATCAGGTACCGTGAAGCCCAGTTCAGCTATCAGCGGTTTTACGTCATCCAGCGTGATTTGGGCTGCCATGGTTACTTATCCTTTTTCAGTGCTTCTGCCAGCGCAGCCTCTGCATCATCAGCACGCTTGGTTTCGGCGGCCAGCGCATCTGCATGAGCCTTTTCTGTGGCTTCGGCCTGATCCTTCAATGCCTGGTTCTGCGCCAGCGCATCGCTCAGTTGTGATTGAAGCAAGCTGGTGTCCGCAGTCCCGGCTGAGATATCAACAGCAGTTAATTTGCTGCCCTTCTTCTCTTTGGTTTCTTTAGCCTTGCCGGAATCAATCCAGCGCTGTGCGGTTTCGTCGCTTACTTCAACCACTTCACCAACCCCCAGCTTTCGGAGGTTGGCACCGGCATGAAGACTACCTGAGGTGATTTCTACCAGTGCCATATTTGCTCCTTAGCTTGAGGCATGGATTACGGAGTACTTGTTGTTGATGTCCTGCTTGACCATCAACCCCATTGCACCCCAGGTGCGCCAGATGTAATCGCTGTTGTAGTGCGGTCGCGGCTCTGCAACAGAACCAACTGCCTGCCCTACGATCGGCGCGATAACCTGAGCGGTAAGCGGCACAATCACAATCTCGTTCCCAGTCAGCTGGCTGTCTTCCTTGATGGCGGAGATACCAGTCAGCTTCAGCAATTCAGCCAGGATGGTTCCGCTCTGATAGTTATCAGAGAAGTAACGCTCCAGGTTGGAAATGATGTCGCCAGATACATACCAGGTCTGATCTGCATACTGGTTATTGATGCGGCGCATCTGGTCACGCAGAGCGATAGCAGCGCTGCGAATGGCAGCAGATGTTGCTGCCGCAGAGCTGAAGTCGATGTTCAGGCCTGAAGCTCCGAGGTCGATTTGCATCACGCGCTCATCATCGCGCAGTCCTTTCCAGGTCAGGCCATCGAACACCGCCCAGTTACCCGCCTTATCCTTGAAGCCGTTGAAGATGTAATCGACGTATTTGCGACGAACATCATCAACAGAGCCACGCTGTGCGTCACCCTGAGACTGAAGTGCTGAAGGGCTGTTGAAGATAGGGTCACGCCATTCAAACTTGAAGCCTGAATCGTGGATTGGCACCATGGTGCCGTCGAAGGTGTAGCTCTTCGCATCCAGTGCCGCGCCGATCTGACCGGACATTGAGGTGTGCGCCCAGCCACGACCCCCGGTACGGGCATAATCGTAACGCGACTGCTCAAGACGAACTGAGCGGGACAGTGGCATCAGATCGTTCAACAGCGTGAACTCAGTGTTGGGTTCGAACTGCTGAAGCACGGTCGTGTCATACGCACGGTAAAGGCGACGGATATCATCCACAGCGTTTACCGCATCAAGTGAGCCATTCTCACCAAAGCGAGTGCGGGCAAGGAAGTCAGCCATTGACTGAGCAGAAGCAGCACGCTCGCGCTCAAGGTTATTAAACTGCCACTGGTTGATTTCCAGATTTCCGGTGCGCTCGCCCATAGAGCGGGAAAATACAAACATTCAGTGCTCCTTACTTGAACACAACGCGAATCAAATCACCCGCAACCGCAGTGGTGGACTGATCTTCTTCGATATAAGCGAATACAGCAGCGTCGTCTGCTACTGCAGTAATCTGGCCGTTAGCAACCGCCACTGGCTGACCTTTGGTGTAGGTGCCAGCAGCGGCACGCACATTAAGGAACATGCCTGGCAATGGCTGAATACCAACAACCAGCTCATTAGCCGCGATATTGTCATCAACGCTGAGGCAGCGAAGATAGTCTTTGTTCGCCACGTACAGGATGCTGGACTCAGCTCCTGCTACAGACGCGGTGAACTTGTCTGCAACGCTGAAGAAGCCGATTGTGCCGGGCGCAGTAGCAGCGATAGCGCCGCCTTCACGGTTAAGCAGTGGGTTTGGGAACACACCGCCAGCGTGAATTACGTGTTTTCCATCTTTAGCCATGTCTTACTCCGGCATTTCGCTGAATGATTCGTTGGTGTTTACCTGATGGCGCATAACGCCGTTCAGACCGTGGGATTTCTGGCATTGAGCGTAAAAGCCATCGAGAGCCGCGCCATCGAGCGCATTAACCGCCAGATCGTCGAGCTGGAACTTAGCTTTCACTGCGGCGCGCTTTTCGCTCTTCTCTTTGTCAGAGTTGGCGGCCATGCCAGACTTAATGCCAGCCAGGTCTTCTGCGATTAATTTCGCCCAGGCTGGCATTTCTTCGCTGTTGGTCGCGGTTTCTTTGGCCTTCTTGTCATCTGCCTCTTTCTTTTCACGGGCAGCCTTCTCTTCAGGCGTTTCTTGCTTATCAGCCGCTTTCTCAGCAGCCATCTGGTTATAGGCATCCATCAGCTCGGCATCGGTTTTGCCTTCGGTCGGCTTACCAGCTGCTTTCAGCGCATTAACAATCAGTTCTTTCATCGGATCTGTTTCTCCGTTGGTTTTAATTTCGTACTCAGTGGGTTTGCGCACGACTTCTACAGGTTCGCCGACGAATTGAGCGGTGCCGTCATCGTCGATGAGGTACTTCTGCTGATACATCTTTTCGCCTTCGCGATAGATGAACTTGTCCGGCCATACGGATTCAGGCCAGCCAAAATAGTTGTCACCCTTGCCTTCACTCAGCTTCACGCTGATGGCACGCTGAATATCGTCAAAGGTGAAGTTGGAAGCGTTGGTGAAGAAGAACTTCGTTTTGTTAAAGAAGCCCTCTTTGGTGCAGTTAGAGGCGTCTGACAGGTTGGCGATTTCGATATGCTGCTCTTCGCCCTCAGAGTTAACGAAGATGCCAACGCCTTCCTCTGGCGTTCCAGCGCCCGGCTCGTCAAGCAGGACGGCAACATGGTCAAACAGCATGTTGGTGGCAATCTCGTTGTACTTCTTGCCTTTGGATTCGCCATTCGCTGCGATACCGGAATAGAGCAAGCCGGTCGAAATATGGATCGGTTCAACACTGTTCCCCGCCGCCATTTCATCCAGCCGGTTGACTAGGCGCTTGCCTTTATCACTTCCCTCGGCATATTGGCGATCAACATACATGTCGCCAGACACCTTCCCGTCTTTATGGCTGACGTTCTGCAGCCATGCCCCGACGTGGTAATTGTTCACCGCCCGGACATCCCGAGCGGAAACGTGCTTACCGTCCACTTTCGGGTGACCGAAAGGCATCGGGTTACGCTCAAGGGTGTTATAGGCCTTTGCTATTTCGGCTGCCGGGTACAACTTCCGGTTCATCACAATGTCATCGACTACAGGCGTGATGCCGCGAACCACAATGTGTGGCTTACCGTCGATAGTCTCAGTGGTGATGTTTGAAGCGGAGTTGACGACGGTCAGCACGTTAACGCGGTTGCGTTTCATGCTGTGTCCTCTTGGGGGGATTGATTAATCTGCCTTCTGCCAGTCTTTCCTTTCTGTAGCCAGGCGTTCTACTAGGCCCGGATTAACGACTTTACCCTTTTCATCAAGAATCACCGGTATCTGGCTGCAATAGCAGTGGTAGCGGTTGCCACGTTCGCTGTAGAACGTTTCAACCTCTTCAGTGGTATAGGTATGTCCATGTCTTGCTGCATGCCATGACCGAGTTGTGGGCTTCAGAGCAGAGAGCCAAAGCACAGCAGTGTTTAGCCCCAGTCTATCCCGAGCCCAGTCAGTTTCCATCCACTGGGCCTTGCGTAACGCCCCCACCTGCTCAGTCTGGGCAATGTTCTTGGCAGTGGACATCGATACATCGAGCCTTCTGCTGATGATGCTTGCTGTTTCTCGCGGGTTAATCCCCCGACCGATTGAGTCAGAAATCACATTAGCCAGATTCGCGCGGGCCGCATCGCTAATGCCCTTCCAGTCGCTATACGTCGATACGTATGCAGCTGATATCTGGTTCTGATAAGCCGGTGTGCTTAGCAGTTGCGCCAGCGTGGTTTGCTGTTCGTAAGCCTGAGACTGAACGGAGAGGTTGGTGAAGGCAGCCAGCGTGCCGCGTTCATACTCAGCAGCTACATAGCCAAGCGCCCAGTGGTTATTGCTGCCGCCCTCCAGCAGGGAATCATCCAGTATCACCTGCGTCTGCTGAAGAAGGTCGGCCAACTGGGCAGCCGTCATGTCATAAACATACGTGCCAGCGTTCACTTGGTAGATAACATTGCCATGTACCGCATGAGATGAATTACCCACCCGCTCGGTCCCGGTTAGTCGAGCATCAAACAACTGCCTGAGGGCCAATTTTATCCGGTAGTAGCGGTTTTCAATGTCGCGAATCATCCGGTTTACCGGTTTAGCTGACTGTGTTGGGTCAGCTTTATTACGTGGTATCACCGGTGTTCGGATTGTCTTCAGGGTTATCACTCAGCGGGTCTCCTGGTGGAGGCGGTGGCAATTCGTTTTCAGCGATAGGCTCTAACTCACCAACAGCGCGAATCTCGTTTTGCTCGATTGCCGGGGTGCCGTAAGCGGCCTGAGTTTTCTGCGCCACATCTGCCATTGCCTGCATATTGGCAATTTTTTCTTTCTCGCTCGGTGCGAGTAAATCAGACCAGGCGAGTGTTACCTCGCCTGAGGTCGGTGGGGCAATAGCACCCATAGTCCAGAAGCGTTCAATTATGGCTGTAACAACAGCGGACTGGAACCCCCAGCGCCGCCCGTTGCAGCGTTTAGCCCAGTCAGTTTTATCCTCATCAGACGCCAGCCGCCCAGTCTGTTGACCGAACTGAATGGTGAACGGACACTGAATCGACGCAGCGAACTCATTCGCGGTGACTGTCCATGTCGGCTGCGGATCGGCAGCGGCCACGGAGAGAACGGATGGCGCGCCTGCCTGCATAACCAGAGCCGCATCGGTGCCACGGTTCATTCTGGCAATCTTATCGTTGAGCGCTTCGCCGAGGTCTTTAAACCCGGCTGAGACTGCCTGTGCCGATAGGATTGCCATATCGGTGTCTTTATCGAATGCAATGCCTAGCTGGCGGCTGGCGTTCTTCAGGAACCCTTCCGAACTACCACCGGACACTTTTTCCAAATCGAGCAGCTTGTTGTAACCAGCTCGCAGGAATGGCACGCCGGAAAGCATGTTTTCATCTTCAGAGCCTTCACTGAGGATGATGATGCGGTCAGGATGAACGGTAACACCGCGCACAGGCCCGTAACTGCCATCATCACCTACGGGCTGCTCGTTGAAGTTGTAGCTGACAGGCTGGCCGTAGGTATCAGACATGGTGTCAGTGTCGAAATTTCCCGGCTTAACCTGTGACTCCCAAGCGGGAATAAGTTTTACAATGGCCTTATCTTTCAGCCTGGTAACCACTGTGCGATCGACCGGCTGGCTCCACTCCCGCCCATCTTTGAACTGGATAAGCAGCGCCGAGTACCGGCCAATCAGATTGCGACGATCCGCATCTTTGATTTTCGGCCAGTGCTTCTTAAGCAACTTGGTAACCTGTTTTTCCCAGTAGGTGGTATCTGTCGCCTCTTTGGTTTCATCGCCATCAATAATCGTGGGGTTGTCTATCCAGCAACTATCAAGCAGCTTGTGAACAGCGGCATGGGCAACTGCGTTACGCTCATAGGCGCGGTAGTACTGCTCAAAACCAATCTGGTCGGGGTAGCCGAACTCATCCCATAGCTTGGTTCGCTTGGTGTTGCCATTTACCCCGGCATAGAGGGAGCGCAGGCGCCCCACGGTAGCGGCCAGCGCGTTTACGAGGAAGTTTTCCCCCGGTTTTAATTCACTCACTGGTGCTCCTTAGAAGAAGATTGCGCCGGTCTGTTTGCGGTTTATTTTCGCCACAGCGAAGTAGCGGAATGCATCCGCGCCATGCGAGGTGAAGTCATGCAGTGGTTTGTCTTTCCAGCAACCGCGCTTGTCATCCCACTCCTTGCGATAGCCTTCAAGATGGGATATTCCCTCTTCGCATTTCACGGCGTCGAAGGCGCATTTGGGGAGAATTTCACGCACCGAGTCGATGCCGGTATCAACACCCAGCTTTGGTGCGACCTTGAAGCGAATGGAGTACATCTGCCCGTCAATTTCAAAACCTTCAGCAGCGATCTGCTTGCGGCTCTTGCCGTCGCCAGCAAACTCACGGTTGTCTATGTCGTGGGGTGCCCAGTGCTCGCCGTATTGGTAACCACGGTCTTTCAGCACCTTCATGTAATGGCGCAGGCCTTCACCGCTGTTCTCGTAGTAGTCGATGACGTGAAATTCTTCGCCAACCTCACGGACGAACCATATTGCGGTGGAATCACCAACACCGATGTCCCAGAAGGTGTGTACTGGCTGGTGAGAGTTATCAGGCAAGTCGCCAATGCGCTTGCTGGTGTAGAGATGCCGGAACTGGCTGGCGTAATAGGCACCTTCAACTGACTGCTCAAATGCTTCAGCCGGTATGGACGGATATTCGCGCTTCATATCGTCGCCGAGCGTTTTCTCTTTGGCGTAATACCAGGCTTTCTGACGCTCACTCAGCGTTACACCGTGTTTAACCTCAATCTCATCGAAGTAATCGATCAGACGTTGCGGTATGGCTTCAACCGGGTCGATTGCGTACTGCGGATTCTTCCACCACGAGAAAAAGAAAAACTTCCAGTCGAGGTTGGACAACACCTTGCCGAGCAACTGCGCCTTCTCTGCCGACTGGCAATAGTCGAAGAAGTAGCTGGCCCTACCCTCTGCTGTACTCTCTATCGTGGTGAAGCAATCGCTTGAGACTGCCTCGAATGCGCCAGTGACAATCTCACGGGCTTTGTCGGGAAACTTGGCGCATATCTTTCCGAACTCAGAAACATGCAGGTAACGCAGTGTGCCACCGCGAAATGACGTGCTTACGTAGAGTGAGCCGCCTTTCTTGAATACCAACTCTCCCGCCGAATCATTGCTTGCCGGATTGGCAGCTCTGATTTCGGTCGGTAGCCTGTCGTAGGCGTATTTCACCTTTTCACGAAACAGGCGTTTGGCATCATTCAACGTGTGGGCGATCAGCGCACATTTTGCAGCCTCGAACAACGCAGCATCCAACTGGATAATGCAGACTTCCGTGGTGAAACCTAACTGCCGAGCTTTCAGGATTATGTTCCTGGTGTGCATACCCTCAAAGTATTCAAGTTGCTCCGGCGTCATGTTGAACCGAACCGTCTTGCCTCCTTTGTCGGTTATCCAGTAGAGGTGATTCAGCCGCCAGAGTTTGTCGCGCAGAAGCGCAATGTGTTCCGGCTTCATGGCTACCCCTTAGCTAAATCATCCATCAGATCGGATAGTTTCTTCGTTGCATCATCGCCGGTAGGCCCGTCAATGTCATATGCCTGGCGCTCAAGGCCAATCAGGTTCTTTAACGCATCGCTCAAGGCTTTAACTGACTTAACGCGCTCTGGCATGCTGATGATCGACTGGTATATCTCATTCAGTCGGTCACGCCCGTTGTCGTCAGGTTCAAACATCATCTCGCCAAGTTTCCGTAGCGCGTCTACGTCTGCGCACTCAGCACCCAACTCATCAAACAGAGCGTTGGTTATCTCACGTGCCCGCCGGATGTCGCCTCGATGTTCCATGCGAACATTAGCTATTACCTCCGCTGATGCTTCAATTAGTTGCCGCTCGGAAACCGCCTTTTCGGTGGAAACCAGCCTGGAAACCTCGCGTTTGGAAACCAGCGCATCAGCCTTAGCCTTTATCTTGGCTTTAAGGTCTCGCTCCCAACCATCACGCTTTGCGCGCTTGTTGATTGCGGTATGCGTTACTCCTTGCTGTGAAGCAATTTCGCGGACAGATAGCAAACCAGCCCGGTAAGCTGATTCGATAGCCTCCCAATCTGGTGATGCCATGTTTACTCCAATAAAAAACCGCCCGAAGGCGGCGCTTTCACTTAACTGTTTTGGGGAACCCAACTGAGTTCGGATCGAAATCTCCATCTGGCTGATCTTCTATCTTGGCCCAGTGGTGAATCTTATCCGTAGTGTTGTACATGTCACCCAAAAGATATATTTGACCTAGACTGTGATTTTCTTTGTCGTACTTCGCATATGCCAAGCCTTTATTCGTAGACAGTAAAATCCACCCTGAATAATCAGGTCTCTCTTCAAAGCTTTTCCACATGTTAACTCCATCAGCTTTAGGGGTTTCAAGCCCCCATTTAATCATTGAGCTAATGCGTTAACAATCATCATCAGGCGCGCTCGAAAATGCGCCCAGCAACAAGAGCCGCTGTGAAAGTGGCTCTCACTTTTTCTTTTTGCTCTGGCATTTGGTTGCCCACGCTTTGGCTATGTTCAGGCAATCGTCGAACATCTTGCTCTTGCCGCTGGCAGAGGATGATCGGTGATAATAGTTCACCGCTTCACGTGCCCCGATGTGTGCAACATCTACATCGAAACCAAGCCTTACCAACTCAGAGATAACGTTCTTCTCAATAAACTGGACTGGTGTCATGCTGGATCCCCTTCTGGAAAATCTCCCATGTCACAAAGCCTGAACTGAATCAGATCTTTCACCAGTTGTTCAGCCTTCTTAATGGCCTTCTTCTCTTTCTTCCTAAGGTTCATCAATGCACTACCTGGCTGCCCGTGCTCCCCGAGAGAAAACTTCTCCGCTGCCGCAACACGGTTAGTCATTTCACTGATAGCCATTTCTGCCAGCCCTGAGAAGTCGAGAAGGTTGATGTCCTTTCCGCCTTCAAGCTCCGTCATGTGATCGAACACCTGCGACTGCAACTCGTAGCTGTAGCTCATTGCCATTAGGCAAGCTTCTCGCTTAGGGAAGTTGTAAATCTGCCTGATGCCAGTAGCACCATTACCTGCGGTGTAGGTATCATCGGCCAAAAATTTGGCTGATGTCTCACCCAGCACTTTCGGGACTTTGGCGAGGAAATGCTTATGCTGCAATTTAGTGAACTGCTTGCAGGGAAACTTCAATCCTGCCGCCTCGGCTTTTGACTTACGATCAGCATTAATGTAATCGACCATCTCAAGGCTACTCATGGTCGGTGCTTGGTTAGAAGAAAGTGCGGTTAATGCGTTGTTCATAGCGATTGCCTTTTAGAAAGATGAGCCTGTTCGCACAGAAAAGCCGCCCCGAGATGGTCGCCACCATATACGGCAGTTCTCAGGCTCAGCTTTCTGAAAGACTCGGGAGTGTTATGCGCTGCGATACGCGTGTTTACTGCGGGTACAAAAAAGCCCCTGCGCGTGCCGAGGCTGTGGTGCTCTTTCTAAATCAGCTTTGGTTAGAGGTACTTCTGGGCCAGAGCTACCAATTCATCTTTTGCAGCCTCACCCAAGTGAGTGATGCCGGTTTCGATAAATGCCAGCGCGGCTTTCAGGTCTTTGACGCCTTCTTTCGCTTCTGCTGCCGGGGTGATTGCTTCAGCGGTGACCGGCTCTACTGAAACAGGCTGGGCGGTTGATGCGTCATTTAGTGGCTCAGACATTTCTTTGCTCTCTTCTTTGGTGTGAATAAACCAGCTTTTCAGCCAGGTAAGGAATCTGTTCATTTCTGCCGTTCCTGCTCAATTTTGCGGATCGCCGCTTTATCGAGGTTGCACTGACCTATGGCGCTGAATGCCAGCACGTTGAGTTGCAGGCTCTGCGACCAGTTCATGTTGTCGGGAATGGTGGGTTGTGGCGTGTCGGCTGTCAGCTCACTGCTGATCGGTACGTAAGGGACTTTGACGTAAACCGTCTGCGTACTGCCGCAACTGCTCAACAGCAGCACTATCAATACGGGTGTTAGCGCACGCATCGGTGGAGAGCTGATTTCGGATAGACACAACCCTATCGCCAGCATCTGCCGCAACAGTCGTTTTTTGTTCATGGGTGGCTCGGGATATATCATTGATGAGGGTAACGGCGGTTATCACGTTATTGGTGATTGCCTCTGCCGTCGCTTTGCCCTGCTCCGCCTGTTCTTTCTGTTTAGCTAGCTCGACGTTGCTTGTGTGCTGCACTTTCACCGTTACAGCCAAACCAATGATGAACAGAGCGAGAATGACTATCGCCACCGATCCCCACTTGATATCGGAAAGTGTCATTCATCCAGCCCCCAGCACGTCAGCTCTGATTCCTGATAGCGGCGATCAACCTGCCCAAAGCAGTTGTTAGAGCGAATGCGGCAATCTTTGCCACCGTCGAATATCCAGCGCTTAATTTCAGCGCAAGCACCGTGGCGATCGCCGCTGTTTAGCTTGCGGTAGAACGTAGAAGGTAAGCATTTACCGGGGCCGATATTCCACGGACAGAATGAAGCAATGCCAACCTTTTGAGGCTCGGTCAGCGGAACGTGAACATTTCGGGCAACCCAGTCCAGCGCCTTTGCCTGTTCTGCTTTATCGATGGCATCACATTGCGCCGCACTTAACTTCATGCCATTCACTACCGGCTTGCCGTTAACACGCGTAACACCACCACAGATCGTCCAGACCCCGCCAGCGTCAGCGTAAGCCGTCAGGCTTGAGCCTTCTTTCTCTTTCTGAAACTGTGACATCAGGGACGGAGCAGATGCTCCTGCGGCTATGAGCGCCAGCATGGCGACACTTAGGCGGGTTTTAAGCTGAGCGGATATGGCCATACTTATTCCCCGCGTATTACAGCCTTACCTTCACCGGCCGCTTTTTCGATGGCTCGGGTTTGACGGCGCTGGAAGTATAAGTTTGTGATGAAAGTAGCTATACCGAGCACGATCCCGATAACCACCGCGACCTGATTCCAGTCAAGGTCATGAATCCATTGCGACACACTGCCTCCACATACAAGTGTGCCGGACACGCAATAACTGACTGCGGAAGCAATTTTGTCAGGCATGATTTTTACCATTCTCACCCCTCTAGGGGATTCGCTTTAAGATTTTGCTTAAGGAAGAACAAAGCGAACCCGGTTAAAGTTTCAACTGATGAGGAAGAAACTTTCCCGAGTTCGACTGAACCCGCCAAGTGCGGGTTTTCTTTTGCCTTTACGGATGTAAAAGACGCCCGATGCCACACAGGATAACGAGGGATTTTTGATTAACTGGCAGGGGCGGAAACGAAAAAGGCACCGCCGAAGCAGTGCCTGTTAATTTAGGATATGAATGTATTAGCTTTTCGAAACCACGTCGCCAACGCATTTTACGGTTGACCAGCAGTTATGAGCCCAGTCAACGCCTCCTGACTTACACACAGCATTGACAACTGCATCACCACCCATCATTGCGGCTTTGTAGCGCATATTCTCCAGAGCTTCTGATCCAGTGGCGACATCTGGCCCAGTTGTGGTGGCGAAGATATTCCCACCTAACTCAGTTACCATCGTCGTACTTCCGGCGCGACGCGCACAACTCATACCCATAACTTCGCCAAGCATTTTTGCTTTTGGATAAGGATTGTTGGAGTAACCTTCCATATTGGCAAATCTCACCCTGGCATCTCTTGGCATATCTTCTATGTCATTCGATACACAGCCGGTAATTACCGTAGCAAAAAATAAAACAACCAACCCCTTTCTCATTCTTTCATCCCAGTTAAATTTCTTCATGAAATTTTATAACTTAGGAACGGCTTCATGGAAGAGTTAATAAATTCTCAAACGAACAATAAAAAAGGCCCACCGAAGCGAGCCTTATGTTTTGCTGAAAATTGTGACTATTGTCATGATGCCGGGTGCCTCCCGGTGGGTAAGCCAGTCACCTTTACCCGCAGCATTTCGGCGATCACCATGGTTATCTTGGTAATTCGACTGTCGCCCCTCCGCACAGGGGGATTCAACATGACAGTTACATCCTATACACGAATTCAAATTTAATAAACCTCAAATTTGAATGGCCTATTGGTGAGGACGCTGCGTAGGGATTCGAACCCTCTGTCCTGCATGGCGATCTCCGACGTCGCACAGTATCCTCGCCAATATGCAAAACGCCCCACGGAATTAACCGCAGGGCGTCTTTTTGTCATGTGGCGCTCAGTTCGCTTTACTCCCCGAGCCTATGTGAAATATGGCAGATCGCTTGCCCGCAATCATTAGCAATTAGTGCTAATTTTCTAATTGTGCTGCTATTTTAGGAATCTCCTTCTCCATTTCCCGCTTAGTTGCGTAAAACATTTCTCCTTCGAGAATATCCAGAGCCCACTCCATTCTGTTCCGGGCCTCTTTTGCGCTGACGCCAGTGTGATAAATCAGGCAACCGATAATGTTTTGCACGCTCTTGCGCTTGCAGTAGCGTAATCTGGCAACGTTTTTGATTGGGTTGATTGCACCGAAAGTCTTTGTCATCACAGATTCAACGAAGGCGGCATCATCGGATTCTTTGGCGAGAGCGATGATGTTGGCCGTTGATGACTGTGGGATTAGTAGATCCCGAGCCTTTCGGAACAACGCTTCCCCGCGCAGCCCTTCACAGTGGAGTTCTGAGACGATTTTTTCTATCTGCTTACCCTTCTGCTCGCTCCATTCGCATCGCATCATCAAGCGGCCAATCACGTTCACCTCGCTGCGATCATAATCTTCATTCCCAAGATGCTGCCCCCAGACCGTGAGTAGGTGTCTGACCCATGCCTGCTGTGATTTATTAATGGTCTTCCATCCAGTTCCAAACAGGCGGCGCATGTCAGATGAACTGCGTACCGGGGCCAGCCTGGCTAGTTGTTGAAAGTCTCGCTCAATTCTCATTTCTTTCTCCGCTTAGGACAGGCATCCCATATCTGCATGTGGGCTGGCTGTATGGTTGGGATTATTGGTCGGAAACGGCGGAGTAACTTGTTTAGCCAGGTCATGCAGCTTCACCCCTTTGTTTGATCAGCTCGCGTGTCTTCTGCCGGTAGTGTGCCGCCAGTTCCTGCAACTCTTCCCGCGTCCACTTCTTCAGCGTGTGCGGCCCCACCAGGCGGTCGAAAGCCTCCTGCCCAATCTTCGTGATCAGCCGCGGCTTGTACTCGCCGATGTTCCCGGACAGATACGAGTTGCAGTGTTCGCATTGCAGATGGCAGTTGGTTTCGTCGTAGCGGGTTTCTTTGCTAGCACCCACCGTTCTGTAATGGCCAGCATTCATCTTCGCGCCTGTATTACGGCCACAGCTGATGCACGGATTCCCGGAGTCACGGGTGCGGATGTATTCGTTGAAGGCTGATTGGGCTTGTTTATGGAAGTGACTGAGGGGTTGTAGAGCTAACTTGCGGATCTTGGTGTGGCGTTTTTCTTGCTGGGTTTCTTCTCTTCGTCGTCGCTCTGCTTCCTGTATCGATTTCTGCCGGTCTTTTTCTCGCTTTGCTAGCGCGATTACGGTTCCACACTCTGCACTGCACCACGTTTGATTCTGGAAGGCTGGGTTGAACCATTCGCGGCAGTCTGGATTTTTACAGCGCCGCCTGACTTTTTTCATCTGGTTAGCCTCATTCTGTTCCATTTGGCGCGCAGCAGTCCGTAGGTGTAGTCGAATGTCTTCACCTCACTGGCTAGCGGGATTGGTTTGCGTTTTGAGCGGGTGCGGCGGGTGGGCTGATAGATTAGGTGGTCAATTATGGTTTGAGTGGATGACCTATTCATTTTGCTTTTCCTTCAGTTTCTGATACTCCGAGTCGTGCGGTATGGTCAGCGCAAGCCCGAACTGCATGCACCACCGCTCAACCTGATTCAGGAAAAAGTGCATCTCTCCCGTATCGAGTCCGGATGTGTGCCGGGGTTCGTAAGTGGTGACCTTCTCGCCAGTAACGAAATCGGTGTAAGTGACCTCTTCGCAGCCAAGGTAGGTACGCTTAAGATTCCGTTTTACCCAGGCGGGCGTAGCGTCAGTGCGGCCAGACTTAATCAGGTATTCGCTGATTTCGTTGAACCTCAAATGCGCGAGGGAATTCTGCGAGAGGGAGCGTTTTTCTTTCCAGGGTTTCAATGTGAGGCGGTAACACTGGCCGGTGGCGAGTAGAGGTAAGAGCTGTTCGCCGATGGCGCGGAAGTTACTCTGATGAAGGCGTATGCCGTCCTTCGGTATTTCCATAGCGGCCCTCCTGGTACGGACAAAACATCTTTGTAAACATTCTGCTAGTCTATTGATGACCCAATGTATGAAGGAGTGAACAATGCCATTTGCTGAAGCACTGTTGTTTGTGCATTCTGCTATTAGCTTTCTTATGTCGGGTGTTCTTTACGGACGTTACAGATACAAAGGAAAAGACCCATCACTATCGACGGTCGCGGTATTAATTACGCTAATTTTAATGGGGCTCATCGCCTTCTCAGGCGGCTTACTGTGGGGCCATTTCCATGACAGCGCAGCGGTTAACGGAATTCTGCCGTAAATCCGTAATTTATCTCCTTCCCTTCAGGCCAAGATTTCGCCGGATTTCAGCGATTCGATCTAGCCCCTTCTCATTGCCGAGTGGGATATGCAGCAACGGAATTTGCTTGCGCGGCGGGGGGATTTCTTCACCGGCTTCAATGCGGCGGGACATTTTGCGCAGTTGCTCTTTCAGGCGCTGGCGGCACTCGGCATCTGAAAGATTGAAAGACCGCATCTGGTTATAAACCGCCGTCACCATGTGGAAACAGGCCGGGCTTTCCCAGGGGAAATTCTCGCTACAGTCGTACATGCCACGGTCGCGGCAGTACAGGCGGAACATGTCGTACAGCCCTGCCTCATCCGGCAGACCAGCAGCGAATCGCTCACCAGATTTACACCACTCAATGAACTGGCCCGGTGAAGGCAGGAATGGCGATCCGCTGGCTCGGGCTTGACGCATGCCAGCTTGCAAATGCTGCTTGCTGGTAATTCCATTTTCAGCGAAGGCAGCGATCCACTGTCGCTTGGCGGCAGCCTCGTCTGCCGGATTGCGCCAGGCAGTGCTGACAGATGCCGGGAATACCTGTTTCAATCCCTCGAAAAACTCATCCATCAACTTTTCGACCTCCTGGTGCAAACGGCGATCAGGCGGCTGAGGCAAGTCACCGGCCATGCGGACCAGAGTGGAGCTGTCTCGATTGTTTATTGCGGCTACGAGTTGTCTCATATGAAATTGTCCCATGCTTCCTGAGTATTCCAGTTGGCAGCTGACTGCTGCTCCGCCGGTCCAGTTCGGTTACGGTTAGGTTGGTTCATCTGGGCTTTAAGCGTTTGCCACTTCTCGCGAAGCTTTGAGGGGCTCATGACGTTGGTCTGCCAGAAGTGATCGGCGTTAGCCCATTTGAAAACTTCGCATATTTCGAGATGGCTAACTTTCAGCGCGCTTCGCATGAGCCGGATATCGTTAGCCCAGGCAGGCCAGTTGGGAACCTGTGCGGTTGGTGCAACGATCGAGACTTTGCTGAATAGCCATTCAGCCGCTTTCAGGTCGTCAGCAGTTCCCCACTTGTCACCCTTCGGGGTTTGAATTGCTGCATCAGGACGAAGAGCTGGAAGTTTTACAGATGGGCTGTCAGGGGATTCGGCAGAATTCTCTGACGTAGTGTTTTTAATACTGTTCTTGTTCTTGTATTGGGTGTCTACCGTTTCCGGGAAGACTTTTCCCGTTTTCGGGAAGGAGTTTTCCGTTTTCGGGAAAACTTTTCCCGGTTTCGGTTTGTCCAAAATCCACGCTGAAATTTCAGTATTTACACCCACTGTTTTCATCACTCCATGCTTCTGACAGAAGATGATTTTCCGTTCTGCCAGCGCCTTGATAGCATCCGAAACATGGCTGTCACTCAAGCCTGTAAGCTCTCCGATTACCGTGTTCGTTACCCTGTCCTGTTTCTTATTCCATCCGTAGGTAAGCCATATCACTGCCTCAAAACACTGCCACTCGCGGCCTGATAATCTCAGGCGCGGCTTTAGCTTCTGAATCTCATTGGCAGTCTTGGTATACCCGTTGGACAGGTCGGCCATGTGACCTCCTGTTTGCTCGGTTTTTTTAGGGAAGCTGATAACGGTGGCTAAACTCATGGTGCCTCCACCTCAGCAGGTATACCGGCACGATATTCAGCCAGAATGCGGTTGATTTCTTCAGCCGTGTCCATGTACAGCAGGAGGTAATCGCCTTCCCCGCCACGATTGAATTCAGCATCAACCAGAAGCTCCACTAACCGGCGAGCCTTAACTGCACTGAACAGCGGGATAGCCGCGCTACGTGACAGCTTTGACTTGCCAGCCGCTTTAGCTTTCACCATCTGTTCTTGCGCTACGACGCCAGCATTAGGGCCATGCTCACGCGAAAGGGCTACAGCGGTGGTCGGAGCAACTTCTCCGGCCTTCACCATCGCTATCAGGCTGTCACCGCAGGTCAGCAGTTGTAGATGATGATCAACATCGGCTGCAGAACGCTTAACCTTTTTCGCTACTTCTGACGCTGACCATCCCTGATTAATCAGGCGCTGATATGCTGCAGCACGTTCAAGCGATGTAAGTGGCTTACCCTGACTGCTGGTGACCATGAAAGCGATGCGATCTGCTTCGGTACCGGAAAAATCTTTGCACTCAAGGCGGGGAATTTCATGGCCTTCCTGCGTTGCCAGCAGTGCGCCCTGGTAACGGTGGTGGCCATCGATAATCTTGATGCCATGCTCTGTCACCTGCACAGCCAACGGAGGAACGTACTCACCTGCAATGTACGCATCCCGGAACTCTTCAATGTGCGCCTGGTCAATCTCGCGCACGTTGTAACCCGGCTCGATGTATAACTCCGCCAGCGGGACCAGGAATGTCTTTTTAGCCGACATCTCGGTACCGTTTTTCTCTTTTGCCTTGTAAAGCGATAGTAAACTACTCATAATTACTCCTGTGAATTGATCCAGTCATTTCGCATCAGGCCTCGAAGCTGTTCGCGCAGCTCGGGGCTTTTTCTTTGGTCAAAATTTTGGCGACCTCTTCAGCAAGTCGGTTCATTTCTTCGTCAGCCACCCCGTATTCCAGAATGTCGAGCGCAATGCTCATCTGCCTGAAGAAGTCACGCTTCATGCGACTTACAGTGTATTCCGCCACACCAAACCTTTCGGCAAACACCTTCTGCGTTAGTGTGGCAAGTTTGTTAAGCAATGCAGATTCGATGCGGCGGGCGTTCTTGCTTTGAGTTGCGTTTTCCATACCTGATAATTTCCTTGCTATGTAATTGTTTACGTGAGCAATCCGTGGGGGATTGCCACTTTGAATTTGGAGCCACGTTGTCGGCGGCGCAGATTGATAAAGAGCGGAACTACTTAAGCGGCTTTTTCTTTTGACGGTGGGAAAACTTCGTCCAGCGAACACTGGCACCCAAGTTTCTCCAGCCCGGCAACGATTGACCGACAATCATTAAGGCTTGGGGTACGGATATTCAGCTCATAGTTGGCAATGCGTGACTGCCCCCAACCAATTGCTGAAGCGAGAACAGCCTGCGAAATTCCGATTTTCTTTCGCTGCTGGGCAATGTTATTCATTGCGTCCTCCTTAGCGTTAAACACAGAGGCATTACACACAAAATGTGATTAACAGTCAACCTCAAATCGTGTAAGAGGTACAATCACATTGCGTGGTAAATTAGGGGAATGAAAACTATGCATGAAGTTATTGGGGAACGGATTAAGTCCCTGAGAGAAGCTAAAGGACTTAGCCAAGCGCAGCTCGCCAAGCAATGTGGCTGGGCAGCCCCTTCTCGCCTTGGGAACTATGAACTCGGCACACGTAAAGTAAGCGCTGATGATGCGGTCTTGCTTGGGAGTGCGTTAGGGGTTTCCCCGGCGAAGATCATGTTTGGTGATGAGTCTGACGCAGTTTTCAAGCAGTATGAGTACCCGCTGTTTGCCTCTGTGCAGGCTGGCCCGTTCTCAGAAGTAGGCAGCTATACAGCCACTGATGCAAAGGCCTGGGTGCCAACGACCAAGAAGGCCAGCGAAAACGCATTCTGGCTTGAGGTTAAGGGCCACTCGATGACTGCGCCGCAGGGTGTGCGCCCCAGCTTCCCAGAGGGGATGCTGATTCTGGTTGACCCTGCCGAGGACGTTGAAACCGGCGATTTTTGCGTTGCTTCTGCAAACGGTGATTCAGAGGTGACTTTCAAGAAGTACGAGAAAGATGCAGGTGTGAGCTACCTGGTGCCGCTCAACCCTTCATATCGCGTGATAGATTGCGATCACAGCATTCGTATCATCGGTAAGGTAGTTAAGGCTCAGTGGCCGGAAGAGACGTTTGGGTGAGATGAGTTAGTAATTTTTGAACTACTCATGAGTATCTCATAAGGCGTCCTTCAGTAATTTTAAGCACCTTTGCTGATTGTAAGCACAAGCAGAGCTATACACTTTACAAAGAATTATGACTATAATTCCCAAAAGGGGAACCTAGTAAAAAAATGGATGTCAGAGGTGTACAGAAGATCCACGAATTTTGCAAAAAGCACAATCAGGCCCTAAGGCCCCTTGAAGCGTGGGTGCAAGAGGTTTCAACTGCCACGTGGTCAACGACACACGATATCAAAAGTCGTTACCCATCAGCTGATTTCCTTTCGGATAAAAGGGTGGTGTTTAACATTAAAGGCAATGATTACCGTCTAGTTGTACAGGTGGTTTACGTGCTAGGAGTGGTAGTGATACAGCAGATTGGTACTCATGCCGAGTATGACAAGTGGAGATTGTAATGTCAGGCTATTGTTGGAAGGTTCTTAAAAGCAAAAATGACTATGAACAAGCCATGGACCGCTTTTTGATGCTCGCAACTTGTGACCTTACTCCGGAAACTGAAGAATATGATGAGTTCGAATTACTTAATTTGTTAATAGGTCATTATGAAAAGGCCAATTATCCAATTCGGAAGCCTTCACCACTTGATGCCATCAAATTTAGAATGGATCAGATGGGTTTGACTCAAACAGACATGACAGCATATTTGGGTTCTAAGTCTAAAGTTTCTGAGGTCCTGTCTGGTAAAAAGAAATTAAGCCTCACAATGATAAAGAGGCTCCATGACGGCTTGGGTATATCTTTAGATGTTTTGATTCAGGACTCTTCGTCAGTAGACGAATGGTGCACAATTGAGCCAGATACTGCTTCGCCAGAAAAGTTGGAAATTACTGAAACTCTTAAGCGCGATAAACATGAGCGATATTTGTTGTTCTTTTCAGGACGAGAGTCCTGCAACAACTTAAGTTCATTAACCAAAGAGAATACTGTTAAGACTATGATTTATAAAGGAAGTTATTCCGAAAATAGTTTTAATAGAAAAGAGATATCGTCCGCCTCAGATCATAGCCAATCAGAGGTTATCTGTATTAATCAAATAGACGACAACGAATACTACCAAACAAATTATGAAAATATCATTAATAGCCAAAGCAGTATCCAGTGCTTCCATTAAGTCATTACCTAAAGTAGAAGGGAAGAAAGAGAGGAAGATAACTGTAAAGCTGGATAGAAAATTATTTGGGAATCAAAAGAAATCAAACGTCTTTAGGGCAAGTTATACAGCTGTTATATCCGTGGAAGGTGCCGCTCAGGTCGAAATTACCTATAACTTTGATTTTGAGTGTGATGTGGATTTCTCACAAGAGGTCGCAGAGAGTGATGCCGTCAATGTCAAGGCTCCTACTTATGCGTATCCTTACATTAAAAGTTACGCTGAAAATCTCATCAGCATGTCTGGGCTAGGGAGTTACACTCTTCCTTATTTTGACTTTTTCGAAAGCCAATTAGAATAAAATGTTAATATGCTAAACCCGGCCACCGCGCCGGGTTTTTCATGCCCCCAGCACCCTAGCCCGCCACTGAGCGGGCTTTTTGGTGTCCGCTACCCCACCTAACGCTGCTGATCCGAGTTCAAGACTGGGCTTGGGGAAAATAAATTCACATTAAAAACATACACATAATGTGTGAAGATAAAATCATACACATTTCGTGATTGACTATAAAATCACATTTTGTGTATATTCAATTCCATCAGCACGGCAACACAGAATCACGCTGATAGCTCTTTAACAACATGCAGCGCTGACAAAGCGCGATACGAAAACCGAGATGGGTTTGGGATTGGATGAATGCGCAGGCTGATGCGCGGATTTAAAAGCTAACGGTTTCCGCAAGCGATCGATACCAGCTAAGTAGTGTCATATGCCTTCGGGTACTGGGTCGTAATAACCGATATTGAGGGAGGCGAAAGCCGTTTACCTCGGCATGGTTTGCAAGCCGGAGATCAGCACCGGCCATCCAATCACCAAAACCATTTCAGGAGGCACCATGACAGCTATCACTTATGGCAGTTCAGTAAAAGAGACCGCTAAAACTCGTCGCCATGCTCGTCGCCGGGCGGCGGCAATTGAGCGTGACGGCATCTGCTCAATCATCGATACGGTCTTTGGCATTGAGCCAGAGGTTGTTGCAGTAACAGCGCGGCCAACTAACCGCGTATCCCGCGCCACCTCATCCCCTAGCCTTCGTGATCGGCACGAGAGTGGAGCGAATTGTTTGCCAGAGGTGGCGATATACGCCGCCGGGTATCGTAAATCTGAATGCGTGACAGCGAGGTAGTTATGGGTGAGAGCGAACTTAAGCACGTAATAGTGATTTTACTTGAGGATGCTAGGCGAATAAAAGAGATTGAGCCAAATTCAGGCATAGAAGCCCGAATCGGCTTGCTGAAAACGCTTTGAAATCTACAAATTATGTGAAGACAGTCTTTAGACGACTTTTAGGCCTCTAATCGCCCTTCCCGCAGACTTTGTAACTAATACCCCTGAGCCATTCTTAACAGAATCAGCTATTGCTTTCACTTCATCAGCCACTGCAGATTCATCTTTAGATGAAGACTCAAAAGTATATTCTGCGTCAGGTAGATGGTGTTCAGTACCTGAGCTTGCAGTTACAGTCCGCTTATAGCCCTTGGCATTCATTTTTTTATGTAAAAGTTCGTAGTCATCATAATCTGCATTATGCAGCTCTACTCTTACTGTAAAGGTTGCCATACAAAATCCCTTATTGTCTGTGGAATAACCAAATTACCAGTTTCCTTTGTCTGTGGAAAGCTCAGGAACCACCTCGCCTGATGTGGTTAAAAGCAGGCATCAACTCAACGACAGGTCGCTTAGGCGGCCTTTTTTATTGGATCAAACATGAGCAAGTACAGAGACCTGCTGCTTTTCGTTGCAGCGGGCTTCATGCTGGGCGCTGGCTGGGTGGCTGTTTATTCAGGCGGCGCGGAACTTTATTTATTAATCAGAGGTGAGTATGAGAACGGTAGAAGTCAGAAGATTCCATGCAGTGGCTGGAAAAAGAGAAGAGTTGCCCCCTGTCACTGGCAAGTTTCACCAGTGGGGAATTGCATTTGAAGAATTCGAGACTGGTCCGGGCAATTACACCGTTGCCATTGTTGAATTGCCCGATGGGACGATAACCACGCACATCCCTGATTTTGTCAGATTCTTAGATTAAACCCGCGCAGAGCGGGAACGGTAAAAGCGCAAGCGGCTTTCTCTCAGAGCTGCTTTCAGTTTTACCCTCCATCATCCATTAGCCCTCTCCGGAGGGCATTTTTTTGCCTGAAGGAAACCGAAATGAGTGAAACAACGGATTTAGTCGTCATCGAAAAGTCGAACGCGATGGCGGTGTTTACCACCAAAGAGCAGCTCGACCCGATCATTGAAGCAATCGAGAAAGAGGCGCGCAGCCTTGTTCCTGATGTCACAACCAAAAAAGGCCGTGACGCTATCGCATCAATGGCGCACAAGGTGGCCCGCTCCAAAACCTATATCGACAACGCTGGTAAGGAGCTGGTTGCCGAGCTCAAAGCTCTGCCGAAGCAGATTGATGAAAGTCGCCGCGTGGTTCGTGAGCGACTGGATGCACTGAAAGATGAAGTGCGCCGCCCGCTGAACGAGTGGGAACAGGCTGAAGAAGACCGCAAGCAGGGATTACAGCAGCGGCTGGCAGCGGTCCGAGCACTGGCCGATGTGATTGACGCCACCGGAAACTATTTGCCGTCCAGTGACATTCAGGAACGCCTCAGCGAAGCCAAAGCGGTCACTCTGGACGATACCTGGCAGGAAATTTCCACCGAAGCAGGCGTAGCGAAAGATGCCACGGTGCAGAAGCTGGAAGCAGCGGTAATCGTGGCAAAGCAGCGTGAAGATCAGGCTGCCGAACTTGAGCGCCTTCGCAAAGAAGCAGAAGAGAAAGCCCGGCGCGATCACGAAGAGAATCTGAAGCAGGAAGCTGCCGATGCCGCACGCCGAGAGGCTGAGCAGAAAGCACAGGTTGAGCGCGAAGAAGCAGCTCGCCGCGAAGCAGAGCTGAAGGCCAAGGCTGAACAAGCTGAGCGTGACCGTATCGCTACACAGGAACGCGCAGAGCGGGAGGCCCGTGAAGCTCAGGAGCGCACCGCCAAACTGGCACATGAAGCACGCGAACAAGCTGAACGTGAAAAGCAGGACGCAATCGCGGCTGAGCAACGCAAGCAACAGGAAGCCGAACAACGCCGCCTGGCCGAAGAAAAGCGCATCGCTGATGAAGTAGCAGCTCGCGCTGCGAATGAAGCTCATCGGAAAGCGGTCGGTACCGCTGTTGTTAACGCGCTGATGGCTAATGCCGGATTAACCCGCGTCCAGGCTATCGACGTTCTGACGCAAATCAAAGACGGCAATATCCCGCACACCGCTATCACCTACTAACCAATCACTTTAACCAACACCAAGGAATAGCTATGCAACAGTTCGCCGTTGCAGGGTGGCCCGTTGCTGGCTGCTCTGAATCAAATCTTGACCGCCTCGTTCGCCGCCTGCGTGCCGGGTGGCGATCTCTCAAAGACATTCTGAATCAGCCTGGGGTGCCATATGAAGATCACGCCAGTTAATGGATGCCTTCGCGTATCACAGGCAAATGCAGAGTTTCGGAAGAAGTACACCGCAGAGTTTCCCGACAGCCCGGAAGGCATGAAGAAGGCTTTCAACTGGGCGCAGGTTGTAGCTCTCGGCTGGCATGACTTTCAGGATGCTGACTTTGAAAAATACTACGGCAAGGGGGTCGCATGACCTTTTCACTTAACGGCAACCCATACGCCGCACAGGATCGTTACGAAGAGCTGCGCTGGCAAAGGCAATACGAGGAAGAGGATGTGGATAGTGCGCGGCGTGAATGCACCCTAAAAGTGCGCGCTCGCTTCCCGGATAACGTCGAAGACGCTTTGCCTGGAATTCCTCGCTATCTGCTTAACAACGAGTATGCGCAGGCGGCCTATGCGCGAATGGTTGAAGACATTGCCACAGCGGCAGAGAAACTGGGGCTGGAATAGCTATGGAAACAGGAATTTATTACGACATCCCTAACGAGGCATACCATTCCGGCGCTGGTGTCAGCAAATCGCAGTTGGATGATATTGCTATTAACCCTGCCATATTCCAGTGGCGTAAAAATGCTCCTGAGGATGAAGAGAAGAAAGCGGCACTCGATATGGGTACTGCACTTCACTGCCTACTCCTGGAGCCGGATGAGTTCGACCGGCGATTCATCGTGGCACCGGAGTTTAACCGCCGCACCAATGAGGGCAAGGCGAACGAAAAGGCTTTTCTCAAAGACTGCTCAGGACTTGGTATGACCGTCATGGATGCCGAAGAAGGACGAAAGCTTAAACTGATGCGTTCCAGCACCCTCGCCCATCCCGCTGCACGCTGGCTGCTTGAAGCTGAGGGCCACCAGGAAGCCTCAATTTACTGGAACGACGATCAGACAGGTGAGCTTTGCCGGATTCGACCTGACAAATTCCTGACCGGGCAGCCAGTGATCGTGGACGTGAAAAAAGTGGCCGACATGAGCCGCTTCGCGCGTCACGTCGAAGAATTCCGCTACCACGTTCAGGACGCCTATTACCGCGAAGGCTACAACAAGCACTTTGGCGAATACCCACTATTCGTTTTCATCGCCGTCAGCGAGTCGATTGACTGCGGCCGGTACCCGGTTCGCACTTTCCAGCTCAGTGAAGATGACGTTACGGTCGGTCATGACCTGTTCCGCCGCGACCTGGCCACCTACCACGAATGCATGCAGTCCGGTAACTGGGGCGGCATTGAAGAAATCACGCGCCCGGACTGGGCAAAGAGAAAGGATAACTTATGAGCAATGACCTGATGCACCCGGCAGTAAACGAGGCGGACACTAAAGCGGCAATCTTTAGCCCGAGTGGCCTGCAAAAGCTTCAGGCTTTCGCTGACGTTATGGCAAAGGGTAAAGCGACAGTACCGTCTCACCTGGCGGGAAGCCCAGCTGACTGCATGGCAGTAGCCCTTCAGGCAGCTCAGTGGGGGATGAATCCTTATGCGGTGGCTCAGAAGACACACCTTATCAATGGCGTTCTGGGGTATGAGGCGCAGTTGGTTAATGCAGTGATTACATCAATGGCCCCTACTAAAGACCGACTCCATTACGACTGGTTTGGTCCGTGGGAAAACGTGATCGGCAAATTTGTCGAGAAGACATCTCAGAAGGGCAATAAGTACATCGCGCCAAACTGGAAAATGGAAGATGAAAAAGGCTGTGGCGTAAGAGTCTGGGCCACCTTAAAGGGTGAGGATGAGCCGCGTGTGCTTGAGTTGCTCTTATCGCAGGCTCAGGTGCGCAACTCAACGCTCTGGGGTAGCGATCCGAAGCAACAGCTCGCATACCTCGGGGTTAAGCGCTGGGCTCGCCTCTACTGCCCTGATGTGATTCTCGGTGTATACACACCAGACGAGTTCGAGCCGCAGCAGCGTGCAGAGCGCGATGTCACCCCGGCGCGCAGCCGGGCCGAACTCAACAACCTGATCAACAACAAGCCAGAGCCGCAACAACCAGAGAGAGAAGTTAATCCAGCGGAAAACACCAGCTCAGCGCGTACACCAGATGAGCTGCTGGCAGATTTCACGGAAGCTTCAGCAAATGCTGATTCAGTATCAAATCTGGACCGCTGCTACAAATACGCAGCAAAAATGCTGGCACAGAACGCCGACTATCTGGAGAAGGCGACCGATGTTTATCTGATCCGCAAAGCGGAGCTGGACGAAGAGTTGCAGAAGGGAGGTGACCATGCAGCGCTGTGAAACCTGTCATCGTTTTTGCGGGGAGCCGCGCCAGCAACAGGTTGGGGATATGGTCGATTTCACTATAGTCAGAGGCAATGGCCGCACTCGGAAAGTATCAGTTCGCACTGGCAAGCTAATGCTAATCAAAGAAGATGGGTTCAGTGTCATCTATCGCGGCACGGTTTATCACTCTGATGCCGTGTCGCATCCTGACGATCCCTCTCCTCTGACATTGGCGTTTGTTGGCTTGTGCGCCTGTCCCAGGGAGGCCAGCCATCCGTGAGGCCCCCTCCTCTTAAATGCCGAAATGGTACGAGCTGTACTTGCTTAAAGAGAAGTGTAGTATGTCAGATCCTGAGCTGGCTGCAAAAAAAAAGCCCTCTGCCAGAGAGGGCTGTTATCTGATATAGGATTTTTTCAGTGCAATCGCCTACTTGAGGCTGTTCTTGTTCAGGATCTCTCTGACAACACCTGAATATCCCGGGTATATAAAGCCCTCTGATATATTTATACTTCTCAGATGCTTGTTTAGCTTTTGGGCCTCTGAAGATGGTAATGTTATTTTTATTAAAGCATTGTTACTTACCTGATTTTCTTTCAGATGGTTATACTCGTCAACCAATCTGGTTATTGATTCATCAAGTGTTTCATAATCCGTATATACAGATTTGTATTTTTCATCTGTTGGGATTTCACTTTCCTCAGTAATCCTTGAAAGAAATTCATGCCTTAGAGCAACATCATCCTTAGACATACTGGTGACTTTATATGTAAAAACACCAGACTGGGATTTTGCATTTTCGTTCCATTGATAGAGAGGACTATATATTTTAACGTCAGAAGATTTTAAATCAAAAACATCCGTCAATATTCTTGTGTTCAACATCCATAAACAGATATTACCATCTTTTTTTAAGGAAGGACTATTTGAAGCAAAGAAAGCTGCCGTATATGGATTGTAAGTCCAATCGATTAATCTTGTAGGTAGCCCATAATGCTGGGCAATAGATGCAACCTCAATAAGGTCTCGATCAAGCCAACAGTCATAACCATAAAGCCTCATTAAGGCTTCAAAGCTAACGTAGTCTCTTTCTAGAGAGTGACTCATGAACTTTGATCGAGGTACATACAAACCATGCACATTTGCTTTTTTATAAAATCGCCTCAAAATGTTAAACTCATAAGATGCGTGTTGCTGAGCAAGATTGCCAAATCCAACTTTATTTAGAGCATCAATGTTTTTGTGTTTTTTGTTAGGTTCTATCTTAGATATAGAGCTAATATTCCCATGGCTTTTATCCCTAAAGGCGCTAGGTAAAAGCTTATAGTTTGAATCCGAATGACCTCTAAAAACAAAATCAGAAAGATTTTGCTTTGACGTCCAAGGGGTTATTTCATTTAAAAAATCTTCTGCTGTTTTGCAATCAATAACTGTCTTCGCGGTCATTTTTCTTCCTGTAAAAATAAGTTTTTGTACTTACCCCTAACTCTTCCTACGGTCGTTTACTGTTGATAGATTCACTATCAACTTTTCGGCCTCCTCCGTTGCTTATAGAGCCAACTTTTGTAGAGTTCCGGCTGCCACACGGCAATTTTCCAGTGGCCATAGTTCGGATTTTTGCAGATTATGCCTGAATACACCGTGTTAACCTCTAATTTTTTACGTAGCGGATTCTCCACGGCGGAGGCATAGCGCAAAGGTATTCTTAGACTACCGCCTGCGACGACATTCTAACACCGGGCTGGACTCTAACGACTCTGGCCCTTTTTATTTTCATCGTTCTGGCCTGTCTATGGCCGCTTAAGGAGTAGAGATGGAGAACGTTATTCAAATTGTACCCAACGAGTGGGTGACAGAGGATTTGCTGATCGCGCTTACTGGTTTGAAGCCAGGCACTATTGCACGCGCGCGGAAGAAATCATGGCTTGTGGGCCGTGAATACAGACATGTTTCTCCAGAAAACGACCCAAAGCCCACCAGCGAGTGCATGTATAACCGCAAAGCGATTGATGCATGGGTGGCTGCTCAAAAACAACCGAATGGGTGATTTGTGGAAATGATCGGGATATGCTGCTTCGGCTCCTGGACGTCTGGAGGAATAAATGAGTAAAGAAGTCTATCCAACAGGCGTTGAGAACCATGGCGGGTCACTCCGCATATGGTTCAAATATAGAGATCAGCGCGTCAGGGAAAACCTTGGCGTGCCTGATACAGCAAAGAATAGAAGAGTTGCCGGAGAGCTCCGATCCTCCGTTTGCTTTTCGATAAAGATGGGTAATTTTGATTACGCCGCGCAATTTCCATCCTCTCCAAACCTGAAGAAATTTGGATTGGATAACAAAGATTTGAGCGTGGAGGAATTGTCAGAAAAGTGGCTTGCCATGAAACAGCTGGAGATTAGTGCAAATGCTCATTACCGCTATTGTTCCGTGGTTAAAAACATGCTCCCCAGGCTTGGTGCCAGAAGATCGATTTCATCCATCACACGGGAAGAACTTCTGAATATCAGGAAGGATTTACTTACGGGGCATCAGGTCATCAGAACTCATAGGCCCAATCCAAAGGAAGGCCGAAGTGTTTATACTGTAAATTATTACATGATAACTATGAACGTAATGTTTCAGTTTGCAGTTGACAACGGCTACATCTCAGAGAGCCCTTTCAGCAACCTTAAGCCACTGAAAAAGGCAAAAGCTGAACCCGATCCAATTAGCCAAGAAGAGTACACCCGCCTGATAGCTTCTTGCCTTAACCGTCAGACAAAAAACCTCTTCACCTTCGCTTTTTATAGCGGCGTTCGGCATGGTGAGTTGATTGCTTTGGCATGGGAGGATGTGGACTTAAAGGCGGGAACACTGACAGTGCGGAGAAACCTCACAACGCTTGGAGATTTCACGCTGCCGAAGACAGATGCAGGCACTGACAGAGTTATACATCTGGTAAGCCCTGCTCTCGAAGCTCTGAGGGACCAAGCAGAGCTTACCCGTCTTGGTAAGCAACACCTGAAAGTTATAAAGTTGCGGGAGTATGGCCGGACAACAACTCACCCCTGCACCTTTATTTTCTCCCCCTTACTTAATAAGCCCGGCACTACTGCAGGGGAGCATTATGCCCCAGGCACACTGCGTAACCTGTGGGAGTCTGTCATCAAGCGAGCAGGCATAAGATATCGCAAAGCTTATCAGACTCGCCATACCTTCGCGTGTTGGATGCTGTCGGCTGGTGCCAACCCCACGTTTATTGCATCACAGATGGGGCACTCAAGTGCTCAGATGCTCTATAGCGTTTATGGCGGTTGGATGCTGGAAAATAGCGCGGGACAGGTAGAGATTATAAATAGAAATCTTTCCTCTAATGCCCCATACATGCCCCATAGGAAAAAAGCTTAGCAATATAAACATTACAATTCAGATAGTTAAGTGAGTTATGTGTACATACCTGTTGTATGTACACCGGGAATTTAAGCAAGGCCTGGATTTTATCACAAGGGGGAATCCCCCCAATTTCAGGATAACGCACGGATTGGCTCTTCTGTGATCTCTTCTTCGACCTCGTCAGTGGTCTCTACATTGTCTGCGGTTTCTTCGCCTTCAAGGCTCTGTCGCCGATACTCGCTCGGACTGACGCCCACCCGTTTGCGAAAAATACGGGAAAAATAGAGCTGATCGTCGTAGCCCACTTCCCGTCCAATACCGGCGACAGACTCCTTGGTGGTTTGCAACAGTAACCGGGCGCGGATGATGCGCTGCTCTTCACGCCAGCGCAGCAAATTAATGCCCATTTGCTCGCTAAACAAATGCGTCAAACGCGAAGGTGACAGGCAAACGTGGCTGGCGATATCTTCAATTTTGTCATCGCTGGCCAGATGGCGGTTAATGTACTGGCACGCTTCAATCACGCGCGGGTCGCGGATTTTTTCGCGGCTGCGCGGATCTTCCTCTACCGCACGCAGTAACAGCCGCTCCAGCAGATTCATCGCCACCTCTTCGGCAAAGCGACGCCCGGAATTGTTCGCTTCTTCAATGTGACTGAAGATCTTGTCGAATTCAGCCAGATGCTCCTCGGTCAGTCGCAGTCTGCCCACGCCCTGCACTTTCTCTTCCCAGTTCAGCCAGTCGATCCAGTAGGAACGTGGGCGGAAATAGATCCAGCGGTGGAACCAACTGGTGCTGTTATGCGCCCGGCCATAGTAATGAGGGGTTTCGGGTTCAAACAGCAGCATATCCCCTGGCTCACAGTGGAACATTTCTGCCCCCTTGAAGACCTGACCGCGCCCTTTGATGGTGAGATTAAGGATATAGCCTTTCATGCCTGACGGACGATCGATAAAAAAATCTAACGCGCCAGAGGCCGTCACTGGGGTCAGGCCCGCTACCAGCCAGGCATTAAACGGATAGCCTGGTAGTAACGGATTGCTCTGAATGTCTGAAGGACTACGCTGGTGCATCATGCTTCACCCCTGTATTGATTGCACATCAACCCATAATGTTTACATCAGACTGTCTTATGTTTTTGCTTGTAGCGGTCAAAAATCACCGCAGCTAACAATATCAAACCGCGCACGACATACTGTGAGAAGGGCGAAATATTCAATAAATTCATTGCATTCTCAACCGTACCCAGAATCAACACGCCTGCGATAACGTAAGAGATCTTACCGATACCGCCTTTTAGTGAAACGCCCCCCAACACGCAGGCGGAGATCACCACCAGCTCATAACCTAAAGAGGTCATAGGCTGACCACTGGTCATGCGGGAAGCGAGGATAATGCCCGCCGCCGCAGAGACCAGTCCCGAGAGCATAAAGATGATGATGCGCGTCCGGACCACCGGTACGCCCGCCAGGCGTGAGGCTTCTTCATTCCCACCAATGGATAAGGTGTTACGGCCAAACGTGGTTTTATTCAGCAGAAAACCGAACAGCCCGAGGGTGATAATCGTCAACCAGACCGGCGCAGGAATGCCTAACCAACTGGCAAAACCCAGCGTAAAGAAGCGTTCGTCCTCAATGCCTACGGCTTTGCCGTCAGAGAAGATATAGGCAAGGCCGCGCACAATTTGCATGGTCGCCAGCGTGGTGATCAGGGCATTGATTTTCAGCCGGGCAATGACAAACCCATTGATAAAACCGGTGACCACGCCCAGTGCTAAACCGGCGATCACCCCCAGCCACAGGCTTTCGGTCAGATTGATGACCACGGACGTCACGACACCGGCACAGGCAATGACCGACGCCACAGACAGGTCAAAATCACCGGAAGCCAGGCAAAACAGCATGCCGCAGGCCACCATGCCAGACATTGACATCGCCAGGCCCAGCCCTTTCATATTGATTAAGCTGGCAAAGTTAGGGACAAAGATCGCGCAGACGATAAACAACAGCGCGAAAACCACCAACATGCCAAAGTTATCCCAGATGCGGCCAAAGGCAATACTGCTGCGAGCAACGGGCTGTGCGCCCTGTTGCGTAGTAGTTGAAGACATTGAGTTCTCCTCTTTCATGCCTCGGCTGTCCGGGCGTGAGTCACTGGCATAGCCAGACGCAAAATCTGCTGTTCATGGGCATTGGCATGGCTGACTTCGCCCGCAATCGCACCTTCACACATCACCACCACCCGATCAGCCAGCCCAATCACCTCGGGCAGATCGCTGGAGGCAAACAGCACCGCAATGCCCCGCTGGGCCAGTTGATAGATCAGCTGATAGATTTCATGCTTTGCCCCCACGTCGATGCCGCGCGTCGGCTCATCCAGCAAAATCACTTTCATCTCTTCCGATAGCCAGCGGCCCAGTATCGCCTTCTGCTGGTTTCCACCGGACAAGTGCATGATCGGCTGATGCGCGTGGGGCGTTTTAATGTTGAGCGCCTGAATATGGTGCTGGGCGTTATGGGCTTCCCAGTCAGATTTGATCAGGCAGCCCGCGAGCAGGTTATGCCGCCGGGCGCTGATGTTGATGTTATCCCTTACCGAATGCAGTGGAATGATACCTTCCGCTTTGCGATCTTCCGGGCACAGCATGATGCCCGCGCGAATCGCATCCATGGGTTGCTGGATGCGCAACGTTTGGCCGTCCAGTTTGATCTGGCCGCCACGCAGGGTGGTTGCGCCGTAGATCCCCTTTAACAGCTCGGTGCGTCCTGCCCCTACCAGGCCAAACAGGCCCACAATTTCCCCACGACGCACGGTGAGAGAGATGGGTTCACGTACGCCTTTCGCCTGAACCTGTTCCAGCGCCAGACGGACTTCTCCCTGCGGTCGGGGGGTATAACCATAGATATCGCCCAGGTTGCGCCCTACCATCGCCGCCACCAGATCGTCCTGACGCGTACGTGCGATATCGGTGAAGGTGCGCACGTAGCGGCCATCTTTAAAGACGGTGATGGCATCGCTGAGGGCAAAAATTTCCTCCATACGGTGCGAGACGTACAGGACCACCCGTCCCTCGGCGCGCAGTTGTCGAATCACCCGAAACAGATGTTCGATTTCCCGTGCTGACAGCGAACTGGTTGGCTCATCAAAAGCAATGACACGCGCATCCCGCGCCAGCGCCTTAGCGATCTCCACCATTTGCCACTGGCCCAAAGACAAGTATTTCAACGGCATATCAGGATCTATCGCCATGCCTAGCTTGTTCAGTTGCTGCAAGGCCCGATCGCGTAACAGACTGCGATTCACCAGGCCAAACCGATGTGGCACCTGACCGAGGCAGATGTTCTCCGCCACGCTCATCTCCGGGACCAGATGCAGCTCCTGATAGATGATCGCCACCCCCGCATTCAGGGCATCTACCGTGTGGGTAAAATTAACCACCTTCCCTTCCAGACGAATCTCGCCCGCACTGGGCTGATAGCTGCCGCTGAGGATCTTGAGCAGCGTAGATTTCCCGGCCCCGTTTTCGCCCATCAGGGCATGTACCTGGCCGGCATGGCAGGAGAAGGTGATCTCCTGCAACGCTTTTACGCCCGGAAACGTTTTACTGATGCCGTGAAAACTCAGGTACGCGCTGTTGCTGTCCATGGTTATCTCCTGCCGTTACATCAGGCCTTTTTTCGCCAGCTCAGTTTTGAAGTTGTCGCGGGTGATCAACACCACATCGGTGACTTCCGTGAACTTCGGCGGTTCAGTGCCTTTGGTCACCCAGTCATAGAGCATCTGGCTGCTTTTGTAGCCGTGAACATCGGGGCTTGGCAGTAACGATCCATAAAAGCCGGTGGGCTGGCCTTTCGAGAGTTCGCTGACCGCATCCACCCCGTTGATGCCAATGCCAATCACATCCGGAGCCTTGAATCCCTGCCCTTCGGTGGCACGCACACCGCCCAGCACGGTGTTATCGTTCATACCGACAATCAGCCAGTGTTTCACTTCAGGGTGCTGCACCAGCAGTGAGTTGCCGGCATCAAATGCACCGGGAATGTCATTGGATTTGGTCGGGACCTGATAAATCTGTGCCGCCGGGAAGCCAGCACTTTTCAGCGCGTCCATCGCGCCGCTGGTACGGCGGCGAGCGGTATCCAGTTCATCTGCCGTAATGGTCATGACCCCGGTTTGCTTCACATCCCAGCCGCGTTTTTGCATCTCTTTATAGAGTTCCTGGCCCTGACGCTCACCGATTTTCGTCGCGGCCATCATCACCAACGGTACGCTGTCCATGGGTTTTCCTTTCGCGGTGACAAACTGATCGTCTACCGCAATCACTTTCAGGCCGTAACCCCGTGCTTTGGCGGCAATCGCCGATCCCAGCTTCGGATCGGGGGTACAGATGACAAACCCTTTCGCCCCACTTGCGGCCAGGCTGTCAATCGCATTCAGGGTTTTCTCACCGTCTGGCACCGCGATTTTAATCACCTCAAACCCCAGGTCTTTGCCTGCTTTATCGGCAAATTTCCATTCAGTCTGGAACCAGGGTTCTTCTGGCTGTTTAACCAAAAAACCCAGCTTGAGGGTCTCTGCGATAGCAGAATGTGACATAAGCGCGGCGAGGCTCAGGGCAGCAAATGTTTTGGCTAATTTATGCATATTGTTCTCCGGGTTTCGCGCCTTTCGGCCCGCGTAGTGTAAGCGTTACCAACAACATTGATTTCAAGCATGTAGATTTAAAAACAGTGAGTTAACCAAAAACCCCACCATGGACCTGCTTCTTGTGGCTATTATTTAGCGGGAAAAATGCACAAAGATAGAGAGCGCTATCACATCTCAAAACGATGACTGAATCGTCCATACATTCAGCAGAGTTAACCTCCGCTTCACTTTGCTATGGATCACGATTCTGCTACCGATAGCCGATTCGTACATATTGTCAGCCAGCAACGGCTAACCCTGATCAATCACCTTCTCGCAGGATGAAAACAGCTAACTGATCAGGAGAGTTTCGATGCGTGTTGATGCCATAACGATTGGGCTGGATTTTGGCAGTGACTCGGTACGCGCACTGGCGGTGGAATGCGCCAGCGGCACTGAACTACATAAGACGGTGGTGAATTACCCGCGCTGGCAACAGGGGCAGTTCTGCGATCCTCATGCAAATCGCTTTCGCCATCATCCACAGGATTACATTGAAGCCATGACCGCCGCCGTGAGTCAGCTCAGTGCGGCCTTAACGGTTGAGCAGCGAAAAGCCATTGTGGGTATCGGCGTCGATAGCACGGGATCAACCCCGGCCCCCATTGACGCCAGCGGTACGGTGCTGGCCCTGCGGCCGGAGTTCGCCACCAATCCCAACGCCATGTTTGTGCTGTGGAAGGACCACACCGCCATTGAGGAGGCGGAAGCGATCACTGCCCTGTGTCACAGCGGGCGTTTTCGCGATTACAGCCAGTTTGTTGGCGGGGTTTACTCTTCCGAGTGGTTTTGGGCCAAGATTCTGCACATTACACGGGCCGATGCCGCCGTGCGTGAAGCCGCCGTTTCCTGGGTGGAACTGTGTGACTGGGTTCCGGCTTTGTTAAGCGATACCACCGCGCCATCGCTTTTACAGCGCAGCCGCTGTGCCGCGGGGCATAAAGCGCTGTGGCATGCCAGTTGGGGAGGTCTGCCCGATGCTGATTTTTTGCGCGCACTCGATCCGCTGCTGACACAACAGTTAGACGTCCCCCTGTTTGAACATACTTCCACTGCCGACCGGCCGGTGGGACAGCTCAGCGCGGCCTGGGCCGAGCGTCTCAATTTGCCTGTGGGTATCGCCATTGCCGGAGGGGCATTTGATTGCCACATGGGCGCGGTTGGCGCAGGCGCGCAGCCCTATACGTTGGTGAAAGTGATCGGCACATCTACCTGTGACATTTTGATTGCCGACCCACAGCGGGTGGGCGCTCGCGCCATCAAAGGGATCTGTGGGCAAGTAGATGGCAGCGTGGTGCCCGGCAGCATCGGTCTTGAAGCGGGCCAGTCTGCCTTTGGGGATATTTATGCCTGGTTTGGGCGTTTGCTTAGCTGGCCACTGCAACAGGCGGCTCAGCAGCAGCCGGAACTGCAACCGCAGTTGGCCGCCCTACAGCAGTCGTTGTTATCACAGTTGACCGCCGCCTGGGTAGCCGATCCCCAGCTTGGCAATCTCCCGCTGGTGCTGGACTGGTTTAACGGACGGCGCACGCCGTATGCCAATCAGCGTTTACAAGGGGTGATCGGGAATCTCAATCTCGGGACGGATGCGCCAGCCCTGTTTGGCGGGCTGATCGCCGCCACCGCTTTTGGCGCACGCGCCATCATGCACTGTTTTGAACAGCAAGACATTCCGGTACAGAGCGTGCTTGCCATTGGCGGCATTGCCCGCAAGTCCCCGGCGATTATGCAAGCCTGCGCGGATGTGATGCAGCGCCCGCTCGATATTGTGGCTTCCGATGAGTGCTGTGCTTTGGGGGCGGCCATTTTCGCCGCCGTCGCCGCTGGGGTGTACGACGATGTGGCTGCCGCACAACAGGCGATGGCAAGTCCGGTCGAGCACAGTCTGCAACCCGATCCGCAGCGCGTTGCGCGCTACCAACAACTTTATCAACGCTATGAACAGTGGTGTGCCGTGCTGGAACCACAGTACGCACCCGATGCCCTTTCTGCTCAGGTAAGGAGTGACAAATGATCGTCGAGAAAAATGCCCAGGTGTGGTTTGTGATTGGGACGCAGCATTTGTATGGCGCGGAGACCTTGCGCCAGGTGGAGCAACATGCGCAACAGGTGGTTCAGGGTTTGAATCAGCAGGCAGCACTGCCGTTGCTACTGACGTTGAAGCCGTTAGTGAAGACGCCAGATGAAGCTTACGCTTTGTGTCGTGCCGCCAGTTACGATGAGGATTGTGCCGGTGTTATCGTCTGGCTGCATACGTTTTCCCCTGCGAAGATGTGGATCGCAGGACTGAAGGTACTGCAAAAACCGCTGTTACAGCTTCATACCCAGTTCAATGCTGAGATCCCGTGGGACAGTATGGATATGGATTTTATGAACCTGAATCAGACGGCGCACGGTGGCCGCGAGTTTGGCTTTATCGGTGCCAGAATGGGGTTGCAGCACAGTGTGGTGACCGGCCACTGGCAGGATTTAGCCACCCATCGCCGCGTGGCTGACTGGATACGTGCCGCCCAGGCGAAGCGCGCCAGTCAGCGGCTGAAGGTAGCGCGTTTTGGCGATAATATGCGCGAGGTTGCCGTGACCGAGGGCGATAAAGTCGCAGCGCAGATCCAGTTTGGTTATGCCGTGAATGGCTGGGGCGTGGGGGATCTGGCGGAGGTGATTAACAGCGTGAGCGATGGCGCGGTTAATGCGTTGCTCGATGAGTATGAGAGTCAGTATCGTTTTAGTGCTGATGCGGCAGTTGGCGGCGCTAAGCGGCAGAATGTGCTGGATGCCGCGCGTATCGAGTTGGGTCTGAAGCAGTTTCTCGACCATGAAGGATGTCAGGCGTTTACCAGTAATTTCCAGACGTTGCATGGAATAGCACAGCTACCCGGTCTGGCGGTGCAGCGTCTGATGCAACAGGGATATGGTTTTGCTGGTGAAGGTGACTGGAAGACCGCCGCACTGTTGCATATTTTTAAGGTGCTGGCGGGCGATCGCCACGGTGGCACGTCGTTTATGGAGGATTACACCTATCATTTTGCCCCCGGCAACGATTTGGTGTTGGGCTCACATATGTTAGAAGTGTGCCCTTCCATTGCCAAAGAGGAGAAGCCGCTATTGGATGTGCAGTTTCTCGGTATTGGCGGCAAAGCCGATCCGGCACGGTTGATTTTTTCCGCCCCTGCCGGCCCTGCCATTAATGCTTCGCTGATCGATTTGGGTGACCGTTTCCGTTTGCTGGTTAACGTTGTCGATACCGTGGAACAGCCCCTCGCCCTGCCGCAGTTGCCGGTGGCTCGGGCATTGTGGCGTGCGCAACCTTCGCTGGCCGTGGCATCCGAAGCATGGATTCTGGCCGGTGGCGCGCACCACACGGTGTTTAGTCAGGCATTAACGCTGGAAGATATGTATTTATACGGCGAGATGCACGGCATTGAAGTCGTCGTGATTGATGCCGAAACCCGACTGGCGGGATTTAAAGATCAGTTACGCTGGAACGAGGCTTACTATCGTTTGCAGCGTTAAATGCCGGGTTCAGCGTGATCCGTGTTGTGTGAAAAGCCAACCTGATGAGGTTGGCTTTTTTGTTGTTATCGAGTGGGGTTTAGTGGTTTTTTCAGGGCAGGATTTGGCGAGGTTGTGGGGAACGGACGAAGATCGCGGCTTTTGGCTTTGGAGTCTGGAGTCTGGAGTCTGGAGTCTGGTTGTTATAGGTTGGGAGGTAAGGTCAACCAAGAGGGGTATGACCGCTCGGGAACCTGGCTCCTGCCGATCGACACCGCCGTCCATGGCGGTGACGCTCTCGCTATCATACCCCCCTTGGCTGCCCCTCAAACCATATCACCGCTGCAAGAAGCCCGAGCTTCGTTGTAGCTCCACAAAATAATCGTACGCTGAGTGCCGGAAGCGAACGTTGCTAAAATTTCGATGCATTGACACTGAAAGTGACGCTCTCGCTATCATACCCCCCTTGGCTGCCCCTCAAACCATATCATCGCTGCGAGAAGATCGAGCTTCGATGTGGGATTCCAGATGACATTCTGCAAAATAAGCGTACGCTGTGTGCCAGAAGCGAACGTTGCTAAAATTTCGATGCATTGACATTGAAAAATTCTCTCAGCAGTCAAAATGATAAATGGCGAGCGATGTTGATACGGGTGAACTGTTGTTCAGTAATGGTGGTGCCCCACTGATCACCTTCCCATTCTTTCGACAATTCAAATCCAAATGATTCGTACAATCTTCTTGCCGCGGTAAGTTTATTAAACGTCCATAATTGTACCGTTGAGAACTTTTGTTCTTCGCAAAATATTATCGCCTTTTCAATGAGCTTTCTGCCCAGTCCGCTACCGCGACAACCATCATCAAGGATGAACCATCGCAGATGCGCCTCATTGTTCCCCAAATCCTCACCGTCAATAGCCACTGAGCCAACTACGCGCCCGTTTACCATCGCCAGCCAAATCTGATTACAAGGCTTATCCAGGCGGGCCGAAAAATCTGCAAGGCCTACAGCAACCTTAGCCTCAAAAAAGTGGCCGAAATTATGCTCTCTGGCGTAATAACCTCCATGCATTTCAGTAATGCGGCCAATCATACCTGGATGGTATCCCGTGACTATTTGGAAGTTGCTTTGTATTTTCTCTTCGGTGTTTTCGCGACAGGCTTTCAGCGCCCTGGAATATGAAGAAAGACCCTGTGATACAGCCGCCTGACTAAACAGGTCGAGCTTTGCCAATGCTGCTGCTACTCGTTGGTCAGCGTAAGCATTTATGTTGTGAACAGTATCTTTGCCCTTACTGGTGAGGCTTAGTAGCTTAGTCCTTGCATCATCAGCAGAAATATTTTCTTCAAGTTCTCCTGCCTCAACTAGCTTTGCGAGCATACGGCTCACGCTTGACTTCTCAAGCCCCAAAATATGCACTAGTTGAGCAGCTGTCACTGCCCCATGGGCTTCAACTTCAAGCAATGAGTGAACTGCTGAGGGAGGATAATCAGTTGCGGCCAGATTTTGGTTCATGAAACCCAGCTCCCGCACCATTAAACGTGATGCAGCACGTATGTTTTTTATGTTCTGAAGCTCTGAAATCATCAGGATTGCCCTTTGAAGATGGTTGCACAATACAACCATCTCTGGCTGAAGCTTGTCAAGGCCGTACTTAATGTCGCAAACAACGTGAAGCCCGCTCACCATCGATTAACAAGGTCTACCTCAATGTCTTCATTGTTGAAAGCGTGGTCAAGGTTAGTCGAACATTCTGGCGATATCATGCAGGAAATAACATTCAGAGCCGCCTGCGGAAAACTATTATCCTTAAGGCGGCATTTCCGTAATCGTGAGTACCGGGTTGCACCCAGCGTCCCTCAATCAATGGGGTGAGCGCGCTGGTTGCTGAAGTGATGATATCTGCCTGTCGCACGGCTGAATCGAGGGCACTGGCAAGGCTCACCTCCCTGCCTGTCTCTTGAAGCGACGTGATGAGCGGCTCTAGTTTCTGTGGTGAACGGTTCCACAAAATGATTTTTTCCAGGGCCGGTTGATGTGCAGATAGGCGTGTGCAAGTGCCTGTGCTATTGGCCCTGCCCCGATAACCAGCAGGACTTTACTGTCCTCTCTGCTGAGAAATTTCGCTGCCAGTGCAGAATCTGCCGCCGTTTTGGGGATGCTGAACCGGCGTCCAGCTTCAATACGCGGCAGTTTTTCTTCAAAGTGGAGGCGAAGTACCTCAAGGAGCCATGTCCGGTGTTTCACGCGATAGTGTCCATTAAAAAATGATAGTTACCTGACGATGCCTAAATGCGACAGACCCCTTGAGCGAGGCCGTCTTCATGATGACAACTGGGAGCCTTGCTGACGGCTGTTGCCCCATTTATTAAACACAATTTGCGACATATTCCTCTCATTCTCATTAAGGAAAATGTATATACACCAGTCAGACAAAAAGTCAGCAACCATGTAATCGTAGTTTTTAATTTGCTGAATTAGTCTCCTCAACATCAATATCGCTTGCATTAGCTACTGCCGATACCGGTGTCATTGGTATGATTCTCACGGTGTTATTTATTAAGTCAAACTCAATCATATATAGCTTCTCACCAGAACCCGCTAAATTTCCAACGTCCTTAGGTATATGAGGATTAATATGGTATACCATTGCATCCGCCTCTTTACCCCGTTCAACCCGGCAATGCAGCAGTCTCACTTTTTTATATCCCTTTTCCTTTGCTATCTCCAGCGCTTGGCTGGTTAGCCCATGGGAAGCATCCTTGTCTAAAAATAGAAAGTCTGTTTTCTCTGCAGGAGTAAATGACTGATTACTCGGAATATTCAGCCCCTCCTTAATGTCTGCATGATTTGCACTATCTTGAGCCACGCGGTTTTTCTCCGTAAAGCGAACAAAATCGCTTTCAACATAATTTCCTGTTCCTTTATCAGGATTAAATGGCAGGTTTATATAATTAATAATGCTTCCTTTTTTGTCAGTCCCGGTTGCTAACACTCTTTTTTCATCATCCGAAACCTTTGGTTTTTTCCCTGGACCCAGTATTATATCTCTTATGTCACTCAGTGGGACCGACTCGGTTTTTTGAGGATCTCTATAAGAAGAAATAGTAAATTTCTTATGATCAACGGTAGAAAAAGGCATTATTTCATTATGCATAAAACTTCTCTCCCCGGGTAGGGAGGCAGCAGAACCATGGGGCGTAACAAACTCTATCTTAATGCCCTCTGGTACTGCTGTCGTGGGTTTGGAAGAAAAATATTTCCCGTGGTTAAATAACGTTAAAGTATCTGCCTTATCATCAAGGGGATAAACAAGCCGCCAAGGGCCATTGCTATCAACCTGATAATTAAAATTGGTCAGATCGTACGGCGATGGCTGAGGTGTTCCCGCTTTCCACTGAGAAGGTACATAGGGCTGCGGTACAACAGCAGGTTGTATACTAGGGCTAGGGATACGGGTAGGGGTAGGCGTAGGGGTAGGGGATAAGGTTGTTATCCCTGCATTCCTTTCTGTAACGGAATCTGTTAACTCCTTATGACGAGCCTGATTAATCACACCATTTTTTAACTGTTCATCAATAACACGTTTCGCATGATTAGATGCTTTATTCAGATCAGTAGCCTCTTTAAGAAGAGATTTGGCAGAGCCCCCCTCTTTAAGCTCATTCGCAATTTTCCGCGCAGATTTCACTGCTGCAGTAAATTCACCACGCGATTTTGCAGCAATTCTAACCAGGGCGTTAAGATCACTCACACCAAATGTGGAAAGCAATATTGTGCCAACAAACACGTCAGTATAAGCATCAAGATATTTGTCACCTCTATCGGCGCTTCTCATCTGCTCTGCACTTAACGCAATTTCTGCTGCTTCTGCCGCTAAACCTGTAGCTAAAGCCGCAGCAGCAACCGGTCCTGTTGCCACCACGGTAACTACACCTGCGATAGCGGTGACGGCGAGTAATAGTTGTTTAGCATGCCCAATCATTCGTTCTTTATCTCTCTCCCGAGGGTTATAAGTATAGTAGTCAAAATCGGCAAGCAATCTTCTCATAGCTCTATCAAAAAGCTTTTCCAAAACTTCGTCTTTGTGAGAAATATTAGACCCCCTCCAATCAAAAAGGTCCATATCCACCTTGTCCTTCCTTTGCTATATTCTTCTCTTTCATAATCATATCTTGATATGTGTTCATTGATAAAAGTTTCCACATTCGATCCAACTCTCATCACTGCATTAGAAGTTCTTATAATTCGGTAAGTACCTTTTTCTAAGGAGATTAACAGGGTTCTATGTGGACCTCTTAATGCCACCACTCCGGGAATTTGATATTTGGTTGAAGAAAATATTCCGTGCTTACGGACACTGACTGTTTCCAGATTAATGACTCCATCGATATACTTATTAATTGTATCTATGACTTCATTATTTTGATTATATTTTAATATTTCTATTAAAACACCAGCGAGCACTTTATCATAGGCACTTTTGACTGATGTTTTAAATTCAGGTGAGCTTTCAAGCTTCTCAACTCCATCTCTTAACTCTTGATCAATATCTTTGGTTATTCCATCCAGGTTGCTCTTATTTACCCCATTAATACCAGAAATATCTTCAACAGAAAAATCAGACATTATCCCACGACTTTCATCACGATAAATATTACCTAAAAGGATATCCCTTAAGGTGTAAAACTTGCTGGTAGACGTTATCTCTGGCACCGTTCTGTCGCCTGATGCCACGGCTACTGTGGTTTTAAATTCAACACTATGGTTTTTATCTAAATCACTTTTTGATATTCTGATTTCTTTTTTCCATACTACTTTTAATATAGCATCATCTAAATGCTCCTGAGCTTTAATATCACTATTGGTGGCTTTATTGTCGATAACGTCCTGTTCCTCTGATGATTCGCCTTCTGTAACTCCATCTTTGAGTGACTCACCTGTATTAGTATAATAATTGAATTGCTGATAATATGCACCATCACTGTCAAATTTACCCCTTGGCATTATTGCATTGGCTCCAGGCCCATGCCAACTATCGTTGGCAGACAAATATTGGTAGTAACTATCCATAATCTCTTTTCTTAGCGAGAGAACATCAAGATTATTTTTTAATTTGGTAGAAAGCGCCATTGCTAAATTAGTGGCGCTTGAAATATTCCAATATAATGCGTTAATAAAAGAATACTCTTCCTTTTGTTCCTCAGTCATGACAGGATAAATTTCATTTAGTATTTTGAGTAAATCATCCTCAGAAGCACTGGCTGATGGGCTTTCATTACTGCTTGCAAGATCCGGATATTTATAAAGCATAAAGCGAATGGCGTTTATTTTAGCATAATTTAACACAGAAGCATTGCTTCTTGCTGGCGGATTAATATAGCTATCGCTCTTAAATTTAGTGGATTCATGGATTAATCCCTTAATTTCTTTGATCTCAACGATGTTTTCAATGGGTTCTGGTCGGATTTTTATACTCTCCAACCCTTGAAAAATTCTATTTTTTTCATCCCTCACATCTCCTGGAGATAAATTGATAATTTGTCTTAACTCATCACGAGGGATCGCATAAAATAGATTGGATTCACTGCCGCTAAAATGTGATTTTGTTTTTTCTGCACCCCCCTCCATCAGTGTTAATAGCTGGTGCTTTTGTATTTTCTGTTTATTTGTATCGTAAAATGACGCGGGGGCGAGTGAATATTTCACAACGTAATTTTCATTATCTACCCAGATAATGTTTCCGGGCCCCTCCCTCGGCGTAATAACCCCGTTATTAAGCTCCCCAACACGAATATGGCTGGCTCGGGAATTAATTGATTCAGCGTGTTCTTTATATGTATTGGCATTTGTGGGGGGAATACCTATCCACTCAACGACATCATCTGTTCTTCTGTCTTCTACCCATAATACCAATCTCTCATCTGATCCAGTGATCGTGGGCAGATTCAGTACGGGTGGGGTCTCTGACCAGGTTTCCTCGTCAGGAACCTGCCAAGGCCTGTTATTTAAGGGTGGATGAATTGCAGCGCTTCCATATCTGATGATTGCCACTTTTACCGTCTCACCATACCTTGTCCAGATAGTATTATTACCGTTAGGTTGTGGAAGAATTCTCCGTGACGAGTCAGTGATGTCCGTTTCCCCTACCCTGACAAATTTCATATGCTCGTTAATTATTAAAGCAACATAGCCCGGCCACATTTCTTTACTAAGATGCTCCCTGGGGATAGAGAAATTCATATATTCTAACAGGTTACCCTCTTTATGGACACTCACCACGATTTTTTCACCAAAAGTCAGATCTCTTGTCGTATGCGTATGAGTGGAAAGATTTTGCCCTGATGATTTCCAGCGTGCCCGATCCTGGATGTGCTCTCTGGGCCTATTATTTTCGTCATAGACATCCTGTTCTGGTCCATCCACTTCACTGATCTTAAATTGGCCATATTTTTGTCGAAAGTGCTCTGACTGGAATAACTGCTGCAATTGTGGGTAAGACTTCGGAATGCTGGTTGCATCAAACTTCCAAGTATCCATGTTGGTTGGTTTGGAAATAACCACCATACTATATTTAGCATCTAAATACTTCGGTTTAGTAAGATACTCATCAAGCATTACGGCTTCCCATGTCTTATTAGCGTCATATACCACGACGAGTAAATCGTTGATGCTTTTAACTTCATCGTCATCCGCGGTGCTAGCAACAATCATAGTGTTAATAAATTGTTCTTTCTTTTCATCTATGGATTTATCATCCTCATTGATAAGGTACTGATTCAGCGCTGCGTAGTCTGACATATCTCCCTTTGCAAGGTTGCTGTTGGCAACCGGGCTTTCAGCACCGACAAATTGAAAGTTAGCACTGGAAACTGAACTGCCTGTTTCAGTAACAAAAAAATTTTTATATTTACTGCCAGTAATCCCAGAGCCGATACCAGGATTAGCTGAGTCGTAGTTTGTGAGATGGTGAATAGCAATGCGTTTACCTTTAGGTTGCATCCGCATATCTCTTTCTATCTGCCTGAGTATATTAGCATGCCATACCAATGGATCACTTGCATGATTTCCACGGTCTTGCGGATAATATGTTTTTTCAAATAAAATGTTCCCGTTATTATCTTTCAGATCGAAACGCAGCCCTTTGCTTGGAGGAAATTTGGCATCAGCTCTTACATCACGAAACATCCCCACAATCCGGTTATCATTCTGAAAATTAGCCGGCCAGCCTTTGAATTCTCTGACCCAGGAAAAATATTCTTCTCCAGACACCATGCGGTCATAAATGAAATGATTTTCTGCCAGGTAGATACCTAAATCTCTTCTGGCAGCAGTACTGAGACTACTCCGGTCTATCCAACTGTTTCGGTCATTCTGGCTTTTTCTGGTCAGCCATGCCACAAAAGTAGTGCGGTCATAGCCTTTCGGGAATGCTGTCATACTCCCCCAGGTACTCTCCTGAGAGGGTGGTGCAGTTCGTGTTGTCTGAGTAGTGCTACCACGAGTAGTGCTACCACGATTATTGAGACCACTACCAGGACCAACCCCAATATTTAGCAGCCCGTCAGCCTCCCCTTCCCCTGCGGCCAACTGCGTGCCCATGATCGTGTCACTCAGCCAAATCGCGTGGGTAAAGGCGCTCTCCTGCTCCTGCTCGAGCCCCAGCAGCAGACACAGCAGATTGATAACGCGCGACAGCAGGCTGTTGCCCTGTGCATCAATACTGCGGAGAAACGCGATAAACTCCAGGTTACCTGAGTACAGCCCAGCGACAAACTCTTCCAGCTCTGTCCCCTCCGCAGGTGCATTCCCGTTCATATCGATACCAAGGAAATACCGCGTATCGCCATCATTGCCACCCATGCGGATATAAGCATCCCGCGCTTTCATGCGCAACTGCTCAAGCGCTCGCACATGCTGACCCAACGGGCTATCCGGTTTTTCCCGGCCGGCAACCAGCTGATGAGCGGATAACGCATGGGCAATTTCATGCATCAGTTCCTTATCCGACGCACCCGAGCCCAGGGTGATGGTGCCGGTTGCGCGATCATAATAGCTACCAGGCTGTGACGAGCGACGCATGCGAATAGACCGGCTGCCGGGTAATGCCTGCAGTTTTTTCGCCAGCGTGGCCAGCTCGGGGTCATCGCCGTCGGAAATCCGTGACAGCTCATTATTCGTATTCGCATCCAAATCGGTGAGACTCTCCTGCGACAGCTTCCCTAACAGACGCTGTATCCCTAGCCGGGTCTCTTCTCTTTCAGCCTCACTCTGTATTTCCCTGTACTTAAGCGCCACCGCGCGGATACTCTCGAAGCCTAGCTCAACCGGCAGTTCGCTGGCCAGGCGCCTGACGGCATCTTTCGTCTCTCCCTGATAAACCTCGTACAGCAGAAACGCAATCCCTACCGCGCTCTGTACCGGCTTCACTGCACCGAGTGCCGTTTTCGCTGCGGCCTGGGCAAACGCGTTTCTCCCGTACTGACGCGCTTCCAGTTTCGCACTGCCCTCTCCCAGCCGCACCGCCTGCGCCCCTTTGTGGCTCATATACGCGACCCGGGCACCGGTTAACAGTGAGCGAATCAGAATGCGCATGGGCAGCGTCGCCAGTGACGGCACCAGCGTCGCGCTGCCGAAAATAGCCTGGAGACCCTGACGTATCAGGCCGCGGATAGCTGAATGTTGCAGCGCCTCTGTCATCGTTTTCTGATTACCCAGCATCTCCGCCATCGTGGTCGGGTAGATTATCGCGCCAGCGGCCGCGTTAGCCATCTCTGTCTGGATGCGTTGCAGCAAGACCTCGCCCCCGGCGTCATGCTGCTTCGCCAGTATTGGCAGGAAAGGTTTTATCAGCGTGACAAACGCCGCATCGTACTGTTTTCCCGCATCTGCCTGTTCCGTCGACGCGATGTTTTCCAGCCATCCCTTCCTGCGTTCCTGGTGCCAGGCCGCAATCCCCTTCGCCAGCATGCCACTGCGTGAGAAGCTGCCCGGCTCCCGACCAGTCCACTCCGATACCCTCATGTTCAGCAGGCTCCGAAGCTCCTTTGTTTGAAATAAAAGCGGGGCGAGCCTTGTTGATAAGTCGGTGTATTCCACTCTGGTTTTAGTCAGATAGTCCGGCGTGCTTGCTATCTCCTCTTCTGCTCTGGTAATGAAGCGGATATATCCTTTCAGCTCGCTAAAAATGTCATTCAGCAGCCCGGCAGACCTCAGGTTTGCCCCATCGATACCCAGCACCTCCGCAAGAAGCCGCTGTAAAGCGTCGCTATCCTCCTGATGCAAGAGTATCCTTTTTTGCTTAATAAATGCTTCAAGGTCTGCTCTCTGCTGTACTATCGTTTCCTGCCAGACATCCCGCTGCCGCGCTAATTCGCTGTCCAGCACCGACGTTTTCCCTTGTTTCAGCAGCGCTTCCAGCGCTGCCCGGTAGCGTAATGCTGCGCTTAAGGGCTCTGCCGCCAACTGAACCCGCTGAATATTTGCCCCTGTCTGCTGAAGTAAGTTTTTAACGATAACGACAGCCTGTAACACAGCCGATTTTTCTGCAGTGGTCAGCGTGTGCATGCCCAGGCTGTTCTTCAGCAGGTCTCTTGTTTCAGCAAAACCGGCTGTCTCAACCCGAAATAGCCGCCTGACAGGCGCCATAATCGGCTGAAAAAAACGGGTTACACTGACTGGGACCTGCCTGCCGAGGAGATAAAAGGATACACTGGCCTGTTTAGCAACGCTTTTTTCCGGAACATCATTAAGTGTGTGCGCTGTCGGGGCGGCACTGTTAACAACCGATTTCAGGGCGCTGACCAGCGCGAACATCTTTTCACCGCTACCGGCAATACGATCGATAAAACGCATATCCTCATCAGGCACGGCGGCATAACGCCCACTCTGCTGCAGCACTGAGGCAGCATTAACCGTCAGTCTGATCCCCTGCAATAGCAAGGCCAGCTGACCCGACATTGACGCCACTGACATACCGGACTCGTTATCCGCTGTGTCAGCCAGCCCCCCTTCCGGCTCGAATAAAAAATCCTCCAGCGCGTGGGCTACGTTATTATCTATCCGATCTGTGGCTGTGCTGGATGACACCAAGCCTTTTTCCCGCCTCTGCCTCTCTTTCCACGTTGCCGCATGAGTCAGGTTGTTCATCTTCATATTCGCCAGCGTGTTGCCGTCCAGCGTGGCACGTGTCTCCTGAATCAGCCGTTCACTCAGGCCGAATTTACCGTAAGAGACCGGTAGCAGCTGTGCGATCAGGGTGCCACGGGCGCGTGTTTCGACCTCACTCCATGGACTCAGGTCTGTCTGCTGTGCCTGGTACAGCAACGCAAATGTTCGGGCAAGGTAGCCGCTCAGGCGAGAAGCCAGCAGGTTTGTCTGTTGTGTTATCTTATTGTGCCTGTCGTTCAGCCTCTGTTGCTGGCTGTTTTTATCAAACAGGATTTTTTGCGGACTGTTATTTTCGTTATAATGCCTCTGACGGAAATGAATGAAACCTTCAATAAAAACACCAAAATAATTAAAGGCACTGCTTTTATCTTTATAGTTTTCCAGGGAAGCAAGACTGTTTATTATAGTTTCTGGTAGTGCACTCCCTTTTTCCGTCAAATGTTTAATTGAGGTCTAGATCTCTCCTTGCAGGTGTTTAAGTGCCTCCGTCCTGATGTAAGTCTTGTTTTCTCCCGACAGAGAAAACTCATAAAATTCAGGCATCTGCCCTTCTATCCCTGCGAGTATATGCCTGCCCATCACAGCATCAACAGGGCCATTAATTATGGGTGTAGATGAAGATGAAGACATATTTACATGACCTTCATTCAGACTATTATCTTTAATATTCTCTTCTGAAATGTCACCCTTTATCCGCTTGCCAACGTCGTGTTCAGACATAAGTTCCCCTATAATATTCTGGTCATTCAACCACGAAACTGCACTTGCGAAGAGACATATGACGTCATGGAACAGTTAAAATAAGCCTATATTTTCAGTCGATAATGCGGACTGCACTCTTGGCGAGTGCCAGAAATGGGAAGGTGCATACAGTAAAGGTATGCTACTGAAGTAAAGCCACTGTCAGGTAAGCTGTCAAGGGTACTGTTGCATTAACGTTGGCAAGTCAGCAAAGTTGATGATTTGGCCCGCTCAAACCCACCTGGGACAGAATCCTTTTCGATTAAGACTCAATATTTCGCCCCTTCACATACTGCCAGAATCGTTCCGCCGTGAGATTTAAACGTGCGCCGGAGCGATAAACATACGCCGAAATCTTCAGCGAAAGGCTGTAATCCATGACCGCCAGCCTCCTCTCTTCCAGCTCACTCTGAATCGAGTAATTAGGCAGCCAGCCCACAGCATCGCCTTTCAGTATCATTCTTTTCAGCAATTCGCTCATGGAGGAGACAAAGGTGAGCATAAATGTGGTGTTCGGAATGCGGTCAATGACCTGGTTGACCTGACGCCCCATATAGCTATCGTTGGCATATTTGACCAGCGGCAGCCTCTCGCCATTTATTGAGTAGATGGGCTTGCCGCGCTGATCGCAGGGTGAGACCAGGTGCAAAGCAGAGTCGAAGATTTTATGGTGAATAAACGGATAATTCATCAGTTCTTCATTATAAAAGGACAGGATAAAATCACTTTTCCCCTCCTTGAGATTAAACACGGCATCATTGACGTTAATCGATTCAACAAAGAACACCTTATCCGGGCTGTCGCGGTAATCCGCTAAGATATCAGGCAGCAGCAGGACGGAAAGTGAAGGCGCGGCATCAATGCGGATGCTTTGCTTCAGCTTATCCTCTCCCTTGATGCGGCTGATTTGGAAGTCCAGATCGTCGATCATATTTCTGGCATAGCCGACAAATATCCTGCCCTGCGGCGTCAATTGCGGAGGATTCACTTCACGATTGAAGACGCTAAAACCCAGGTTAGATTCCAGTGCCTGAATCCTTCTGCTGAACGAGGACTGCGAAATATTCCGTTTTTCTGCCGCCAGCGTAAAGCTACGACACTCTTCCAGAGCAATCACATCATAAAACCACTTCACTTCAAGATTACTTAGCATTTCTTTGCTCCGATTACAGCCCCCATTTCTATGCAATTTTTACATGACAAATGATTTATATGCAATTTCTGCATCAAAAAGCCAGTGCTAATATCCGCTTATCAATCGGGTCGGTGACTGCCGCCTCGCCATACATGCAATGATTCAAGGTATTCTATGAGCGCAATTACATCTGTCATGCAACATCTCTCCAGCCTTGGCATCAACGATGTCAGCGAGATCGTTTACAACCCGAGTTATGAATTGCTCTTCGAACATGAAACCGCAGCCAACCTTGAAGGCCCAGCGCGCGGTTTCCTGACCACTTCTGGTGCGGTGACCGTTGATACCGGCGAGTTCACTGGCCGTTCTCCGCGTGATAAGTACATCGTTCGCGACGATGTGACCCGAGATACCCTGTGGTGGTCCGATGCAGGCCAGGGTCGCAACGATAACAAACCGATGTCCGTTGAGGTATGGGCGCAGCTGAAAACGCTGGTTGCCGATCACCTTTCGGAAAAAGCGCTTTATATCGTTGATGCCTGGTGTGGCGCGAGTGCTGATACCCGCCTGGCGGTACGTTTTGTCACTGAGGTGGCGTGGCAGGCGCACTTTGTCAAAAATATGTTCATCGCACCGACGGCCGATGAGCTGGCAAACTTTACCCCTGACTTCACCGTCATTAACGGCGCAGGTTGCGTGAATCCGCAGTGGCAGGAACAAGGGTTAAACTCAGAGACTTTTGTTGCCTTCAACCTGACGGAAAATATTCAGCTGATCGGCGGTACCTGGTACGGTGGCGAGATGAAAAAAGGGATGTTCTCAGTGATGAACTACCTGCTGCCACTGAAGGGTATCGCTTCAATGCACTGCTCGGCAAACCGCGGTGAACAAGGTGACGTGGCGCTGTTCTTCGGCCTCTCCGGCACCGGTAAAACCACCCTGTCGACCGATCCACGTCGTCAGCTGATTGGTGATGATGAACACGGTTGGGATGCAGACGGCGTATTTAACTTTGAAGGCGGCTGCTATGCGAAAACCATTAATCTGAAAGCAGAGTCCGAACCGGAAATTTATGGCGCAATCCGCCGTAACGCGCTGCTGGAAAACGTCGTGGTCAGAGAAGATGGCAGCGTAGATTATGCCGATGGCAGCAAAACTGAGAACACTCGTGTCTCCTACCCACTGTCACATATCGAGAATATCGTGCTGCCGGTTTCTCGCGCCGGGGCCCCTTCTCGCATCATCTTCCTCGCGGCAGATGGCTTCGGGGTGCTCCCACCGGTTTCTCGCTTGACGCCAGAACAGATGCAGTATCACTTCCTGTCTGGTTTTACCTCGAAACTGGCTGGCACCGAGCGCGGCATTACAGCGCCGACGCCAACGTTCTCTGCCTGCTATGGCGCAGCGTTCCTGATGCTGCACCCAACGCAGTATGCCGATGTGCTGCAGGAGAAAGTCGCTCAGAGCGGCGCTGAAGTGTGGTTGGTGAATACGGGCTGGAATGGCAAAGGTCAGCGCCTGTCACTGAAGGATACGCGTCAGATCGTCAATGCCATCCTCGAAGGGGAAACCGGTGCGTTGCGCGAGGAAACCTTGCCGATATTTGGCCTCGCTATTCCGCAGGAAATTGCTGGCGTGAACGTGAATACCCTTGATCCACGTAACGGCTGGGAAACCCCGGCACAGTGGCACGAAGCTGCCGAGAAACTGGCGCAGCTGTTTATCAATAACTTCCAACAGTACAGCGGTAACGAAGCCGGTGCGCGCATTGCTCAGGCAGGCCCGAAGTTAGGGCAGTAAGCCTGAACCAGAGTGTGAAACGGTGACGCGCTGTTGCCGAAAATAACGCGCTGATATCTGACAGATCTGACGCTGCCCTGCGCATAAACGCCGGGCAGCGTTTTTTTATTTTTATCGTCGATCACACCCATGCCGCTTTTCCACCTCATCCCGGAAAATGAGAAACAAGCGCACCCAATTATTCAGTGCTAAAACGTTGCCGATGCTGGCCAGGTGTCACGCCCACAATTTTGCGGAAGATCTTGCGGAAGGCAGAAGCGTCGGTGTATCCCACTTCCCACGCGATCACATCGACAGGACGAGCTGTAAGCTCCAGTGCGTCCCGCGCTTTCATTATCCTGACCTGTTGCAAGTAATCCGTCGGCCTCAATCCCGTCGCTTTCTGGAAATGACGGAGAAAAGTCCGGGGTGACAAGGACACCCGTTCAGCCATCGTTTCAATGCTGTGCTGCTCGGAATAGCAGGCATGCAAGTGGTGCTGGACAAGCAAAATCTTGCTGTCGCCATGTTCAAAATTAGGGATAAATACGGCATAGGGACTTTGTTCACGTCTGGGAGGATCGACCAGCAAAAAGCGGGCAGTGGCAAGCATTGTGCTGGTTCCTGATATTTTCTCTATCAACGTTAGCCCCAGGTCTATCCAGGCAAGAATGCCACCGGCGGTAATAATATCGCCATCGTCAATAACCATTTTTTCAGCTACAACGTCTATCTCTGGAAAACGATCGGCTAATGTTTGCGCAAAGGCCCAATGCGTTGTTGCCCGGCGGCGATTAATTAACCCGGTTTCGGCCAGAACAAATGCGCCTGCACAAACGGAACACAGCGTGACACCTTGGTTATAAAGCGTACTCATCCAGTCAGCAGGCACCTTCATGGAGGTCATCAGCGCTGGCATCACCAGACTTGGCGGCACAATCAGATAACTTATCCGGTGGGATTCATCTGGATGGCTATCCCAGACACATTCCACCGTATCGCCCTCTTCATTTACCTGCCAGTGTGAAACGCGGATCGCCAGTTTGCGATCCTCTCCAGAAATGCTCATAGCCCAGTCAGCGGCGATCCTGAACATGTCGGTCAGCCCGTACACTGCGGCGAGTTGGCAGTCCCGGTAAATCAACAGGCCAATCTCGGCGACTATCGTACTTTTTGCAGAATTCATATTTGTCACTTTTAACACTTATAATGTCATATATGACAAGTGTATCTGCTCAGGTATTGCCTGACAATATGTTCCACAGGCCATCACTACGATGACCTGAAAAATTGTAAAGGAGCGCATATGTCAGGCGCAGCAATTGAGAAGTTCAATATTTCAAGGCGTGAACTGTTAATTCTTGGCAGCACACTATCGGCAAGTATTGGGCTTTCTCACTCCTCCCTCGCCCAGGGGATAACATTATTATCATTACCTTCAGGAGATATCCCTATGAGTAACGGCATCATTACGACCAAAGATGGCACCCGGATTTTTTACAAAGACTGGGGCCCAAAGAGTGCACAACCTGTCGTGTTTCACCATGGCTGGCCGTTAAGTGCTGACGACTGGGACAATCAGATGCTGTTCTTCTTATCTGAAGGTTATCGCGTTATCGCCCATGACCGTCGTGGTCACGGACGTTCCGATCAAACCGATACCGGTAACGATATGACGACTTATGCGGCAGACGTGGCTGAACTCGCCAGGACGCTGAATCTGAAGGACGCCATTCACATTGGCCACTCTACTGGCGGTGGCGAAGTGGCACGTTATGTCGCTCATGCTGAGAAAGGCAGGGTCGCTAAGGCTGTTTTGATGGGTGCTGTCCCCCCAATCATGCTTAAAACCCCCGCCAATCCGCAGGGCTTGCCGTTATCAGTATTTGACGGTTTCCGTTCTGCTCTGGCAACTAATCGCGCACAATTTTATATCGACGTGCCAGCAGGTCCCTTTTATGGCTTCAACCGTCCTGGCGCGAATGTCATCCAGGGCTTGATAAACAACTGGTGGCGTCAGGGAATGGCTGGCGGTGCTAAAGCGCAGTACGACTGTATCGCTGCCTTCTCAGAAACTGACTTTACTGAAGACCTGAAAGCCATCACCGTGCCGGTGTTGGTGATGCATGGTGAAGATGACCAGATAGTGCCAATCGATGACTCCGCGCATAAATCAGTCAAATTGTTGAAGCATGGCACCCTGAAAACCTATCCGGGTCTGCCGCATGGAATGTTCGCGACCCATCCTGAAAAAATTAACCCTGATTTGCTGGCTTTCGCCAGGAGTTAAAGGATACCAAAAGCGCCATCTGCGACTGGAACGCACCGACGAAGGTCTGCACCACCCCCCACATAAAGGCGGAGATGGTGGGGAGTAGAGTAAAGCTTCCGCCGCATGGATGCGGCGGCAGAGCCTCCAGGGTGGGATTCACGGCGTCTTTACGGCACTCCCCGCCATCTGCGACTGGAACGCACGGATACAGACCGCACCAAGGTAGCCAGCGTCGTTGCAAGGTTGCCACCTATCACATACATCTGATTGCCAAAACGGACAAATAGGGTTTTCAGTATCAGTACTTCTTAATCTGGTATGCATACCCTAATACGGTGCCCATCGGGATCTAGCGCTACAAACGTTTTGCCAAAAACAGCCTGTTTGGGTTCCTGTTCTATTTGCACTCCGTTTCTTGTCCAACGCTGATAAAGGGCATCAACGGCCTGAACATCTTTAACCATAAAACTTAACTCCGTTCGATTGCCCTCACCGCAGGATATAAAGTCAGCCGCCGTTGTTGACCACAATCCGAGATTCAGGCCGTTATCGAATGTAAAAGCCGCCCATGTTGGAAGCATCACACATGGTTCGATATCGAACAGATTTTGATAAAATTTGCTGCTGACAATTGTGTTATCTACATAAAGAATAATCAGGTTAGGTATCATGAGCATCTATCCTTAAATACAATGAAATGTCACTATTGCAGGGAGCATTGACAGAACATGTCAGCATCAGGACCGAAACGTGCAGAACGCCTCTTAAATCTTCTGCAGATTTTTTATCAGCATCGCTATCCGGTAAGTGGACAGAGACTGGCTGAAGAACTTTCTGTCAGCCTTCGCACGATTTACCGTGATATTGGCGCACTGCGCGCTCAGGGAGCCGACATTCAGGGGGAAGCCGGTACGGGATTTATTCTTTCCCGGAGCCATCACTTACCGCCAGTGATGTTTACACCTGAGCAACTCGATGCACTTGCGCTTGGTTTACGCTGGGTAGCCACACATGGTGATGGAGAAATTGCAAAAGCGGCATCTGAGGTCACAGGTAAGGTCCGCCAGAATCTCCCACCACAGCTACAGTCACTTTTTGATGAATCTACGCTGCTAGTCGGTAAGAGGCAGAATAACGTTAATAACGTTGAAAACCTGAACTCACTCCGAAACGCCATCAGGCAGAGACGTAAAATTCGCGTAGCTTATAGAGATATGATGGGTAATGTGAGTGAAAGGACAATATGGCCTTTTGCTTTAGGTTACTTCTCCAGCAATATTATTCTTGCGGCATGGTGTGAGAAACGTAATAGTTTCCGTCATTTCGATCTAACTCGATTAACATTTATCCAGATTTTGCAGGATACATACCCGCATTCCCGGAATATATTACTTCGTATGTGGCGTAGCGCGGGCTTGGATAACCAGGAGCCTGTTCACGACTAAACCAAATGTATTAAAAAGATCCTGCCATGCTGAAAGTGGCAGAATCCTTATTCAGATGTAAAATCGCGGTGCTCAACAGGTACGCACAAATGTCTTATTCTATCTGTTTTACATCAGGATAACGCGCTGTTGCAGCTTCATGGAAAATATCGCCCAGCCAGCCCGGGAGCTCATCCTCTGACATCTCGTCCGGAATAGCGATGTCGTAAATCCGGGAAAATTTTCGTTCCGTTAGGTCTGCACGGAATACCAACCAGCGTTCACCCTCACGTTTTACCCCAATATGTCGTCCAAATACGTTGTAGATCAGCATTATTGGTGCCCTCTCAGGAATTGAGTAACTGGAATGTTATGGTAGATCGGGTTGCTGCTCTGCCCAGTGCCTCATCTCTTCTGAGATAAACCAGTTAACAAGATCCCCGTAAATTTTTTGTATAAGGTCTGCGCTTAGCCCCTGCTCTTCAGCCCAAACCCCGCGTTGTTTGAGCATAGCGTCGAATCTGGACTGCGCTTTGACTTGATCAGGTGATTTCTTGAATTGCGATGCGGCTTTAACAAATGCATATCGCTCACCAAATAGTGCGATCACCTCACGGTCTATACGATCAATTTCAGCTCTAATCTCTGTCATGTCAGTACATTGATTGGCTCTTTCTTCGTTGTTATTCATGAACCATGAAATCCCCATTGAAATGTGTCGTTTCAGTCTCGTTAAGGTAACACAGAGGCTTTTATCATTGTGTGTGCGAGAGAGCCTTAAGATTGCTCAGTGGAGTCGCTGAAGGTATTCATCATATTAGCCAACTAAACATTTGCTTGTCTGAAACGCACGAAAAATGGTCTGCACATCACTCACATAAAGGCGGGGATGGTGGGGAGTAGAGTAAAGCTTCCGCTGCATGGATGCAGCGGCAGAGCCTCCAGGGA
>NZ_ALXE01000019.1 GCF_000295955.2 Pantoea sp. A4
GTAGCTCAGAAAGCTCAGGCTGCTAAAAAACACCACAAAGCGAAAAAAGCTGTAGCTCAGAAAGCGCAGGCTGCTAAAAAGCACCACAAAAAAGCAGCTAAAAAATAAGGTCGACTTACCGTCCTTAGCGTTAATGTTAAAACACCCGGTTCTGCCGGGTGTTTGCTTACTGGAGTGACCTAAATGGTGCGTCGCTATCGCTTCGAAATTATTCTGATTGTGATGATCCTTTGTGGCATTATTGCAGCGTGCTTTTTTCTCTAGTCGTTGTGTAGCGTGCTGATTTCCCATGTCAAACTCCCTTTTTTACCGCACACCGACTATAGTTATCGCTCAAGCATAATGGCAATAACCTCTTCCCTTTCTCACCATTGAGAGCACTATGCGTCTGGCTATTCTGTTACTTTTAGGTCTGTTCAGTCTTTCTACTGTGGTACACGCCGACGACGATGACGATTCACCGACGCCCGCGGAGATTAAAGCGCTGTTCTTTGGTCAGGATCATCGCAAAGCGATTACCGATGTCAGTGCTGCACCCTGGGATGCCATTGGCCAGTTGGAAACGGAAAGCGGCAACCTGTGTACCGCAACACTGATCTCTGAACACATTGCGCTCACCGCTGGGCACTGCCTGCTGGCACCTCCCGGCAAATTTGACCCGCCGGTCGCACTGCGCTTCATGTCTGGCCCGAAAGGCTGGCGTTATGAACTGCATGATATCGATGCCCGGGTAGAACCAAGTCTCGCGCGCAGGCTAAAAGCCGATGGTGAAGGTTGGATTGTGCCGCCAGGTGCTGCACCTTACGACTACGGCATTGTCATCTTACGTAACCCACCTTCGGCGATAACGCCGATCCCGCTATATGCCGGTACACGTGATGACTTAACAGCCGATCTTAAGGCAGCAAAACGGTTGATCACCCAGGCGGGCTATCCGGCAGACCATCTGGATAACCTTTACGCACACACCGACTGCCTGATCACCGGCTGGGCACAAAATGCCGTATTGTCACATCAGTGTGACACCCTACCCGGGGACAGCGGATCACCTCTGCTGTTAAACAACGACAAAGGGTGGCAACTGATCGCCGTGCAAAGCTCAGCCCCGGCGGCTAAAGATCGTTATCGCGCCGACAACCGCGCCATCGCGGTGACCTCATTCCATGACAATCTGGAAGCGCTGGCACAAAAATAGTGCTGATACATGGGCTGTTATCACGACAACAGCCCATCGCCTACTTTTTACTGACCGGTTTCAACCCCTTATACAGATCCTGAATACGCCGCATCGACTTCACGGTACGCTGGGCGACCGCCGAAGCCATTGAAAGAATCAACATTTCCAGACACACCAGCACCGAACCATGCAGCGGCATCATGCCATTCTCCTCGCCACGCGGGACGTTAATCACCACATCCGCCTCTTTGACAAACCAGGAGTCTGACGCGTGCGTGAGTAAAATAATCGGAATGTTCAGCCGCTTCGCTTCACGCACAGTGGTCACGCCTTCGCGATGCGCTGACTTTTGCGCCATGATAATCAACACATCACCCCGTTGTAGCGCAAGCAGCTGCTCGGCCAAACCAATGCCGGTGCGGTTCAACGCCACCCCCGGCACGCCAATCCGGCTAAACTGGCGCGCACTGTAATCCGCCAGAATGCCCGAAGCACTGATGCCAAACACCGCCACCTGGCGCGCTTCAATCAACAATGCCGTTGCTTTGGCCACCGCCAGTCGATTCTGCGGCTGGGCAAGATTTTCACAGGCGCGTTTATGCCCTTCGAGCACAAAATCGATCGAGGCATCAACATCACAGCTCATCCCTGTTAGCGTGGTGTTCATCTTCTCTTCCGAGCTCAATGCCGGGCCAAACCACTTCTCCAGCGTTTGCTTGAGATCGCGCAACCCGGCAAAGCCCAGCGCCTGCACGGTACGCACCACCGTTGCATCGGAAGTGCCGGTCGCCGCAGCTATCTCGAGCGCGGTGGATTCCAGCACGGCTTCACGCTGCTCATGTAAATAGCGGGCTACACTCTGTAACCTCGGTGAGAGCTGATGCGCCCGCGCGCGATAACGATCACCCAGAATATCGGTGCGATTCTTCTGCTGCTGCCGTGAAATCATGGTTTAGTTTCCGTTGGCTGTGGCTGGACACTGAGGTGTGACTGCACCACAGCGGCCATCAGTCCCAATGCCGCATAGGTGTTGGAAATCGCCTCCTCGCGCGTCACCAGGATGTAATGGCCACGCATACAGGCATGCAGGAAATCACACCAGCCGGGTAACACCGCATCCATCGCTGCGATTTCATCCTGCGGCTTCCCACCGTTATCGCCACGCCAGGTATCAAAGATAAAATCGGCATCCAGCTCGGGTAACCGTTCAGCGCCGACATCCATTCGTCCATCGGGTGGAATATTTTCAATCAGCGGCGGGAAGCGAAACCCGGCATCACGCAGTACCTGGCCCAGCGCATGGTAACTGTGCATCAGGTTGATTTTGCCATTATTCGCCTGCATCACCGCAACGGTGATATGGCGCGTATCCACCGCTTGTTGTAGCTGATGGATCTGTTCCTGATAGCGGGCTTGCAGCAGAGCCAGTCGCGCCTGGGTCCCGGTTAATGCGGCAAGCTTGCTATAAATACGCGCAGGACCCCCTTTCAGGTGATCAATGCTGACGGTGGGTGCGATCTTTTCCAGCTGTTCTACCGGTACGCTGCGGCCGGGCTCGGTAATAATCAGGTCGGGTTTTGCCGCAACGATTGCCTCAACGTCAATATCTGCCGTGCCTAAATAGGCAATGGAAGAGTTATCAAAATCTACCCCGGTTAACAGCTTGCTGGAACGAAGCGTGTGTGTGCCATCAGCCCGCGTTCGGCCATGGCTGGCAACCGGTAACACGCCCAGCTCAATCAAGGGGATAGTGATATCTAAATCGTGCAGAGAAACAATACGTTGCGGATGTACCGGCACGCTCACCGTACGCCCTAAATCATCGGTAAATGTCTGCATCGCCTCAGCATGAGCTGCACTGCTTAACAACGAAATGACTAACAGGAAAATACGCATACCGCCCTCAAAGCCTCAAAAATGGTCACGCCGCTGCCACAGCAGCAGCAAAAAGAAGGGTGCACCCACCAGGGCAATCACGATCCCGGCAGGTAACTGCAACGGAGCAAAGGCCAGTCGCCCAATACTGTCTGCCATCAGGACCAGGATAGCGCCGATACAGGCACTGCCAAGCCACTGCCCTAATAGTCCAGAACGTAAGACCAGACGTGTCATATGTGGGGCCATCAGCCCGACAAACCCGAGGCTCCCTACGCAGGAGACGGCGGTCGCACTCAGCATCACCGAGGCCACAAAACGCAGCAGAGAAAGCTGCCCCACCCGCACCCCAAGCCCACGCGCTGAGGTTTCCCCCAGCGCCACCACCTCTCCGGCCCGGTGCGTCCACAGCAGAATAACCACTGCCGGTAAACTCCACCCCAAGGCAATGGCTGCCAGCAGCCAACTGCTCCCGCTCAGGCTGCCCGCCATCCACAGCAACGCAGTCTGCACGGTGCGGATATTGGCCGTAGAGATAAAGACACCCAGCCCAGCGGCCAACAGCCAGCTAAACCCAATACCAGTGAGCAGAAAACGCGGGCGCGCAGGGTCTCGTGCAATCAACAACACGCTGAAAGCCACCAGCAATCCCCCCAACGTCCCTACCACTGGACGCCACAGCAGGCTCATTGACGGATACATCAGCATCACTATCAGTACCACCACCGTGGCACCCTCTTTGACCCCGATCAGGCCAGGATCGGCCAGCCCGTTACGGGTATTAGCCTGCATTGCAGCCCCCGCCATGCCGAGCAATGCACCGCACAGCAGTGCCAGCGCAATCCGGGGCAGGCGAATATCCCACAGCACATAATGCTGCGAAGTCGAGAGATGTTCCGGCTGAAAAAGTGCGGTAATCAACGTGGCTTCTGGCATTGCGAGTGTGCCCTGCACCAACGATCCCACCGCGATCGCGCACGCCAGCAATACCATGCCAGTGAGGATCACAACTGCGCTAAGCCGCACGATCAACGCCAGTGGTCCTATCCGCCACACACGCAAACCAACAGCGGGTAACATTGAGCTCATGAACGCCCCCGGCTGGCAAGAAAGATAAACACCGGTGCGCCGATAAAAGCGGTCATCAAGCCCGTTGCCAGTTCCTGCGGTGCCAGCAAGGTACGGGCAACACAATCTGCCAGCAGCAAGATCAACGCCCCCAGCGAGGCGCACAGCGGCATGGCATAACGCATATCCTGTACCACCAGGCGCACCAGGTTTGGCACCACCAGACCAATAAACCCTATCGGTCCGGCAATGGAGACCGCAGCACCGCAAAGCAAGGCCACGGCAATCACGCCTGATAGTCTGACCCGAACCAGATTTAACCCCAGTCCCAGAGCCAGGCGGTCTCCCAGAGCCAGAACGTTAAGTGAAGGCGTTAATCCCAGCGCGATTAACAACCCACCACTCACTGGCCAAAGCGCCGCTTTGATCAGCGTCCAGTTAACACCGGCTAAATCACCCACCAACCAGGTTCGCACGGCGAGCAGCGTCTGTTCATTCAGCAGCAACGTGGCGGCGGTGAGCGCAGAAGCAAAGGCTGAGAGGGCGACGCCACACAGGGTCACCTTTAACGGGGTCAACCCGCCGCGTCCAGCAGAAGAGACGGCGACCACCAGACCAAACAGCAGCGCCCCACCGAGGCAAGCAACCAGCGGGCGTGGGAGGAATACGCCCGTTGTGCTGGTCAGCACTACCGCCAACGCAGCCCCTGCATTCAGGCCCAAAATGTGCGGTTCGCCGATGGGGTTACGAATGATGTTCTGCAACAGTAAGCCCGCCACACCCAGTGCAGCACCGGTCAACAGGGCAGCACACAGGCGAGGTAGGCGAATATCGACAAATATACGCTGGCTAAAGTTTCCGGCATCGTAATGCAGCACCAGCTGGAGTACCTGATGCAACGGCATCGCTCTGGCCCCCAATGACACATGCAACCATGCTGCCGCCAGTAAGCTCACCGCCAGCACCGCTTGCCACATCAGATAGCACGTTCCCGGATGACGAGTACTGGTTGATAGCAGCGACATCAGTGCTGCCCTTCCGTCGTGCGGAAAGGCAAAAATACCGCTTTACCACTCACTGGATTCACCAGCTTTTGCACCGGTGTATCAAATACATGGGTGATCAGTTCCGCGCTGCACTCCTCACCCTCATTCACCACGCCCTGGAGTTTACCCTGCTTGAGAAACACCAGCACATCACCGTAGTGCAGGGCAAAATTGAGATCGTGCAGCACCACGACCACCGTTCGCTGATGCTCACGCGTCAGGCGATGTAGCAGCTCCATGATCTCAACCTGATAGCGGATATCCAGAAAGGTGGTGGGTTCATCCAGCAGGATAATCGGCGTACACTGCGCCAGCGCCATGGCGATCCAACAGCGTTGTCGCTGGCCGCCAGAGAGTGTCGCTACCGGTTGGGTCGCCAGCGCCGTTAATCCCGTCAGCTCCAGCGCTTCCGCGACGATCTGTTCATCCTGTTCCGACCACTGTCGCAGCCATCCTTGCCAGGGAAAACGTCCGCGAGCCACCAGTTCAGTCACGGTTACCCCTTCCGGCAACAGCGGAGACTGCGGCAGAATACCTAACTGCCGGGCGATAGCTTTGGTTGGATGTTGATGGATAACTTTGCCATCCAGCGTGGCGCATCCCGCCATCGGCGGCTGCATCCGGGCAATGGTATTGAGCAGTGTCGATTTGCCACAGCCGTTAGCACCAATCAACACGGTCATTTTATGGGGGGTGATGTTCAGGCTGACGCCATCCACAATCAGCTGCTTTTCGTAGCCGGCACTCAGGTTATTCAGCGCCAGCTGCGGATGTTTTTCCGCACTGTTAACAGGCTGCACGATTTACTCCTCTACGGCAGACCCGCTACCGCTGTGCATGATGCACAGTAAATAAAAATACGTATCATTCGTTGTTCGTGATCTTGCGGGGGATGGCTGTAGTAGTCAAGTGAATCAGGGTTGCTGAAACCCGCGACAAAGCTGCATTTACCCGTCGCATTTAAATCGCAGAGAAAATAATTTAATTCATTAATAAATAAAAGATTATTCGATATTTTAATCTTGCCACTAGTCGATGATCAGATGGCAAAGAGTCTGTAGTGCTCAGCTAATTTTTAGATTTTACTACTACATACCTCATGCCAGAATAAGTCTCAATTGTACAGGCAGATCTACTTTCCGCGTTCGACGTTCGCCAGCCAGACGACTGATTGCCGATATCCGGCGAAGCCGGTCTGACACATCCTGACGAGTAATTCAGGGGAGGATGGTGGAGAAGTCATCGGGAGTTAAGCACCAGTGTAGAATTTTAATCTCTCCCCCTACGGCCTTGTATTGTGCCTCCCCTCACCCAAACTTCCCTGAGTCTTCAATACGTTATCCTGAAAAACACCACCAGACTTGACCTGTAATCCCCCATATTTTTTATGACATTAGCGTTTTGTTTAACAGTTGTTTAACCTTGTGATATAAAACTATCACTCAGGTTACAAACAAAACCCAAAAAACATAATTAATTAACCGAAGTAACCACTCTCAAGTGCCTTGTTTCTCAACCGGGGCGCTTTTTTTTGTGAGCTTTTTAAGACATCAGGATACGAAAACATGCTTCACCATGACGATCCTCCCGCCGGGCAGGTTCTTCTTTCACGCCGCAAAGTTTTACTCAGCGGTGCGATTATCCTTGCCAGTGGTTTAGTAACCTCCTCGCTGCCCGCTTTCGCACTACCGGGTACGCAACCCGCATTCAGCGCCTTTATGCAGATCTCGCGCTTACTGGTCAACCATCAGTTAGATGAGTCCATGGGACAGCGTATGTTGCCGATACTGGCGGCAGAAGAACCTCAGCTCACCGAACAGATCCAACAGTTGATTGCCATAGCGCAGACCCATCAGGCAAACGTGGTGGAAGACTTCTTCCCGGCAATTCCTGAAGGCGCACTGCAGGCGTTGGCCTACAAAATTATCTTTGGCTGGTACACCGGCAGTCTGCAACCTACGCGCACTGCCAAGACCTTTGCGTTTGAACAAGCTATGACGTGGCACACCACCTTAGACGCGATCACCATCCCGTCTTACGGTTTCAGTGGCCCAAATAACTGGCAGCGCAGCAACACACCGGTTCTTCCCGTACCGCAATTCTAACTCTCGCTAAAGAAGATAATTATGGCAACCTCTTCACAATCTCCTGTGGTGATTGTTGGCACCGGCGTGGTCGGTGTGGTCATTGCAGAACAACTGCTGGATGCCGGTATTCCGGTCCTGATGCTGGAAGCAGGTCCGCGCGTGCCGCGCGCTGAAATCGTCGAAAACTACCGTAATCTGCCGCTGGCAGCCAAAGGGAACCCGATTGAGTGTTACCCCTCGCGTGAGTGGGCACCGCATCCTGAACCCGCCGGTCCCGGTAAAGGCTATTTGCAGCTCAGCGGCCCAGACTCCTACGCACAAAGCTATGTGCGCTACGCCGGAGGATCAACCTGGCACTGGGCGGGCACCTGCTGGCGCTTAACGCCAGACGATATGCGTTTGAAGTCGCTGTATGGCGTGGGCCGCGACTGGGCCTTTGACTACGACACACTGGAACCTTTTTATGCCCGCGCCGAGCAGCATCTGGGTATCTGCGGCCCAAGCGATCCCGCGTTGCAGTGGCCTGCACGCCGCTCCACCGCCTATCCCATGCCCGCACTGCCCTTCGGGCCCGGTGAGGCACGTTTCACCGAAGTGGTGAAACAGCACCTGGGGCTGAACAATATTCCCACCGCGCAGGCCCGCAACAGCGGCATGCCTTATGACGACCGCCCAGCCTGCTGTGCCAACAATAACTGCGTACCCGTTTGCCCGGTCGCAGCGAAATATGATGCTTCAACCGCACTGGCACGACTGGAGGTCAAAGGGGCCACCATTCTCTGTAATGCGGTGGTCTGGCGCATTGAAACCAATGCGCAGAATCACATTGAAGCGGTGCACTATTACGACCAGAAACGTGAAACCCATCGCGTCAGTGGCAAGCTGTTTATCATTGCCTGTAACGGGCTGGAAACGCCGAAGCTGCTGTTAATGTCAGCGGATAGCCGTAACCCACAGGGCATTGCCAATAGCTCCGATCAGGTGGGTCGCAACATGATGGACCATCCGCAGATCACCATGACCGTGACGCTGGAAGATCCTTACTGGGCGGGCGTCGGTCCGGTGGTGAACAGCGGCATTATGGAAACCTCGCAGGGGGATTTCCGTTCCCGGCATGCGGGTGCCTATTTCCGCTTTAACAATTTCGCCCGCAATCGCTTTGTCACCTTCGCAGCGTTGAAAAAAGGGCTGGTGGGGAAAGCACTGGATGAAGAGATCCGCCGCATGACCGCCTGCACGGCGGATATCGTGTTGGCACATGAGATCCTGCCGGATGCCAACAACCGCCTGACCTTGTCAGACAAAAAAGACTGGCTCGGCCTGCCAAAACCCGCCATCCATTACGATGTGGGCGAGTATGTGCGCCGTTCTGCGCGCGAATACTCGCTGCCGCTGGCGCATAAAATTGCCGATGCCATGGGCGCCACTGAGAAGAAATTCTCCACCCAGTTTAACCAGAGCAAGCACATCATGGGCGGTTTGGTGATGGGGCATGATGCGGGGAATTCGGTGGTTGACGTTGAGTGTCGTTCTCACGATCACCCTAACCTGTTCCTGCCCGGTGGCGGCAACATGGCCAGCACCGCCTGCGGTAACAGCACCCTGACCATGACCGCGCTGGCGTTCAAGGCCGCTGACGCCATCGTGCAACAAGCGAAGGGGGTGTGAAGATGAATTTCCGTCTGAGCCTGTTTGCCGCCCTGCTGTTTACTGCTGCCGCGAGTGCCGCCCCTGATGCCCCATCCCTGATTAAACAGGGTGAGTATCTGGCCGTGGCGGCGGACTGTACGGCCTGCCATACAACATCAGAACAGCAGCCGTTTGCCGGAGGCAAAGCCATTGCCTCGCCGGTGGGTGAGATCATTGCCACCAATATTACCCCTTCGAAGCGCGACGGGATTGGCAACTACAGTGAGCAGCAGTTCGCGGATGCCCTGCGAAAAGGGGTGCGGGCCGATGGCGCGCAGCTCTACCCGGCGATGCCCTACACGGCCTACGCCACCTTTACCGACAGCGATATCCATGCGCTCTACGCCTACTTCATGCAGGGCGTGATGCCCGTGGATCGTGCCAGTCCGGAGACCCATCTGCCGTTCCCGCTGAGCATCCGCTTCTCGATGCGCTTCTGGAATATGCTGTTCCTGAACCCGCCAGGCTATCAGCCAGACAGCAGCCGATCCGCCAGTTGGAACCGTGGGCGCTATCTGGTCGAGGGCGCAGCCCACTGTAGCACCTGCCATACGCCCCGTGGTTTCCTGATGCAAGAGCAGCAGGCAGATGCGTTTACCGGTGCCGTAGTCGGCTCATGGTATGCGCCGAACGTTACCGGCAATCCTGTCACTGGGATCGGCAGTTGGTCACAGCAGGATTTAGCCACCTATTTGCGTACTGGTCATCTGGCCGGTAAAGCCCAGGCGGCAGGCAGTATGGCCGAAGCCATCAGCCACAGTTTCCAGCATTTGACGGATGACGATATTAACGCCATGGCGGAGTACATCCTCAGCGTGCCGGATCGTCACGCGCCAGCAACCGGCACTTCTCGTTTCGGTCAGGGCCAGCCATACCAGAACTTGTCGGCTTTCCGTGGCGAGGCGTTCACAACTCCCGTCGCGGACGAAGGTGCACGCCTCTACTCCGCTAACTGTGCCTCATGCCACGGCAGCAGCGGCCAGGGTAGCAAAGACGGCTACTATCCGAGCCTGTTTAATAACAGCGCCACGGCACTGGCACATCCGCAAAATACCATCGCAACTATACTGTTTGGTGTGGAGCGCAACACAGCGGCAGGTAAGGTCTTTATGCCGCCATTTGGCACCCAACCCAACGCGATTAACTCACTCAATGACCAGCAGGTAGCAACCTTGTCCAACTGGTTATTACAGCACTACGGCAACAACACAGCAGCGGTAACACCGGAACAGGTGGCTGAAGTGCGCCGTGGTGGCCCGGTATCACCGCTGGTGATGCTGGCTCAAGTGGGTGTTGCTGGCGGCGTCGTGCTGCTACTGGTCGTGCTGGGTGTGGTGCTGTATCGCCGTCGTACCCGGTAAGTATTCCCCTCTGTCGCCCGCCGGTGGGCGACAGGTTGCGTAAAAAGAGAAAATCATGAAGCACTATTCACGCCGACGCGTTTTACAGGTGGCTGGGCTGGTGGCACTGAGCAATGCCGCAGGCCAACTGTTATCTGTACCGCGCGTTTTTGCCGCGCAGCTTACCCCAGCAGCCCCATCGCTGGCGGTGTTTTTGCGCGTGTCACAACAGCTGACGCAGCAGAGTCAGCTTAACCCGACGGTGGCTCAGGCGCTGGTACAGGCACTGAACCTGACGCAAAAGGATTTCCCGGCAGGGTTGGCACAGCTGGATGCACTGTTATCCAGCCAGCCTGCCCTCTTACAGCAGGATAAGCTGGTCTTGCCCGAACAAAATGCCGCCAGTGAAAAACTGGCTAAAAGCATTCTCGGGGGTTGGTACAACGGGGTCGTCGGCAAAGGCAACAATGCCCTCTACGTCACCTATATCAATACGCTGGCGAATCAGGCGGTGAAGGACAAAGTCGTTCCGCCCGGTTTCTCTTATGGCCCTTGTGGCAGTTGGGCGCAACAGCCCTGATTTTTTATTGAGCAATGTCATTTATGAACAATACACTCTCTGCCGATGTGGTAGTCATTGGCGCGGGCGTTAACGGCTCGCTGCTGGCCACCCGACTGGCGAAAGCAGGCAAATCAGTACTGCTGCTCGAATCTGGCCCGAAGATTGGCCGCGACGAGCTGGTAGAACGCTTTCGTTCGTCGGCGTTTAAATCCGACTTTATGTCCCCCTATCCCTATTCGCCAAAAGCCCCGCAGCCGCGCTATACCCCAGAGCCGAACGGCTATCTGGAGCAGACCGGCCCGCACGCGTTTGCGGCGCAGTATATTCGTATTTTTGGCGGCACCAGTTGGCACTGGGCAGCGCAGCTGTGGCGCTTCGTGCCGAATGATTTCCGTCAGCACAGCCAGTATGGCGTCGGTAAAGACTGGCCGATTGGCTATGACGATATCGAACCGTATTACTATGAAGCGGAAGTGATTGCGGGCGTAGGTGGCTCACCCAACAACGGTTCACCACGCAGCAAGCCCTACCCGATGGAACGCGTTCCGGCTTCCTGGCTGCAACAGCGTGTCACCGCGCGTCTGGCACCGGACTTTAACGTGCTGGATGACAGCACCGGACGTAACAGCCACAGCTATGATGGCCGCCCGGCCTGCTGCGGCAACAACAACTGCATGCCACTGTGCCCGATTGACGCGCAGTATCACGGCGGTCTGGCGGCACAGCAGGCTGAAGACAGTGGCGTAAAAGTGATCACCGAAGCGGTGGTGTACCAGTTGGAGCATGACAGCCAGGGGCGCATCGTTGCGGCAAGCTACTATGACTGGAACAAAACCTCGCACCGGGTGACGGCAGAGACGTTTGTACTGGCTGCCAACGCCATTGAAACGCCAAAACTGCTGTTGATGTCCACCAGCGATAAATTCCCGCAGGGTATCGCCAATTCACACGACAACGTGGGACGTAACCTGTGCGATCACCCGGCGATCGGCATTACTTTTGACGTCGATGAAGAGATTTGGCCCGGTCGTGGCCCTGTCAGCCCTTGCTCCATTGGCCAGTTCCGCGACGGTGAATTCCGTAGCGAACATGCACCGTTCCGTATCGATATCTCAAATGCTTCACAGGTTGCCGCCGTGACGAAAGAGCTACTGGCTGAAGGCTATTTTGGTCAGAAGCTGGAAGATCAGATCCGCTTCCGTGCCGCCCGTCGTTTGAGTATTAAAAATGCGCTGGAGCAGTTGCCCGATCCGAATAATCGCGTGACGTTAAGCGCGAAGAAAGACGAACTTGGCCTGCCAACCCCATCGCTGTACTGGAACGTGGATGACTACGTGTTGAAAGGCACCGAGAAAACGCGGGAAGCCTATGATGCGATTGCGGCAAAACTGGGCGGCACCAATATCAAGCACAGTAAAACCGGCGCGTTCTCCAACCGTCAGCACATTACCGGCACCCTCTCCATGGGACTCGACCCGGCCACCAGCGTGACCGATGCCTGGGGGCGCGCCCATGACCATGAAAACCTGTTTATGGTCGGCACCGGCGTGATGCCAACCGTAGGAACCTGTAACGTGACCCTGACCGCCATGGCGCTGGCACTGCGCACCGCTGATAAGATTTTGCAGGAGACGCAACATGGTTAATCGTTTGAAACCTCTGTTGACCTGCACCACATTGGCGCTGATGTTGGCCGCTGCCCTGCCTGCCCAAGCAGACGACCAGGCGGCGCAGATCAAGCGTGGTGAGTATCTGGCGATTGCCGGAGACTGCGGAGCCTGTCACAGCGACGAGGGCAAAGCGGCCTTTAGCGGCGGACATGCCATCACCAGCCCGATCGGCACCATTTACAGTACCAATATCACGCCGTCAAAAGTGGCCGGTATCGGCAATTACAGCGAGGCGCAATTCGCTGCCGCCCTGCGAGAAGGTAAACGTGGCGATGGTGCGCAGCTCTATCCTGCGATGCCCTACACCGCTTACGCGAAGTTAAGCGATGCCGATGTGGCGGATCTCTACGCGTACTTTATGCACGGCGTAAAAGCGGTAGATACCAGGCCGCAAGCGACGGAGCTGCCGTTCCCGTTCAACCTGCGGTTTAGCATGGCGGCCTGGAACCTGCTGTTCTTAGATAATCAGCCGTTCACCCCGGATACCAACAAGTCTGCTGAGTGGAATCGTGGGGCGTATCTGGTTGAAGGTCTGACCCATTGTAGTACCTGCCATACGCCGCGTAACTTCCTGATGGCAGAGCAGGCTGACAAAAATCTCCAGGGAGCTTCACTCGGCACCTGGTTTGCGCCGGATATTACCGCTGCAACGCTGCAACAGAACCAACGCTGGACGCAGCAGTCGCTGGCTGAATACCTTGCCACTGGACACGCAGATAATGGCGCGACCGCAGGCGGCCCGATGCTGGAAGCGATTGATAAGAGCTTCTCGCGCATGACGGAGGAAGATCGTGCAGCCATCGCCAGCTATCTGTTGCCGGAAGCACAAGTGGCTTCAGCTTCGGCTTCGGCTTCGGCTTCGGCTTCGGCTTCGGCTTCGGCTTCGGCTTCGGCAAACAAGCTAACGCCCGTCAGCGGGGATGATACCCCAGCGGCCTTTAATGGGATGAGCAGCGGTGAGAAGTTGTATAACAGCAACTGCGCCGCCTGCCATAACCTGCAAGGCAGCGGGTTGAACGGTTTACCACCGCTGAAAGGTCATCCGGTACTGGAGAAACCCACCGCCGACAACGTCGCGATGGCGATTTTGCAGGGCGTATGGCCAGAGAAAGGCCAGGGCATGATCGGCTTTGCTGGATCGCTGGACGATAGCCAAATCGCGGACATCACTAACTATGTGATGAAAGATATTGGCCACAGTCAGGTGCAGATTACCGCCGATCGAGTGAAAACCCTGCGCAACGGTGGAGCAGCTTCCCCGCTGCTGCTGTTAGCACGTGGCGGTATGGCCGCGGGCGCAGTGGTGGTGCTTATCGCGCTGTTCTGGTGGTGGCGTCGCCGCCGTCACTAATCACAATGGGGTTGTCGCGTCTGCGGCAACCTCCTTTTAGTGGCGCATGTTCTACGTTATCCACTTGCCTGACTTCCCTGCTTGCTCCCTCTCTGTGAACGTTTGCTGGCCTGTATTTTTCCCTTCCCGCCCGGCGTAGCGTTACGCCAGGAAATTGCTTACTATCATCAGTCTTACTCATTCTTTACATACCCGTGGTTTTCTCATAGCTGCCTGAAGATCGGGCGATGGAGAGTCCACGGGGTGCTGACACACAGGGCAGGGAAATGCAGATTTGTTATATATGGACTGAGCGTTACAAGAACTTAATAAACTTCGGGTTGAACCTGAGTAGCGACTATGAATTCAACTTTGATGGGTATCAGATTACTGCCACTACCAAACCGAATATCACCAGCAAATTATATGGTGATAAGATCAGTAATATTAGTGCGTTGGTTGGGATTAATGGCTCGGGAAAAACAACCGCTTTAGAACTTATCTGTCGTTGCTTGAAAGATCCGACATCACTCAGTAATCATTGGTTTGTTATCTATGAATCGGATGGGGAATTGTTTTTATCTACCAATTTAGCATACGAACTTTCCATCCCTGAATTTATTAATATTGATCCTCTGCATTCCGAGACAGATAAATGCAGAGTGATATTCTACTCGAATGTCTTCGATGGAAATTTGCTGGCTTTGCCAGAGACTGTGCACGACCTCTCCGTCAATAATAAAAATGATGCTAAGCTTAACTTTGTCAGAAGGGGAAAAGAATTTGAAAGTGATATTGAAAAGCAGATCAGGTTCATCAAGTCTGATGCTTTCCAGGATTTAAAGCTGACACCACCCGTTGGGATTGAATTTAAAATCTCAGCTTTTCCCGGAATCAAATTAAGGGAAAGGGTAAAGCAAACAAAAACAAATAGTTACGGAAAACAAAGCGGTTATCAAATAGAAGATATCTTACTTAAATTCATTGATATCATTCAGAATGAAAGATCTAATCATCGTGCGGACAAACAGGCTTTTGTTATCAATTTTCTAATGAAGCATCTTTTCATTGAAGATTTCATGGCACACTTAGATAAAGAATCGCCTTTTTTTTGGAAAGTCATTGATTCACTTCGTGAAGAAACATGGGAAGATAGTGATTCCATTTTAAAGATTATCGCCCGACACGCAGATGACCTACAGCCTGACAATCCATACTCTAATAACTACTCTCTCACGAGCACCATTCATTTCCTGCTTAATATTTCAGCTTTAATCTCTTATGCCGATATTGAAATGGATGTTTCCGCTAAAGCTGCGAAAACTGTTTTCTTCATGCCTCTGAACGGGCAAAATTCAAATACTCTGTTAATCATGACCGGGCTATTCAATCGTTGCACGGGATGTTATACACGTTGGGTAGGCCAAAGTTCGGGGGAAAAAGCCTATCTTGATCTTTACAGTGCTATCTGGGCAAGTATCGATCAGGAGATCGAGCAGAAGATTGACGGAACATTGCTGTGTATTGATGAACCGGACCTGTATCTTCACCCGCAATGGCAGGTTCAGTTCCTTGGAAAACTTATCGAAACGCTTCCCTATTTAACAGAAAATAAAATACAAATTATTCTTACGACCCATTCACCGCTGCTATTATCTGATATTCCAAAACAATGCATCAGCATTATGGGCCATAATACTGAAAACACTCCACAAGTGCCCAATACCTTTGGTGCTAATCTTTATGATCTTTATGCTAAAGTTTTTGGCATTGGCTATCAGAGCATGGGAAGTATTGCACGAACATACATAAGTAAAATATTAACCCTCATTGATGCTGATGAAGTATCAGAACAAGATATAAGTATCCTTCATCAAGCCCTTGATATCATTGGCGATGAAATAATCTTATATCACATAAAAGAAAAGTTAAAAAAAATGCATGATATTTTCCAGGATGGTGAAGCATGATAAACATCAAAGAACATATTCGCATGCACAATCCTGATGTACAAGGCGTTCTCGATGGTTGCGAACAGACCTTATGGTTGTATATGGATAAGGGGAAAACATTAGCTCGGTCAATATCAATGCGAGCCGAAGATCTTTTAAATGAAATAAAAAAACACCGTAATACCCAACCACTAAAACAGGTTCAACCTGATGATACTCATATAGAATTCCTTGAATATCTAACGAGCCCGGGAAAACTTGAAGAAATCGTCAAGCTTAAACCCGAAATGATGGAAAAAGAGATCTCGACGATTAGAGGAATCATTGGTGACGAATACTTTTACTCTTTAGATGACGATAAGAGGAAAAGCACTGAATTTGGAAAAAGACTCATTGATGAAGTATTCAAATATGGGAACTATAGAAATTCAAAAACCTTCACCGAGATATACAAATGCCTGTTTTTCAAAAAGGCAACCTGTGTTTATTGCAATTCAACACCTGCTATCATTTTCAAAAATAAAAAAGGACGAGATCAGGCTCTGTTTGAACTTGACCATTTCTATTCAGAAGTTTGCTATCCTTACCTGTCAATGTCGTTTTACAATCACATTCCATCTTGCTCTAATTGTAATGCCAGAATCAAGCTTGCGCAGGAGTTCACTTTAAGCAGTCATCTTCATCCATTTCTAAACTGTTTTGATGAAGAGTACACCTTTAAAACAACGCAAAATATTTTGGGTGGTGAAGCTTTAACGACCATCCATTTAGAAAAGACAACGTCAACACAAGAGAAATTAGCAGTCGATCTTGAGTTAGAAAATCGCTATTTAAATTATCTTACCACAGCATCAGCGCCTGAATTCTCAGAAGGTGTATACGTCAACAGACATTTATTAAGTTCCCGCCATACAGGACAAGATGAACAAAAGCGATTTTTTAAAATGTTAGAACCCAAAGCGCCACGAGAGAAAAATAACATACTGCAAAAATCTTATGCAAAACTGAACAGAGATATTTTGAAAGTCTTTGATGTTGATAAAAATTACCTTAAATCATAAATTTCACATCAATTATTAATGGTCCCGGGAAAAAGAATATCTCGGGACCATAATACGATGATGATTAACCCCCAACCTGCTCCATCGCCTGCACAATACGCTTATCTGAAATCGGATATGGCGTACCCAACTGCTGGGCAAAGTAGCTAATGCGCAACTCTTCCAGCATCCAGCGGATCGCCTGCACTTCGGCGTCATCCAGCCGCTGCGGAGGCAGCTTATTACGCCATGTTTGCCACGCCTGCTCTACCGCCTGCACTTTTAACATGCGCGCACGATCGCTGTGTGGATCGATCGGCAGTTTCTCTAAACGGCGTTCAATCCCGTTCAGGTAACGCAAGACATCCGCCAGATGCGACCAGCCGTTGCCGGTGACGAAACCGCGATACACCAGGCCGCTCATCTGGTTTTTAATATCAGATAATGCCAGCGCCAGCGTCATATCCACACGCCCCTTCAGGCGCTTATTGATGTTAAACACCGCCGTCAGGATCTGCTCGACCTGTTTGGCGATCTCCACCACGGTATCATTCAGCTCGGCACGCACTTTATCGCGCAACTGCTCGAAGTTCTCCTGCTGCCAGGCCGGGCCACCGGCTTCCGCCATCAGCTTATCAATCCCGCAGGCAATACAGTCATCAATCAGATCCAATACCTTGCCGTACGGGTTGAAGTAGAGGCCAAGCTTCGCCTTGTTCGGCAGCTTCTCATGCAGGTATTTCACCGGAGAAGGAATATTCAACAGCAGCAGGCGGCGCTGGCCGCGCCACATCATCTTTTGCTGCTCCAGCTCGCTGTCAAACAGGCGAATCGCCACGCTGTCATTGTCATCGACCAGTGCAGGCCAGGCTTTCACCTTGTAGCCACCGCGTTTCTGCTCGTAGCTTTGCGGTAAATCGCCAAAACTCCAGATATGCAGCCCACTCTGCTCAAGGCCGTCGTCCGCCACCTGCGACAGCGTCTCTTGCACCTTCTGTTTCAGCGCCGCTTTCAGCTCGGTGAGGTCTTTACCCTCACGCAGTTTACGCTGGTTTTCATCCACTACGCGGAAGGTCATTTTCAGGTGATCGGGCACCTGATCCCACTGCCAGTTCTCGCGTTCCAGCGTAACGCCGGTCATGCGACGAAACTCCCGCGCCAGCGCATCCAGCAGCGGTAACTCCCCCACTGTTACCCGACCAAGGAAAGCCTCCGCGTAGTTAGGTGCTGGCACCAGGTTGCGGCGCAGCGGTTTTGGCAGTGATTTGATTAATGCGATGATTAACTCACGCCGCACGCCGGGGATCTGCCACTCAAAACCTGTCTCTTCCACCTGATTCAGTAACGGCAGTGGAATATGTACCGTCACTCCATCGGCATCTGCGCCCGGCTCAAACTGATAGCTTAACTTGAGCTTTAAATTGCCCTGATGCCAGAAGTTCGGGTAGTCGAGTTGACTAACGCCTGCCGCCCCCTCCTTGATCAGCATCTGTTTATCAAAGTTCAGCAGATCGGCATTGTCACGACTGGCCTGTTTCCACCAGCTGTCGAAGTGGCGGGCAGACACCACCTCAGTGCCAACGCGCTGGTCATAGAAGGCGAACAGGGTTTCATCATCCACCAGAATATCGCGGCGACGTGATTTATGTTCGAGGTCTTCAATCTCGCTGCGCAACTTGAGGTTGGCCCGGAAAAAGGCATGGCGCGTCTGCCAGTCACCTTCCACCAACGCATGGCGAATAAACAACTCACGGCTGAGGGCCGGATCGATCTGGCTGTAGTTGACCTTACGGGCAGCCACAATCGGTAAGCCATACAGGGTGACTTTTTCCATCGCCATCACTGCGCCCTGCGCCTTCTCCCAGTGAGGTTCGCTGTAGCTGCGTTTCAGGAGATGTTGAGCCAGCGGTTCAATCCACTCGGGATCGATACGTGCCGCAGTGCGCCCCCACAGGCGGCTGGTTTCAACCAGCTCCGCGACCATCGTCCATTTTGGTGGCTTTTTAAATAACGAGGAGCCAGGGAAGATAGAGAAGCGAGCGTTACGCGCACCGCTAAACTCCTGCTTTTCCGCATCCTTCATACCGATGTGCGACAGCAAGCCGGTGAGAAGTGCGCAGTGCAGTTCACGGAACGGTGCCGGCTCGTTGTTCACAGGCATGCCCAGTTCACGCACCACCTGGCGCAGCTGGGTATAGATATCCTGCCATTCGCGCACGCGCAGATAGTTCAAAAACTCGGTTTTACACTGGCGGCGGAACAGGTTGCCCGACAGGGCTTTCTGCTGCTCTTGCAGATAATTCCACAGGTTGACGTAAGCCAGGAAGTCCGACTCTTTATCCGCAAAACGACGGTGCTTTTCATCTGCGGCCTGCTGTTTCTCCACCGGCCTTTCACGCGGGTCCTGAATGGAGAGGGCTGCGGTGATGATCATCATTTCGCGCACGCAGCCAAACTTCTGCGCTTCCAGTACCATTTTGGCCAGACGCGGATCGACCGGAAGCTGCGCCAACTGGCGGCCCGAAGCGGTCAGTTTGTAATGCCCGACCTCGTTGAGGGTGATCGCACCCAGCTCCTCCAGCAACCGCACGCCGTCCTGAATATTGCGTTTATCCGGCGCTTCAACAAACGGGAATGCAGCGATATCCCCCAACCCTAACGCCGTCATTTGCAAAATGACCGAGGCGAGGTTGGTGCGCAGAATTTCGGGATCGGTGAACTCCGGGCGACTCAGGAAATCATCTTCGCTGTAGAGACGAATACAGATCCCCTCAGAAACACGTCCGCAGCGCCCTTTACGCTGATTCGCCGAGGCCTGTGATACTGGCTCAATCGGCAAGCGCTGCACCTTGGTGCGGTAGCTGTAGCGGCTGATACGTGCGGTACCGGGATCGATAACATATTTGATGCCTGGCACCGTCAATGAGGTTTCCGCCACGTTAGTCGCCAGCACAATGCGACGACCGCTGTGACTTTGGAACACGCGGTTTTGCTCGGCATTGGACAAACGTGCATACAGCGGCAGCACTTCGGTATGCGGCAGATCGCGCTTCATTAGCGCATCGGCGGTATCACGGATTTCACGCTCGCCGCTCATAAAGATCAGAATGTCGCCACGACTCTCCTGCCCCAGTTCATCCACCGCATCGAAAATGGCCTGGAGCTGATCGCGATCGGTATCCTCTGCGTCTTCCACGACCGGGCGATAACGCACTTCTACCGGGTAGGTGCGGCCGGACACTTCAATCACGGGCGCATTGTGGAAGTGACGGGAAAAACGTTGCGGATCGATGGTGGCCGAGGTGATGATCACTTTTAAATCTGGACGACGCGGCAGCAGTTCACGCAGATAGCCCAGCAAGAAATCAATGTTCAGGCTACGTTCGTGCGCTTCATCGATGATGATGGTGTCATATTGCAGCAGCAACCGGTCTTGCTGGATCTCCGCCAGCAGAATCCCGTCCGTCATCAGCTTCACCTGTGTGGTTTCACTGACCTGATCGTTAAAACGGACCTTGTAACCGATACACCCGCCGAGGGAGGTTTCCAACTCTTCTGCAATACGGTTTGCGACGGTACGCGCGGCCAGACGACGCGGCTGAGTGTGGCCAATCAAGCCTTTCACCCCGCGCCCTAAGGCCAGACAGATTTTCGGTAGCTGCGTGGTTTTCCCGGAGCCGGTTTCACCGGCCACAATCACCACCTGATGGTCGCGGATCGCGTCGGCAATGGCTTGCTGTTTCTGGCTGACCGGCAGGTTTTCCGGGAAGCGAATCGTCGGCGTTGCCGCCTGGCGTAGCGCAACACGCTGCTCTGCCTGAACGATGTGCGCCGTCAGTTCTTCAGCGATCTTCTGCTGCGCCGCAGCGCCTTTGGTTTTTTCCGCCCCTTTCAGACGGCGAACCAGCTGTTGGCGATCGCGCAACATCAGCGCATCAAGTCGGGTCCAGAGCGGGGAAAATGGGGTTGATACCGGCGATGACATAATGGTGGAATACCTTCTCGGAGCGGCGCTGCGCCCGGCGCAACGCTGAATCAACTGTTAACTGCGGCTATCCTAGCATATTTTTCCGCACCCCCGGTTAAGCCCCGGCTGCGGTTATTCAATAAATTCGAACATAGGTCTCGAAATATTGCGCTTTATGCTGACGAAAGATGTCCGTACAGTGTAAAGCATTGAGCGGAAAGCCTTCCGCGTAACGTACAGGAAACGACAATGAGCAAAGTATTAGTTCTGAAATCCAGCATCCTCGCCGGTTATTCACAGTCTGGCCAACTGGCTGATTTTTATGTTGAGCAGGCGAAAGCCAATGGTGACGACGTTACCGTACGTGACCTGGCCACTAACCCAATTCCGGTGCTGGATGGTGAACTGGTTGGCGCACTGCGTCCTTCCGAAGCCCCTCTTAGCCCACGTCAGCAGGAAGCGCTGGCGCTGTCTGACGAACTGATTGCTGAGCTGAAAGCGCATGACGTGATCGTGTTGACTGCACCGATGTACAACTTCAACATCCCTACTCAGTTGAAAACCTACTTCGACCTGATTGCTCGCGCTGGCGTCACCTTCAGCTACACCGAAAACGGCCCAGTGGGTCTGATCACCGGTAAGCGCGCTGTGGTTCTGAGCAGCCGTGGCGGCATCCACAAAGACACCCCATCTGACCTGCTGACCCCTTACCTGAAGCTGTTCCTCGGCTTTATCGGTATCACTGATGTGAACTTCGTGTTCGCAGAAGGCATGGCGTATGGCCCAGAAGTCGCGACCAAAGCCGCGACCGATGCTAAAGAAGTGATTGCACAGATCGTTACCGCTTAAGCGAAAAGTTTGTTATCCGTTTTTGCCGGGCCTCGCGCCCGGCTTTTTTTTTATTTGTTTTGCCCGCTCTGATCTTTCAGTAACGACTCCACGTCTTTATCCGCTTTGATATTTATATCGTGCTCGATTTTCACATTCATATTGATGGTGATGGGATCTTTCGGGGCTGCCACTTCGATACGCGGCGTACAGCCGGAAAGTGGCAGGAAGGCGGCCAGTAGCCAGAGTGCCCTTGGGCTCATTTTGCGTCCTTTTGCTCAGGCAGCGTAGCTTGTTGCGCCACGCGGGATTGCACATTATCGCCGAAACGCAGGCTCTGCCATAGCTGGAACAGATTTTCCTGTTGGCGATAGTTAAGATTAACCAGTTGATTACGGTTACTGAAACGGCTGGTGCCCTGGACCTGGGCCTGTAATGTCATATCACCGTTACGGGTCAGATCGAGACGCGTACGCGCCTGATGGATCTCCATATAACGCAGCCAGTCCAGCGCCGCACCCGCCGCAAAGTTGCTACGCGTCAGCGCATCTGCCATGTCTTTATCCAGACGCAGCGTTAACGGGCCGCTGTTGGCAATCCAGCCTTGCTGTACCAGCCACTGGCTATTTTCCAGCCACAGCGGCAGCTCACCGTCAATCCGTCCCGACATCGCTAGCTGTTTGGGTTTCAGCGCGGTAACCAGGTGGCTCATGCTGATCTGGTTGAGTTTCACTGTGGCCGCCTGATGCTGCGGCAGACGCAATTGTGCCAGGGTGATCTCGCCATCCAACATGCGCATGCTGACATCCTGGAGCGAGAGAGGATGAGATTCACTCCACGGCCAGAAGCCCATCAAATCGGCGCGAATGTCATGGGCAGTAAACTGGTTCCGGTATTCGCCAATACGCAGCGCCACCGGATTTTTGATCCCCAACTGCCAGCGCTGGTTTTCCAGCCGGAATGGCAGTGAAAAATCCAGTCCGTTGATTTCGCTGTCCGGCAGCAGCAAGCTCCCCTTCTTCACCAGCCAGTGTCCCCCGGCGCGGAACCCCTGATCGCTGGCCGCAGAAAAGGCCACTTGCGCCTGAAGATCGCCACCGGTGATTTGAAGTTTGAGATCGGGATTCAGCAGCGTCTGGAACACCTTCAACGACTGGGTTGGCCACCAGGCTTCACCGCGTAGCCGTGAACCATCCCAACGGCCATGCACGCGCAGCGGGCCAATCTCCCCGGCCTGCATCGCCCCGCGCCAGATGAAAGCCCCAGGATCGCGCCCTTTGGCATCAAAAGTCATCGCCCCTGGCGGTAATCGGCCACCAAAATCGAAGGTTGTGCCTCTGGCACTCAGGCTGAAGGAACCGCTAAAGGCCGGTTGCCCGGGGTCACGCTGCCAGTTGACGGGCGCGGTAAGCTTCAGCAAAGGCCGATCGACCTGGGCAATACCGTATTTAAATTGGTTAAAACGCGCTTCCATCTGGTCAAAATGGATCAGCGTCTGCTGCCAGCCACCGTTACCCTGCACCTGCCAGCGCGCATTGACCGGGCGCAGTTCACCGCTTCCCCAGTAACGCCAGCGCCATTCACCGCTGTCCGGCCAGAAATTGCTGGCCCCCCCGTCCAGATGAAGCTGTAACGGACCGGCCAATGGATTATTGGCCCGTACAATCGCCTGGAGCCGCCCGTTGATACCTTGTGACGAAAGACGAACGCCAGCCAGCGGCCAGCGCGCCTCCTGGACATCAAAACTGTCTAATACACGTCCGCGTAAACGCAGCAAACTCCCTGGTTGGAAGGCTAGCTGCGGGTCCATTACGGCTCCGCTCAGTACGCCATGCAGCGTGGCATAGAGCTGCAACTCAGACAGTTTACTTTCCCCCGTGAGTTGCAGCGGCAGCTGACTCTCGGTCAGGCTGAGTTTACCCGGCCCAATATTTAACACTGCATTGCCTTTCCCGCCCCGCCCCTGGGTTAACACATTCAGACGTCCGGTAAGGGTGGTGGCATCCAGTCCGGCACGCCAGTTGTCGAGCCGCAACGTCAGGAAACCAGAGAGCGGCTGGCTACTGAGTGGCCACTGATATTGCCCGTTTTCAATCACGATCTGTTGTTGATCAAGGTGCCACGGCAGATGCAGCAAGGGCGCGGTTTGGCTGGCCGTAGTGACCTCTAAAGTGCCCTGCTGTTGCTGCCACTGCAAAGCGAGATTCAGTGGCTGCGGCCAGTCAGTTAATGACAGTGACGCGTTCACCGCACCGCTGAGCGGGGCACCGTCAGCCAGTGGCGGTAACTCAACGTTCCCTTCCAGCGTCACGGGTTGTGGCAGATGGCTGTCCTGCACCTGCAGATGGGAAATGTGCAGCTGTTGCCCGGCGAGACTGGCGTCAAGCTGGAGGTTATCACCCCGAAAATGCACCACCTGCTGCTGTGCATCCAGCTGCATATCCAGCTGTCCCGCGTACTGTTGCCATGGCAGCACTTCAATGGTTGCCAGATGAATATCAGCCCCCGGCAACAACGCCTGCCACTGTTGCAGCGTGCGGGGTGCCTGGTCGCCAGGCGATGAGGAGAGGTTTTGCCAGCACAGGCTATTTAGCGTCAGTTTATCTGCCTGTAATTGCCAGCGCCCCTGCTTCCAGCCCAGCCGGGCGTTGGATAATGTCGCGATGGCACAGTCATCCGCAAGGTATCGAATCTGTTGCAGTACCAGTTGATGCTGGTGAAAACCAATGCCTTTCTCCAGTTCAATGCGCGTATCCGCAGGCAGCCAAAAGCCAGCCAGCCGGGGCAGCCACTGGCTTACGGTCAGGAGCAGCCCCAGCACGAGCACTATTAAAGCCATCACCACAGCAAGCGGGCGACGTAAACGGCGAGAAATCAGCACGATAATCCTGTTCTTAACAAATTCCTGACGATAATGATGACACGGTTTGTCCGCTGATTGAAGGTTAGCTTGTCAGGCGGCAAAAAGGGGAATAAAAGCGTATCCTGTGGTAAGCATTCCCTTTTTTGGAGCCAGATGATGAAAGTTGCCGTCTACAGTACCCGTCATTATGACCAGAAATTCCTTGAGCAAGAGAACCGCCACTTCGGTTTTGATCTGCACTTTTTTGATTTTTTGCTCACCAGCACCACCGCGAAAAATGCCGCCGGCTGTGATGCCGTCTGCATCTTTGTTAACGATGATTGCAGCGCCAGCGTGATTCACGAACTGGCCGCTTTGGGCGTCAAAACCATCGCATTGCGCTGCGCGGGCTTTAACAATGTGGATTTGGCCGCAGCACAACAAGCGGGTATTCAGGTGGTGCGTGTGCCTGCCTACTCACCGGAAGCCGTCGCTGAACATGCCATCGCCATGATGATGGCACTGAATCGCCGCATTCATCGCGCCTGGCTGCGCACCCGTGATGCAAACTTTTCGCTCGAAGGGCTGACGGGCTTCAATATGTATGGCAAAACGGCGGGCGTGATAGGCACCGGAAAGATCGGGGTCGCCACGCTACGTATTCTGAAAGGCTTTGGCATGCGCCTGCTGGCGGTCGATCCGTGGCAAAATCCGGATGCGCTGGCACTCGGCGTTGAGTACGTGAGTCTGGATACGCTGTTTGCAGAATCTCAGGTGATCAGTCTGCACTGCCCGCTCACGCCAGAAAATTACCATCTGTTAAATGCGGCAGCCTTCGCAAAAATGCGCGACGGCGTGATGATCATTAATACCAGCCGTGGCGGGCTGATTGATTCACAGGCCGCCATTGACGCACTCAAACAGCAAAAAATAGGCTCACTGGGGCTGGATGTGTATGAGAACGAGCGCGATCTGTTCTTTGAGGACAAATCCAATGACGTGATTCAGGACGATATTTTCCGCCGCTTATCTGCCTGTCACAACGTGCTGTTTACCGGTCATCAGGCATTTCTGACCGAAGAGGCGCTGAGCGCGATTTCTCATACCACGCTGGACAACTTACAGCAGGTGGCACAGGGTGAGGCCTGCACCAATCAGGTTCTCGCCTGAATGTCTGGCGGGCCGAGTGACGGCCTGCCTGAAACTCAACGTGCGCAGCTACCGCCCAATAACGCTTGTTCGTCACAACGACGGCCATTAGCCAGCTGACACATCCCTACCCGGCTGCCATCCAGTTGACGGGAGAAAGCCAACACGCCACCCGCAGAGGCACACGTCGACTCCGCCATCGAGGCCATAACGACATGAGGCTGAACGTGGGCTGCGGTAGCCTGCTGCTGTGGTTCACTGCTACAGGCGGCCAGCAGCAAAGTGCCTGCGGCCAACAAGAGGTGGGCTGCTTTCATGCGTCAAACTCCGGGGATAAAGGGTTAAGGGCCGGATCAGAATATGTCAGCAGGATTAACGGGTCGAGGGGTGACACAGCTTTTTACAAAATTTTCTTTCGCGCTTTACAAGCAGATTAGTCCTGATATCCAACATGGTGTATCCGATTCGTCATCTCGGACTACTCTCATCTGCTTTAGATAGCCTGCGACTGACGAGCCACAGGCTATTGAGTTATTACCTATCAGCTTGCGGAAATAGCCTTGAACACTTTTTTATTGGCGCTACCAATGTGTTTTATTTCAGCGACGAACAGCTGGAAAAGCAGCTGGCTGGCCTGGTTTTTCCCTAAAGAGAAACTGAAATCTCCTTGAGACTCTGGTTTCACACCAATAAACCCGCCTCTTGCCCCCTCATTTTTTGATGCGGATGTGAATTTTTTACTGGCATCAATACCATTTTGGTAATGCACCAGCAAATCTGCCAGCTTCGCGGGGTTGTTAAATGCTCCTTTTTTCCCCATTTCTCCCTGATAGAAAGCAATGACTTCAGGGCTAAACAGCACCTTTTCAGCGCCAGGTTTTAGCGTAAACTCAAAAACTTCGCCGTTATAACTCAGCGCCTGATTCCGATCGCCTAAGTGATGTTCAACAGGAATGACATTGCCTTCGCGGATTAAACGCGCGATCTCTTCTGGGGCAACATTATTCCTTATTGCATCTTCTAATATATTTTTTTTATTTTCAGACCAGTCTGCAAGACGTTCGCTTTCAGCCTGGGGCATAGACCGGTAAATTTTTAATCCAGAAGCTTCATTATTTTGTCCCGCTGCATTATCCAGACGTTCCAGAATGGCCGCCCCTTCATGCGTATAAATGTCCTGAAGCGATCGCTCATTAGTGCTACCGTAATAATTATTCCAGTCAACCGGTGCATTACCGCCTCCAGCGACTTCTCTCCAGTAGCTTTCCGTTAACACCCTCTGCGTCCGGTTCTCTTCTGGTAGCGCATTATTTCCTAAGATTTCTCTGACCTTATTGCTGTGATGCGTTCGCTGAGCTTCAGTAATTTGCCCCGGTGTGTTAACGAATTTCTTCCAGAAATCCATCAACTTCGTCACACTCTTTTCTCTTTTCTTCTCTTCGTTTAAATACCGAGTGCGTTCCATATCACTAGAAAATTCCAGACCCGGCATTTTTTTCAACTGTTCCAGAAGGTCTTTGGTTTTGGGGACAGATCCTCCGATGCCAAAATACTTATCAACAACCAGCCATTCCCCATGGAAAAGCATTACTGTGCGAAAATCATATCTGTTGGCCTCAGAATAGATAACCCTTTGTCCATCATCTTGTAACCGCGTAGGAACATATTTTTTTTCGGCAATCTCAAGGTATTCATTACCGACCGAATCCTGATACAGGCCAGGCGTGCTTCCCTTACGGGTTAAGCTATTTTCATCATCAATTTCAACCGAATACCGATTAACTGCCTGTTCACTGTCTGCGGCCACATTAAATTTTGATAAAAATGTTTCCGATTGATTACTAAAGAAAAACTCACCATTATGCCAGCGAACTAAGGGAAGCGAACCTTTGATCCAGTTTTCACTGTTTTCGGGTAGCAAACGAAATCCTTTTACTTCCTCATGCCATTGCGCTTTGAAATACTCTCCCGGACTGATCTCCAGGTAATAGTATTCTCCATATGTACTCGCGCCTTTTTTTTCTCCTTCGGCGATGGGTTCAGAAAGCCCGTTTAAAACCTCGCCCTGAGTAATAGCTTTAATAGTGGGAAATTGGCTACTGGCTGAAATCGAGAAGCGTTTACTATTTACAACCTGCGATTTGATGGCGTCATGTAAATGCGTTACAGAAACGAACGGATAGCCGTTACGCTGAGACTTATAAATATGCTGATTAGAAACACCATTAAGTGCATAGTTAGAAAACACCTTTATCTGTTGTAGTTCATTTGGATTTGGATAACGTCCTTCAAGCGCGCCAATAAAATTACCGGCATCATGTAAAACAATAACATTTTTATCTGTACTGATAACCTTACTATTCGGAGCGACAAAAGCATCGATATCATTAGCCATCAGATTGATATCTTCCTGTGCCATATTATCAGTGACACCCACCATTGTGCTCTTATCACCATTCTTTGATAATACTTCAGCGATCACTAAATTCGCTTTTTGAAGTAGTGTGTTTACGTTTTCATGGAGCGTAAGACGTCCGGCATCAGTATCTAAATTATGCGTTTGGCTTGATATAGCTTCATACACTCCCTCATCATTACGAAGTTCAATTTTCTTCAAGGCATCATTAACAAAATTAATATCAGAAAGTTCCTTTATGTCCCCCCATCGCATACTACTCTCTGCCAGTTTATCTGATATAAAATGCTGATTGGCCGGGCTGAATAGAGCAGCTTCCTCCGGGGTGGTATTTGTCACAAAATAGGGGTTGTCGGTTTCAAATATTTCCGCAGGGAATTTTTCTTTATCAACTGCCAGCAAAGACTTATCCCTGACAACCTGATCGGGATTACCTGCATACACCTCATTGGCATGTTTAGCACCGTAATACATATTCAATAAAAAGTCGTGCTCAGCAATATCGCTGGCACGATAGCCTTGATTTTTTTTATAAAAATCCGGAGAGGCTCTTTTAGGATCGGCTAAAGCATCAACACGGCTCATTTGCAACATAAGACTTGTTTGCGGTCGATTCTCATGAGGATTAGCAAGATTAATTTTCATTTCTTCAGATACGAAACCGTGATAATGCACCCCTTTATCTATCTCCAGAACCACAGTTTGCCCACCACCAATACGATCGGCAATAAAACCACTCACCGTGCGTTTATTGACCAGGCCTTTAACACTATTTTTAATTTCTACAGCTAACATCGCATAATTAGAGCCAACAATTTCAGCATCTATAGTTGGTTTATAATTGACCAGCGGATCCACAACCGTCGGAATAGAAATTTTGTCACCATTATCCTGAAAAAAAGTTGTTGTACCATCACGAGATTCGATGAAATCCAAAACCTCAAAACTCCCTTCCTGATGCAATACGTATTTGTGATCAAGGATGCCGATTTCTACTCTCGTCTGATGCTCCTGCCCATCTGGCGTAATCCTTTTCGCATCAAAACTGTCGAATTGCGAATAATGGTTTTTCATAAACCCTACAGAATTTTCTGCTCGCGATTCGGTATCAACAGAACGCAGGCCATTGAACGTATCAGGGAATACCTGTTGTGCCTCATTTGAACGTGTGGCGATAGAGGATGCCGTGCTTTCACTTTCCATTAACTCCCATTGATGTTGTTGCAAAGGAATTTCATGAATAGACCGTAAAACAGGGCCAGTTGCCCCCCCCACAGCCTGAGTCGGTTCACCATTTAACATGAAGATGGTTTCCAGCCCGTTGCCCATCGCTGTGGCTCGTCCGGCAGACGTTAACAGGTCTCGGTTCCATAAAGTCTCGCCAACAATCGCTTTCGCTGGCCTTAGTTTTAATTCGTTATTATTTTCTAGATCCCAGCGAATATGTCTTTCTGCTGATTTCGATATGGCTGGTGTATCATTAGTCAGACTCTCTTCAGCGGGATTATCAGCATAGACCTGATGTTCATTGCCATCAACTTCATGATTATCATCTGCTTCTTTCAGCGTCTGCAATTCGTGCGTTAAAGCTGGATTTTCAACCAATGAACGAGTCAAATAGTCTTTGACCTCACGTACATGCTCTTTTAAATTTCGTCCCAATTCCGGCACGGATTCCTTAATACTATGGGCACTCATCATCAGCATGATCAGTGCCTGATTAGCATCATCCCATCGATTTTCTTTCATGGCCTGCTGATAGGTGTGCAGCGCCTTTTCAATTGCCCAACTGTTAGTCCCTACATGTGTTATGGTTGTCAGCGTGCTGGCCAACGGGTGGCGTATTTTTCCTAACATTGCTCCCGCCATAAACAAGCTGTCCATGGTTATAGTTTCAGCATCAGCACCCTCCACTACATCATCAGCCAGTACAATGGCTTGTCCTATAAATGTGGGAGAATTGCGGACCACCGTCATAGCAATCTCTTTTATCTGGCTTAACACTTGAGCACTGCTGCTCTTTAAAGCAAGAAAGCTGTCGGTGTTTCTTGCCATTTCAAGATGATGCCTGAATTGACGACAGTTTTTTTCCAGCAGTATTAACTCTGAAGGTGTGAGTGAATTTTCATAAGTTGAATCACTTTCATTTGCTATACTTTCAAGTCGCGAATAGAAATCATCAGCACTCTTTATTAACTTTTCAGCCTCAATAGCACGGAATTTTTTTGTTGCTAAAGAAATGTATTGATTATTTTCTTCAGTGAAATATTTTTTGGAGTCAAGAAGAGCCTCTCCCATTTTTAGTTGCGTAGTTGCATGAATAACAAAAAAGTTATTAGCATCAAAGAAATCCTTCATATTATCTCTTAATGATTTTTTCTGTTCCCTGTTCAACTGCATTTTGTCAGAAAGCCGGGCTGCATATATGTCGATAGCATCATTTTTGTTATCCGCCCCACCGATCTCCGCTCGTAACGCCTGATTATAAAAAAGATCCAGTATACTGACGTTAACTCTTGCTATTGACTGATGCTGCTCGCCATCGCTGCCTCTGAATGAGCCCGCAATAACCCCAGCGTTTCTTGCACCAAGGTTATATTGAATTTCTTCCCTGGCGTACATCAGCCATGGCCATCTTTCTTCATCAATTGCAAAATACTGGCAGAGCTTTTTGCCGAGAAATTCTTCTTGTGTAGGCTGGGCAATCATTAGCAACTTTTGTTGCTGTACCAACGCATAGGCTTCCGTTTTGTAAAATGCGTTAAGCACTTCTTTAACAACAGCACGATAAAAAAGAGACTCATCATACGTTTTAACAGCGATCCCTTTGTCATACCCAGCCAGTGATCCAGGTAATTTCCGGTGGTAATCAACCGACCTTTTTACAGACTGCATTAATACTACTGAGTCATTGAGCTTATAATTCCCAGTTGCCAGCTGATTTTTTACCTCTGCGACATATTCTTGAATTTTTTTGTTGAAATTATCCGAAGAAAATTTTAGCAATCCATTTCCATCTTCTGAATCACGAATATCCAGAACAAAAATCTCATAAGAGGTTAATGAAGAAATATCTCTCTGAAAATATGGCACGTTAGTTTCAACCGCAATAGATTCGATCTCTATTGCCCCCTCATTTTCACCATCATAGTCACGGATTGACTTGGTAAAATAATCAGCCATAAGATCGCTTACATCAGAAAAATACTCAGACAAAGTTTGTCCTTTTTTACTTTGAACATGATGTTGCTTGATATAAACGTTTTCTTCACCATCGCTATCAGTGACAGTGATCTTTGCACTGATCCCATCTGTTAATTTCAGTTCTCGTAGATAATTACTTTCCCATTCAGATGTTTTATTTGTGCTTTTAGAGCTCTTCAAGCCTTCAAGTTTTATATCATCTATGGCAAATTGAAATGCATCATCTAACCGATTCTTGATTTCTGAATAATCAGCACCATTTAAGTTACTGTATGACCTTCTGGTGATGATAAAACTCGTTAAGTTCTGCACTAAGGGTACAACTGTCGTTGCGACTGTAGTTACAGGTGGCAACGTAACAACATGTAAGTTTTCACCTCGCAATTCTTTAATTAACTTAATTGCACTATCCCGGGAGAATTTATCAGGTGTCGTTATCCCATAATAATTAAGTAAACTCGATACCTTTACCTTCCCTTGTTCATTGACATCAATATTTTTTTTAATCTCACCACTATCATAATTAAAGAAATCATTGATGTTAGTCTTAACAAGATAGGCTTTGCGAGGTATGTAATTCCCATAGCTTCTGGGGTCAATATTATGATGAAAATCAGACAGAATATTATAAGGTCTGGCGTAATAAGTTTTACTTCTCCCTTGCTGGCTTTTCCCAGAAATTTTTACTGAAAAACGTATCTCTTCGCCACTGCTTTTTTTAAATGCAAAAGTGCGTAGCGTCAATTTCAGCTGATCATTATATCTTATAAGATTGTTTCTTTTAAAAAAAACACTTTTATCAAATGCGCTGAGTAAAGGGTAATCTTCTGAAGTATAACCTGGATTATTTCCTGTTGTGTACCACTTACGTAGTAATGTCAAATATTCCCCGCCACGAGTAGCGAAAGGCTTTAACGGTGAACTTCCATGAATATCAATATAGCTATTGAGGAAGTGGATGTCGATTTTTGTAGCGGATAATTGTTGCCTGACTGCACTTAAAAGAATCTGCTGGTCGTTCTGTGCCAGGGTATTGTAGACCACACTCCTCTTTTGTACAGGAAATGCAGACGCTCCTTGTAATACATTGGGTAAATCAGGTATCCAACCGCTGACCTTCCCGGCTAAGTCTAGCAGAGGAGCCATGAATGATTTTGTTCCTGAGCCCGGGTTCCCATATTCATTTTTTTCTTTTGCTTCAGAATGAGATTTATCTACAGGCAGAGAATAATGATTGGTATTTCCTGTGGCATTTTCATCAATAGCACCATCATTGGAACTGGCGGCGCTATTATGCTTGTCTGTTTCTTTATCATTGCGGTAAGAAGCCTGGGATAAAAAAGAAGGTGAATGTGTGATTACAATATTTGATGACATACAACCTCACTGAATTTAATTTTTATGCTTTTTTGACATGCAAGCAATCAGTGAATCAGCCAATTGAAAATGTTCATTCGGGGAAAGAAATAAATTATCTGTAAAAATAGTTATTAATTTAACCGGCGTTAATTTATTAGATGATTTAAATTAAATTGAGGTGAATTGTACAAGGATTTTTTAAGCGCACAGATGTTTATCTGTGCGCTTAAATTTTAAATATTCGCGACGTCGATATACAGGGCTTTATCGATGTTGGTTGAAGAGACAGTGGCTTCGCTGAACGCGTACTCTGCCCTTTCACCGCTGCGATCCAACGGCAGGGATTCAAAATCAAACAGGTTTTTATCCGCCAGCTGACTCGGGCTGACGTTTTGCAGCGACTTAAACACGCTTTCTACGCGACCGGCGTCTTTTTTATCCCACTCGGTGAGCATCGCTTTAATCGCCTGGCGTTGCAGGTTTTCCTGCGAACCACACAGGTTACAAGGGATGATCGGGAAGTTTTTCTCTTCAGCAAAGCGGATCAAATCTTTTTCGCGGCAGTAGGTCAGCGGACGAATGACCACGTTACGGCCATCATCTGAACGCAACTTAGGTGGCATACCCTTCAGGCGTGCACCGTGGAACATGTTCAGAAACAGCGTTTCGACCATGTCATCCATGTGGTGGCCCAGTGCGATTTTGGTAGCACCAATTTTCTCCGCAAACGAGTAAAGCGTGCCACGGCGCAGGCGCGAGCACAGGCCACAGGTGGTTTTCCCCTCTGGCACCTTCTCTTTCACTACTGAATAGGTGTCTTTATCCACGATGTAGTAAGGAATATTCAGGGTTTCAAAATAGTCCGGCAGGATATGCTCCGGGAAGCCAGGCTGTTTCTGATCGAGGTTAACCGCAATCACTTCAAAGTGGATCGGGGCCACTTTCTGCAAGCTGAGTAAAATATCCAGCATGGCGAATGAGTCTTTACCGCCACTCATGCAGGCCATGACCACATCACCCTCTTCAATCATGTTGTAGTCGGTAATCGCATTGCCAACGTTGCGGCGCAGGCGCTTGGCTAGCTTGTTGAACTCAAGGGTTTCTTTACGGGTATCAGTGTGATTCATGGTCGCTCTGGAACTCTGATGACTTGCCTGACGGCGGGCGCAGGTAACGGAATAAACGCACATTATACGTAAGTTTATGCGCAGTGAAACCAGAGCGCCGCCGAAAGGCCTAAAAAGCCATGTGAGTAAGCGCGATTTAACGATACGGCGGAGGAACAAGAATCGGTGGCAGCTCCGGCTCGGGCCCATCGGGTTGAGGGATCGGCTGGGGATGCGGCAGCGGCTCGGGAATGGGCGGTGGGTCAGTAGGAATCGGTTCGCTCATGATAAAGGCTTGCATACCGTTCTCCTTAACAGGGGATGATATTAAAGCGTAGAGCACAATTAACCGGAGTGGCGAAGCGGCAAAAAAAAAGGCCAGCGGATACGAGCTGGCCTGTGATGAGTGACGTCTGCTATGCAAAGACTCGAACACTAAGTGAGACAATATGGAGTACAACGTCCATCGCCTGACGTTGTATTCACCTGCGAGAGAGAGTTTGCCCCGGTTAGCGTTAGCGAATATTGATATAGATCAGGTTTTGTTGCCTCTTCTGCATTTATAACCACTTACGTCGTTTTAACCAGGCTGACATCCCCACCACCAGGACAACCAGCAGGAAGCAGAACACGGTGAAGCCCAAATGCCACGATCCACCGGGAATACCGCCGAGGTTGACGCCGAACAGCCCGGTGAGGAAAGTGGTGGGCAGGAAAATCATCGCGAGCAGCGACATGGTATACGTTCGGCGGTTCATCGCCTCTTGCAGCTGTGAAGAGAGTTCATCCGCTAATACTGCGGTGCGCGCCACACAGGCATCAATGTCATCTAACCCACGTCCAAGACGATCCGCAATGTCTTGCATACGCCGACGATTAATATCATCCATCCACGGCAGTTTTTCACTGGCGAGGCGCGAGAACACATCGCGCTGTGGTGCCATATAGCGGCGCATAACGATCAGCTGCTTGCGCAGCAGCGCCAGCTCACCGCGTGCCGGAAGGCGCTGATCGACCAGTGCATCTTCCAGTTCGATAATTTTATCGTGCAGCTCTTCAATAAACTCGCTGGCCTGGTCGGTCAGGCTGTCGCAGATATCCACCAGCCAGTCTCCGCCATCCACCGGGCCATTACCATTTTGCAGGTCGGTCAGCACTTCATCGACGGCATAGACCTTGCGCCGACGCGTAGACACAATCAGTTTGTCGTTAATGAACACCCGCATCGCCACCAGTTGATCGGGACGAGAGTCACTGTTGTGATTGATACTGCGCAGCACAATCATGAACCCATCGCCAAGGCGGGTGACGCGTGGGCGCACACTGTCGCCCGCCAGAGCATCACGCACCGCATCCGGGATCAGCGGGGTCGATTGCAGCCATTCTGCACTGCCCCGATGCGTATAATTAAGGTGAAGCCAGCAGGGGCGCTCACAATGAATAACGTCTTTATCATCAATGGCAATCAGACCACCCTGGCCATCTAACTGGCAGGAAATAATGGCATCAGAAACCTGTAGCGCTTTACCTTCAATCACGTTCAAAACATCGCCTCTCTATCTAAATCAACAGGATACAGTTTAGCGATCCCCTTCCGACTTGCAATCTTTGCCCTGTGAGGAAAAGTGACAAATGCGGAAGATGGAAACACTCCGGGCCAATGCAACGACGCCTTCAAGGCCTTAAAACAGGTTGTTAGCGAACGGCAAATCAGTGCTTCTCGATCCACAGCTCCCGGCTGTAGGCCACATCTTCGGGATTATTGATCGGATAGCCTTTTACCCAAGGTTTAATGAGCCGCGCGTTGGTGTATTGATATAACGGTGCAATCGGTACTTCATCACCCAGGATTTGCTCGGCCTGGTTATAGTCTCGTTCACGGGCGCTGGCACTGGTCGCCAGGCTGGCCTGCTTAAGCACGGCATCATAGGCGGCATTATTGAAACGTGGAATGTTGCTGCTGTTACCGCTGGTAAGCAGGTTCAGGAACGTGGAAGGCTCATTGTAATCACCTATCCAGGAGGCGCGGATCACATCAAAATTGCCGCTGTTACGGCTATCAAGGTAGGTTTTCCACTCCTGGTTTTGCAGTTTTACCTGCACGCCGAGATTTTTCTTCCACATTGAAGCCACGGCAATCGCGATGCGTTGATGGTTTTCCGCCGTGTTGTACAACAAGGTAAGCTGCAAGGGGTGATCTGGCCCATATCCCGCGGCGGTCAACAGCGCTTTCGCCTGCGCATTCAACTCCTGCTGGCTGTGTTGCTCTAGCCATGAAGGCTGCGGCTTAAACCCGGCGGTCACATCTGGCGTAAAATGCCAGGCAGGCTTTTCCCCGGTGCCCAGGACTTTTTCGGCAATCACCCGACGATCAATACTCCATGACAGCGCCTTGCGCACGCGCACATCCTGAGTGGGGCCTTTTTGCGTATTAAACGCGTAGTAATAGGTACCGAGTTGTGCGGGTGTATAAACCTGCCCCGGCAGACTTTTGCTCAACATGGCATACATGTTTTTCGGGAACGATTCGGTAATGTCGATATCGCCAGCACGATAACGTTGTGTCGCAGCCGACTCTTCGTTAATCGGCAAGAATGTCACCTGGTTGATAACCGTCTGCTTGTTATCCCAGTATTGTGGATTACGCTGCAACACCAGCTTTTCGTTGATCACACGCTGTTGCAGCGTATAGGCACCATTTCCCACTAACTTCGCCGGATCGGTCCAGTGTTCACCCAGCCGGGTTATCTCGCTGGCGGGCACCGGAAACAGGGCTGCATTAGCCACCAGGCTCGGAAACCACGGCACGGCACGTTCCAGCGTCACTTGTAAATGGGTGTCATCCAGCGCTTTGATCCCCAGGGTATCAGGAGCACGTTGCCCTTTGCTGATCGCAGCTGCGTTTTCAATCCCGCTCAGTGCGGCAAACCAGGCCAGCGGTGAAGCATTCGCAGGGTCAACCAGCCGCTGCCAACTGTAGACAAAATCACGTGCTCGCAGTGGCATGCCATCAGACCAGCGCGCATCGCTGCGCAGGGTAAAGCGCCAAATTTTGTTGTCCTGCGTCTGCCAGCTTTGCGCTACGCCCGGTACAATCGTGCCATCTGCGGCCTGATTGGTCAGCCCTTCAAACAGATCGCGAATCACCTGAATCTCCGGTAGCCCCTGTGCTTTCATCGGGTCGAGAGAAACCGGCTCATCCTTAAGGTGACGCACAATATCCTGATTGGCAGCCAGCTGAGCACCTGCCGGAACATCTGCCGCGACAGCCGTAAAGGGAAGGCTTAACACTACGCCCCACCAGCCTTTCTTCATGATCTATTCCTTGTTAAAAGTACACTTTCCCGTCACGCACGGTGACCGCGGGTTCACAGTCAGCCGCCAGCCAACTGGCCCCATCCAAATCAATTTCATCCGCGACCTGCGCCAAAGGCAATGCTGCGCGCATGGCACGTGAAGTGCCCAGACTGCAACCCGCCAGCACTTTTAACCCCTGTTGATGTGCTGCCTCAGCCAGTGCCAGGGCTTCCGTCAAGCCACCCGCCTTGTCGAGCGTGATCACCACCATGTCATAACAGGATTGCAGTGCCGGAAGTTGCTCCCGGCTGCGACAGCTGGCATCGGCGGCAATCGGCAGGGGATGAATGAAATGGCTGAGTGCGGCGTCTTTTCCCACCGGCAGTGGCTGAATCAGAACCTGCACCTCGAGATCGGCCAGCAACTGGCAACGCGTCGCTAGCCCATCTGCACTCCAGCTTTCCATCGCATCGACGAATAGCGTCGCTTCGGGCACCGCTGCCCGAATGGCAATCAGGCGTTCGCTGATCAGATGTTCATCCAGCCGGATACGCAGACGATCAAAACCATGCTGCCACAGCGCGCTGGCGCTGCTGGCCATCGCCTCTGGCGTATCAATATGAATACGCCGGGCGGTGTTCATCATCGCAGACATCGCCGGGGTACTGCTTTGCGCCCTTTCCCACTGCCACAGCGCACTATCAATCGCATTGCGTGCAGCGCCTGCCGGCAGCTGCGTTTGCAGCTCCTGGCGGGAAATCCCCTGCTGTAACTGGGGTAACAAGCTGCCAATTTGGGCCAGCACGCTCTCTTCACTCTCCGCGAAACGTGCCTGTGGCGCGGCTTCTCCCGTGACTTTGATGCCGTTCTTCTCCAGTTCCACCACGATCACCGTGATATCGCTGCGGCGTTGCCCGGCCAGCCTGAGCGGCACATGCAGTGGCCATACTTCGGGATAACATTTTACCTGATACATCCTCCCTCTCCCTCAGTCCGGTTGCATTGGTTCTAGCATGGCAGAAAGGCAAGAATAGCGCTCGTAAACCCCTAAAAAATATGTCATAAACTGAACCTGAATTTGCATTGATGACTCGCACGCAGAGTTATTCCATCAATTAAAAGGAAAGAACATGTCTCAGAACGTACATTTTCAGGGTAACCCTGTCCCAGTAGCCGGTGAGTTTCCACAGCAGGGTGCCCAGGCTAAACCTTTCTCTCTGGTTGCCAAAGACCTCGCTGACGTTGGCCTGGCGCAGTTTGCCGGTAAGCGTAAAGTACTGAACATTTTCCCAAGCATTGATACCGGCGTTTGCGCCGCTTCTGTGCGTAAGTTCAACACCGAAGCCGCAAACCTGGCAAACACCGCTGTGCTGTGCATCTCTGCTGACCTGCCGTTTGCTCAGGCACGTTTCTGTGGCGCAGAAGGCCTGGAGAATGTTGTGACCCTGTCTACCCTGCGTGGCGCAGAGTTCAAACAGGATTACGGTGTCGCGATCAGCGAAGGCGCACTGAAAGGCCTGACTGCACGTGCAGTCGTGGTACTGGATGAGCAGGATAAAGTGGTTTACAGCCAACTGGTGAACGAAATCACCGAAGAGCCAGACTACGAAGCCGCACTGGCAGCACTGAAATAAGTGCCGTTGTGGATGGCCAATCGGCCATCCACACTTTGTTTACTCCCCTTCTCCTTCGCCGCGTTTCTGGCTCAATCCATACTCACGCAATTTATTCGCAATCGCGGTGTGCGATACACCAAGACGTTTCGCCAGCTTTCGCGTGCTGGGATAAGAGAGATAAAGACGTGTCAGCACCGACCGTTCAAAACGGCTGGTAATCTCATCCAGCGAGCCTTCAATCGCCCCGTCATCCATGCGCATATCAAGCGACTGTTCCGGCAGCACGATATCTTGTGGGCGCAACTCATACCCTTCCAACTGGGTCAACGCCCGATAGAGCGCATTTTTCAACTGCCGCACGTTACCCGGCCAGTTATAGCGCGTCAGGAACGGTGTCAGTTGGGTCGACAGACGCGGACGTGGAATGCCCTGTTCATCGGCGAAGCGTGCCACAAACAGTTCGGTCAACGGCAGGATGTCCTGCGGACGCTCCCGTAGCGGTGGGAGATTCAGCGTCAGAACGTTGAGGCGGTAAAACAGGTCTTCACGGAACTCCCCGTTCTTCACCAGCTCAATCAGGTTTTTCTGCGTGGCGCAAATCACGCGCACATCAACGTGCACCTCATGTTCTTCACCCACACGGCGGAAAGTACCGTCGTTGAGGAAACGCAAGAGTTTGGTCTGCATACGCGGCGACATCTCGCCAATCTCATCCAGCAAGACTGAACCGCCGTTGGCCTGTTCAAAGAAGCCTTTTTTACCTTCCAGCGCATTGGGATAAGCGCCCGCAGCGTGACCGAACAGTTCGCTTTCCGCCACATCATCGGGCAGTGAAGCACAATTAAGCGCGAGGAAGGGCTTTTTGCCGCGCGCGCTGCGCAGGTGGCAGGCACGGGCGAGCATATCTTTGCCGGTGCCGGTATCACCGATGATGAGTAATGGCGCGTCGTGCATCGCCAGTTTGCGCGCCTGATCAACCACCTGACGCATCTTCGGTGCCACCGCCACGATATGCTCGAATTCGGACTCGTCCGTGACCATCAGTTTTTGCAGTTGCTGCCCCATGCGCGCGGTGGATTTAAGCATCACCATTGCGCCCACCAGTTGCCCCTCTTCGGCCTGATCGGCACTGAGGTAAACGGGGCGAGCTTCCATCAGGAAATCACGTCCTTCAATCACCACATGCTGTGCCTGGGCTTCAACACGCTCACTCTCCAGCCAGCGCAGAAAGTTAAATCCGGTGATCAGGTTAATGGCATTGTGATTGCGGATTTTCTGCTCATCCAGATTAAACAGGTTTTGTGCCGCCGGGTTACTCAGCTCAACCTTGCCCTTTAGATCGATAGAGAAGACCGGCTCTGGCATCGCAACCAACAGTGCGCTCAGCGAGCGATGCTCACGTTCAGAGGGCATGTAAGCCACCGTGCGCACATCTGTCACGCCAGGCGTACGCCGAATTTCCGCCATCAGATTACTGAAGGCGGTAAATTCCAGCGCGCTAAAGTTGAGGTAAATTCGTCCGAGAGAGGCAATTTCAATGCCACGCAGATCGATATTGCGCGCGACGAGGAGATCGAGCAGTTCACGCGCCAGACCGATTCGGTCCTGGCAAAAAACTTCAAGACGCATAGCGGAGGCCTTGTACTGATATTGATAATGAAATCATACGTCAATACAGGTCGGATCAGGAAGGGGGCTGTCAGGAAAAGTTGACAGCCCAGACATTATCCGCTGTTTTTATCTGCACCTCGGGCGCGGAGCTGAGTTACCAGCTCGCGGCGGAAATCGCCTAAACGCGGTTTGTCATTCTCCAGCCACGGCAGTGGACGGCACAGCTCCATCGCTTTAACCCCAAGACGGGCAGTTAACAGCCCCGCCCCAATGCCCTGCGCAGCGCGTGCGGAGAGCCTGGCGGCCAAATCCTGGGACATCCAGTCCATACCCACTTCGCGCACCAGCTCTGAAGCACCCGCAAACGCAATATTAAGCAAGACCAGACGGAACAGGCGAATACGGCTAAAGTAGCCCAGCTCAATGCCATACAGCGCGGCAATGCGGTTGACCAGCCGAATATTACGCCAGGCAATAAAGGCCATATCCACCAGTGCCAACGGGCTCACGGCAATCATCAATGCGGACTCTGCTGCATGTCGGCTGATTTCACGTCGCGCCTGGCGGTCCAACACCGGCTGGACGATTTGCGCGTACAGCCGTACTTCTTCGCTGTCGTTGTGAGTCTCATGCAGCGCCGCACGCCAGCGTTGCAGCGCCTGATGACCCTGATCAAGCCCCGCCTGTTGGGCAAGTCCCTCACAGAATACCCGGCCCTGGCCGATGCCCTGGCTGTGCAACAGCTCACGACCTCTGTCACGGGCCTCTCCACGCTGGCGCAGGCGGCGCATACGTTGCCACTCACTGCCCAACGCGCCTGCACCGGCCAGTACAATCAGCCCACCGGCACTGCCCAACCCGAGCGCAAACCAGTCATGGGTTTGCCAGGCATCGTGCATCCACTGAACGCCTTGTGCAACCACGCTCACCGCCAGCAAGCCGCATCCCAGCGCGACCATCCGACGCCACAAGCTGCGTTTTGGCCGAAGTGCAGCATCCACCGCCTGTTCTGCTGCATCCGGAGTAACCTCTTCCAGATCCGTTTCCGGCTCACTGACAAAACTATCACTGCGCTCGTCAAACACCTGATTTGGCTTGATCTCAACGTCCTGTTTTTGCGCCAGCGTCTCTGTAAAGTCGAGGCGGGGTTTAATCGGCGTCTGTGTCATCGCAGTTTGTCTCCCAGTAAAAATTCCAGTGCGGCATCAAGGCGAATATGCGGCAACGGTTGATCGGTGGTGTGTGCCCGTGGGCGGAACTGCTCGAACTGGAAACCCTGCTCCTGCCAGAACTGCGGCCCCGGCAAACGCGGCGGGACTTCGCCGGGATAGACGGTAAGCGGCGCACCATCACTCAGCCTTGCTCCGCGCAGAGCAGGAATCGTCTCTCCGTTATGGCTCACGGTGCCACTTTCCGTTGCCTGTACCGAAGCGAGGCCCAGACAGTCAATGCTGATACCTTCAAATGCCGCATTTTGCCAGGCGTCCTGTACCAGCTGTTGCAGCAACGACACCATGTTGCCATGTTGGTCGGCGGTGATGTGATCGGCTTTGGTCGCCGCGAACAGCAAGCGATCGATTACCGGCGAAAAGAGGCGGCGAAACAGCGTTCGCTGACCGTAGTGAAAACTCTGCATCAGTTGCGTCAGCGCCAGCCTCATATCGTTAAACGCCTGCGGGCCGGTATTCAGCGGCTGTAGGCAATCGACTAATACAATCTGGCGATCAAAACGCAGGAAATGATCGCGATAAAACCCTTTCACCACATGCTGGCAGTACCATGCATAGCGCGTCTGTAACATGTGCAGATGCGTACCCTTCTCAGCCTGGGCCAGCTTACTGGCCGGGAGCTCATCCAGTCCGGGTAACGGGAAAAATTGCAGTGCCGGAGCACCGGCCATATCACCCGGCAAAATAAAACGCCCAGGCTGGATGAAATGCAGTCCGGCCTGCTTGCACTGGTGCAGGTAGTCGGTCCAGGCGGCGGCGATCTCCGCCAGTTGGTTTTCATCAGCAGGGGCGAAGGGATCAAACCCCTGACAGAGACGACGCCATGTCGCGGCTAACTCGCCCCGCTCACCTTGTAACAGGCCGACCATCTGCCGTGACCAACTGAGATAGTCCTGTGCCAGCATGGGTAAATCGAGCAGCCACTCACCGGGATAATCGACGATCTCCAGATATAACGTGGCGGTGTCACGCAGGTGGCGCAACAGGGAATTTTGTGGCCGATAGCGCAGCGCGAGCTGCATTTCGCTTATGCCTCGGGTCGGCGTTGGCCAGGTTGGCGGGGTAGAATAGAGCTGCGCGATCCCTTCATCATAGCTAAAGCGTGCGGTGCCCATGTCGCGCTGTGGCACCCGTTTAACGCCGAGCAAACGTTGATCGCGCACCACGGAAAACAGCGGCAGACGCGCACCGCTGTTGACGTTAAGTAGCTGGTTAACCAGCGAGGTAATAAATGCGGTTTTACCGCTCCGGCTCAGGCCGGTGACTGCAAGGCGAAGATGGCGGTCAGTACCGCGATCCATCAGTTCCCGCAGCTGGTTTTGCAGATTGATCATCGGACTCCTTGATGAAGCGTGACGCCAGGCGGCGCATCACTTTACTCAGCACTGGCTCAAGTGCCAGTGAGATCAGCAGGCGCAGCGGGCGGCGTGCGACCGATTTTACCGCCCAGCCCGTCACTCCCGCTGGGCCGTAAGTCACGGCTGAGATAATGATAAATTTCGCCACCGACTTCAGCGCCGGGGCTGCGCGACGACGCAGGTTAGCGTGTTGCATCATTGTACCTCTTTTTTAGACATAACCCGCTGGTGCCAGCGGGCTTATAGTTGCCGGAAACGACTACGAACGCCGAAGGTTTCGGACGTGACGTAACGTTCCATTTCTCTGATGCGTTGCTCGTCACGCTGCATGTCCCGCGCCAGTTCATCAAGCAGTTGACCCGGTGCCGGAGTGCTGGCTTCCTGGTCGCTGACCGCTTGCGGTTTTTCATCCAGGACAAAGCCCAGGACGAAATAGAGCGTAATGGTGATGGCAAACAGGCCAAAGAACAACGACAACACCACAATCACCCGCAGTAACAGCACCGGAATGTCAAAATACTCTGCCAGTCCGGCGCACACACCGCGTACTTTACCCTTTTCCGGCAGACGCCACAGTGTACGTCCATTCATTATGGCTGCCTCCAGTTCGGGTGTTCTGCATCCAGAATCGCTTCCAGTGCCAGAATACGCTCACGCATCCGTTGCGCATCCTGATTGAGCTGTTGCAACTGCTGAACATCGCCAGCCGCCAGTGAGTTACCGTTACGTTTGTTGCTGTAGTGCAGCCACAGCCAAATTGGGGCGACAAACAGCACAAAAATGGTTAACGGAATAGCAAGAAACAAGGCGCTCATGGACTCTCCTTAATCACGCGTTGATACGTCAGTGTTATTCACTACGGTTCATTTTGGCTTTCAGCGCAGCAAGCTGCTCGCTGATCTCATCATCGGCCTGCAACTCGGCAAACTGCTGGTCGAGGCTTTTACTTTTGCCAAAACGCTGGCTTTCCGCTTCTGCTTCCATATGGTCAATACGGCGTTCAAACGATTCGAAGCGCGCCATGGCTTCATCAATCTTGCCGCTGTCGAGCTGGCGACGCACATCACGTGAGTTGCTGGCAGCCTGATGACGCAGCGTCAGCGCCTGCTGGCGTGCGCGAGTTTCACTGAGTTTTTTCTCCAGCTCACCAATTTCACCTTTCAGGCGATTCAGCGTCTCTTCAACCTGCACGACTTCATCACGCAGTGATCCGATCAAGTCGGTCAGTTTCTGTTTTTCAATCAGTGCGGCACGGGCCAGATCGTCTTTTTCACGACGCAGCGCCAGTTCAGCCTTTTCTTGCCATTCAGCCTGCTGCACTTCAGCCTGTTCAATGCGGCGTTGCAGATGTTTTTTTTCTGCCAGCGCACGCGCAGAGGTGGAACGCACTTCAATCAGCGTATCTTCCATCTCCTGAATCATCAGGCGGACCAACTTTTGCGGGTCCTCGGCACGCTCCAGCAAGGAGTTGATGTTGGCGTTCACAATATCGGCAAAGCGAGAAAATATACCCATTCTGGTGCTCCTCAAAAAAGCGGGTTTAATATGCTGCATAAGCTAATACAAAAGCCGTGCCAGTTTTTATATTACTGATATTTAACAACTTTAAAATTTTACAGCGTCCAGGACTTCACGTAAGGTAGTGAAATTGATTAATCATTAGTGAAATTCATTATGGCCTCTGCAACTGATAATCTGTTAGGCGAGTCGGATAACTTCTTAGCCCTGCTGGAGCAAGTTTCGCGCCTCGCGCCGCTGGAAAAACCCGTGCTGGTGATTGGCGAACGCGGTACCGGTAAGGAGTTGATCGCCAGCCGTTTGCACTATCTTTCCGAACGCTGGCAGGGGCCGTTTATTTCACTGAACTGCGCGGCGCTGAATGAAAACCTGTTGGATTCCGAGCTGTTTGGTCATGAAGCGGGCGCGTTTACCGGCGCACAACGCCGCCACCTCGGGCGCTTTGAGCGCGCTGATGGCGGAACGCTGTTTCTGGATGAGCTTGCCACGGCCCCGATGCTGGTGCAGGAGAAACTGCTACGTGTGATTGAATATGGTCAGTTAGAACGTGTCGGCGGCAACCAGTCTTTGCAGGTTAACGTGCGCCTGGTGTGTGCCACCAACGAAGATCTTCCCGCGCTTGCCGCAGCAGGAAAATTTCGCGCGGACTTGCTAGACCGGCTGGCTTTTGATGTGGTGCGACTGCCACCGTTGCGCGAGCGGCGCAGTGATATTTTGCTGATGGCAGATCACTTTGCGATTCAGATGTGCCGTGAACTGCGTCTGCCGCTGTTTCCAGGGTTCACGCCTCAGGCAGAACAAACCCTGCTGGGCTATCACTGGCCGGGTAATGTGCGCGAATTGAAAAACGTGGTTGAGCGTTCAGTGTATCGCCACCACAGCAGTGAAATCCCGCTGGATAATATCATCATCAACCCGTTCGCCGGTTTGAGTGCTGAACCTGTTCATGAACCAACGCCAGTGACAGCTGCCCTGCCCACTCTGCCGCTGGATTTACGTCAGTGGCAAAATCAGCAGGAACAGCAGTTGGTTGAACTGAGCTTACGACAGGCGCGCTATAACCAAAAACGCGCCGCCGAACTGCTCGGTGTGACCTATCATCAGCTGCGGGCGATGATGAAGAAGCACGGCACTGAAACGCAATAAATACAATTAGAATCAATTTTTTATGTTGGAATATCCCGGTATTTAACCCTGCAACTGCCATAGAGATAACTCTATGTTTTATCGAGACGTTAAAAATAGTTTTGGGATTTCACTTATGCCCGCCCACCAGCAGGTTTTTTTAAATGTATAAATAACGCTCATTTTGATACTAATATGTAAACATTGAAATGAGGTTTGAAATTTATCCCCCTGGATCACTTGCCTGGTGCTTTTGTTATCGGGCTTCTTTTTGAATCTTCAGGAAATAAATCGCTCAATTTGAGCTTTTTATAAATTTCTTTATGCGACTATCACCCTACAACATAGAGTTTAAGCCTTGAAATGAGTTTGCCCGCCACTTACCGTGTCGGGCTTTTTTTTTCCACAGAATTTAGACTACGCATTAATCGTCACCACATCATCTATGGCGTCAATCCCAATTGCTGCTCGGGGACTCTTTATCCGGCTGCGGTCACGGCTGGAAATATTCTGACTTTTATTTCCTGATAACTCACTTTGCTACGTTCCGCTTAGTAACTCCCTGTACATTCCCTCTCGCTCTGCGCCGCCACCTCGTCCGGTGGGTGAAAATGAGAGTTTTATCTCTTACGCCAGTGCAGAGCGATTCAGCTCTATGCTTACCGAGCTTGCCGTAAGCGATGGTTACCCCGATAGTTTCAGTTCTGACGGCTATCGGTTTTTTTTTGCCCGCGATTTTCACTCACCTCGACCTGTATTCCCATCCCATCAAAGCATAGTGCGCACCGCTCACGTAGGTTGTTGGCGGCCTCAGTGATGCTGGCAACCTCAGCTTCGTCTTTCTCGACGTCGGCATTTACAAGCATGCCGTCCAGGTACCCAATAAGACGTTTCCAGTCTGTTTTGACCTGGGCGATTGCGTCATGTTGCGTCCTCATCTTGGTGGATTTCGGGCATAAAAAAGGCCGCCCTGGCGACCTGTAGAATCATTTTTTGTAACTGATCAGTTCAATACCTTCTTTAGGGTGTCGTTTTTTCAATTCAGTCAACAATGCTGATTCGGTATCTCCATTTATAGTCAAAAAGGCTATATGCGTACGATATTTAGCTTTAGTGGCTGGCTGTATTCTGTCGTAGCGGATATCTTTAAATTTTGCTTGCATATCATCTCTCCATTTAATTGAGCTTCCACATCAGTAACGGCAGATATGACACTTTCTTTACTCATTTTGATTCCATCCACTCCACTCTTTCGCAAGCTTTACCACCAATCACTGGTTCACAATTTCACCGTTATTTCCGGGCAGATCCGGAATGTTGCGGCACCACTACAGGAGGCTGCATATCAACGGGCGCAGGGGCTGTCTGTTGCGCCACCGATGCAGATGCCTGCGCAAACTGCTGTTGTGACATCAGGGAAATCTATTGCTGTTGCACCTCGATACCAGCGTCTTTGTTGTCACGTCCAGACAGAGAAAAACAGCCCAGCGCCAGAATGGATGCTAAGAGAGAACGTTTCATGAAGATTCTTAGTTGGGGATGATGGTAATACCTGAGTGTTCACAGTGATGAATGCAGCAACCCGGAAGTTTTCTTAAAAGCCTTCGAAATAAAGCATTAGCATCGTTTTGCTTTGACTCACTTCCACCTCGCGCATAACCTGTTTCCCTTACAATTATGTGGAGCTGATTATTATGCAAAAGAACTGGAAGTCTCTGGTCATAATCACTGTTGGACTTGCCCTGGCTGGCTGCTCAACTGCACAGAAAATCTCACGCCCAGACGGGAAAAATGAATATTTGATTCAGTGCGGAGCAAGCTCAGGTTGGGATGTCTGCTACTCAAAAGCAAACGAAGTGTGCCCTGCTGGATATACAGACCTGGATAAAGATGGCGGATTTAACCGCAAAGAACTGCGAATTTTGTGCGCAAAATAAAACCGCCAAATTAGAAAGCCCCCCAGACGGACCTTATTACCTTTTCCTTTAGTCAGCTATCCAGGGATAGTCTGGTGTCTCAACGAACGTTTCATGAGCCACGTTCTCTTTTGAGCGTCTATCTCGTCAGCAAGGGATCGCTACGCAGAAGTTACTGGAGCACAAACGGTCATCTCAAACCGACCAATACAAGGATGATCGTGATTTGGACTGGGTTAAGGTCACCGCCTGAGTTTAGGGGAAATAAATTTCCCCTTTAGAAACAGAGAGTAAAATTCACACGCCATGATGAAAAAACATGGGGTTGAAAGACAGTGACCGGCGTTATTGCAGGTTCAACTCATCCTGCCGGACGATGGATTTAGACACCAGCCCATAGTCGATGGCCTCTTTGGCTGGCATCCAGAAATCCCGGTCGATGTCATTTCGCACGCGTTCCAGCGGTTGGCCGGTCTCTTTGGCGATAAGTTCAGCGATGCGTTCCCTGATCCGAATGATTTCCCGCGCCTGAATTTCAATATCTGAAGCTTTGCCACCCACGCCACCGCTGGGCTGGTGAATCAGAAAACGGGTATTGGTCAGACAGAAACGACGCTCTTTCGGCACGGATAAAAACACATTGACCGCTGCACTACCGACCCAGCCACTGCCAATCATGTTCACCGGCGCTTTAATGAAGCGGATAACGTCATGAATCACATCGCCGGATTCCACATGGCCACCGGGAGAGCAAACCAGCAGGTTGATAGGATCAGTTGACTCTTCTGCCAGCGCCACCAACTGCTTCACAATGCTGTAGGCCAGCGTGTCGTTGATCTCGCCAAATAGCAGTACCGTACGCGATTTGAATGCCTTCTCTTCCAGAAAAGCCTCGTTCTGAGGCACTTTGACTTCCGTTTTCTCTGCCATAACCGCTCTCTCTCATGAATGATGTCAGACCAAAGCGTAGCAGCCGTTGCGCAGAAACAGGAAAAAACGGGGTGGAAAATGATGCTGTAAGCAGCTTTACCGCTATTGAAGCCATCGGTAATCCACTGCGCCCGACCTTGGTTCGTGTTCTGGCGGTTGGCAGTGAGCATATTGAGCACATCACAGTGGTGCAACTGGCAAGAGGATTTCCCTCTCGGCCATCCGATTCAATCAATAATTGATGTCACTTTGAGATACAAGATAGGTATTAACTTCACTTATTGAACACTCCTCATCTGAAGCGACATTTTGCGTGATCACTTCAAATTTTCTTCCATCATTGGCGTGGAAAACAAATCTGAAAACATTGGTATACAGGTGGTGAGGTTTTTTCTCTGAGGCAAGCAACTTCACCTCCGTCTTAGACTCGTCTAGATCTGGAATATCAATAATTTTTGCATTTTTCAGCCAGACTTCTGCCATATTCATCGGCCACGAACGGCAGTCATTCTTTACGGGTTTCGCGTTTGAAAAGAACGGAAACAACACTAAAACAATCAACACTGAATTGAATTTAATCATTATTTAACTACCTCAACAATCCTGTCTCCACTGTTCCATATTCTTTGTCTGATGAGTAGCGGCATAATGATACAACCATCAGAAGCTTCTCCAGGGTGGAGATTACTGTCACCGTGGATAAGAAAGCCAGAACGACCAAACATCCGATTGTGCGCATCAGGCTGTAACCTTCAGATCAGTCAAAACAAATATAAACGTATCTCTATAATTCATAGATGTCCGATGAGCTAAGGGAGTCTACTTCTGGCACGACCTTGATTTCAAGGTCTAATGTCAATGTATGAATTACTGGCAAACGGAACGCCCGATAATTTTAACGTTATGCATAAAATGGATCTGGATAAGATGTGAAATTTTCAAAGTTAAACATTTCACACCTGAAGTTTAAGAATATTCTCATTCCATTTAATATCTTAAATTTTTGTCAGGATAATACATATACAGCGAGCTTCTCTTCATTCGCTGAAAGTGGAGTGTATCCACAGGGAAGGCTTTAACAGCAGGTGCGAATGTCATTCTGTCGCGAGATGATGGATGTATATTGCTCCAACAGCGGAAGGACGGTACATGGGGACTGCCTGGCGGATTGCTAGAACCAGGTGAATCTTTAGAGGAAACTGCCGTACGAGAAGTCAAAGAAGAAACCAATCTTAGTATTAGCGCCCTTAGTTTCCTATTAGCACGCGATCTTTGAATTCTGCATATTGAGGAACGTTAGTCTGGATCGGCTCGCTAAGGCAGTCTAGTTAGATAGAGTGGCTAATAAACCCGCGACTGACGTCGAGGAACGGGCAAAGTCAGACACATTGAGGGGGCATCAGCAAAAGCTCGGGCTGTTGCTCACTCTTCTTAAGCACCTGAAAGCCACTTAAGACCGAACCAAAACCATTACGCCTATCGAGGACAACTCCACTGATCGCCATAATCATGCCCCTCGCACCAACGCCCCCCCAGCAACAAACAAAAAAAGCCCGCGCAAGGCGGGCAACAATACTGGAAGCAATGTGAGCAATGTCGTGCTCTTCTTCGGTAGAGCCACCGTCGAAGCGCAGATGAATAATAATCATTCCTATTATCATCTGTAAAGCCCTAATTGAGAATTTTTCTCATCTCCACACAGAGTCTGTGCTTAATCCGTGTACGCATTGTGCAAAAATCCCCCTGCCGCATCAGGATTTTTGGGCGTCTTGTCAGTTTGCGGTACACTCAAGCTATTGCCGGACTAACGTAACCTTCTATGTCTAAACTCATTCTCTCACTGCTGCTTGGCTTAAGCGTTTTCAGTGGTTGCGCCTGGTCTGCACCCACGGGCGATATTCGCCAAAGTGGCTTTGTCTACTGTGTTAATGGCACGCTCAACACCTTTAACCCGCAGTTAGCCAGCAGCGGGCTGGTGGTGGATACCCTCGCGGCCCAGTTGTATGACCGCTTGCTGGATGTTGATCCCTACACCTATCGCCTGATGCCGGACCTGGCACAAAGCTGGGAAGTGTTAGACGGCGGAGCGACGTATCGTTTCCATCTGCGCAACGATGTCCAGTTTCAACACACCGCCTGGTTTACTCCAGGTCGCAATATGAATGCCGACGATGTGGTATTCAGCTTCTCGCGCATGTTTGATCGTCACAACCCCTGGCATGACGTTAACGGCGGCAACTATCCCTACTTCGATAGCCTGCAATTTTCTGATTCAGTGCAGAGCATTCGCAAACTGGATAGCCACACCGTTGAATTTCGTCTGAACAGTCCGGATGCCTCCTTCCTGTGGCACCTTGCCACCCACTATGCGCCGGTTCTCTCCGCCGAATATGCCAGCCAGCTAAGCGCCGCCGGGAAACAAGAGCAACTGGATCGCATGCCTGTCGGCACCGGCCCATTCCAGCTGAGTGAATACCGCACCGGGCAATATATTCGCCTGGCGCGCAATCCGGCTTACTGGCGCGGCGTGCCGCGTCTGCAACAGGCGGTGATTGATTTGGGGGTTGGCGGCACAGGCAGATTATCGAAGCTCCTGACCGGCGAGTGCGATGTCCTGGCCTACCCCGCAGCAAGCCAGCTCCCGATCCTGCGTGATGACTCGCGGCTGCGCATGACGCTGCGTCCCGGAATGAACATCGCTTACCTGGCATTTAACACACGCAAAGCGCCGCTGGATCGTCCAGAGGTACGCCATGCGCTGGCGCTGGCCATTAACAACGAACGCCTGATGGAGTCCATTTACTACGGCACAGCGGAAACCGCAGCCTCGGTGATCCCACGCGCCTCCTGGGCCTATGATAATGAAGCGAAAATTACCCCGTGGGACCCGCCTCGCTCACGCGCTGAACTGGCGGCCTTAGGGATCAAAAATCTGCACTTGCGCCTGGCGGTGCCCGTAACCTCACAGGCATGGAACCCGAGCCCGCTGAAAATGGCGGAACTGCTGCAAGCCGATCTCGCCCAGGTGGGCGTTACCGTCAGTATTGTTCCCGTCGAGGGGCGTTTTCAGGAAGCGCGTCTGATGGCGATGAACCATGACCTGACCCTGACGGGCTGGTCCACGGACAGCAACGACCCGGACAGTTTCTTCCGTCCGCTGCTTAGCTGTGCCGCGATTGCTTCGCAAACCAATTACGCCCACTGGTGTAACGCGGATTTCGATGCGCTACTGCAACAGGCGCTGTTGTCCCAGCAGCTTTCATCCCGCATTGATGATTACGATCGCGCACAACAGATGCTGGCACAGGAGCTACCGATACTCCCTCTGGCCTCCTCTTTACGCCTACAGGCCTATCGCCACGACATTCACGGCCTGGTACTCAGCCCGTTTGGTAACAGCTCCTTTGCCGGGGTTTATCGCGATGCGCGGGAGGAACCATGATTATCTATATCTTACGTCGCTTTGTGCTGCTGACGATTACCCTGTTCTTGCTCTCCCTGGTGAGCTTCAGCCTGAGCTACTTCACGCCGGATGCGCCATTACAGGGCGCTTCGCTGTTTGATGCCTGGTGGTTCTGGTTTAAAGGCCTGTTACAACTCGATTTCGGTGTCTCCAGTACCAACGGTCAGCCCATCACCGATCAACTGCTGGAAGTCTTCCCGGCCACTCTGGAGCTGTGTATCCTGGCTTTTGCGTTAGCGCTGTTAGCGGGTATTCCGTTGGGGATCTGTGCGGGTGTGATGCGCAAAAAGTGGCAGGATAAAACCATCAGCGCCCTGGCGCTTATCGGCTTCTCCATGCCGGTATTCTGGCTGGCGCTGTTGTTTACCCTGCTGTTCTCCCTCGACCTGGGCTGGCTACCGGTGTCCGGGCGCTTCGATCTGCTCTACCCGGTACAGCATGTCACGGGGTTTGCCCTGATTGACGCGTGGCTGAGCCACTCTCCGTGGCGTCATCAGATGATCGTCAGCGTGCTGACTCACATGGTTCTGCCGGTCACCGTGCTGGCCGTTGCACCGACCACCGAAGTGATCCGCCTGCTGCGCGGCAGCACCAGTGAAGTGATGGAGAAAAGCTACGTCAAAGCCGCCGCCACGCGCGGCCTGTCGCGCTTTACGGTAATCCGTCGCCATGTGCTGCACAATGCGTTACCCCCGGTAATTCCGCGCCTTGGGTTGCAATTCTCCACCATGCTGACGCTCGCGATGATCACCGAGGTAGTATTTAACTGGCCGGGTGTCGGTCGTTGGTTAATTAACGCCATTCGCCAGCAGGACTATGCCGCCATTTCGGCGGGCGTGATGCTGATCGGCACCCTGGTGATTGTGGTCAACGTGCTAACCGATATTCTCGGCGCAGCCCTTAACCCGTTAAAACACAAAGAGTGGTACGCGCTGCGCTAAGCGCTCGGGCGCACCGATAACGCTTGTCGGTGTGCCCCTCTTTTCCCCGCCAAAATCTCCTCCCGCCCACCGGAAGCACAAATCCAGGCTATTCTTCGTCAAGAGTCGCGCACATTTACGGCTATTTTCTTGTGCCTCAGCACCCTGAACTGCCTTTGATCACACTGAATAAATCATTGCACTTAACTTCAGTCCACGGCTGTTTGCCTGGCTGCAAAACAGAACAGGGATAAGCACAACGCGCATGACGCTATCCCTGCGTATCCACTTTGCATTGAAAGAGGTTATCGGATGGGGATGAGATCGCAACCCGGTTGGGGCGCTGAATATCAGCCTGATGGCGCAGTGCGTTTTCGCCTGTGGGCACCGGGACAGCAGCACGTCGCCTTACGCATTCAGGGTGAGGATCGGGCGATGGACGCAGAGCCAGAGGGCTGGTTTTCCCTCCAGTTACCGGGAATAGCCCACGGCGCTGAATACCAGTACGTGTTAGATGACGGCACCGCAGTGGCAGACCCCGCTTCACGGGCGCAGCGGGATGATGTGGAAGGTCCGTCGCTGGTTATCGATCACCGCAACTGGCAGTGGCAGGATCAGCAGTGGCAAGGCCGTCCGTGGGAAGAGACTGTGACCTACGAACTGCATGTCGGGACTTTTACCCCGGCAGGCACTTTTGCCGCCGCCAGAGAAAAACTGCCTGAACTGGCCGCGCTGGGTATTACCGTGATCGAACTTCTCCCGCTGTCCCACTTCGGTGGATCGCGCGGTTGGGGCTATGACGGTGTGCTGCTGTACGCTCCCCACGCCGCCTACGGCAGCGTCGAGGAGGTAAAAGCGTTTGTGGATGCCGCACATCAGCTTGGCCTGAGCGTGGTACTGGACATCGTCCTCAACCACTTTGGCCCGCAGGGCAATTATTTGCCGCTGCTGGCACCCGACTTTTTCCATGCCGATCGTATTACCCCCTGGGGCGCAGGCATTGCCTATGAGCATGCGCCCGTGCGCGACTATATGCTCCATGCGCCCCTCTACTGGTTGCAGGAGTATCACTTTGATGGGCTGCGGTTTGATGCCATCGACCAGATCAAAGATGCCTCATCGAAACATATTTTGGTCGAAATCGCCGAACACATTCGTGCCGCAATCCCGCAACGCGCCCTTCATTTGACCACTGAAGATAATCGCAATGTTATCTTCCTGCATCCACGCGCGGCGGATGGCAGCTTCCCGCTGTTTAACGGCGAATGGAACGATGATTTCCACAATGCCGCCCACGTGCTTGCCACCGGAGAAACGCACGGCTACTACCAGGATTTTGCCGAGCAGCCGGAAAAACTGCTGGCGCGCACGCTGGCAGAGGGCTTTGCCTGGCAAGGTGAGTTTTCCCCACACAGCGGCGAACCACGCGGGGTGAAGAGCAGCGGCCAGCCGCCCACCACCTTTGTCAATTTCATCCAGAATCACGATCAGACCGGCAATCGCGCCCACGGCGAAAGGCTCCTGAGCCTCGCGGGCGTGGAGCGCACTCAGGCTCTGCTGGCAACCCTGCTGCTCTCGCCGCATATTCCGTTGCTGTTTATGGGCGAAGAGTACGGAGAAACCCGACCGTTTCTGTTCTTTACCGACTTCACCGGCGAATTAGCTCGGGCGGTACGGGAAGGACGGGCTCGCGAGTTTGCCGGGCACAGCGGGCATGAAGGTGAAGATGTTCCCGATCCCAATGCCGTCACCACCTTTACCGATTCCAGACTGGACTGGCAGCGGCGAGCCAGCGCCGAAGGAACGGCCTGGCTGGCATTAACTCAACAGCTGCTGGCACTGCGGCGACAACACATCATTCCGCATTTGGCAGGCGTGCGCGGCAACAGCGGCACTGTCCTCGCGGCCGAGGATGGATTTCTGGCGGTCAGCTGGCAGTTCGCCGGCGGTCAACTTAGCCTGGCGTTGAACCTTGGCCCCCACCCACAATCCATTGGCGAAATACGGGGTGAAACCCTGTTTGCCTTACCTGCGGAGACGGATACGCTTGCCCCCAACGGCGTGATCGTGCGCTTTGCCCCTCGGGAGGTTGCATGACGATCCCTTGCGCGACTTATCGTTTGCAGTTACGTAACGGCATGACTTTCGACCGGGCAACCGCGCTGATCCCCTACTGGCAGTCTCTGGGAATCAGCCACCTGTACCTTTCCCCGGTGTTTACCGCGCCCGAGGGTTCCACGCACGGCTATGACGTCAGTGATGCCAATGAAATTGATCCCCGTATAGGTGGGCGTGCAGGCTTTGACCGGCTGGTGGCCGCATTGCACCAGGCCGGACTGGCGCTGATTCTCGATATCGTCCCCAACCATATGGCCGCCTCACTCGAAAACCCCTGGTGGCGGGATGTGATCGAGCACGGGGAACAGAGCCGCTATGCACACTACTTCGATATTGACTGGTCGCGCCGCCTGACTTTGCCGTTTCTCGGCGACAGTTTCGAAGCTGTGCTGGCCGCAGGAGAGATCCGCGTTCTGCCCGATCCAAACACGGGTAAGCCCGTGATGGCCTATTTCGATAACTACTACCCGCTGACTCCAGACAGTTGGCAAGGTCGTGAGCAGGAAGTGTTAGCCCTGACCGAGACCCCGGCGCTGGCGGCCCTCCATGCGCAGCAACCCTGGCAACTGATGAGCTGGCGTGACGCACACCGCGAGCTCTCCTATCGACGTTTCTTTGAAATCACCGGATTGGTTGGGGTTCGCGTTGAAGACGACGAGGTGTTTGACGCAACGCATCAGTTAATTCTTGAACTGGTACACAGCGGCGCAGTGGCCGGACTGCGCATTGATCACATTGACGGACTGGCCGATCCACAAGGCTATGTCACCCGCTTGCGTCAGGCGTGTGGCGCTGATTGCTACATCACCGTAGAGAAAATTACCGCTGAAGGCGAACAGTTGCCGGAGGACTGGCCGGTTGCCGGGACTACCGGCTATGAATTTATCGCCACGCTGGCGCAGGCACTGGTGGATAACAGCCAGGTTGCCAAACTGCAGGCCAGTTGGCAGCAGATTTCACAGCGAAAAATTTCGCTGGCCGAGGATCTACGGGCCGCCAAACAGCTGATGGTCACGCATAATTTTAGGGGGGAATTCACCACGCTGGTGTCGATAGCGCTGGGATTGGCTCACCATGAGCACGCCCGCGTGAGTGAGAGTGCGCTGCGTGATGCGCTGCGTGAAGTGTTGATTGCCTTTCCGGTCTATCGCACCTACGGCACCGCGCAAGGCTTACCGCCTGCCAGCGCCCGTCTGCTGAGTCAGGTGGTTGCAGGTATTCAGCTGCATGACCGCGCGGCGCTGGACTTTATTGTCACCGTGCTCAGCGGCGCAGTCTCACCTTCCGCCGTGGTCACCGCCACCGAGTTTCGCCTGCGTTTCCAGCAACTGACCGGCCCGCTAATGGCAAAATCCGTTGAAGATACGCTGTTTTTCCGCCAGTGTGCCCTGCTGGCGCTGAATGAAGTGGGAGCCGAACCTTTGCCACAGCGTTTCTCCGTCGCTAATTTTCACCAGCGCATGCAGGAGCGCCTGACAGCACAGCCGCAGGGCATTTCTACCACCGCCACGCACGATACCAAGCGCGGAGAAGATGCGCGTGCGAGGTTGTATAGCCTGAGCGAGGCACCGGAACAGTGGGCAGAGAGTGTCAACCGCTGGCGGCAACAGCATCAGCTGCATGTCATCCCGCTCGCCGATGGCCCAGCCCCTGAACCCGAAGTGGAGTGGATGCTCTACCAGGCGCTGGCGGGTATCTGGCCTAATACACAGCATCCAGAGGAGCCCCTGAGCCTCCAGTCGCTGGAAGCACGCTTCCTGCCCTTCGTTGAAAAAGCACTGCGCGAAGCGAAACTGCGTACCGACTGGAGCGAGCAAAATGCGGAGTACGAAACCGCCGTACTTAACTACGCGCGCCAGCTACTTTCACCGCTCAATCACGCTTTTTTACAGGACTTTCACACCACCTTACAGCCCTTTATTGAAGCCGGGAGAGTCAACAGCCTGGCCCAGAGCGCCATCAAACTCACTGCCCCCGGCGTGCCGGATATTTATCAGGGGAGCGAAGTCAGCGATCTCAGTCTGGTTGATCCAGATAACCGCCGGGAGCCGGATTTCACCCTGCTGCAACACTGGCTGACGCAGCCCGATGCACGCATACAAGAGGGCTGGCGCAACGGCGCGTTTAAACAACAGTTCACGGCACGCCTGCTGCACCTTCGCCAGAGCAAACCCGAACTCTTTCGCGCCGGTGACTATCAACCGTTGGCTCTGTCCGGCCCTGCGCAACACCTGCTGGTGGCTTACGCTCGTAGCTTGGGCACCGACAGTGTGATTGTGATTGTGCCGCGTCTGCCTTTGCATCCGACCCGTTGGGAAGCCACCGCCGTCAATCTGCCTGCCGCGCTGGCATTTCATCACTACCGCGAGTGGATCTCTGGCATCAGCTATCACGCCCATGACCGGTTCCCGCTCGACAGTTTTAACCCTAAAGTGCCGCTGGTGCTGGTGCGGCAGAATTAAAACAACAATTTGCGCAATTGGCTGAGGGAGAAGAAGAGATGTCAGACGGTAAACGTTTCGAGATCACGGCAGGAATGAGTCATGTCCTCGGTGCCACCTATGATGGCGACGGCGTTAACTTTGCCCTGTTCTCGGCACACGCGGAACGGGTGGAGCTGTGCCTGTATGATCCCAGCGGCAAGCATGAAATCGCCCGGATGGATCTGCCGGAAAATACCCATGAAGTGTGGCACGGCTACATTCCAGGGCTGGAGCCGGGCGCACTGTATGGCTATCGCGTGCATGGCCCTTTCGATCCGGAAAATGGCCATCGCTTCAATGCCAACAAACTTTTGGTCGATCCTTATGCGCGCGAAATTGCCGGTGATATTCAGTGGAATGCGGCGCATTTTGCCTATGATCTCGACAACGACGAGAAAGACCTGAGCTTTGATACGCAAGACAGCGCGCCCTTTATGCCAAAATGCCGCGTGATCGATCCCTATGAGTTTCACTGGCACGATGAGAATCGCCCCAACATCAACTGGTCTTCTGCCGTGCTATATGAAACGCACGTTAAAGGCTTTACCCAGTTAAATCCGGCCATCCCTGCCCCTTTGCGCGGCACCTTTGAGGGCATGGCCCACAAGGCGTCAGTGGATTACATCAAAAGCTTAGGCATTACTTCCGTTGAGCTGATGCCGGTACATTGGTTCCCGGACGATCAGCACCTGCTGGATAAGGGATTAAGAAACTACTGGGGCTACAACTCCCTCGCGTTTTTTGCGCCAGCACACCGCTATTTCGGTCCGCGCGGTATCCAGGGCTTCCGCGATATGGTGCGCGCCTTCCACGATGCCGGTATCGAGGTAATCCTCGACGTGGTCTACAACCACACGGCGGAAGGGAATGAGCTTGGCCCGACGCTCTCCTTTAAGGGCATCGACAACTTCTCCTATTATCGTACGTTGTCCGATAACCACCGCTATTACATTAATGACACCGGTACCGGCAATACCGTTAACACCTCCCATCCCCGCGTGCTGCAACTGATCATGGACTCGCTGCGCTACTGGGTGGAGTTTATGCATGTTGACGGCTTTCGTTTTGATCTCGGCACGATTCTGGGCCGGGAACCTGAAGGCTTTGACCAGCGCGGCGGCTTTTTCGATGCCATAAGCCAGGACCCGCTGTTGTCCCGCGTGAAGCTGATCGGCGAACCCTGGGACATCGGGCCTGGCGGCTATCAGGTCGGCGGATTTCCACCAGGCTGGGCTGAATGGAACGATCAGTACCGCGACACCGTGCGTGAATACTGGAAAGGCGACCATGTTTCGACCGATTTTGCCGCACGCCTGCTTGGTTCGGGCGATCTCTACGATCAACGCCGCAGAAGGCCGTGGGCCGGCGTCAACTTCATTACCGCCCACGACGGCTTTACCCTGAATGACCTGGTGTCCTATAACCATAAACACAACAATGCCAACGGCGAGAAGAATCGTGACGGGCATAACCATAACCGCTCCTACAATTATGGTGTGGAAGGCCCCACCGAGCGGCCAGAGATCAATAGCGTACGTGAGCGGCAAAAACGTAACTTCCTGGCGACGCTGCTGTTCTCCCACGGTACGCCGATGCTGCTAGCCGGGGATGAATTTGGTCGCAGCCAGGGCGGGAACAATAACGGCTACTGCCAGGACAGTGATATTTCATGGTTCCACTGGGATAACCTGCCTGAATCCGCCGAGGCGTTGCGTCAGTTCACGCGCCAGGTGATTGCCCTGCGCGCGCAGCAACCTCTGCTGCGCCGCGAAAGCTGGCGTGATGGCCTGATCGTCAAGTGGTACAACCCCGGCGGCGGCTATCAGTTACCCGAACAGTGGCATCAAGGCACCACGCTGGGCTTATACCTCAGCCAGCCGGATCTGCCCGAGGAACCGGGGCTGTGGCAGGATGTGCTGATCTTGTTCAACCCCTATAAAGGTGCTGTACCCTTTGTTATCCCTACCACTGAAGGCGGGGGCTGGACACTGGAACTCTCCACCTCCGACAACGTAGCGCCTGGTAAGATTTTCGATCAGGAAACCGAATTTCCTCTGGAAGGCCGCAGCCTGGCGCTGTTCCGCCGCCCCTGATGCCCTGAGCAGGCTGCCTGTTGCAGCCTGCCTCTGCCGGGTAAAATTTGCCCGCCCTGCACCTTGCCGGACAATGGGTTATGGAACGATAATTATGCAGATGGCACCCTGAGCGGGCAGTTGCCGCTATACAACGTCACCCGCAATCCCCTACACTAAAGCAAATGCATGCGCCAAAATGTTGATATGAGTAGTAAAAACCGACCCGTCCTGACTAACACCAACAAAGTTAACGCTTAATGCCGACAGATAAAATTTATGCTGAGAAGCAGCTGCCCAGCGCCCTGCGCAACACCTGGCGGTTGTTCTACCGTAATACCAGCGCCATGGTCGGATTATACGGCTTTGCTGCGCTGCTGTTGCTGTGCGTATTTGGCGGTGTGCTGGCCCCTTATGGCATCGATCAGCAGTTTCTTGGCTATCAGTTGCTGCCGCCTTCATGGTCACACTATGGCGATGTCTCCTTCTTCCTTGGCACCGACGATCTGGGCCGCGACCTGCTCAGCCGCCTGCTGAGCGGTGCCGCACCCACGGTAGGCTCGGCGATTCTGGTCACGCTGTGGGCTACGCTCTTTGCCCTGCTGTTGGGCGTGCTCGCCGGGATCACCCGTGGATTACGTTCGGCCATCCTTAACCATATTCTCGATACCTTGCTGTCGATCCCCTCACTGCTGTTAGCGATTATCGTGGTGGCCTTTCTCGGTCCCCGGCTGGAACACGCGATGCTCGCAGTGTTGCTGGCGCTGTTGCCGCGTATGGTGCGTGAAATCTATTTTGCGGTACACGATGAGCTGGAAAAAGAGTATGTGGTTGCCGCCCGTCTGGACGGGGCCAGCAATGTCGATCTGCTGTGGCACGCCATTCTGCCCAACGTCTTGCCGCTGTTGATCACCGAAGTGACCCGTTCCTTGTCACTGGCTATCCTTGATATTGCAGCACTCGGTTTTCTCGACCTTGGGGCGCAATTGCCCTCACCGGAATGGGGCGCGATGCTGGGTGACTCACTGGAGTTGATTTATGTCGCCCCCTGGACCGTTATGTTGCCCGGTGCTGCGCTGATGTTCAGTGTTTTAATGATTAACTTACTGGGCGAAGGATTACGCCGCGCGGTTGAAGCGGGGGTGGAGTAATGCCATTACTGGACATTCGTAATCTGACCATTGAGTTTATGACCGCCGATGGCCCGGTGAAAGCGGTTGATCGTATCAACCTGACCCTGAATGAAGGGGAAATTCGCGGGCTGCTTGGGGAGTCTGGCTCGGGGAAAAGCCTGGTGGCGAAGGCTATCTGTGGCGTGACCAAAGATAACTGGCGCGTCAGCGCGGACCGCATGCGCTTTGACGATATTGACCTGCTGCGTTTAACGCCGCGGGAACGGCGTAAAATCATCGGCCATAACGTCTCGATGATTTTCCAGGAACCGCAGTCCTGTCTGGACCCTTCCGAGCGCATTGGCCGTCAGTTGATGCAGGCGATTCCAGCGTGGACCTTCAAGGGCAACTGGTATCAGCGCCTGTGGTTCTGGCGTAAACAGCGTGCCATTGAGTTACTGCACCGTGTGGGCATTAAAGATCATAAAGATATCATGCGCAGTTTTCCGTATGAGCTCACCGAAGGCGAATGCCAAAAAGTGATGATCGCCATTGCACTGGCAAACCAGCCGCGTCTGCTGATTGCCGATGAGCCGACCAATGCCATGGAACCCACCACGCAGGCACAAATTTTCCGCCTGCTAAGCCGTTTGAATCAGAACAACAACACCACCATTTTGTTGATCAGCCATGACCTGCGCACCATGAGCTACTGGGCTGACCGGATCAACGTGATGTATTGCGGCCAGACGGTGGAAACGGCACAAAGTGAAGAGTTAATGACGTCACCCCATCATCCTTATACGCAGGCGCTGATCCGCGCTATGCCAGACTTCGGCCGTGCACTGCCGCCGAAAAGCCGCCTGAACACCTTACAAGGGGCCATTCCTTCGCTGGAGAGCCTGCCGATTGGCTGCCGTCTCGGCCCGCGCTGCCCTTACGCTCAGCGTCAGTGCATTGAGGCACCGCGTCTGAGCGGCAATAAAAGCCACCTTTTCGCCTGCCATTTCCCGCTTAACATGGAGCGCCCCTGAACATGGAAACGCTGCTGGAAGTGCGCAACCTGAGTAAAACCTACCGTTACCGCACGGGCCTGTTTCGCCGTCAACACGTCGAGGCGGTCAAAAACGTCAGTTTTACCCTGCGGGAAAAGCAGACGCTGGCGATCATCGGCGAAAACGGTTCTGGTAAATCGACGCTCGCCAAAATGCTGAGTGGCGTGGTTGACCCCACCGAAGGCGAGATTTTGATTGGCAATCACCCGTTGGAATTTGGCGATTACGGCTACCGTAGCCAGGTCATACGCATGATCTTCCAGGACCCGTCAACCTCCATGAATCCCCGCCAGCGCGTCAGTCAGATGCTCGATCTACCGCTGCGGCTGAACACGGAACTGGACGATGAAGCGCGCGAGAAACGCATTATTGCAACATTACGTCAGGTAGGATTACTCCGTGACCATGCGGGCTATTATCCGCATATGCTGGCACCAGGCCAAAAACAGCGTCTGGCGCTGGCACGCGCACTGATTTTGCAACCTAAGGTGATCATCGCTGATGAAGCGCTGGCATCACTGGATATGACCATGCGTTCACAGCAGGTCAACCTGATGCTGGAGCTGCAAGAAAAGCATGGTCTGACCTATATTTACGTGACACAGCACCTGGGAATGATGAAACATATCAGTGACCAGGTGCTGGTAATGCATCAGGGAGAAGTGGTCGAGCGCGGCGGCACTGCCGACGTGCTGGCTGCTCCTCTGCACGATCTGACGAAACGTCTGATCACCAGCCACTTTGGCGATGCTTTAACCGCCGAAGCCTGGCGGCGCGATGCCTGACAGAGTGCGGGCTGTGGGAAATCGCGCCCTGATTTACCTGATTTGGGAGAGACGTGCTAGAATCGCACGTCGATTAACGTCGGGCGCTGAAAAAAGAAGCACAGCGTCCGCCAACTACAATGACCATAAGGATTACAGCTATGGGTTTTCTTTCCGGTAAGCGCATTCTGATTACTGGCGTTGCCAGTAAACTTTCCATTGCCTACGGTATTGCGCAGGCGATGCACAAACAGGGCGCAGAACTGGCTTTCACCTACCAAAACGACAAGTTAAAAGGTCGCGTGGAAGAGTTCGCTAAAGAACTGGGTTCAGACATTGTTCTGCCATGTGATGTAGCAGAAGACGAGAGCATTACTGCCCTGTTCACTGAGCTGGCTAAAACCTGGCCTAAGTTTGACGGTTTCGTTCACTCAATCGGTTTCGCACCGGGCGACCAGCTCGATGGCGACTATGTGAATGCCGTTACCCGTGAAGGTTTCAAAATCGCTCACGACATCAGCGCATACAGCTTTGTTGCGATGGCGAAAGAGTGCCGTGCGATGCTGAACCCGAATTCAGCCCTGCTGACCCTGTCTTACCTGGGTGCAGAGCGCGCTATCCCTAACTACAACGTTATGGGTCTGGCGAAAGCTTCTCTGGAAGCTAACGTGCGTTACATGGCTAACGCGATGGGTCCAGAAGGTACGCGTGTTAACGCCGTATCTGCCGGTCCAATCCGCACTCTGGCTGCTTCAGGCATCAAAGATTTCCGTAAGATGCTGTCACACTGTGAAGCCGTTACCCCTATCCGCCGCACTGTAACCATCGAAGACGTAGGTAACTCTGCTGCCTTCCTGTGTTCAGACCTGGCAGGTGGTATCACTGGTGAAGTGGTACACGTTGATGGCGGCTTCAGCATTGCCGCAATGAACGAGCTGGAACTGAAATAAGTACCTCGGGCGAGCGCTGCTCGCCCGTCTCCCCCCGCGTTATAGCTGTTCGCTATTAATTATCACCGATCATTCTTTTGCCTCTGTCCCGGCTTCGGCGACGATACCTGCTGCGCTTACCGCCCCTTTTTTTAGCGTCGCGTCGGTCCACTTTGACCGTTTTTGCAAAAGGAATCCTCATGGAACAACGCCGCTCACCCGGTCACGATCAGTGGTTTTACGAGAGTCAATCCCGTCCACAAACTCAGTCTGTCGCGCCACTGGTGCCAGAGGCCGCCTGGATCGAAGATCGTTTCTTACTGGGGCTACAGCAGGATGCGCAAGCACTTCAGCCGCTGTTACAGCAGTTCCAGCCCGCGTTGCTTGCCGCGCGCGACTTAAGTCATATTCTGTTTCCCGATAAAGTGACAACGTCACTTACTCATACTCTAACGCTGTATGACCGCCTGAGCATCGCCCTCACCGTGGCGCAGGTCGCGGGTGTACAGCGACTGTGTAATCACTATTCCGCTCGCCTTAATCCGTTACCCGGCCCGGATTCGTCACGCGAGAGCAATAACCGCCTGACGCAAATTACGCAATATGCTCGCCAGTTGGCAACACAGCCCGAACTGATTACCCAGGCTTCGCTACAAGCTCTCGACGCCGTAGGGCTAACCGAGCCAGACATTGTCACACTGAACCAGGTGATTGGTTATGTCAGCTATCAGGCTCGCGTCGTCGCGGGGGTACACGCGCTGCTGGGGTTACCGGTGCGCTGGTTGCCCGGCACCACGCAACCGGCAGATGCAGAAGCCAGGGGATTTGGTCGCCCTCCGGAGTGGCGTCCGGGCCTGAAAGCCCTCGAACTGCGTTATGCCAACGCCAGCCAACTGGCCGCGGTGACCTTATGCCAGACGCAGTTGGGTATGGACGATGCGGTATGGCTACTGGCGCATGACGATGCGGCCTTACAGGGTTGGGCCATCCTGATCGGTAAACTGGAGCATCAGCCAGATAGCCCGCAGGCCCTTGCCAGCGCCGTTGCGGCGCGTATCAGTGGCAGCCGCCGGGTGTTCGCCGAATATCAGGGCAATCTCGGTGAGAGTCTGATTGCCGGGATAGATTCGGCACCAGCAGAACAGAGTGACGTGATTGCGTTAGCGGCACAGCTCACCCGTGCGCCCGAGCGTTTCAGCGCAGCTCATTTGCAGCCGTTACTCAATGCCGGCTGGCAGCCTGAGGCGTTATTCGGGCTTATCCAGGCGACGGCCTTAAGCAACTGGAATAGCCGCCTGTGGTATGCCTTAGGTGAAGCGGCTTAATTTCACACTCGGCATCGGGTTGCGCCTGCGCAGCCCGTTTCCTGAGCCACCAGACATTTTGCGCAAAAATAATCGCATCACCGCCAGCTTTTAGTCCAGGTATGGCAACCCTTCCTCAATTCTCCCATTTATCTCACAGAAAGAAATAAATATTACCTTAATATTCAGCTTGTTATTTTTTAATCATCAATAAATTGATTTTGAGCAAACTCCATCATCTTTGCGCTATCTTATTCATTAGTTACCGGTATAATTTACTCAAGCTTGTAGCTTGCAAGCCGCTCCACAACCCATGAGAGGTGACAAATGCGTAAATTACTTATCGCTGTTGCTGCAACTGGAATGGTGTTATCAGGGATGATGGAAGTGGCTCAGGCCAGAGAGAATGTGGCCGGTCAGGTCAGTTTTTACGGGGCAATTTATGACAGCGGTTGCAAGGTAGAAACCCAATCTCAGGTGCTGGCGGTGGTGTGTTTTCCTGCCAACCGCCCGCACAGCAAAGTGAATCAACTCATTACAAAACAGCAGCTGCTCCCCGCTCACTATGGGAGCAGCCAGTTAAAATGGGTGGATGAGGCGCATCACACTGGCATCATCACCTTTAATTACGTCTAGTGGCTACCCGCTGCCCAGCGCGCTTTTCACCTGCTGGGCAATCTCCTCCACCTTCGGCCCATAGATCACCTGGACATCATGCTCACCGATGCGCTTGACGCCGTTGGCCCCCGTGGTCATTAAGGTTTCATCGGCCACTTCCGCCATTTGTTTTACCCGCACGCGTAACCGGGTGAAACAGCAGTCGACATCTTCAATATTCGCGTCACCGCCAAGCCCACTGATGATCACCTGCGTGCGTTCGCTGGCCTCAACCTGGGGAGTCGGCTGCTGCTCCTCGCGTTCACGACCCGGCGTTTCAACCCGCATTCGGGTAATGACCCAGCGGAAAACCACGTAATAGAGTGGTGCATAGAGGGCCCCGAGGGCTAACGTCCACCACCAGTGCGTTTTGCTGCCACCAAGAATGCCAAACACCACCAGATCAATCGCCCCTCCCTGCACATTACCAATCATCAAATGCAGTAACGACATCAGCATAAATGAGAGGCCGGTCATCACAGCATGAAACAGGTACAAAACGGGTGAGACAAAAATAAAACAGAACTCCAGCGGCTCGGTAATGCCCGTGGTAAACGAAGTTAACGCGCCCGCCAACATCAGCGCTTTCACCCGATTTTTATGCTCGGGTCGGGCGGTGTGATAGATAGCCGCTGCCGCCGCCGGTAAGCCAAACATCATCACCGGAATTTTACCCTGCGCTAAAAACTGAGTGGCGTGACGTAAGGTCTCTTCAGGCACCGATCCCGGATTGGTCAGCGAGGCGTTAAAGATATTCAGCGCACCAATGATGGTTTGTCCGTCTACCGTGGCCATCCCGCCAATGGGCGTGAAGCGCACGGTTTCATTGAGGATATGGTGTAGCCCAGTCGGGATGAGCAAGCGTTCCAGCGTGCCCAGCATCAGCGCCCCATACTGCCCGCTTTTGCCGATCATCGTTCCGAGCCAGGCAATACCTTCACCAAGCGTCGGCCAGATCAGGGCGAGCAGTACGCCGATCAGCGGCAGTATCACCACGGTGACAATCGGCACGAAACGACGGCCGGAAAAGAAGCTGATCGCCATGGGGAGTTGCTGAGTATAAAAACGGTTATGCAGTGCGACCGTGGTTAACCCGGCAATCACCCCACCCAGCACGCTCATGTTGTAGGTAAAAATTCCCAGCATTTCAATATATTCGGCGGAGGTTACCAACGCGCGGGTTTGATCCATCCCACTTTGCTGCAACGCCTGGGGTGTTGTGGTCGCCGCCGTCAGCCCCTGAGCGGCCAGCGTCGCGCTGATGCCCACATGCATGGCAATAAACCCAATCACTGCCGCAAACGCCGCAGTTGGCTTCTCCGCCTTCGCTAAACCAATCGCACTGGCCACGGCAAAAAACAGCGGCAAATTAGCAAACAGCGCCCCGGCCACTTTACGAATAAAACTGATAATCAACTGTGGCAGCGGCCAATGGGCAAACACATCACCCGTGATGGCCGGATTTTGCAGCGCGGCGGCTAAACCGAGGAAGATACCGGCGGCAGCAATCACCGAAATCGGCATCATCAGCGCCTTACCAAAGGCGTGAATTTGACTGGTCAGGTTCTGCATCGGGTGCATCCTTTATCCAATTTTAGTAAAAAAGTATGTGTCACCCTGACCAAAACCACCTGTTTTGCTGCCATAACCCGGCACAAAACTTGACCCTGTTCACATAAATCCCCTCGCGGGATAGGTAATAACTATCACCTGATTATTTTAATCAATTAGACGATCCCGCCCGCAAACCTCACACTTTGCATTACTATTTCCATAACAACCTCATAACAAGCCGTCGGAAATCAGCATGAAATTCAAACGCAAAATTCAACCTTATCGCGCCGCAGCGGGCGGCTGGGGTTCACTGGAAGCGACGACCCGCTTCGTACTCGACAGTAAAGCGGCATTGAAGAATATGCGTAACCTCTTGCGCATGAATAAAGCACGCGGCTTTGACTGCCCCGGCTGTGCCTGGGGTGATGACAACAAAAGCACCTTTAGCTTCTGTGAAAATGGCGCCAAAGCGGTGACGTGGGAAGCCACCCGCCGCATCGTAGATAACGCCTTTTTCGCCCAACACAGCGTCAGTAAGCTGTATCAGCAAAGTGACTATTTCCTTGAGTATCAGGGACGTCTGACGCAGCCGATGCGCTATAACAGCGAAACCGATCACTATGAGCCAGTGACCTGGGATGACGCCTTTGCGCTGATCGCCGAACATATCCAGGCGATGGATAATCCCGACCAGATGGAACTCTACACCTCTGGTCGCGCCAGTAATGAAGCGTCCTGGCTGTATCAGCTGTTTGGTCGCATGCACGGTTCGAATAATTTCCCGGACTGCTCCAATATGTGCCACGAAGCCAGCGGTTCCGGTTTGAAGCGCAGTATTGGCGTGGGTAAAGGGACCATCAGGCTGGATGATTTTGACCATGCTGAGGCCATTTTTGTCTTCGGGCAGAATCCCGGCACCAACCACCCTCGCATGCTGCATAGCCTGCGTCATGCCGCCGACCACGGCGCGCGGATTGTCACCTTTAACACGCTGCGTGAACGTGGCCTGGAGCGTTTTGCCGATCCGCAAAAGCCGCTGGAAGTGGTGACGTCAATGGCGGGAACCATCAGCTCCGCCTACTACCAGCCGAACCTCGGCGGCGATATGGCGGCGATTCGCGGCATGGTAAAAGCCCTGCTTGAAGCGCATCGTGCGTTGGTCAGCCAACAGCAGCCGGGTCTGTTTGACGAAGATTTCCTGGCAGCCAACACGCAGGGCGTGAATGACTATTTCACCGCCGTGGATAACACGGGCTGGCCGCAGATCGTGCAGCAATCGGGTTTGAGTGAACAACAGATTCGCGAAGCCGCTGAGATCTATCGCAGCGCAAAACGGGTGATCTGTACCTGGGCCATGGGGATTACCCAGCACAAGCACTCGGTAGATAGCGTGCGTGAAATTGTGAACCTCCAGTTGCTGTTTGGACAGCTGGGCAAAAAAGGCGCTGGGCTGTGTCCGGTGCGTGGTCACAGTAATGTGCAGGGTAACCGCACCATGGGGATTGATGAGAAGCCGTCTGCCGCCTTCCTCGATGCGCTGGGCAAACACTTTAATTTTGAGCCACCCCGCGCCGCTGGGCATAACACCGTAGAAGCGCTGGAAGCGATGCTGCGCGATGAAGTCAAAGTGCTGATCGCCCTCGGCGGTAATCTGGCCGCTGCCGCGCCAGACTCTCCGCGAACCGAAGAGGCGATGAGCCGCTGTGGTCTGACGGTACACATCAGTACCAAGCTCAACCGTAGCCATCTGGTGCCGGGCGGGGACAGCCTGATTTTACCGACGCTGGGACGGACGGAACGTGATGAGCAGGCCAACGGCAATCAGTTTATTACCGTTGAAGACTCTTTCAGCATGGTGCACGCCTCTGAAGGGGTGGGGATTCCCCTGTCACCGCTTCAGCGTTCTGAAACCGCCATCGTTGCCGGTATTGCCCATGCGGTACTGGGCAGTGAGAAAGTGGACTGGCTGGCGATGGCAGGCGATTACAGCCTGATCCGCGATCACATCGCCGCCACCATTCCTGGCTTCCAGGATTTTAATCTGCGCTGCGATATTCCTGGCGGTTTCTATCTGGGCAATGCGGCGGCGGATCTGCGCTTCAATACCCCATCAGGCAAGGCGGAATTCAGTGCGGCAGCCCTGCCCGATTCCCTGTTCCCGCAGCTTGAGGGGCAGCAGGTGCCGTTCACGCTCCAGACGCTGCGCTCTCACGACCAGTACAACACCACGATTTATGGCCTTGATGACCGCTACCGTGGCGTGTATGGCCAGCGTGAAGTGGTGTTTATCAACCCGGAAGATCTGCAAGCTCTGGGGATGACAGAGGGCCAGTTGGTGGATATTGAAACGCTGTGGAATGATGGCATTACGCGCCGTGTCAGCGGCTTCAAACTGGTGCCCTACAATATTCCACGCGGCAATCTCGCCGCCTACTACCCAGAAACCAACCCGCTGGTGCCTCTGAGCAGCTATGGCGACGGGAGTGGCACCCCAACCTCGAAATCAGTACCGGTCAGTCTCTCCCCGAGTGAAGACGCTGTTTCTCTGCGTATTGCCTGATATATCAAAAGCCGGGAAACCGGCTTTTCCCCCCTTTTTGCCTTGCTGTGACGGCATGAATCGCGTAAAACTGTCAGCCGCTAATAGGCCACGAAACGAAAGACGCTATGTTCCAGGATAACCCGCTGCTAGCGCAGCTCAAAGAGAAGCTCCACGCGCAGACTCCTCGCGCGGAAGGTGTGGTGAAAGCCACAGATAAAGGTTTCGGCTTTCTTGAAGTCGACGCGCAGAAAAGCTACTTCATCCCACCTCCACAGATGAAGAAAGTGATGCATGGCGATCGTATCGTTGCGCTGATCAAAACGGATAAAGATCGCGAAAGTGCTGAACCAGAGTCGCTGGTTGAGCCGTTCCTCAGCCGCTTCGTCGGCCGTATTCAGAAAAAAGATGACCGCCTGTCCATCGTGCCGGATCATCCTTTGTTAAAAGACGCTATTCCTTGCCGCCCGGTACGCGAACTGCAACATGATTTCCAGGCAGGTGACTGGGCCGTTGCTGAAATGCGCCGCCACCCGCTCAAGGGCGATCGTGGGTTTTACGCTGAGCTGACGGAGTTTGTTGTCACTGCGGATGACCACCTGGCACCGTGGTGGGTAACGCTGTCACGCCACAATCTCGAACGCGAAGCGCCGGAAGTTGCCTTCAACGATACGCTGGAAGAGAATCTCACGCGTGAAGATCTTACCGCGCTGGATTTCGTCACTATCGACAGCGCCAGCACCGAAGATATGGATGATGCGCTGCACGTCGAAGCCCTGGACGATGGTCAGCTGCGTTTAACGATCGCCATTGCTGACCCAACCGCCTATGTGGCCGAAGGTAGCGAGCTGGACAAGGTTGCCGCTAAGCGCGCCTTCACCAACTATCTGCCTGGTTTTAATATTCCAATGCTGCCACGCGCGCTGTCTGACGACATCTGTTCGCTGCGTCCAAATGTGCGCCGTCCGGTACTGGCCTGCCGTGTCACGCTCGCCGCCGATGGTACGCCAGCCGCTGATGTGCAGTTCTTCGCAGCCTGGATCGAGTCAAAAGCCAAACTGGTTTATGACGAAGTCTCCGACTGGCTGGAAGGCCAGGGCGAATGGCAGCCGACCACCGAAGCGATTGCAGAACAGATTCGTCTGCTGCATCGCGTTTGCCAGGCACGCAGTGCATGGCGTCAAAACCACGCGCTGGTGTTTAAAGATCGCCCAGACTACCGTTTTGTCCTGGGTGAGAAAGGTGAAGTACTGGATATCGTTGCGGAACAGCGTCGCATCGCGAACCGCATCGTTGAAGAGTGCATGATTCTGGCAAATATCTGTGCCGCCCATGTACTGGCCGACCGTCTGGGCTTCGGGATCTACAACCTGCACACCGGGTTTGATACTGCGAATGCTGAACTGGCCGCCGCAGTGCTGGCAAATCACGGCATCACCGTTGATCCGGTCAGTATTGCCACGCTGGAAGGTTTCCGTGTGCTGCGCCGTCAGCTTGATGCTGAACCGACTCAGTACCTCGATAGCCGTATCCGTCGTTTCCAGACCTTTGCGGAAATCAGCACCCAGCCAGGCCCGCACTTCGGTCTGGGACTGGAAGCCTACGCCACCTGGACCTCACCAATCCGTAAGTTTGGCGACATGATCAACCACCGTTTGCTGAAGGCGATTATCCGTGGTGACGAAGCCGCGCGTCCGGATGACAACCTGACCGTGATCATGGGTGAACGTCGTCGTCTGAACCGTATGGCAGAGCGTGATGTGGGTGACTGGCTGTACGCCCGCTTCCTTTCCCCTTCTGCAGGGACCGATCGCAAATTCAGCGCAGAGATCATTGATGTCTCTCGCGGTGGCATGCGCGTTCGCCTGCTGGAGAACGGTGCGGTGGCCTTTATCCCGGCTCCGTTCATTCACGCCGTGCGTGATGAACTGGTTTGCAGCCAGGAGAACGGCACCGTGCAGATCAAAGGTGAAGTGGCTTACCGCGTGACCGACATTATTGATGTCACCATCGCCGAAGTGCGTATGGAAACGCGTAGCGTTGTGGCTCGCCCAGCCGCCTGAGCATAAAGCCGTGCGGGATAAATCGCTTTATCCCGCACTTTTCTCTTTTCATTACGCCCGCTTATAATTTTGCTCCATGCTTCACACTTCTCTCCTGATTCTCTTTCCCTAATATTTCCTTACATTACTTTTAACTTGTTGTTTCCGATCGCCCTTTTTCCGATCCCAACAAGGAGCTTTGTCATGAAGAACGTCAAAACCGGTATCCTCTGGTTCGCTGTGGCGTTAATAGGTGCAGTAGCCTTTGCCATGCTGGCACTGAATCGCGGTGAGCATGTCAATGCCCTGTGGTTAGTGGTCGCCGCCGTAGCCTGCTACAGCATTGCTTATCGTTTTTATAGCCTGTTTATTGCACGTAACATTTTTGAACTGGATGACAGACGCCTTACACCAGCAGAACGTCTGAATGATGGTCTGGATTATGTGCCCACCAATAAATGGGTGTTGTTTGGTCACCACTTTGCTGCGATTGCCGGAGCAGGTCCGTTGGTCGGGCCGGTACTGGCGGCGCAAATGGGTTTCCTGCCCGGCACGTTATGGATTTTAGTCGGTGTGATGCTGGCGGGTGCCGTACAGGACTTCCTGATACTGTTTATCTCTACGCGCCGCGATGGCCGATCGCTGGGTGAAATGGCACGTCAGGAGCTGGGGCATTTTGCCGGCGTGGTGACCATGCTCGGGGCGTTTGGCGTGATGATCATCATTCTCTCCGCACTGGCGTTAGTGGTGGTTAAAGCGCTGGCGAAAAGCCCGTGGGGCCTGTTTACCCTGGCGGCCACCATTCCCATTGCGCTGTTCATGGGCATTTACATGCGCTTCCTGCGGCCGGGAAAAATTGCGGAAGTCTCCCTGATTGGCTTTGTGCTGATGATGGCCGCGATTATTTATGGCGGCCAGGTGGCCACCGACCCATTCTGGGGGCCGTTCTTCACGCTGAAAGGCACTACGCTGACCTGGGTGCTGGTGATTTATGGCTTTATCGCTTCGGTGTTACCGGTGTGGCTGCTGCTGGCTCCCCGTGACTATCTCTCCACGTTCCTGAAAATTGGCGTCATTATCGGGCTGGCGGTGGGGATTGTCGTTGCGATGCCAGAGCTGAAAATGCCTGCGGTGACGCGTTTTGTTGACGGCACCGGACCGGTCTTCTCCGGTGCACTGTTCCCGTTCCTGTTCATCACCATTGCCTGTGGGGCCATTTCTGGCTTCCATGCGCTGGTGTCCAGTGGCACCACGCCGAAACTGGTTGAGCGAGAAAGTCATATTCGCTTTATTGGCTATGGTGCCATGCTGATGGAATCCTTTGTCGCCATCATGGCGCTTATCTGTGCCACGGTTATCGATCCAGGCGTCTATTTCGCCCTCAATGCACCCGCGGCACTGATTGGCACCACCGTTGAAAGCGCCTCGCAGGCAATAAACGGCTGGGGCTTCGTGGTGACACCTGAGATGCTCAGCGGTATTGCGCGTGATGTGGGTGAAAGCTCTATTCTGTCGCGCGCCGGTGGCGCACCGACGTTTGCCGTCGGCATGGCGCATATCATTACCGATGTGTTCAACAGCCGGGCGATGATGGCGTTCTGGTATCACTTTGCCATTCTGTTTGAAGCCCTGTTTATCCTGACTGCTGTGGATGCCGGTACGCGCGCCTGCCGTTTCATGGTGCAAGATCTGGTGGGTACGGTGGTGCCTTCTCTTGCCAATAACCGTTCGTGGATCGGTAATATTGCCGGGACGGCGGTAGCAGTAGCCGGTTGGGGGTTCTTTGTTTATCAGGGCGTGGTTGACCCCCTGGGCGGGATCAATACCCTGTGGCCGCTGTTTGGTATCGGCAACCAGATGCTGGCATCAATGGCACTGATCCTCGGTACGGTCGTGTTATTTAAAATGAAAAAACAGCGCTATGCCTGGGTCACTATTCTGCCAACCGCATGGCTGTTTATCACGTCCATGACCGCAGGATGGCAGAAAATCTTCCATGAAAAACCGTCTATCGGCTTTTTGGCACAGGCGAACAAGTTCAGTAAAGGGATTGCCGATGGGGTGGTGATTGCCCCGGCGAAAAGCGTGGCAGACATGCAGACCATTGTGCTGAGTAATCAGATCAATGCCTTGCTGTGCGGCTTCTTTATGCTGGTTGCCGTGACCATGCTGGTGGCGGCCTTCTTTGTGATTCGTCGTGCACTACATAGCGAAAATCCGACTGTGCATGAATCAGCTGTGAAACTGCGTGAGGAGGTGCGTCATGTCCGCTAAACTCTGCCCGCCGCTGCGCTTGCAAGGCCCATTACAGATTTCACGCTGTATGGCCCTCGCCCTGCCAGCAGGATCACGCTGGCAGCGTATGTGGAAAGGGATAAAAGAGAGCTTTCGCTTAATGGTTGGCGTGCGTGATTATCAATATTATCTGTCGCATATGCGTCAAAACCATCCCCAAACCACACCCATGACTGAAAAGGAGTTTCACCGCTACTGCCTGAATGCCCGCTTCCCGAGCGAGCCAGGGAAAGTGGGGAAATGTCCTTGTTAATGAAATAGTTAAGCCCCGCATGGCGGGGCTTAATTTTGGTTTTATTTTTGCGACAAAAAATTTATTTCGCTTACATCTTGTGCTGAAGTCACGGCTTCAATAGTGTTGCTAAAATAACGAGATAAAGTTTGCAAATGTTTGTCCCGGAGGAGATACCATGACCGATGAACAAGGGCAAACCTTGTTGTATACCTTGTTCGGCACCACCAGCCCACACTGGCGGCTGGCGGCAGACAGTGACGCCCTGAATCTGGCAGCAGATGAGAAATCGACCACCCAGCACGCTTTAGCCTTGTTACCTGCACAGGCTGCCTTGCTCCGCAGTATGACGGTCATCACATCCAGTATTAATCTTACCCTGCTGCTACACGGTGAAGCAGTGCCAATGCACTTTGTCGGTCGCAAGGTCAATCAAAGCTCCTGGGCGGGCACGGCTTCAGCCTGGGGCGATACTACCGCAGTAGCACGCGATCTGACGCAAGGGCTGTCGTTTGCCGAACAGGTGGTGTCTGAAGCCAATTCTGTCATCGTCATCCTCGACCAGCGTGGCTATATCCAACGCTTCAACCGCCTGAGTGAAGAGTACACCGGGTTGAAGGAACAGGAAGTGATTGGCCGCAATGTGTTCCAGCTATTTATGACAAAAGATGAAGCGGCGGCCTCGCGGCGCAACATCGCTGGTTTCTTCCGTGATGGTCACTCTTATGAAGTAGAACGTTGGATTAAAACGAAAAAAGGTCAACGCCTGTTTCTGTTTCGCAATAAATTTGTCCACAGCGGCAGTGGCAAAAACGAAATTTTTCTTATCTGTTCTGGTACGGATATTACGGAGGAGCGACGCGCCCAGGAGCGGCTGCGCGTCCTGGCCAATACCGATACCATCACCGGGTTACCTAACCGGAATGCCATCCATCAGAAAATCAGTGATGCGCTGGAGATCGCCGGTGATAAACAGACTGGCGTGGTCTATCTCGACCTGGATAACTTCAAGAAAGCCAACGATGCCTACGGCCATATTTTTGGCGATCAGCTGCTACAGGCCGTTTCCCTGGCGATCCTGAGTTGCCTCGGCAAGCAGCAAACGCTGGCTCGTTTAGGGGGGGACGAGTTCCTGATCCTCGCCGAAGATACCAGCCTGGCGGCACTGGAAGCGATGGCCTGCCGTATTCTGGATCGCCTGCGCCAGCCGTTCCGCATCGGCCTGATCGAAGTGTATAGCGGCTGCTCATTGGGTATTGCACTCGCCCCGCTCCATGGCGATACGCGCGAGAATTTGATTCGCAATGCCGATACCGCGATGTATCACGCCAAAGAGAATGGTCGGGGACGTTTCTGTCTGTTTGCCAGCGAGATGAATCAGCGGGTGTTTGAATTCCTCTGGCTGGATACCAACCTGCGTAAAGCGCTGGAGCAAAACCAGCTGACGATTTTCTATCAGCCGAAGCTGGATCGCGATGGTGTAGTGCGAAGCGCCGAAGCGCTGGTGCGCTGGAATTCACCCGAACGCGGGATGATTTCACCCGCCAGTTTTATCCCCTACGCCGAGGAGTCGGGTCTGATTGTGCCGTTAGGCCGTTGGGTCATGCTCGCCGTCCTGCATCAGGTGGTTGAGTGGCAGAAACAGGGGATCTTCCTGCGTGTGGCCGTCAACGTTTCTGCGCGCCAGCTACTGGACCAGAGCATTTACAGCGATCTGCGCCAGGCATTAAGTGACTGTGGCCTAACCACCTGCCCGATTGATATTGAACTGACGGAGAGCTGTCTGATTGAGAACGAGGCGCTGGCATTGACCCTGATGAAACAATTCCAGGAGCTGGGCGCGGAAGTTCACCTCGATGACTTTGGCACCGGCTACTCCTCGCTTTCCCAACTGGCCCGCGTGCCGATTAACGCCATCAAGCTGGATCAGAGTTTCATTCGTAATATCAATCAACAACCGGTTTCCCAGTCACTGGTAAGGGCGATTGTTGCGGTTGCCGATGCGTTGGGACTGGCCGTGATCGCGGAAGGGATTGAGACAGCAGAAGAAGAAAAATTCGTGCTCGATAATGGCGTGGATGGCCGTCAGGGTTACCTGTATGCAAAGCCAATGCCCGCAGAGCAACTGGGGCATTGGCTGAAGCATCCTGCCCAGGTCTAACGACGAGGGCGAAGATTAGCCCGCTTTACGCAACGCGGAGGCGATGTGGCGGTTTTGCCGCTGCACCAGACGCTCCATGTAGGCGATATCTTTCGCTTCCAGGGTAAACGCGTAATCGACCCAGTCTTCGGTGATATCCATTAACTCGGTGCGCGTCAGTTGTAAAACTCGCTGACGTGCTTTGAGCATCGCCCTGACGCCATTCAACTTAGGCCGTAGCGTATCAATCAGGGTACGGGTTGTGTGATAGGCCTCACCTGGCTGGAAGACTTTGTCGATCAGGCCACGGGTTTGATACCAGTCAGCGCTGTGCGACTCCCCTTCCATAATTAACTCCTCTGCCAGTTTCATCCCCGCACGACGCGCCACCAGTGAATAACCGCCCATGCCAGGGAACAGATTAAAGGCGATTTCCGGGAAGCCCATCCGCGCATTATCCTGTGCCAGAATGAAGTGGTGCGCCAGAGCCGCTTCAAAACCGCCGCCCAGGGCACTGCCTTCAATCATCGCCAGCGTTACCGCGCCAGTATCAAAGCCCCGTGCGGCAGCGTGGATGCAATCGACGCACGCGCGCGCATAAGCTCGCAATGCTTCCCGACGGTTGTTACGAATACAATCGACAAAAAAGCCCAGATCGCCACCGGCGTTAAACATCTGCGGCACCAGTGAACCCGTCACCCAAAAATCAATGGGGATACCGGCACGTTGAGCGGTATAACTCAGGTTCATGATCTCCTCCATCAAGGCGTGGTTAAAGCTTGGACGGGGCTGCGCACGCAGTAGCATCCACATGGTGTGTCTACCTTCCTCATAGTAAGCAGCGAGTTGAGTCATTTGCCCGGCTTCAGTGAACAGGCGGCAGGTAGGCTGATTGATTACTGTCATAATTCTTTCCTCTGGTTATTTGATGCGTTTATACGCACAACCAGCCTAATGCAGAGTCGGTAGTTACCAAATCGGATATTGATTTTACTGGTAAAATCTCAAGTTATTCCCCGCACTTAAGCGCAGGGAATAAATTAACTTATGTGAAAGAATTATCAGGATTCTGATCGAAGGGGCGTTAGCGGGCCTGACCATACCAGGCATTTTTACCGTGCTTACGCAGGTAGTGGAGGTCGAGCAAGCTTTGCTGCATCTGACTGAGCTGAGGTTGCAATTGCTGACTGTGCAGCGCCATACAGGCGACCTCCTCCAGTACCACAGCACTGTGTACCGCTGCGCCGGCATCTTTCCCCCAGCAGAATGGGCCGTGCGCATTGACCAGAATCGCCGGTACTGCCAGCGGCTCCTGCACCGACTCGATGATCACCTGCCCGGTGTTCCACTCATAATCGTGTTCAATCTCTTCTGTGCGCATCAGGCGGGTACAGGGGATTGCGCCATAAAATTCGTCCGCATGTGTCGTGCCCAAAGGAAGAATCGTGCGTCCCGCCTGCGCCCAAATGGTGGCATAGCGGGAATGGGTGTGCACAATGCCCCCCACTTCCGGCCAGGCAAGATACAGTGCCCGGTGGGTTGCGGTATCTGAGGAGGGGCGTAACCGCCCTTCCAGGGTTTCACCACTGGCAAGATCCACCACCACCATATCTTCCGCCCGCATATCGCGATAATCGACCCCGGAAGGTTTGATCACTAAAACTCCGTGTTCACGGTCTACCGCGCTCACATTACCCCAGGTGAATGTCACCAGTTGATAATGTGGCAAAGCCAGGTTTGCCTCCAGCACCTGCTGTTTTAGCTGCTCCAGCATCGTTGCTCTCCTCCAGCGAAATAATACTCATAGTGTGAACACTTTCATTCCGGGGGTGTTATGGAGGGCGTGGCTGTTGAGGTAGCGGAAACTGACTGTGTGAAAAAAAATGTGCGGGGAATTCGGAGTTTTCTTCCTACGTGCTGCGCGATCGTTGCATAAAATTTACTCAGATACCGGCTGGAACTCACCCTCTGCCTGGTATCGTTTTCCCGCCAGTCCTCTCTGCTCATCAAATTATGTTGTTGCCATCACGGAAGGGGCGTTCGGACCTGGCGCAGGAGAGATGAGAAATGAAGTACCACCTATACTTACTGGGTTGCCTCTGTGTGAAACCCAAGGAGACGTTATGACAACGACAACAAAACGCATTGCAACTACTGTGCTGGTCGCGACGTTGGTGATCGCGCTGAGTGGTTGTTCGAACATGTCCCGTCGCGACCGTAATACGGCTATTGGTGCCGGTGCCGGTGCGGTTGGTGGCTCTTTGCTGACGCACGGCAGTGCGCTAGGGACGATTGGTGGGGCCGCTGTGGGGGGTATTGTCGGCCATCAGGTCGACTAATCGCTGCCCGTTTTTGCTCTCACAGCTACACAATATATGCGGGCGACATACAAGCCGCCCGTTTCTCTTATCCGCCAGCCAGCTTAACTTTCATACCTTTGGCTTCAAGTAACGTTTTGAGTAAATCCCGGTTGTCACCCTGAATTTCAATCACGCCCTCTTTTACTGCGCCGCCACAACCGCACTTTTTCTTTAATTCAGCGGCAAGTTTTGCCAATCCGGCATCGTCCAGATCCACACCGCTGATTAAACAGACGCCTTTGCCTTTACGGCCACTGGTCTGGCGCTGGATGCGTACAATGCCATCCCCTTTCGGGCGCGCCACTTTGACCTCTTCCTGACGGATGCGGCCACTGTCGGTGGAGTAGACCAGGCGATTTTCTTCAGCCATTACGCCACCTCCAGACTCTTGAGGATAGCCTGCAACGTGGCGGCTGGGTCAGCTGACTGGGTAACCGGACGTCCGATAACCATATAATCCACGCCGGCCTGCTGTGCCTGCTGCGGGGTCATGATGCGACGTTGGTCGCCTGCGTCACTGCCAACCGGGCGAATGCCTGGCGTGACCAGTGCGAAGTCCTGGCCGATGACCTGTTTGAAGCGTGCCGCTTCCTGAGCTGAACACACTACGCCATCCAAACCACATTCACGGGTAAGACGAGCCAGTCGCTCAGCCTGTTCAGCCGGGCTCAGCGTGATCCCTAACCCTTTCAGGTCCTCTTCGTCCATGCTGGTCAGTACGGTGACAGCAATCAACAGCGGTGCATCTTTGCCAAACGGCAGCAGTGCTTCACGCGCCGCGTTCATCATCCGCGCGCCACCACTGGCGTGTACATTGACCATCCAGACGCCAAGATCCGCCGCCGCTGCCACTGCATGGGCGGTGGTATTCGGGATGTCATGGAATTTTAAATCGAGGAACACCTCAAACCCACGCTGTTGCAGATCGCGCACCAACGAAGGGCCATAGAGGGTAAACATCTCTTTGCCCACTTTCAGGCGGCAACTGGTGGGGTCGATGCCATCAACGAAACGCAGCGCGTCATTGATATTGTGATAGTCGAGCGCCACCAGAATCGGTGAAGCAATCGCGGTCTGAACGTGAGACATGACTTTTCCTCGGCAATGGGCAAACGGCGTGCATTCTACCCGCTCCGACCATCATCGACAAACGTTGCTGCATAAAACACGTTAAACAGTCACCGCACGCACCCATCAGTGCGCAGCGGCTGTCAGTATGTTGTAACTAGATGGCAAAATTTAGGGGAAAAGGACGTTTACTGTCCATCCAGCCCGCGAATCGGCTTAACGGTAGACCAGGTTCGACAAGAAGGGCAATGCCAGTAAAGTGCACTGCCGGTAAATCCGCACTTCTGGCAGCGATAACGCGGTTTGGTGCGGATTTGCTCGCCAACCATGTCACGCAGCACCATCAGCCCCTCTTTGGCACGTCCCTCTTCGGCTTCATGCAGATGGTAGTCCATCAGGCGCTGGAAAACGCGCATGGTAGGATGACGTTGCAACTGACGGTTGATATACACCTGTGCGGCTTCACTGCCCTGCTGGCGCTCAATAATATCCGCCAGATACAGTTCCGCCGATGCCCCACTGTTCTCATCCACACAACGCTGTACAAACGCAGCCCAGGCCTCAGGCTGATTAAGGCGTTGATAGCAGATATCCAGCATCGGCAGCATTTCACTGACCAGCTCAACATCTTGTTCCAGCACTTTTTGCAGGCGTTCTGCGGCTTTGGCGTACTCTTCACGCTCCATTAAAATACGCCCGGTCATAATGGAAATGCGTGCTGAATTGCGGTCGTAGCCTTCGCCTTTTTTCAGCAAGGTCATCGCGCGATCGAGATCGTCGCTGCTCATTGCCTGTAGGGCCAGTTCGCAATAGAAGTGAGCAATATCGATTTTTTGCTTGTCTTTACCCAGGCGCACCAGCTTCTCAGCAACTTCGATTGCCTGCTGCCACTCGCTGGTGGATTGCTGGATCACTAACAGCTGTTGCAGTGCACCAATGCGGAAATCGGTCTCATCAATCAATTGCGTGAACATGTCTTCCGCGCGATCGTACAAACCTGCGGCCATGTAATCGCGCCCCAGTTGCTGTACGGCCAGCAGGCGCTGTTCGTAACTCAACGACGCACTTTCCATTAATGACTGGTGAATGCGGATCGCCCGGTCAACTTCGCCACGGGAGCGGAAAAGATTACCCAGCGTCAGGTGAGCTTCGACCGTGCCGCTGTCCTCTTTAAGCATATCGAGGAACAGATCAACCGCTTTGTCCTGCTGATTGGAGAGCAAGAAGTTGACGCCTGCGACATACTCGCGCGACAGGCGATTGGCGTCCTGTTGTTTATCCTGGTGCGCACTGCGTCGGCCCATGTACCAACCGTAGGCAGCCGCAACAGGAAGTAACAGAAACAGCAGTTCGAGCATGATCGATCAGTCCCGGGCAACTGGTGTGCTGGCATTCTGCGCTTGTAAACGCTTCAACTTGCGCTGGGCATGAGCCAGTGAGACACGAAGACGCAGCCAGAACAATCCACAAATGGCCCAGCCCAACAAGAAGCCTGCGCCAAACAGGGTTGCCAGCAGCGTTGAAATGCGGAATTGTCCCTGTGCTAACAGATAGTTAAAGGTAACAACCTGGTCGTTATGCGTACCGAGCGTGACGGAAATGATAAAAATGACCAATACCACTAAAAAAATCAGCAAATATTTCACAGTGCATCCTGTTGTGAGGTTATCCGGTACGAGTATGCCAAAATTGCGACAAAAATGCTGCCCTCCAGCGCACATGCTGAAGGACTGTTTGTTTAGCATCACTCTTTATATGGGGTTGAGGAACATAATTACAATCCATTATTACGCTCTTGTACCTCTTTTTGCTCAACCGGCGGCAGGGTCAACGGCCCACAGAAACGCTGCGCGAGCCAGGTGGCTACGCTAACCCATACCCCGGCAACCACCGTTGCCATGACCAGATCCCGTGGCCAGTGCATGCCTAATAGCAACCGGCTAGCCATCACCGCGCAGGCCCAACCAAAAATGATCACCAGCGTCAGGTAGCGTTTGCGCGGCCAGAGTAGCCCCACAGCCAACAGCGCCCAACTGGCGGCAAACAGGGTATGACCCGAGGGAAAAGCAAAGCCGGTTTCAAATGCCCAGTGGCGTTTTAACCAGCCAGGTACGGTCTGCTCATCCACCAGTAAACGATTGACCATGGCACTGCGTTCAGTGCGCGTTTGCTGATAAAAGACCCGCTCATCAATACCGTGATGCTGTTCCAGCCACACCACATAGGGACGCGCTTCCTGCACCTGATTTTTAATCAGTGAGCCGGTATATTGCCCTGCAATCACCGTCACATTCATGATCGCCAGCAGTACCAGCGCAGGCTTAAGGCGAAAGCGCAGGCACCATAATACCCAGGCGCTAATCAGCAGGCTGGTCAGGGTGCCCCATGGACGGGTGACCGTTTCGGTGACGGCAAAAAAGAGTTTTAATTTCAGGTCACTGGCTCCGGGCTGCCAGTGCCAACCCGTCAGCCAGACGGTGATCGGCATGACCAGTAAGAGCGCCGTTGCCAGTGAAATCCGCCGCAAAATGTTCAACATGCCATACCCTGATTCAGATTAATCAATTCGACTATGCATAACTTTAGCTTAAAAAAGAATAACATAAGTTGTTGCAGCGTAGATAATCGTGCTTTATCACTATAATCGCTCTGACTGAGTAACCGCCCTGCGGTGGCTTATGGCAGAATAGTGTCAGTTTTTCAGGCCACTCTGGCCTGTGCGTTATCCCGATGATAGCGCATCCTCTGAAGGTTCTGGAGAGTTACATGCAGCTTAAACGAGTGGCAGAAGCCAAACTGCCTACACCTTGGGGTGATTTCCTGATGGTGGGATTTGAAGAACTGGCAACAGGACACGATCATGTTGCACTGGTTTATGGCGATATTAACGATGGCTCGCCCGTGTTGGCGCGCGTCCATTCTGAGTGTCTGACGGGCGATGCGCTTTTCAGCCTGCGCTGTGATTGTGGTTTCCAACTGGAAGCCGCGCTGAATGCCATCGCTGAAGAGGGACGCGGTGCGTTGCTGTACCACCGTCAGGAAGGCCGCAACATTGGCTTGTTGAACAAAATCCGCGCTTATGCCTTGCAGGATAAGGGCTACGATACCGTAGAAGCCAACCATCAGTTGGGTTTCGCCGCAGACGAACGTGATTTCACGCTGTGCGCGGATATGTTCAAACTGCTGGGTGTGGATGAAGTGCGCCTGTTAACCAATAACCCGCGCAAAGTCGAGATCCTCACAGAGGCGGGTATTAACATTGTTGAACGTGTGCCACTCATCGTCGGGCGCAACCCGAAAAATGCCCACTATCTCGATACTAAAGCCGAGAAAATGGGCCATCTGCTGTCGAAAGAGTAATTGCGCCGGCTGCCAGACCCTGCGGTCTGGCACTGTGACGTTATGATTTCAGCATATTGCGTATGACATAGTGCAGAATGCCGTCATTGCGATAGTAGTCCAGTTCGTTGCCGGTATCGATCCGGCAACGGGTTGTCACCGTCCGCCGCTCCCCGTTTGGATAGGTGATTTCCACCGCCACCGCTGCACCGGGAGATAGCTGACTCAGGTTCAGCACATCAATCTGCTCCTCCCCGGTCAGTCCCAGGGTTTTACGGTTGACGCCCTCAGGAAACTCCAGCGGCAAAATCCCCATACCAATCAGGTTCGAGCGGTGAATACGTTCAAATGACTCGGCAATAACTACTCGCACGCCCTGCAAGCGTGGCCCTTTGGCGGCCCAGTCACGGCTGGAGCCGGAGCCATACTCTTTACCGGCAACCACCGCCAGCGGTGTGCCTTCAGCCTGATACAACATGGCCGCGTCATAAATCGCCAACTGTTCGCCGCTGGGGTAATGGCGGGTATAGCCCCCTTCCACGCCCGGCACCATTTCATTTCGAATACGGATATTTGCAAACGTGCCGCGCATCATCACTTCATGATTACCCCGGCGTGAACCATACGAGTTGAAGTCTTCACGTGCTACGCCATGCTGTTGCAAATAGCGCCCTGCTGGACTGTCGGCTTTAATACTGCCTGCCGGAGAGATGTGATCGGTGGTGACGGAGTCTCCGAGCAAGGCCAGAAGTCGTGCGCCTTTAATATCCTGAACCGGTGCTGGCTGCGCTTCCATGCCGTCAAAGAAGGGAGAAAGACGAATATAGGTTGAATCTTCATCCCAGTCGTAGGTAGCGGCTTCACTGACTTTAATTTGTTGCCACTCTGGCGTACCGTCAAACACTTCGGCGTACTCTTTGTGGAACATGCTGACGTCAACTTGTGCCACCGCAGCCGCGATCTCTTCAGGTGAAGGCCAGATCTGTTTCAGGTACACCGGCTGCCCGTGACGATCGGTTCCCAGAGGCTCACTCTCCAGATTGATTTTCATATTCCCCGCCAGCGCATAGGCCACCACCAGCGGTGGAGAGGCCAGCCAGTTGGTTTTCACCAGCGGATGGATGCGCCCCTCGAAATTACGGTTACCAGACAGCACCGCCCCTACAGTCAGGTCGCCGCTGCGGATCGCCGCCTCAATCGCATCCGGTAACGGTCCAGAGTTCCCGATGCAGGTAGTACAACCGTAACCCACCAGATTAAAGCCGAGTTCATCGAGGTACGGGGTCAATCCGGCATGCGCCAGATAATCAGACACCACTTTTGATCCGGGAGCCAGTGAGGCTTTCACCCAGGGTTTGCGCTGTAGCCCAAGCTCCACCGCTTTTTGCGCCAGCAGACCGGCAGCCATCAAAACGCTGGGATTGGAGGTGTTAGTACAGGAAGTAATGGCACTGATCACCACCGCACCGTCTGCTAGCGTCACCGTCTCCCCGCTCTGTTCATCCCGGTAACTCACCGATTTATCGGCATGTTCCGGTAAATTCACTTCCAGTTCGGTGCTGGCGACAAAAGCCTGTGGCACATCGGCCAGCGCCACCCGATCTTGTGGCCGTTTCGGCCCCGCCAGACTGGACTCTACGCTGTTCATGTCTAATGCCAGCGTGCTGGTGAAGATCGGTTCATCGCCAGGATGACGCCACATCCCTTGTGCGCGAGCGTAGGCTTCCACCATGGCAATTTGGTCGCTGTCGCGCCCGGTCAGGGTCATATAACTCAGCGTCACTTCATCAATGGGGAAGAAGCCGCAGGTTGCGCCATATTCCGGCGCCATATTGGCAATGGTCGCCCGGTCTGCCAGCGGTAAATCCGCCAGGCCATCGCCATAAAATTCGACAAATTTGCCCACAACGCCGTGTTTGCGCAGCATCTGGGTAACGGTCAACACTAAATCCGTCGCGGTAATCCCGGCACGCAGTTTACCCGTAAGTTTGAAGCCGACCACATCCGGGATCAGCATGGAGACTGGCTGGCCGAGCATGGCGGCTTCCGCCTCGATGCCACCGACACCCCAGCCTAAAACACCCAATCCATTAATCATCGTGGTATGTGAATCGGTGCCAACTAGCGTGTCCGGCCAGGCCCACGTCTTATCGCCCACCTGTTGCTGCCAAATTGCTTTGCCAAGGTATTCAAGATTAACCTGATGGCAAATCCCGGTGCCTGGCGGCACAACACGAAACTGATCAAAGGCCCGTTGCCCCCAGCGCAGGAATACGTACCGCTCATGATTGCGCGACATTTCCAGCTGCACGTTCTGTTCAAAGGCATCTTCATTGCCGAAACGGTCAACGGTAACGGAGTGGTCAATGACCAGGTCAACCGGCGACAGGGGATTCACTTTTGCCACGTCCCCGCCCAGCCGCTGAACCGCTTCACGCATCGCCGCCAGATCGACTACCGCAGGCACACCCGTGAAATCCTGCATTAATACCCGCGCCGGACGGTAGGCAATTTCCCGGTCAGCATGGGCCTGCTGCTGCCACGTTACCAACGCCTGGATATCCTCTGCGGTCACCGAGATGCCGTCCTGCCAGCGCAGTAAATTTTCCAGTAATACTTTAAGGGATTTGGGCAGTCGCTCAACGCTACCTAGCTGAGGTTCGACTTTCGCCAGGCTGAAATAGTGGTATTGATGTTGATTGACCTGAAGGGTGTCCTGACTTTGCTCACGTAATGTAACTGGCATAGCGCCTCCTTATTATTTCCCTGTTTAACCTCAAGGTTGGCAAGGTTACTAATAAAGATAGCGTAAATTACTGCTAACAATTTGATTACAACACAAATTGCCACATGCCAGAAAGCAAAAAACCCCGTCTTTATCACGGGGTTTAATTGAATAATCAGCGCGTTACAAGGTTAGCCACAGGGCAAGCGCCCAAAAACTTAATGAGAATGCATAGACGCCGAACCATGATACTGATGTCATGTTCATCTTATACCTCCGCCAGATTCAGGCGAAAAAATCCCACAATCATCATCCTGAGTGGATGATACCGATTTGCTGAGTGAGAAATTGGGCTTTTAATATGCCCACCGGATGGCCGGTAAATAAGAAGAATTATTATTTAGCTGTCTGACATTGCTTACTGCTGTTATTTGTTCTTAGGTTCCATCAATGACTCTATAAAGCAGCGCTGCTGGTCATTAACTTGCCAGGATTTGGGTATCGCCTTCTCTTCCCGGGCCGTATCTTTGACTTTGCTCTCACAAGAAGGCGCTTTGCGTTTCTGGTTTGCAACGCGAATTTTCCAGTTACAGCTTCTCGCCAGCATATTATTAACTCCAGAAACGCCAAATCATCATTCCAACCACTACCCAGAATAGGGCAGACATCGCGAATACCGCTAACCAGGCCTTACGACGGATGTCACCAGAGCGCTCAGCCTTGTTGCTCTTAGCCCGGAATTCCGGTTGTACAGTCAGTCTTGTAGTCATAGCTTTTGATAATCACTCTCAATAAAACGATTGATAACAACGATTAATCTTTAGGACGAATCCTAAACGGCTAATCACCAAAAATCCAGTTATTTTTATTGAGCACTACGATTAAGCCTATTTATCAAATCACATCATTAAGCAATGTTAATGTTGTTTATCTCATTCAAATTAATCGAAAATTTCTTCGAAAAATTTGAGTTAAAATGTATTTAGATCCACTTATAAATAGAGTAAACATTTAAAAGCCTTAATCTATAAGCCCGACTTCATCTTGTTAAGTTGAGTATGGGAATATTCCTGGCAACAGGCAAAAGAAAAGCGTAAGAATTGTGTTCTGATTCTCATTTGAGAGAGAACAATGAAAAAACCTGTGAGCTATGTTTCATTTACAAAACATTTGCAAAATTATGGCAAGAAAAACATCACCGTAGAAGGTTATTAAGGCTGCTGTGAACAGCCTTAGGCTGGATAATAACCAGGCGAATTATTTAAAGGGGAGCTTTATATCCTTAAACATCGCTTCAATGTCTTCATTGGAACGTAAAGCCACCGCCGTATCGACGACGTCACGGGTCAGGTGAGGTGCAAAACGTTGAATAAAATCATACATATAGCTGCGTAAGAAGGTGCTGCGGCGGAAACCAATTTTGGTCGTGCTGTTGGTGAATATTTCAGCAGCTTCAATCCGCACCAGATCCGGATCGGAAACCGGGTCTACTGCCATACTGGCAATAACGCCCACCCCTAACCCCAGCCGGACATACGTTTTAATGACGTCGGCATCGGTTGCAGTAAACACAATACGTGGCGTAAGTCCGGCACGGTTGAAAGCGGTATCCAGTTCCGAGCGACCGGTAAAGCCAAAGGTGTAGGTGACCAGAGGATACTCAGACAGTTCCTCAATCGTGACCTGGGCTTTGTTCGCCAGTGGATGGTCTGGCGTCACTACAATAGAGCGATTCCAGTGGTAACAAGGCAGCATGATCAAATCGTCATAGAGGTGTAACGCTTCCGTCGCGATGGCGAAATCCGCATTGCCCTTAGAAACCGCTTCGGCAATCTGCGTCGGTGATCCCTGATGCATGTGCAGCGAGACTCGGGGATAGCGTTCAATAAACCCTTTGATTACGCCAGGTAATGCATAACGCGCCTGTGTATGGGTGGTTGCGACATACAATGAGCCTTTATCTGGCCAGGTATGCTCTCCCGCAACCGACTTAATCGCATCCACTTTGGACAGCACTTCACGCGCGATGCGGATAATTTCCTCACCGGCGGGCGTGACCTGCGTAAGATGTTTACCACTGCGGGCAAAAATTTGAACGCCCAACTCATCTTCCAGCATACGCACCTGTTTACTGATGCCAGGCTGCGAGGTATAGAGGCCTTCCGCCGTCGAAGAGACGTTGAGGTTATGGTTAACCACTTCGACGATGTAGCGTAACTGCTGCAATTTCATATCAGATCTGTCTCCGTAAGCGACAGCACCGGGTCCCTGGTAGCCCCTTAATACGGTGCCAGTGGCAGAGTGTCAGGAAAATTCGGAAGTTCTATAACCACTATATCATTCCGGAGACAAGAGTAGAACGTTTAGGTATAAGGCGGAGAAAAAAAGACCCGCTGGAAGCGGGCCTTTTGTGAGGCGAATTTACTTTTTGGTTTCCTGCCACTGACCATCAACATAGAATGCTGACCAGCCCGTTGCCTTACCCTCTTTTTCAGAGGAGACATACTGCTGTTTGGTTTTACGGCTGAAACGTACCTGAGTTTTGTTACCTTCAGGGTCCGTTGCCGGAGCCTCTGCCAGATACTTCAACTTTTCTGGCAAGCGATCGGCGAAGCGTTGCAGCTCTTCCACTAACGGTGCACGGGTTTCACGTGATTTAGGGAAAGTGTTTGCTGCAAGGAACACTCCTGCTGCGCCATCACGCAACACGAAATAGGCATCTGATTTTTCACAGGCCAGTTCAGGTAACGGCACCGGATCTTCTTTCGGCGGCGCGACATCACCGTTGCGCAGGATCTTGCGGGTGTTTTTACACTCATCATTGGTACAGGCCATGTACTTGCCGAAACGCCCCATTTTCAGGTGCATTTCAGAACCACATTTTTCGCACTCAACAATCGGGCCATCGTAGCCTTTGATACGGAATTCACCCTGTTCGATTTCGTAACCGTCACACTCTGGGTTGTTACCGCAGACATGCAGCTTACGCTGGTTATCGATCAGGTAGCTATCCATTGCGGTACCACACTTGCCACAACGGCGGCGCGCGCGTAGGGCATTGGTTTCCGCATCATCCCCTTCCAGAACGTTCAGTACTTCATTTTCAGGAATGAGGTTAATGGTTTGTTTGCAGCGCTCTTTTGGCGGCAGCGCATAGCCAGAGCAGCCAAGGAACACACCGGTACTGGCGGTACGAATGCCCATTTGACGGCTACAGGTCGGGCAGTCAATCGAGGTCAGTACCATCTGATTGGGTTGCATGCCGCCCTCTTCCGGATCTTTCTCCGCCTGGTCCAGCTGTTGGCTGAAATCGGCAAAGAAGGAGTCGAGCACGCCTTTCCACTCGGCCTGGTTATTGGCTACCTGGTCGAGGCTGTTTTCCATCAGTGCGGTGAAATCGTAGTTCATCAGTTCGCGGAAATTATTTTCCAGGCGATCGGTAACGATTTCCCCCATCTTTTCCGCATAGAAGCGACGGTTCTCTGCCCGTACATAACCGCGATCCTGAATGGTGGAGATGATTGAGGCATAGGTCGAAGGACGACCAATTCCACGCTTCTCCAGCTCACGCACCAGTGAGGCTTCGCTGAAGCGCGCCGGGGGTTTGGTAAAGTGCTGGCTCGGCAGTAACTGCACCAGATCCAACGCTTCGCCAACACCGATCGGCGGCAGCGTATGATCTTCATCATTTTTACGCAGCGCAGGCATCACTTTGGTCCAGCCATCGAAACGCAGGGTGCGACCCTTGGCTTTCAGGCGGAAGTCAGCCGCTTTGACCGTCAGTGTGGTCGAGTCGTACTGGGCAGGCACCATCTGACAGGCCACAAACTGACGCCAGATCAGCTGATACAGCCTTTGTGCATCCGCCTCCATGTCTTTAAGTTGCTCAGACTGGACATTGACGTCCGATGGGCGAATCGCTTCGTGCGCCTCTTGCGAATTTTCTTTGCTGGCATAGGAGTTGGCGCTCTCCGGCAGGTATTTGCTGCCGAAGTTATCTTCAATATATCCACGCGCCATCGCCACCGCGTCCTGACTCAGGTTGGTTGAGTCGGTACGCATATAGGTGATGTGACCCGCTTCATACAGGCGCTGCGCCAGCATCATGGTCTTCTTCACGCCAAAGCTGAGGCGCGTGCTCGCGGCTTGTTGCAGAGTGGACGTAATGTAGGGTGCACCCGGCTTGCTGCTGGTCGGTTTATCTTCACGTTCCAGCACTTCGTAACGGGCTTTCTCCAGTACCGCAACCGCCGCAAGCGTCTGCTCACGATTGACCGGACGGAAAGGTTTTTCACCCTGATGGCTGACTTCCACCGGCAACGCATCGCCTTTTGGCGTGGTGAGATCGGCTTTCAGCTCCCAGTACTCTTCCGGGACAAAGGCTTTGATTTCGCGTTCACGTTCCACCAGCAGGCGAACGGCAACGGACTGTACGCGTCCTGCAGAGAGGCCGCGCGCAATTTTCTTCCAGAGCAGTGGCGAAACCATATAACCCACCACGCGGTCCATAAAGCGGCGCGCCTGCTGGGCATTAACACGATCGATATTCAGCTCGCCAGGGGTTTCAAATGCCTGACGGATCGCGTTTTTGGTGATTTCGTTAAACACCACACGACTAAAACGTTTGTCATCACCACCGATCACTTCCCGCAGGTGCCATGCGATGGCCTCCCCTTCGCGGTCAAGGTCGGTTGCGAGGTAGATGTGGTCAGCATTTTCAGCCAGCGCTTTTAACTCGGCGACCACTTTTTCCTTGCCGGGCAGAATCTGATAGTCAGCCTGCCAACCGTGCCAGGGATCAACGCCCATACGGCTAACCAGCGCAGACTTCTCGTCCTTTTTGACCTTCTTAGCGGGTTTGGTCGCCGCTGCGTCGGCACTCTTTTTGCTGGCTGAACCGCTGGTCGGCAAATCACGAATATGACCGACGCTGGATTTAACCACGTAGTCATTACCGAGATATTTATTGATAGTTTTGGCTTTTGCCGGGGACTCAACAATTACGAGTGCTTTACCCATATCTACCTTTTACCTAATTAAAACGTCCTGAAACGGGAGAGAATGTACTGCCCGCAAACCTGAATGGCTTCAATATTGTGGACATTGAATCCGCTTTCAAGGTGGCTGGGCCAATCTCAGGCAGGTCTGTATGGCTACTACAACATCTTGATTACTGACGCGTTTTCCGCCTGATGCCACCGCACTTCCTGGTGCGATCCCCCTATAAACTGAGTGGCCCACACTCTACCTGATAAAATCTGTTACGCAACTTAATTAGCACTGAGCTGATTTTTTCGCCAGTTTTTTCACACAGTTAAGATAAATACTGAGTGACGCTTCACGCCGAAGAATAATGAAAAAAATGCCGCCGAGGGACAGTAACATCTGGCAGAGTATAGAGAAAAAAAGAGAAGATTCCTGGCGAGCAAAGAAAAAGGCAAAGCCGATGCTTTGCCTTGTCTGCTACGTTAGAGCAATGGGCGTTCCCCACGGTGCCAGAGTTTTACCAGCAAACGCTCTGCAGCGTGGCTGGCACTGGCGCTGAAACGGTCCATCATTTTACGACGACGCGCATAATGTACGCGCAGTACGCTGAAATGATGCATTTGTTTGATGATCACATCGTCACTGGTGGCGATAGCATCCACGAGGTCGAGATCCAACGCCTGACGACCATACCAGTGCTCACCGGTCGCCACTTTTTCCAGATCGAGCTTCGGTCGCATCTGGTGAACAAAGCTTTTGAACAGCTGATGTGTTTCATCGAGATCTTCACGAAACTTTTCGCGGCCTTCATCGGTGTTTTCGCCAAACAGCGTCAGAGTGCGTTTATATTGCCCAGCGGTGTGAAGTTCCACATCAATATCATTGCGTTTAAGCAGGCGATTAAAGTTAGGGATCTGTGCCACTACACCGATTGAACCCAGAATGGCGAACGGAGCGGCAACAATATGATCGGCCACACAAGCCATCATGTAGCCGCCACTGGCCGCCACTTTATCCACGGTCGCCGTGATGCGCAGCCCACCTTCACGCAGACGCTGCAATTGGGAAGCCGCCAGACCATAGCCATGCACCACCCCACCAGGGCTTTCCAGACGGATCAGGACTTCATCCCCTGGCGTGGCAACCGCCAGAATCGCCGTGACTTCTTCACGCAGGCCGCTGACTTCGTGGGCATCAACGCTACCTTTAAAATCAATCACGTAGAGAGTCGGTTTCGCTGCTGCCACCGTGCCCTGCTTCGCATCGCGTTTTGCCGCTTTCGCCTTGAGCTTTTCCTCTTTCTTATGCTGCTTCTGCCACAGCTTCTGCGCCTCTGGCTTCATCTTGGCCAAACGCAGATCATCCTGCATTTGCTGATAATCATCGCTGAGGTCAGTGAGCTGGAGATGCCCAGCCTGGTTGCGTTTACGTTGCGCGGCGTTGACCACGATCAAAACAATAGCGGCAACAGCGACCACCAGCGTCACGACTTTTGCTAAAAATAACCCATAGCTGAAAAGGAGATCCATTCGGCTGCCTTCTTATTAAACAGAGTTTTAGATACGTCAGTAAGTTTACCTGCTTTACCGTTTCTCGTCGCCAGGCATGACATCCTCGTTTACAGATTGCATGGCACAGGTTTGCACCGGACGCTAAAATCAGGCATAAAGCGTGCTTTAGCGAGACTTAACACAGGACGGCAAGCGTGCTCTATCAACCTGAAAACGATTTACTGCAAGACAAGCATATTCTGGTCACTGGCGCTTCCGACGGTATTGGTCGCGAGGCCGCGCTGACGTATGCCCGTTTCGGCGCAAAACTGATTTTACTGGGCCGGGATACAGTGCGCTTACAGTCGGTTGCTGATGAAATACAGCAGGTGAGCGGTCATGCGGCAACGTGGCATACCTTTGACTTTAGCCATGCTACGCCGGAGAGCAGCCAGAAACTCGTCGCACAGGTCGCGCAACAGGTGCCCCGTCTCGATGGTGTCTTACACAATGCCGGGATCCTGGGTGAAATTGTGCCAATGAGCGAGATTGATCCACAGGTCTGGCGGCAAGTGATGCAGGTGAATGTGGATGCCACTTTCTGGCTGACTCAGGCGCTGTTGCCACTGCTGTTGAAATCACCTCAGGCCTCGCTGATTTTTACCACCTCCAGCGTGGGGCGCGTGGGGCGTGCAGGTTGGGGTTCGTATGCGGTCTCGAAGTTTGCCACTGAGGGCATGATGCAGGTGCTGGCCGACGAGTATCAAGGGCAGTCTCTGCGCATTAACTGTATCAATCCGGGTGGAACCCGCACCAAAATGCGTGCCAGTGCATTCCCGGATGAAAATGCGCAGAAGCTGAAAACCCCCGCCGATCTGATGCCGCTCTATCTGTGGCTGATGGGCAAAGACAGCGCAGCAGAGAACGGCAAAAGCTTCGATGCTCAGCCAGGACGCAAAGCCGGACCCGCAGAGTAATGGGCGAACAACGTCATCAGCAGCGTCAGCAGCGCCTGAAAGAACAGGTTGACGCGCGCATCGCTGCCGCGACTGAAGTGCGTGGAATTTTGATGGTGTTTACTGGTAACGGTAAAGGGAAAACCACCGCGGCGTTTGGCACCGCCTTACGCGCCTGCGGCCACGGCAAGCAAGTCGGCGTGATTCAGTTTATTAAAGGCGAGTGGCCCAACGGTGAACGCAATCTGCTGGAGCCGCACGGGGTAGAGTTTCAGGTGATGGCGACGGGTTTTACCTGGGACACGCAAAACCGCCAGACCGACACCGAAGCCTGCCTTGGCGTCTGGCAACATGCCCTGCGCATGCTGGCTGATAGCCGTCTGGATCTGGTGATCCTGGATGAAATCACCTACATGGTGAGCATGGATTATCTGCCGCTGGAAGCGCTGGTTAGCGCGCTACAGCATCGTCCTGCCCATCAGAGCGTCATTATTACCGGGCGCGGTTGTCATCGAACGCTGACAGAAATGGCGGATACCGTCACAGAAATGCGCCCGGTCAAGCACGCCTTTGATGCCGGCATTCAGGCGCAACAAGGCATCGACTGGTGATCTGACGTTTTTAAATAAAAAAAACCCGGCTTAGCCGGGTTTTGCAAACACGTCTTCTTTAATTAGCTGCCGCGCTTAGGTGCGCTGCGGCGAGTATTAGTACCGGTTTGCGTATGACGTTTTACCGCACGGCGGATCTGATTAGCCTTAGTACGACGGCGATCTTTCTCCACAGCCAGTTTAGTCACGGTTTCTTCATCCATGTCGACCAGCGTGCGCAGGTAGTTCACCGCAGGCAGATCCATTTCGGTCCAGCCGCCACGTGGCAGACCTTTTGGCAGTGCAATATCACCGTAACGCACACGGATCAGACGGCTAACCTGCACGCCAACTGCTTCCCACAGACGACGAACTTCGCGGTTACGCCCTTCAGTCAGGGTGACGTTGTACCACTGGTTGATCCCTTCACCGCCGCTAAACTTCAGCGTTTTGAATGCGGCGGGGCCATCTTCCAACTGAACGCCTTTGCTAAGCTGACGAATTTTATCGTCATCAACCTGACCAAAGACGCGCACGGCATACTCGCGCTCAACTTCACGGCTTGGGTGCATCAGACGGTTTGCCAGTTCACCATCAGTAGTGAATAACAGCAGACCGCAGGTGTTGACATCCAGACGTCCTACCGCAATCCAGCGTGAACCGCGCAGACGTGGCAGGCGATCAAACACCGTTGGACGCCCTTCTGGATCATTACGGGTGCAGAGCTCGCCTTCTGGTTTGTAATAAGCCAGTACGCGACACACTTCCGTGGTGGATTCTGCGATGGAGACCAAATGACCATCAATACGAATTTTCAGGCCTTTGTCATTTTCGACGCGATCACCCAGGGTGGCCAATTTGCCATCAACGCTTACGCGGCCTGCGGCGATTTTTGCTTCGATTTCACGACGCGAACCGTGGCCGGCACGCGCTAAAACTTTTTGTAACTTCTCGCTCATGGAGCTGCCTCACTGTCGCCTTCCCAGGCGTCGGATTTGAATAGCTTAATACTTATAAATCAATAGGTTATATTGACCTTCGGGTGCTATTATACAGGATGTACAACACGAAGTAACGCTTAATGTTGTCGCGATACTAACCAAAGAACGAATCGTAAGATCAGTGAGTTGAAAATTAAATTATGCAAAATGGAGTAATAATCACTTTATGCTCTGCTATTCACAAAAATACATCTGGTTAGTCGTTATAAGGATCAAAGTTGACCTTTTCACGCGCCTCTTCTATAGTTCTTAGAAGGGGTATGCATCCTGCAGCCTGATATTACTCAATTTCTCTAAAAAAAAATTAATTAAATTAATATATATCTTAAAGAGGTCCTATGTCAGACTTTCTTTTAGCTTCCCATAATTCACGTCGTTCTAACAGTAGATCAAATACAAGTAATAGCTCACAGCAGACTAGTGACTTGCTAAATACTTCTTTTTCCAGTGATAATGTTTTTGAAGAGGGAGTCACTATTCCTATAGCCGAGGGTATAAAGCTTACATCCTCAGACCCTGAGTTCAGTACAAATAAGAATAACAAATATCAACTAAAGAAATCAAAAAAACATGATAAAACTTACAAGTATATTTTAAGTGAAACTGGCTCTGACGTTATATCTGTCACTAACAAAAACATCACAGTTGTCGAATATGCAACACCTGAAACCATCATTCCTGCTGGAAGGTCTCTTTTGCTGCTGAATAATGTTTTCTCTAAAATCAGTGATGGAAATTATAAATTCAACCTTACTGTTCCCGATAGTTGCATCCAGTCCACTGAGTACATACTAAACACTGCTCTTGGACAGGTGAATAATGATGGTAAGTTCCCCTTCCTCAAAGAAGCTAGAGATGAACCCTTCGAGGAACGCTATTCTCATAACTTAATCATTGAATTTGAAAATAAACCTAAAAAAAACAGTAAACTGAAAAAATTCCCTGCACTAAATATTAGTCAGGATGAGAATTTCAGGGAGAAATTTGTTAATGCCAACAAGAAATATAGTTTTAACACTTTAAGCAAGAATCTAATGGTGGGTAATGGCATCATCGCGCTCAACACCTTAGACCCAGATTCTGTATTTCATATCAGTGCTGTCGTTGCTGCATATGCTGAAAATGGTATTATAAAAACGTTTCTAGTATCAGATGCTGATGAAAAAGACAGAAGTGAACTCAAAAACTACTCAATTAGCGGAGGTAAGCTTACCAAAAAAGACGTTATAAAATTGCCCAAAATTACCTCGATACGTATGATTGCTGTTAATGATTATAATTTTAAACAATGGCAAGGATACGACCCTCAGACCCCACATGAACCAGGACAATTCTCCAGTGAAAATGGCTTTTTGATTGGAAAAGTCAATGTAAGAAAAAAATGAAACCTCATTATATATACATAACCATCTTGATTATTTTATGTTCATGCAGGCAGCGGTGTATTTTATATTTTTCACCTGTTATTTTATCTCAATGAAAGTTTCGTTCTACCACCTGCATACATTAGAATAAATTATGTATTGTTGGTCTACTAAAATGAAAGGTGGTCCATGTTAGTAATTTCACTTAAAACAGTTACTTTAACTACAGCTACATAAAAAAAACCACATCACCCTAACAAGTTGAGTTAAATTTCCGTATAAGACTTAAAACCCTTAATCAAATAACCTTCACTTGAATTATCTTAGGCACAGTAGTATTAATAATATAAAAATATACATTTGTTGTTATATACATTAAATAAAAACACGCTAAATCAGAGAGTTGCAGACAAACGCTTTGGTTGATGCATAAAAGAAATTTAATTACATGCCATGAATCTTCACCAGGGATTTACCGGCATGTCTGAATGAAGATCACTCCATGAGAAAACGACTGCTCGTGCCTGCGCTTGCTGCGCTGGGCTTGTGCGGCTGTTCGGTGGGTCATACCGAATACAGCCGTACTGCACTGTCACATGTTGATATGAGCTTTACCGGCGCGCCCACCATTCTGGGGCTGGGTACGCTGGGCACCACCATTCCCCTTACGCCTGAATACAGCCTGACTGCCGCCCACGTGGCAAAATTTGCCTTACAGCGGGTTAAGGCCTATCACCCGTATTGTGACGTTGCGATTATTTATCATAAAAACTCACCCTACACGCTGACAAAATTCCGCAGCAGTGAAATGGGCGAACCGATTAAAATGTACGGCTACAGTTTTGTTAGCGCATTGCCAGTTGAGTCGGAGGGGGTTAATTTAGCCCGGACCACTATCCGTAACCTCTGGAATAAAAAACCCTGCATGGCGGTGGCTTCTAATGCCGGTGTGGTTCAGGGCATGTCCGGCGGCGGTGTTTATAATCGTGATGATACGTTGGCGGGTGTCATCGTTGGTTATACCAGCGGGATTAAAAATAACCGCAGTGGCAAAGTTTTCCTGAAAGATGTGTCACTCTACATTCCCTATGGGGAATTCAAAACCTGGCTGCAAAGTAATATTAATCAGGCACCGGGTAACAGTGCCTGAGGGAATCATCAGCGGAAGGGGTTGGGATCGCCGGCCCCGACCCGCACTACGGCAGGCGCATCGTCAGTCAGGTCCACCACCGTGGTAGGCTGTTGACCCAGCGTGCCGCCATCCAGAATCAGATCGACCAGCTTGCCAATGCTGTGCTGGATATCTTCTGGATCAGATTCCGTGAAGTCATTACCTGGTAAAATCAGCGACGTTGACATCAACGGCTCATTTAAGCGCTCCAGCAACGCCAGGGCCACAGGATGCTCCGGCACACGTAAACCGATGGTTTTACGCTTTTCATTCATGAGGCGACGAGGCACTTCTTTCGTGGCTTTCAGAATAAAGGTGTACTGGCCCGGCGTGTTATTTTTCAGCAGACGAAAAGCACTGTTATCCACCTGCGAATAAACCGACAGTTCAGAAAGGTCACGGCACATCAGCGTGAAATTGTGATTGCCGTCCAACTGGCGAATACGGCAAATGCGCTCCATGGCATTTTTATCTTCCAGGCGGCATCCCAGCGCGTAACCGGAATCGGTGGGATAGACAATCACGCTACCTTTATTCAGATAATCTACCGCCTGGTTAATCAGGCGCGGCTGTGGGTTATCCGGATGAATATGAAAACGTTGACTCATAACAAACCTCTTATCACCTTGCGGTGTTTATTATCTCGGTGCAAGCGCCGGGAAACGCTCCCAAACTGGCTGTACGCCGCCAGGTAGCCACAGCTTGCGCCCCAGTTCAATCCATGGGCAGGGCTGATGAAAATCAGAGCCCTGTGAGCCCGCCAGGTCATGTTCCTGCGCCCACAGGCTGTGCTGTGTACGCTCATGGGGGGCCTGTTGGCACTGTGCCACCTCCATCGCGTCACCGCCTGCGGCTTTAAACCACGCAATCAGGCGTTTCAACCACTTAGTCGAAAGGCCGTAACGCCCAGGGTGCGCCAGCACGGCGCAGCCACCTGCCTCATGGATGGCGGTGACGGCTTCCTCAATTGTACACCAGAGTGGGGGCACATAACCGGTTTTGCCACGCGCCAGATACTGTTTGAATACCTGAACCATGGTATCCGCTTTACCCAGCTCAATAAGGTAACGCGCAAAGTGACCACGGGTAATAACCCCCTCGCCTGCCAGCCTGCGCGCGCCCGCCAGTGTATCCGGAATACGCGCTTTTTCCAGCCGTTCTGCGATGCGCTCCGCACGCTGTTGACGAAACTCACGCTGTGCAGCCAGCAAGCGCTGTAGCGCGGGATGCTGCGGATCGATCTGTAATCCGACGATGTGGATCTCATGGTTTTCCCACAGCGTCGAAATTTCCACGCCCGGCACTACTTTCAAGGGCAGTTGCTGATCGATCACCGTTTGCTGCGCCTCGGCAATGCCATCGACAGAGTCGTGATCGGTTATCGCCAGCACGCCAACACGATGGGTGACTGCACGTTGTACCAGTTCTGAAGGGGTAAGTAATCCGTCCGATGCCCGGGTATGGCTATGGAGATCGTACAGAGGAAAACGTGGGATCTCGCTCAAGATGCCGTCCTGCATTGTTGAATTTGCCGGGCATGATAACGATTTTGTTTGATGATGAAAAAGGCTATTGACTTTTCTTATGCGAACCCGTTAACTAGTACGCAAGTTCACAATACATCTCAGGGTGAAAATCATGGCTGTTAATCAGATGCTGTTCAAAGGGTGGTGGCGCAACGTTCCCAGTTTCGGGCGACGTTGTCCTGCACACTTTGTTTAATCGCCGTGCAGAACCCCTGAGCCCGCCTAGCAGCGGGCTTTTTTTTAGGCGTAATTCAGAGAATTGATCATGCCAAATGCGAAACCAACATTGAAGTTAATCACCAGCAGCGCACCGTATCGTGAAGATCCTGCTGCGGTGTTTCACCAGCTGTGTGGCGCTCGTCCAGCAACGCTGTTACTGGAATCCGCTGACATTGACAGCAAACGCAATCTAAAAAGCCTGCTGATTGTTGATAGCGCTCTGCGTATTACCGCGTTGCATAACCGCGTAAACATTCAGGCACTGTCTGAAAATGGCCGCGCACTGTTACCGCTGCTGGATGCGGCCTTGCCTGCTGAAGTGGAAATCAACGCACGCCCTGATGGCCGGGAACTGGTGTTTCATCCGGTACAACAGGCGCAGGATGAAGACTCGCGTTTACAGTCACTGTCGGTATTTGACGCACTGCGCCTGATTCCAACACTGATTAACACCCCGGCAGATGAGCGGGATGCGATGTTGCTTGGCGGGTTATTCGCCTATGACCTGGTGGCAGGTTTTGAAGAACTCCCGACGCTCAGCAGTGAACAGCGTTGCCCGGATTACTGCTTCTATCTGGCAGAAACTTTGTTGGTATTAGATCACCAGCAGCAAAGTGCGCGTTTGCAGGCCAGCTTGTTCGCGCCTTCTACCAGCGAATTCCAGCGTCTGCAAAGCCGCCTGGAGCAGTTGCACGGACAAATGTTACAACCCGCGCTGCCATTGCCGGTTCAGCAAGTGCCAGAGATGACGCTGACCACCAGCCAGAGTGATGAAGACTACTGCAACGTGGTGCGTGAGATGCAGCAGGCAATCCGCGTGGGTGAGATTTTCCAGGTGGTGCCTTCACGCCGCTTCTCCCTGCCTTGCCCTTCTCCGCTGGCCGCCTATGACACGCTGAAGAACAGCAACCCTAGCCCCTATATGTTCTTTATGCAGGATCAGGATTTCAGCCTGTTTGGTGCCTCACCAGAGAGTTCGCTGAAATACGATGCGCCTTCTCGCCAAATTGAAATCTATCCGATTGCCGGTACGCGCCCACGTGGCCGCCATGCGGATGGTTCACTGGATCGCGATCTCGACAGCCGGATTGAGCTGGAGATGCGCACCGACCATAAAGAGCTGGCCGAACACCTGATGCTGGTGGATCTGGCTCGTAACGATTTAGCACGTATCTGCGTACCGGGCAGCCGCTATGTAGCGGACCTGACCAAAGTCGACCGTTACTCCTTTGTGATGCACCTCGTTTCCCGCGTGGTGGGTAAACTGCGTGAAGACCTTGATGTCCTGCACGCCTACCGTGCCTGTATGAACATGGGCACACTGAGCGGCGCGCCAAAAGTCCGTGCAATGCAGCTGATTGCCGCAGCTGAAGGAACACGTCGCGGCAGCTATGGCGGCGCCGTCGGTTACTTCACCGCCCATGGCGATCTCGACACCTGCATCGTCATTCGCTCGGCCTATGTGGAGGATGGTGTTGCGACCGTTCAAGCAGGTGCCGGTGTGGTACTCGACTCCAACCCGCAGGCGGAAGCGGACGAAAGCCGTAACAAAGCGCGTGCGGTACTGCGCGCAATTGCCAGCGCCCATCACTGTAAGGAGATTTTCTGATGGCCGATATCTTACTTCTCGACAACATCGACTCCTTTACCTACAACCTGGTGGATCAACTGCGCGCCTTTGGCCACAACGTGGTCATTTACCGTAACACCGTGCCAGCGGCGCTTTTAATCGAACGCCTGCAGCAGATGGAAAATCCTATTCTGATGCTGTCACCTGGCCCTGGCGCACCTAAAGATGCAGGCTGCATGCCTGAGCTGCTCCAGACCCTGCGTGGTCGGCTGCCGATTATCGGTATCTGCCTGGGCCACCAGGCGATTGTAGAAGCCTACGGCGGACATGTGGGTCAGGCGGGTGAGATCCTGCACGGTAAAGCCTCAGCTATCAGCCACGATGAGAGCGAAATGTTCCGTGGATTGAGCAACCCGCTGCCCGTTGCCCGCTATCACTCACTGGTCGGCAGCAACACCCCGGCTGACCTGACCATTAACGCCAGCTACAACGGCATGGTGATGGCAGTGCGTCATGATGCCGACCGCGTGTGCGGTTTCCAGTTCCATCCCGAATCTATTCTCACCACTCAGGGTGCGCGTCTGCTGGAGCAGACGTTGGCCTGGGCGCTGGCGAAGTAACAGGAAGATGACTATGCAAGCAATTCTGGAGAAACTGTATCAGGCCGAGACGTTGAGCCAGGCGGAGAGCCATAGCCTGTTCAGCGCAATTATTACCGGACAACTGGAACCCACACAGCTGGCAGCGGCGCTTATCGCGATGAAAGTGCGCGGTGAAACTCCGGCGGAGATCGCCGGTGCAGCCACCGCACTGCTGGAAGACGCACGTCCCTTCCCGCGTCCGGATTATGCCTTCGCGGATATCGTCGGAACAGGCGGTGACGGTAGCAACAGCATTAATATTTCCACCGCCAGCGCATTTGTTGCCGCAACGTGTGGTGTCAAAGTGGCTAAACACGGTAACCGCAGCGTATCGAGCAAATCTGGTTCGTCAGATCTGTTGGCCGCCTTTGGCATCAGCCTGGATATGCCAGCACCGCAGGCGCGTAAGGCCCTGGACGATCTCAACGTGTGCTTCCTGTTTGCGCCGCAGTATCACACCGGTTTCCGTCACGCGATGCCTGTGCGCCAACAGTTGAAAACCCGTACGCTGTTTAACGTACTGGGGCCGTTAATCAACCCCGCGCGCCCCCCTCTGGCAGTGATTGGCGTCTACAGCGCCGAGCTGGTTGGGCCGATTGCAGAAACCCTGAAAGCGTTGGGCTATCAGCGTGCCGCAGTGGTACACGGCGGTGGAATGGATGAAGTGGCCATCCACAGCGTGACCCATGTTGCTGAACTGCGTGATGGCGAAATTACCCGTTATCAGCTGACGCCAGAAGACTTTGGTTTTGGCTTCCGTCCGCAAGAATCTCTGGCAGGCGGAACCCCGGAAGAAAACCGTGACATTCTCACGCGATTACTCCAGGGTAAGGGCGAGCGAGCCCATGAAGAAGCGGTTGCGATGAATGTGGCCCTGCTGTTGAAAGTGTTTGGGAATGAAGATTTGCGTGACAATGCGCAGCGTGCGCTGACTGCGATCCACAGCGGTCAGGCCTATGAACGTGTTGTTGCTCTGGCAGCAAGAGGATAATCATGCAAGGTACGATTTTAGCGAAAATTGTGGCAGACAAAGCCGAATGGGTAGCAGCACGTAAGCAGCAACAGCCTTTAGCCACCTTCCAGCATCTGGTAGAGCCGACAGCGCGTAGTTTCTACGATGCCCTGCACGGTAAGCACAGCGCGTTTATTCTCGAGTGCAAAAAGGCTTCTCCGTCTAAAGGACTGATTCGGGAAGATTTCGATCCCGCAACGATCGCCGCTATCTATCGCCCGTTCGCTGCTGCGGTTTCCGTCCTCACCGACGAAAAATATTTCCAGGGCAGCTTCGATTTTCTGCCCATCGTCAGTCAGGTTTTGACCCAGCCCGTGCTGTGTAAAGACTTCATGATTGATGAATATCAAATTTATCTGGCACGCCACTATCAGGCAGATGCCATTCTGCTGATGCTCTCAGTGCTCGACGACGAACAATACCGTCATCTGGCTGCCGTCGCCCATAGCCTGAAAATGGGCATTCTGACCGAAGTCAGTAATGAAGAAGAGCTGGAACGAGCCATTGCGCTGGAAGCCAAAGTGGTGGGTATCAACAATCGCGATCTGCGTGATATGTCGATTGACCTGAACCGGACTCGCCAGTTAGCGCCGCGTCTGGGTGCCGGTGTCACCGTGATTAGCGAGTCAGGCATTCACAACTATCGCCAGATTCGTGAGCTGAGCCATTTTGCTAACGGCTTCCTGATTGGTTCTGCACTGATGGAAGAGCAGGATCTCCCTGCTGCGGTACGTCGGGTGATTCTGGGTGATAACAAAGTCTGTGGCCTGACGCGAGCTGAAGATGCGCGTGCTGCCTGTGACGCGGGCGCCCTCTACGGCGGTCTGATTTTTGCCCAGGGTTCGCCACGTCAGATTGATGCTGCACAGGCGGCATCAGTACAGTCAGGTGCCCCACTGAGCTATGTTGGCGTGTTCCGTAATGCCCCGATCGACGAGGTACATGACCTCGCGACGAGCCTAAAGCTGAAAGCGGTTCAGCTGCATGGTGATGAAGACCAGGCCTATGTAGCGACGCTGCGCCAGCAACTTCCGGCTGACATCCAGATTTGGAAAGCCTTGAAAGTTGACGCAGACCTTCCTGCGCGCGATTGGGCACATATCGATCGCTACGTGTTGGATAACGGCAACGGTGGCACGGGCCAGCAATTCAACTGGCAGCTGCTACAGGGGCAAGATTTGAGCAACGTGCTGTTGGCTGGCGGACTGAATGCCGATAACTGCGTCGAAGCTGCGCAACTGGGCTGTGCCGGTCTGGATTTCAACTCCGGCGTTGAGCAGGCCCCCGGCATCAAAGATGCCGCCAAAATCGCGGCTGTATTCCAGAAGCTGCGCGCGTACTGAATTTACCAGGCCTGCATAATGCAGGCTGGAGAAAAGGAAAAACAAGATGACGTTACTGAACCCCTATTTTGGTGAATTTGGCGGTATGTACGTACCCCAGTTGCTGATGCCGGCGTTAGAACAGCTTGAAGCGGCTTTCGTTGAGGCGCAAAAAGATCCCGAATTTCAGGCAGAGTTTACTGACCTGCTGAAAAATTATGCGGGCCGTCCTACCGCGCTGACACTGTGTAGCAATCTGACCAAAGGCACCAAAACTCGCCTGTATCTGAAGCGCGAAGATCTGCTGCACGGCGGCGCGCACAAGACTAACCAGGTGCTGGGTCAGGCACTGCTGGCTAAGCGTATGGGTAAGAAAGAGATCATCGCTGAGACGGGTGCGGGGCAGCACGGTGTTGCATCGGCGCTGGCCTGTGCTCTGCTGGGTATGAAATGCCGTATCTACATGGGCGCGAAAGACGTTGAGCGTCAGTCACCTAACGTGTTCAGAATGCGTCTGATGGGCGCAGAAGTGATCCCGGTACACAGCGGCTCAGCCACCCTCAAAGATGCCTGTAACGAAGCGCTGCGTGACTGGTCTGGCAGCTATGAAACGTCACACTACATGCTGGGTACTGCGGCTGGCCCGCACCCCTTCCCGACCATTGTGCGTGAATTCCAGCGCATGATTGGCGAAGAGACCAAAGCACAAATCCTCGAAAAAGAGGGGCGTCTGCCGGATGCCGTGGTGGCCTGCGTGGGCGGTGGCTCGAATGCAATTGGTATGTTCGCCGATTTCATTGAAGAGAGCAGCGTGAAGCTGATTGGCGTGGAGCCTGCGGGCCACGGTATCGAAACGGGAGAACATGGCGCGCCGCTCAAGCACGGTCGTCTGGGTATCTATTTCGGCATGAAAGCGCCAATGATGCAGACGGCAGAGGGGCAGATCGAAGAGTCTTACTCTATCTCCGCGGGTCTGGATTTCCCTTCAGTAGGGCCACAGCACGCGCACCTGAACAGCATTGGTCGCGCTGACTATGTTTCCATCACCGATGATGAAGCTCTGGACGCATTCAAGGCGCTCTCACGCGGCGAAGGGATCATTCCAGCGCTGGAATCTTCCCATGCGCTGGCACATGCCCTGAAGATGATCCGCGAGAACCCAGAAAAAGAGCAACTGTTAGTGGTGAACCTGTCAGGCCGCGGTGATAAAGACATCTTTACCGTACACGATATCCTGAAAGCGAAGGGAGAAATTTAATGGAACGTTATGACCAGTTATTTAAGCGTCTTAAAGCCAACAACGAGGGCGCTTTCGTTCCATTTGTGACGCTGGGCGACCCTTCCCCGGCCCTGTCGCTGCGCATCATTGATGCGCTGGTCGAAGGCGGTGCCGATGCGCTGGAGTTAGGCATTCCCTTTTCCGATCCACTGGCAGATGGTCCGACTATCCAGAACGCAACCCTGCGCGCTTTTGCCGCCGGAACCACAGTCGCCCAGTGTTTTGACCTGCTTACCCAGGTGCGCCAGAAGTACCCGGAATTACCCATTGGCCTGCTGATGTATGCCAACCTGGTGTTCAGCAACGGTATCGATAATTTTTATGCCCGTTGTGCTGAAGCTGGCGTAGATTCTGTGCTGGTTGCCGATGTGCCGGTGGAAGAGTCCGCGCCTTTCCGCCAGGCGGCGTTGCGCTACAACATCGCCCCGATCTTTATCTGCCCACCCAACGCCAGTGACGATCTGCTGCGTCAGATTGCCTCACACGGTCGCGGGTATACCTACCTGCTGTCACGCGCGGGTGTAACGGGTGCAGAGAACCGCGCCAGCACGCCGCTGACGCATCTGGTCAACAAACTCCGTGAGTATAACGCGGCGCCGCCTATTCAGGGCTTTGGTATTTCTGAGCCAGGACAGGTTAAGGAAGCCATTGCCGCAGGGGCAGCCGGGGCCATTTCAGGATCGGCGGTGGTGAAGATCATTGAACGTCATCACAATGAGCCAGAAGTGATGCTGGAAGCGCTGAAAACTTTCGTCACCAATCTGAAAGCAGCCAGCCGCTAACGCTTTGCCGCAGAAACAACAATGCCAGCCGGGAGAAACCGGCTGGCATTTTTTTACAGGATGCTCAGCGTATCAGTGCAGTTCAGCCCAGGACTCTTTTCCTGCCCCCATGTCGAACTGCTGCAAACGAATTTGCTGGTAACGCCCCGTACACACGCCAGGCACAATCAGATGGCTGGCAAACTTCTCCAGCTCTTTCATCAGACTGTTAAATATCGGCTGTCCACTGTTATCGGCAGTGAACTGCGGGTCCATGATAATGCCTTCAAAACAGCGCTCACTCATCGCCCGGTTACCGGTTTGCGAAGCAGAACCCAGGTTGCCCAACCATACCCGATTATAACGGCAGAGTTGATCGAGAACCTGATTATCACGTCCGTTAATAATGTGCGGGAAATCCTCGTCAATCACCAGACGTAAAAACGGTAACGCTTTTATCTGCTGACTGAGCCGCGTGATCTGATTAATACGACAGGCGATGCCAAAGCTAATACGTACGGCTAACAAACGCTTATAACGACTAAAGTACCAGGCTTTATTTTCAATTTTGCGTAAAAATTCGCTGAATTTTACTGCGCAGGTAAACTGATCCGGATAGTAAATCCCTGTGATCCTTCCATCTTCACAATGAAGAACTGTACAAAGTTTATCCATTATTGACTCTCTTACATGGATAGCGTGGCGACCGGTTGATTCTACACTTCTTACCTGGTGCTGGCAGCATCTGTTCGATATATAAGCGCCTGATAAGTAGCTATTTTTTAATTTTAGGATTAAATACCCTTTCACATTCCAGAGTATCGGCAGCCGAAAACACAAACTTTAGCAGAATTTTACCCGCGACACTGCGGGTTTAATATCAATTATGCAAAAGCCGACTGGAATACATCATTAGCGCTCACGCATATTAACAATGCGTTATAGCCGGAGTATTTACCGTATAACTTTCAAACCATTTACTGTCATTTGCAGTTCACGACTGCCCACGTCAAAGGAGACGTCATTGCGATCGCCCACCGCATACCGCGATTTGAGCACCGCATCGAACTGGGTTTTAAACGCCATCAATGCTTGCGCCAGCGTATCAACAATCTCCTGCGGCTGGTCGCTCTGGGTATCCACATAGTGCTTCTCAATACCCCGCGCGTAAAACCACTCTTCTAGCAAAAACAGCTGCTCCTGCTCATTCTGATGCGGGATATAATACGCCGCTTTGAACAGCGCCAGCATGTCAGCCAGAGTGAATACCATTGCCCTGCTCCGTTGCTTCATCCTGTCACTCAGTATAGACCGCTGTCAGGAAATAAGAATCAATGCTAATGGGACGGCGGTTTACACGGTGTAAAGTAATGGTGACTTTTTTGATGCGACCGCATCACGCAATAGCATGATGGGGATGTTATCACCCGCTCTGGCACTACAACGGAACGAACAGAACCCACTCCAGGCCGTTTTTCGCACGATTGCGCGATTAGCCGTTGGCAGAAATCAGGAGGCAGGGGGTTAATTTTATTGTCAGAATCAACGCCAAAACGGTGCGCCCCTAATTATCTCACTGCCACGATGAACGCTTTCCTTTAATCCATATATATATGAAATATTCGTTCTGCCAAAATCTATTAATGTCATAGTAAATAATTAGTCTGCTTAATATTTTGTGATCGCCATATGCAGGATAACGTAATTGCCCGCGCTGAACTCACCTTTACCCCTGAGGTTTCTCCCGGCATAATTCTGCATGAAAATTCATCATCAGCCAGGGATTCACAATGAAAAAAGGACTGTTACTCGTGTGCAGTATATGGGGCGCTTTGATGGTGCCGAATGCGCAGGCGCAACCGCCGGGCCGAAATATTGATCAACAGCTGCTCAGCTGTAAGAACAAGGCCGTCAGTACGCTGGATTCACAGGATTGCTACAGCATGGCCGCCACGGCCTGGGATCACGAGCTGAATGCCCAGTATCAGGCGCTGATGCAGGGTCAAAGCGATGCGTTTAAAACCCAGCTACGCACCTCACAGCGTGCCTGGATCAAATATAAAGACAGCTATTACGAAGCCATGAACGCGTTTTACCAGCAGCAACAGGGGACAATCTGGACGCTGGTGGCAGCGGAGCAAAAGTTAAATGTGATCAGAGATAAAGCGCTGGACCTGTGGCGTTTGCGCCAAAGCACCGATTTAGCAGGTTAACGCGTAATGGCCCTGCTGGCAGGGCCACCGCGTGAAATCAGAAACGATAGCCGACGCCGAAGAAGAATACCCATGGATCAATGCGGGTATTAATGCTTTGCCGTTCTCCGGCCGCTTTAAAGCGCACTTTGGTGTCAATATCCATGTACCAGAGCGATGCATTTAACATCCAGTGGTCGTTCAATTGATAATCCAGCCCCACCTGCCCCGCAGCACCCCATGAATTTTTAACGCTGAGATCGCTCAGGCCTGCGTCCTGTCCGGTTTGATTAAAATGCGCATCAAAGAAATTGGTGTAGTTAATCCCTGCGCCAATATAAGGCTGGAACGGGTTTTTCGGGTCGAGGAAATAGTATTGTGCCATCAGCGTCGGCGGTAATTGTCGCACAGTAGCTAGCGTGCCCGTAGCGTGTAAGCCCACTTTGTGACGAAACGGCGTTGCGGCCAGCAGTTCAACACCAATATGATCGGTCGCCATATAGGTAAATGTCAGGCCAAGCTGGGTATTGTTATCGACTTTAAAGCCCCCCATGCCCAGTACATTATCCGAACCTTCATTAGGACGTACCGTGGCACTTCCCGCTCTGATAAAGAAATCTCCAGCCTGATGAGCCAGTGCAACTTGGGGTAACAGAGCGGCTAATAGCCATGCGCATTTTGTCAGTTTCATCGACACTCCTTGCTAAATGAAATAAGCAGAAAAAATTCAGCCCCGTTTCTAGACCTTTTAGGCACAAATTGCACCCTCTACCTTTATTCATCATCCGGTATAAAGCATTAGATTGATCTCGATCAATTAAGCCTAATGTTTTAACCCGCAGAGAGACATTTCAGAAAAATTGCAACGCCGACAAACTCATGCACCACAAGACCGCGGGCTTCACCTCTTAACAAAAGCCATCACAGAACTTAATCAACTCACTGAAAACTCATTAGCCAGCATCATCAATATGATCGTTTTCCGCTGGAGAAGAGGCTATGCATTATCAGTCGCTGCTAAATGTCATTCGAGCATCACTCTATAAACCGGAGGAGTTTAAGTTCGTTACTGGAAATCACAGCGACATTAGCGTTTTCATTAAAAATGGCCATATTATGGGTTTTACCCGCATCCTGGAAAATAGCGATAATGCCTGCCTGACTTTTTATCGCTACGGGCTTTACGATTATGACCAGCACTTACTGTATCGCTGCGAATGTCTGTTTTCGGCCAGAAAAGAGTACTCGTTTGCTGACTGGATGCTGATGTGCCCGGTCAATCGTTTTTCACTTTGCGATGCGACACTGGAGCAATTTCTCAGCCCGCCGCAGCCATAAAACAGACGCACTGCGCACTATTTACCCATCTCCCCCGGCGTGAAGGTATTTTTTCACGCATCTTTACCTGTTATGACATAAAGTTATGCCATTGCCGCTGCCAGCTACGCGTCATACCATGTACAATCCTCCGGTTAACTAAACCGGTTTGTCCAAGGAGTGTGCATGTCTATCACGGCGAGTTCGTTATACCGTGAAACTGGAAATTTTTTCCGTCATCAGTTGTTCACCACGGTACTCATGTGTCTGCTGACCGCCTTTATCACTTATGTGATCGGTCATGCCCTCACGCCGGGCGGCGATCAGCTTTCACTGCTCAACCAGAATGATGACAACGCATCATCTCTGTTTGAACTCATCCAGAATATGTCCCCTGAACAGCAGCGTATTCTGCTGCGGGCTTCAGCTGCTGGCACTTTCGCCGCACTGATCGGCAACACGCTGCTGTTAGGCGGCATGCTGTTTCTGATCCCACTGGTCTCTTCAGGTCAACGCGTTAGCGCACTGCGAGCGATTGGGGCTTCTGCACCTGTGCTGCCCAAACTGCTGCTGCAAACCTTCCTCATTACCCTGATTGTGCAAATTGGCTTTATGGTCGTGATGGTCCCGGGCATCGTGCTGGCCGTGCTGCTGTCACTCTCACCGGTGATGCTGGCCAATAACAAGATGGGCGTGATTGGCGCAATGCGAGCCAGTATGGCGCTGGCGTGGAAGAACGTGAGGCTGGTAGCGCCCGCCGTGATCATGTGGCTGCTGGCAAAAATTGTGCTGATGTTTTTCATCACCTCAATTCCCTCCTTGCCGACCGATCTGGCCGCAGTGTTGATCAACGCGTTAGGCAATCTGGTATCAGCCTTGCTGATTATCTATCTTAGCCGGCTGTATATGCTGCTGCGTTAACGCTGGAAAGCATCAGGAAAAACTATGAAGCAGTTACTCGACTTTCTTCCTTTAGTAGTGTTTTTTATCTTCTATAAGCTGTACGACATTTTTGTCGCTTCAGGTGCCCTGATTGCCGCCACCGGTCTGGCTTTGGTGGTGAGCTGGGTGCTGTACCGCAAGTTAGAAAAGATGACAATCTTCACCTTCGTGCTGGTGACCGTGTTTGGCGGCTTAACGCTGGTGTTCCACAACGATGAATTTATCAAGTGGAAAGTCACCGTGATCTACAGCCTGTTTGGTCTGGCGCTGCTGTTTAGCCAATGGTTCATGGCTAAACCTTTGATTCAGAGCATGCTGGGAAAAGAGCTCCAGCTGCCGGATTACGTCTGGCGTCGTCTGAATATCGCGTGGGCGCTGTTCTTCTTTGCCTGCGGTATCGTAAATATTTACGTCGCATTTTGGTTATCGGAAGCTTTTTGGGTTAATTTTAAAGTGTTCGGTCTGACCGCGCTAACCCTACTCTTTACGCTGTTCAGTGGCATCTATATCTGGCGGAAGATGCCGCAAGAAGAAAAAAAATAATGAAAACCGCCCGGCTCAGCCGGGCTTTTTTTTCACCTGTAGAAGACCCGGAAGCAATGGAAGAGAATCGTACTACGCCGCAAGGCGAGATGGTGTTACGTACCCTGGCGATGCCAGCGGATACGAATGCAAATGGTGACATTTTCGGCGGTTGGCTAATGTCGCAAATGGATATGGGAGGCGCGATTCTGGCGAAGGAGATTGCGGAAGGACGTGTGGTCACAGTGCGCGTGGACGGCATGACCTTTCTCAAACCGGTGGCCGTTGGCGATGTTGTCAGTTGCCATGCCCGCTGCATCCGCAGCGGCACCAGTTCCATGACCATTAACGTTGAAGTCTGGATCAAGAAGGTTTCTTCAGAGCCGATTGGCCAGACCTACTGCGCAACAGAGGCCATCTTTATCTATGTTGCGGTCGATGGTGAAGGTAACCCTCGTCCGCTGCCGCCGGGTAAAGCGCATCAAGGGCAACAAATCGCCTGATAATAAAAAGGCGGTCATTTGACCGCCTTTTTTACTATTCGATACTCGCGCCTCCGGTGAGGCGGAATACGATATTCATGGTGAGATTAGTGCCCGGCCGTCCTGGCTGATAACGCCATTTGCGCATCGCCTGCTTCACTTCACGTTCAAACATGTTACGTGGATCTGCATACAGGATCTGGATGTTGCCAACGCGGCCATCGCTATCCACATCAAACTGCACCCGCACTTTACCTTCAATACGGAGCGCATAGGCGCGTGATGGATATTCTGGCTTACCAACGCTGACTGCCTTCGGCCCGTCACTAACGGATTGGGTTGGCGCTGGCGTGGATTTCGGCGCTGAAGTCGGCTTCACTGCATCCGTTGGCGCATCCTGTTTTACCGGGCTGGCCACTTTTGCTGGTTCCTGACGTGGTTTCTCTTCACGCTTAGGCTCCACTCGCTTGTGCACCGGTTTCGGCTTCGGCTTTGGAATCGGTTTAGGAATTGGAACGGGAACCGGCTTAGGTGGTTCAGGATCGGGAACCGGTTCAGGTTCTGGCTCAGGTTCGGGTGCTGGCGGTTGGACTTCAGCCGGTGCGGGCTGAGGCTGTACCACCGGAGCCACTAAGGACACGCTGATGGGCTGTGATGCTTTGGGCACCTCAATAACCTGATGCAAAGAAGCATACAGGATGCCACCAATCACTCCACCGTGCAGCACAACGGAGAACAAGACAGAAAGAGGCGTTCGTTTCGGCAAAGGCGTAGTCAGCGTGGTCATAACAGTCAAATTCATTGAGTGAAGCGCCGATTGTAAATGCAAATAGCAATCAGTTTCAATAATCAGCTGCGATCTGCTGAAAGAAAAGCCAGTATTACCCCAAAAGGCGGTCTAAAACGGCGGTAATTATCTTTCGTTTGCACTCTGATTAACGATCACTTAACGTGTTGCCAAATTTGACGCTCAACAGGAGCTGTAAAGTGCTTTACGTCATTTATGCTGAAGACCACGCTGATTCACTGGAAAAACGCAACTCGGTGCGCCCGGCGCACGTTGCCCGCCTGCAACTGCTGCGGGATGAAGGTCGCTTAATTATTGCCGGCCCAATGCCCGCGGTAGATAGCAATGAACCCGGCGCGGCAGGTTTTAGCGGATCGGTCATTATTGCTGAATTTGCTTCACTGGAATCGGCGCAATCATGGGCTAATGATGATCCCTACATTGCCGCAGGCGTTTACCAGAACGTCAACGTGAAGCCTTTCAAGCGCACTTTCTGATTTGTTTAGCGCAGTGAGCGCTCAGGCTCACTGCGTGATTTCGGAGTTGTCATGCAGGCGTTGATTCTCGCCCTTCTTCTGTTAATCGCGGTTTTGCTGGGAAGCGCGCTTTGGCTCTGGCGTCGCCGTGGCTGGCGCAACCGTAAACATCAAATCGTATTTTTAATTGTGCTGGCCGCAGCCCTGCAGTTGGTCAATATTAAATTGCTCACCACAGGACTGTAGCGTGTCAGGCGTTTTGAGTGATAAATAAGATGGCGCGGCGCTGCTGTTGCGCCAGCTGATAGCGAATGCCGGTAATGCGCTTGTAACGACGTGACTGCCCTTCCAGCCAGCGGGAACGACGACGTTGCACCTGACGCATCATTCTCCAGCGCGTAACTTCACTTCTGCTTTTTCTCATTTTCCCCTCACCCTCAGTCATCTGGACGCGGTGCATTATAAAGATTTGTTGCTAAATGCCAATTCGGTTTGCTTATCGTCATACAAATCTGTCAGGGGTTTCGCAATCTGGCATCTCAACGTAAACTTTGACCCTCAGTGCATGAAACGGATGTTCAATTAATGACCCTCTTTTATACCCTGGTCAGCGGTTTACTGGTTTTTGGCTACTGGCTGCTGATTGCCGGGGTAACGCTGCGCATTTTGATGAAACGCCGTACCGCCACCTCTGCTATGGCGTGGCTGCTGGTGATTTATATTCTGCCGCTGGTGGGTATCATCGCTTACCTGTTGTTTGGCGAACTCAATCTCGGCAAGCGCCGTGCGGAACGCGCCCGCGTCATGTGGCCTGCAACCGCTAAATGGATGCAGGATCTCAAAACGTGTCGCACGATTTTTGCCACTGAACACAGTAGCGTGGCGCAGTCTCTGTTTCAGCTGTGTGAAAATCGCCAGGGCATTGCCGGGGTCAAAGGCAATCAGTTACAGCTGTTAACCAGCGCTGACGATGTGATGCAGGCACTGATTCGTGACATTCAACTGGCGCGCCATAACATCGAAATGGTGTTTTATATCTGGCAACCAGGCGGCCTGGCGGATGAGGTGGCACAGACATTAATGGGCGCAGCACGCCGTGGCGTACACTGCCGTCTGATGCTGGATTCCGCAGGCAGCGTGGCCTTTTTCCGCAGCCCGTGGCCGATGCTGATGCGCAGCGCGGGTATTGAAGTGGTTGAGGCACTGCAAGTCAGTGTACTGCGCGTATTTCTCCGGCGGATGGATTTGCGCCAGCACCGGAAGGTGGTGCTGATTGATAACTATATTGCCTACACTGGCAGCATGAATATGGTTGATCCCCGCTACTTTAAGCAAGATGCAGGCGTCGGACAGTGGGTCGATTTAATGGCGCGTATGGAAGGCCCGGTCGCCACCACCATGGGGATCGTGTTCAGCTGTGACTGGGAAATAGAAACTGGCAAACGCATTCTGCCCCCAGCGCCGACCAACACGATCATGCCGTTTGAGCAAGAGAGCGGACATACCATTCAGGTTATCGCCTCAGGCCCTGGCTTCCCGGAAGAGATGATTCACCAGGCGTTACTCACCGCCATCTACTCCGCGCGTGAACATCTGGTCATGACCACCCCCTACTTTGTGCCCAGCGATGACCTGCTCCATGCCATTTGCACCGCGGCCCTGAGAGGGGTTGAAGTGAGCATTATTCTCCCGCGACACAATGACTCAATGCTGGTCGGCTGGGCTAGCCGGGCCTTCTTCGCCGAAATGCTGGAAGCGGGGGTAAAAATTTATCAGTTCGAGGATGGCCTGCTGCACACCAAAAGTGTGCTGGTGGATGGGCAGCTGAGTCTGGTTGGCACCGTAAACCTCGACATGCGTAGCCTGTGGCTAAATTTTGAAATTACCCTGGTGGTAGATGATGCCGGTTTTGGCAGCGATTTGGCCTGCGTACAAGATGATTACATCGCGCGCTCACGCCTGTTAGACCGTCAGCGCTGGGCAAAACGTGCCTGGTGGCAGCGCATCGTTGAACGACTGTTTTACTTCTTCAGCCCTTTACTGTAAAACGAGCCACAATGTGATGCAGTAAGGGTTAACGGGAACCATCATGGACTTAAATAATCGCCTTAGCGAAGATGAAACGCTGGAACAGGCTTACGATATTTTTCTTGAGCTGGCTGGAGATAACCTCGACCCCGCCGATATCATCCTGTTCAATCTGCAGTTCGAAGAGCGCGGCGGTGCCGAACTGTTTGATCCCTCCGATGACTGGCATGAACACGTTGATTTCGATCTGAATCCGGACTTCTTCGCTGAAGTGGTGATTGGCCTGGGTGAAGCAGACGGTGAACCGATCACTGATGTGTTTGCACGCGTGCTGCTGTGCCGTGAGAAAGACCATAAGCTCTGCCACATTCTGTGGCGTGAGTAAGAGAGAGTAAAGGGCACCCTGTGGTGCCCTTCTTCTTATTGCTTATAGCGGATCAACTTTCAGACAAGACACCGCATGGCGGAAGCTGCCTTCCAGCAAAGGTTCGGTGCGCGCACACTCTGGCCCGGCAATCGGGCAGCGAGTGCGGAACACACAGCCTGAAGGCGGATCAATCGGTGAAGGCAATTCTCCCTGCAACAGCTGGATTTTCTTGTTCCGCTCAATGTCGGGATCGGGGATCGGTACCGCTGACATCAGTGCACGCGTGTAAGGATGTTGCGGATGGCGATACACTTCTTCCCACCTCCCCAACTCCACTGCATGTCCGAGATACATCACCAAAACCCGGTCAGAGATGTGCTTAACCACCGCCAAATCATGCGCGATGAAAATCAGCGACAGGCCCATTTCACGCTGCAACTGTTGCAGTAAATTCACTACCTGCGCCTGAATGGACACATCCAGCGCCGACACCGGTTCATCGCAGATAATCAGCTTCGGTTCGAGAATCAAGGCGCGCGCAATACCGATACGTTGACACTGGCCGCCGGAAAATTCATGCGGATAGCGGTTAATCAGATTTGGCAGCAGCCCGACTTTCAGCATCATGCCTTTCACCCGATCGCGAATTGCCTCACGTGAGAGTTCAGGATGATAGGTGCGTAACGGTTCGGCGATAATATCCCCTACCGTCATACGCGGGTTTAGCGAGGCCAGCGGGTCCTGGAAAATCATCTGAATGTCGCTGCGTGCGGCGCGCCACACCGCTTCGCTCTGCCCGAGCAGATCGCTGCCCAGCCAGCTCACCCGACCACTGGAGGCTTTCACCAGCCCAATGATTGCACGAGCCAGCGTCGATTTGCCACAGCCTGACTCACCCACCACCCCCAACGTCTCACCGGGATAGAGTCGTAAGCTTACGCCCTCAACCGCTTTCAGGGTTTTGTGCTCGCCACCAAACCAGCGTTTGCCCTGCTTTACATCAAAGTGCACGCGCAGGTTTTCTACTTCTAACAACGGGGTACTTTCTGCATTGATCGTCATACCAGCTCCTCCACCGGTTTGAAGCAGGCACGCAAACGCTGCGGCGCAAACGGTGCCAGCGCCGGAGACTGACTACACGCGGGCATGGCATGGGGACAACGTGGCTGGAACGGGCAGCCCGTAGGCAAGTGCAGTAGGTTGGGTGGATTACCTGGAATCGTCACCAGGCTCTCCCCTTCGGTATCCAGCCGGGGAACGGCGCTGAGCAACCCCTGCGAATAAGGGTGAGTGGGATGATAAAAAATATCGCGGGCGCTGCCATATTCCATGGTCCGCCCGGCATACATCACCAGCACTTTGTCGCAGATCCCCGCCACCACGCCAAGATCGTGAGTGATCATAATGATGGCCGTATTGAACTCGTGTTTGAGTTCATTCAGTAATGTCATGATCTGTGCCTGTACCGTCACATCCAACGCCGTGGTGGGTTCATCGGCAATCAGCAGTTTAGGTCGACACAACAGCGCCATCGCGATCATTACACGCTGGCGCATCCCACCGGAAAACTCATGGGGGTACATCTTCATGCGTTTACGTGCTTCCGGCATCTTCACCGCATCCAGCATCTGCACCGCAGCGGAAAAGGCTTCCGCCCGGCCCATACCTTTATGCAACTGCAACACTTCCGTCAGTTGCTCACCCACTCGCATGTAGGGGTTTAGCGAGGTCATGGGGTCCTGGAAGATCATCGCTATCTGTTCAGCACGTAACTGATTCAGCTTTTTCTCTGGCAGATTGAGGATCTCATTGCCATTGAAACGCGCGGAACCGCTGATCCGGCCATTTTTTGCCAGTAATCCCATTAAAGCGAACGCGGTCTGTGATTTACCGGAGCCAGACTCACCGACAATGCCGAGGGTTTCACCGGCGCGGAGAGAAAAATTAAGATCGTTTACTGCGGTCACATCCCCATCATGGGTCTTAAAGGTGACGCGTAGATCCTGCACCTCCAACAGTAATGGATTTCCGGCCCTGGCGTGCTGCGCCGATTGAATATCATGCAGAGTCATGGCAGTTCCTCAACGATCTTTCGGGTCGAGCGCATCACGCAGCCCGTCGCCGATAAAATTAAAACAGAACAGCGTTACCACCAGAAACCCGGCAGGAAACATCAGTAACCACGGCGAGACTTCCATTGAGTTCGCCCCATCGCTGAGCAGCGCCCCCCAGCTACTCAGGGGTTCCTGCGTCCCGAGGCCGAGGAAGCTCAGGAAAGATTCAAACAGAATCATATTCGGCACCAGCAGCGAGGCGTACACCACCACCACACCCAGTACGTTGGGCACAATGTGGCGCAGAACAATGCTGAAGGTTGAAACACCACCCACCTGCGCCGCCTCAATAAACTCCTTGCGTTTCAGACTCAGGGTTTGACCGCGCACGATACGCGCCATATCCAGCCATGAGACCATCCCGATCGCCACAAAGATCAGCAGGATGTTGCGGCCAAAAAAGGTCACCAGCAAAATCACAAAGAACATGAAGGGAAAGGCGTTGAGAATTTCCAGTACGCGCATCATTAACGAGTCGGTTTTGCCGCCCAGATAACCGGCCAAAGCGCCATATAACGTGCCGACAATAACGGCGATCAGCGCGGAAGCCACCCCCACCATCAGTGAAATACGTCCGCCAATGGCTACGCGTACCAGCAGATCGCGCCCGGAAGAGTCGGTACCAAACCAGTGGCCCGATGTGGTGTCTGGCGCACTGGACATCATGCCCCAGTCGGTATCATCAAACGCAAAGTGGGACAGCAGAGGCGCAAAAATCACAAACAGCGTAATCACCAGCAGTACCAGTAAACTGAATAACGCAGCACGGTTATGGACAAAGCGACGGCGCGCGTCCTGCCACAGACTACGGCCTTCGACTTCCAGCTTTTCACTGAAAGCTTCCAGAGCCACGCTGTTTTTCTTACCTGACATCATAGCGAACTCCGGATTTAGTAGCGGATTTTGGGATCGATCACGGCATACAACACGTCAACGATGGCATTAAACAGGATGGTTAATACCCCGACTAAAATGGTCAGGCTCATCACCAGTGAGTAGTCACGGTTCAATGCCCCATTGACGAACAGCTGACCAATTCCCGGTAATCCGTAAATGGACTCAATCACCATAGAACCGGTAATGATCCCCACGAACGCCGGGCCCATGTAGGAGAGTACGGGTAACAGTGCCGGTTTTAACGCATGACGTAACACGATGCGCCGCATTGGCAGGCCTTTGGCCCGGGCGGTTCGAATAAAGTTAGAGTGCATCACTTCAATCATCGAGCCGCGCATAATTCGTGCAATGCTGGCGATATACGCCAGAGACAGCGCCACCATCGGCAGTATCATGTAGCTCAACTGCCCCCCATTCCAGCCACCGCCCGGCAACCAGCGCAGCGTAATAGCAAAAATCAGTACTAACAGCGGGGCAACGACAAAGCTCGGGATCACCACGCCGGTCATTGCCACCCCCATGACCACATAATCCCAGCGGCTGTTTTGTCGCAGCGCGGCGATGACACCCGCCGTCACCCCCAGTACCACGGCGAGTAAAAACGCCGCCAGCCCCAGCTTGGCAGACACCGGGAACGCATGAGAAACCAGATAGTTAACGGAGTAATCTTTGTATTTAAACGAGGGACCAAAATCACCGTGACCTAACTGCACCAGATAGTCGAGGTACTGTTTGCCAATGGGATCATTGAGATGATATTTGGCTTCAATGTTCGCCATGACTTCTGGCGCGAGGGTACGCTCACCGCTAAATGGGCTGCCCGGAGCCAAACGCATCATAAAAAATGAGATGGTAATCAGCACGAATAGCGTGGGGATCGCCTCTAATAGACGACGCAAAATAAATTTCAACATAACCTTACCTGCCAGACATTTGCTTCACAAAACCTGAGGGGCAAAGCCCCCCAGAGAAAGTCACTTAGTGTTTGATAATGTATAAGTTTTTGTCATAAACGTTATCCAGCGGATCTTTACCGGTATAGCCACCCACATAAGGTTTCACCAGGCGGGTGTTGGCGTAGTAGTAAACCGGTACGATGGCAGAATCTTTATCCAGGATCTGTTCTGCTTTAACGTAATCTGCGGTACGTGCTTTTTCATCGGTGGCCGCCAGTGCATCTTTCATGACGCTATCAAACTCTGCGCTCTTATAATGCGAGGTGTTATTGCTACTGTCTGACTGCAACGTATTCAGGAAGGAAGTCGGTTCATTGTAATCCGCACACCAGGCGGCGCGTGCCACGTCATAATTGCCCTGATGACGCGTATCAAGGTAGGTTTTCCACTCCTGATTCTCCAGCTTAACGTCCACGCCAATATTCTTCTTCCAGATGGATGACGCAGCAATCGCCAGTTTTTTATGCAGATCGGAGGTGTTATACAGCAGGTTAAACGTTAATGGCTTCGCAGCGGTATATCCCGCTTCTGCCAACAGTTTTTTCGCCTCTTCATTTCGCTTAGCCTGATCCCATTTGAACCAGTCTGGTGGCAGCAGTTGGTTATCAAAACCATCGGTGGCAGGCGGGGTGAAGCTGTAAGCCGGCGTTTGTCCCTGCGCCAGCACTTTGTCCACGATGATGTCGCGATCCAGGCCCAGTTTTAACGCTGCGCGTACCCGAGGATCGGTGAACGGGGCTTTCTGATTGTTGATTTCGTAATAGTAAGTGCACAGATAAGGCGTCACGACCAGCTCTTTGCCATTATCCCGCTGCAGCTTTTTGAACAGCTCAATCGGCAAGTTGTTATAGGTCATATCGCTACCGTTGCTGGAGAAGTAGCGATTGACGTCACTGACTTCAGAGCTGATCGGCAAGAAGGTGACCTTATCCAGCGTGGTATGCGCATTGTCCCAATACTCTGGATTGCGTACCACAGTCAGCTGTTCGTTAATTACATGGGACTGGACCTTAAAGGCGCCGTTACCTACCCAGTTCTGTGGCAGCGTCCACTGTTCGCCAAACTTCTCTACCACAGGTTTATAGACCGGTGACATTGAACTGTGGATCAGCAGTTTATAGAAGTACGGCACCGGTTCACTGAGCGTGACCTGTAAAGTGTGGTCATCCAGCGCTTTCACCCCAAGGTCGGTGATCGGCTTCTTACCCGCAATGATCTCATCCACATTCAGCAGATGGCCATATTGCAGGTAACTGGCATAAGGTGAAGCGGTTTTTGGATCGGCCAGGCGCTCCCAACTGTAGACAAAGTCCTGAGCGGTAACCGGTGCGCCGTTGGACCATTTCGCCTCTTTGCGCAGGTGGAAAGTCCAGACCTTGAAGTCTTTATTATCCCAGCTCTCTGCGACGCCGGGGATTGGGTGCCCCTGCTCATCGCTGATCACCAGACCTTCCAGAATGTCACGACTGACATTCGATTCCGGCACGCCTTCAATTTTATGGGGATCCAGTGACTGCACTTCACTGCCATTCCCCTTAATCAACTCTTGCTTTGCCGCCAGTTCTACGCCAGCGGGGACTTGAGCGGCCCAGGCAGAGAATTGCCCCATGCTGTTCAACGCCGCGATAACACCTAATGTAACCAGACTTTTTTTTGTGATGTGAACCATTACTTAACTCCAGTTTTATTGTTTCCGCCGCGTCAGGTTGCCCGGCGGTGCTTTATGTTGTGCTAACGATCACTTGTGCTGTTTTGCCCGATTTCATCGTGGTGACACAAACTCACTACAGGCTTAAGCAATTTCCGTACTCATTTGACTAAAACAACTAAAAAAAAAGCCAGCAGGCCTTATTGCATTGGGAAAATGTTATCTAAATCACAATATGGTGATTGATTTAGCGGGTTAAATCTTAATTTCCATAAAAAAATAACACGATAAGCCTATGAAAAGTAATACCTAAAGCCTGACATTCGATAAATCACACCGTAAAAGATCGCCACCATCACTCACTTGCTGCCAAAGCCACTTAATTAACTAAGATATCTTGATATGCGCGATGCCATTCACCACAAAGTAGCGTAATATCAGCTTTTTGTGTTGTGATAAAAATCACAAACGTTCTGCAAATTTTGCATTGAGCAGGTGGGAGAAGTAATAAATGTGATAATGAAGGGATTTTTATTAGCCAATGGCACGATTGCACCACAAAAGAACATTACGCCCTTTTATGGTGCAGTAAATTGCAGAATAAATGATTCGCGCCCTGAAATAACAGAATATTTAACCAAGCAGCCCAGGAAACAGAGATTTAATTCCGGCGACAATAAACTCAATCCCCAGCGCCATCAGCAGCAGCCCCATAATACGGGTGACGACGTTGATCCCTGTCTGCCCTAATACTTTCACCATCAGGGGGGCGGCACGAAACAGCAGCCAACAGCAGCCTGCAAACAGCGCAATGGCCAGGCTGAAACCGAGTAAATTTTGCCAGTTGTGGTAACGGGTGCTCCAGACAATGGTCGAACTGATGGCACCGGGACCGGCCATCAGGGGCAACGCCAGAGGCACCACGCCAATACTTTCACGAATGGCCGTTTCTGATTTCTCCTGTTTGTTCTGTTTATCTTCACCCAACTTACCGCTGATCATCGACATCGCAATGGTCATCACCAGAATGCCGCCCGCAATGCGGAACGAATCGATTGAGATACCAAACAGATGCAAGATGCCATCGCCGAGGAACAGTGCCGTCCAGAGAATTATCGCGACCGCAAGATTGGCGGTGAGGTTGGTTTTATTCCGTTCCGCCAGCCCCTGAAAGCGCGTCATACTGATAAAAACCGGGATGATGCCGATCGGGTTGACTAAGGCGAACAGCCCAATAAAAAACTTGATGTAGCCGGAGAGATCAAGCACGACAGTATTCAAAGACAACTCCCTGAGTAGTAGTGAAACGAACCGAAATCAGTCAGCCATTGTTAGCATAGCTTGCCCCGCTATTCAGCGCAGAATCGGCGGAAAAAAATCTGGAAACTTGCAACCCATCTTACCTAAAGGCGCTAGCTGAATGGTGTCAGCTTGCACAGAAATTGACCCAGATCATATTTTCTACCCGGATTCCGATCTACGCTATCCCCTGTCAGAGAGTCCTTTTCCTCCAACCTGGCTAAATGGTTTTCGTAAACAGGCCGTTGAACACCGGTTTACGAAAAAAATTTAACTTCTCGTCAGGAGATTATTATGACTGTCAGTAATGTCACTGAACTCAACACTCTGGTTGCCAGAGTGAAATCCGCTCAACAAACCTATGCCACTTTTAGCCAGGAACAGGTTGACCGCATTTTCCGCGCGGCAGCCCTCGCAGCGGCAGATGCACGCATCCCTCTCGCCAAACTGGCGGTAGCGGAATCCGGCATGGGCGTGGTGGAAGATAAAGTCATTAAAAACCACTTCGCCTCTGAGTACATCTACAACGCCTACAAAGATGAGCAGACCTGCGGCGTATTAGCCACCGACAGCGCGTTCGGCACCATGACCATCGCTGAGCCGGTAGGTCTGATTTGCGGTATCGTCCCGACAACCAACCCAACGTCAACCGCCATTTTCAAAGCGCTCATCAGCCTGAAAACACGCAACGGCATTATCTTCTCACCCCATCCACGGGCAAAAAACGCCACCAATGAAGCCGCTAACATCGTACTGAAAGCCGCTGTGGCGGCGGGCGCGCCGGCCGATATTATCGGCTGGATTGATACCCCCTCCGTTGAGCTCTCCAATGCCTTGATGCATCACCCCGATATCAATCTGATTCTCGCCACCGGCGGCCCCGGCATGGTGAAAGCCGCCTACAGCTCCGGTAAGCCAGCGATTGGCGTCGGTGCCGGTAATACGCCGGTCGTCATTGATGAAACCGCAGATATTAAACGTGCGGTAGCCTCAATCCTGATGTCGAAAACCTTTGATAACGGCGTAATCTGCGCCTCTGAGCAATCAGTGATTGTCACCGATACCGTGTATGCAGCGGTGCGGGAGCGCTTCGCCAGCCACGGCGCTTATCTGCTACAGGGGAAAGAACTGGCGGCAGTACAGGGATTAATCCTGAAAAACGGCGCACTGAATGCCGCGATTGTCGGCCAGTCTGCGCATGCCATCGCCGCGCTTGCCGGTATCAACGTCCCTGAGGATACTCGCATACTGATCGGCGAAGTGAGCCAGATTGATGAGTCTGAACCCTTTGCCCACGAAAAACTCTCGCCAACCCTTGCCATGTACCGCGCCAAAGATTTCCGCGATGCGGTGGCAAAAGCAGAACAGCTGGTGGCACTGGGCGGCATTGGTCATACATCCTGCCTTTACACCGATCAGGATAATCAAAAACCGCGCGTCAGCTATTTTGGTGAACGCATGAAAACGGCGCGCATCCTAATCAATACCCCTGCATCTCAGGGTGGGATCGGCGACCTGTATAACTTTAAACTCGCACCTTCTCTGACCCTGGGCTGTGGCTCATGGGGCGGAAACTCAATTTCTGAAAATGTCGGTCCAAAACACCTGATTAACCGGAAAACAGTCGCGATGCGAGCCGAAAATATGCTGTGGCATAAATTACCAAAATCCATCTACTTCCGTCGTGGTTGCCTGCCGTTAGCCCTGGAAGAACTGGCCGTAGATGGCGCAAAACGTGCATTTATCGTGACTGACCGCTTCCTGTTCAACAACGGCTATGCCGAGCAGGTGACGCAGGTATTAAAGCAGCACGGTGTTGAAACCGACATTTTCTTTGAGGTTGAAGCAGATCCAACCTTATCTACCGTACAGAAAGGTGCGGTTCAGATGCGCAGCTTCAAACCGGATGTGATCATCGCACTCGGCGGGGGATCGCCGATGGATGCGGCTAAAATCATGTGGGTGATGTATGAACACCCCACTACGGATTTCGCCGACCTTGCACTGCGCTTTATGGATATCCGTAAACGTATCTACCGCTTCCCGACTATGGGTGAGAAAGCCCGTTTTGTGGCCATTAGCACCACTTCCGGTACCGGTTCTGAAGTGACGCCTTTTGCCGTGGTCACTGATGACAAGACAGGCCTGAAATATCCGCTGGCAGACTACGCATTAACGCCAGACATGGCGATTGTCGATGCCAACCTGGTAATGGAGATGCCTCGTTCACTGTGCGCGTACGGTGGCATAGATGCGGTCACGCATGCACTGGAAGCCTACGTTTCCGTCCTGGCCAGTGAGTTCTCCGATGGTCAGGCCTTGCAGGCGCTGAAAATGTTGAAAGGGTATTTGCCTGCCAGTTATGCGTCAGGAGCACAGGATCCGGTCGCTCGCGAGAAGGTCCACAATGCCTCAACCATCGCTGGGATCGCTTTTGCGAATGCCTTCCTCGGCGTGTGTCACTCTATGGCGCATAAACTGGGGTCCGGTTTCCACTTAGCGCATGGCCTCTCAAATGCGCTGCTGCTGACCAACGTTATTCGCTACAACGCGAATGATAATCCGACCAAACAAACGGCCTTCAGTCAGTATGACCGTCCTCAGGCACGCCGCCGCTACGCTGAAATTGCCGATCACCTTGAGCTGTCTCAGCCAGGCGATAAAACCGCCCAAAAGATTGAACGTTTAATTGCCTGGCTGGAAGAACTGAAAACACAGTTAGGCATTCCCGCTTCGATTCGTGAGGCAGGCGTTAATGAAGCAGACTTCCTCGCGGCAGTGGATAAACTCGCCGAAGATGCGTTTGACGACCAATGTACCGGTGCTAACCCACGCTATCCGCTGATCAGTGAGTTACGTCAGGTGATGATCGACAGTTATTATGGCCGCCCATACGTTGAGCATGCAGTGACGGTAGCGGAAACTCCGGTTGAAGAAGAAGCCGTTATCCGGAAAGGTAAAACCGGGCAAAAACAGACGTCATAATTGCGTCTGAGTCTGATAATAAAAAAACCCGCCATTGCGCGGGTTTTTATCTGTTACTCCGACGCTTCCTGATGGTGGAAACCGTGGATAGCCTGAAGCGATCCCTCTTCAATCGCCTGCTTATAGTGTTTACGGCACACCGAGATATACCGCTCGTTGCCGCCAATCACCACCTGCTCGCCTTCGCTAAATGGCTTACCTGCGCTATCCAGCCTTAAAACCATACTGGCTTTACGTCCGCAGTGGCAAATCGTCTTCAATTCGACCAGTTTATCCGCCCATGCCAGCAAATATTGGCTACCACCAAATAACTCACCGCGAAAATCAGTACGCAGGCCATAGCACAATACCGGAATATCGAGTTTGTCCACCACATCAGAGAGCTGTCTGACCTGCTCTTTGGTTAAAAACTGGCACTCATCCACCAGCACGCAGTGGATAGGCTGCTCATGGTGCTGAGCGGCGATCTCTTGATCCAGGCACGTGTTGTCATTATATAGCGAGGCAGGGGCGCTAAGGCCGATACGCGAAGTCACACTGCCCGCCCCAAAGCGGTCATCAATTTCGGCAGTATAAATCAGGGTACGCATTCCGCGTTCCTGATAGTTCCATGAGGACTGCAACAAGGCAGTCGATTTACCTGCATTCATCGCAGAGTAATAAAAGTAGAGTTGGGCCATGAGTACTGCCTTTGAAGAACAATCAATCGCGAAGTGCCACAGTTTATCACAATCTCCTGCTTTCGCTGCGTAAAGCAGCATCTGTTTTGTACTTAACGCGTTCAAATCACATTACTTGAATAAGTAAGATGTATCTTTAATGTTTTTTACCGGCTGGTCAATTCCCCACTAAAATGCATGACTCACTTGGCTTGATGAAAATAGGATTCATGAAGTCGTACAGATATTTTAATTTTGTGCTTAATTTTCTATTGCAGTAATTTTTTTCGCCAACTATTATTAACCCGCACCTCACCTATTTATATTTATTCCGAGATCAAACAAATGAGCGAAGCACTTAAAAGCCTTAACAATATTCGTACACTGCGTGCCCAGGCAAGAGAGTTTTCACTGGAAACTCTGGAAGAAATGCTGGAGAAACTGGAAGTCGTAGTGACTGAACGCCGTGATGAAGAGTCACACGTGCAGGCTGAAAGTGAAGAGCGTCTGCGCAAACTGGCCCAGTATCGTGAAATGCTGCTGGCTGATGGCATTGATCCAAATGAACTGCTGAGCGCCTTGGGTGAAGTAAAAAATGCACCTAAAGCGAAACGCGCAGCTCGCCCGGCTAAATATCAATATGTTGATGAAAACGGCGAAACGCGTACCTGGACTGGCCAGGGTCGTACCCCCGCAGTGATTAAAAAAGCTATCGACGAACAGGGTAAACAGCTTGAGGATTTCCTGCTGTAATAAACCCGGCTTGTAGCAACTCGGATATCATTTCTATTTTTCACCAGGTAAAAGGAAGCTTTGCAGCTTCCTTTTTTATTGCTTTTACACGCCGTAATAATCGCGATACCAGTTCACGAATTGCTGTACACCGGTACTCACTGACGTTTGGGGTTTGAATCCTGTAATGTCAAACAATGCGCGGGTATCAGCACTGGTTTCAAGCACATCACCAGGCTGCATAGGTAACAGATTCTTCTCTGCTTTAAACCCTAATGCCTGTTCCAGCGCTTCGATATAACTCATCAAGGTCACGGGACTGCTGTTGCCAATATTATACACCCGATACGGCGCAGAGCTTGTCGCTGGTGTCCCCTGCTCCACCGTCCATGCGGGGTCGGCCTGCGGGATGACGTCTTGCACCCGCATAATCGCTTCTACAATATCGTCAATATAGGTGAAATCACGTTTCATCTGCCCGTGGTTGTAAACATCGATGGCCTCACCAGCCAACATCGCACGGGTAAACTTAAACAGTGCCATATCAGGTCTGCCCCATGGGCCATACACGGTGAAGAAGCGCAAGCCAGTGGTAGGCAGCTGATAGAGATGGGAATAGGTGTGGGACATTAACTCATTGGCTTTTTTCGTCGCTGCATACAGTGAAACAGGATGATCGACACTGTCCGCGGTTGAAAAAGGCATTTTACGGTTAAGGCCATAAACTGAACTGGAAGAGGCATACAGCAGATGTTCAATTTTATGGTGACGGCACCCCTCAAGAATATTGAGATGGCCAATCAGATTAGCATCCGCATAAGCGTGAGGATTCTCAATGGAATAGCGTACGCCAGCCTGAGCCGCGAGGTGTATTACGCGCTGAAAACTGTGCAGTTTAAACAGTGCAGCAATACCCTCGCGATCGGCCAGTTCGCACTTAGCAAAATGAAACTGGCCGTCTGATTTTAACAGGGAAAGACGTGATAACTTCAGGTTAACGTCGTAATAGTCATTCAGGTTGTCCAGACCAACAACCTGATGACCGGCGGCCAACAGGCGTTGGCAAACATGAAAACCAATAAAGCCTGCGGCACCGGTAACCAGAAATTTCATACTTCCCTCGTTAATTATACAATTTGTAAAGACGCTCCGCGGCCGATTGCATAATAAACGAAACCGCGTTTGCTGAGACGCTCCGGATCATACAGGTTACGACCATCAAAGATCACGGGTTCTTTCAAACCATTTTTAATGGTATCAAAGTCCGGCGCACGGAAATTCTGCCATTCCGTACAGATAACCAGTCCATCTGCGCCCTGCAGTGCAGCCTCTTTGGTTCCCATCAAGCGGAAATCATTGCGGTTGCCATAAACACGCTGAGCTTCATCCATCGCTTCTGGATCGTATGCCTGGACGGAAGCACCCGCTTCCCACAGCGCTTCGATCAGCACACGACTGGATGCTTCACGCATATCATCGGTATTCGGTTTAAACGCCAGTCCCCACAGCGCGAAGGTTTTACCACGCAGGTCATCACCGAAATGACGACGGATAAAACCAAACAGCTTATGCTTCTGGCTGTCGTTCACATCCTCTACCGCTTGCAGCAGACGTGGTTTATAGCCGATTGACTCCGCGGTGCGAATTAACGCCTGCACATCTTTCGGGAAGCATGAACCGCCGTAGCCACAGCCAGGATAGATAAAGCTGTAACCAATACGTGAATCCGATCCAATGCCCTGACGTACTTTCTCAACGTCTGCACCCAATTTTTCGGCCAGATTTGAGATTTCGTTCATGAAGCTGATCTTGGTCGCTAACATGCAGTTAGCCGCATACTTCGTCAGCTCCGCACTGCGGATATCCATCAAGATCATGCGATCGTGATTGCGGTTGAACGGTTCATACAGTTCACGCAGCAGATCAACCACTTCGTCGTTGTCGGTACCGACAACGATACGTTCCGGACGCATACAGTCAGTGACTGCTGCACCCTCTTTCAGAAACTCTGGGTTAGAAACAACGTCGAATGAGAGATCAACGCCACGGGCCTTAAGCGTTTCATTCATTACGGCACGCACTTTATCTGCAGTGCCTACCGGAACCGTGGATTTATCCAGAATCACTTTGTGATCCTGCATATGTTGCGCGATGGTACGCGCCACCGCAGTAACATATTTCAGATCGGCGGAGCCGTCTTCATCTGGCGGCGTTCCCACGGCGATAAACTGCATTACCCCGTGATTTACCCCGTCTTCCGCATTGGTGGAAAACTTCAGACGACCCGCTTCGTAGTTTGACATGACAAGTGGCGTCAAACCCGGTTCGAAAATTGGGATAATACCCTTTTTCAGGTTCTCTACTTTGGTTGCGTCGACATCAATACATAAGACATCATGCCCGACTTCGGCCAACACCGCCGCCTGAACCAGACCGACATAGCCGATACCAAATACAGTAACTTTCATTGAGCTATCCTGTGTTGATCAGTTATTTTTTGTTACCGACCGCGCTCTCAAGCCATTGAGAGAAGTCTTTACCCAGCACCGGATGGCGTACGCCATACTCGACGAATGCCTGCATGTAGCCCAGTTTGTTACCACAGTCATGGCTTACGCCAGTCAGGTGATAAGCTTCAACGGTCTCTTTTTCCATCAGCATGGCGATAGAATCCGTTAACTGCACTTCACCGCCTGCACCTGGAGGGGTTTTCGCCAGCAGAGGCCAGATATCTGCAGAGAGTACATAACGACCCACCACAGCAAGATTTGAAGGTGCTTCAGCTGCTTTAGGTTTTTCCACTACGCCGACCATCGGTGCGCTTTCACCTGCGTTCAGGCTGGCACCTTTGCAGTCCACCACGCCGTACGCGGTCACGTCCGCTACTGGCTCAACCATGATCTGGCTGCGGCCAGACTCTTCGTAACGGCTCAGCATCTGCGCCAGGTTGTCTTTGGTGAGATCAGATTCGTATTCATCGATGATCACGTCTGGCAGGATCACCGCAAACGGCTCATCACCCACTAATGGGTGGGCGCACATCACGGCATGACCCAGACCTTTAGCGATACCCTGACGTACCTGCATGATGGTGACATGCGGTGGGCAAATAGACTGGATTTCATCTAACAGCTGACGCTTAACGCGTTTTTCCAGCATCGCTTCCAGTTCAAAACTGGTGTCGAAGTGGTTTTCAATGGAGTTTTTAGACGAGTGCGTAACCAGAATAATTTCGTTAATTCCCGCTGCAATGCATTCGTTAACGACATACTGGATCAGTGGCTTATCAACCAGCGGCAACATCTCTTTTGGAATCGCTTTTGTAGCAGGCAACATACGGGTGCCCAAGCCAGCAACAGGGATTACCGCTTTCTTTACCTTGGATTTGAAGCCAGACATCAAGATACCTCTCTAATAGGCCGCTCAAGTTAATACTTGATAAGTCGGTTAAAAACGAAATGAGTATACATATACTCGTGCGTGGATTTATCCTGGAAGGGTTCAATCCGCTGAATTTAAGACAATTGCCTAAGTGTAAGGCTTAGAGTTGGCCCTGTCTTTAAGGTTCAGCGAATTAAAACTTATCTGCTTATTCTTCGCTCGAAAGCATCAACCGGAGACGCCCACCGGCTCCCCAAACGTGGCATTGCCAGCGCTCAGCCCGTTGGCTTATCTGATTTAGATAGGTATTACCTGTTGTTCCTAACGGAACACCGTTACTGAGTTGTATTTGATGGGATTGTATATCCAACGTCGCGTTTAAACCGGCAGAAACCAGAATCAGGTTTTTTAAACCACTATGGTAGTAGCCGACTAAAAGCGGGAACTGTCCGGTGAGATTCGCCTGTTTTAACAAGAGATTGACCTGGCGTAATAAACCGTTAAGTTCAGGCAAACGCTGTTTTTGCCCCGAAAGCTGCTCCTGCAACAGGCCGTTAAATAAGGCTCGTAGTAACAATGCCGCCAGTACACCGTTATCCCCGGCGCGAGTGACGTCCAGGCAGTAGAATGCCAGGTCATTATCGGACAGTGCAGCAATGTCCAGTACCAGACCGGGTTGTTCAGCCATCGTCAACTGGCGATAGTTAAAACGGCAATGCGCGACATTGAGCTGTACCGGCGGTTGTAATTGTTTGAGTAGCTTGGCTGCCGCAGGCGGATTGCTCACCAGTGCGTCCCAGTCCTGGAAAAGCTGTTCGTCCTCCTCAACTTTTGACGTGAACATCGACGGGTAGAGACATTCGAACACGGCCTCTCGAAAACGCTCAAGATTTTTAAGCGGTTTAAGTAACACATCCTGAACGCCCAAACGCAAAACATGGGCGATGTCTGCCATGTTCTCGGTGGCAGAAATGATGAGAATAGGCACACTGTTGCCGCTCATACGGATGTGCTCAACCAGTTTCCCGCCGTTCATCTGCGGCATTTCAAGGTCGCAAATGATTAAATCTGCGTTCTGCTTTTCCAGTAATGTGATGGCTTCCAGCCCATTTTCAGCCGGCATCGTTTTCGCCCCCAACGCCGTTAAAATACCTTCCAGCATTGAACGGAAAACGGCCTCGTCTTCAACAATTAGGATTGTTTTGCCGAGTAGTGGTTTTTCCATTCTCTCCCCCTGCGTACCAGATAGTTCAATAGTGGTTCATAAAACTGCATTGCGCCTTTAAGAATTGACTGAAGTAGGCCCAGTTTAGAAAAATGCCACTATCTGTCTCTGATCAGTGGTACCAGTTCATCCATTTGTTTCTCTACCGCTGCCCAACCTGCCGCGATGGCCTCATCTGCACGATGAAAATCCAGCGTCGAGATTTGTGGGCAAAACGGTTGAATAAGTACATCCGGAGGATCACCTGCCATCCGGTTGCGTTTTAATCGGTTTTCCAGCACCTGAATCGAGGTACTCATGATTTCCATCGCGCCGGGCGTCTGGCTTATGCGCCGCTGGCGCAGGCCCGTAATGCGCTGACGAATTTTTTTGCCCCAGCTCAGCGCCTCTGCGGCTGCGGCTTCTTCACTGCTTTGCGGGGTGACCGACAATAAATCCTGCTGCATCAAGTGCGCATCATGTTGTAAGTCCACTGCGATAACGATGTCAGCACCCAGCGCTCGGGTGAGCGAAACAGGCACCGGATTAACCACCGCACCGTCCACCAGCCAGTAACCGTTGTAACCGACCGGAGGGAGTAAGCCCGGCATGCTGCAGGATGCGCGTACCGCCTGGTGCAGTTCGCCTTCCGTCAGCCAGAGCTCGCGGCCAGTGCTGAGATTGGTCGCCACGACGCCAAACGGTTTGAGACTCTGTTCAAGCGTCTTTTCACCTATCAGCTGCCGCACATGGCTAAAAACACGTTCACCTCGCAAGAGTCCGCCGCGCTGCCAGGAAAAATCCATGAGACGGATGACATCCCAGTAACGAAAGGCCGTAACCCATTTTTCCATCACCGGCAAACGCTGATTAACGTATGCTGCCCCTACCAACGCACCCACTGAACAACCTGCCACCACATCGATCTGAATGCCTGCTTTTTCCAGCGCGTTGATTACGCCAATGTGCGCCCATCCTTTGGCGGCCCCTGAACCAAGAGCCAGTCCAATTTTTACCTGTCTCATTTCACCTCTGGTATTGGCGTCAATGCGTAGCATCGCCGAGCAGTGTCAGCTACCATAGCAACGTTTATGATTCGTCGTTATCACTCTCAGGAGATGAAGTGTCCCAGGAATGTCCTTGCTGCAGTGGTGAGCAGTATAGCTTATGTTGCGCACCCTATATTGACGGTACGCAAATTCCCGCCACGGCAGAACGCCTTATGCGTTCACGCTACACGGCCTATGTCCAGCAAAATGCTGCTTATCTGGTTGCCACCTGGCACCCTTCTCAACAACGGCCTGAACTCTTACAAGCCTTAACAGAGAGTTTTTCTGGTAGCGAATGGCTGGGCTTGAATGTAACCCGTTGTTTTGCCGGACTCCATGAGAATGAAGCATTTGTGACATTTTTTGCGAGATACCGCGAAAAAGCACAACTTCACCATCTGCATGAGTGTTCGCGCTTTGTCCGTGAGGATCAACGCTGGTACTATATCGACGGTACCGCGCCTGAGCTCGGCCGGAATGATCCCTGTCCCTGTGGCTCGGGGAAAAAATACAAAAAGTGCTGTAACTGAGCCTATTGTTATTTAAACAGTTACCACCCTTTTAATGCTTTGACAGGACTCTGATTGAGATGCAAGCGCAAACCATTCAACGAAAAGTTTTACGTACTATCTGCCCGGACGCAAAAGGCCTGATCGCCAAAATCACCAATATTTGTTACAAGCACGAGCTGAATATCGTGCAGAACAATGAGTTCGTCGATCACCGCACCGGGCGTTTTTTCATGCGCACAGAGCTGGAAGGGATTTTTAACGACAACACACTGCTGGCGGATCTCGACAGCGCACTGCCTACGGGTTCCGTGCGTGAATTGCAGAGTTCTGGTCGCCGCCGTGTCGTCATTCTGGTCACCAAAGAGGCGCACTGCCTGGGTGACCTGTTGATGAAAAGCGCGTTTGGCGGTCTGGATATGGAAATTGCCGCCGTCATTGGCAACCACGAAACCCTGCGCTCACTGGTTGAACGCTTCGATATTCCTTTCGAGCTGGTAAGCCATGAAGGGTTGACGCGAGAAGAACATGATAACCGCATGGCGGATGAAATTGACCGCTATCAGCCTGATTACGTGGTGTTGGCGAAATACATGCGCGTCCTGACGCCTGGTTTCGTTCAGCGCTTCCCCAATCAGATCATCAACATCCACCACTCGTTCTTACCTGCGTTCATTGGTGCGCGCCCTTACCATCAGGCCTATGAACGTGGTGTGAAGATCATTGGTGCTACCGCGCACTATGTGAATGATAACCTTGATGAAGGCCCGATCATTATGCAGGACGTGATCAACGTCGATCACAGCTATACCGCAGAAGAGATGATGCGCGCGGGTCGTGATGTTGAAAAAAACGTGTTGAGCCGCGCACTGGATAAAGTGCTGGGCCAGCGCGTCTTTGTGTACGGCAACCGCACTATCATCCTGTAATTGCCTGCTTCTGACGCTGCATTTGTGTGATAATGCAGCGTCACGGGCAAAAAAACGGCAAACGATTCATTTTTTCATTTTCAATGCTTTACACGCTTCCGGCATTTGGTATGATGCGCCCCGCCTTAAGGCACAAACATTCAGTAAGTGGGCGGGATTCCCGAGCGGCCAAAGGGAGCAGACTGTAAATCTGCCGTCATCGACTTCGAAGGTTCGAATCCTTCTCCCGCCACCATCTGAATCGGTTTGTTAACCCGGCAACACAATTAGCGCATTACCCTGGTGGGATTCCCGAGCGGCCAAAGGGAGCAGACTGTAAATCTGCCGTCATCGACTTCGAAGGTTCGAATCCTTCTCCCACCACCATTATCTTCCTGTTTTTATTTCTGCATTACTCCTCTAGCCTGCACAATTTTCACGCTGATTTTATCTGTCATGCGATATCACTATGGCAACGCCTTATTGCCGGTGTTAATGCTTAACTTCCGGTACAAAAGTCGTTACCATCCAGCGCTACCCCACTCACACAATGGGTCTTTCCATGAAATTTGTCTCCTTCAATATTAATGGCTTACGTGCTCGTCCGCATCAGCTAGCTGCCCTGGTTGAAAAGCATCAACCTGATGTTATCGGTTTGCAGGAAACCAAAGTCCATGATGATATGTTCCCACTCGAAGAGGTGGCAAAACTGGGCTATAACGTCTTCTACCACGGTCAGAAAGGCCATTATGGCGTTGCGCTGTTGACCAAAGCACAGCCGGTTGAAGTGCGTCGTGGTTTTGTTAATGATGATGAAGAGGCGCAACGTCGCATCATCATGGCAGAAATCCCCAGCCCTATCGGTAATATCATCGTCATTAACGGTTACTTCCCACAAGGCGAAAGCCGTGACCATCCGACCAAATTCCCGGCCAAAGCGAAGTTCTATCAGGATTTGCAAGCGCATCTGGAAACCCACCTCACCGCCGACCAGCCGGTGATGATCATGGGTGATATGAACATCAGCAGCACCGATTTGGATATCGGCATCGGTGAAGATAACCGCAAGCGTTGGTTACGCACCGGTAAATGTTCATTCCTGCCAGAAGAGCGTGAGTGGATGGACCGTCTGATGAACTGGGGTCTGGTGGATACCTGGCGCGCACGTAACCCGGAAGCAAACGACCAGTTCTCTTGGTTCGATTACCGCTCAAAAGGCTTTGATGATAATCGTGGTCTGCGTATCGATCTGCTGTTGGCTAGCCAACCGTTAGCAGCACATTGCATTGACAGTGGCATTGATTATGAACTGCGCGCAATGGAAAAACCTTCCGACCATGCGCCAATCTGGTCAACTTTTCAGTTTTAACTGAACTGCCGCGTGGCTCTCTGCCACGCGGTCAAACACCGGTAAGCCTCAGGCTGCCGGTTTTTTTTTGCGTCTGGTTCGGGATGCCGAACGCGATTTATCCGGCGCAGAAAGACCTCGCAGCCCCTGCATCGTCGGCTGTTGCCGTGCATGGACGATCAGGTCGGTCAGCACAGAGACCAGCGGCTGCATAAACTCATCATAGCGGCAATTTTTTTCACTGATGCGCGTCAGGGTCGACTCCCAGTGAGCGGTCATGTCGGGCCGTGCGGCCATTTCTGGCAGCGCATGAATCAGCGCCCGACCAGCCTCCGAAGCGTGGATATAGCGCCCCTTCTTCACCAGGAAAGTACGCCGGAACAGCAGTTCTATGATCCCGGCGCGCGTGGCTTCTGTACCTAATCCATCCGTAGCACGCAGCACCTTTTTAAGATCTTTATCTTGCACAAAACGCGCAATGCCCGTCATGGCTGACAGCAATGTGGCATCGGTAAAGGGGCGCGGTGGCTGAGTCTGTTTCGCCAGGACTTCCCCGCGCTCACACAGCAAGTTATCGCCTTTGGCCACCACCGGCAGTGGCATGCCATCGTTCTCTTCATCGCGTTCTTTGTTGCCTAACAGAGCACGCCAGCCTGCTTCGGCGAGGAAACGGGCTTTAGCAACAAATTTGCCGCCATTGATCTCCAGATCGATGCCACATTTGCGGAATACCGCATCCGGGCAGAACTGCATCAAATATTGCCGTGCAATCAGCTCATAGACCTGTTGTTCATTGCTGCTCAGTTTGACCGCGCTGCTACGGGCAGTGGGAATAATCGCGTGGTGCGCGTCCACTTTTTTATCATCCCAACAGCGGTTTCGCCGCTCAGGATCGAAGTCCGCCGGAGGGGTTAACGCGTTTTGGTGCACCTGAATCGCGTTCAGCACACTATGACGGCCAGCAAAATGTTCTTCCGGCAGGTAACGGCTATCGGAACGTGGATAGGTAATCAGTTTGTGGGTTTCATACAGGCGCTGACAGAGATCGAGCACCTCTTGCGCACTAAAGCCAAAACGTTTTGCGGCCTCGATTTGCAGACTAGAGAGTGAAAATGGCAGCGGTGCAGGCTCGGTTTCACGCTTATCGTTATAAGCGGTGACCAACGCCGGTTTGCCGCCAATTCGTTCTGCTACGTGATCGGCTAACGGTCGATGGAGCAAACGCCCTTCGTCATCCTGCCAGGGTTCACAGGCTTCACTCGGCACCCAGCTGGCAATAAAGCGCTGCTGTTCCGGGGTGACGATGTGGGCTTTCACCTCAAAATAGTCTTTGGGGATAAAGTTTTCAATTTCTTCATCGCGTCGCACCACCAGGCCCAGTACCGGGGTCTGGACGCGGCCCACCGAGAGCACGCCATTATACCCGGCATTTCGGCCGAGTAATGTCCAGGCACGGGTCATATTGATACCGTAGAGCCAGTCTGCCCGCGCACGCGCCAGCGCAGAAACGCACAGAGGGATGAAGTCGCGGTTGGAACGCAAACGCCCAATCGCCCGCTCAACCGCCTGGGGGTTGAGATCGTTGATCAGGCAACGCTGCACATTTTGCCGCTTCTCGGCGGGCAGTTGCAGGAAGTCCAGGACTTCGTCCACTAACAGCTGCCCCTCACGATCCGGGTCACCTGCATGCACCACTTCATGAGCCTGCGCCAGCAATCCCTCAATGACTTTCAGCTGTTTTGCTACAGAGGGCTTCGGCTGTAAACGCCACTTCTCAGGCACAATCGGCAGGTCGGCCAGCGACCAGCGGGCAAAACGCCCGTCATACGCTTCCGGCTGCGCTTGCTCCAGCAAATGGCCCACGCACCAGGTCACCACCTGATCGTTGCCACAGGCGATAAAACCATCGCCACGGCGATGGGGTTTCGGTAAAACATCGGCGATTGCACGCCCAAGGCTGGGTTTTTCAGCAATAAACAAACGCATCGGCCCTGGATTCTCCAACATAATGAGAGCTGACAACACAGCAGATGCGCTATGGTAGCCTGCCTTGGCTAAGGTGATAAGAGCACGCAGCGCGCTTCGCGATCTTTCGCACAGGAACTGTTCAACCGGTGGGGTAACCGGTTGAAAATGGCTAAAAAATCAGAAATAACTGATGAAAGGTGTGCTGTCCACAGGCAGTACAGTGGTACTGCTTTTCAACTGTGGAGTCCCCAGGTAGAGGAAACCAACAATCGCATCCTGCTCACGGCAACCAAAGGCAGCTTTTACTTTTGGATGATCCGTCCACGGGCCACTGCGCCAGATACCATTAAAGCCCTGAGCCTGCGCGGCCATCTGCATTGCCATCACGGCACAACCGGCAGAAACCACCTGCTCCCACTGCGGCACCTTAGGATGCTCAGTACAATGCGCAACGACGGTAATAATCAAAGGTGCGCGAAACGGTGACTGGCTGGCTTTCTCAATCGCTTTCTCATCCAGTTGCTGCTCGCGAGCCGCCTGCTCCAGCAACTGGCTGAAACGTTCACGGCCTTCATTCTCTACCAGAATAAAACGCCAAGGCTGAAGACCACCATGATCTGGCGCGCGTAAACCCGCCTGCAGGATATTTTCCAGCGCCTGTCCGGCAGGCGCCGGTTCTGCCAGGCGCGAAGCCGATCGGCGGTTTTTTAGTAATTCAAGGGCATCCATTTGCCTTCTCCATTGTCACTATTCAGGTTTTATCCTGGCACAGGCGGATTTTTTTTGTAACAGTCCGGTGTGATTTCCTGCTGACATTTCCCCTGCTGCTCTTTAGGATTAGGGCCGTTATGGAGAGCGTTTAACGCGCTCCGGTTGAGTGAATATGGAGAGTCTATGCGCACATTGTGGCGAATAATCGCAGGCCTGTTTCGCGGGATCTGGCGAGTATTGAATTTTATCCGGGAATTTATCCTCAATCTGTTCCTGATCGTGCTGATTTTGGTCGGGGTCGGGATTTGGCTACAGGTGAGTAGCGGCAACAAAGAAGCGGCGGCACAGGTACAACAGGGCGCGCTGAAACTCGATCTCAGCGGCGTCATTGTTGATAAGCCATCGGTCAGCAACCGTCTGAGTCGTTTGGGACGCTCACTGCTGGGCACCAACAGCGACCGTTTACAGGAAAACTCACTGTTTGACCTCGTTGATGCCATTCGTCAGGCAAAAGGGGATAAAAACATCACCGGTATCGTGCTGGATCTGCGTAATTTTGCCGGTGGTGATCAGCCTTCGCTGCAATACGTGGGGAAAGCCCTGCGCGAGTTTCGTGACAGCGGCAAACCGGTGTACGCGCTGGGTGACAGCTATAGCCAGGCGCAATACTACCTCGCGAGCTTCGCTAACAAAATTTACCTCTCCCCGCAGGGCACGGTAGATCTGCACGGTTTTGCCACCAATGGCCTGTACTTCAAAGCCTTGCTGGATAAACTGCAAGTGACCTCACACGTTTTCCGCGTCGGCACCTATAAATCTGCCGTGGAACCGTTCCTGCGTGATGATATGTCTCCTGCCGCGCGCGATGCCGATAGCCGCTGGATTGGCCAGTTATGGCAGAACTATCTCAACACCGTCTCAGCGAACCGCCAGATTACCCCAGAGCAAGTGTTCCCTGGCGCACAGGGGATGTTAACTCTGCTGCAAACCCTGCAGGGTGATACGGCGAAGTATGCCTTGCAGAGCAAGTTGGTTGATGAACTCGCAAGCCGCGCGGCGGCCGATCAACAGATGGTGAAAACCTTTGGTTGGGATAAGCAAACCAATGACTATCGCAGCGTCAGCATCTATGACTACACCCTCAAGCAGCCGCCCTCCACTGACAGTGGCAACATCGCAGTGATCCTCGCAAGCGGTGCCATCATGGACGGTGAAGAAACGCCAGGCAACGTTGGCGGCGATACCACTGCCGCACAAATTCGTGCCGCGCGTCTCGATCCGAAAATCAAGGCGATTATCCTGCGCGTGAATAGCCCAGGGGGCAGCGTTAGCGCTTCCGAAGCCATTCGTGAAGAGTTACAAGCCGCACATGCAGCCGGTAAGCCGGTGGTTATCTCCATGGGCGGTATGGCCGCTTCTGGTGGCTACTGGATCTCAACGCCAGGTGATTATCTCATCGCCAGCCCAACTACCTTAACCGGCTCGATTGGTATCTTCGGTGTCATTAATACGGTGGAGAATACGTTGAGCAGCATTGGCGTGCATACTGATGGCGTCGCAACCTCGCCGCTGGCGGATGTTGCCACGACCAAGGCACTGCCACCGGAAGTTCAGCAGTTAATGCAGCTCACCATTGAGAACGGCTATCACAACTTTGTCGGTCTGGTGGCCGCTTCACGCCATAAAACCCCAGAGCAAATTGATGCTATCGCACAGGGCCACGTCTGGACCGGTGCTGACGCGAAAGCCAACGGGCTGGTTGATGCCTTGGGTGACTTCGATGACGCCGTGAAAAAAGCGGCTGAGCTCGCTAAAGTCGCGCAGCCACAGCTGAAATGGTATCAGGATGAGCCGGGTCTGGTGGACCTGCTGCTCGGACAGATGGATGCCTCCGTGCGCGCGGTCGTGCCTGATACGCTGAAAGCGATGCTGCCTGCGCCGATGCTGGATGTGATGAGCGCGCTGAAATCACAACCGGGTCTGTTAGATAACCTGAATGATCCACAAAACCGCTATGCCTTCTGCCTGAACTGCGGCGAAGTGCGATAAAGCTCGCAGCCCGAACGTTGTTCGGGCTGCTTTTCCCCGCCATACCCCTTATACTGCGCTTTTTACGGCAAGCCCGAGTTTATAATGCAAAAAAAGAAAATCTACGTAGCCTACACTGGCGGTACGATCGGCATGCAGCGTTCTGCACAGGGCTATATCCCTGTTTCCGGTCACTTACAGCAACAAGTCGCAGCGATGCCTGAGTTCCATCGTCCAGAGATGCCTGAGTTCACGATCCACGAATATCAGCCATTAATGGACTCCTCTGATATGACTCCAAAGGACTGGCAATCGATTGCTGACGATATTCAGCAAAATTACGATGCCTATGACGGTTTCGTCATTTTGCACGGCACCGACACCATGGCATTTACTGCCTCTGCCCTCTCCTTCATGCTGGAGAATCTGGCGAAACCGGTGATCGTCACGGGTTCACAAATCCCGCTTGCTGAACTGCGTTCAGACGGTCAGCAAAACTTGCTGAACTCGCTGTATGTCGCGGCGAATTACCCGATTAATGAAGTGTCACTGTTCTTTAACAACACGCTGTTCCGGGGTAACCGTACCACCAAAGCCCATGCAGATGGCTTTAACGCGTTTGCTTCACCGAATCTTAGCCCGCTGCTGGAAGCTGGCATCCATATTCGCCGCCTGAATACCCCGCCGGCCCCACAGGGGTCTGGGGCACTGGTGGTGAATACCATCACGCCACAGCCGATTGGTGTCGTGACCATTTACCCGGGCATTTCTGCGGATGTGGTGCGTAACTTCCTGCGCCAGCCGGTCAAAGCACTGATTTTACGCTCTTACGGCGTGGGCAATGCCCCGCAAAACGCCGAGTTCCTCGCGGAACTGCACGAGGCGCATGAGCGTGGGATCGTGGTGGTAAACCTGACCCAATGTATCTCCGGTAAGGTCAACATGGGTGGCTACGCCACCGGTAATGCGCTGGAACATGCAGGCGTAATCAGTGGCTTTGATTTAACGGTTGAAGCAGCGCTAACCAAGCTGCACTTCCTGTTGAGCCAAGACCTTTCCAGCGAGCAGATTCGTGATCTGATGCAGCAGAACCTGCGTGGCGAACTGACGAACGAGTGAAGTGGAGCGGAACCTATGAAGCGGGCACTCATTATCATTGATATACAAAACGATTTCTGCCCAGGCGGGCCGATGGCCGTCAAGGAAGGCGATCTGACTGTTAACGTAGCAAACCGCTATGCACGAGAGTTCCGTCGAAAAGGTGAATATGTTCTGGCGTTACAGGACTGGCATCCTGCCAATCATGGCAGTTTCGCTTCAGTTTCTGGCGAGCCTGTTTATACGCTGGGCGAGTTAAATGGACTGGCACAGATTTGGTGGCCAGACCATGGTGTACAAGGGTCGGTGGGGGCAGATTTGCATCCCGATCTGGATCGTAGTCTGATTGATGCGCTGTTCTACAAAGGTCAGGACATTGATGTCGACAGTTACAGTGCCTTCTTCGATAACGGCCATCGTCGTAAAACCGAGCTGGATAGCTGGCTGCGGGAACGCGATGTGACCGATTTAGTGGTGTTAGGCATTGCTACCGATTACTGCGTGAAGTATACGGTGCTGGACGCACTGGAGCTGGGATACAACGTTGAAGTCGTGGTAGAGGGCTGTCGCGGCGTTAACCTGAACCCGGATGATAGTACCATCGCACTGTCACAAATGGCGGCACAGGGCGCTGTGATGATCTAAACACAACAGGCGGTAGATGCTACCGCCTGTCTTCCCGCTTAGTGCAGATTGATCCGCGTCACTTCCGGCTCGATGCCGAACTCTTCTTTCAGTTGCTTCTTACTTTTCATCACCATCTGACCGTCAGTACCCACCGTCATATGCTGAGGATCCTCGTTGTTACGTGCCTGCCATAACAGAACGAGCTGAAGGCAATGCTCACGCTGTTCCGGCGTTAACGCCACACCATCAGGCCATTTGCCGGTTTCCACTGCCGTCGCCAGGCGCTGATACACTTCTGGCGTCATGGCTTCAATCATCGCTGCCAATTCCTGCTTCATGCATTAGCCCTTAATTTCGCTGCCCTGCTGGTCGGTAAAGCTGAGCGAGGCTGAATTGACACAGTAGCGTTCACCCGTAGGCCCTGGGCCATCCGGGAAGACATGACCGAGGTGCGCATCACAGCTACCGCAACGGATCTCAATGCGGTGCATTCCGTGTGTCATCTTCCAGATAGCGGATCGCATCATCGTTTACCGGCTGATAAAAGCTTGGCCAGCCGCAGCCTGATTCGTATTTGGTTTCAGAAAGGAACAACGGTGCTGCACAAACCAGACAATGATAGATACCCGCGTCTTTATTGTGTAACAACGCACCGGTAAAAGGGGGTTCTGTACCGCGATGTTGCGTGACATAGCGTTGCATCTCACTTAACTCTGCAAGCTTTGCCTCGAAGGTAGTGTCTTTGGCCATAAACGAGTCCGGGGGGTGTTATTCTGAAAATTCAGCTACTATTTTAACAAACATGCAGTATTCGTGGGTCTTTTTTCGTGCGCTCAGTCGCTCTGCGCCCTCTGTCGTTAAGAATTGTGATTACGATCACCTTTTATCTCTGCCATCTCTTTAAACTTCGGCGGTCAGCAAAAACAAAGGCCGGTTGCCAGCCTGACGCAAGCGTTTGCGTAGGGAATAATTCCTACGCCAGGAATTGATGCTGAACAACAATTGACACGATTCCGCTTGACGCCTGGCAAGGTTTTTGTAATTTTACTGCCAACCTTTTATTCACTGACAAACAGCTGGTGGAATATATGACTATCAAAGTAGGTATCAACGGTTTTGGCCGTATCGGTCGCATCGTTTTCCGTGCTGCGCAGCAGCGTCAAGACATCGAAATCGTTGCAATCAACGATCTGCTGGACGCTGAATACATGGCGTACATGCTGAAATATGACTCTACTCATGGTCGTTTCGACGGCACCGTAGAAGTTCAGGATGGCGCACTGGTGGTTAACGGTAAAAAAATCCGTGTTACCTCTGAACGTGATCCTGCCAACCTGAAATGGGACGAAGCCGGTGTTGATGTGGTTGCTGAAGCAACCGGTATCTTCCTGACCGACGAAACTGCCCGTAAACACATTCAGGCCGGTGCTAAGAAAGTTGTTCTGACTGGTCCATCTAAAGATGCGACCCCAATGTTTGTTCGTGGTGCAAACTTCGACAAATACGAAGGCCAGGATATCGTTTCTAACGCCTCTTGCACCACTAACTGCCTGGCACCACTGGCTAAAGTGATCAACGACAACTTCGGTATCGTTGAAGGTCTGATGACCACTGTTCACGCAACTACCGCTACCCAGAAAACCGTTGATGGCCCGTCTCACAAAGACTGGCGCGGCGGCCGTGGCGCAGCTCAGAACATCATCCCATCTTCTACTGGTGCTGCTAAGGCCGTGGGTGTGGTGCTGCCAGAGCTGAAAGGCAAGCTGACCGGTATGGCGTTCCGCGTTCCTACCCCGAACGTCTCTGTGGTTGACCTGACTGTGCGTCTGGAAAAAGCCGCGACTTTCGAGCAGATCGTTGCAGCTGTTAAGAAAGCCGCTGCGGGCGACATGAAAGACGTGCTGGGCTGGACCGAAGATGAAGTGGTTTCTACCGACTTCAACGGCGAAGTACTGACTTCTGTGTTCGACGTTAAAGCGTCTATCGCACTGAACGATAACTTTGTGAAACTGGTTTCATGGTATGACAACGAAACGGGTTACTCCAACAAAGTTCTCGACCTGATTGCACTGGTTGCTGCGAAGTAATTTCGCCACAACATAGCAACGATAAGGGCGACTTCGGTCGCCTTTTTTATTGCCTTAACCACGGAGGTTTTATGCACGACACGCTATTTTCTTTACCGGTAGTGAAGCAAATCTCCCCCTATCTTTCACTTCGGCAAAAAGATGAGCTGCCGCTATTAATCATTAACCACCCTTTGGTACGCGCTGCGATTGCGACTCAGGGCGCTCATCTCCTCGCCTGGCAGCCCGCGGGCGAAAAGCCGGTGCTGTGGCTGAGCGAAAAGACGCCATTCCAGAGCGGAAAAGCCTTACGCGGCGGAGTCCCCATCTGTTGGCCATGGTTTGGCCCGGCAGGAAATCCGGCTCATGGCTTTGCCCGCACACAAACCTGGACCCTGTCGGCACATAACGCGGACGAAAAAGGCGTGATGCTGACCTTCGTGCTGGAGTCGAATGCACAAACGCAGAAGTTATGGCCACATGAATTTACCCTGATCGCGCGGTTCCGCCTGGGTCAACACTGTGAGATTGAGCTGGAAGCCCACGGCGAGTTTTCTGCCACCGCCGCGCTGCACAGCTATTTTAACGTCGCAGATATTAAGCAGGTTGAGGTCAGTGGACTGGGTCCGCATTTTATTGACAAGGTCAACGCGGATGCTGAGGGGCAAAGCGAGGGCAAACAGCGTTACCCTGGGCGAATCGACCGTATATTTACCCAGCCTGCCGACTGCTCAGTGATCCACGATGGTGCAGGCGCACGTGCTATTGAAATTTATCATCACTATCAAAGTGATGTTGTTACCTGGAATCCAGGGCCAGAGCTCTCTTGCAGCATGGCGGATATGAGCAACGATGGCTATAAAACCATGGTGTGCGTAGAAACGGCGCGTATCCATGAACCGCTGATCAGTGCAGCTGAACGCCCTGCCCGACTGGCAAGCACGTTCAGACTGCGCACTGATAAAACTTAAACGACATCAAGCGTGAGCTTATGCTGTGGCGGCGGGAAAGCCTGATTCAGGGCCATCAGCACCTCGTCATGCAAGGTGACTTCCAATGCCGCAGCATTGTCGCGCACATGTGCCACCGAACTGGCTTTTGGAATGGCAATCACCCCGTCGCGACGGATCGCCCAGGCCAGTAGCAACTGCGCCACGCTGATATTCAGCTGCTGCGCCGATTCCACAACCAGCGGATGACTAAACAACGTTTGGCGGAGTCGGCCCGCCTGCGCCAGTGGGCAGTAGGCCATGATCGGGATCTCGCGCTGCTGGCAATCTGGCAACAGATCGTATTCGATGCCTCGCGAGGCCAGATGGTAAAGCACCTGGTTAGTCGCACAACCAGTGCCGCCAGGTTCCTGCCACAGCTCTTCCAGATCATCGACGTCAAAGTTCGATACCCCCCAATGGCGAATTTTCCCCTGCTGCTGGAGTAGTTCCATGGCACGAATCGTCTCCTCTAACGGAATATTACCGCGCCAGTGAAGCAGGTAGAGATCCAGCCGGTCGGTATTAAGGCGACGTAAACTACGTTCACAGGCCTCAACGGCATCGACTTCACTGGCATTCCACGGATACACCTTGGAGACTAAAAATGCCCGATCGCGACGCCCGCGTAGTGCCTCTCCAACCACCTCTTCCGCACCGCCGTCAGCATACATTTCAGCAGTGTCGATAACACGCAGTCCCTGTTCCAGTCCAGCCTGTAAGGCACTCACCTCTTGTTGCCGTAAGCCCGGATCATCGCCCATAAACCAGGTGCCCTGACCGATGGCGGGTAACGGCATTTCTCCGGGAAAAATGACTGACTTTGTCACAATGCTCTCCTGCACAATTTTGGTGCCCTGTTTTGGGGTGTCACAGAATTACCCCCCATAATGGTGCATGCTCAATCACAAAATAGGCTTTCCCCTGAGTGTTAACCTTTGCGACAGGTTAAACAAAATGGCACTCAGGGGGATGACAACAATATGGCATACGCGTTAAGTTTGAATTGCTTCACAATTTATTCACGCCATAAATATAACAATGTTCATAAGGTCTGAAGCAACACCTTTGTCAGACTTTCTCTCCCAGGCCAAGGTGCCGCTGGAGGTGCCCCATTTGAGGCAGATTTCATCGTGAACTTTTGCGCTTCGCTAATGCCGTTATCAGACTTTGTTATTGATTAATCGCTAAATGATCGACAATCGCAGAGAAAATTTCTTCAATGCCATCTACAGTTAGAAGTAAGACGAGTAAGCAGTACGAGCAGAGTAACCATAAGAATTGTGTATCTGGATAAAAACATCAGGTTGGCATGAGGGTTGCTGTACTCATTAAGAGAATATCTTCCGGGAGCTGCACGAGCATTGTAATTACGCTCCTTTACCTGTGCTAAAAACGAAAGGACGGGCATCGCTATGAATATATTCGATCACTATCGTCAGCGCTACGAAGCTGCTAAAGACGAAGAGTTCAGCTTGCAGGAATTTCTCACTATCTGTAAGCAGGACCGCAGTGCATACGCAAACGCCGCAGAGCGACTGTTAACGGCTATTGGTGAGCCGGTGATGGTTGATACTGCCCAGGAGCCTCGCCTTTCTCGCCTCTTCTCTAACCGTGTGATCGCCCGCTATCCGGCGTTCGAAGAATTTTACGGCATGGAAGAAGCCATTGAGCAGATCGTCTCCTATCTCAAACATGCCGCCCAGGGACTGGAAGAGAAGAAACAGATTCTCTACCTGCTCGGCCCGGTTGGGGGTGGTAAATCCTCCCTGGCGGAGCGGCTAAAATCACTGATGCAGCGCGTGCCAATCTACGTGCTGAGCGCCGATGGCGAACGTAGCCCGGTTAACGATCATCCTCTGTGCCTGTTTAATCCGCAGGAAGACGCCAATATTCTGGAGAAAGAATATGGCGTTTCCCGGCGTTACCTTGGCACCATTATGTCGCCGTGGGCGGCTAAACGCCTGCATGAGTTTGGCGGTGATATTACTCGCTTCAAAGTCGTAAAAGTCTGGCCATCCATTCTGGAACAGTTGGCCATTGCCAAAACTGAACCGGGTGATGAGAACAACCAGGATATTTCCGCCCTAGTCGGTAAAGTGGATATCCGTAAGTTGGAAAACCATGCGCAGAACGATCCCGACGCCTACGGTTATTCTGGTGCGCTGTGCCGTGCGAACCAGGGCATCATGGAATTCGTCGAGATGTTCAAGGCACCGATTAAAGTGCTGCACCCCCTGCTGACCGCCACGCAGGAAGGTAACTATAACGGGACTGAGGGTATCTCTGCCCTGCCGTTTAACGGGATTATCCTTGCGCACTCTAACGAATCTGAGTGGGTGACGTTCCGTAACAACAAAAACAACGAGGCCTTCCTCGACCGTGTTTACATTGTAAAAGTGCCTTACTGCCTGCGTGTATCGGAAGAGATTAAGATTTACGAGAAACTGTTAAACAGCAGTGAATTGCTCTCTGCACCTTGCGCACCGGGCACCCTGGAAACGCTGGCTCGCTTCTCGATTCTTTCTCGTTTGAAAGAGCCGGAAAACTCCAGCATCTACTCAAAAATGCGCGTCTATGACGGGGAAAGCCTGAAAGATACCGATCCGAAATCTAAGTCCTGGCAGGAGTACCACGATTACGCCGGGGTTGATGAGGGCATGAACGGTCTCTCCACCCGTTTCGCGTTTAAAATCCTGTCACGCGTGTTTAACTTTGACCACGCGGAAGTGGCGGCTAACCCGGTTCATCTGTTCTACGTGTTGGAACAGCAGATCGAACGTGAGCAATTCCCGCAGGAGCTGGCAGAGAAATACCTTGAGCACCTGAAAGGCTATCTGATCCCTAAATATGCGGAGTTCATCGGCAAAGAGATTCAGACTGCGTATCTGGAATCTTACTCTGAATATGGTCAGAACATTTTTGACCGCTACGTGACCTATGCGGACTTCTGGATTCAGGATCAAGAGTATCGCGATCCTGATACCGGGCAGTTATTTGACCGTGAGTCACTGAATGCTGAGCTGGAGAAAATCGAGAAACCGGCGGGTATCAGTAACCCGAAAGATTTCCGTAACGAGATTGTCAACTTCGTGCTGCGCGCCCGTGCCCATAATAGTGGCCGCAATCCGAACTGGACCAGTTACGAGAAGTTACGCACCGTGATCGAGAAAAAAATGTTCTCCAACACGGAAGAGCTGCTGCCGGTGATTTCGTTCAATACCAAAACATCGACCGATGAGCAGAAAAAACATGATGATTTTGTCGACCGCATGATGGAGAAAGGCTATACGCGCAAGCAAGTTCGCCTGCTGTGCGAATGGTATCTGCGCGTGCGTAAGTCTTCATAATCATCGTCTGTAAGCAAGCGTTTCTATCAGGGTCGGCTTTGGCCGACCCGGCTTACAATGCAGTTTGGGGGAATTTTATGGCCTATTTCATCGATCGGCGATTAAACGGCAAAAATAAAAGTGCGGTCAACCGGCAGCGCTTTTTACGTCGTTATAAATCGCAAATCAAGCAGTCGATCTCCGAGGCCATCAATAAACGCTCGGTGACCGATGTTGAGAGCGGTGAGTCTGTTTCCATTCCAATTGACGATATCAACGAGCCAAGTTTCCATCAGGGCCGCGGTGGCAGCCGTCATCGCGTCCATCCAGGGAACGACCACTTTGTGCAGAATGACCGCATCGAACGCCAGCAAGGTGGTGGCGGAGGCGGCGGTGGTGGCCAGGGTAATGCCAGCCAGGATGGTGAAGGACAGGATGAATTTGTCTTCCAGATCTCAAAAGATGAGTATCTGGATTTGCTGTTTGAAGATCTGGCGCTGCCTAATTTGCGCAAAAATCAGCACCGCCAGTTGAACGAGTATAAAACCCATCGGGCGGGATTCACGGCCAATGGCGTTCCCGCTAATATCAGTGTGGTCCGTTCTTTGCAGAACTCGCTGGCACGTCGCACCGCCATGACGGCGGGCAAGCGTCGCATGCTACGTGAACTGGAAGAGACCCTGAGTGAAGTCGAAAACGCGGAACCGGTGCAACTGCTGGAAGAGGAGCGTTTACGCAAGGAGATCGCCGAATTGCGTGCGCGTATCGACCGCGTGCCGTTTATCGATACCTTCGATTTGCGCTACAAAAACTTTGAGAAGCGCCCCGAGCCTTCCAGCCAGGCGGTGATGTTCTGCCTGATGGACGTCTCCGGTTCGATGGATCAAGCCACGAAAGATATGGCAAAACGCTTTTATATTCTGCTCTATCTGTTCCTGAGCCGGACGTATAAAAACGTTGATGTGGTGTACATTCGTCACCATACGCAGGCCAAAGAGGTGGATGAGCAGGAGTTCTTCTACTCCCAGGAAACCGGCGGGACCATTGTCTCCAGCGCACTGAAGTTGATGGATGAAGTGGTTAAAGAACGCTACGATCCGGCGCAGTGGAACATTTACGCCGCTCAAGCCTCGGACGGTGATAACTGGGCGGATGATTCACCGCTATGTCATGAAATTTTGGCAAAACACATTTTGCCTGTGGTGCGCTACTACAGCTATATCGAAATCACTCGCCGTGCGCATCAGACGCTATGGCGTGAGTACGAGCACCTGCAATCCGTGTTTGATAATTTTGCCATCCAGCATATTCGTGAACCGGAAGATATCTATCCGGTATTCCGTGAGCTGTTTCGTAAGCAGGTTGAAGAACCGCGTTAACACAGGCAAAAGCAGTCATCTCTGGCTGCTTTTTTCTTCTATCCCAATAAATACTCAAAACTTAAACAACTATCAGGATGTTGCGAGTACAACACCCCCCTGTTGTTTAATCGCCGCTTAGCCATTCAGCGTGATAGTGGCATTCCTCTCCTGCGGCAAACGTCGCGCCTCAAGATAGACTGAACGCCAGTATGGGTTGTTCAGCGAAGAACGCGTGACACCCTGGCTGGAGGATGCATGGAGGAAATTGTCATTCAGGTCATAGAACCCAACGTGCAACTCCCCTTTGATGCGGAAGAACACCAGATCGCCCGGTTGCAGGCTACTCTTCTTCACCGGTTTACCCATACGGATAAGTTCGGCGGTGGTGATGCGATCCATATTCATATTGAAGCGATCGTGCAGCGTACGCCAGACAAACCCGGAGCAATCCACCCCTTTTAGCTGCGTACCGCCCCACTGGTAGGGCGAACCTTCCCAATGATGCATTTGATCGTGTAATGCCGCCACAACCGCAATCATGTCTGGATTCGCAGTAGCAGCGCCTTGATCGGCGGTTTGGTTAACCGGCTGCTGCCCCTTATGGCTGGAGCAGGCAGTCACACAAAATATCAGAGCAAGAATCGCGAGTTTGTGCACAGGTTTGTCCATGAGGCAAATAAACCGTCATTAATGGCCATTTCAGGCGGTTAAGGGGCAATTATTGTGTCAAATTAGCAAATTGACACATAAAAGAAAGTATAGAATCGTGGTGTCAGCGCACAAAAATGCAAAATTTTATTTCATAATTACCGTGCAGCACTGTATCAGACCGGTATCTATGGCAGATGAGGTGTTAAGATGTTCATGACAAAACTGGCCTCTAAAGCGGTAAAAGCACTCAGAGCGCCATTTATCTGCATCTTATACTTGCAACCGTTTGTTTAACCACTATCTTGGATGGGGTCCCTACCCTGATTTACCGCACATTTTGCTCTGCAGGAGATCCCCTTTTTGAACACCAGCGTTATTTACAGTCTTTTCATTATCGGTTCCGTGCTGGTGGCCGCCAGCATCCTGCTCAGTTCATTTTCATCCCGTTTAGGGATCCCCATTCTGGTTATCTTCCTGGCGCTTGGGATGCTGACCGGCGTGGACGGCATCGGCGGCATCGCCTTTGATAACTACCCCGTCGCCTACCTGGTGTCTAACCTCGCGCTGGCCGTGATTCTGCTCGATGGTGGTATGCGTACCAAAGCCAGCTCCTTGCGCGTGGCTCTGGGGCCTGCGCTATCGCTGTCGACCATTGGCGTGCTAATTACCGCAGGGTTGACGGGTATGATGGCCGCCTGGCTATTTAACCTCGATATCATGCAGGGCTTTTTGATTGGTGCCATCATCGGCTCAACCGATGCCGCAGCGGTCTTTTCCCTGTTGGGCGATAAGGGGTTGAACGAGCGCGTCAGCGCCACCCTGGAGATTGAGTCGGGTAGCAACGACCCGATGGCCGTATTTTTAACCATCACCCTGATAGAGATGATTCAACAAGGCCAACATGGATTAAGCTGGATGTTCCTTGTCCATCTGGTGCAGCAGTTCGGCTTAGGTATTGTGCTTGGCCTCGGTGGCGGTTGGTCACTACAGCAAATTATCAATCGCATCAGCCTGCCTCAGGGCCTGTATCCTCTGCTGGCGGTCAGCGGGGGCATTCTGGTTTTCGCCCTCACCACCCTACTGGAAGGCAGCGGCATTCTGGCGGTTTATCTGTGTGGATTCCTGTTAGGCAATAGCCCAATCCGCAACCGCTACGGCATTCTACAAACCTTTGATGGCATGGCATGGCTGAGCCAAATTGGCATGTTCATCGTGCTTGGCCTGCTGGTCACCCCGTCTGACTTATGGCATATCGCGGTGCCCGCGATGATTCTTTCCCTGTGGCTGATTCTGGTGGCGCGTCCGCTGTCAATTCTGGTGGGGCTACTGCCGTTCCGTGGTTTTACCGGACGTGAACGCATCTTCATCAGTTGGGTAGGATTACGTGGGGCGGTCCCCATCATTCTGGCGGTGTTCCCGATGATGGCCGGGTTGGAAAACGCCCGTCTTTACTTCAATATCGCCTTCTTTGTGGTATTAGTGTCGTTAATGCTTCAGGGCACATCACTGGGGTTTGCGGCGAAAAAAGCCAAGGTCATTGTTCCTCCCACCGCGTCCCCCATCAGCCGCGTTGGGCTGGATATTCACCCGGAAAATCCGTGGGAACAGTTTGTTTACCAACTGAGTGCGGATAACTGGTGTGTCGGCGCTGCGCTGCGTGATTTACAAATGCCGCGCGACACCCGGATCGCCGCGCTGTTTCGCGACAATGTGCTGCTGCCCACCGGCAACAACACGCGGCTAAAAGAGGGGGATGTGCTGTGCGTGATTGGACGTGAACGCGATCTCTCCGCGCTGGGCAAAATGTTTAGCCAGTCACCGCCTGTTGCCATGGACCAACGCTTCTTTGGTGACTTTATTCTGGATGCCGAAGCACGGTTGGGGGATGTGGCGCAAATTTATGGCCTCGACATCAATGAAGAAACCAACCAGCAGCAGTCACTGGGTCAGTTGATTATGGCGATGCTGGGCAGTACCCCGGTGGTGGGCGATCAGGTCGAATGGAATAATCTTATCTGGACCGTGGCAGAGAAAGAGGACAACCGTATCGCCAAAATTGGGGTTAAGGTCACAGAAGAGAGAGAATAATCTGAAAGCCACTGGCGTTGATCCGTGCCATAAATGACTATGGTTATCTTATGGTCAATTTACTGGGGGTTGCTATGGGTCATGTAGTCAAGATTGGGCGCTATGAAATCGTTGATGCTGAGTTCAATCCCAACAATGTGCGGGACGTCAGCATCCCCTGCAATACCAATCCAGGCCTGAGTTATCAGCTGGATGGTTGGGATCACGAAACCAGCGTCCCGGCGTGGATCGATGGTCGTCGCATGGATCTGAAAATCGACCATTACGATAAAGAACAGGACAGCTGGGTGTTAAACCGCCCCGCTTAATTGTTTTCGCCAGCCTTGGTGGCTGGCGTTTATTCTGATATATGGCGTTAATCCTAAAAAAATTATTTTCCTTGCCGTGTCATTCATTTTCCCTCTTCAGCAAAGTGCCCGCTTGGTTAAAAAGTAATTTAAGATTTTTACCCTGTTCCCAGTGTTCTCCTTCTAATGCATACTCCCTGAGTCGTCATTTTATTCTAAAAGTAAAACATGTACTCGCCGAAGGTGAATGCATTGCTTTGATTTATCTATCTTTTTAGCTTCCTGGCTTGCAGTCCTGTGGCAATGACATTCTCATCCTGAACGCGTACTTGATTCTGGTCAGACCATCTTTTACTCCAGTAAAGAGAGCAGGTTATATGGCAAGTACAATAGTTTTAAATGCAAACACTCGCTCATGGAGCGGGTTCCGTAAAAATATTATCGTTAAATTAGCGCTAAGCATTTCCGATTTACTTGCCCTCAACCTGGCCCTGTTTTTATCAGCGGTGACTATTCAGGGAATATGGGGCGATTTGAACAGCTTCATTCCACCGCAACAGATTGAGTACCGTTTTGTGGCGCAATTCGTGATGTCTGTCCTATGCACAGGATGGTTCTGGATGCGCTTACGCCACTACACCTATCGCAAACCTTTCTGGTTCGAGCTGAAAGAGATTGTCAAAACCCTGGTGGTCTTCTCCCTGCTTGATCTGGCACTGATTGCTTTCTCCAAATGGGACTTCTCGCGTCTGGTATGGTTGTTTAGCTGGAGCTTTGCCCTGCTGCTGCTGCCGCTGTTTCGTTCCATCGTAAAACATGCCATTAACCGTGCCGGTCAGTGGCAGAAAGAGACCATTATTATTGGTTCCGGTAAGAATGCCCGTGAAGCCTACGCCGCATTGCAGAGTGAAGAGATCTTAGGCTACAACGTACAGGCTTTTATTGCGGTGGAGTGTGATGAGCAACGGCCAGAGAGCGTTAATGGCGTGCCGGTTATCACCTGGAAAGATATTAACTGGCAGACCATAGACCGTGAGAATACCCAGTTCATCGTGGCTATGGAGTTTGAGCAGCAGCCGGTACGCGACAAATGGCTGAAATTCCTCTCTAAAATGAAATGCCGTTCGGTGTCAGTGGTGCCTACACTGCGCGGCGTGCCACTGTATGGCACAGACATGTCATTTATTTTCAGCCACGAAGTGATGATCCTGCGCGTCAGCAATAATCTGGCGAAGCACTCTTCACGCCTGCTGAAACGCACTTTCGATATCGTTGTTGCCTCCATACTGCTGCTGTTCCTCGCGCCCGTATTTGGCTTGCTGTGTTTTATGGTTAAACGAGACGGCGGTAATGCCATTTACGGTCATGAACGTGTGGGGCATGAGGGCCAGAAGTTTAAGTGCCTGAAGTTTCGCTCAATGGTAACCAACTCTAAAGAGGTACTCGAAACGTTACTCGCCACCAGTGAGGAAGCCCGGGCAGAGTGGGATCGGGATTTCAAACTGAAAAACGATCCGCGTATCACCAAAATTGGCGGATTTCTGCGGAAAACAAGCCTGGATGAGCTGCCCCAACTCTGGAATGTCTTGCGTGGCGAGATGAGTCTGGTCGGGCCGCGTCCGGTGATTGAAGCAGAGCTGGAACGCTATGCTGGCGACGTGGATTATTATCTGATGGCGAAACCGGGAATGACCGGTTTGTGGCAGGTCAGCGGGCGTAATGATATCGACTACGATACCCGCGTCTACTTTGACTCCTGGTATGTGAAAAACTGGGCGTTGTGGACTGACATTGCGATCCTGTTTAAAACCGCTGGTGTGGTTTTCCGCCGTGACGGTGCCTACTGAGTAAGGTTGATTGTCATACCTGATACCAGGTATGACAATTTCTCCCTGCCCACTCTTCCCTTTTCCCGCCTGAATCATTACCCTCTCAAATCTTTTTCCTCTGAAAACACCGGCCTGCCATGCAAAAATTTACTCTGTTACTGCTCAGTCTGGTCCTGCTGGCCCCGCTCGGTATTGACCTTTATCTGCCCACGCTGCCGCAAATTGCGCTGGGACTGAATACACCAATTGAAAACATACAAACCACAATCCCGATTTTTCTGTTGGTGATGGGGATCGGCCAGTTGGTCAGTGGCCCGCTGGTGGATAACTATGGCCGTAAACCCATCGCCATCGCTGGGCTGCTGTTATATTTCACAGGCAGCGCCATCGCCGCCACTGCAACCAGTTGGCCGCTGTTTTTAACGGCGCGCCTGGTGCAAGGCTGTGCGGTATGTTGTAGTGCTGTGGTTGCATTCAGCGGCGTGCGAGACCGCCTGCAAGGGGATGACGCGGCCCGCGCGTATGGCTTCCTCAATGGTGCGCTGAATATTGTCCCTGCCCTTGCCCCACTGCTGGGCGGCCTGTTGGCTCAGGCATTTGGCTGGCGCGCGCCTTTTTGGTTCCTGTGCGTTTATGCGGCGGTGATCTTGCTGCTGGTAATGCGTTTCTTACCCGAAACTCGCCCGGCAGATACGCTGCGGGTACGCGGGCTGCCGTTGCGCCAGTACGCTGCGATTCTGCGCTCTGGCCGCTTTATCGCTTTTGCTTGTGCTAATGCTGGCGCATTAGGCATGGTGCTGACGTATGTGTCTCTGGCACCGGATGTGTTGATGACCAGCGGCGGGCTCACTGCCCTGCAGTTCTCTATCGCATTTGGGTTGAATGGTTTTTGGATCATGTTCGTTAGCACCATCGCTAACCGTACGATCCGTAAAGTCGGCAGGCCGTTCTGCCTGATGGTGGGCACCTTTGCCATGCTGGTGGGTGCAGCCCTGCTCACCGGCGGTCAGCATCTTTTCGCCGCACAGCTACAGACACACTGGGCACTCTATATGATCCCGGTAGGTATCTCAGTCGCGGGTCTTGCCTTTACCGTTGGTCCTGCCACCAGCTATGCGCTGGAGCCGTATCAGCAACAGGCGGGCGTGGCCTCTGCACTGCAAGGATTTATTCAAATGGCAGGAGCCGCCAGCGCCAGTTTGCTGGTAGTGGCGTTGCCGATCGCAGCAAAGTCGGCACTGGCGCTGATGATGCTGGTAGGTGCAGCGCTGGCGTTGATCGCCTGGCGCTGCAGTAAGCGCGTACAGGGAACCCTGCGCGAAATTAAATAACCTGCACCGGTACGCGTGGTGCCAGAGCACACATCAGCTCATAGCCTACCGTACCGGCTGCTTTTGCCACCTGATCGATTTTGACCTGATTGCCCCAGAGTTCCACGGTTGAGCCAATACCCGCATCCGGGCATGGGGTCAGATCGACCGTAATCATATCCATTGAAACTGCCCCAACGACTTGCGTCAGAATGCCATCCACAGCCACTGGCGTGCCACTCGGCGCGTGACGTGGATAACCATCGGCATAACCACAGGCGACAACACCGATACGCTGCGGCTGCGAGGCACGATAACGATAGCCATAGCCGACACCGTCTCCAGTCTGGAGCTGTTGCACACCAATGATCTCACTTTGTAGGGTCATCACCGGTTTCAGGCCGGTTTCTGCAATATCTTGCCACTCACCGCTGGGCGATGCGCCATACAGAATGATCCCCGGACGTACCCAGTCGTAGTGCGCTTCAGGATGCCACAATGTGCAGGCAGAATTAGAGAGCGAACGCGGCACGGCCAGCCCTTCGGCGGCTTGCTCAATACGCTGAAGCGGCTCCACCAACCCTTGCGGATTCTCTGCGTCGGCAAAATGCGCCATTAAGGTCATATCGCCAACATTCGGTAAGGCACGCAACTTCTGCCACACATTGTGCAGCTGTTCCGGGCGGAACCCGAGACGGTTCATCCCGCTATTCACTTTGACGTAGATATCAATTGGCGCGGAAAGCGATGCGTTGGCAATCGCCTGAATCTGCCAACTGCTGTGTACGCTAGTGGTTAAGCGATAGCGATCAATCAGGTCCAGGTCTTCCGCGTGGAAAAAGCCTTCAAGCAACAAAATGGGCTTTTGCCATCCCGCCTCGCGCAGCAGGATTGCTTCTTCCATATTCAACAGTGCAAAACCATCGGTGGCTGACAGGCTCTGCCAGACACGGGCAATACCGTGACCATAGGCATTAGCCTTCACCACTGACCAGATACGCGAATCCGGTGCTGCCTGACGTGCAACAGACAGGTTATGACGCAGCGCTTGCTGATCAATGGTGGCAAAAACGGGACGTGACATTCTACTTCTCCCTGATGCTTAACGGGTCGCGCTGGCATCACGCAGTGGCGCGGCCTGCCCGGAATTCCCCGACAAATAACGAAACACGGACAGATCGTCTGCTGCAATGGCTGGACGCTTGCCGGAAATTAAATCGGCCAACAGCTGGCCTGAACCGCAGGCCATTGTCCATCCCAGCGTCCCGTGACCGGTGTTGAGCCACAGATTGCTGAGCGGCGTTGCACCCACGATTGGCGTGCCGTCTGGCGTCATTGGACGCAAACCGGTCCAGAAGCTGGCCTGTTCAATGTGACCGCCTTCAGGATAGAGATCGCGCACAACCATCTCCAGTGTTTCCCGACGCGCAGGCAACAGTTTGGTGTTAAAACCAACAATTTCCGCCATGCCACCTACCCGAATACGCTGATCGAAGCGGGTTACCGCCACTTTGTAGGTTTCATCCAGAATGGTAGAGACCGGCGCAGCAGCGCTGTCTTTTACCGGGATGGTCAGGGAATAGCCCTTCAGCGGATAAACCGGGATATCCACAATATTGTGCAACAGCGCGGTAGAGTAAGAGCCAAACGCCACCACGTAGGCATCCGCTTTGATCACTTCCTCACCACACTTCACGCCGTAAATGCGATTACCTTCGCGCAGTAGCTGATCGACAGAGGTGTTAAAGCGGAACTTCACGCCCGCCTCAGCGGCCATTTTTGCCAGACGCTGCGTAAACAGTTGGCAGTCGCCGGTTTCATCATTCGGCAGGCGCAAGCCACCCGTGAGTTTATGCTGGGTTGCGGCCAGTGCCGGTTCGATGCGCGATAACTCACTCGCCTTCAGGAGTTCATAGGGCACGCCCGCTTCCTGTAATACGGCAATATCTTTACTGGCGCTTTCATACTGTTGCTCGGTGCGGAACAGTTGCAGCGTGCCGCCCTGACGCCCTTCATAGGCGATGCCGGTGGCCTCTCGCAGCGTTTTCAGGCAATCACGGCTGTATTCGGCGATCCGCACCATGCGGGCTTTATTCTGCTGGTAGTGGTTCATGTCACAGTTACGCAGCATATTCCACATCCACTCAAGCTGGAATCGGCTGCCGTCGAGGCGGATCGCCAGAGGAGCATGGCGCTGGAACATCCATTTAACTGCTTTTAGCGGAACACCTGGTGCCGCCCAGGGGGCTGCATATCCGGGAGAGATCTGGCCTGCATTGCCTGCGCTGGTCTCCAGCGCGGCATTTTCCTGGCGATCAATCACCGTTACTTCATGACCGGCTTGCGCCAGATACCAGGCACTTGCCACGCCCACTACACCACTTCCAAGAATCACTACCCGCATACGTCCCCCGACGAACCCGATGAGCACAATCATCTACAATTTAAACGTTAGCCAGAGCATCTGCCATGGCTACTACTCACAAAATCTGTGAATTCATTTCACCCTGGTTTACGAATTTGGGTAACTAAAATCTTTTTCAAATTAAAAATACAGTGATTTATGCGCTTTATTGTTCAAAGATTAATCATTCACATGACAAAAACAGTTAAAAGCACTTTTTTCAGCACATTCAATCGGGGTAATAACTTTGACTTATAAACAGCTATTAAATCCTGACTTTTCAGGATAATTAGAATTAAATTCCACGGTAGGTTTTTTTTGATTTAAAGAAGTGATTTTCTACCAAATATTTAAATTGAGTTCTGGTTTCGGATAGGAGACAGTGAACTATCATTGAAGTGTGTGCGCAGTAGTTTCAGGTTCTCCAGGGCGCAGGATGAGGCCCCTATATCACCACGACCGCCTTAATTGGTTGGCAAAACAGAGGTGCGCTATGACGACATTCTTTGACGATCCTATCAAGCATAATCAACGTCTCAGTGACGGGCCTGACTGGACCTTTGAGCTCCTCGATGTGTATCTGGCGGAAATCGACCGGGTGGCAAAACTGTACCGTCTCGATACCTACCCGCACCAGATTGAAGTGATTACCTCCGAACAGATGATGGATGCCTATTCCAGCGTGGGTATGCCCATCAACTACGCCCACTGGTCGTTTGGTAAAAAATTCATTGAAACAGAACAACGCTATAAACACGGGCAGCAAGGTCTGGCCTATGAGATTGTCATCAACTCCAATCCCTGTATTGCTTATCTAATGGAAGAGAACACGATGACCATGCAGGCGCTGGTGATGGCTCATGCCTGCTACGGGCATAACTCTTTCTTTAAAAATAACTATCTGTTCCGCAGTTGGACCGATGCCAGTTCGATTGTTGACTACCTGTTGTTTGCGAAAAAATACATCGCGGATTGTGAAGAGCGTTACGGTGTTGAAGAGGTGGAGCGACTGCTCGACTCCTGCCATGCCTTGATGAACTATGGCGTAGACCGCTATAAACGCCCGCAGAAGATCTCTCTACAGGAAGAGACTGCGCGCCAGAAAAGCCGGGAAGAGTATCTGCAAAGCCAGGTGAATACCCTGTGGCGCACGCTGCCAAGACGTGACAAAGAAGAAGTGCACGTACAGGCTTCCCGCTACCCTTCTGAGCCACAAGAAAACTTGCTCTACTTTATGGAGAAAAATGCGCCGTTGCTGGAACCCTGGCAGCGTGAGATTTTGCGCATTGTGCGTAAAGTCAGCCAGTATTTTTATCCGCAAAAACAGACGCAGGTGATGAACGAAGGGTGGGCCACTTTCTGGCACTACACCATCCTTAACCATCTGTACGATGAAGGGAAAGTCACAGAACGGTTTATGATGGAGTTCCTGCATAGTCACACCAATGTGATCTATCAGCCCTCCTACAACAGCCAGTGGTACAGCGGGATCAACCCGTATGCCCTGGGTTTTGCGATGTTCCAGGATATTAAACGCATTTGCCAGCAGCCCACCGAAGAAGATCGCTACTGGTTCCCAGACATCGCCGGGTCTGACTGGCTGGAAACGCTGCATTTTGCCATGCGTGAATTTAAGGACGAGAGCTTTATCAGCCAGTTCCTGTCACCTAAAGTGATGCGCGACTTCCGCCTGTTTACGGTACTGGATGACGATCGTAACAACTTCCTCGAGATCGCGGCGATCCACGATGAATCCGGTTACCGGGCGATTCGTCAGCAGCTCTCCGCACAATATAACCTGAGCAACCTCGAACCGAATATTCAGGTGTATAACGTAGATCTGCGCGGGGATCGCTCCCTCACCCTGCGTTATGTTCCGCAGAGCAGAACACCGCTGGATCGCAGCCGTCGTGATGTGCTGAAACACGTGCATCGTTTGTGGGGCTTCGATGTGATTCTGGAGCAGCAAAACGAGGATGGTGGCGTGGAACTGCTGGACCGCTGCCCACCGCGCGGCTCCCCTTCCCTGTAAGCATGAAAAAAGCGGCTCTGGTGGCCGCTTTTTTTATCTCTGTGCAATTAACGCTTTGGACTGAGGTCTTCCGGTAAATTGCCCTGCATGCTGTGCCAGATTTCACCGCTGCGACGACCGTATTCACGCACGGCTTCCACAATCATCTCCTGCGTTGGCTGTGCATCACACAACGCCAACAGCTGACGGTAGAAATCGGCAGCCAGCTTGCGAGCTTCCTGATTAGAGAAGAAGTGACGTCCGACGCGAGTATATAAGCCTTTCAGCCCATTCAGAATCAAACCATAAATCGGGTTGCCTGAAGCAAAAGCCAGCCCGCGGAAAATACGGTAATCCAGTTCAGTAAAGCTCTCTGCTTGATCGCCAGCCTGGTTAACCGCTTCCAGCACGCTGCGCGCTTTATCGGCATGGTGGCGGATCGCCCGGCTAATAAAAATGGAGGCGACGTTGGTGCGCACGGATAACACGTTGTCGATTAACACGGGGACACTATCGTGATCGAGGCGGGCGAGAGTTTCGAGAATATTGAGGCCCGAGGTTTCCCAAAAATCATTCACTTTGGTGGGTTTACCGTGCTGAATGGTGAGCCAGCCATCGCGAGCCAGGCGCTGTAACACCTCGCGCAGGGTGGTGCGCGTGACACCAATCAGTTCCGACAGCTCACGCTCAGCCGGGAGGATCGAACCGGGGGGAAAGCGGCTATTCCAGATGCTTTCAATAATGTACTCTTCAGCAAATCCCGCAGGGCTTTGCGCCTTTATCACCATAGCCGTTTTCTCGTCGCTTTCTCTCTCATAATGGGGCTCATCATACCAGAGGCAAAAAGCGGGATATAGTTGAAGCCACGGGAAAAACGTGAGTAGCTGAAAAAAATTGCACTTTAGACTACAGATAAATGTAATCGGTTAACCGTTTGCGGCATTTCTGATTAAGATCATATTTATGCACTCTTTTTCCCCCCTCGACAGATGGCATCCACCGTCCGATGGTTTACACTGCGTGACGTTACTATTTACAGGGAAAACCTTATGTTGCGATATCTGAATCAATCCTCACATGGGCGTGGTGCATGGTTGCTGTTGGCCCTCACAGCATTCGGACTGGAGTTAACCGCACTGTGGTTTCAGCATGTGATGCTACTCAAACCCTGCGTAATGTGTATTTATGAACGTTGCGCCCTGTTTGGCGTGATGGGTGCTGGCATCGTGGGGGCTATCGCCCCGAAGACACCGCTGCGCTATGTTGCATTACTAATCTGGATTGGCAGTGCGATTAAGGGTCTGAGTCTGGCCTGGGAACACACCATGATCCAGTTGCACCCCAACCCATTCGTGACCTGTGATTTTGCCGCCCACTTCCCAACCTGGCTGCCACTGGACAAATGGCTGCCGTCAGTCTTTGTTGCCACTGGCGACTGTGCCGAGCGCAGCTGGACGCTGTTCAACCTGAGTATGCCACAATGGCTGGTCGGGATTTTTGCCCTGTATTTACTGGTGGCCGTGCTGGTGCTGATCGCGCAGATCCTGCGTCCGGCAAAACGCGACCTGTTTGGGCGCTGAGTCAGACCCCGTGCTGGTCGGGACGGTCGATAATATGGTCTTCCCAGTTCCTCACTTCACTCTCCCGTACGGCGATGTAGCGCACAGAAATACGCTGTGCATGCATCGCCTGCTTGCTGCCACTCAGCAACGGATGCCACGCCGGTAGCGTCTTGCCTTCACCCAGTAAACGATAGGCACAGGTGCGCGGAAGCCAGTTAAAACTGGTCAGGTTCTCACGTGTCAGTTTGATGCAGTCCGGCTCATATTCGAAACGGCGCTCATAGTTACGGCAGGAACAGGTGCGGATGTTAAGCTGATTACACGCCACATTGGTGAAATAAATCTCATCGGTATCGGCATCCTGCAGCTTGTTCAGGCAGCATTGGCCACAACCGTCACATAAGGATTCCCATTCCTCATCGCTCATCTGCTCCAGCGTTCGGGTCTGCCAGAAAGGAATGTCGCTCATGTTAATACCCACATAAAAAGTAAACCGCACCTTATAGCGATTCAGGTGCGGCGTTGCAAGTTTTACAGCACGCGCGTACTGATGGTTTGGCCGGCAAGCGAGACTTCCAGCGTATCACCGCTGCGCATTGGGCCCACACCTTCCGGCGTACCGGTCAGAATGACATCACCTGCGCGCAGAGTGAAGAAGCGACTCATGTAGGCAATCAGCGGTAAGATTTTATGAATCATATCTGCCGTGGTGCCATGCTGGCGCACTTCACCGTTCACCACCAGTTTAAGCTCCGTGTCCTGCGGGTCGCCCTGGAACTCACTCGCGGGAATAAATCCAGACATTGGGCTGGAGTTATCAAAACCTTTCGATTTTTCCCATGGCTGGCCTGCTTTCTTCAGACCGGCCTGAACATCACGCAAAGTGAGATCCAGCGCAATACCATAACCGGCAATGGCTTTCGCCACATGTTCTTCACTGGCGTGCTTCAGCGTTGCGCCAATCAGCACCGCTAACTCAACTTCGTGGTGGACTTCACCAAACTCACCAGGAATTTGTAGTGGTTCGCGTAAGTCGCAAATGGCGGTTTCCGGTTTGATGAACACCACTGGCTCGGTGGGGGTAGCGCTACCCATCTCTTTGATATGTTTAGCATAGTTACTGCCTACGCAGACCACTTTGCTGGTTGGGTAATCGAGTAACGCGCCTTGCCAATTACGATGCTGATACATGCTAATCCCCTGCTTAATTTATGTTTGCCGCCAGCTTAGCTGGCGATGTGCTATTCCTTTGACCGTCGGAACGCGACAGCAAAGACATAATAAGCTGGATTGACCACGAAGTTGATGCAGAAATTGTCATAATGCATAAATGAAGCGGCTACGGTCAGTACCGTAGCCGACCGGGCGAGCAGCCCGGTAAAATATATTCGCCAGATCGGGCGTCTTATATTATTTTTACAGATGAATCTGAATTACGCTTTTTTACCGCGCTCAAGATGGCTGGCAAGCAGGTTTTCTACTGGCGGTGGGATTTGTAAATAAAAGCCCTGCTCTTCCAGCGCCTGACGCACCTTATTAATGTCAGCATTGGCCAGCGTTTCGCGCCCGGCGAGGTTAATCACCATCGCCAGCTGCGGCTTGCCGAAACCGCGCAGCAGCTCTTCCGGGACGCGGGAAAAATCGTCCTTTTTTTCAACATAGAGATATGTCTGGTCACGTTGCGGGCTTCTGTAGATCACACAAAACATATTTTTTACTCGAATTAACAAAGATGGTGGCTTGCCTGAATATAGCAGTAACTATAACATGCTTGCAGTACTTCGAATATTGACTGCTCTGACTTAAATGCGATTTATCCGGCACGGGTCAGGCGGTCCATGGAACAGGACGAATCGGGACAGATGTCACAAACGCCAATTGAATTAAAAGGGAGTAGTTTCACCCTGTCTGTTGTCCACCTGCACCAGGCGCAGCCGGAGGTTATTCGCCAGGCACTGCAGGAGAAAATCGCGCAAGCGCCTCAGTTCCTGAAAAATGCCCCGGTAGTCCTCAATGTTGCAGGATTAGAGGGACCGGTAAACTGGAAGCAGTTACAGCAGGCCGTGCTTGCCACCGGCTTACGCATTATCGGCGTCAGCGGTTGTAAGGACGAAACACTGAAGCGAACGCTGACACGCGCAGGCATTCCGGTGTTAACGGAAGGGAAAGAGGGTAAGAAACGTGAAGAGCCCAAAGCCCCTGTCGAACCGGAAAAACCCGTTGTGTTAGCCGAACCCGCCATTAATAAAACCCGCGTGATCAATACTCCAGTGCGTTCTGGTCAGCAAATTTATGCCCGCAATGCTGACCTGATTGTCACCAGTCACGTGAGCGCTGGGGCAGAACTGGTCGCAGACGGTAATATCCATGTCTACGGCATGATGCGCGGTCGTGCGCTGGCGGGTGCCAGTGGCGATCGCGCCTGCCAGATTTTCTGCACCAATCTTTCAGCCGAGCTGGTCTCCATTGCCGGAGAGTATTGGATTAGCGATCAGATACCGGCAGAATTTTATACCAAAGCCGCACGCCTCAGCCTCAAAGATGGCGAGCTGGCAATACAGACTCTTAGTTAAGGCCCCTTTTCTTTCGTTAAGGAAATCAACATTATGGCACGCATTATTGTAGTTACATCAGGTAAAGGGGGCGTTGGCAAGACCACGTCAAGCGCGGCCATTGCGACGGGATTAGCGCAAAAAGGCAAAAAAACCGTCGTCATCGATTTTGACATTGGCCTGCGTAACCTTGACCTGATCATGGGGTGTGAGCGCCGCGTGGTGTATGACTTTGTTAACGTGATTCAGGGTGATGCCACGCTGAATCAGGCATTGATTCGTGACAAGCGCACCGAGCAGCTCTACGTTCTCCCCGCTTCACAAACGCGTGACAAAGACGCACTGACCCGTGAAGGGGTTGAAAAAGTGCTGAACGACCTGACTGCCATGGAGTTCGATTTTATCGTCTGTGACTCCCCAGCCGGTATCGAAACCGGGGCATTAATGGCGCTCTACTTTGCCGATGAAGCCATCATTACCACCAACCCGGAAGTCTCTTCAGTCCGTGACTCAGACCGTATTCTTGGCATTATCTCTTCCAAGTCTCGTCGTGCTGAAAACGGTGAAGATCCGGTGAAAGAGCACTTGCTGCTCACCCGTTACAACCCGGGTCGCGTTAGCCGTGGCGATATGCTCAGCATGGAAGATGTGCTGGAAATTCTGCGTATTCCACTGGTCGGTGTCATTCCAGAAGACCAGTCGGTGCTTCGCGCCTCTAACCAGGGTGAGCCTGTGATTCTTGACGATGAGTCAGATGCAGGTAAAGCCTATGCCGACACCGTGGAACGTTTACTCGGTGAAGAACGCCCCTTCCGCTTTATTGAAGAAGAGAAGAAGGGTTTCCTGAAACGCCTGTTCGGGGGATAAACCATGGCATTACTCGATTTCTTTTTATCCCGAAAGAAGAACACCGCTAACATCGCGAAAGAGCGGTTACAGATTATCGTTGCTGAGCGCAGAAGAGGCGACAGCGAGCCGCACTATCTGCCGCAGCTGAAGCGCGATATTCTGGAAGTGATCTGCAAATACGTGAAGATTGATCCAGAAATGGTCACCGTTCAACTGGAACAACGCGGTGAAGACATTTCGATTCTGGAGCTCAATGTGACGCTGCCAGAAGCGGAAGAAGCGGAAAAATAACGCGCGAAATCCCCCCTACTATCAGGGGGGATTTTTTTAAGCGGAGGCCAGTATGGCGTCGATATCCGCTTTCATCAGTTCACCACGCCAGCCGGTGAGCAGCTCTGGAGTGCGCGTCTGTGGACGAATGCCCCAGTGCACATTCAGCACCTGGTTGATTTGACGGCGTGAAGCCAATAACTCAGGGCTGAAACCACTGCTTTCGCTGGTTGCCTGCACCACCCCTTTGATTGCCTTAAAGATCTGCTTGTAGCCCGCATGGTCGATAAGATTAGGCAACGGTGCTGGCAAACTCGCTTCGTCGAGTTGCTGTGCCTGCTCAACCAAATCCAGCAAGGTTTTGCCATGGAAGCGAATCTCATGTCCGCCCAGTCCAAGGTGTGATAATTCGCCCAGCGAACCCGGCTGATAACGCGCGACTTTCCACAGGTTCTCTTCACGTACAATGAAGTTCACCGCCATATCTTTTTCACGCGCCAGACGCAGACGCCAGTCGGCCATCAACTGCAGTGCCGCAAGCTGACGCGGACGTAACTGCCAGGCGTTGGTAATATCGCGCCAGGCATCCTGTGGGTCCAGCACGTCGAGGCGACGTTGGCACAGGGTATTACACTCACTGAGTGCAGCGTTGAGCGTACCCGCTTCTTCCGCCTGTTTAACTAACTGGTGCGCAATTGGCAGCAGCCAGAAGACATCACCCGCCGCATATTCACACTGGCGTTCGGTTAACGGGCGCGCCAGCCAGTCGGTACGGGCTTCGCTCTTATCCAGTTCAACCTGATGATAATGCGCTACCATCGCGGCAAAGCCCCAGGAGAGGTTCTGCCCGGCAAACGCGGCCAGAATTTGGGTATCAATCATGGGTTGCGGCAGCACGGCGAAGCGGTGCAGGAACACTTCCAAATCTTCGCCACCGGCGTGGAGGAATTTCGTGACCGCGCTGTCCGTCAGCAAATCGATAAAGGGTTGCCAGTCGCGGATTTCTAGCGGATCGATTAATACCAGCTGTTCGCCATCATATAACTGGATCAGACCCAGTTGAGGATAGTAAGTCCGCGTACGCACGAATTCGGTATCCAGTGCGACAGCAGCGTGTTGGCGCGCTTGCTGACAAACTGCCGCCAGCGCCTGATCCTCGGTTATCAGTGAATAGTTCACGTTACATATTTCGCCATCCCTCCAAAGGGACGACGCCTCTAATTAGTACAACAAAAACGCCGGACAAGGCCGGCGTTCAACCATAAGGGTGGCGCAAACTACGCTGCGCCAGTTTTCACTTCGTCCCGCAGCGCGCGACGTAAAATCTTACCAACGTTGGTTTTAGGCAGTTCATCCCGGAACTCAATCACTTTCGGCACTTTGTAGCCCGTGAGCTGGCTGCGGCAGTGGCTCAACAGCTCTTCTTTGGTCAGGCTGGGATCTTTCTTCACGATACAGACTTTAACCGCTTCACCGGTTAAATCGCTCGGAATGCCGATGGCTGCCGCTTCACGCACTTTCGGGTGCTGCATCAGCACATCCTCAATCTCATTGGGATAGACATTGAAGCCCGAAACCAGAATCATATCTTTTTTACGGTCCACCACGCGGATAAAGCCTTCTGCGTCAACGGTAACAATATCACCGCTCAGGAGCCAGCCATTTTTCAGTGCTTCGTCAGTGGCTTCTGGCCGCTGCCAGTAGCCTTTCATCACCTGTGGACCACGGATGCACAGTTCTCCTGGTTCACCCAACGGCACCTCTTCACCCTGATCGTTCACCACACAGATATCCGTAGAGGGTACGGGTAAACCGATGCTACCGGTGTGATGTGTAATGTCATAGGGATTCACCGACACCAGCGGTGAGCACTCCGTCAGACCATACCCTTCCAGCAGGTAGTGACCGGTGAGTTTTTCCCAACGCTCAGCGACCGCATGATGCACGGCCATCCCACCGCCAGCCACCAGTCGCGCGGCAGAGAAGTCGATACGGGTGAAATTAGGATCATTCATCAGGGCATTAAACAATGTGTTTACCCCGGTAATGGTAGTGAAACGGAAGTTTCGCAGCGCTTTGACAAAGCCGGGAATATCACGCGGATTGGTGATCAGTAAATTGTGACCGCCCAAATCAATAAACAGCAGGCAGTTCACGGTGAGCGCAAAGATATGATAGAGCGGCAGCGGCGTCACAACCCGCTCTTCCCCAGGGCGCAGCAGTGAACCGTATGTTGCTTTAAATTGCTCCAGGTTTGCCTGGATGTTGCCATGGGTCAGCATCGCGCCTTTGGCAACGCCCGTGGTGCCACCGGTGTATTGCAGGAAAGCCAGATCGTCGTTGGTCACTTCAGGACGCTGATATTTCAGCGCTTCACCCTGACGTAAAGCCTGATGGAAGGAGATCGCCCCAGGGAGGTGGAACGACGGCACCAGACGTTTAATGTGCTTCACGACCGCATTCACCAACGTGCCTTTCAGCGCACCCAGCGCATCACCCAACTGAGTTAAGACAACGTGTTTCACCGCCGTTTCGCCGATCACTTTTTCCAGCGTATGGGCGAAGTTGGCCACAATCACAATCGCTTTCGCGCCGCTGTCCTGGAGTTGGTGTTTCAGCTCTCTGGGGGTATAAAGCGGATTCACATTCACCACGACCAGGCCCGCGCGCAGTACGCCCATCAACGCTACCGGGTATTGCAGCAAATTGGGCATCATTAACGCAACGCGATCGCCACGCTCTAACTGCAATCCGTGCTGCAACCAGGCGGCAAAAGCCCGACTCTGCTGCTCAAGTTGGTTGAATGACAGGCACTTGCCCATGTTTTCAAACGCGGTTTTGTCACCATAGCGTTCGACGGCCTGTTCAAACAGCTCAATCAGCGATTGATAGCGGTCTGCATTAATTTCTGCCGGCACATCTGCCGGATAGCGCTTTAGCCAAACCTTATTCAAGGATCCACCCCGATAATTATACTGAATCGCCATAGCCGCCTCGCTGGTTACGCATGAATTAACAATATTTTAACTGACTGTACCAGTTTGCTCTGCGTGGAATCGCAGCCTTGCGAGACGCATCACTAAAATCGCGTCGACTATGGCCCTGAAAAATAAAAGCCCGGTCGGGTGTGTCGCGACCGGGCTGAAAAATAAGTCAAAACAGCTGTCAGGATTACTCTGTCAGGATGGTATCAACCTGAGCCGGTGCCGGTGGGAAAGCCCAGAACGGCGGGGGTCCCCAGTAGCCACCCCGATGACGGGTTGGGCCATACCAAACCCAGTTATCCATGGGTGCAGCAGAAGACACAACCTGGCGCTGCATACGCCAACGTTGATAACCACGCACATCGACAACCACAAAATCGTAGCTTGCCTGACCCACTACCCCTTTTTCCGTACCTCGAATAGTACCCAGTACGGTGACATACTGATTAGCCACATCAACAGGATCGACGAAGCTGTGCACATCGGCATAGATTCGCCCTTTTGATGCGCTACCCAGAATCGGTCGCGCGCCCTCATCCAGCGGCTGGGTAGCAATTTCCAACCGCGTGACGCCATTGCGATTGGTCACCTGCACCACTTTACCGCCGAAGCGTGCTTCCTGGCCCACATACAGCTTAGGCGCATTGAGCACGCGAGTAATATCTTGCTGTGGTAATGCTGACGATCCTTTAATGCTATCCGGCACGCTGGCACAGCCACTTAATAGCAGGGCACAGCTCAACAGAACGCCGGAGATTCCTTTACGATTGATAGGCATAGCGTACCTCCTGGTCTTTCCTGCTTAGACTTACTAAATGAGAATAAGTTGCGTCTCAGTTAGCGTCCTGGCAGTTTTTTCCACGCCACTTCATTACGCAGATACACCGGTTCAGCCGCCTCTACCGCTACGGTTTTACCCGCTTGCCAGGCCTGCAGGGCCAGCGGCAGCATATCTTCGGCGGCAGGCAGCGTAACGCCACTGTCGCTGAGGGTCAGGCTATGGTTCTGTTGCAACTCAGGCCAGGCTTGCCAGCCAGTCCCCGCCGTTGCCCACTCGCCCTCCAGCGCCTGCATCCGGGCCAGGGCCGCCGCCGGTGAAAGCACGCTTTCTGTGGTTTCACCGTGCCAGACGCCATCGGCATCGCGCTGGTATTCTGCCCAGTACACTTCACCCATACGTGCATCGATCGCGGTGAGTACCTGACAGGCACCAGAGGTGCGCCATGCACCTTCAGCCAGCGTCATCAGCGTTGAAATACCCGCCATCGGCAGATTCGCGCCCAACGCCAGCCCCTGGGCGATACCAATCCCGATACGCACGCCGGTAAAACTGCCCGGCCCACGACCAAAGGCTAACAGATCAATCTCTTGTAATTTCAATGCCTGGGCGGTCAGCAGCTCCTGCACCAGTGGCAGAATACGTTGAGTGTGATCGCGTGGCGCAATCTCAAAGCGCGCATCCTGTTGCTCATGATTGAGCACGGCACAGGAGCAGGCTTCCGTTGCGGTGTCGAGGGCTAAAATTCGGGCAGACATAACATCCTCAGATGATTCAAAAACGGCGCGCATCTTAACACACGCCGGGGAAAATTACTGGCTGGGTTGCTGGCGAACGAACGCAATGGCCCGGTCGATACTGCGTGTGCGTGGCGTCGGCGGCAAACTGTTCAGGAACAGTGCGCCATAGGGCCGCGAAACCAGACGTTGATCGCAGATAACCAGCACGCCCCGGTCATCAACATCACGAATCAGTCGCCCTACGCCCTGTTTCAGGGTGATCACCGCATCAGGCAGCTGTACCTCTTTGAAAGGATCGCCCCCGCGCAAGCGGCAATCTTCCATGCGTGCCTTGAGTAAGGGATCTTCCGGGGAGGTAAACGGCAGCTTATCGATAATCACCAACGACAGCGCATCTCCCCGCACATCCACCCCTTCCCAGAAGCTGCTGGTCGCCACCAGCAGGGCATTACCGGCATCCAGGAACTGCTTCAGCAGCTGCCCTTTACTGGTTTCACCCTGCACTAAGACCGGCAAGGTCATAGAGGCCCGAAATTCTGCGGCTAACTCACGCATCATCAGGTGCGAGGTACAGAGGAAGAAACAGCGCCCTTTGTTCGCGTCGATCAGCGGTTTCATCATCGCCGCCAACTGACGGCCCCCACCGCGTTGGTTGGGCTCGGGAAGATTGCGCGGGACACACAACAAGGCTTGACGGGCATAATCAAACGGGCTGTCGAGAATCAGGGTTTTGGCGTTGGATACGCCGAGACGATCGGCAAAGTGCCCCATCTCATCATCCACCGCCAGCGTCGCGGAGGTAAAGACCCAGGCCGCTTTACGGTTATCCATCACCTCGCGGAAGCGCTCAGCGACAGAAAGCGGCGTCAGTGCGAGAACAAAATGGCGCGAACTGCATTCGTACCAGTAACTGAAACCGGGTTCATCAATATTGCGCAGCCGCTTGAGCCGCGTACGATACTGTGCGGCACGCTCATAGGCGGCATCCAGCAGCGCTGAGCGCCCGAGCGAAAGCTTTATGACGTCATAGCACAGCTCCAGCGCGTCATCCAGCAGCGTCAGCATGCGCATAATTTGCTGATCGCTCAGCAGATCGCGCAAATTGCCGCGATAGCCGGGATCGCCCAGCGTCAGCCGAAAATCTTGCGTGCACTGGCTGAGACGGTCAGCCACTTTTTGCAGCTGTTGCGTATCTCGCAGTTCCGTACGGTAGGCGATGGTAATGTCTTTCGCGAGGTCGAGTAGTTGGCGGCTGGCCAGCTGCTGACCAAAATACTGGCTGGCGATATCAGGAATTTGATGGGCTTCATCGAAGATCATCACTTCGGCATCGGGTATTAACTCCCCGAAGCCACTCTCTTTCACCACTAAATCCGCCAGAAACAGGTGATGGTTTACCACCACCACATCCGCATCCATCGCCTTTTTTCGCGCTTTAACCACGAAGCACTCTTTGTAGCGCGGGCAGTCACTGCCGAGGCAGTTGTCATTGGTGCTGGTCACCAGCGGCCACAACGGGCTGTCTTCTGCGACACCGCTACAACTGCTGACATCGCCATCCACCGTCACGCTGGACCAGCTCCGCAGCGTCATTAAGTCGCTCAACGCCTGATCGCGCAGCTCCCCGCCGCTCATGCTTTGCTGTTCCATCCGTTCGAGGCAGAGGTAGTTGGAACGCCCTTTCAGCAACGCCGTTTTACCTGCGAATTTCAGCGCTTTGCCGATGGTGGGTAAATCACGCCCGTATAGCTGATCCTGCAAGGCTTTTGACCCGGTAGAGATGATCACTTTTTTGCCTGCGCGCAGGGCTGGCGCAAGATAGGCATAGGTTTTACCGGTTCCGGTCCCGGCTTCCACCACCAGTTCCCCGCCCGTTTGTACTGCTTGCGCTACCGCTGTTGCCATTTCACGCTGCGCTTCACGCGGCTTAAAACCGGTAATGGCCTGCGCTAACACGCCATCGCTAGAAAAATCGTCTGCCACACACCCTCTCAGCCCGCAGAAAAAACAGGCCTATTATACGCAAATTGCTGCGGGTTGCATGACGTCGGCACCTTAACCCGCCAGGACACGCTTGCGGGATGCCGGGAACTTCTTCAGCTTTTTGGCCGGGCGAATAGGACGGCGCAGCAGTTCACCACCACAGTTTGGGCACTTACCATCAAGTTTATTTTCGGCGCAGGTGACACAGAACGTGCATTCAAATGAGCAAATTCGGGCATCAATGGAGTGAGGGGGCAAATCGATATCACAGCATTCGCAGTTAGGGCGCAGTTCCAGCATGGTTATCTCCTTATAAACAGAGGCCTGATAATGCCACTCCCCCGCCGTGCTGCACAGGATTTGCTGATTTCCGCAGGCCGCTTTTTTGCCGCCGCCAGCTATGACAGAATAACCGCCTGATGAATGCCCACGGTCGGGCAACGCGTTTAAGGATTTTAAAAATGACGATTACACGTATTGATGTGGCTCCACGCATGAGCGAAGCGGTGATCCACAATGACACCGTTTACTACACCAGCGTACCCGAAGACCTGACGGGCGATGCAGAAGCGCAAACCGCAGACGCACTGGCGGTGATTGACAGAATTCTGGCGCGTGTCGGCAGTGATAAGAGCAAAATTCTCGATGCCACCATTTTCCTGACGGAAAAAGCCGATTTTGCCGCGATGAACCGTGCCTGGGATGCGTGGGTCTCGCCGGACAATGCGCCAGTGCGTTGCACCGTACAAGCCGGCTTAATGGACCCACAGTTCAAAGTAGAAATTAAAGTGATTGCGGCACTTTAAACGCGGTCAGTCGTTAGTCTTCGTCGTGTTCTTCATCTTCGAAGCGCATCGCAATCGCCTCGCCCTGATACGTTTCGCGGATCTCCTGCGCCACCAGGGCGATGGCCTGACCACTGGACATCCCTTCAGACATTAACTGATGGATACGCTCCACTGCCTGCTGTTGCTGCTCATGGGACAGTGCCGGTAAACCTGTAAACATAGTGCTCTCCTGATTTTCAGCCGGGTATTATTTCACGGGTAACATTCTGGTGCCAGCCGGGAAAATTTATGTCAGGCTAAGCGCCTCGCTGTAAGACAAAAAGACTCATGACTGCTAAAACGTTATCTTTAGAGTATACGCCACAGGCGTTATCCAATTGGTTCGCGCCTGTGGCTGCTCAGCCGTGGGCGATGCTCCTCAGCTCCGCGCATGCCGAACATCGCGACAGCCGCTTTGATATCATGACGGCGGCCCCACTGGCGACCTTAATCACCCAGGGATCAGTAACCCGAATTGAACAGGCAAGCGGGTGCGAAGAGCACACTGCCGACCCGCTGCAACTGTTGCAGGAGATGCTGGAACAGCACTGCCCGAAGCAGCCTGAACAGCCCGATCTGCCGTTTCTCGGCGGCGCGTTAGGGCTGTTTGGCTATGACTTAGGCCGACGCTTTGAAAGCCTGCCACAGCAGGCCCGTCACGACCTCAACACGCCAGATATGGCGGTCGGGATCTACGACTGGGCGCTGATAGCCGATCATCAGCGACAACGCCTGACGCTGGTGTGCCAGCACGATCCTGCGGCACGACTGACGTGGCTCCGGCAGCAGCAATGCGCCGCAAACGTCCCTTTCCACCTGACGTCTGGCTGGCAATCCAATATGACGCGGGCAGAGTATGGCGAGCGCTTCCAGGCCGTGCAGGATTACATCCGTGCCGGAGACTGCTACCAGATCAACCTTGCCCAGCGCTTCCAGGCGAGCTACGAAGGTGATGAGTGGCAGGCATTTTGCCAGTTGAATCAGGCCAACCGTGCACCTTTCAGTGCTTTTTTACGCCTGCCCACCAGCACCATTTTGAGTTTCTCGCCGGAACGTTTTCTCTGGCTGCGGGAAGGTGAAATTGAAACCCGACCGATCAAGGGCACGCGCCCGCGTATGCCTGATGAAGCGGCCGACCGTGAACAGGCTTTAGCGCTGGCAACGGCGGAGAAAGATCGCGCCGAGAACTTAATGATTGTCGACCTGCTGCGCAATGATATTGGCCGGGTTGCCCAGCCTGGTAGCGTGACGGTGCCGGACCTGTTTGTGGTAGAGCCCTTCCCGGCGGTACACCATCTGGTCAGCACCATTCGCGCACGTTTAACCCCCACCTTACAGGCCAGCGATCTGCTGCGCGCCTGTTTCCCCGGTGGCTCAATCACCGGTGCGCCAAAAATCCGGGCCATGGAAATCATTGATGAACTGGAACCCCACCGCCGCAACGCCTGGTGTGGCAGCATTGGCTACATCAGCAGCTGTGGCACGATGGATACCAGCATTACCATCCGTACGCTGATTGCTGAAGGCCAGCAACTTTACTGTGCAGCGGGCGGTGGCCTGGTGGCTGACAGCCAGGTGGATGCCGAATACGAAGAAACATTCCACAAACTGAGCCGTATTCTGCCCGCGCTGGAGGAAACCGGGAAATGAGTCAACTCACGCTGGATCAGTTTATTACCCGCTTCCAGCTCCATCAGCCCGTTGCCGGATATCAGGCGCCCGCGCAGCGCCATGCCGCCGTGCTGGTGCCGGTTATTGCGCGCCCACAGCCTGGCCTGCTACTGACTCGCCGCTCACTGGCGCTGCGTAAACACGCCGGGCAGGTGGCATTTCCTGGCGGGATGCAGGATGCGGAAGATCGTGATGCTAATGCAACCGCACTGCGCGAAACCTGGGAAGAGGTCGGGATTACGCCGGATCGCGTGCGGGTGATTGGACAGCTTCCTCCGGTAATCAGCAGCACCGGTTTTCAGGTGACGCCAGTGGTGGGGGTGATTGCCCCCGATTTTACCCTCACCCTCAATCCCACTGAGGTGGAAAGCGCCTTCGAAATGCCCCTGGCTGAGGCATTGCGTATCAGCCGTTACAGCGCACTGGATATTGAGCGTGCCGGAAAACGCCACGCAGTGTGGCTTTCGTGGTATCAGGATTACTTTGTCTGGGGCATGACCGCAGGCATCATTCGCGCTTTGGGACAACAAATCGCCTGGTAACCAGGCGATTCAGCACAATATTCTGCTTTTTCACGCTCTACCCCGCCACTCCCGCTTAAATAAGTTTTTTCTCAGCACTGCATAAGTTAATTTCATGCGAAAAGCCACATCTTTTTCTGCACGGATCGTTACTATTAGCCCCATAAACTGCTGTGGCAGCAATAATTATTATTTGTGAGAGGTGTCTCCCGTGATTAGCGTATTCGACATGTTCAAAGTGGGCATCGGCCCATCCAGTTCCCATACCGTAGGCCCGATGAAAGCGGGCAAACAGTTCGTAGAGTTGCTGGTTGAGCAGGGAAAATTACTCGACGTGACGCGGATTGCCGTAGATGTGTATGGCTCCCTCTCTTTGACCGGTAAAGGCCACCACACGGATATCGCCATTATCATGGGACTTTCAGGTGCCGCGCCCGATACGGTAGACATTGACGCTATTCCGGCATTTATTCAGGACGTTGAGCAGCGCCAGCGCCTACTCCTCGCGAATGGCCAGCACGAGGTAGATTTCCCGCGTGAAGGTGGCATGGTGTTCCGCAGTGATAACCTGCCACTGCATGAAAACGGGATGCGCGTGCTGGCCTTTTCCGGCGAACATCTGATCCTGAGCAAAACCTACTACTCCATCGGCGGCGGATTTATCGTCGATGAAGAACATTTTGGTAAATCCGTACTGGATGAAGTCAGCGTGCCGTGGCCGTTCAATTCGGCGAAAATGCTGCTCAGCCACTGTCAGGAGACCGGGCTTTCCCTGTCTGGGGTAGTGATGAAAAACGAACTGGCGCTCCACAGCAAAGCTGAAATTGAATCCTACTTCACGCAAATCTGGCAGACCATGCAGGCCTGTATCGATCGCGGTCTTAATACCGAGGGCGTGCTGCCTGGCCCATTACGCGTGCCGCGCCGTGCCGCCTCCTTGCGCCGCCTGTTGGTCTCCTCCACCAAACACTCCAGCGACCCGATGAACGTCATCGACTGGATCAATATGTTTGCCCTGGCCGTGAACGAAGAAAATGCCGCGGGAGGACGTGTAGTCACTGCGCCGACCAACGGCGCTTGTGGCATCGTGCCGGCGGTATTGGCCTACTACGACCACTTTATCGAAAAGGTGACGCCGGAAATCTTTATCCGCTACTTCCTCGCTTCAGGGGCCATTGGCGTGCTGTACAAAATGAATGCCTCCATCTCCGGCGCAGAGGTGGGTTGCCAGGGTGAAGTGGGCGTGGCCTGTTCAATGGCTGCCGCCGGTCTGGCGGAGTTACTCGGTGCCAGCCCGGAACAGGTGTGTGTCGCCGCCGAGATCGGCATGGAGCATAACCTTGGCCTCACCTGCGATCCCGTTGCAGGCCAGGTGCAGGTTCCCTGTATTGAACGCAATGCTATCGCTGCAGTAAAAGCGATCAATGCGGCACGCATGGCACTGCGCCGTACCAGTGAACCTCGCGTTTCACTGGATAAAGTGATTGAGACCATGTACGAGACCGGTAAGGACATGAATGCCAAATATCGCGAGACTTCGCGCGGTGGCCTGGCGATCAAGGTCCAGTGCGACTAGTGACAGTGTCACTAAAATAAATTCACCACCCTGACGCAATATTCAAACAGTCAGCGCTGTCACATTGCCCGCAAACGCTGTAGATTGTTGTTCCACGTGATCTTTTCAGTTCACGTGGTCATCGAAACCACTTTATTTCGCAGCACGGCTAAATTTGCGACGTGCCATGCCGATAACTTTTCCGTCAGGTTGGTTTTTTTTATTGTCTTTGGAAGGTGGTTACTGATGCACATGGCCCAGCAATCTGTTGGCAAATTTCGCCGTCAGCGTTTGCTGATCGCGCTGGTCGTTGCCGCTATGGTGCTGCTGCTGACGCTGACCTTCCGCTTTGTTCAGGCGCGTTCAAATATCGAACAGCGCTCACAGGACTTTGCCAACAGCGCTATCGATCGCTTTGACCGGATGCTTTCGCCACTCGACGTATCAGCCAGCAATACCCTGGGTCTGGTCGGTGTGCCCTGCCAGAACGTCCGTTTTCCCCTGATTGAAAAAATTGCGGCGCTGCAAACAGTGCGCGCAATGCTATTGGTGGATCAGGACACCATCTACTGCTCCAGCATTTACGGTGAACGTAATCTCTCCTTCAGCCTGGCCTTTCCTGAACTGGCGCTGAATGGTCAACGTATGCTGTTAACCACCGACGCCTGGCTGCTGAAAGGATCGCCGGTTCTACTGCTCTGGAGCCCCAAGTCGCTGGACAATCGCTCCGGTATCGTGCAGATCGTCAATATTGAACTCCTCAGCAATTACCTGCTGGTGCCAGAGTTGCCCTGGGTCGAGCGCGCTATTTTCAATGTGGGCAATGAAAGCCTGGAATACGGTAATCCGCTGCTTGAAGGTACGATGCCGGCAGAAGATGAAGTGAAGTTTGAGCAAGCCTCACTGCGCTATCCCTACACCATTACGCTGTATGGCCCTGCCCCCTGGCGATTAGCACTGGCCACACTTCCCGGGCAACTGCCGCTCGCACTGCTGCTGAGCCTACTGTTTGGTTACATCGTCTGGATGGCCACCGCCAACCGTATGAGCCTGAGCTGGCAGATCAATTACGGCATCGGCGCCGATGAGTTTAGAGTGTATTGCCAACCGTTAATTGATGGCCGCAACGGCGAGTGCGCCGGCATTGAACTACTCCTGCGCTGGCACAACCCTCGCCATGGCTGGGTCGCGCCGGATGTGTTTATCCCGCTGGCAGAACGCCACAACCTGATTGCGCCTTTAACCCGCTTTGTCATTAGCAAGGTGGTTGAGCAGTTGCCGCAACTGCCGCAACATAGTGATTTCCATATCGCGCTTAACGTTGCCGCCAGCCATTTTCGCGACTGCGAAATTGTGCATGATCTGGAAGCATTATGGTGGCCAGCCGAGCCAGGCCCCAGGCTGGTGCTGGAGTTAACCGAGCGTGATGCGCTGCCGGTGGTGGATCAGCAGGTTGTGGCGATGCTGCATAAAGTGGGCGTACAACTGGCGATTGACGATTTTGGCACCGGACACAGTTCGCTAGCCTACCTGAAAGATTTACAGCCCGATATCCTGAAAATCGATAAAATTTTCACCGCTGCGATCGGCACGGATGCGATTAATGCCACCGTTACGGATATGGTGATTTCCCTGGCTCAGCGGCTGAATATCAGCCTGGTGGCCGAGGGTGTCGAAACCGCAGAGCAGGCAGAGTATCTCCGCCTGCGCGCTGTAGATGTTCTACAGGGCTACTTCTTTGCCCGGCCAATGCCAATAGAAGATTTTTCGAACTGGCTGCGGCAGTTTGAGATGCAGCGCAGCCAGGTGCACATGAACAGTGCCAGCGCCACACAGGGCACGCTGGCCTGACACTCAGAAGAACCCAAGCGGCTGGACGCTGTAGCTCACCAGCAGATTTTTGGTTTGCTGGTAATGGTCGAGCATCATTTTGTGGGTTTCACGCCCGATGCCCGATTTCTTATAGCCGCCGAAAGCCGCATGGGCCGGATAGAGGTGGTAGCAGTTGGTCCAGACGCGTCCGGCTTTAATCGCCCTGCCGACCCGATATGCACGGTTAATATCCCGCGTCCACACCCCAGCCCCGAGACCATAGATAGAATCATTGGCAATCGCAATTGCTTCGGCTTCATCCTTAAAGGTGGTGATACCCACCACGGGCCCAAAGATCTCCTCCTGGAACACCCGCATACTGTTAGTCCCTTTCAGCAGCGTAGGCTGAATGTAGTAACCGCTGGCAAGCGAGCCTTCCAGGATTTCTACTGCTCCCCCGTGCAGCACTTCTGCCCCTTCCTGCTGCGCAATCTCCAGATAGGAGAGAATTTTGTCGAATTGCTGCTGCGATGCCTGAGCACCAATCATCGTTTCGGTATCTAATGGGTCACCACGCTTAATGGTTTTCACCCGTTTCAACACCGCCGCCATAAATGGCTCATAAATGGACTCTTGTACCAGTGCGCGTGACGGGCAAGTGCATACCTCACCCTGGTTCAGGAAACCTAACACCACGCCTTCTGCCGCTTTCTCAATAAAACTCTCTTCCGCCTGCATAATATCTTCAAAGAAGATGTTCGGTGATTTACCACCCAACTCCACGGTAGAGGGGATCAAACTTTTGGCGGCCAGCTCAAGAATATGTCCGCCGGTGGCGGTTGAGCCAGTAAAGGCTACCTTTGCGATGCCGGGATGCGAAGCCAGCGCCTCACCCGCCTCTTTGCCATAACCATGTACGATATTCACCACCCCTTTGGGCAGCAAATCCTGAATCAGATCGACAAACAGCGTAATTGACAGCGGGGTCTGCTCGGCGGGTTTCAATACCACGCAGTTACCCGCCCCTAACGCCGGAGCCAGTTTCCACGCGGCCATCAGCAGTGGGAAGTTCCACGGGATGATCTGCGCCACCACGCCCAGTGGCTCATGAAAATGGTATGCCGCCGTGAACTCATCAATTTCAGCGGCACTGCCCTCCTGAGCACGCACACACCCGGCAAAATAGCGGAAATGATCCACAGCCAACGGCAGATCCGCCGCCAGCGTCTCGCGTACTGGTTTGCCGTTGTCCCAGGTTTCATTCAGGGCCATGTACTCAAGATTTTGCTCCAACCGGTCTGCAATTTTTAGCAGAACCAGGGAGCGCTGCTGGGGTGATGTTTTGCCCCAGCTATCTGCCGCAGCCTGTGCCGCATTGACCGCGAGGTTTACGTCATCACCATCGGATCGCGGAAACTCACCAATGGTCGAACTGTTGATGGGTGAGGTGTTGACGAAATAATTCCCGTTGACGGGGGCAACGAATTCGCCGTTGATGAAGTTGTGATAGCGCGCTTGCAGTGTAATCAGGGAACCCGGCTCGCCCGGTGCAGCATAACGCATGATGTCTCTCCTTCAGGCTTGAATTTAACAACCACAAAACATGCAATTAACATGGTGGATAAATGCCAGCTTGTCAGATCGCCTCTGCGTAAACTGTGAGCGGGATGGAGGAAAAACGTTATCGTTTCGGGCCGGAAAATTCTGAGTTTAGGCCGCATGACGCAAATAGACGAAACTTGTCCCGGCGTTGTGGTCAATATGGGAGAGATGACAAATAAGGAGACCGGCATGTTAGCTTCCGCTTTCACTATGATGCGTGCCAAGGCTGATTTTGTGCAGCAGTTCATTCGTAATCCGCGCGCAATCGGCAGCATAACGCCATCCTCTGAAGCACTGTGCCGAGCCATGACAGAGGCTGTTAATCTGCAACGCCCGCTGCGTATTGCAGAACTGGGTGCAGGAGACGGCGTACTGACCCGACAAATTCTGCTGCGCATGGGGTCAAAATGTCAGTTGGATGCGTTTGAAATTAGCCCGCCGCTGGTTGAGAAACTGCATCAGATTAACGATCCCCGCTTGCACGTGCGGGCTTGCTCAGCAGAGCTGCTGAGCGGTGAGTATGATGTGGTATTTTCCGGCTTGCCGCTGCTGTCGCTAGCGCCCGCTTTGCGTAACACTATTCTGGCCGCGGTACACGATGTCCTGGGCACCCATGGGGTTTTTGTCCAGTTCCAATACACATCTCTGACGCAGCCGGATCTGTCACGTTACTTTACCTGGCAACGCCAGCGAGTGTTAAAAAACGTCCCGCCAGCGTGGGTTTATCGCTGCACCCGTCACTACGCGCCCTGAGCCGCACTCAACGGACGCGTTTGCTGCCAAAAGGCTTCAATCAACGCACGTGCCCAGTCTTTGCCCTGCACGTCCTGGCTTTCGTCGAGAATACCGGGCGGCGTGCAGGCAATCATAATGCGGCGATCAAATTCTGGGTGGAACTGTACGGACAGCGCCTGTGGGCTGTAGCGCAGGATCTGGCAGCCATCGCTAGCCGATGCCGCCAACACCGTCGCGTTTGACGGCGGCACCAGCACTGACTGCCGGTGAGACAGCCAGGCACTGAACTGGGCGGGAAATGCCGCCAGCAGTGGATCTTGCTGAATGGCTGGGGCACTCACTAGCGGTAACAAACCCCGCTCCCAGCCGTGCGGATTATCATCCACCTTTCCGCCGAGCGCATAGGCCATCAGTTGGTGCCCATAACAGACGCCTAACAGCGGCAATTTCGCATCAACCGCCGCACGTACCCAGGCCGCCGTGCGCTCACTCCATTCGGCATGATCCGTCACCATCGCCCAGGAACCACTCAGGATAGCGCCGCTGACTGTGCCAAATTCCGGCAGCGATTCACCGAGATCCGGTCGCACAATGACATACTCATCAGGCTGGAGTGCTAACGCCTCAACAAACCACTGCGACTGTTCGCCAATTTTGGCGGCGACGTGTGCGGGAGGAACTTCAAGTTGAATTAAAGCCAGGGGTAAAGCCGTGCTAGCGGTCATACGTGCAGGTGTCCTCGTCTTAGGTGCGATGCGAATCTCAGTCTGCCAGTAAACCTACAACCTGTCTTATATTTTTCCTGAAATTGGTGCACAGTTTTTTTACTGTAGGCACAGCTAATCCCCCTGGTTCATGTCAAGATAGGCTTATCATGTCGTCACTCGCACAATAAGGAACTGCTGTGGCAACCCGGCATTTTTTTCTGATTTTACTGGTGGTTTCGCTGTGGGCATTTAACAACATCGCGGTGAAGTGGGGCCTGTATGAACTGCCTCCGCTGTTCCTCACGTGGATGCGTTTTGTCGTTGTTGCTCTGCTGCTGGTGCCATTTTGTCGTATTAACCGCCAGCAACTTCCCTGGCTCCTGCTGCTGGGTTTTACCTTTGGCTTTTTGCATTTCTCGCTGCTGTTTGTCGGTATGCGCTACACCGATGCGGGCACCGGTGCGATTGTCGTGCAACTGGGCACACCGATTGCGATGTTGCTGGCCATGGTGGTGTTGAAAGAGAAACTCCGTCCCATACAGCTGTTCGGCATTATGATTTCTCTCAGCGGGGTTGTGGTCCTGGCAGGCAGCCCGACGATCCCGGCCTGGTGGGTATTGCTGATCTTGATCTGTAGCGCAACGGGCTGGGCTATCAGTAATCTGATTGTGAAAAAATCACCGCCGATTCCCCCGCTCACCATGACTGGCTGGATCGCGCTTTTCGCTTTGCCGGTGGTGGGCCTGGCCTCACTGACACAGGAGAGTGAACAACTGACTGCACTGCGTCATGCGGGATGGCACGGCTGGTTTGGTATTTTCTACAGCGCCATTGCTTCTTCCATTGTGGCTTATACCCTGTGGTACTGGCTGCTGAAGAAATATAACGTCAATCTGATCATGCCCTATTCGCTGCTGACGCCGGTGCTGTCGGTCATCATGGGGATTTTATTCCTTGGTGATAGCCTGAACAGCTTCAAGATTTTGGGGGCTGCACTGGTGGTGCTCGGCACCGCTATCGCGGTCGTCAACTTGCGCAATTTGCGGATGCACGCGCGTTTTCCCCGCCTGCGCCGCCGCTAAAATCCCCTGCTATGCTTTGCGGCAGACTTAAAGGAGCCAAAATGGACCGTTTACTCGCACAGTCGCTGTGGCAAGAGATGAACACAGCGCTCTATCCAGATACTCTGCCCCGTGCCGTTCCCCTCTGGCAGGAGCCGCAGGGTTATGCTTCCGCCTTTGCGGTGAGCGAGTTGGCAGCCACCTCAATGGGCCTCGCCACCCAGGCAGTGGCGGAGTTGATCGTATCGCCTCATCCAGTGAGTGTGAATGTGCGTCTCGCTTCACGCTGGTTTAGCAGTAGCTTTAAGCCACTGAATCGTCCCCCTGCCGAGCTATGGGATGCGTTCGCGGGGGATTATGCAGGTGCTGACGGCTGGATCCGCCTCCATACCAACGCGCCACACCATCGTGCGGCGATGGAAGCGGTATTGGGCAAAAGCGACCATCGCGAGCAACTGGCCGAACGGGTTGCCCAGTGGCGCGTGGAGGAACTGGAGCAGTTAATTGTTGAGGCTGGAGGCTGTGCCGCAGTAATGCGCAGTGCTGAGGAGTGGCAACGGCACCCGCAGGGGCAGGCGGTCCAGCAGGAAGCCCTGATTCAGTGGCACCCTGCGCCAGCGGCAAAAAAACCGCACTGGCTACTGCCTCCAGCCCGCCCGCTGTTGGGCATCAAAGTGCTGGATTTAACCCGCATCATCGCCGGTCCGGTAGCAACGCGTTTTCTCGCCGGGTTGGGAGCAGAAGTACTGCGCATTGATCCTCCGGGCTGGCAAGAACCCTCGCTGGATGAAGAGATCACCTGCGGCAAGCGTCGTGCGGTGTTAGACCTGAAGCGCAGCGAAGGACTACAGCATCTGCGCCAGTTACTCGCGCAGGCTGATGTGTTAGTACACGGCTACCGCGCCGATGCACTGGAAAGGTTGGGCCTTGATGCGGAAGAGAGACAACGTATTGCACCGGGATTGGTGGATATCTCGTTAAATGCCTGGGGCTGGAACGGCCCGTGGCGCAACCGACGCGGCTTTGATAGCCTGGTGCAAATGGGATGTGGTATTGCCGAGGCAGGCATGCACTGGAGCGGTAACCCGCGGCCAACGCCATTACCGGTGCAGGCACTGGATCACGCCACGGGCTATCTGATGGCCGCCGCCGCGCTGCAAGGCCTGCGGCAGCGGCAGATTCATGGACATGGCAGCCGGGCACAACTTTCCCTGGCCCGCACCGCACATTTACTGATTCAGCACCCCAGCGTGACGCCTGCCAGTGGCATCACGGCAAAAGCCGGTGATGCACTGACCGCGCTGGAACTGACGCCATGGGGCATCGGCGAGCGACTGCATGCCGCCACCCATCTCCCCGGTACGGCGCAAATATTCAGCCGACCAGGCTCACTGCCAGGCAGCAGCAACGCACAGTGGTGACGCTCAGGCGTCATCACCCTCTTCGTCATCTTCACCCTGTTCAGCTTCAATTTCTGCCAGCTCTTCGCGCATCGCCTGAATCGCCTCGCGGCTCAGTGCCGCCAGAGTACGGTAGAACGGCGTAGTCGCATGTGCTTCTACTTTGCCAAGGAAGGAGCCACACCATGGCATCAGGTATTCATCAAACAACTCGCTGAGGGCCTGGAATTCATCCGCCTCCGCATGATCTTCCAGCCAGGATGCTGCCAGCAGCAAAACACCAAAGTGGTCGGCTGGGGCTTCGCTTAATGGCATACCGCGCGCTGACAGGAAAGCACGAATTTCCGCTTCCGGTTTGCCCTGTGGCCACTGTGAGGCATAAGGGGAGACGCGACACTCGGTGCCAATAAACAGCGCGTTATAGTCACTCGCCAACGCCTGGGGATCGCTATCTTTTTCCAGCCGTTGCAGCAGTTCATCCTGCTCCAGCGGCCACTGCGCCCGCAGTTTGCCCTCTTTCAAGGCGGTGAACAACGGCACCAACAATGGATCCTGAGGTTGGCGGTTAAACAGAGTACCAATAACGCGACACAGGATAGAAAACTCATTCATGCAACAATGTTCCTTGAGAAAGCAGACAAAAAGAGGGGTAAACACACGCTATGCACGCCATTAGACACGTCTCAGGCGGGAAAAGCCACAGCCTGTTCAACACCTGAGAGTGTAAACTGGCAACGTCTGCTCACACTGTACCGAACTCCGTAACTTATCCAGACTAGCGGCTTACATCTAACCCACGCATTCTCACAATCTATCCATCTTTATTTTCAGTCATCGGGCTACAATTCCGCCCCCTGGAGGTATTTATGAGATTGTGCTTTCACCCTGACCTGGCATTGATTTTGTTGCCGGTGGCCTGTTATCTGCTGTTTAAACTGATGAAGCCTTGATGACGGCAGGCACCTGCCGTCACGTCAGCTCACCGGCAGGTTGCAGCGCAATAATCTGCGTGAGATCAGAGTCCCGCGACCAGCCCTGAGGGCGGCCTCGCCTCTTTACTCTCTCTTTGATGTATTTTTTCTGCACCCATAAAAAACCATCATTTTTTTAACTCAGTTCAATCACACCAACTTAGTGTTTAAAATCATTATGATAAATGAAAAACTTTCGATGGATGACAGTACATCAGCAGGAAAGTGATAAGATAAGCCGTTATCAACACATGAAAAAACGGCCAACCTGCCATGACAAACTCTCAAAACAAAAAGAAAAAAGTGACTCTCGCCGACGTTGCCGCAGAGGCCGGTGTTGGCCAGGCTACGGTGGATCGCTTTTTGAGCGGCCGTACCACGGTGAAGCCATCGACCGCCGATAAAATTAGCCGTGCTATGGCTAAATTAGATTATCGCCCCGTTAATTCCAGCAGTTCGGTGGAAGCATTAACGTTCGATCACATTTCGCCCGCCAGGATCGGCTTTATATTCCCGTCGGTCTCCGACAGCATGTACGATACGTTGCTTAATGGATTAAAAGAAAAACTCGCCCAAACATTTAAAAGCTCACCGGATATTATTGTTTATGAATGTGACATTCAAAACCATGCTGCGGTGGCATTATTAATTGAGACGTTGAGTCATAAAGTGGGTTATATAGGATTAGTCGCGCTGGATGATCCTATCATTGGCCTGTCAATTAAAACTGCTGCGGATTCAGGCGTGAAAATCTTTACCTTATTCTCTCCTCTCGCCGATTACGGGCAGGTTGCTCACCTCGGTCTTGATGACAGAAAAGCAGGCAGAAGTGCAGCGTGGATAGCCTACAAGCTGCTCAAGGAAGGCGACAATGTTGCTATATTTCAAGGTCATAACCGGTTCTTGTGTCAGGAAGTTTGCGAGATTAGCTTCAGATCTTATTTCCGCGAAAAAAATGTCAATATCAATATTCTGGGTCCAGTCCTGACGCATGAAAAGATCGAACTGGCGCGTAAAGAGACGCTAAGTCTCGTCAATAAAAATGCCAAAGTGGATCTGGTTTATGCCCCATGCGGGGGCGTCGTGGGTATTATTGATGCTCTGAAAGAAAATGAAAACAAAAAGAACACCTTCTTGATCTGCCATGGCCCGTTCCCAGGTTGGCAAGCCATGCTCATTAATGATGCAGTCGATGTTATTATTTATCATGACATTCACGGCCTGATAGAAAATATCACCAAAGTCATCAATACCGATTTTCAAACGGCAGCTTCGCCTCTGTTTATGCCGGTAAATTTTGAAATAAAAATGCGCGAAAATATTTAATTCGCCACCATCGCGTTATGCACCTGGACCCTGCCGGTCAACCGCAGGGTTCACTCATCGCTATCGACTGAAAGTGTATCCCCCTGATGCTGGCCTCACCAGTGATCAATCGCTCTCAACTCATTTCCCCCTTTTCCCGGCAAAATCCTCACTCTTGAGACAACGAGCTGTATAAAAATCCCTCATTAGCACCCGGTTGCAAATCGTCGAATTGATCACAAAAAAATTTGCAATCGGGTGCAAAGATCAAACATAATCGCAACATTAGTAGGGGATAGCCATTAACCCTCATTTTGATAGTTTTCCATCATTTAAGGCTATAAGCGGTAATGTGTGACCTGAACTAACAAGGCTGCGGGCGTATCTGAGCAAAAAATGACACTGCAAAATAGCAGGCGAATGTGGGTGGCAGCGAGAAAGCTGTCATGGCGCTAATGACCAACGCATGGCGATGAAACTGGCATCGTTGGCTCCTTACACCCAGGTAATTTTTTATCGTTGAGTCATGTCATCCAGACACGGGATAAAAACAGACAAATATTTTATAGGGTACTGACTGTCCATTTCATCAGCTGATCAATGCGTCAGTTTTAGGGACGGGCGTTATTTCGCCTCGGGTTATTTTTATGTGATTTTATTATCACAGGAAATACTGCGCCTGAATAAATGCAAGGTCGTGTTCTTTTACAGGGCGAGTATGTGAAAACATACTCATTTTTACTATGTCACAAGCATAGAGACAGTGCGGCTGGTATTTTATCAGCTTGTTGAAGGTATTATTTATGAACCGAAGAGAAGCACTCTTTTCCTTGAGTTCAATCGTGGCGACGCTCACGGTTGCACCTAAACTTCGTGCCGAAGAATTGCACAATGTGCCGTTAGAAACACAGCTTAATGCCGACCATACGCCGCAACCCGCGTGGGAAAAAGGCTATCAGGTCCTTACCGATGAGAACGACCGTAAAACCCTTACCGCCATCTTCGATCGCCTGATTCCAGCAGATAAACTGGGCCCTTCCGCCAGTGAAGCGGGCTGTATCGAGTTTGTCGATAGCCAACTGGCAGGCGACTACGGCAGCGGTGCTGCACTCTATCTTGAGGGTCCGATGAACCCACAAAATGAAGCCGCGATCATGGGCAGCCCACAATTCCTGAGCACCCCGCGTGAACGCTACTTAACCGGTTTAAAGGCCTTACACCGCTGGTCACAGGCGCACCTTAATAAGCCTTTTTTTGAACTGGAGAGCACGCAGATTGATGCCTTCCTGACAGAAATGGAAAAAGGGAAAGTCGACTTAGGTGGCGATATTAATAGCCAGGCACTGTTTGAGTTAATGTTACAAAATGCGCGCGAGGGTTATCTCGCCGATCCTGTCTATGGCGGCAACAAAAATATGGTCGGCTGGAAAATGATTGGTTTCCCCGGCGCACGTTATGATTATCGCCCTTATATTGACCGTCGTAATGAAAATCTTCAATTAATCCCCGTTAGCCTGATCCCTGATAATTAATCCCGGAGCTGTAAAATGTCGTTAATAAGAAAAAAAGCGGATGTTGTCATCGTCGGCTTAGGCTGGGCGGGTTCCGTCATGGCGGAAGAACTTACCCGTGCAGGACTCGAAGTGGTTGCGATTGAACGAGGTGCCTGGCGTGACACCTCAACGGATTTCCCCCCTGCTGTGGACCCCGATGAACTACGCTGGCATACCCGGCGCAAAATCATGCAGCCGATGAGTGTAGAAACCACCACGTTCCGCAATCGTAGCGATCAAGATGCCGCGCCGGTGCGCAACTGGTCTGCATTCCAGTTTGGCTGGAACGTTGGTGGCGCAGGAACACACTGGGCGGGCATGTCCTGGCGTTTCACACCGTGGGATTTTGAAGTTGCCACACAAACCCGTGAACGCTATGGCGCGGACAAAATGAAAGGACTCCAGCTACAAGACTGGGGGGTGACCTACAGTGAAATGGAGCCGTTTTACGATCGTTTTGAACGTATTGCCGGGACGTCTGGCAAAGCGGGGAATTTAAACGGACAACCCCAACAGGGAGGCAATGTCTTCGAAGGCCCACGTCAACGTGACTACCCTACTCCGCCACTCAAAGACACGCACTGGATGAGTAAGTACCGCAATACCACGGAAAAGATGGGATATCATCCGTTCACCGTGCCAGCAGGTAACATTTCTCAGGCCTATGTGAACCCGTTAGGCGTCACCATGGGTCCATGCACTTACTGCGGATTTTGCGATTTTCACGGCTGCGGCAACTTCTCTAAATCTTCGCCGCAGGCCTGTATTCTTCCGGCTCTAATGCGCCGTAAAAACTTTACGCTGCTGACGAATACCGAAGTGTTACATGCGGTTAAGCATGCAGACGGTAAAACGGTGACCGGCGTGAAGTTTATCTCTGAAGACGGTAAAGAGGGCTTCCAGCCTGCGGATATCGTCTGCATCACCGCGTACCAAATGGATAACGTGCGTCTGATGTTGCTCTCTGGCGTTGGCGAGCAATACGACCCACGCACCGGTCGCGGCACCATCGGGCGCAACTATAACTATCAAACCTGCTCCAGCGTCACCGGCTTCTTTGATAATGAATATATGAATCCGTTTATTGGCGGCGGCGCGCTGGCGGTGCAGATCGACGATTTTAACGGTGATAACTTCGACCATAGCCAGCTGGACTTCATTGGTGGGGCCGGCATCATGGGCTTCTCCACCAATGGCCGTCCGATTCAGAACATGAATGGACTGCGCCCAGGCACGCCGCGCTGGGGTAGCGCATGGAAAGCAGGCTATGCCCGCGATTACCAGACGGCAGGCACCATTTTCTGCCAGGGCACCTCAATGCCGGTGCGTGAAGCCTTCCTTGACCTCGATCCGGTCTATAAAGACCGTCACGGCCAACCGCTGATCCGCATGACCTTCGACTGGAATAAAAACGATATCCGGATGGCAAATTACGTTACCGACCGCGCCATCAATATCATGAAGGAAGTGGGTGGTCAGCATCTGGTGGTGGATAACCAGACGGAGAAAAGCTGGAACCCCTATATGCAGCACAGCTCGCACACCATTGGCGGCGCGGTAATGGGGGCAGACCCAACCACCTCTGCACTTAACCCTTACCTGCAAAGCTGGGATGCCCACAATCTGTTCGTGGTGGGTGCCTCGGCATTTCCTAACAATGGCGGATACAACCCAACGGTCACGGTGGGCGCATTAGCGGTTCGTGCAGCACAGGCTATCTACCAGAAATACATCAACAATCCATCACCACTGGTAGGAGCATAATCATGGGAGTGAAGAAAAAGCTGATTTACGGTGCCGCCATCGTGGTGGTATTGGCCGGTTTAGGCGGCAGCTATCGCTTGTGGACGGTATTAGAAAGCTCACGATCTGCTGTCGCGGACAACAGCGTCAAACTGGCGGATTTTAAGAGCAGTGATGTTGACGCTATCAAGCGCGGTGAGTATGTCATGCGCCTGGCAGACTGTGCGGCCTGTCATAATGCCTCTTTCAACGGAGGCTATAAAATCGATACGCCATTTGGTGCGCTCGAAACCTCAAACATTACGCCCGATCGCGCAACCGGCATTGGCAACATGACGGAGCGAGACTTCTTTACGGCGGTGCGTCAGGGTCGTGGTGAACATGGTTTCCTCTATCCCGCCATGCCTTACACCGCCTATGCGAAAATGTCGGACCAGGACATGCACGACTTATGGGCCTATTTCTCCACTATCGCGCCGGTGAATCATGCGGTTGACGAAAATGCGGGCATGCACTTCCCGTATAACATCCGCCTCGCCATGCTGGGCTGGAACGTCCTGTTCTTTGACAGTTCCGCCTATAAAGTGGAAACAGCCAAAGACGAAGCCTGGAATCGCGGCAAGTACATTGTGGATGGCCCCGCTCACTGTAGCGTGTGCCATACCGCCCGTAACGCGCTGGGCGGAGAGATCAGCGGTGCCTATCTGCAGGGTGGGAATCTCGGTAGCTGGTATGCACCTGACATCACTCCGAATCCACACGCAGGTATTGGTGACTGGAAAGCCGGAGAGATTGAAGACTACCTGAAAACCGGTTCAAACGGCACCAGCGTGGCAGCAGGCCCAATGGCGGAAGCCGTTGAGCATTCAACGCAGTACTTCAACAAGGATGACCTGCAAGCAATTGCGACTTACTTACGTTCATTGCCGCCTTCGACGACGCCAGCGCAACCGGCGTTTAAGATGGATGCCACCCGTGAGCAAGCCGCCGCGCTGAGCTATGAAGTGAACTGCTCTGCTTGCCATGGCTTACAGGGGGAAGGGATCACCGGTATGGTGCCCGCTTTCGCCGGTAACCGCGCGATGCAAAATGACCCGACGAATATGATCCATGCCATGCTGATGGGCGCACGTGCCCCCCATACGGAAGAACGGCAAACGGCAGCGGGCATGCCCTCTTTCGCATGGAAAATGAACGATCGGCAGATTGCTGATGTGCTCAACTATGTGCGAAATGGCTGGAACAACCAGGCTGTTGAAGTTAAGGCGGAAGACGTAGCGAAAATGCGTCAGGCCGTTGATGCGAAACAGAAGCTGAAAACCCCTACCCAGCAGTAGTTATCACATCATGGTCTGGCATTATGCCAGACCATGATTTTCTGCTTTCACCCGCCATGACACATGATTCTTTCGCTAAGCCGATCGGTGAGTAACCTAACGGATTCGCCTGCTGTGCTGGTTCCAATTCCTGACTCAAAAAACACCCTGTATGCCAGACAAACCCTTTCACGCCGAAAAAACAGTTTAAGAACCTGACTGACCATAAACAGGACTGATGACGATCGCCAAACAAAATACATCCATTATTAATCAATGCTTTACTTAAAATTTTGTACGAAAAATCATTGCACCACGCAGTGGATTCTTTAACCGATCCACGATGCCGTAAAACCAAAAATGATGCAATCCCCCTCCATTGCAACCGGGTGCAAAATGTTATGATTTTGTGACCTGCCCATAAAAGACGCACTTCTCCCGTTTACTTTATTCGCCCGTTGTTCAACATTTAGCTCACGTAACAGTCAGCCAGACTTTTTTTTTGCCTCATTTTGCACCCGAGTGCAAAAAGTCATCATAAAGAGAATGGCATCAGATAAACAATCAGGAGTGGCTATGTTAAATGGTGAAAAACAGATTCCCCGTCCGCTGCGTTGGGGCATGATTGGTGGCGGCAGACTGAGTCAGGTAGGTTACAAACACCGTAGCGGTGCGCTGCGTGATAATACGGCTTACCAGCTGGTTGCTTCCGCCTTTGACGTGGATGCCGCTCGCGGCCGCGACTTTGGGGTAAATCTCGGCCTTGATGCTGCGCGCTGTTACGATAATTATCAGCAGCTGCTGGAGCAAGAGGCAACGCGCCCAGACGGTGTAGAAGTCGTTTCAGTGGCAACGCCCAACGGCACACATTACGAAATCACCCGTGCTGCGCTGCAAGCCGGTATTCATGTCATCTGCGAAAAACCGCTGTTTTTCACCTCTGCTGAAGCACGCGAAATTAAACAACTGGCAGAACAAAAAGGCCTGATTGTCGGCGTCACCTATGGTTTCTCCGGGCATCCCCTGTTGATGCAAATGCGCGCCATGATCGCTAATGACGAGTTGGGTGACATCCGCATGGTGGATATGCAATACACCCATGGCTTTAGCGCAAACGAGGCGGCGGATAAGTTTAGCGACGCACAGAAATGGCGTGTAGATCCGAAAATTGCCGGCCCCACCTTCGTGCTGGGGGACATTTCTACCCATACTTTCTACCTCTCCCAATTGCTGCTGCCGCAACAAAAAATCGCCGCCCTGCTCTGCGATCGGCAAAGCTTTATTGCTTCACGCGCACCGCTGGAAGATAACGCCATGGTGCTGATCCGCTACCAGAGTGGTGCCGTGGGCCGGATGTGGGCTTCCTCCATTAACGCCGGTGCGATGGATAGCCAACGCATCCGGGTTATCGGTTCTCGCGCCAGCCTGGAGTGGACCGATTCTAATCCCGGTGAACTGAAATATGACGTGCAGGGCCAGCCGAATCAAACCCTGCATCACGGTATGCCCTATCTGCATGAAAGCGCACTGGCTGATGAGCGTCTCGGTGCTCTTCATACCGAAGGCCTTGCCGAATCCTGGGCCAACATCTATTTGAAATTTGCCATCGCGATTGATGCTAAACAGCGCGGTGATGAAGAGACGCTCAGTAAACTGGTCTATCCCGACATTAATGCCGGGATAGAAGGTGTGCGCTGGCTGGAAAACTGCGTACGCTCTGCGGATAACCACGCTTGTTGGGTCAACTACGAATAATCTGGGTTGAAACAGGCCCACCCTCGGCACTGAGCAGATATACCCTCCTTAATAAAGAAAGCCCCCACCCAACGCAGTATCCGGGTGGGGGCAGTAAGAGCGTAGCAGCAAAAAAGCACGGAAAAAGGCCATAAAACGTATGGCCTATTTAGCAGGGAAAATTAAATAAAATAGAATCCCCGCCGTAGCAGAGAGCGCTAACATTTTGATGTTTAAATAATTAAAGGCTATTTAATGCCATATTCATGCAAGCTATCGATGCAGGATTTGGCAATATCGGCAAGATCCCATTCCCAGTGGTGCGGGCTTAATAACTCAGGGCACCATCCACCGGTGTAACCCGTTTGCTTCACCGCATCCAGCCAGGCTGGAATATCCACTTCGCCCTGACCGGGCGCGTAATCTCGCTGCACCCACTCATCCCAGGTTTCACCCGACCGCGCGGCACGGCCATCACAGAAGTGAATGCCATAAATAAGATTGACGTCCATCTTTGCCACCTCTTCCGGTCGGGTATTACCGCCCGCATGCAGATGCCAGAAATCGACCACTAACCCAACATTGTCCCGATCAACGGCGGCAATCATATCTAACCCCTGTTGGAGAGAGTTAAATGCCGTAAACGCCACCACTTCGATCTGGAATTTGATGCCCAAAGGTTTGCCAATATCGGCGATTTCCCGAATGTTATCGCGCAAAATGGCGTTTCGTTGCGCTTCAGGGAGGGAATCCAGTTCGGTTAGCGCCATAATTTGCACCACCGGGCAGTTCAGTTCTGCTGCGGCATGACAGATGCGTTCCGCTTCTTTCATCAATGCGGCACGCTCTTCAGGCTGATGACGGCCAATGCGTTTTAGCGCATTGATGCAGGTTATTTCAATGCTGTTTTCAGCCAGTAATGCCCTGAATTGCGCATAAGATCCGCCGTTTTCCAGGTAACGGTATAAGTGTTCGGGCAATATTTCTAAGCCATCAAAACCAGCCTCGCGAGCCAGACGAACCTGAGTAACGGCATTGCTATACCAGACAGATACACCGTGCAAAGACAACTTCATGCTTTCTCCTTAAGTCAGGCCTTCAGATGAGAGCGCCGTATACGCAATTCTCCCTGTTGCCATGAATGATCATTACTGACTTTCCCATCAACCAGACGGTTGAGTGCCTCATGCATCAGCCGGTCAATACGCTGGCTGACCGTGGTCAGTTGCCAGCTTTCCGCCGACGCTTCTTCAATATCATCAAACCCGACGATCCCAGGTTGCCATTCAGGTGCCATCACCCGCTGTGCAGCCATCGCACCTAACGCCAGCACATCATTTTCACAAAACAGCGCGTTGATCCGCTGCTCCATGGGCGTTACCTGCAAATAGTCACGCACCGTTTTCCAGCTCATTTCCCGATCATAACTGCCTGCGGTCAGCGTCACTGCCAGGGAAAACCCGGCCTTCTCCAATCCCGCTTGATAACCTTCCCTGCGCAACGTATGCGACGTTGGCGTGTCTGGCCCTTTCATGTAGCCGAAACGGGTATATCCCTGTGCCACCAGTAATTCTGCAATCTGTTCACCGGCGCGCATTCCCTCCACGGCAACGGCATCTATCTCGTCGGACGCGGCGCTGCGGCAAACCTGCACCAGTGGAACCCGGTAGATATCTTCTGCCAGATCAATAATCTCCGAGGACAGAATGGTTCCCAGGAACAAAATACCGTCGACCTGCAACTGATCGGCCTGCGCCATCACAGAGGAGTAGTTTGCACCCGCGGAAATATTCAGCAGCAAGGCCATCAGCCCCCGGTCTTGCATCTGCCTTGTGGCCTCATCCAGCATCATCAGGGTATGCGGGTTCTTCATCTCATCAATCACCACCCCAATAATGTTGGACTTCTTCTTACCCAAACTGCGTGCCAGCAGATTGGGGCGATAGCCCAGTTCATGTGCGACTTTAAGCACGCGCTCTCTGGCATGATGAGAAACGGACGCCTCGGGATCGAAAGCTCTGGAAACCGTCCATTTTGAAACTCCCGCCTGGCGTGCTACGTCACTGGCGGTAATGCGGTGCACTTTCTCTCTCATTTACCCGTCCATGTTCAGTTAATTTCTGATATTGAAAGAGAAAACGTCATGAAAAGAAACCTTCACTGCACCCACTCACGTGACGCACCTCTCATCGCGTGTACGCCCGGAGTATGCTCCTCAACTGCACCCGAGTGCAATGCGGTTTTTGCACCCGATTGCAAAAATTTTCAGTTCTGTGACCGGAACAAAAGTTTCGCTATTTCCACCGTTGACTAATTTATACACACACCAGAAATTGAAGATTCCCGAGATGTTTAATTACCGATAAAAACGTAGCCGCATATTCATCTCGTTAAGTTTGCACCCGAGTGCATAAAAACAGATACCCCTACAGGAAAACAAACATGAACAAGATCAAATGGTTTTTGTTAGCAGGCTGCCTGTGTAGTGTTCTTTCTGTGCAGGCGAAAACGTATATGGTCGGCATAGCGCTGGCGAACCTTGACCTCAATTTCGTTTCCATTCTGCGCGGGCAAATGGAACAGCAGCTCAAAGCGAAAGGATTGAAAAGTCAGTTTGCGGATGCCAAAGGCGATGTTTCTCTTCAGATTCAACAGGTTGATGATTTTATCAATCAGGGTGCAGACGCCATTATCATCAACCCGGTAGATACCCAGGGCGTAATGCCGGTCATCAAAGCGGCTGAAAAAGCCAATATTCCCCTTATTTTTGTCAATCGTAAGCCTGAGGTTCCGCTATCAGGAAAAATCGCCTACGTGGGGTCGGATTCAGCACAAAGCGGAAAAATGCAGATTGAAGCGCTGGCAGCGAAAATGCACGACAAGGGAAATATTGCCATCCTGATGGGGGCGTTATCCACCGAAGAAGCGCGGCAGCGCACCAAAGCCGTTGAGGATTTTGTCAGCGCTCATCCGGGGATGAAAGTGGTTCAGAAACAGACGGCTAACTGGCAACGTAACGAGGCCGTGGATAAAACGCTTTCCTGGTTGCAGGACGGCAACGATATCAATGCCATCGTGGCGAATAATGATGAAATGGCGATTGGTGCCATCATGGCACTGGATCAGTTACAGAAAAAAGGCGTTTTAGTGGCCGGTATCGATGGCACACCTGACGGCCTGCAATTTATCAAAAACGGGAAAATGGCCGTCACGATCTTCCAGGATGCCAAAGGCCAGGCCATTGGTGCGGTGAATGTTGCCAGCGATATGCTGGCAGGCAAAAAAACCGAGACCTATAACTGGGTGCCGTATCAAACCATCACTCAGGCTAACTACACGCAGTTCAGCGAAAAGAATCAAAAGTAACTCAGGGTTTGAAAGCGGGGATGCGTTTATGAAACGGCATCCCTGAACTTAAAAATAATCATTAAAATCAAAGAGATGATGCTACGCGATCAACATCTTCGCTGGTGATCCTCGCCACAAAAAAATTGTAATGATATTTTTTTATCATAACAATGAGGTGAAATAGTTTGATCAATATCAAAAAATGAAAGTTCCATTATTGATGAATATGGAATGAACATTTGATAATGAGGCAACTCAACCCCGTAAGGAAACCTCATGTCCATCCATATTGCGAATGCGCCCTGCAGCTGGGGTGTTGATGACCCTAAAAACCCTTTCCTGCCGCCCTTCAAAAAGTGCTCTCCGAAGCAGCAGCAGCTGGCTATAAAAGTATTGAATTAGGCCCATGGTCTTATCTGCCAACGGATGCAAATGCACTGCGTCAGGAATTAGAAGCCCACCAGCTTTCCCTGGTGGCAGGAACGATTTTTGATGACCTGGTCAGCGAAGCAAACTTCCCTGCCATGGTGGAACTGACGCACAATATTTGCCGCAACCTGGCGAAAGTGCCCACCGCAGAGAAGGCCCACGCCGAGAACCGGCCTGCGCCCTATCTGGTCATTATCGATTTTGGTAATCCAGAGCGCGCCAGGTATGCCGGTCAATCGGAGAAAGCCCCTCGCCTGCCAGACAGTGAATGGCAGCGAATGATGCAGCACATCACCACCCTGAGCCAGATCGCCTGGAATGAGTACGGTGTGCGCGCAGTGATCCACCCTCATGCCGGTGGCTGCATTGAGTTTGCGGACGAAATTGAGCAACTGGTGCAAGATATTCCACACGAGGTGGCGGGACTGTGCCTCGATACGGGCCATCTTTATTACTCCGGCATGGACCCGATCCCCGCGCTGAGACGTTACTGGGATCGCATCGACTACCTGCACTTCAAGGACGTCAACGATGCCGTCTGGCGTGATGTTATCGCCCGGGGTGTGGATTTCTTCTCCGCCTGCGCGGAAGGTGTGATGTGTCCGATTGGCAAAGGAGCGATTGACTACCCCGCCGTCCGCGCTTTCCTGGCCGAACGTAATTACCATGGCTGGATCACCGTCGAGCAGGAGCGTGACCCACGCGATGCCGATACCAGCCTGCGCGATGTCACCGCCAGCCTGCACTATCTCAGGTCCGTGGGTTTTTAATTCTTTGCCGCTCTTCCGTGCCGCAGGGAGCGGCACGGTTGCGGGATGTTTAGTCGAAGTAGCTGACAGAGAGATCAGAACATTTAATCTTCGCAATGTAACGTTGGTTGGCAGTACGGGACGTAGTGAAATTTACCGTTGCGAAGGGACCGCTGGTTATTACAGAGTACGGTTCAATGTGAATATCGCTTGCGGTAAGGTGGTATTGCCCAAAACGACGATTATCAGGACGGGTTACATCGGCGATCACTGCTTGCACTGGCTGTTGTGGCGTCAGTGTATGGCATATTTTAGTTTCAGCAGCATCAATCTGAGCCGGAAGAAGGCCAAGACTTCTTTGAACCAAGCCGATGGCAATCGCCCCCACCAGCACGACCGCCGATACCGATATAATCCAAAGCCATACTTTCATTGCTATCAACTCCTTGATGATTGAAATTTTTTCCATTGGAGCAGTTATAGCGGTAAAGGGGAGTTATTACAACTTAAAGCTCCAAGAAAGGATTAATGAAATTAAAAGCCACCTTGTGGAAGATGACTTTGCCTAAACCATTACAATCAACATTTTACATCCTATCAAACAGTTCCAGTTAACACCAAAAGAAAAGACAAGATAAAGAAGTAAATTCCTCGCCCGTTATTAAAAAACACTTACGCTAAACACCTCCATAACATCACCAGTCATGATTTATAAATAAGCAAAGGTAATTGATTTGCTTTTTTATTCATGCCATATTCATCAGCCAAATCGGAAGTCGTTACATTTAAAAACATGGAGTAAAAATCACATGGCTGATATATTAAAAGATTACATAATTCCTGGTGTAGGCTATTTAATTCCCGTCATTTTTTGCTTGCGCTCAAGAAGTAAAAGCACAAGCTCATCCGTCATTATTAATAAATTATGGGCATTATTTGTTGGTGAGAAAGATTACTATAATCCTGTAATTAATGAATTCGCAAAACATCAGCATGATGTAGATAAATTCAACTTATCCTTTAACTTCTCATTTAAGGACATCAGTGAAATTGAAAGATTCTTAGAGTGGATAAAAAACAATTCATATCAGGTCTATTATTTCACAAATCTTGGTTCTTTATTTTTTGAAGATACCACATCAACACCCGTGACTTTCAAAATCAAAATAATAAAGTGGTACATATGTGCAGTTGCAATAGCGCTAGCGATTATACTTTTCTCAGCGAGCTTCCTGCTTATTCACTCTAAATTTTTTGGTTGGATTGCATGGCCAACAACTGGTTTAGAGGCTTATGGCCCACTAGCCATTTCTCTAGAGTTTATCGTGGCCGGATGTTTCATAATCGCTGAACCCATCCGAAATTATAAAGCATATAAAACTAAAAAACTCGTAAAACCTAATCATATAAAAATTGTCAGAACGATTCACCACTAGTTTGAGAATTATCCATTAGAGCTAGCAGTGTATGAACAACCGCCTCACTCTAACGAGGCGATAATTGCAGAGCAGGCCTCCTTGTAATACGATCACAATTAATAAGCCTGCTCGTGACAATTATTCAGGCAATCGGCAGTACATGCCTTATAAAGGCCGTAGCTGTCCTATAACCCCGCCAGCTCCGGAATCACTTTCCCGGTGCGCATGGCAAGGAAATCCAGCAGGCGGCGTGGTGTGACGTTGAGGATGCGCTCTTCCGGGAACCCGATCTCCTGGGTGATGTTCAGGCAGTGCTCAAAATCCCCCAGCGTAAAGCAGGTGTGGGAATCTGAACCAAATGCCAGCCGTCCACCGGCCTTCGCCACGGCTTCCGCCACCAGGCGACAGTTCGGTGCACTACCCGGACGGGAAGTGGTAAAGGAGGAGTTGTTCAGTTCCAGTGCGACGTTGAAGTGCGCCGCAGCCTCGGCAATCGCTGGGATGTCAATTTCGAACTTCGGGTTGCCTGGGTGGCTGATAATATGTACCAGTCCCTGTTCCATGGTGGCGATCATTGCTTCGGTGTGGTGATGTTTATCACGTGGGGCGTAAACCGGCTCGTGGAAACCCGCAACGATCAGATCCAACACCTCTAACATGGGGCCAAAGCAGTCGATATCCCCTTGCTGATTCTTGATGTTGGCCTCAATACCTCGCAATACCGCAACACCGTCTATCACCCGAGGCCAGATTTTCATATTAACGAAGTGCCAGTAGTGCGGTGCGTCTGCCATATCCGGGCCGTGATCGGTGATAGCAAACAGCTGAATACCGGTTTTCTTCGCCTGAGCCACGTAATCATGCAGCGTGCTGTAGGCGTGCGTACTGGCAACCGTGTGCATATGTAAATCGACTGGATACATCCTCTTCTCCTTTAAGGCCGCCCGTGGGCGGCAGAACGATTAATAGCCTCGTTGACGGTCAACCTGTCCGGTGGGCATTTCACCGGCTTCCAGTAATTTGATCGCGTGGGCGTAATAGTCCATAGATTCGCCTGGTAAGGTGACAGCAGCATTATGTGGCGTCACCGTGACGCGCGGGTGTCGCCAGAAAGGGTGATCCAGCGCTAGTGGCTCCACCTGAAACACATCAAGCGCAGCGCCTTTAATCTGTCCACTCTCCAGGGCCGTCAGCAGATCGCCCTCAACCACGTGTGCACCACGCGCCAAATTGAGGAAGAAGGCGCCGTGCGGTAGCTGCGCTAACAGTGACGCATTGATGATGTTCACGGTTTGTGGCGTGCTGGGCAGCAGATTGATCAGAACCTGTGTCCCCTGGAGAAAATCATTCAGGGATTCCTGACCGGCAAAGCTGGTCACCCCCTCAATCTGCTTCTTGCTGCGGCTCCAGCTACGCAGCGGGAAGCCCCATGGTTTCAGGCTTTGTGCCACACTTTGGCCCAATACGCCCGCCCCGAGAATCCCCACCGTGAAGGTTTCCCGACGGTATTCTGGCAGCTCTAACCAGCGAGGTTCCTGCTGTAACTGACGATAGTCATCAAAGCGGCGGAACCAGTTCAGCACCTGACACACCGCATATTCCTGCATCTGAATCGCCATGCCGGTATCTTCCAGACGGAACACCGGCACGGAATCAGGCAGCAGATCGGGGTTATCCCTGAGCTGTGCCATGATTTCATCCACACCTGCACCCAGCGCAAAGACACCACGTAAATCATGGCGGCCCGCCAGCATTTCATTAGGCGGCTTGCGCACTAGTGCATAATCCGCCGGGCCATTGTCACCCGGTTGCCAGTGGCGAACAGAAACCCCGGGCAGCCGTTCACGCATCCCTTCCAGCCAAACGTCTGCCGACATCGAAGGGTGATACCAGATAATATTCATTGCATTCTCCTGTGTTTCCACCAGCCTCAGACAAAAGCGGCCAGATGGCAAGCAAAAAGCAAAACCCGGCAATCGCGTCTAAAGTTAGTTGGGTGGTCAATGTGTTACAGCAAACGACCCCAACGACAAGGAGAATCACCGATGATAAGACCGGCCATACCACAACCCTACTCTCGCCGTCCCTACGCCCGTACTTGCCTGGCATTATTACTCGCTTCCACCAGTTACCTGGCACAGGCCGCAGACGATCAACATCTGCTGGCCGGGCCGCCTCAGCCACCAGATATCCAGCTGGGTCCTCTATTTAAAGCGGTACAACAGGCGAAACTCTGGGAAGATCAAAAAACTTTCGCCGATGCAGTACCAAAATCCGATCCCGCTTCCATCGTCGCGGACTGGCAAATGCAGCGACATCAGCGCAATTTTGATCTGAAACACTTTATTGCTGAAAACTTCATCCTGCCGACCGATCAGGCAAAATATGTCCCACCGGCAGGGGAAACGCTGCGTCAGCATATCGATGGCCTCTGGCCGGTGCTGACACGCACGGCAAAAACCCAGAATCAGTATGATTCCCTGCTGCCGATACCCAAACCCTATGTCGTGCCCGGTGGTCGTTTCCGCGAGGTCTACTACTGGGACAGCTATTTCACCCTGCTGGGGCTGGCAGAAAGCGGCCACTGGGATCGGGTACAGGATATGGTAGATAACTTTGCCTGGGAGATTGACCGCTACGGCCATATTCCGAACGGCAACCGTAGCTACTACCTCAGCCGATCCCAGCCGCCGTTTTTCAGCCTGATGGTTGATCTTCTGGCGCAGCACAACGGTGACAAGGTCTATCAACATTACCTGCCGCAGCTGCAAAAAGAGTATGACTACTGGATGGCTGGCAGCGATAGCGTAGCGGCCGGACAAGCCAGCAAACGCGTGATCAAACTCACCGATGGTAGCCTGCTTAACCGCTACTGGGACGATCGCGACACACCGCGTACAGAATCCTGGCTGGCGGATGAAGAGACGGCTAGGCAGTCACCGCAGCGTAATCAGGCTGAGCTGTGGCGTGATCTGCGTGCAGGGGCCGCTTCTGGCTGGGACTTTAGTTCGCGCTGGTTTAGCGATCCACAACAGTTAGGGTCAATCCGTACCACGCAGTTAGCGCCAGTTGACCTTAATAGCCTGCTGTATCATCTGGAAGTGACGCTGGCGAAGAGCTACCAGTTACAGCAGCAGGCAGCACAGGCGAAGCACTACCAGCAGCGTGCCGATCAGCGCAAAACCGCCATCAACCACTATTTATGGGATGAACGCCAGGGCTGGTATGCCGATTACGACTGGAAAACCGGCAAGGTTCATCAACAGCTCACGGCAGCCACCCTGTTCCCGCTCTATATGCAACTGGCGACAGATAAACAGGCCGACCGTACCGCCTCAGCGGTGGAGAAACAGCTGCTGAAACCCGGCGGACTGGTCACCACCACCGTCAACAATGGGCAACAGTGGGATGCACCCAACGGTTGGGCACCGTTACAGTGGGTGGCCGTTGAAGGGCTGAATCACTACCATCACGCCGATCTGGCGCGCAAAATTGGCCTTAACTTCCTGAATAATGTACAGACCACCTATAACCAACAGCACAAGCTGGTGGAAAAATATGTGGTGGAAGGGCCACAGTTGGGCGGCGGTGGCGGCGGGGAATATCCGCTACAGGATGGTTTCGGCTGGACCAACGGCGTCACGCTGATGCTGCTGGATAAATATTGCCCCAAAGACAAAACCTGTAGCAATGCCAGTGACATTCCTGTCACCGCGAAGCAACAATAAAAAAAGGCGCACCGCAGTGCGCCCTCTTTATTCAATATCGCTATTTTCGTACGGCGCGATAGATCCACAGCACCACGATTGCGCCAATCACCGCAACCACAAAACTGCCGAAATTAAAGCCGTCAACTTTCCCGAAGCCAAAGAAAGTACTGATCCAGCCACCGACGACCGCACCGATAATACCTAAAATTATCGTGATGATGAAACCGCCACCATCTTTACCAGGCATGATCCATTTGGCGAGAATACCGGCAATCAAACCAAAAATGATCCATGAAATAATTCCCATCGCTAACTCCTTAACGCATCGTAAAAATAGTGACCACCCGGCTGGGAGACTATAAAACAGCCCCTCTACTTCAGTGGTGAAAGCCTGATTAATCAAGCTGTTCCGGTATCAAGTATAGCGGGCCTGCGCAATCCTGCCTGGCGCAGACAGGAATTACTAAAGATTTTTTTCTGCTTTCCGATAACGGCTGAAGAGCGCGAGAGCGCTGCATAACCGAACTGGAGCCGGACGTGACAAAAAGCGACAAAGAACAATATATAAAACGTGGCACGTTGGCGGTGCTTAACTGCATGCGCGAGCTGTTGACCAGCCGTGCGCCCTTAATGGTGAGCTTTTCTTCGGGACAGTTTATCAGTCGGATGCTGAGCGCTGACGATCACTCCCTCTATTTTGATCTGGGCAGCGATGAGCAGGAAAATACGCTGGCACAACAGAGTACGCAATTGAACATCTCTGCGGAAACGTCTGGAGCGAAAATAGAATTTTGTCTCCCTGCCATCACGATTGACACGCACGATGGCCTGCCTGCTTTTCGCGCTGCCCTGCCCGACCTTATCTGGCAAATTCAACGCCGGGAGTTTTTCCGCGTCACTGCGCCGCTGGAACCCACTTTTTGGTGCACCAGCCAATGGCCTGACGGCAGCAAAGCGCGTTTTCGTTTGCAGGATCTCTCATTGGGAGGGATTGGCGCACTGCTGGATGATCCCCTGCCGGAAGGCGTCAGCGCGGGCGATATGTTCCCATCGCTGGAGGTGGAACTGGGAGAGTACGGTAAGTTTTCCGTCGCGGCACAGCTGCTACACATTGGTGAGCGGACGATCATCACCAGTAAAAATGAGACGCGAATAACGCCGCGCCTCAGTTTCCGCTTCACCACCATCGCGCCAGCGCAGGCACGGGAACTCCAGCAGGTGATTTTTGCCCTGGAGCGACTCGCCCGTGATAAGGCGAATCGCTTCCAGTGACATCAGATAGTGCGATACGCCGTGGTGACTTTCCATAAGTAGCGTGGCGCCTGAGCCGCTGGATGGCGTGTCTGCACGTAGTGATAGAACTGTTCTGGCGTCAGCGCATTGATTTTGGCAATCGCTTCACTGCGATCGCGTGAGAAGGTACGCAGCAGCGCGCCTGCCCCGTTGGCATAGGAGACAATGGTGGCATAACGCAAGGTCAGTGGATTTTCGATACCGGCCAGCGCGCTGTCTTGCAAGATTTTGATATAAGCTGCGCCAATATCAATGTTGCGCGCCGGATCGCGAAGATCGGCGGTGGTTGGCTGTCCACGACGTCCCTGAGAGTGATAAACCGCTCGACCGGCGGTGGAGGCCTTGATTTGCATCAATCCCACCGCGTGAGAACGGCTGATGGCATCTGGGTTACCCCCTGACTCGACACTAATAATGGCACTGAGAAGACGTTCGTCGATGCCATAATGAGTGGCGGCAGTCGCAGTAAACAATGACCATTCGCCCTGAATCTGTGTTGGTGCTGCCTGGGTTAGAGGCGTGTACTGCTGTTTTACTACCGTATGAGGTGCCTGACTGGCGCAACCTGTTAAGAACAGCGCCGAAAGCACAAATAACCGGATCTTCACTGATTGAAAATTCCATAATAGAGTTGGCTTCGCCTATATTACCTGGCCAGCACGTTAACAAAATTACCGTTTGTCCTAAAAAGCATAAATCAGCGGGATTAATGACATTCGCGCTTGAATTCGTCATCATCATAAAATTCTGATACTTGCTGTCACAGGGATCATACCATGACCGCCTCTCGCCGTATTCGCCTTATCGCCCCTTCGGGTTACTGTGTTAATCAAGCTGCCGCACAGCGGGGGATTGCCCGCCTGAGTGAAGCTGGCCACCAGGTTGAGAACCTACAGGCTGTCACCCGCCGTTTTCAGCGCTTCGCCGGAGACGACCAGCAACGGTTAGACGAGATAAACCAACTGGCAGAACTGGACTCATTGCCGGATATCGTGATGGCCGTGCGCGGAGGCTATGGTGTGGGTCGGCTGCTGGAATCCATTAATTATCCGGCGTTGCAACGCCGCCTACAGCACCAACCGCTGGCATTGTGCGGTCACAGCGATTTCACTGCCCTGCAGCTGGCACTGCTAGCCGAGTGTGGCTTAATCAGCTTCAGCTCACCGATGCTGGCCGGCAATTTTGGGGCAGAAATCCCCTCTTCCTTTACGGAACAGCACTTCTGGCAGGCCTTAACTTCTGAGACTTACACCCTCAACTGGCAAACGCTCACCCCCGATCAGGGCACATGGCAGGGGCAACTTTGGGGGGGCAATCTTGCCATGATCTGCTCGTTAATCGGCACACGCTGGATGCCTCAGATTGAGAACGGGATTTTAGTGATCGAGGATATCAACGAGCATCCGTTCCGGGTGGAACGGATGCTGAACCAGCTACAGCAGTGTGGCATTCTTGCCCGCCAACAGGCGATCATTACCGGTAGTTTCAGTAAAAGTACGGTGTCAGATTACGATCAAGGCTTTGATCTCGATAGCGTCTGGCAGCGACTGCGTGCGCAGTATGGCCTGGTGGTGGTCAGCGATCTGGCTTACGGTCACGAAGCCGATACGGTCACTCTGCCGGTAGGGGCACAAGCACAGCTCAATGTCAGCGAGGGCAATGCAAAGCTCGCCATCAGCGGGCATCCGATACTGCGTCGCTAAGAGGTACAGGCAAAAAGGGGGGATGACAAGCCAGAGTAACAATGACCAGCGTTGGTACTCTTCGGAAAACGTCGGCCCTTCTTTTGGTCATCAAACGTTATCGTTCTGTCTCGGTGCCCGGTTGCTCATCAGCCGCCACTTCTGCTGCCACCACCATCAGCGCCAGCTCGGCATCTTCACGGTTAAATGCGCTCATGGTTTGACGTAATGCAGCAACACAGGAAATAACTTGCTGTTTTTGTTGATCTTCTAATTGAGAGACACTGTGGCGGATAATCATCAAACTGGCATCTTCTTCTCGCATCTTACGACTCCTGTTCGGTTTTCCCGGTGCGTGACAATGGCAAGGGTACCCTTTCTACGCAATCAATGTCATCCAGTAACCGTGCTAATGCTTAACAATTAACCCAGCCAGAGATTACCAGAGCGTGGGGAATACCACAGCAGCAGGTTGCGCATGTGATAAACTCAGAATTATGCCATTAGTGATGGAATCAGGCAGGTAAAGGAAATGCGGCGACTTATTTTACTCAGTATGGCTTTGATTATTGCGGGCTGTTCATCCACGCCGCACGGGGTAGACTGCCCCGGAGAGGTAGCAACCATTAGCGGGCAACCGATGGGCAAAACCCAGGGACATATTTTTGACCTCGTCACCTCATTCAGCGTGAGTAAGGGTGGCGTAGTGGTAGACAGCGGCAGACTGCACTCGCTCGATCGCTTTCAGTATGTTCCTTCTGCGGTCACGAGCGAGGGATACTACGCTCAACGGCTCTCCGATCACCAGTTCCGCCTGATTAATCCGTGGCAGGACACGATGATCACCTGGAATTGCCCGGCCAGTTAACGCATTTAGGGTTTGACCAGCCTGATGGCATGCTCCAGCAGCCGCTGTTCGTCTCTTTCACTGTGCGCTCGCTCATGGCGAGCGCGCTGAAGGACATCCGTCAGTGCCAGACGGCGAGTGTCACGCCCACTCTCAGCCAGGACAATCACAGCATCACCAATAACGCGGCAAACTTCGTCATAGTCTTCTTCATTGAGTACATCACGTTTCATACGTTCCTCCTCTTTCGACGCGGTCCAATAGGTAAACCTAGTCACGCCTGGGCCATCCTGCAAGCGAAGCGCCTGCCCGGCAAAACTGAATGCGTTTGCTATGCTTTATCTGAACGCAAACCATGGAGAACACTATGTCCGGGAAAACGAAAGACACGTTGGAAGAATTTGCCGGTGCTGCTGAACAGCAGTGGGGAGAGGTGACTGACTCACCGCGCCACCAGTTACGTGGTGCTGCACGTCGCTACTCACACCGGGCCAGCCATGCTGCCAAAGATGCCGCCGATTGCCTGCAACAGCAGGTGAAAGAGAACCCAACGGCGGGGCTTGCCATTGCGGCAGGTGTGGGTCTGTTGGTGGGCTTTTTATTGGGCCGTCGCTAGCCATTAATTGGCAGGAAACTGTTAACCTGAAAAATTATCAGTTTCCTGATATTTCCACGGCAAAACCCTGAAACCACCTCTCCTTAATCCCTCCACAAACCTAACGTTTTCTAAACGTCAATACAGTTCCCTGACAGGGCATGTAACCAAATGCGCTGACTTATTGCAAAATATTTCAAATGTATTACAAATGAGAATCATTATGATAATTATTCCCTGCTTCATTTTATTGTGTTGATAATGATTACAGGGTGTAACTTATGTCGCAGTCTTTTTACAGCAAAAAAACAACGCTTTCGATACTCATCGGGTTAATGATTAACGGTGGCTACGCACTGGCCGCAACAGACACGGCGCCTCTGTCGCTAACCGGCAATGATGCCGCGACCGCCAGCACGGAGAAAAAAGCCAATCCCACCAATGAACAGGATTTAGTGGTTACCGCTAAAGCCGAAGATGCGCTCAAGCAGCAGCCGGGCGCATCTCTGATTACCAAAGAAGATATTGAAAAACATCCGCCGGTTAACGATCTGTCCGACATCATTCGTAAGATGCCGGGGGTGAATTTAACCGGCAACAGTGCCTCAGGCAGCCGGGGTAACAACCGCCAAATTGATATTCGCGGTATGGGCCCGGAAAACACGTTGATCTTGATCGACGGCAATCCAGTGACTTCCCGTGATTCCGTTCGCTACAGCCGTACCGGCGAACGCGATACCCGCGGTGATTCTAACTGGGTGCCAGCGGAAATGGTTGACCATATCGACGTACTGCGTGGCCCCGCTGCCGCTCACTACGGATCTGGGGCGATGGGCGGTGTGGTTAACATCATCACCAAACGTCCAACCAACGACTGGCATGGCTCGCTTTCGCTGTTCACCAACCAGCCGGAAGATGACAAAGAGGGCGCGACCAAGCGCATGAACTTCAGCCTCAGCGGTCCGTTGATTGATGATGTTCTCTCCATGCGCCTGTATGGCAACATCAACAAAACCGACGCTGACGCCTATAACATCAATACCGCTGAAAATGGGTCCTACGCTGCGGGCCGCGAAGGGGTGCGTAATCGCGATATTAATACCCTGTTCCAGTGGAAAATCAGCCCAACGCAGATCCTCGACTTTGGCTACTCCTACAGCCGCCAGGGCAACATTTATGCCGGTGATACCCAGTACAGCAACAGCAACCTCAGTACGCTGGTGCCCGATCTGTATGGCGCAGAAACCAACCGCATGTACCGCCAGAACTGGAACATCACCCACAACGGTATCTTCGACTGGGGCCAGTCACGCCTGAGCCTGAACTACGAGAAGACCAACAATACCCGGCTGGCCGAAGGTTCCACCGGTAAAGTAGAGGGGATGATCAACAGCAATACCTATACCACCAGCCGTTACAAAGCCTTCCGCGCCAGCGAAGAGCTGACCATTCCCTTTACGTTGTGGGTCGATAACACGCTTACCTTGGGTGGAGAGTGGAATCGTGAAACCCTCAACGATCCGGCTTCAATGCAGGAGACGGATGCCGGTGATGTGAGCATTGATGGCGTTTCTGGCAATTCAGCCGACCGCAGTGGCAAGAACTCACAAGAGCTGAGTGCACTGTATATAGAAGACACCATGGATGTGCTGGATGGCACCACGCTGATTCCGGGCCTGCGTCTTGACTACAGCGATCGCTTTGGCAGCAACTGGAGCCCAAGCCTGAACCTGCAGCAGGAGCTGGGGGATGACTTCACCTTTAAAGCCGGTATTGCACGCGTGTTTAAAGCACCGAACCTGTACCAGTCTAGCGATGGCTATCTGTTAGCAAGTAGCGGTAATGGCTGTGCGGTGGGCAGTTCAGGCGGATGCTACCTGTTGGGTAACAGCAATCTGAAACCTGAAATCAGCGTCAATAAAGAAGCCGGTATCCAGTGGCATCACGATGGCTATGCGGCCGGGCTGACCTACTTCCGCAACGACTACCAGAACAAGATCGTTGCCGGTGATGACTCGCTGGGCACCGTCGCGGTAAGCGGCTGGTACAGCTCCAGCTACAATGTCTACCGTTGGGAGAACGGCGGCAAAGCGCTGACGCAAGGTCTGGAAGCCAACCTGACGCTGCCACTGATCGAAGACACGCTGACCTGGCGCACCAACGCGACCTATATGTTCACCTCACGCTATAAAGAGACCGGTAACCCACTGTCGCTGATCCCGAAATATACTGTGAACACCTGGCTTGACTGGCAGGTCACCGATCAGTTCTCTACCAGCCTGAGCATGACCAACTACGGACGTCAAAAGCCACGTCACACTGCGGATATTCGCAAAGAAGTGGGTTCAATGTCTGATACCGAAGTGGCGGCTTACACCCTGTTTGGCCTTGGCGCGAACTATCAGGTGAATAAAAATCTGCGCTTTACTGCTGGCATCAGCAACCTGCTGGACAAACGCATCTACCGTTCCAACGATGGTGCATCAACCTACAATGAACCAGGCCGCGCTTACTACGCAGGTGTTACCACCTCGTTCTAATCCCGTCTGATGATGTGCGGCACTGCGGTGCCGCCATCCCCGCCCTCTCCCCGATAAAATAAATTAGGCATTTTTCTTATTCCATTCTGCGCAACAGCGACTAAGCTCTTATGACGCGACGTAGTGGTCGCCAGATAAAAAATTGTCTATAGGGAATATACGATCATGAAAAAATCAATTTTAGCGCTTTCACTGGTACTTTTCGCCTCTTCTGGCTGGGCAGCTGGTGCTTTAACACACGCAACTGACAGCACAGTAGAAAATGCACAGGCCGGTGCCAATACGGCAAAAGAGAAACTGCATCAGGCAGAACACCGTGGTTCTGAGCTGAAAACCAAAGCACAGAACAAAGCTGAGAACGGCGGCAACACCACCGGTGATAAAATTCAGGAAGGCAGCCAGAAAGCCTGGAACAAAACCAAAGAGACCACTGAAAAAGGCTGGGACTCAACCAAAGAAGCCAGCCAAAAAGGCTGGGACAAAACCAAAGAAGGTGCCAGTGACCTGAAGAAAAAAGTCACTGAATAAACCGCACTGCTGCTTCACCCCCCTTTACCGGGGGTGAAGCCCATCTTTTTGCTGTCTCTTTGCTCCCCGCCAGTTAAAATACCCCCTCCCGGAAACCTCTTTAACAGGATTTGTGTGTGAGAATCGGTATTCTTTTTCCTATCGCGATCATCGTGGCTGGTGTCAGTTTACTGGCGTGGTTTGTCCTCAGTGGCGCCTGGATGCCAGGCAGCTGAACAATAAAGCGGCAATTGCGGCGTTTATACAGGGGCTCTTGCGCCAACGCCGCGCGTTTAATTTATCATTCCATGCGCTTTCCTTAACGCTATTTCAGCATGATACACACTGACAACGCTCTCATTTCATTTCAATTAATGAAGTAAACGGACATTATTCACCCTTTATCTGCCTACAATAAATACAATATGCATTAAAATGCGCACAAATTGAAAAAAAACGCATTTTCAGATAATGAAATTAACACTTTCACACAGACTTCAACGGCAGCTCAACGATATTTATCCTGATTGAACGATCTCACAAAATGCCAAAACATTCTTTCAAGCTGATGACAGAATTCATTCCACAGAAGCAAATGCGTTTATGTCTTTATAAGGTAATACACCATGAAAAAAATTATTATTTCTTCAGCACTGGTACTCGCAGGTTTAACTTCAGTAGTTGGCGCAGCAAATGCTGCCGCTGGCGACGTCACCACCACCATCGGTTATGCACAGAGTCATTTCAACCACACCCACGGCACTGACGCTAAAGGCGTACAGCTGCAGGGTCGTTATGAACTGACTAACGACTGGGGCGTAATGGGTGGCATTACTTACACCGGTAACAACTACAGCGATTCAGGAGACGGTTCACACCACTACTTCTCTCTGAAAGCGGGCCCAACTTACCGTATCAACGACTGGTCTAGCGTTTACGCAGACGTTGGTTACGGTTATGCGAGCAGCAAATTCAGCCGTAACGCAGTGACCCAGAACCACGACAGCTCACTGCTGGTTTACGGAGCAGGCGTACAGTTCAACCCATACCAGAATATCGTTCTGGATGCGGGCTACGAATACGGTACCGCGGGTCACACTCAGGTTGGTACCTGGAACGTTGGCGTAGGTTATAAATTCTAATCAGCCCTTGCTGATAGACAAAATATAAACAATAAAGGAAGCCCCAGGGTTTCCTTTATTATTTTCGCCCTGTTTATTCTTCCGGTGAAAATATTCGCCCTCATTAACCCGCCCTCCTCTGCTGTTTATTTTTTACGCTACACATTCCCTCCACAATTGTTGAAATTAAACCCAACCTCAACAAACTGTAAGCGATCCTCAAGAAGAATTACAAATAGCAATCATTTTCATTATCATTCCGGCGCTTGATTTACTTACTGAAACAGGACGTCTTTCGGACATGAAAAATAATGATAAAGCTGCGGGATTATTCAGCGCAGCACTGATTGCACTACTACCGAACCTGGCCCAGGCTGCAACCGCAGACGACACGCTGGTCGTCACGGCGAATGGCTATGAGCAGAAGCTGACGGATGCGCCTGCCTCTGTCTCCGTGATTAGCCAACAATCACTGCAGGAGAAAAACTACCAGGATCTCGGCGAAGCGCTGGGAAATATTGAAGGGGTCAACGTTCACGGCAGCACCGGGAAAACCGGTGGCCTGGATATCAGCATTCGCGGGATGTCGAGCAGCTATACGCTGATCCTCATCGATGGCGTTCGTCAGAATGCCAGCTCAGATCTCACCCCCAACGGCTTCGGTACCCTGAACACGGCGGTGATGCCGCCGATGTCGGCCATCGATCACATTGAGGTGATCCGTGGCCCAATGTCGACGCTGTATGGTTCAGATGCCATCGGTGGTGTCATTAACATCATCACCAAAAAAGAGAGCAAAACCTGGCACGGTGCGGTAGATATTGGCCATAACGTCCAGGAGCATAGCAAGTGGGGCGACAGCCAGAAGTATGATTTCTATGCCAGCGGGCCGTTAGCCAGTGACAATCTCAACCTGACGCTACGTGGCAGTTTCCTGCACCGTCAGGGCTCCAGCGTCACCTCACTCAGCGACAGCGGCAGCAACACCCGCGTCCCCTACCCAACCCAGAGTGATAACTACAACTTTGGTGGCAAGCTGAGCTGGAAAACCAGTGATAAAAACACCCTGTGGATCGACGCAGACACCTCACGCCAGAAGTATGACAACCGTAACGGCCAGTTGGGCCCGGTTGGCACCTCCGGTGGCGGCTACACCGACACCCTGCGCTATCAGCGCAATAAGCTGATGGTTGGCCATGATACGGATTTAAGCTTTGGCCGCTGGAGTTCGTACCTGCTGTGGGATAACACCGCCAATACCGGACGCCTGCTGACGAAAAAGACGCTCAATGCGGCGAACAGCAGTAAAGCAGGCGAAGGCCGTCAGTTGCGTAATACCAACCTGATGCTGCACACCTCCCTGGTGGCACCGATTGGTGATTCACATCTGGTCACTGCCGGTGCAGAGTTCTCGCAAGCCCGGCTGAAAGATGGCATCGTGCTCGCCAACAGCGGCGAAACGTTCGATCAAAAAACCTGGGCGCTGTTTGGTGAAGATGACTGGCAGTTACTCGACCCGCTGACGCTAACTTATGGCGCACGCGTTGAAAAGCATGATGACTTTGGTAGCCACATCAGCCCACGCGCCTATCTGGTCTGGAATGCGCTGGATGACTGGACGGTAAAAGGCGGCGTCAGCACCGGCTATAAAACCCCTTCTCTGGCACAGTTGCACGATGGCGTCAGCGGCGTTGGCGGGAACGGCTTAACCGAAACCATCGGCAATCCAAACCTTAAGCCGGAAGAGAGTGTTAACTACGAGCTGGGCATTTACTACAGCAATGATGCGCAGTTCAAAGCGAACATCACCGGCTTCATTAACAACTTCCGCAATGCGATTGAATCGCAGACGGTGAACGACACCACCACCACCTACGCTAACGTAGGCAAAGCGCGTACCCAGGGGATTGAGTTCGCCACCTCCTTCCCGCTGTTCGTGCCAGAAGTGACGTTCAACGGTAACTACACCTACACCCAAAGCCAGCAAATCGGTGGCGATAACCCAGGTGCCGCATTGACCAACACGCCTCGCAGTGCCGCTAACGCGCGTATTAGCTGGCAGATCAATGAAGATCTGAACAGCTGGATCGAAGCGCAGTATCAGGGCAAGACCGTCCGCTTTACCGACAACTACAACAATCTGTCGGCGGTGGAACAGGCGGTGTATAACAACAAGGGGGCGTACCTGAAAGCCTGGACCGTGGTGAATCTCGGTGCCTCTTATCAGCTGACGAAAAACGTCAAACTGAACGGCTCGGTGAATAACCTGCTGGATAAAGACTTCTCAGAAGTGCAGCTCTACCAGTCTGGTAGCAGCAGCATGTATGCGGGGAACTACTTCAATACGCAGGCTTCCACCAGCGGCTATGTGATGCCAGGCCGCAACTACTGGCTGTCGCTTAACTACAGCTTCTGAGTGTTATCTGGCGCCATCCCGGGTGGGATGGCGCTCTGCCCGGTTACAGCTTGTCGCCATTTGAGGCGATCACCTGTTGATACCAGTAGAAGCTTTTTTTCCGCCGCCGCTGGAAATCCCCCGTCTGATCATCATGGCGATCGACATGAATAAAGCCATACCGTTTGCTGTATTGCCCCGTGCCAAAGGAGACGCAGTCCAGACAGCCCCACGGCGTAAAGCCCAGCAGATCAACACCATCTTCCAGCATCGCTTTTTTCATCTGCACAATGTGTTCACGCAGGTAGTTGATACGATAATCATCGTCAATTTCCCCACGCGGATTCACCTCATCCACCGCACCTAGCCCGTTCTCCACAATAAACAGAGGTTTCTCATAACGCTCATAGAGCAGGTTGAGGGTATAGCGCAGCCCGGTGGGATCGATCTGCCAACCCCAGTCGGACGCCTGGAGGTGTGGATTTTTTTTGCTGCCGGGATAGCTGTCTTTATCTTTATGCTGTGCCGCTGCCGCGTGCTGTACCACGTTACTCATGTAATAACTGAAGCCAAGATAGTCACAGCAGCCCTGTTGCAGGATCTCCAGATCCCCTTCCGCAATCTCAATCTGGAAACCACGATTCGCCCACTCCTGGCGCACATAGGCCGGGTAATGACCGCGCATATGAACATCACCAAACATCAGGCGTTCACGGTTTGCCTGATGTGCATACATCACGTCTTCGGGATCGCAAGACCAAGGATAGAGCGGCACCATCGCCAGCATACAGCCGATTTTGAACTCAGGGTTTATTTTGCGCCCTAATGCCACCACCTGGGCGCTAGCTACAAATTGATGATGCAGAACCTGGTACATCACCTCTTCTGGCTTTTCAAACTCGGTAAAGATTACGCCGGAGTTACTGTAGCCATATAACGGTTTGCGCCAGTTGCGCTGGTTGTTGATCTCATTGAAGGTCATCCAGTATTTGACCTTGTGCTTGTAGCGCTCCAGCACCACTTCGCTGTAGCGCACAAACAGGTCAATCAGCGCACGATTGCGCCAGCCACCGTACTGTTTAACCAGGTGCAACGGCATTTCGAAGTGCGACAGCGTGATCACCGGTTCAATCCGGTGCTCACGCAGCTCGTCGAACATCGCATCATAAAAGTGCAGGCCCTCTTCATTAGGCTCAGTTTCATCGCCATTGGGGAAAATGCGCGTCCAGGCGATCGAGGTACGGAAACAGCGAAAGCCCATCTCGGCAAACAGGGCAATATCTTGTGGGAAATGATGATAAAAATCGGTCGCGACGTGATTCGGGTAGTGTTTGCCAGGCAGGACGCCATCGGTAATTTCACGATCGACACCGTGCGCGCCTCCGGTGAGCACATCGACAATGCTGGGACCTTTTCCGCCCTCCTGCCAGCCGCCTTCAACTTGATGGGCTGCAACCGCTCCACCCCAGAGGAAATCTTCGGGAAACTGTTGTGACATAATTCCACCTTGTTTTGCTTAAACGATCAGAAATTAGTGTGAGTGAGCAGTGTGTAGCGACCGCAGTTGGCGATGCAGGTAGATCAGCTCTTCCACCAGATCACGACATAACATCGCATTCATCAGATGGTCCTGCGCATGGACCAGAATCAAATTGACCGGGATTTTACCGCTGCCTTCATCGGCACCGATCAGGCTGGTCTGTATTTTGTGGGCTTCGCGCGAGGCAACTGACGCCTGTTGCAGCAGATCATCCGCCTGCTGCCAGTTGGCCTCCCGCGCCGCTTGCAACGCCTGCATCGCAGCCGAACGGGCCTCTCCGGCATGGATGATTAACATCATCACGGTGCTTTCCATCTCTTCGGTTTGCATCATCAAGCCTCCTGTTCCGCGACGTTCTCAGCCGCCATATCCACCTCTTGCTGTAGCAACTGGCGTTCGTACATTTTGAAAAACGGGTAATAAATCAGGGCCGATAAGCCGATTAAAAACAGCACCAACACCACTGCCCGCAGGTCCCAACCGGTAGACCAGGCGGCACCAATTGGCCCCGGTGTCGTCCAGGGAGCCAGCGAAATAACGTGATTAATCAGCCCGGTGCGGGTTGCGGTCCAGGCGATCACCGCATTGATGAGCGGAGTCGTAATAAAGGGAATAAACAGCAGCGGGTTCATCACCACGGGCGAACCAAAGATGACCGGTTCATTAATATTGAACATCCCCGGTACCAGACCGAGGCGACCAATCGCCCGCAGGTGCGCTGAGCGACTACGCAGATAAAGCAGCACCAGACCCAACGTAGCCCCCGAACCGCCCACCGTGATAAAGAACTGCCAGAAAGGTTCGATGAATATTTTAGTGACCGTTTCACCGTTGTTGAGCGCCGCCTGGTTCAGCCCCAAATTACTCAACCAGAACGCCTGTAAAATGCCGCCGACAATCGCCGCGCCGTGAATACCCGCAAACCACAGCAGGTGACACAACAGCACCGCCAACAGTACTGCGGGTAGCGAATCCGCGGCGGAAATCACTGGCGCGAACAGTGCCATGATGGCCTGTGGGATCAGCAGACCAAATTGACTTTGCATCCACAGACTGAGTGGAAACAGCGTCAGGAACATCACCATAATCGGGATCAGCAGGTCGAAAGACTGACGGATCTTGGGCGGAACCTGCTCAGGCAGGCGGAACCCAATATGGTATTTATGCAGCAGATGCATCACTTCGGTGGCATACAGGCTGATCAGAATGGCGGTGAAGATCCCTTCCCCTCCGAGCGAAGCAGCAGAGAGCGTGCCCCCCTGTTGCGGCGCGGCGACCAGCAAAAATGACATGACGGCCAGCAGCGCCGCCATCAGGCCGTTGAGTTTGTAACTCTGCGCCAGGTTATAGGCAATCGCCCCGGTGATAAACACCGACATAATGCCCATCGTCATGTTGTAGGGCATCATCAGGGTTTCGTTGTGGGCTTTCACGATGCCTAACCACCACTGGGCAAAAGCCCACTGGCTGTCGGCGCTGAATGGCGGGTGTGAAAACAACAGCATGAACGAACCGACGATGAGAAAGGGCATCGAGGCAATAAAACCATCTTTTATTGCCACCACATGACGCTGGCTGGATAAGCGGGCAGCCACCGGGCTGATACGATTTTCTATCACGCCAAATAAGCTGTCCGCGAAGCTGCTCATACCGCCCCCTTATTGGCGGCAATTAACGAAAGCGCGGACTTAAATATCTTCTCACCGTTTAACATGCCGTAATCCATCGGATTAATAACATCCACCGGAATATTTAACTCACTCGCAACCTGTTTAAATTCCGCCAGTTTGTATTTGATCTGCGGACCCAGTAAACAGCAGTCGAATCTCGGTAAGGTATCGCGGAACTCTTCAAGTGAAACAGCCAGTATTTCAGCTTTTAAATCAGCTTGTTGAGCGTACTTTTCCATTTTCTGCACCACCATACTGGTGGACATTCCGGCAGAGCAACACAATAAAATTTTCACCATGACTCACCTCCTGTTTTTTTAACTATTAGCGCATCACTGCCGCAACCTGCAACCGGTTACAGATTAATCTTTGTTCTTTTGTGATCCCTTCCGCAATCAGCTACCTGCACTGTCATAATAAAACCAGGAAAAATGTGATACCGGTTTCATATTGCTGCAAAGATGACGAAAAAAATCCATTTACCCAGAAAGCGTATTTAATTAGGCTTATGCTTACTATCCGTAGCTCAGCGGTGATCCAGCCAGGCAGGTGAAACATGGTAACAATGCGAGAGGTGGCCTTACGTGCAGGCGTGTCAAAAGCCACGGTCTCCCGGGTGTTGGCCGGACACAGTTATGTCTCTAAACCGGTGCGGGATAAAGTCTTACAGGCGATTGCAGCGCTGGGTTATCGGCCTAATCTGGTGGCGCGCAACCTGGCTACGCAGCGCTCACACAGCATTGGTTTAATGGCACCAAATACCCTGTATCACGGGCCATTCTTCAGTGAATTGCTCTATCAGGCTGCGATCCTCACCGAGCAGTCAGGTTCACAGCTGATGCTGGCAGACGGCAAACACAGTGCGGAGCAGGAGCGCGAAGCCATTCAGTTTCTGGCAGATATGCGCTGTGATGCGATGATTCTCTACCCCCGTTATCTCGACGTCGCGCAGATAGATGCCCTGATCCCGCAGCTCAATCAGCCACTGGTGGTGCTTAATCGCCAGTTGGTGCAGCATCCTGAACTGGCTGTATGTATTGATCATCAGGCGGATGCACATGCTGCGGTGAGCGCACTGATTGCACGCGGGCATAAAAGCATCGCCTTTATCCGCGGCATGTCCCATTCCCCTACCGGCGATAGCCGCTGGCAGGGTTATCTTTCCGCTTTGCAGGCACAAGGGTTGACGTTGAATGCACAGCTCGTCGCCGAAGGTGACTGGACCCCAGCCAGTGGACAACGTGCAGCCAGCGAAATATTGGCCAGAAAGGTGGTGTTTACCGCCCTGGTGGCCAGTAATGATGATATGGCGATGGGTGCCGCGCAGGCGCTGCGTTCGGCAGGAAAACAGATCCCGGAGGATGTCTCTTTGATGGGGTTTGATGATATTCCCCTCGCACAGTGGTTCCACCCGCCGCTTAGCACCGTGCAAGTGCCGATGGCGGCCATGGTCGAACAGGCTATCACGCAGTTGCGCAGTATGCTGGCAGGAGAAAAACCAGAACCCCGCCCTCTCCTGCGCAGCCAGTGGGTAGAACGGGATTCGGTGCGTGCTTTAAGGTAGCGCCTGCCAGATTCAGCCCAGCGTCAATTTCGCCATCTGGGGTAAATTTTCCTTAGATTCATGTCGGGGCATCAATCCTGCGTGTCGTGGATAGACTCAAAATCGTCATCCATGCCACTTCTGTGCATAGATTTATTCACCAGTCAGATCGAAGGTAATTCTGGTCGCTCAGGCAATAAAAAACCCCGACCGCCCAGAGGGCGACCGGGGTTCTCATCTTACCGAGTCTTACATGTTCGCGATAATCGCGTCACCAAACTCAGAAGATTTCAACAGCTTAGCGCCGTCCATCAGACGTTCGAAGTCGTAGGTTACGGTTTTAGCCGCGATTGCGCCTTCCATACCTTTAACGATCAGGTCGGCCGCTTCGAACCACTCCAGATGACGCAGCATCATTTCTGCAGACAGGATAACGGAACCTGGGTTCACTTTATCCTGACCAGCATACTTAGGTGCAGTACCGTGGGTCGCTTCGAACAGTGCACATTCGTCACCGATGTTAGCGCCTGGTGCGATACCGATACCGCCAACCTGTGCCGCCAGGGCATCAGAGATGTAGTCACCGTTCAGGTTCATACAGGCGATAACGTCGTATTCAGCTGGACGCAGCAGGATCTGCTGCAGGAAGGCATCGGCGATCACATCTTTAACGATGATCTCTTTACCGGTGTTCGGGTTTTTAAATTTCTGCCATGGGCCGCCATCAATCAGCTCGCCGCCGAACTCTTCTTTCACAACCTGGTAGCCCCAGTCTTTGAAAGAACCTTCGGTGAACTTCATGATGTTGCCTTTGTGAACCAGGGTCAGTGAGTCACGATCGTTGGTGATGGTGTACTCAACAGCAGCACGCACCAGACGCTTAGTGCCCTCTTCTGAACACGGCTTAACACCGATACCACACTGCTCAGGGAAGCGAATTTTCTTCACGCCCATCTCTTCGCGCAGGAACTTGATCACTTTGTCTGCTTCAGCAGAACCGGCTTTCCACTCGATACCCGCGTAGATATCTTCTGAGTTCTCACGGAAGATCACCATATCGGTATCTTCTGGACGCTTAACCGGGCTTGGGGTGCCTTTGTAGTAACGTACTGGGCGCAGGCAGACGTACAGGTCCAGTTCCTGGCGCAGAGCAACGTTCAGAGAACGAATACCGCCGCCGACCGGCGTGGTCAGTGGGCCTTTGATGGCAACGCGGTATTCTTTGATTAAATCGAGGGTTTCCTGCGGTAACCATACGTCCTGGCCGTACAGTTCAACGGATTTCTCACCCGTGTAGATTTCCATCCAGGAAATTTTTCGCTCACCGTTGTAGGCTTTCTTCACAGCAGCGTCGACGACTTTCAGCATCACAGGAGAAACATCAACTCCGATGCCGTCACCTTCAATGAAAGGGATGATTGGGTTATTCGGTACTACCAGTTTTCCCTGATTGAGGGTGATTTTCTGACCTTCTGCCGGAACAACTACTTTGCTTTCCATTAACCTCTCCTTCGAGCGCTTTTTTGTTAATGATTTGTAAGATGCGGCTCAATACTACTCGAATATTGTCGCCACGCCAATCATCGCAATTTCGCGCTATAATGCGCCAATTGTGACTGACTGCAAAGACCATGCGAAAAACTTCTCAACGAAATCACCAGGATAAACGATTCAGCCGCCCCGCACGCCGCCCGGAACGCGCGCGCGGGCCTCGCCGCGTCATACTCTTTAACAAACCTTTTGATGTTTTGCCGCAATTTAGCGATGAAGCAGGCCGTCAAACGCTGAAGGATTTTGTTCCCGTGGCGGATGTGTATGCGGCAGGTCGGCTCGATCGCGACAGCGAAGGGTTGATGGTATTGACCAATGACGGCCAGCTCCAGGCCGCACTGACCCAACCAGGCAAACGCACCGGCAAAATTTATTTTGTTCAGGTGGAAGGCCAGCCGCAGGAAGCCGATCTGGCACAATTGCGGGCTGGCGTCACCCTTAATGATGGCCCGACCCTCCCGGCCGGGGTGGAGGCGGTCGACGAGCCAACGTGGCTGTGGCCGCGCAATCCCCCGATTCGTGAGCGCAAAAACATTCCCACTCAGTGGCTAAAGATCACGCTATTTGAAGGCAGAAACCGTCAGGTTCGCCGCATGACGGCGCATATTGGTTTCCCCACCTTGCGCCTGATCCGCTACGCAATGGGGGAGCATACCTTAGGGCAGTTAGCATCGGGTGAATGGTGCGAAATCACCGCCTAACGGGTTCAGCAACACATAACCGCAGGTTAACTTAACGGGAGATTCGATGTTCAAACCTCATGTTACCGTCGCATGTATCGTCGCAGCACAGGGTGAATTACTGGTGGTAGAAGAGCGAGTTAACGGCCGCCCCACGCTCAATCAGCCTGCTGGCCACCTCGAAGCCGAAGAAACCGTGCAACAGGCTGCGCAGCGCGAGCTGTATGAAGAGACCGGAATTCATGCCGAAATGCAGTATTTCCTCGGTGTTCAACAGTGGATCGCCCCGGATAACACCCCGTTTCTGCGCTTCTTGTTCGCGCTGGAGTTAACAGAAAAAGCGGTTACCCAGCCGCAAGACAGCGATATAGACCGCTGCTGGTGGCTGACACCGGAACAGATTATCCATGCAGATAACCTCCGTTCGCCGCTGGTCGCCGAAAGTGTCCGCTTATGGCAGCAAAATGTGCGTTATCCGTTAACGTTGTTGAGTGCCTTTCAGTGGCCGTTTGCGCAAGGTGCGCAACAGGGACAGGCGTGATAGAATACGCCGCCTGTTTTTATCGCTAGTGAGTTAAAGTCATGTCTGACAACAGCCAGAAAAAAGTGATCGTCGGTATGTCCGGCGGCGTCGATTCTTCCGTTTCCGCCTGGTTACTGCAACAGCAGGGTTATCAGGTTGAAGGCCTGTTCATGAAGAACTGGGAGGAAGACGACGGCGAGGAGTATTGTACCGCAGCTGAAGATCTGTCTGATGCACAGGCTGTCTGTGACAAACTGGGGATCAAGCTCCATAAAGTCAATTTTGCCGCCGAGTACTGGGATAACGTGTTTGAACACTTCCTGGAAGAGTACAAAGCGGGCCGCACGCCTAACCCCGATATCCTGTGTAACAAAGAGATCAAATTCAAAGCGTTTCTGGAATTCGCGGCGGAAGATCTCGGTGCCGACTTCATTGCCACCGGCCACTACGTGCGTCGCCAGGATATTGACGGTCGCAGCCACCTGCTGCGCGGGTTAGATGGCAATAAAGACCAAAGTTATTTCCTCTACACCCTCAGCCATGAGCAGGTCGCGCAGAGCCTGTTCCCGGTGGGCGAGCTGGAAAAACCCGAGGTTCGCCGCATCGCTGAACAGCTGGATTTGATCACCGCGAAGAAAAAAGACTCTACCGGCATCTGCTTCATTGGTGAGCGTAAGTTCCGTGACTTCCTCGGCCGCTATCTGCCAGCACAACCCGGCGTCATCGAAACCGTCGATGGTCAGGTTGTGGGTGAGCATCAGGGTCTGATGTACCACACGCTGGGCCAACGTAAAGGTCTGGGCATTGGCGGTCTCAAAGAGAGCAAAGACGATCCATGGTACGTGGTCGACAAAGACGTTGAACGCAACCGTCTGATTGTGGCTCAGGGGGGCGAACACCCGCGCCTGATGTCCGTAGGATTGGTCGCCGGGCAGCTTCACTGGGTTGATCGTGCTGACATTACCGCACCCTTCACCTGTACCGTGAAAACCCGCTACCGTCAGACCGATATTCCTTGCACCGTAGCCCCGCTGGCTGATGGCCGCATTGAAGTGCGTTTTACCGATCCGGTCGCCGCAGTGACACCAGGCCAGTCTGCCGTGTTCTACCTCGGCGAAGTGTGCCTTGGTGGCGGCGTGATTGAAGAACGCTTGCCGTTAGTGGCGCAGTAACGTTGTTGCTCCCCGTATAAAGGAATAATCGTGGCTAAGAACTACTATGAGATTACGCTGGCACTGGCAGGTATTTGCCAGGCCGCACACCTGACGCAGCAGTTAGCGCATCAGGGGCAGTGCCAACCCGAAGCGTTCACCACCTCGCTGCGTAGTCTGCTTGATCTTAGCCCCACTTCCGTACTGGCTGTGTACGGCAACCAGGAAGCGAATTTACGGCTTGGCCTCGAAACGCTGGTTGCGGTGTTGAACAGTGCGACCCGGCAGGGAGTAGGCGCGGAACTGACGCGTTATACCCTCAGCCTGATGGTGCTGGAGCGCAAACTGAATGCCAACAAAACCGCGCTAAACACCCTGGCACAGCGCATCGGCCAGTTAGATCGTCAACTGGCGCATTACGAGCTGGAATCAGATACCATTACCAGCGCAATGGCGGGGATTTACGTTGATGTGATTAGCCCCCTTGGGCCGCGTATCCAGGTCACTGGCTCCCCCGCCGTTTTACAGAACACCCAGGTCCAGAGCCGGGTGCGCGCCACGCTGTTGGCGGGCATACGTTCTGCCGTATTATGGCAGCAGGTTGGCGGTGGCCGCCTGCAGCTGATGCTTGCACGCAAACAGCTACTGCGTGAAGCGAATAACCTTTTATCCCGCCTGCCGCCAGCGTACTAAGCTGGCGCGGCATTCACGCTTTGCTAAATGATTCAGGAGTTGCACTGATGGAATTATCCTCTCTGACCGCCGTCTCACCAGTCGATGGTCGTTACGGCGACAAAGTCAGCCCACTACGCGCTATCTTCAGCGAATTTGGTCTGCTGAAATTCCGCGTTGAGGTGGAAGTTCGCTGGTTACAAAAACTGGCCGCGACCGCAGAGATCAAGGAAGTTCCTGCTTTTGACGCTGACGCAAACGCTTTCCTTGATGCAATTGTCGCCAACTTCAGTGAAGAAGATGCCGCACGCATCAAAACCATTGAACGCACCACCAACCACGATGTGAAAGCGGTTGAGTATTTCCTGAAGGAAAAAGTGGCTGACGTCGCTGCCCTGCACGCGGTTTCTGAGTTCATTCACTTCGCTTGTACTTCAGAAGATATCAATAACCTGTCTCATGCCTTGATGCTGAACACCGCGCGCCGCGATGTGATTCTGCCTTACTGGAAGCAGATCATTGATGCCGTGAAAGCGCTGGCACAGGAATACCGCGATATTCCTCTGCTGTGCCGTACCCACGGTCAGCCCGCTACCCCATCAACCATGGGCAAAGAGATGGCAAACGTGGCGTACCGTCTGGAGCGCCAACTGCGCCAGCTCGGCAACATCGAAGTGCTGGGTAAAATCAATGGCGCCGTAGGTAACTACAATGCCCACATCTCTGCTTACCCGGAAGTTGACTGGCACCAGCTGAGCGAAGCTTTCGTTACCTCACTGGGCATCACCTGGAACCCGTACACCACACAGATTGAGCCGCATGACTACATCGCAGAGCTGTTTGACTGCATCGCGCGTTTCAACACTATCCTGATCGATTTCGATCGTGATATCTGGGGTTATATTGCACTCAATCACTTCAAGCAGAAGACGATTGCGGGCGAAATCGGCTCTTCTACCATGCCGCACAAAGTTAACCCGATTGACTTCGAAAACTCCGAGGGCAACCTGGGCCTGGCTAACGCTGTGTTGCAGCATCTGGCGAGCAAGCTGCCTGTTTCACGCTGGCAGCGTGACCTGACCGACTCCACCGTACTGCGTAACCTGGGTGTTGGCGTGGGCTATGCCCTGATTGCCTATCAGGCAACGCTGAAAGGCATCTCCAAGCTGGAAGTTAACCGCGCACGTCTGCTGGATGAGCTGGACCAGAACTGGGAAGTCCTGGCGGAGCCAATCCAGACCGTTATGCGCCGTTATGGCATTGAAAAACCTTACGAGAAGCTGAAAGAGCTGACGCGCGGTAAGCGTGTTGACGCTGCGGGTATGCAGGCATTTATCGACAGCCTGGCGCTGCCAGAAGAAGAGAAAGTGCGTCTGAAGCAGATGACACCCGCCAACTATCTGGGACGCGCCATCCAACTGGTTGACGACCTGAAGTAAGTACCCTCTCGCAGACCGGGCCTCCGGTCTGCGTTAACCTGCTGTTTAGCCGCCATCACCTATACTTTCCCTTTCATACTTCATCGTTTCGTTAGTTAAGGATCATATATGCGTGTTTTGGTCGTGGAAGACAATGCCCTGTTGCGCCACCACCTCTCCGTGCAACTGCGTGAAATGGGCCATCAGGTTGATGCTGCCGAAGACGCCAAAGAAGCCGATTATTTTCTGCGTGAGCACCTGCCGGATATTGTCCTGGTCGACTTAGGTTTACCGGATGAAGACGGCATGACACTGATTCGCCGCTGGCGCAGTGAAGATGTCCGGCAGCCCATTCTTGTCCTGACTGCACGTGAAGGCTGGCAGGCGAAAGTCGAAGCGCTGGAAGCCGGTGCCGATGACTACGTCACAAAACCGTTTCACATTGAGGAAGTTGCCGCACGTTTGCAGGCATTGATGCGTCGCAACAGTGGGCATGCCTCACAGATTATTGCGATGACGCCGTTTCAGGTTGATCTCTCGCGGCGTGAACTCACTATTCACGATGAGCCAGTGAAGCTCACCGCCTTTGAATACACCATCGTAGAAACCCTGATTCGCAACGCAGGCAAGGTCGTGAGCAAAGACTCACTGATGCTCCAGCTTTACCCGGATGCGGAACTGCGTGAAAGCCACACCATTGACGTATTAATGGGCCGTCTGCGGAAAAAAATCCAGGCGTTGCATACCTTTGAAGTTATCACTACAGTGCGTGGTCAAGGTTATCGCTTCGATTTAAACGGGTAATATGACCGCACTTAAGATCAAAGGTCCATTTTCACTGCGCGCCCGCTTTTTGCTGGCGTGCGCTGCTATCGTGCTGTTTCTCTCACTCTCCTACGGCATGGTGGCCGTGGTTGGCTATGTGGTCAGCTTTGATAAAAACGCCTATCGCGTCATGCGGGGTGAAAGCAACCTGTTTTACACCCTCGCACAATGGCAGGATAACCGCCTGACGATTGCCCAGCCGGAGCGGATGACGCTCAACTTTCCTACGCTGGTATTTATTTACGATGAGCACGGTCGCTTACTGTGGCAGCAGCGCGATGTGCCGCAGATTCGTAATAAAATTAAACGTGAATGGCTGCTGAAACCTGACTTCTACGAAATTGATACCAACAATCGTACCAGCGTTGTCGCCATCGGCAATAACGAAGCCGCACAGCAGCGTATCCATGCTATTGACAGCAATAACAACGATACCTTTACCCACTCCGTGGCGGTCAACCGCTATGATGCCACCACAAACCTGCCCGCTTTAACCATTGTGGTGGTGGACTCCATCCCACAGGAGCTACAACACTCCGACGTGGTGTGGTCATGGTTCAGCTATGTGCTGGCCGCCAACCTGTTGCTGATTATTCCGCTGCTGTGGCTTGCCGCGCAGTGGAGTCTGCGTCCGATTGGCCTGTTAACGGCACAGGTGCGCGAGTTGGAAACCAACCAGCGCGAAAGCCTGGACGATAATCCACCGCAAGAACTGCGCAGTCTGGTCCGTAACCTTAATCTCCTGCTCGGCAATGAGCGCCAGCGGTATACGCGCTATCGCACCACGTTAGCCGATCTGACGCACAGTCTGAAAACGCCTCTGGCCGTGTTACAGAGTACGCTACGTTCCCTGCGAAACGGCAAGCAGCTGACGATCGAACAGGCCGAGCCGGTGATGCTGGAGCAGATCAGCCGTATCTCGCAACAAATTGGCTATTACCTGCACCGTGCCAGTATGCAGGCCGATCACAACCCGTTACAGCGCGATCTCCACTCCGTCTCTGCGCTGCTCGACAGCCTGTGTTCCGCGCTAAACAAAGTTTATCAGCGTAAAGGGGTCTCCATCAGCCTGGATATTTCCCCTGAACTGACCTTTATGGGCGACCAAAACGACTTTATGGAAGTGCTGGGTAACGTGCTGGATAACGCCTGCAAATATTGCCTGGAATTTATTGAGGTCAGTGCGCGTGAAACGGAACATGCCCTGCATCTCTTTATTGACGACGACGGCCCAGGCATCCCTGAAAGCAAACGCGATTTAATCTTCGTGCGTGGACAACGTGCCGATACCCTGCGTCCTGGCCAGGGACTGGGTCTGGCCGTGGTCCGCGACATCCTCGAGCAGTACGATGGCAAAGTCACCGCATCTTCCAGCCCGCTAGGCGGTGCACGCATGGAAGTGGTGTTTCATCGCCAGGAAGTGGAACATCGTCGCGAGTAGAATCGCCCGCAGGCTGTTATACTTGGCTCCTTGTGTCTTCCTGAGTGGAACAGCGGTATGGACTATCAGCTCGATCTAAACTGGCCTGAATTTATTGAACGCTATTGGCAAAAACGCCCGGTAGTGTTGAAACGTGGTTTTAAAAATTTCATCGATCCTATTTCGCCTGATGAGCTGGCCGGCCTGGCCATGGAAAACGAAGTGGATAGCCGCCTGGTCAGCCATAACAATGGCAAATGGCAGGTTGCACACGGCCCATTCGAGAGCTACGACCATCTCGGCGAATCCAACTGGTCACTGCTGGTGCAGGCGGTTAACCACTGGCATGAGCCTTCTGCGGCACTGATGCGCCCGTTCCGTGCGCTGCCAGACTGGCGTACCGATGATCTGATGATCTCCTTTGCCCCTCCGGGCGGTGGCGTTGGGCCACACCTCGACCAGTATGATGTGTTTATCGTACAGGGCACCGGCCGCCGCCGCTGGCGCGTGGGGGAGAAAATCCCGATGAAGCAACACTGCCCTCACCCGGATTTGCTGCAAGTTGAACCCTTCGACGCCATCATCGACGAAGAGATGGAACCGGGCGATATCCTCTATATTCCACCTGGGTTCCCGCACGAAGGCTACTCGCTGGAAAACGCCATCAACTACTCTGTGGGGTTCCGCGCGCCAAGTGGTCGCGAGCTGATCAGCAGCTTCGCCGACTATGCGCTGGCCAATGAGCTAGGCAGCTACCGCTTCAGCGATCCTGATGTGCCAGCACGCGACTGCCCGTCACAGATCCTGCCACAGGAGATTGAAGGCATTCGTCAAACCATGCTGGATGTGATTCAACAGCCAGAGCAGTTTGATCGCTGGTTCGGTGAGTTTATTTCGCAGACGCGCCACGAGCTGGATCTGGCACCACCAGAACCGCCGTATCAGCCGGATGAGATTTATGATGCGCTACAGCAGGGTGATGCGCTCACCCGCCTCGGCGGCTTGCGCGTGCTGACCATCGGCAACGCGGTCTATATCAACGGTGAACAGCTCACTTCCCAGCGCCCGGAATTCCTCGCGGCACTGGCTCATCATCAGGAGCTGACGCTGGAAGATTTCGGCGATGCGCTGGATGATCCCGCCGTACTGGCGCAGTTGGCCGGGCTGGTCAACAGCGGTTACTGGTTCTTCGGCGAATAAGACTTCGCGCTGAACGCACAGCCCCGGCACAGACCGGGGCTGTTTTCTGGCTAACCCGCCATCAGGTCGGGGAACTTGTCCCGCAATGTGCGGAATATTTTGCCCATATCAGCCTCCTCACCACTGGCTTCAACCGCCTGAAACACCTGTGTTTTCAGATAATGTCGCCAACTGATCGGCGCGGCCGCAAGAAACGCCGTTAAATGTTCATAGCGCTGCGGCGTCCATAGCGCTTCAAAGGCCTCACGTGCCGTCCCTTTATCAAAATGGCCCTGACTGGCAGGCATCTCCGCACGCAATGCTGTACTGGCAGCGTCATCGACTTGTCCATCGATAATCACCACACCATACTGTTCACGCGCGGCGCGCACCGTAATGAAACCACAGCGCACATCTTGCAATACTGCCTGAATATCGCGCCGTGCCGGGTCACCATATCCCCCTGCGCCCGGCCCACACACTTCGACCACGTCTCCCGGCTGGCAACGAATCACATCGGTATTACCGTGTTCAATCACCTTCCCCTGACGGTGGGTACGAAAGTGCGATAATCCTCCCGCGCGTCCACCCAGTACTCCCGCAGAAGCAAACACCGAGCGATTGCGGTTCCGCGCAGTAATCACCGTTTCCGGGGCAAACACTTCAAATATCATCTGGGTTGCCAGACCACCGCGATAACGTCCGGCACCCGCGCTGTCGGACTTCAGGCCATAGCGATGAAAACGAATCGGCACTTCAGCTTCGTTTATCTCAACCGGGGTATTTTTCAGAAACGCAGAGAGCCCACCAGAACCGTCTGGCCCATCGTGCCGCGGCGTCCCCCCGGCCCCTCCGCCAACCGGTCCAAGAGAGGCCACCACGCTACGATTGCGACTGTCGCTGGTGCGGATGTTCATAATGGAGTTACCCCCCGGCGAATTGGCGGGTAGCCGGTCAGGCATCGCCAGCGAAAAAACGCCAATCGTCGCAATCTGTGACAGCGCACAGGTCAACGAACGCATGCCAACAGCGGCAGGCGCTTCGCAGTTCATAATGGTGCCCGGTGGTAAAATGGCGCGCGTTGGCCGTAGCGTACCGGCGTTCAGCAGCAGGTTACGATCCAGCGTCGAGAGAACATAAGTGACGCCGACCAGCGCCAACGGATGCCGTTCGCGCCCACCGGTTGGCATATTCAGCGAAGACGCTAACTGCGGATCGCTACCGGTATAATCCAGCTCCAGCGTCTCTCCCTGCACCCGCAGCGTGATCGCGACCCGGCAGGGATAACCCCCTTCGCCATCTTCATCGGCATAATCCGCGTAGAAGTATTCACCGTCGGGAATGGAGGCAATAATGCTGCACGCCTGACGTTCGGCGTAGTCCAGAATGCCTTCAATGCCCGCCACAAAGTCGCGAAGGCCAAAGCGTTTGATGATGTCATGAATTTTGCGCTCACCCACGTTGACCGAGGCAATTTGCGCTTTGAAATCACCCCAGTTCTGATCCGGCACGCGCACATTGAGGCGCATAATCCGCGCAACATCTTCGTTCAGCTCGCCACCGCGCATGATTTTCAGCGGCGGTATGCGAATGCCCTCCTGCACAATTTCGCTGAGCGAACGTGAAAGTGACGCAGGCACAGCGCCACCTACGTCAGTATTGTGAATATGCCCTACCACGAAGCAGACAATTTCCCCCTGCCAGAAGACCGGCTTCCAGATATGAATATCCGGCGAGTGCGTCGCGACATTACCGGCGTAGCTGTCGTTGGTTATGCAGATATCCCCTTCAGCATAATCTTCGATTAACGCCAGAACCGGCGCATAGTCGATGCCACTGTACCAGGGCGCGCCAAAACTGCGCGGAGAGGCAAAGGCCATCCCGTCACGGCTGACAATCTGGCAGGAGAAATCTTCCGTCTCTTTCACAAAGGTAGAGTGGGCAGTACGCATCAGGGTGAAGGCCATGGCATCAGCCGCCGCAGCGCAGTAGTTTGCCAGGATTTGCAGGTTACGTCCGTCAATCGCCATCTTATTCCCCCTCCACATGGGTGATCAGCAGGTTGCCAAAGTGGTCGACATTGACCTCCATGGCCGGTGGAACACAGGTGGTACAGTCATCCTGGGCGATAATAGCCGGGCCAGGTATGTGGTGCCCGGCGCGTAGCGTATGGCGGGCAATCACCGGGACCTGATGTGTCGCGCCATCGATCCAGGCCTGAGCATATTTGACCACCTCTACCGCGCCACTGGCGGGCGGCAGACGATTGAGCTGCGGTTTCGCCGTGGGTGAAGTGATCACCAGGCGCAGGTTGATCATCTGCACCGCTGCGTCCGCATCACAGTGTCCAAACAGTTGCTGATGCTGGCTATCGAAAGCGGCATGGATAGCACCGACATCAGCCTGATGCAGCCAGGAGAGTTGCAACGGAACTTCAATTTCAAACGACTGGCCGCGATAGCGCATATCGGCACTGAACAGCAAAGTGGCGGGTAGCGCACCGTGTTCGTGAGCTAACCACTGCCGGGCGCGCTGACTCAGGGCTTCCGCTTCGGTGGCGAGTTTATCGGCCAAACGCAGATCGAGGTCACTGTAGAGCGTGCGAATAAAATCATTACGAATATCGGCCACCAGGCCACCCAGCGCGGAGAGCACGCCAGGCGTAGGCGGCACGATGACCCCTTTCATGTTCAGCTCTCGCGCAAGGAAGCAGCCCATCATTGGCCCTGCGCCTCCAAAGGCCAGGAACCAGAATTCGCGCGGATCAAGACCAAAGCGAGAAAGCAGGCCACTGGTGTCACCATACATCCCCGAAATAGCCAGCTGGATCGCCGTTTCTGCCGTCTCTTCAACGGAGATGTGCAACGCATCGGCCAGTGGCTGCCAGGCAGCACGAGCGGCTGCAACGTCCACCTGCACGGCGTTGTAGCCCAGGTCACCATGGCCGATCATACCGCAGGCAGCAAAAGCATCGGTTGCGGTAGGCTGGGTGCCGCCACGACGGAAGCAGACCGGCCCAGGCAGCGACCCCGCACTGTCGGGGCCCATTTGTAATACGCCCTGGCCGTCGATCCATGCCAGCGAGCCGCCCCCCTGCCCGACTGAAGTGACGGCTACGGAAGGGATGTAAATGGGGAAGTCACCGATAATTTCGCCATTGCCCTGGGCAACGTGTCCCTCCACAATCACCGCGACATCGGCACTGGTGCCGCCAATGTCCAGGCTAAGGATTTTGTCGAAACCGCAGTGAGTAGCGATGTAACTGGCCCCAATTACGCCGGATGCCGTGCCAGATAGCACCATCTGCACGCACTCGCGCTTCGCCTGCTCCACCCCCATCACCCCGCCATTAGATTTGGTAATACGCGGTGGCGGCTTAACGCCCATGGTGGACAGCGCCTGCTCAAATTTCTCCAGATAGTTAATGACCATCGGCTGTACATACGCATTGATCACTGCCGTGATGGTACGTTCATATTCACGGATGATTGGCCAGATCTCGGAAGAGCACGACGTCAAAAACTCAGGCGCAGCTTCAGTAATGATCGCTTTAACTGCCGCCTCATTTTCACCATTTCGGTAGCTGTGCAGTAATGAAACCACGATCCCCTGACAGCCTGCGGCCCGCGCTGCGTCAATAGCCGCCAGCACGCTGGCACGATTGACCGGCTGTAATACCCGGCCATCACGATCGGTCCGTTCCTCAATCGCAAAGACCCGATCGCGGCTAATCAGCGGTAATGGGCGTCGTGAGAAGAGATCGTGAATATGGGGGATTTTCAGCCGTGCCAGCTCCAGCACATCGCAGAATCCCTCGGTGGCAAACAGCGCCAACTTCACGCCGCGCCGTTGGATCACCGCATTGATGCCCACTGTGGTGCCGTGGGTGAAGTAGTCAATTTGCTGCGGATCGATGTTATCCCGCTGGTGAAGCTGCTGTAGACCGGTAAGAATTTCACTGCCTGGCTGGTCTGGCCGTGACAGGACTTTCAGGGTGTGGATCTGGTTTGTGTGCTGATCCAGCACGGCGAAATCGGTAAACGATCCGCCTATATCAACGCCAACGCGGTAGCCCATGGTGAGTAAAGCTCCAAATCAGGAGAGAGGGAATTCCATCAACTTGTGTGGTTCCTGCACCACGCGCCAGCCGAGCCGCTGGTAGATTGCGTGAGCATCATTGGTCGAGAGCATCCAGCGGTGGACCGTTTGTAGTTCCGGGTGTTCACGTACACAGATCGCCAGCCAGCTACCTAAACCGCGACCACGCCAGCGGTCATCGATAATGACATCGCACAGCCAGCCAAAGCGGGTGTAATCGGTAATTAAGCGAGCAAAGCCAATCTGCTGCTGCTGATAATAGAGGCCAAACGGCAGCGCACCGGCTATGGCACGCTCGGTCTTAGCCCTCGGCTGGCCTTTTGCCCAGTAAGAGCGTTCCGCCAGTTGATGATGGATCCAGTCAATATCCAGCCGTTCACGGCAGGTTGAAATCTCAAATTCATCTTGTTGCCACTGTTGGTCGGCAATGTTCAGGCTGCTCATGGTGGCTTCCGGTTATGGGGGGAAATTTATTGTAAAACGGTGATGTGATGACGGTTGCTGAAACTGCCGAGCAAAGCGTCGCAAACTGCGCGAATTTTCCCGGGAAATGAAATTTTATGCTGCGGATGAACTTTTGGGGCAGCCATAATTAAACGCGATGGATGTAAATAAAGATAAAGCGGGTTGACGGGTGTTGGTGATTGGTAAATAGTTTGCGCCACTGTGGGATATGGATAAGGGAGTAACAGATGGATAAGGTGAATGAAGAGACATTGTTGGCGGCAGGGTTTGACTCCATGCAGATTATGATGTTGCAAAATGCAGTCAAGAACAGAAAGGAGTCTTTTTCCTTTCTTGTAAGAAGCCTTTCCGCGCGTTTCACTTTAAATATCTGGATTAACTTTTTATTTTTAACATTACTTATTTTAAAGTATGTAAATGGACCAGATCTTCACTTCAAAGCATTACTAATAACAGTAATGATATGCGAAGTGATAATCTGGTCAGTAATGCCTTCCAGGTTAGCGTATATTTCCTGGAAGGCCAAGCGCAGAGTTATTTAGTTATTCTTCTACAGCAGCATTAATAACACCTATAATAGCCTTTGCTTCAAGCCCAAAACCAACAACTTTTATCGTAAGCATCGAGCTGGACATTTTATCAGCATTTCTATAGAAATCACGTGGAATATGCCTAAACAATGAAAATGTCCCTTTCTTTTTCAACAACCCGAAAACATTAAATGTGTTCGCAGCTAAGCTTATAGTTTTGTATGTCGCAAGCCCTACTTTTGGACTAAACCCTAAAAATTTAGCCATAGAAATAAATTCATCTGCTACTATACCTTCATATTTTTTATCCCCACTGATGGAACTCACAATTTCTTTAGAAATTGTATTAAAACCATCAATAACCAGAACCGCACCAGCAACCATTCCCACAGGATGGAGTGTTGCAAAGAGAGATGAGCCTGCAACTATTGAAAACACGCCTAAGATCAACGTGACACCAGTGATAATGTATCCTACGATTTTATTTTCATCCCGAACAATTTCTACCTGGGCATAAACCTTAGCAATTTTTAAACGTAATGATCGGTCTTGTTCCTGCAGATGCTCACTCTCTTCACGTAATGCTTTAAATGGTTCAAGTAAAGCCTCCGAGCTTTTAGCTGTTCGTGCAATAGCAAATTGTTTCTCTATGAACTGCTGAACCTCTTTGAGGAAAGATAACCGTGTCAGTCCATCCTTAAGATGGTAAGCGCCTATCTTTGTTGCCAAAGAGGTTAACTTTCCTGCCTCAAGATTAATCATATTCACAGCCCAGGCACGGTCGCGCTGCCCGTTGAAGTGGGTAATATCCATTATCGCTTCCTTTTTTAGATAATAGTAAACCGCAGAACGACAAAAGCGTTCTGCACAGAGGTTAAAATTTAACAGCGCGTTTTTATCTCACACTCAAATTCAAATAACAACAAGACCGTTCTGAGCGAGAGAAATATTTATTATTAGTAGATAATGTAAGTTATTCAGTTTATTCACTGCGAGGTGGAGAGTTTTTCAGTTATGAGACACCCCTCTCAGTTACGTGAAATTCATTACATGCACCTAATTGCCATTCATTAAAAAATACCACTTTCGATTGCAATGTAAATAAATATAAACCAAGTTGACGGATAACAGCGGATTAGTGAATAGTTTGCGTCACGATAGTATTTGGGTAAGGAAGTGACAATTGGATAAGGTAAATGAAGAGACGTTACTGGCAGCAGGGTTTAGGCCGGTTGATATATTCCTCTGTCAGATTATCAGCGAAGATAACACGATGGAACTTCATGAATCTCTTCCTGAAATAGTTAAAAGATTCAAACGCCTGTTTAAATGCCTCTTTTCGATAATACTTTTCTCTTTATTGATAGTAGACATTTCTGACTGGAACATTCTTTTAGCGTGTACACTTATATCATATTCACTTATTCCTGCTACTTTTCCAGTCAGGATCGGATACAAAGCCTGGCTGTTATACAGCATTAAAATAAAACCACTTAACAACATCATTACCAAATAAAACCTGAATGAATTTTTTAGTCAACCATCAAACCACACTTTTTGCAATAATCTTAGGCAGAAAACGGCTATGCAAGCTCTATCTATAATAAAACCTGCACAGCGCAGTGTGGCTTAAGCACCAAATTCCACGGAGTTCTGTTTAGCAATCAGAGAACGCAGGGGAACCGTACTTTTCATGATCGGGGATTTAATCACGATATAGCTGAAATACTTGTCGATGCCGATTTGGGCATCCAGCAGTTTCTCAATCACTTCCTGGTAGTGTTCAATACTGCGGGTAATAAAGCGCAGTAAATAGTCGTAACCACCGGTAATCAGGTGGCACTCCAGCAGCTCGTCCACTTCGCGGATCGCATTCTCAAACTTCATAAAGTCTTCGCGGCGGTGGCCGGAGAGCGTCACTTCAGTAAACACCGTCACGGAGTCCGTGATCTTGGTCAGATTAATATGCGCTTCATAACCGGTAATAAAACCGGCTTGTTCAAGGCGCTTTACGCGCTGCAAGCAGGGGCTGGGTGAGAGTCCGACTGCATCTGCCAGATTGACGTTGCTGATACGGCCATCTTTTTGCAGTTGCACCAGAATGTTGATATCGATGCGGTCTAATTTCATTAAGCCGTTCATAGCACCCCTCATTGTTAAACAACTGTGCAGGATATCCCGATGGTATAGCATGCTTTGCCCTGGTTGTGCCAGCGTTACCGCTGGCAGGCATCATCGGGACTGTTATGTAATTATTCCAGCAAAATCAATGAGGAAAGACGATTACCCCAGGCGACCCGTGGCGCGAGCCAGCGCGATATCGAAGATATGCAGCGCCTCTTCCAGTTGGGAATCGGTGGTGACCAGTGGCGCAAGGAAACGCACGGTATTGCGATGTAATCCACACTTAATCAGCAGCAGCCCTTCCTGACAGGCACTGTCGAGGATTTTTTGCGTCAGCGCGGCATCGGGCTTACCGGTTTCAAAATCAAGAATTTCCACCGCCTGCATAAAGCCAACGCCACGCACATCACCAATGCAGGCATATTTTTCAGCCAGTTGACGCAGACGAGCATTAAGCTGTGCGCCCAGCTGATTCGCACGTTCCAGTAAATTATCGTGCTCCAGCAGATCCAGCACCGCCAGTGCTGCTGCACAGGCCAGCGCATTTCCCCCGTAGGTGCCACCCAGACCACCCGGTGTCGGTGCATCCATCATAGCAGCACGCCCCACCACACCCGAGATAGGCAGACCACCACCCAGGCTTTTCGCCACGGTGACCAGATCCGGCTGAATACCTAACTGCTGGAAGGCAAACATCGTGCCGGTGCGGCCAAAACCGGTCTGCACTTCATCGCAGATCAGCATAATGCCGTGCTGCTGGGTGATACGGCGCAGAGACTGCATAAAGGCGGCACCCGCTGGCAGGAAGCCACCGTCACCCTGAACCGGTTCGATAATGATTGCCGCCACACGCTCTGGCAGGATCTGCACCGCAAACAGCTGGTCCAGCGCTTTAAGACAGTCAGCCTCAGTCACACCGTGCAGTGGATTAGGGAATGGCAGACGATAGATGTCTGAGGGGAACGGACCAAAGTTCTGCTTGTATGGCTGGCTCATCCCGGTCAGGGTCACACCCAACAGCGTACGGCCATGGAACGCGCCATCAAAGGCGATGACACCAGGGCGATTCGTGTGTGCACGCGCAATTTTCACCGCATTTTCTACCGCTTCGGCACCGCTGGTGAAAAACACACTCTTATAGGCTTCGCCCTTGCCCACCAGCTGATTGAGACGCTGAGCCAGCTCAATATAGCCGGGATAAGCCACCACCTGGAAACAGGCGTGTGAGACCAGACCTAACTGCTTAGTCACCGCATTAACGACCGCCGGATGGTTATGCCCGACGTTCAGCACACCGATACCACCCACAAAGTCGAGATAGCGATTCCCTTCTACATCCCACACTTCGCTACCTTTCGCACGTTCGATTACCAGCGGATGGGCAGTAACAATACCACGCGGCACGTTCTGCTCACGCGCATCCAGTAACACATTGTTGTCCGACCAAGTCTGTTGTTCTGTCATGACATTCTGCATTTTAAACCCCTATCCACGTCACATTTGATTGGCTCAAGTATCGCAATCTGCTGGCATCTTCTGCTGCCGTTATTGGCGATCCTGCGGCATTTCCTGTCAAAATCGGCACACTTACAGTAAAGATCTGTTGAAGATTAATAACCCTGCTGGCGGTCAATCACACCACGTAAACTCTCTCCACGCTGCCAGCGACGCAGGTTCTCCAGCAAGGCGGCGAGCGCCGTTTCAGCCTGAGTCGTGCTGGCGATATGGGGCGTCAGCCAGATCGCGGGATGTCGCCACAGCGGGTGTTCGGGAGGAAGCGGTTCAGGATCGGTCACGTCCAGCACCGCAGCAGAGAGCTGGCCACTCTCCAGTGCCGACAGCAGATCACCCTGCACCAGTTGCTGTCCACGCCCTGCCTGAACCAAAGAGGCACCACGCGGTAACTGGGCAAACAGTTGCGCATTGAGCAGCCCTCGGGTCTCAGGGGTTAGCGGCAACAGGCAGATGAGAATGTCGGTACGGGCGAGAAAGTCAGCCAGCTGTTGATTACCGGCAAAGCACTGTACGCCGGGGATCTGACGCGGCGAACGGCTCCAGCCAGCACAGTCAAAGCCCAGTGAGACCAACTGCTGGATCGCTGCCTGCCCGAGCTCGCCTAACCCCATAACCCCTACCCGCCGCTGCGCTGGCGGTTTAATCGGATGTGTCTGCCACTGTGCGGCTCGCTGTTGCTGGAAATAGCGTGGCATATCGCGATGCAGGCCAAGCACCGCAAAGGTGACATACTCCACCATGCCTTGCGTCAGGCCCGGTTCGATCATCCTCACCACCGGCAAGCTGGCAGGCAGTTGAGTGAGATCGAACTGGTCCGCGCCGGCACCCACCGAGATCAACAGTTTCAGATTTGGGAATACCGTCATCAGATCGGCGGGAGGCTGCCACGCCACCAGCACCTCAACCTCCTCCGCAATGCCGATTTCCGGCCACAGGTGGAGCTGAATATCCGGTGCATGCTGTGCCAGCCACTGCTGCCACAGCAATCCACGTTGCGGTTCCGATTTATAAACGATCTGCATCATGCCATCGCCTGTGTCATCAGGCCGAACGGCTGCATCCCACCGGCCTGTGCTGACCATGGCGTGCCTTTGAACATCAGCACTGGCGCATCGACTTGCACCAGTCCCAGGGTATTTAACCACTCTCCCAGAGCCAGACTGCCATCGGTATCGATACGCACAAACTCACCTTGCAGGCCCTGAATCAAGTTCGTGACTAACGCCTGGGCACTAGCCAGATCGGCGGCAATCACCGGACCAATCGCCCAGCCGTGACCAAAACGGCGCAACGCGGCGAAACCGCGTACGCTGCCATCTTCCTGCCGGGCAATCTGCACGGTTGCACTGCTGAGGAGTTGGTCGATCAGTGCGGGGCGCAGCAAGCCGTGCGCCTGATGATCCAGCGCCGTTAACTGTGCAGCCTGCTCCACGCCCGCGGGATGAATGCTGATGCCTTGCGGCAGCATGACTGGCGGGACACTCGCCAGTGATCGCGTCTGGTGCTGCTGAATATGGCCGTAGCTGCGAAAACCGAGCTTTTCATACAGCCCTTTGCCCATTTCCGTCGCGTGCAGGCGCACGTTGTAACCGGGATATTTTTCCAGCAGCCCCAGCATTAACTGTTTACCAATGCCTCGCCCCTGATGTGCATCGCTGACGATCACTAAACCCAGCGTGGCGTAGTGTTCACCCCAACGCCAGCCAATGGCACTGCCGACCAGTTCACCCTGATCCTCTGCCACGATGCCCTCACCCAACGCCAGCGCCTGCTGCCAGTCTTCTGGTCGATGTGGCCATTTAAGATGCTGCGTCATGCTGTAGCAGGCGTTGAGATCTGCGGCGGTCATAGTACGAATGATGATGCTCATGGCTGTCTCCTTACATCATGCCCGGCGCGGCAAGATCGCTGCCATCCACCAGGCGGGAATAACGGTAGGGGGTGGGATCGACAATCGGTGTATCGCCAGTAGCGAGATCCGCTGCCAGCCGTCCCGCACCAGGACCGATACCGAAACCGTGCGCGCTGTAGCCCGCCGATAAGATCAGACCTGGCAATTTTGGCACCGCTGAGATCACCGGGATGGCATCTGGCGTACTGTCGATCATGCCCCCCCAGGATTGGGCAACGCGCAGGTTTGCCAGCGCCGGATACTCTTTGCGCATCGCCATTAACCCCTCCTGCACAATGGCCTGATCGGCGTCCGGATCCATAATGCGCACGCGCTCAAAGGGCGAAAGCTGGTCAAACTCCCAGCGACCAAACGCCTCTGGCCCGCGCAGGAATGGCCGGATGCCCGGACGGAACTTCAGATTTTTACGGCGGCTGCGGAAGGTGTCCATAAACTGACGCGCATAGCGAATGCCCTGCGCCCCCGGTTCCAGACGTCCACGCCCCGATACCGAAACGGTATAACTGCCGTCGATCTGCGGGCGGCAGGCAAAGCCTGGCGTGTAGAGCGGCAACGCAATCGCCTGTTCAATGGGATAGGTGCGGAAGGCCGTGCCTATCACGTTACCTAACGGGAGATCGATGCCGTGACGGCGACAGAACATTGAGGTCCAGGCACCGGCCGCGCAGATCACACGGGTGGTTTTAATCAGGCCACGTTCGGTCCAGACGCCGCTCACCGCACCTGCGGAAATGTCCAGCCCGCGCACGGCACACTGCTGAAAGACCTGAGCGCCTTGGCGCTGTGCAGCAATCACTAACCCGGCGGAGGCCAGACGCGGCTCTGCATGGCCGTCGGTTGGAGAGGAGACACCGCCTAACCAGCGGCTGGTACTGCCCGGCGTCATCGCCTTGGCCTGTTCGGCGTTAAGAATGTCGCTGCGCACGCCGTACTGTTTTGCCATCTGGCCCCACTTTTCCCACGCGGCAATATCACTCTCATTGCCGGTGGCGTAGACCAGCCCTGAACGACGGAAACCCAGCTCTTCACCGGTCTCGTTACCGAGTTCACCCCAGCGTTGCAGCGCATGGATGATCAACGGGAGTTCACGTTCGTCGCGGTTCTGTTGGCGGCACCAGCCCCAGTTGCGGCTGGACTGTTCACACCCCACCAGACCTTTCTCTACCAGCACAACTTTTAAGCCTTTTCGGGTCAGTTCCCAGGTGGCGGCTGAACCGGCGATCCCCGCACCGATGATCACAACATCAGCGGAATCGGGTAAATATGCACTGTCCTGGACGTAGCGTATTGGTGCTGGCATAGCCTTGTTACCTCTGTATTTTCTGGAGGGATTCCCCTCACTGCTCAATTCATCTGTTTTACGGTGAAGCTGAACATCATCTGCGGCTACTCCGCCTTTAACACTTCTTCGTGCTCATCCAGCCAGCCCTGCCGTAGCTCTGGCACGGCGCGTTTGAGGCGCTCGAAATAGAGCTCCGTACTCGGTTTATCGTAATCTTCACGCGGGAGATGGGTCACGATACGCCCACTCTTCATCACGACAATATCATCACAAACAGCACGCACGGCGTGCATATCGTGGCTGATAAAAATCACCGACAGCCCCAGTTCACGGCGTAGTTCGTTGATCAGATCCAGCACCGCAGAGGCCACGACAGTATCCAGTGCAGAGGTCACCTCATCACACAGAATAATGTCTGGCTCGGCCGCCAAAGCGCGGGCCAGATTGACGCGCTGCTTCTGGCCGCCGGACAACGCCCAGGGGCGGCGATCCAGCACTGTCCGCGGCAGTCGCACCAGATCCAGCAGTTGATAAAGACGCTGCTGACGTGCCGCACCGCTCAGACCGTGGAACAGTGCCAGCGGTCGGCTCAAAATGCGCTCCACGCTGTGCGCCGGGTTCAGCGCAGTATCCGCCATCTGGAAGACGTACTGAATGCGGCGCAGTTCATTATCAGGGCGTTTGTGCATGTCCCCCGCAATATAGTGGCCGTTAAATAACAGGTGACCGTGGCACGGCGCATTCAGGCCCGCAATGGCGTGCGCCAGCGTAGTTTTCCCCGACCCTGATTCACCAATAATGCCAATCGACTGTCCCTTCCAGAGCTGTAGATTAATGTCAGCCAAAATCAGGTTTTTTGGCTGACCGCTGCTGTCACGCGGGCCATAACCGGCTGAGAGATCGCGCACTTCCAGCAACGGCTGCATCTCCGAGTCCGCACGCAGCCAGCTACTCGGACGTGGTGCCTGACGAGCCGCATCCATTAACTGTTGGGTATAAAGTTCTTGCGGCGCACCGATCAGCTGTTCCGTTGTGCCATATTCAGCAATGCGTCCACGCAGCAGGACCAGAATCCGGTCGGCCATCTGCGCGACCACCGCCAGATCGTGGCTGACATAAATCGCCGTCACACCACGCTGTGCCACCACGCGACGAAACGCTTTCAGCACTTCAACCTGGGTCGTGACATCCAGCGCCGTGGTCGGTTCATCAAGAATTACCACATCCGGGTCGCCAATCAGCGCCATTGCCGTCATTAAACGTTGCAACTGGCCGCCAGATACCTGATGCGGATAACGATCGCCAATATGGTCGGGATCGGGCAGTGCAAGCTCACGGAACAGCGCCAGCGCTTTCGCTTTGGCCTCTTTACGCGTCATGGTGCCGTGGATCACCACCGGCTCGATCACCTGATCGATAATCTTCATACCGGGGTTAAACGAGGCTGCGGCACTTTGGGCAATATAGGCCACTTTGTTACCGCGAAATTCGCGCAGCTGGGCAGCACTGAGGTGGTGCACATCCGTTCCGGCAACATGAATCGTGCCGCCGGCGATGCTACAGCCCTGGCGGGCATAGCCCATCAGCGCCATGGCAATGGTGGTCTTGCCCGATCCAGACTCGCCGATCAACGCCAGCACTTCACCTTTTTGCACGGTAAAGCGGATATCGGAGACCAGATCGATCTCATTGCCACTGTCGGTATGCGCAACCACACGCAGGTTTTCTACGGCAATAACGGGACGTGCAGAGTGGGGTGTCACGTTCATGCTCCCTCCTTCGCCAGCGTCATTGGACGCATCGCTTGCAGGCTGTCAATAAACAAGTTGGCGCCGATGGTGAGACTGGCAATGGCCAGTGCTGGCATCAATACGGCGGGTGAGCCGTCAAACAGCCCCTGCAAGTTTTCACGCACCAGCGTGCCCCAGTCGGCATACGGGGGTTGAACCCCCAGTCCGAGGAAACTCAAACCGCTCAGCAACAGCACGATGTAGACAAAACGCAGGCCAAAGTCGGTCAGCATCGGGTGCAGCATATTCGGCAAGATGTCATGGATAGCGACATACCAGCGGCTCTCACCACGCAAGCGAGAAGCACGAACGTAGTCCATATTGCGCAGGCTACTCGCCATGGCAAAGGCAATGCGGAAAGCACCGGGCCAGTAGGTAAACGTAGCGGTCAGGATCAGCATCGGCAGTGAAGAGCCAAAGACGGCAACAATCATCAGCGATAACACTTTGCCTGGCAGCACCAGCAGTGCGTCGTTAACGCGACCGAGCAGCTCTTCAATCCAGCGTCCGGCCACCGCCGCCAGCAGGGCCAGCAGGGTGCCGACCAGGCTTGCCAGCAGGGCAGCACTGAGCGCCAGACCGATGGAGAAGCGGGCACCATACAGCACGCGGCTCAGCATATCGCGTCCGAGATAGTCCGTGCCCAGCAGGTTTTCATGGGTGAAACCGCCCAGAATCGGACCGCCGCCAATGTCTTCTACGCTATGAGGAGCCAGGGCGTTACCAAACAGCGCCATCAGCAACCAGAACAGGGATATCGTCAGCCCGAGTCGTCCAGAAATGGACAGGGCACTAAAGAAACGCCACGGTAGCAGTAAAATTCTCATGCGCTTCTCCATTTAGGGTTAAAGGCGATGGTGAGGATATCTGCCAACAGCAGCAACAGCAGATAACACGCAGCAAACAGCATCACACAGAACTGCACCACCGGCAGATCGCGGTTGCTCACGGCATCCACCAACTGGCTGGCGAGGCCCGGATAGCTAAAGATGCTTTCAATGATGATGACGCCGCCAAACAGGTAGGAGAGACTCAGACAGATAGCATTCGCAATCGGTCCGACGGCGTTGGGTAAAGCATGACGCAGTACCGCACGGATCGGCGAAACCCCTTTCAGACGCGCCATCTCCAGGTACGGGCTGTCCAGTTGGTTGATGATGGCTGCGCGGGTCATACGTGCCATCTGTGCGACCAGCACACAGCACAGTGTTAACACCGGCAGCGCATAAGCTTTGAGATAGCTGATCACATCAAGATGTGCGCCGCCCAGCGACATCGCAGATACCCAGTGCAGCTTCACGGCAAAAATCAGCACCGCGACGGTGGCCACCAGAAACTCAGGTACGGCAACTGTTGCCATGGTAGCGATCACCAGCGCCCGATCCAGCAGGGAACCGCGATTCATCGCAGCGATAATGCCAATCGTCAGCGCCAACGGCACACAGATCACCGTGGTGATCCCCGCCAGCTCGAACGTGGCGGGAATGCGCTGTGACACCAGTTGCATGACCGGCAGATGACTGGCAAAAGAGGTGCCAAAATCGCCCTGCAACATACCGCCCAGCCAACTGAAGTAACGCATCAGCAGGGGTTGATCCAGCCCTAACTGCTGGCGTAACGCGGCTACCGTCTCTGGCGTCGCGTTTTGCCCGAGGATCATTTGTGCGGCATCGCCGGGCAACAAGCTGGTGATAAAAAACACCACCGCCGAGACGATCAGTAAAGTCAGAATGCCAGCACCGGCGCGGCGGGCAATCAGGAACATCATGTATCGGTTCATCGGCGAACCCCCTCTTCAGACAGAACAATCAGGCAGTAAGCCAGGCGAACTCATGGAAGCGATAACCCATCATCATGCCCGTTGGCCAGGCCTCTACCCCTTTCACTTTTTTGCTGTAACCGTCATTCGCACTGATAAAGGTCGGAATGAGGGTGCCACAGTGGTCATAAATCAGGGTCTGCATATCGCCATACATCTGCTTGCGTTTCGCCTGATCGCGTTCACCGCGTGCCGCGACGACCAGCTGATCGAACTGCGGGTTTTTCCAGCCAGATTCGTTGTTCGGCGCACTGGAGAGATAAAACTGCGAAAACAGCATATCCAGCGTTGGGCGCGGGTTAATGGAACCGTAACCGATGGGATCTTTGGTCCAGTGCGTTGACCAGTAGCCGTCATAAGGCACACGCCGGACTTTTACTTTCAGTCCAGCCTGCGCGGCAAACTGTTGGATCAGCTGCCCACCTTCCACTGAACCCTCGATATTTGGCGTGGTAACGATCTCGACGGTTTGCCCCGTCATACCGGCTTTCTGTAAGTGGAATTTGGCTTTTTCCACATCCAGCGCACGCGGCTTCAGATCGGCGTTATACAGCGGATGCCAGGGTGGCACTGGCGTATCATTACTGACATCGCCATAGCCTTGCAGCACGGTCTTCACCAGCATTTCACGCGGTTGCAGGTACTTCATCGCCAGCACGAAATCTTCGTTACTGCCCGGCTTGAGGTCGGTACGAATGATCAGGTTGGTGTACATGCCAGATTTACTCTCCAGCACGGCAAAATCACTGCTGGCTTTAATGCGCTTGCAGTCAGAGGCGGTCAACGTAGAAACGATATGCAGATCGCCAGAGAACAGCCCGTTGACGCGTGCCGCCTGGTCGGTCACACCTAACAACTCCACTTCGTCCAGATGTGGCAAGCCTGCCTTGAAGTAGTTCGGATTGCGTGTCCCCACTGTACGCAGTCCCGGCTGGAACTCTTTCAGGACAAAAGGTCCGGTACCGATGCCTTTACTGAAATCTTTGGTTCCATCCGGGATAATCAGGAAAGGGGCGGATGAGAGCATAAACGGCAGATCAAAATTCGCCTGAGATAACTCCAGTTTCACCTCGCTATCATTGACGGCGGTGAAGGTTTTGAACTGCTCTGCCAGTTTGAAAGCGTTGGAGGCCACGGCAGGATCTTTATGGCGACTCAGCGAGTAGATAACGTCTTTGCTGGTTAACGGCTGCCCGTTATGGAAATTTACCCCTTTACGCAGCACCAACTGCCAGGTAATACCATCATCAGAGTGCCAGCTTTCCGCCAGCGCGGGCTGGACGTTCAGGCTTTTATCCAGCTCGGTTAAACCGCTGTAGAACATGTATTGGCGGCTGTAGTCACCGCTGTTATTACCCTTGGCGGGGTCGAGTGTGTCGGTGGCAGAGGCGTTGGCAAATGCGGCACGCAGCTTGCCGCCCTTGACGGGGGGCTCGGCTGCAAAGCTGGTTTCAGGAAAACCCACCAGGCCCGTGCTCATCACTGCACCTGCGGATAACAACTTCATCAGACCACGGCGCGATAACCGCGCTTCAGTAATGGCCTGGGTCAGGGCTGGATTTATTGCGCCAGACTCTTTATTAAATTTACTCATCTGCACACCCCTCAAAATGGAACTGTTATTGATAAAAATGCGTTTCAGGAAATCCGGTCTTTGAATCGGTAATAGAGCCCCGCCAGCGGCAAGAACCAGGGCTTGCCGTGGTAGCCCGGTAGTGCAGGCCACTCTTCACGCTGCCAGGGGTTATCCACGCGCTTTTCCATCAGCAAATTGGCCATTACGCTGCCCATCCACACCGACATTTGTGTGCCGTGTCCGCTGTACCCCATGGAGTAGAACACCCCTTCGTGTTCGCCAGCGTGCGGCAATCTGTCGGCGGTCATATCCACCATGCCACCCCAGCAGTAGTCGATGCTGGCCGCTGCCAGCGCTGGGAACATCGCCACCATTGAACGGTGCAAGATTTCACCGCTCTGGGTATCTGAAGTGGGATTACTCACCGCAAATCGCGCCCGGCCGCCGAAGATCAGGCGGTTGTCAGCGGTAGTGCGGAAGTAATTGCCAATATTCATGGAAGTGACATAAGTGCGGTCCTGCTTCAGCAGCCCCTCGATCAGCGCACGTTCCAACGGCGCAGTCGCCACGATAAAGCTGCCGACCGGCACAATGCGACGCTGGAACCACGGGAAGGGCCCAACGTTTGAACAGCCGGTGGCCATCAGCACTTTGTCCGCAATAATTTCACCCTGGGCGGTCTGAATGCGATGCTGATGCCCTTTGATGCGGGTCATTCCTGTCACCGCATGATGGGGGTAGATCTTCGCCCCACTGTTAGCCGCTGCCTGCGCTAAACCGATGCCAAATTTGCCCATGTGCATCTGGCCACCACGCTTTTGCAGCAGACCACCGTGGAAGTTATCACTGCCGACTTCCTGACGAATTTCATCTTTGCTGTACAGCACGACGTCAGGATCAACCGTGGTGCGCATCATCTGCCAGGCATCACGCAGCCCGGCGAAATGCGATGCTTTACTGGCCAGTTTGATCTTGCCGCACATGCGAAAATCGCAGTCAATATTCTCTTCTTCAATCAGCTGCTGGACGTAGCTGACTGCCCCGTCATAAGCACGATAGAAACGGCTTGCCTGTTCCAGCCCTTTGCTGGCAACCAGCGCAGAGAAGTTCTGGGCCAGCCCAGTGTTACAGTGACCGCCATTCCGCGCAGAGGCCTGGCTCATCACATTGCCGCTTTCCAACAGCACAACGTCAACGCCGCTGCGTGCCAGATTGAGGGCGGCAGACATGCCGGTAAATCCGCCTCCTACCACCACGACGTCTGCGCGTGCAGGTAAAGGTGCTGTGGCTGCGCCGTTAAATACCGGTGCTGTTGCCTGCCAGAAAGATTCCAGTTTCATTCCACCGCCCTCCGCGATTAGAGTCCCACTACAGCAGGCAAGCCGCCGATATCTTTAATTTCGGTATACCCAAATGCCGGGTTGGCAAAATCATGGCCACGGTTAACCCAGACTTTGTTCTTAATGCCGAGGTCGTGTGCGGTCATCAGGTCATAGCGCAGGCTCGAGGAGACATGCAGAATGTCTTCCGGGCCGCAGTTGAGTTTATCCAGCATGTATTCGAAGCCTTTCATTTGCGGCTTGTACGCCCCGACTTCTTCAGCGGTGATCACCATATGAACCGGCGCACCCAGGCGAGGCACATGGTGAGTGATCAGGTTATCCATGGAGTTAGTCAGTAAGACCAGTGGGAACTCTTCGGCGGTTTTGGCTAAACCGGCTGGCACATCCGGGTGTGGTCCCCAGGTGGCGCAGTCCGTGTAGATAAAATCGCTGTCGGCTTTGTCCCAGGCTACGCCCCACTTTTTGCAGGTACGCTGGAGCGCATTGCTCACCACGTCATAGTAGGGTTTCCAGGCACCGAGGACTTCATCCATACGGTAGCGGGCAAAATCAGTGGTAAAGGCTGCCATACGCGCCGGTTCAACACGTTGGGCAAAACAGCGCTCTGCTGCACCTGCCATATCAAAGTTAATCAGCGTGCCGTAGGTATCAAACGTAATATACTTAGGTTTAAAGATCGCCATTCCATCACCTCATCGTTGAATTGAGTACACTCAGAAATCGATTAATACGCTTTTCTGCCGTTGGCAGGCTTGAAACGCCTGGCGGCCCAAATCTTTACCAATACCAGACCCAAGGAAGCCCCCGGTCGGGATAATAAAGTCACCGGAACGACCGTAGCGGTTGATCCACACCGTACCTGCTTCAATGGCTCGCATGGCGCGCAGTGCGCGCGGCAGGCTCAGCGTGTGTACGCCTGCACAAAGCCCGTAGGTGTCATGCGCGGCCAGCGCCAGCCCCTCTTCCTCGTCGTTAAAGGTTTGCACTGTCAGTACCGGCCCAAAAATTTCCTGCTGGACCGCCGGGTTGTCGCTGTTAACGTGGCTGAGCAAGGTCGGCTGCCAGAACCAGCCCGCTTCGGTATCACCGAAACGCTCCCCGCCTACCAGCACTTCTGCACCCTGCGCTTTTGCGGCGGCAACCACACTGGCGACTTTGCAACCCTGACGTTCATCGATCAGTGGTGCATAGCGGCTCTGCTCGTGCCAGGTCACACCGGGCTGTACTTCACGACACAGTGCTACCAGTCGGTCGGTGAGCGCTGCGGCAATGCCTTGCTGCACAATTAAGCGGGTGCCGGCCACACAGGCCTGCCCGCCGTTTGCCGTGAAGCCCCGCATAATGCGTTGCGCCAGCACATCGAGGTCGCCTGCGTCGTCAAACACTAACTGCGGGCTTTTGCCGCCAAGTTCGAGCGTGACCGGTTTCATGCCGTGCTGCGCGGCATCACTCATGATGCGTGCACCCGTCAGGGTTGAGCCGGTGAAGGAGACTTTGCGTACCAGAGGGTGTTTTACCAGCGAGCTGCCGGTTACCGCCCCACCGCCCTGAATAATGTTCAGTACGCCTGCTGGCAAACCGGCCTGAATAGCCAGTTCTGCCATTCTCACGGTTGAGAATGGGGTAAGTTCTGACGGTTTCAGCACCACCGCATTACCGGCGGCAAGTGCCGGACCACATTTCCATGAAGCCATCGACAGCGGGAAGTTCCACGGGGTGATCGCGGCGATGACGCCATAAGGCTCACTCACCAACATGCCAAGGCTGCTGTCGCGGGTAGGGAAGACATCCCCGCTGTATTTGTCGGCACATTCGGCATAGAAGCGAATGGCTTCAGCGGTAAACGGAATCTCATGTTGCACCACATCGCTGATCGGACGCGTTGAACCGAGTGACTCCAGCTGAGCCAGCAGCAGATCCTGCTCAATCAGGTCCGCCCAGCGACGCAGTACCCGGCCACGTTCACGTGGTGGGCAGCTCGCCCAGCCGCTCTCTTTCACTCGCCGATGCGCAACCTGCACGGCACGATCCACCAGCGCGGCATCTGCTTCATGCAGTGTGGCGAAGACCTTGCCATCGGAAGGACGCTTAACCGCAAAGGCAGTACCTTGCGCCTGAACATGCTGCCCATCGATATAATGGCCTACGGGCAGAGAGACGTTATCTGGGTCGAAACTTAACATGGAGAAATCCTTATTTGTAACAACCGTGACAAGCTGAAGAATTATTTTTCCTCGCCTGTTATTACCGACTTGAATAAGCTAATGCAGAAAGTATGCCAGTCAGGCAAAAAATTAAAATGCGTTTAAATAGGCGGAAAAAAATTTTCTGCCGTATTCCCATGGGAAATCTTGCTGAATTGCCGAACAATTAAGCAGATGATTTAGCTCACAATTTTACCGCCTCCCTTTGGTGCAACCAGCATGAAACTTGCACTAAAACGGCGAGAGGCTTGAAAGAGAGATCTTGCGCACAAAATAAAAAAGCGCCGGTTATTATGCACAACCGGCGCTTGATAAACCTTATTACGTTGTTTTAATTCAGGCTGCCAAAGTGGAAAGATTTCTGCTCAAGGTATTCATCAATACCGTAATGCGATCCTTCACGACCAATACCGGATAATTTAATGCCACCAAAAGGGGCGACTTCAAGTGATATAGCGCCGGTATTGAAACCAACCATGCCAAACTCCAGCGCTTCACCCACCCGCCAGGCGCGACGAATGTTTTCCGTGAAGAAGTAGGCTGCCAGGCCAAACGGGGTATCGTTAGCTAATGCCACCGCTTCTTCCTCATCGTCGAAGATGAACAGCGGCGCAACCGGGCCAAAGGTTTCTTCATGGGCAATGCGCATTTTGTTAGTCACATTACCCAATACGGTGGGAGTCACAAACGTCCCCGGCCCATGGCTGCCACCACCGGCCAGTAGCGTTGCCCCGTGGCTCAGTGCATCGTCAATATGGCTTTTCACCTTCTCAACGGCGCTGTCATTGATCAATGGCCCAATGGTACTGCCCTGTGCAAAACCATCGCCCACTTGCAACGTGGCAACCGCTTCCAGCAAGCGATCTTTAAATGCTTCATAGATGCCGCGCTGCACCAGAATGCGGTTAGCACAGACGCAGGTTTGTCCGGCATTACGGAATTTACTCGCCATCACACCCGCGACAGCGATCTCAATGTCCGCATCATCAAACACAATCAATGGCGCGTTGCCACCCAGTTCCAGGCTAAGCCGTTTGATACTGTCGGCACTCTGTTGCATCAGCAACTGCCCAACACGCGTCGATCCGGTAAAGGAGATTTTGCGTACGGTGCGGCTCGCCGTCAGAGTTTCGCCGATCGCTTTTGGCAGCCCGGTCAGGATCTGGATGACCCCAGACGGGAAACCTGCACGTTCGGCCAGCACCACCAGCGCCAATGCAGAGAGCGGCGTCAGTTCAGAAGGTTTGATAATGATTGGGCAGCCCGCCGCCAGCGCCGGAGCGACTTTGCGTGTGATCATCGCAATCGGGAAATTCCAAGGGGTAATGGCGGCCGCCACGCCGACGGGTTGCTTTAGTACCAGAATGCGTCGATCGCCTGTCGGGGCGGGGATAGTATCGCCGTAGATCCGCCGGGCTTCTTCCGCAAACCATTTCACAAAGGTTGCACCATACAGCACTTCACCTTTGGCTTCTGCCAGCGGTTTACCCTGCTCCGCGGTCATGATCACCGCCAGGTCGTCCGCATGGTGCAGAATGAGCTCGTGCCATTTTTCCAGCAACACGGCACGCTGTGCATTGGGGGTTTTCGCCCATGAGATGCGCACTGACTCAGCATAATCTATCGCCGCAGTAGTTTCTGCTGCACCGAGCGCAGGAATGGCCGCCAGCGTCTCGCCCGTCGCAGGGTCAGTGACCTTCAATGTTTCCCCACTCTGCGCACCTTGCCATTGCCCGGCAAACAGCGCTTGCTGACACAACAGCGAGCTATCGTTCAGTTTAATACGTGACATAAGTCCTCTTTAGATCAGGTTCGCAGCATCATTGATTCACTTTACCCCCCGCTACACAGCGCAGGATGTTGTTAACAGTCAGCGTAGAACATCTGAACGGCGTTTTTCCCCATAAGAGAAAATTTTATGCCGTGCCGAGGGAAAAGTTGGATGCGAGGGCCAGATTCAACCGGCATATTTCATCCCCGATCGCTTCAGTGCCACCACCAACGCCGGTATGTCAGCATAACGGTGCTGGATAAAAGTAGGATGCTGAATAAAAACGCCTCGACTATCGCGCTGAATCGTTTCTTTTACGATTGAGCCACTACGAGTAGCGTGGCTCAGCACGGGTTCGCCGTTCGCATGATGCTCAATCATGAACATCCCCGGCTGCGTTAACCGTTGGGCGGAAGTGACGGCAGGCTGCGCGCCCGGCAGCTGGAGATGATAATCAGCCTGAACCCAGGCACCACCGGGGAAATCACAACCCAGGGGATCATGGGGGTAATAGTGCCCACCATCGGCAGCTAGTTGCCTGGTAGATCCTTTGGGGCCATCACTGACACGCAAACTGATAGCACCCGTTAGTTCTGCTACCCCCGGCACCTGTGAAAACTGGCTAGCATGGCTATCCCCCATCAGTGCAACCCATTTTCCCTCCCCGCCCTGACGAATCTGGCTGCTGGCATAGTAGTTAAACATTTTTTGCCGCGGCGCAGTGATGTCAGTCTGTAGGCCATTCATGTAATACCCGGTGGCGACATCTGCGGGCACAACTCGCAGCCCATGCTGGCGTGCGCGTATCACCACTTTTTCAAAGGTATATTTTTTACCGGGATCGGTGTGGTGTCCCTGATCAAGCGTGCGTAGAAAGCGTTTCAGGCCTTCAGGCATGCGGCCACTGCGCATAAAAGCATCGAGATCGACCTGGTGCAGATCGGTCTGTAAATGCTCCATATAGAGGGTTGTTACTCCGTTTTTTTTCATCGTGGCAAAGTTTTCCAGCAAGAAGCGTTTGCTGGCTATGGCATCGTGTCGCTCCCCTAGCACCAGCCCCTGTCCTTGGCGAAAAACACTTTTGATAAAGCTTTTCGGCCTGTTCGCCTGGAAATCCGGCACGGTGGGTCTGGCGGGACGTTGAGGCTGCGAGAGCGCCGCCTCGGCGCTTGCCAGCAGTAACTGTTGTCTTTTAAAAAACTGCTCGCGGCTGCTGCCGCCATAATACGCAGAATTAAAAAAGTGAGGCCGATCCATTTGCTGCTGAAAAGCAGCGCGGGACTCGACAGGCACCCCAAAGCGATTGTTCAGTGCCACAGCTTCCCTTTCAGGCTGTCGTTGAAGCGATTGTGCAGCCCCTCCCCCCAGCAGTTTCCCTCTTCGACCCGGTTGCCATTCGCCGTGGCGGAACAACACCGGAATACTGTCTTCACGATTAAACGTGGTGTAAATTTCCCGTCTTCCGTTTCGCAGCGCACTCTTGAAAAAATGCCCCTCTATTTCGATGAACTGCTCTCCCCCCGCCGATTGCCAAACGTGGTGCTCAAGCAAGCGTAAACCGCGTTTATCCAGTGCGGGTATACGGTAAGGACGTAATGCCGGATCGCCAAACGCCCTACGTCGACGCTGCTGCCAACGGCCGTGTTGCCCTGCGGCCACGCCATCGGTCAGCGCCGCTAAGGCGTCAATCAAATCCCAGGCAGCCTGCTCTTTATTTCCCGCGAGCCAGGACTTAATCCCCAGGGTGGTATGGATACCGACCCGAATCAATGTGACTGGAATCGCCACTGCGGGAGGCATAAACGGAACAATTAAACTTAACAGGGCTGAGGTGGTCACCTTTAGAATGTGCTGCGTAGACGCCTTATCAACCTGCTGCGTGGTAGCAGCCACTTTGGCAACATCTTCCAGCGCCTGTGTCACGACCTGCTGCCAGTGAGTCTGAATAAAATCACTGCTGATTAACTCGCGATGCAGGTTTATCTTTGCCGGGCCACGAAAGGGGAATGCGGTCTCGAGCGTCTGCTTCCCACGGATCCCCACCCGTTGATAGAAATACATTTTCATCGCTGGCTGGCGTAATAGTTGGCGAAACAAGCTTAGCGCATTGGTGGACTCGCGAAACAGTCGCCCATCAGGTGCGCCAGGCAAATAGAGCACAACATGTTGAGGGTGAGCAGGATCAGTGTCGCTAAAGGTGAACGCCCCCGGCAGCAGGTGCTCACCTATCTTTACCGCATGCACCTGCACCTGATGGCGGTTAATGGTCGAACGTGTAGCCGGTTCTGGGCTGTCTAACACTGCCTGGACCCAGTTTAAGCCTTTTCCGCTGGCAGGCAGAAAGTCACCGTTAATACTGGCTGTCAGTGCATCTACCCGCATTTGCGCCAGCGTCAGACGCTGAAACGTATTCTGAATATGTTTGCCTTCCGCCGAATCTGCCAGCAGATGACGAATTTGACGCGTATAGTGCGTGCCGATATCAGCCTCTCTTACCAGCGCCGTCAATTGATCCGCGGTTAATGTGGTGCCTCTGACCTTACTGAATTGATTCCAGGCGCGTAGCCAACCAATATTTTCCAGACTCCACTCCGTCAGGCTACGCCAGTCCGGTTCCAGCCGCGTACGTTCACCATTGTAGGTATAACCCCCTATTGGTGATGCCGCCCCCTGAATTAACTGCGGCAAATTAAGCTGAATACCATCAGGATCGATAGAGGCGTTATAGCGCTGTTTTGCCACAGCCTTGAGGCGTTTCACTGCGAAGCGTTCAATCTTCTCCACACTCTGCGCTTCTGGCCAATCGGTAGGGGTGGCTTCGAAGCGACAAGCTTGCAAACGTTGTACCGCTGCCAGCCAGGCAATCCGTACGCCAGGGCGCTCATTCTCCGCCTGTTGGTTCAGCCATTTATCCAGCCTGAGGCGTGCCTGTAACTCGCTATTTGCATCGGCAATCGCGGTGAAATCAAGCCAGTCGCGCAGGTCGTCACTGTTGTTGAGATCGCGGATAAAGCGGCCCACAGGTGCACCTTCGACCAGGGCTTCTACTCCGTCTTCCACCGCCTGACGTACCTGCACCTGCTGCCATTGCCGTATCGCCGCCACCCGGTGTTTGAAAGGATCGTCTTTCAGGTCAAGCAGCGTTACATTAGGCTTGGCGAGTTGGGGTATCGCCCTGAGATCGTCAAACGCCTGAATTGCTTGCCCTGGCTGCCACAGGATGGCATGTCCAGCCTGCTTCTTCGCTAAGTGCTCGGTAATAATGTAAGCGGGGATATTGTCATCTGGATCAGCGTGGAGGATAAACCAGCCTCGGGCGGCAGCACGGTATTCAACCAACTCGCGCAACAGCGTCTGTCCGGTTTCGGGCAGCGAACCATCCTGAATTCGCTGCTGCAGCTCAAGGCGAAGCTGGCGGCACAAGATGTTTTCCAGCCAGTTTGCTACGGGTAGCCCCTGGCTAAAATAGGCAGATTGCTGCCAGAATCGATCCAGCTCGCTTTGTATGGCAGCTATAGCCTCCGCCGGGTGCCAATTCTCTGGCATCTGCATCAGCCGTGATTTCACCTCAGCGCTGTTGAGCGTCTTAATCACGTCCTGCTGTTCGCCCCGTACCTGCACGATTTCGAGATGTTGAATCAGACTGGACGGCAGCCTCTGCGCCGCCCCCAGCCAGAAAAGGTCAGTCAGCGGCTGTGTCTTGTTGTCGTGTGACATGCTGAACGTTAGCTGTTCGAGTTTCGCAATGCCCGCGAGTGACGGAAATGCGTCGCTAAACTGCTGTTCCAGACGGTGTAACACCGCCTGTTCTGGCAACGGCAGTGCATCATTTAGCTGTTCAACCGCACATTGCAGCGGTGTAAACAAGGTGTCCCACGTAGCATTGCTGGGGGAGGTCAGACTGGATGGTGCAGCCCGATGGCGCGTACAAATAGAGGGATCTGCATCGGGGACAATCAGGGTGTGGGAAGGACTCTGCGCTTTCCCGCCATCAATCGGTGATAAGGCAGGAATAGCAATCTGTTGGATATGCATAGAAATCGCCTCGCTGAAGAAGTTGAATAACTCTCATCAGTTCTTCATTGAGGCGATAAGTTGTCCGCATCATCACGGCGGACAGAAAGAAAATTAAATCTGGAAGTCGATGGCCGGTTCATCTTCCGTCTGATAAGAGAGCGCCTGGCGCTTAATCTCTTCCAGCGACAGATTTGCATTGCACAGCTCAAGGAATTGCCAGACATAGTTGCGTTGCAACTGGCCGCGCTTTAATCCCAGCCACACGGTGCTGGGATCGAACAAGTGCTGGGCATCAATCCGCACCAGCTCATCGTTTTGGCCGGTTTCACAGGCCTGATCGGCCAGTATTCCCACCCCTAAGCCCAGCTGGACATAGGTTTTCACCACGTCGGAGTCCTGCGCACTCAACACGACGTCCGCTTTTAGCCCCGCCGCCTGGAAAGCACGGTCAACGCGTGAGCGTCCGGTAATCCCCTGACGATAGGTGATCAGCGGAAAACGGCTCAGGCTGCTTAAGGTCAGCGGCTGTGCCTGCACCAGTTCATGATCTTTTGGCACTAACAGTGAGTGGTGCCAGCTAAACCACGGGAAAGCCGCCAGACTCGGATTGTTCACTAACTGCTCACTGGCGATGCCAATGTCTGCTTCACCCGCCAGCAGCATGGTGACAATTTCCTGTGGCGATCCCTGATTCAACTCAAGCCGCACATTAGGGTAGAGTTGGCGAAACGCTTTGATGATTTTGGGCAGGCTATAACGCGCCTGAGTGTGGGTAGTGGCGATGGTCAAAATGCCGCTGGTCTCATTCGTAAAGACATCAGCAAGACGACGCACTTTACCGGCTTCATCCAAAATACGCTCAGCGATGGTGAGCAGAGCTTTACCTGGCTCGGTCATGCCTAATAAACGTTTGCCGCGACGAATAAAGATCTCAACGCCGAGTTCATCTTCTAAGTCGCGAATATGGCGACTCACGCCTGACTGGGAAGTAAAGAGCGTATTAGCAACTTCCGTCAGGTTGAACTCGCAGCGCGCTGCCTCGCGTATGATTTTAAGTTGCTGGAAATTCACGCTATTTACCTCGCTTTACGAAACTGTTTCAACTGATGTTAAAAACGAATTCAGATAACAACAAATAATAAAAAAGTCGTTGTTATGCAGAATCAGAATATAGCGAGGATTTCAGCGGTGGTTTGGCCCTGTCAGACGACACAATTGAGGCCTTTTGCAGTGCGGTGCAAAGCGATTTCCGCCACCGCAGGCGATGGCGGAGAAACTTACTGAGCCGCTGGGGCTGGCGCGTCAGTATGAGGTTGCAAAATCTGGACATCCACATTCTGGATCTGGTCTAGATCGGGATACTTGCTGGCCATATCCTGCGCCTGCTGACACTCCAGGGTTGGGCGGTCAACTTTACGCAATGTCAGGCCATCGTAGTGCAGCTCACCCTTTTCCAACACCAGCGGCATCACGCGCACCTGGCGATTCACATTCACCCACTGGTCATCAAACCGGGTCAGCTTGCCAGGCTTAGCAATGACGCGCATCCACTGTCGGCAGTCCAGCGTAGAGCCATCTGCACCAATGTAGAGTGAGCCGATCGCCTCTGGGCTAACCAGCGCGCTCTGCGCCCCTACCGTTTGCCAGTTACCCTGCAGGTCAGCGGGTGCCGGTGTTTTCACCGCTTCACTGTAATTGTTGAGCTGCGCACAACCGCTTAACGCTAGGGTCGCAATGACAATCCACTTTTTCATTCTCAATTCCTGAAATCGCCTTGATGGCGGCTACGTTATAATTTTTTACCTGCGCAGTGCAAGGCATCTGCATAACCAACGCGCCAATACCGTGAATTATCGGGGGTGAACCTGACAAAACCTTATGGCATGGGTAAACTGTGCGCCTGCTACAGATTCAGGAATCAAGATGAAAACCCCAGAAGCTTATTATGCGCAGGCGCGCGAGATGTTTTTCACTGCCCACCCGGATTTCCAGGCCGCCCTGGATGCGCTGAGTGCTGATGATGCCACCACAGCAGGTATGACACTGGAAGCCCTGCGCGCCTGGCACGCCGAACGTATTTATGCCGCCTTCCTGCGCCAGAAAAAGCTGGATGGCATGATTTTCTCAATTCAGTTAGCTGAGCCAGACAAAGCGGTTGCCGCCGATGCCATTGAGGCGTATCTCAAAAGCCACGCGGCATCGCTGGGCATGAGCTGGGAAGAGTTCTGTATAAAAAACGAACTCTGATCGGTGTGGCCCGAAAAAAAGTTGCACAAAATCACGTTCAAAGTTGTACAAGAAGGAAAAACTTGTATAAGTTTAATCAACGACGTCAGTCGTGATTGTCCTTGAACGAAGAGTGCGCTTGCACTGCCTCTGGAGGTATCACTGGATTTCTACCTCCAGAGGCTATTTTTTCCCCCACCAGCGCAGATACACCGCCTCCTTTTTGCTCATACCTGCACTGACCCGGCCCTGACGAGGACCAACCTGCTGTTTTTTCGCTGTTCCAGCCCCTGCTGTTATTGATACTGTTTTTATTTACAGTAAAATAGCGGCAATTTTATCGGTATGGACGGCAAAAGCATGTTTGTGGAACTGATTTACGATAAGCGCAATGTGGCAGGCTTGCCAGGTGCGCGGGAAATGATCCAGCAAGAGCTGGAGAAGCGGGTACAGCGCGTTTTTCCAGATATTGAAGCTCGCGTTAAGCCGATGGAGCGTAATGCCATCGAAACTGACATGAGCAAGAATGATAAAGCCACGCTGGCGCGCATTATTGAAGAGATGTTCGAAGAAGCGGAGATGTGGCTGGTGGCCGAGTAACGCTCAGCCACCGTGCAGTAAACAGATAACAGCGGGCCTTATTTTTCCTGCTCGCTGTGATTTATCGCAATTTCAATGTCCTGAATCACCGTATTAAACTCATCCAGCAGCTTACCTTGCTGGTCAATCAAGGTTTCAAAACGGGGTGCGAAGGTTTTGTCTTTGTATTCACCGGCATCAAATGCCAGCCAGGCAGACGATAGCTTTTCAGTGTTGGTTTGCGCATAGTGCTGCATCTCTTTCACTTGCGAAGTGACATCGCGCAGATAATCGGTTTTGCTCTTCACCTGTTCTGATTGACTCATATTTTCTGCCCCTTTATTTCTCTTTGAAATGATAAAAGCACTGTTTTCATGCTTAAAGGTAGCGGATATAGCCAACCTTTCCTTAGGAATAGTCGCAAGTGTGCTTGTCGCGTGCGCAATGTTCTGCCGTGACGACGTTGGAACCTCTGTCTCCTTCCAGGCAAAGCGGTCAGGCTTCTACGCAGAAGCACGCTTTAGGTATGTTGTAATTAACTGCGCATTAAACACAAAAAAGGGGACGCAAGGTCCCCGTCATGCAACGTGATGAGCAGGAACACATTCAGAGATATTTCCGTGCCAGTGCCAGTAAATCACCTTTAGATCCCAGCCCCAGCAGGCTGATGCCATGTTCGACAAAATGGTAGGCAGCGACGAAATCCTGCACCCCGCTAGTGACCGCTTCTATGCCTTGCGGTAATCCCGCCAGCCCACTCACTAATGCTGTGGCGGTGGTGTCCACTGCGGTATCGGAAGCGACATTCACTGCGCTGGCCACCGTAGTGCTATCACCCGCAGCAGTGCCAGCATCAGGCACATCGCCGCTGTCGTCCACTACCGATGCCGCCGTGGTTCTGCTGCTGTCACCTGCGGGTTGTTGCACCGCAGTGGTGGTTTGTGAAGCGGCGGCGGCAACATCGCTCGCCTCACCGGTATTCGTCGCTGAAAAAACCGCTTCTGGTGTGGTATCGCTGATATCAGTCATAACGTATTCCTTCTTCAGATTCAGGTAAGGTGAAGGGAATGCTAAGTCAGATAGCCGCATCTCCTCACCGCTTCTACTGCGTTACTGCGACTGCTTCTCTTTCTCTGTCAGGTCATTGCTGACCACCTGCTTAACTTTGTCCGCCGTTTTGCTGGCGGTGCTTTCCGGGAGGGTATCGAGTTTTTTCTGCAGCCCCGCCACCTGTTCAGAGAGCAACTCGACTTTATTTTCACGGCGGTTCGATATTTCCCGGTACTCGCGGCGAATATCCGCCACCCGGTGGTTCGCTGCATTATTGACGTAAAGCGAAATGATGGTGATAACGGTACACAGCAGCGCCAACGTCATCAGTAATCCACCCAGCATCAGATGGCGTTTGTGTCGTAACCATGGACGGTCAAACCTGATCTCTGCCATTTTCTCGATCCTCTAACGTCGCGATCAGCCGGGTTAGCTCACGGTGCAGCCTGTCACTCTGATCGCTTTCCGTCAGGGAGAGCAGTAGCGCCAATGCGTTTTTCATCAACTTCAAATCGGTTTCACGTCCGGAGATCAGGCGCTGGCTGGCATCATGCCGAATACGTAAAGCATCATTTTCCTGACGTAAAAGCGCCTGCTCCTCTTTCAACATCATGACTTGCTCTTTATAACTGGTGATAATCTCTCCTCCAGCACGATTGCTGGTGACAATGGCTGCAATACCTGCCATTAAGGGTTTCCAGAACAGGGCAGCGGCACTGCCCCCCATGACTAAAGCGCCGATACTGGTTATCAGGCTACTTTCCATGCCCCACCTCTCTCGCTTGCAAGGTGTATGGACCGAAACAAAGACAGAAAAATCTGTCCGGTGCTGAGTCAAATTTAAGTTATCTTTAATTTGACTTAAGATTACTTAAGTAAATCTTCAAGGAGTTGTCAAGTGATGAAAAAAGAAACGATTGGCGATCGCATCAAATTGCGCCGCAAATCGCTGCAACTCACGCAGAAAGCACTGGCGGCACAGTTGGCGGTGTCACACGTGGCGGTGTCACAATGGGAGAAAGAGGAGACGCAGCCGCGAGGTGAGAATCTGCTGCGGCTGGCGGAAGTGTTGAGCTGTGCCCCTGCCTGGTTGATTGATGGTGAGGGTCAGGTCTTTGTTCTGCCCTCCACCCACACAGGCCAACAGATACCGCAGCTCGAGCAGACAGCACTGGATAACTGGTTAGTCACCGGTCTGGTGAGTGGCGATGAGATATCTGTCTCTGTAGATACCCCATGTTCTGCGGGCAGTTTTGCCCTGCGACTGGAAGAAAACGCGATGCAGCCCGCGTGCCAGCGTGGCGATGTGCTACTGTTCGATCCCGAGGTTCTGCCCCAGCCTGGCCATTATGTGTTGGCAAAGCATCCCCAGCAGGGTTATCTCCTGCGCGTCTGGCGTCCACGCCAGTCGGAACAGGGCGAGCACTATTTCGAACTGGCCGCGCTGAACCCCGATTACCCGCTGCTGCGCTCCACCCAGCATACGTTGCAGGTGGTGGCAACACTGGTGGAAATGCGGCGGCGTTTTTAAGTAAAAGCGGAAACCTGTGTTTCGATGTAAAACGTGCTAAACCATCCTGAATTGAATGTTTGCGTGCGTTTTTCTGACGGCGTGACTTTATTCATCCATGAGGCATAAAAAAACCCACTCTATCGTGGGTTAGATATTCAGCATGCGGAATGCTCTTGCCTGTTGAGTCCATTGAGCAACTTGCGATTTATCTTCTATCAGTTTGTGAGCATCATCTCGGCAATAGTCTATGACATAAAAATGATGATCATCATCACGGTCTCTAAAGTAAGAGTAGACAACGTAGCTATCACTGGTAGAAGCCCACTGCACCAGCAGGCCGTCTTCATCTTCCCAGCAACCCCCCTCCTGCCAGACATGTACATGATGAAGTTCTTCGCTTCTTGCCTCTACAGGTCTTTCCATCAGCTTATCTCTGCCGATGGTCTCTAAGTGGGCGGGATATTCAAGCTGAACATGAATAGCAGGAGCAGGAGCAGGAATATCACTAAGATTAATGCATTCCTGCTTATATTGTTCAAATTCCGAAATGGGTAGTTCAGCTAAAGGAAACTCCGAAATAACATCAGATAACATTTGCGATCGACTTATTTTGAATCCCATAGATGTCGCTTTTCTTCCATTTTTTCCGCGAGAAGTGAAGAGGCTTCAGCCAGCTTAGCCTTGAACTCATCGGAGCGACGTACAGTTCTACGCGGCTTCTGTGTTGAAGGATTATCACGCTTTTCAGTCATAATTTACACCTTATCACCAACAGTGATTTTCCGCTCATTATATAAGCGCCGCCGGTTGCATTCAACACGGAGTTATTCATTTTTTCAAAGGTGATGAGACATGCCGCACCCAAATCTATTACACACCATCGCAGCGACTGGAGCCCATCTGGATGTATCAGATCAAAGTTACCCCTACCTTTTTCTCGAATTAATGGAAATCAATAGTAAGGGCTGGTGGATACTAAACAGTTAAAGGATCTCATCCTGATGTTATGCTTCCATTAGCTCGGATAGGGAAGCATCATTTGACCATCAAATCGTAGAAGCAAAAATATATCATCTGTTTGCTGATAATAACGTACCAGACTTGGCCTTGCTTGCGCAGACTCTAAGCCACTCTGGTTGATTACCGCAATTGGATTGCGCCAGCAGGACCATTCCCACTTCTGACATGACGCCCTTCCTGTAAGCAAAGGCCCACTTTCCAGATCGAACCGGCACAACCTCGCCAGTTAGTCGGTTTAAGTCCTGATCACAACACCTACAAAATTGCCATCGCAGCCATCAGCATCGGCTTGCTGAACTCTGAAACGTGCAGATAACGCGGTGTGCCGTCACGGAATGACGCGCTGACATACAGTGAGCGGCCTTTACTGAATACCGACTATCCAGCAGAATCATTGCTCGCCGGGTTTACCGCCCTGATCTCATCTAGCAACGAGTCATAGGCATTTTTCACCTTTTCTCGGCACAGGCGCTTGGCATCGCTCAGGCTGTGGGCGAACAGAGCGCACCTGGCAGCGTCGAACAGCGCTGCGTCGAGTTGGATAATACAAACTTCAGTGGTGAAGCTAAGCTGTCGGGCATTCAGTATGTTGTTCCTGGTATGCATCCCCTCAACGTATTCAAGCTGCTCCGGCGTCATTTTGAACCAAACCGAATGACCTTCTTTATCGGTTAGCTATGTGGATAGTTATCACTGGTGATGACTATCCAAAAAACGTCTTATCATTACTCACTTGATCTGCTCAAAAAATCCACTTAACGTATGGCTTACGTACGGTTAGGTTTTGCCCCACTAATACTTAATTCTTCTTAAAAAGGACTTGCGTGGTATATGAAAAAAATAATTTTGGCACCTTTGATCTTGTTGTTTTCAGTCCCTTGTTTTGCTGATTTAAAGGAAACATCTCCAAAGCAAGTTTGCTCATTTCTAAGTGATTTAGATCTAAAAGGGCGGGCTTGGACTGATTACGGTGATGGCACAGCTGGATGTGCGAGTAATTACAAAGATATAGGTACTGGCTCACCGCTAGCAAACAATCTCGCATTCTATGCAAATGGCAGTGATTCAACTGTTAACAACGTAAAACTTGTTCTAAATTTTAACCAGCCAAAATCTAGAGATTTGCCTATTAGAGAACTTAAAAAGGCTTCAGAAAAACTCTCCCTTGAAGCCCTCGGCGCCAAACTTCCAGATAGTATTAAAAAGGCCATTTCTCTTGGTCAGCCTTTAACAGCTAAGGTTGGAACAGGAACTATCGATATAACTCGTGACGATTGGCCTTCAGGTAAGGGTTATGAAATTAAAGTAATTATGAAATAAAATAACCCTAAGGCAGATTTGTTTAAAAGATGCGGATAGTTATGTCTGTTCATGACTATCCATACGCATGCTGGTCACTTTCTGCGGGAGCAAACCCCAACTTCATAGCCAGTCAGATGGGGCATGCTAATTCGCAAATGGTTTACCCGGTATACGAATCCTGATGAAGGACAACGACAAGGAACAAAGAAGCCTTCTGAACGAAAAACTCAACGAGTTTGTCCCATCAGCGCCCCACAGCAAAGCGATATAATAATATTTGATATGCACATCAAATAGTTAACTACCCTACACCTGCATCGACATCACTTCACTGTAAGCCTGCACCAGCTTATTGCGCACCTGCACGCCCATCTGCATCTCCACTGACGATTTTTGCAGATCGACCATCACATCATTCAGCGCCACACCGGGTTTACCTAGCTCAAAGTCCTGGGCCTGGGTTTTGGCGGTGTTTTGCGTATCGCTGATTTTATCCAGTGCGGCTTTCATGGTGGCGGAGAAATCTAACGGGCTGGACGCGTCGCTGGCACGGTTGTCGGCTTGCAGTGCCGTGAGATGCAGTTGTTGTAAAACGCCGTCAATCGCCTGGATAGTCATGAGAATACCTTAATGAGGAGGTCAAGTTGGCGAAAAGGTAGCACAGCGAACAGGTGGCAAAGGCGCTAAATAACCGCAAAAAACCCGGCTTATTCGGCCATCAAATTTCCCGATTCAGAAAATAATGCCCATAACAGGAATTGAATTTACCCAAAGCAGTGTCAGGGAGTCCCTTTTGTCACCACAACCCACCCGGTCAATGATGTCAGGCAGGAATCGTTCATGAATGCGAGTGTAACCGCAACCCAGGATAAAGCCGCCAAGGGCATCAGCGAGATCCTCGCTCGCCTGCGCGCCAATCCACGTATCCCCCTTATAATCGCAGCCGCCGCAGCCATTGCGGTGATTTTTGCACTGGTGCTCTGGGCGAAAGCCCCCGACTATCGTGTGTTGTTTAGCAATCTGAGCAATGAAGATGGCGGTGCCATCGTCACCCAACTGACGCAGATGAACGTGCCATACCATTTCGAAGAGAATGGTGGCGCGTTAATGGTGCCTGCCGACAAAGTCTATGAACTCCGTTTGCGTCTCGCGCAACAGGGGCTGCCTAAAGGCGGCTCTGTAGGCTTCGAACTGCTGGATAAAGAGAAGTTTGGTATTAGCCAGTTCAGCGAACAGGTCAACTACCAACGCGCCCTGGAAGGGGAGCTGGCGCGGACCATCAGCACTCTGGGCCCCGTAAAGGATGCCCGCGTCCACCTGGCGATGCCAAAACCTTCGCTGTTTGTGCGTGAGCAAAAAGCCCCTTCAGCCTCTGTGACCTTAACGCTGCAACCGGGTCGCGCCTTAGATGAAGGCCAAATTCAGGCCATTGTGCACATCGTCTCCAGCAGCGTGCCTGGGCTACCGCCCGGCAATGTGACGGTGGTGGATCAGGCGGGACATCTGCTGACCCATGCTGACAGCGGTGGCCGCGATCTTAACGACAGCCAGTTGAAATTTACTTCCGAGGTTGAGGCCCGCTACCAGCAGCGCATTGAAGCCATCCTGAACCCCATTGTGGGTCAGGGTAATGTCCACGCGCAGGTTACTGCTCAGCTCAACTTCGATACCAGCGAACAAACCATCGAAAACTACCAGCCGAACGCCAATCCGGCCAACAGCGCGGTGCGTTCACGCCAGACCAGCACCAGCGAGCAGAATGGTTCGCCTTACCCGGGTGGTGTGCCTGGTGCGTTGTCGAATGAACCGGCGCCGGCTAACACCGCGCCAGTTACGAATCCTCCTGCGCAAAATGGCGCGGCCGCGAATAACGGCACCACCACCAGCACCGCGAAAAGCAGTGGCCCAAGCAGCTCACGCCGCGATGATACGGTGAACTACGAACTGGATCGCACCATCCGTCATACCCGTCTCAACACCGGTGATGTACAGCGCCTGTCTGTCGCAGTGGTGGTGAATTACCGCCTGGACGATAAAGGCAAAGAGGTGGCGCTCAGCGACCAGCAGATCAAGCAGATTGAAGACCTGACGCGTGAAGCGATGGGGTATTCAAAGGATCGTGGTGACAGCCTCAACGTGGTGAACTCTCAGTTCAATCTGACCGATACCAGCGGTGGCGAACTGCCGTTCTGGAAACAGCAAGCCTTCTTCGATCAGTTGATGAGCGCAGGTCGCTGGTTACTGGTTGCGTTGGTGGCCTTCATTCTCTATCGCAAGCTGGTGCGTCCACAGCTGATGCGTAAACAGGAGGCTGAAAAAGCCGCCGCCGAAGCCGTGGCCCAGCAGGCCGCCGCCGAAGAAGAGGGTGATGCCTACAGCGTACAGCTCAGCGGTGAAGAGCTGGATCAGGAACGCAAATCCAATAGTCGCATGAACGCCGAGGTCATGAGCCAGCGCATCCGCGATATGTCTGAAAACGATCCACGCGTAGTTGCGCTGGTGATCCGTGAATGGATGAGTACCGAACTATGAGCCTGACCGGAACTGAAAAAAGCGCCATCCTGATGATGACCATCGGCGAGGAGCGTGCGGCTGAAGTGTTTAAACACCTGAGCCAACGCGAAGTACAACATCTGAGTGCCGCCATGGCGAATATGCGCCAGGTTTCACACAAGGTGTTGACGGAAGTCCTCCGTCAGTTTGAGGTGGATTCCGAGCAGTTCGCCGCGCTGAGCCTGAATAACAATGAGTATCTCCGTGCGGTGCTGGTGAAGGCGCTCGGCGAGGAGCGTGCCGCCAGCCTGCTGGAGGATATCCTCGAAACCCGTGAAACCACCAGCGGCATGGAGACGCTGAACTTTATGGAGCCGCAGGCAGCGGCAGACCTGATCCGCGATGAGCATCCGCAGATTATCGCCACCATTATGGTGCACCTGAAACGCAGCCAGGCAGCCGATATTCTGGCGCTGTTTGATGAGCGCCTGCGTCATGACGTGATGCTGCGTATTGCCACCTTCGGCGGCGTACAGCCAGCCGCACTGGCGGAACTTACCGAGGTGCTCAACAACCTGCTGGATGGCCAGAACCTCAAGCGCGCCAAGATGGGCGGCGTGAGAACCGCAGCGGAAATCATCAACCTGATGAAAACGCAGCAGGAAGAGGCGGTTATCGAAGCGGTACGCACCTTCGATGGCGAGCTGGCACAGAAGATCATCGACGAAATGTTCCTGTTCGAAAACCTGGTGGAAGTGGACGACCGCAGCATCCAGCGTCTGTTGCAGGAAGTGGAATCCGAGCAGTTGCTGGTGGCGTTGAAAGGTTCCGAGCAGCCGCTGCGCGAGAAGTTCCTCAAAAACATGTCGGCGCGTGCGGCTGACATTCTGCGTGACGACCTCGCTAACCGTGGTCCGGTGCGCATGTCTGCGGTGGAAAATGAGCAGAAAGCCATTCTGTTGGTGGTACGTCGCCTGGCGGAAGCCGGTGAGATGGTGATTGGTGGCGGCGAGGAAACCTATGTCTGATGCCTTCTCTTCTCACCCCTGGCAGCTGTGGCAACCGGAAGATCTGGCACAACCGGTCGAACCCGAACCTGAGTTGCTGCCGGAAACGCTGGAGGACGTGGTTGACGAAGCCGCCAATGAGCAGCAGCAGTTAGAACGCTTACAGGCCGCTATGCGCCAGCAGGCACACGATCAGGGCTATCGCGAGGGCCACCAGTTGGGGGTCAGCGAGGGCCAGAAAACCGGTTATGACGCCGGTTTTCAACAGGGCTTAACGGAAGCCCAACAGCAGCAAGCCCCGATCCAGGCGCGTATGCAGCAGTTGGTCACCGAGTTCCAGCACAGCCTGGAGGCGCTGGACAGCGTGATTGCCGCACGTTTAATGCAGCTGGCACTGGAAGCGGCGCGCACAGTGATCGGCCAGTCTACCAGCGTGGATGGCAGTGCCTTACTGCGCCAGATCCAGGGCCTGATTCAACAGGAGCCGATGTTTAGCGGTAAGCCACAGTTGCGCGTCCACCCGGATGATTTACAGCAGGTCGAACAGACGCTGGGGGCAACCCTGGATCTGCACGGCTGGCGGTTACTGGCCGACAGCACGCTGCATCCGGGCGGTTGCAAGCTCAGCGCGGAAGATGGCGATCTGGATGCCAGCGTGGCGACCCGCTGGCAGGAGCTGTGCCGTCTTGCGGCACCGGGAGAATTGTAATGACATCACGTCTTACACGCTGGCTGGGATCGCTGGACGCCTTTGAAAACCGTATCGCACGGGTGCAACCGGTACGCCGCTATGGCCGACTGGTGCGGGCCACCGGGCTGGTGCTGGAAGTAACAGGCTTACAGTTACCGCTGGGGGCCACCTGCGTGATCGAACGCCACGACGGTAAACAGATGGATGAAGTGGAAGCCGAAGTGGTGGGCTTCAACGGACAGAAACTGTTTTTGATGCCGCTGGAAGAGGTGGATGGCATCTTGCCGGGAGCTCGCGTTTATGCGCGCTTCAACGGCGATAATCCTCATGGCGGCAAACAGTTGCCCCTTGGCCCTGCCCTGCTGGGCCGGGTACTGGATGGCAGCGCCCGCCCGCTGGATGGTCTTCCCGCACCGGATACCGGCTACCGTGCCCCGCTCTCTACCGCACCGTTTAACCCGTTGCAGCGCACGCCTATCACGGAGGTGTTAGATACCGGCGTGCGGGCCATCAATGCCTTACTGACCGTGGGTCGTGGTCAACGCATGGGCCTGTTTGCCGGTTCTGGCGTGGGCAAAAGTGTCCTGTTGGGCATGATGGCGCGCTACACCCAGGCCGATGTGATTGTCGTCGGGCTGATTGGCGAACGTGGCCGTGAGGTTAAAGATTTTATCGAAAACATTCTCGGTAGCGAGGGGCGTGCTCGCTCGGTAGTGATTGCCGCGCCAGCCGATGTGTCACCGCTCCTGCGTATGCAGGGTGCGGCCTACGCCACGCGGATTGCGGAAGATTTCCGCGATCGCGGGCAGCACGTACTGCTGATCATGGATTCCCTGACCCGCTATGCCATGGCACAGCGTGAGATTGCGCTAGCCATCGGCGAACCCCCGGCCACCAAGGGCTACCCCCCTTCTGTCTTCGCCAAACTGCCCGCACTGGTAGAACGAGCCGGAAATGGCACCCACGGCGGAGGCTCAATTACCGCTTTTTATACCGTGTTGACCGAAGGCGACGACCAGCAAGATCCGATTGCCGACTCCGCCCGCGCCATTCTGGATGGGCATGTGGTCCTGTCACGCCGTCTGGCTGAAGCGGGACACTATCCGGCGATTGATATTGAAGCCTCGATTAGCCGAGCCATGACCGCGCTGATTGACGAAAGCCATTATGCGCGGGTGCGCCAGTTTAAACAGATGCTCTCTAGCTATCAGCGCAACCGCGATTTAGTCAGCGTAGGTGCCTACGCGGCTGGCAGCGATCCTCTGCTGGATCGTGCCATTAAACTCTACCCGGAAATGGAAGCCTTTCTGCAACAGGGCATCTTTGAGCGTAGCGAGTACGACAATGCCTGCCTGCACTTACAGGCACTGTTTGGTTGAGTTGTTGTGACTAGCCGGAGGCCAGACTGATGAGAAATGGCTCTGCCATTGAGACACTGCGCGATCTTGCCGAGAAGGATCTGGACAAGGCGATGATCCATTTAGGGGATATGCGTCGCGCACAACAGCAGGCTGATGAACAGTTACTGATGTTGCTGGAGTACCAGGATGAATACCGTAACAAGCTGAACCAGGACATGAGCGGCGGCATTGCCGCCAATCGCTGGTCCAACTACCACCAGTTTATCGCCACGCTGGAAAAAGCCATTGAACAGCATCGCGCACAGTTAACCCACTGGAATCAACGACTGGAGCAGGCGCTGGTCAGCTGGCGTGAGAAAAAGCGCCGCCTGAATGCCTACCAGACTTTACAGACCCGTGCCGCCGAGACGGCCTTACAACAAGAAAACCGGCTCGATCAGAAACGGATGGATGAATACGCCCAACGGGCCGCTTTGAGGAAAAGTGATTGATAACGCTACCAAAAATTGCCATCACTAAGGCCGATATCAACCTGACAGACACCAGTGACAGTAGCGAAGCGCAGGGCGGTGTGGCCGTGCTCCCCACGGATTTTGTCACTCAGCTAGGCAACCGCTTGCTCAGCCTGGTGAAACAGCAAGGCGCCTCTGCGCAATCGACGGATAGTGATGATAAAAACAGCGAAAGCGCCTCTCCTACAACGCAGTTAAACGCGTTGATGGGTGCGCTGCAGGACCCACAGACCCTTAGTGCACTGTTAAACCGGGAAAATATTAAAGACACGGCGAAATCCGCCGATGATACAGATAATTCTGAATCGCCTGGGTTGAGCACCAGTGAGATGCAGAGTGTGCAGGCGCTGATGGCGATGTTGCCTGGCACAGCAGCCCCCCCAGTAGAGACGCGCGCGGCAGAAGCTAGTGCAGTCGTCACTTCAGGGGCTTCACCTCTGGTGAGCAAGCTGGTGCAAAGCGAGCAGCAGCAAACCGCGAAAGAGAGCGGTGTAAGTCAGGAGACGCCTACCACCTCGCTGAGTGTAAAAAGCAGCGTCAGTCCGGATGACGTCAACAATACACCGGTGCGCAGTGATGCCGTCAACACGCTGACACCGACACAGAATAAAGATTTTCAGCAGACGCTGAATAACCTGGTGACTCAGAGCAGCAACGGCAATCAGGCCGTTAAAAGCAGTGACAGCAGTAACGATAGTCAGAGTACGGCAGTCACCTTTAGTGCGACCAACGTAGTGAGCCAGCCACTGGCCGCCGCCAGCAATAATACGCCAGCCACACCGACGTTAAATGCACAGCTAGGCAGCAATGAGTGGCAGCAAGCGCTGAGCCAACAGGTAGTGATGTACAGCCGCAATGGACAACAAAATGCGGAGCTGCGCCTGCACCCGGAAGATCTGGGTTCGATTCAGATCAGCCTGAAACTGGAGAACGATCAGGCGCAGTTAACAATGGTTTCCAGTCACAGCCACGTCAGGGCAGCACTGGAAGCGGCTCTACCGCAATTGCGTACGGCGTTAGCGGAGAGTGGTATCAACCTGGGGCAGAGCCAGGTCAGCAGTGACAGCTTCTCGCAAGGCCAGGGTTCCCCGCAACATCAGGAGGCCCGCCGCGATGGACAGCACGGCAGCTTCTCTCTGGCTCAGGAAAATGATAGTGCAACAACACCGATCGCCGTTCCTGCCTCACTTCAGGCCAGGGTTACCGGGACAGGTGCTGTTGATATCTTTGCCTGACAGCGACAAACGCTGAAGGTAAGCGTAAAACCCGTGTCTTTTCTTGCCATTGTTTGACTTAAGACACGGGATAATCTGTCCAGGCGAGCCGAAAAGCCCGCCCATAATTCACAGGAAGTAACTGCAAAAATGTCTGATAACGCGAAAGCTAAAGGCCGCAAACGTTCAATTTTAGTGCCGGTGTTACTGTTCGTCACCCTGGCCGCTTGCAGCGTAGCAGGCTATGCAGTCTGGCGAATGATGAATAAACCCGAGGGCGAAAAGTCGGCTGCTGCGAAAGTAGAACCGCCGGCCGCGCCGGTCTTTTTTGCACTTGATACATTTACGGTTAACCTGGTCAATCCCGATAACGATCCGGACCGCGTCTTGTATGTAGGCTTTACCCTGCGTCTACCGGATGAGGACACCCGTCGTCGGCTGAATGACTATCTGCCCGAGGTGCGCAGCCGTTTGCTGCTGCTGCTTTCGCGCCAGAGTGCTGGTGCGCTGGCAACAGAGCAAGGAAAACAGGCATTGGTTGAACAGATCAAGCAGGTGCTGGCCCCCCCTCTGGTAACAGGTCAACCTCCGCAGGCGGTAAACGACGTACTGTTTACGGCCTTCATTTTAAGGTGAGTCAATGGGCGATAGTATTCTCTCCCAGGCAGAGATTGACGCGTTGCTCAATGGCGACAGCGACAGCGCGGAAGTTGAAAAGAGTCAAAGTGGTCCCGAGGGCGATATCCGCCCTTACGATCCTAATACCCAGCGCCGTGTGGTGCGTGAACGCTTACAGGCGCTGGAGATTATTAATGAACGTTTTGCCCGACAGTTCCGTATGGCGCTGTTTAACCTGCTACGTCGCAGTCCGGACATCAGCGTTGGTGCAATTAAAATTCAGCCTTATCATGAATTTGCCCGCAATTTGCCGGTGCCAACCAACCTGAATTTGATCCATCTGAACCCGCTGCGTGGCACCGCTCTGGTGGTGTTTTCCCCAAGCCTGGTGTTTATCGCGGTGGACAACCTGTTTGGTGGCGATGGTCGCTTCCCGACCAAAGTTGAGGGGCGTGAGTTTACGCACACTGAGCAGCGGGTCATTCGCCGCATGTTGAAGCTGGCACTGGAAACCTACAGCGAGGCCTGGAAAGCCATCTACCCGCTGGAAGTGGAATATGTGCGTTCAGAGATGCAGGTCAAATTCACCAATATCACCACTTCACCGAACGATATTGTGGTGAATACCCCGTTCCAGGTTGAGATCGGTAATCTGGTGGGTGAATTCAATATCTGTATTCCCTTCTCAATGATTGAACCGCTGCGCGAGCTACTGGTCAATCCGCCGCTGGAGAACTCCCGTCAGGAGGATAACCACTGGCGCGAAAATCTGGTGAAGCAGGTGCAGCACTCCGAACTGGAGCTGATTGCCCACTTTGCTGATATTGCGCTCCGCCTGTCGCGCATTTTGCAGTTGAAACCGGGCGATGTTCTGCCCATCGATAAACCGGATCGCATTATCGCCCACGTCGATGGCGTACCGGTACTGACCAGTCAATACGGCACCCTGAACGGCCAGTATGCGCTGCGTGTTGAGCACTTGATAAACCCGATTTTGAATTCGCTGAATGAGGAACAGCCCGATGAGTGAGACTAACAAACCGTCCGAAGACGCCATCTCTGCGGACGATCTGTGGGCTGAAGCCATGAACGAGCAGGCGGCAACCGCACCTGCGGCATCACGCGATGGCGTGTTTAAATCGTTTGAGAGCAACGATCTTGCCAGCTCATTCCAGGATATCGATTTAATTATGGATATTCCGGTCAAGCTGACCGTGGAGTTGGGGCGCACCAAAATGACCATCAAAGAGCTGCTGCGCTTAACGCAAGGCTCGGTAGTGGCGTTGGATGGATTAGCCGGGGAACCGCTGGATATTCTGATCAATGGCTATCTGATTGCCCAGGGCGAAGTGGTGGTGGTGAATGATAAATACGGCGTGCGCATTACCGACATTATCACGCCATCTGAACGTATGCGTCGCCTGAGCCGTTAAGATGAATCCACAATCACCCCTGCTCCATGCGACCAGTCACACAGAGCCCGTGGTTTCTACCGCCTCTGTTCTGATGCAAATCGTCGGTGTTCTGGCGTTTATCATTTTACTGATTCTCGCCTGCGCCTGGCTGGCACGCCGTTCAGGGTTGGCAGCCCCGAAGGCGAGTAGCCACAGCCTGAAGCTGGCTGGCAGTTTGCAGGTGGGTCAACGCGAGCGGGTGGTGATTGTCGAAACCGCAGATGCCCGCTTAGTGCTGGGGGTGACTGCGCAGCAGATCGCCCTGCTACATACGCTTCCCCCCGCAGAACCGGGCACCGATGCGGCTGCAACCAGCGCCACGCCGGATTTCCGTCAACTGCTGCAAACCTTCAAACGCCGTGGAAAAAAATCCTGATGCGCCGATTTTCACTTCTTCTGCCCCTGCTATTTCTGCTGCCAGGTGCCGCGCAGGCTGAATTGCCAGGTTTGCTTAGCCATCCGCTGCCTGGTGGCGGCCAGAGTTGGTCACTGCCCGTACAGACTCTGGTCTTTATTACTTCACTGACCTTTATTCCAGCCGCACTGCTGATGATGACCAGCTTCACCCGCATCATTATTGTCTTCGGCCTGCTGCGCAATGCGTTGGGTACCACTTCAGCCCCACCCAACCAGGTTTTGCTGGGATTAGCGCTGTTTTTAACCTTTTTTATTATGGCACCCACCTTCGATAAGATTTATCAGGATGCCTACCTGCCTTTCAGCCAGGATAAAATTGCCATGGATGTCGCCCTGGACAAAGGCGCACAACCGCTGCGTGAGTTCATGTTGCGCCAGACACGCGAGGCCGATTTGGCCCTGTTTGCCCGTTTAGCCAATACCCCGCCGATTCAGGGCCCGGAAGCGGTGCCAATGCGCATCTTGCTCCCCGCCTATGTGACCAGCGAGCTGAAAACCGCCTTTCAAATCGGGTTTACCGTGTTTATTCCCTTCCTGATTATCGACATGGTGGTTGCCAGCGTGCTGATGGCGCTGGGCATGATGATGGTGCCCCCTGCCACCATCTCACTGCCGTTTAAGCTGATGCTGTTTGTGCTGGTGGATGGCTGGCAACTGCTGATCAGCTCACTGGCGCAAAGTTTTTATTCTTAATCGCACAAGGCAGAACAAGATGACACCTGAATCGGTAATGATGATGGGGCAAGAAGCCATGAAGCTGGCCCTGATGTTGGCCGCCCCCTGCTTACTGGCGGCACTGGTCAGCGGTTTGACCATTAGCCTGCTCCAGGCGGCGACCCAAATCAACGAACAGACGCTCTCCTTTATCCCCAAAATCCTTGCCGTCGCGGCCACGGGGGTCATTGCAGGGCCGTGGATGCTGGGTCTGCTGCTGGATTACATGCGCAATTTGTTTACCAACCTGCCCTACATCATTGGCTGATGGTCACTTTAGACAGCGCCCAACTGGTACATTGGGTCAGCCAGTTTTTCTGGCCTCTTGCACGTATTCTGGCCCTGTTTGCCACAGCACCTTTATTCAGCGAAAAGAACATCAGTAATCGCGTAAAAATCGGCCTTGCGGTGATGGTTACCTGGCTACTGGCTCCGCTGCTCCCGGCGGTCAATACCACGCTGTTCTCTGCGGCTGGCTTCTGGGTGTTATTACAGCAAATTCTCATCGGGGTGGGCCTCGGCTGGACCATGCAGTTGGCTTTCGCCACGGTGCGGGCGGCAGGGGAAGTGATCGGCCTGCAAATGGGGCTCTCATTTGCCACCTTCTACGATCCCGGTAGCCGTGCCAGCATGCCGGTGGTGGCCCGACTGCTGGAAATCTTAGCCCTGCTGTTGTTCCTCTCCTTTGATGGACATCTGTGGTTAATTTCGCTGCTGGCTGACAGTTTTCATATCCTGCCAATAAACGACACGCCCCTGAACGCCTCGGCGTTTATGGCATTAACCCAATCAGCGTCACTTATTTTTCTTAACGGTATGATGCTGGCATTGCCCTTAATCGTCTTGCTACTCACGCTCAATCTGGTCCTTGGATTGTTAAACCGCGTTTCACCACAGCTCTCTATTTTCGCCATCGGTTTTCCCGTGACATTAACAGTAGGAATACTGACATTAGGGTTAATGATGCCGTTGCTCGCACCATTTTGTGAACATATTGTTAGCGAAGTGTTTGATTTAATCGCGCGATTCTTGCATCAGCTTGCGAATGACTAATCATTAGCCTTCTCATCACCTGTTTACGCCCAATAGTTAAGCGATCAAAATGTATCTGAGCATTTTTTGCACCATTTATAACTGAAAAAAGCTAAGGAAATTCTGATAAGTGCGATTAGGGAGTGAAAATTATTCTTATTAAAACGCGCTTCGCGTATTTTAGGTGTCGTGTTCAGTTAGCTGTAACTGCACATAATTTATGACAATTCCGGTAATAAACTGTTTTTCAGGTAAAAATCGGCCATAAGCGATTTTACTTGTCAGATAAACATTTTTCCGGCATTGTCAACATTCGTTGAAACGTTACACTTTCGAGAAACAAATGCATTTAAGAATTGTCCTATCAGCAACTAACGAGTTATCAGCGATAGTGGCAAGGGTTAAATCACAACGCATCTGTAGTAACACAGCGACCTCGGTTGTAAGGGGGTTGGTGACGTCTCAGCTCAATAATATGCTTAGCAAATTAGTGCATGGAAGTAGACTCCTCTCTTTGGGAATCTCTGTGTAACGATGCCAGGTTATAAAAAAATAAAAAGTATTTTTGAAATCTCTCTCGTACCACAACGTGAAATTCATCGTTGATTTAAACGGATAACAAATTGGTGAGGGTCGCTAACATGCCAACAATTATTATGGATTCATGCAACTACACACGACTGGGGTTGACGGATTATATGTCCTCGAAAGGGGTCAAAAAGAAAAACATATATTCAGTTAACGATATAGAACAGTTACAACAAAAGTGTGCTCAGCTTAAACCTGGTGTGGTCTTTATTAGCGAAGAGTGTTTTATCCATGAGGCTGATTCAAGCGATCGAATCAGACAGGTCATCATTCAGCATCCTGATACGCTTTTCTTTATTTTTATGGCGATCTCTAACATCCATTTTGAGGAATATCTCTACGTTCGTAAGAACCTGATTATTACATCAAAATCGATGAAGACATCGACACTGGATTCGCTGTTAACCACATATCTACAGAAGAAATTCAACCTTTCTTCACGGATCTCTTCTGGGCTGGATGTTCATCCGCTCACGTTGAGCCAGACAGAATCAAATATGTTGAAAATGTGGATGTCAGGACGCGACACCATTCAAATTTCCGAAGAGATGCAAATTAAGGCAAAAACCGTTTCTTCACATAAAGGTAATATTAAACGCAAAATTAAGACGCACAATAAACAGGTGATTTATCATGTGGTGCGTCTGACCGATAATGTCACCTCTGGTATTTACGTCAATGTAAGACCTTAATCTCTGTTGTCCGGAGCCTGACTCAGGCTCCGGTTCATTTTGCTAGCCAGATCTCATTTCCCCCACTAAGTATTTTCCCGCGGGTGCCGATGCTTTCTCATACCACACTGCCTATGAGAGAGATAACATGCATACCGCTCCGCTTCATCCCCGAACCGATTCCCCACGTCGCTGGCAAAACCTGCGGATGGTTCCTCTTTTCACCCTTATTTTCACCGGTATTTTACTGCTGTTTGCGCTGTGTATTAGCGTGGCCAGCTATTACCTTCATCAAAGCGATCAGGCCCTGAAAGACGCCACTGAAGAAATTCAGGTGCGTATGGCCATTTCCAACAGTTCTAACCACCTGCGTACTGCTCGCCTGAACGTCATTCAGGCTGGCGCAGCAACACGCATTGGCGAGATGGAGACATTCCGCAAGGATTTGGCCCGTACCCAACAGCGGATTCAGTTAGCGAAAGACGGGTTTTCGGCCTATCTCCACCGTCGGGTCAAAACCCCTGCCGATGCGGCACTCGATGCCGACCTTGAAACCCGCTTTAATGACTATGTGCAAAAGGGGTTGCAGCCAATGATCGAGTCGGCCCGTCAAGGGAGCTTTGAGGGCATTGTTTCACAGGAGACTGACGTCACGCGCAAGCTGGATGATGCCTACAATGAAGTCCTGCTGAAAGTGATTCAAATCCGTACGCAGCGCGCAGATAACATTCGTCTTGAGGCAGAACAGCGTGCACGCACCGGTTTCATCTGTATGGGCGTCGCATTTGCTCTTGCTCTGGCATTAACGCTGCTAACTTTTGTTTTCTTGCGTCGGGTGATCATTACCCCACTGCGCCACGCGGTTAGCCATATCACCCTGATTGCACAAGGCGATCTCACCTCACCGGCGCAGCCACAAGGCCGCAATGAGATTGGCACACTGCAGACCCATCTGCAAAAGATGCAACATGCGCTGGCCACTACGGTCAGCGGTGTACGTGAAGGGGCCATGGCTATCTATCAAGGCTCGGGTGAAATCAGTGCCGGAAACACAGACCTCTCTTCCCGAACGGAACAGCAGGCTGCCGCGCTGGAGCAGACCGCCGCCAGCATGGAACAACTCACCGCAACCGTGAAACAGAACGCAGAGAACGCCCATCATGCCAGTCAACTGGCGGCCGATGCCTCTGCCAAGGCACAGGATGGTGGCGAGTTGGTTGCCGGGGTCGTTACCACTATGGATAACATCTCCAGCAGTTCGAAAAAGATTGCCGAGATCACTAATGTGATTAACAGCATTGCCTTCCAGACCAACATTCTGGCACTGAATGCCGCCGTTGAAGCGGCCCGTGCGGGTGAGCAGGGACGCGGTTTTGCCGTGGTCGCCAGTGAAGTGCGTAACCTGGCACAGCGCAGTGCTCAGGCCGCCAAGGAGATTGATGGCCTGATTGCAGAATCCGTCGCGTTGATCGGTGAAGGATCGCAACAGGTTGGCAGTGCGGGTGGCACCATGCACGAGATTGTCACCGCCGTGCGCCGCGTGACCGATATCATGGCTGAAATTGCCGCCGCTTCAGATGAACAGAGCCGGGGTATTCAACAGGTGAGTTTAGCGGTGACTGAAATGGATAATGTTACCCAGCAAAATGCTTCGCTGGTTGAGCAGGCTTCTGCCGCTGCCGCCGCGCTGGAAGAGCAAGCGGGTCGTCTGACTCAATCTGTGGCGGCATTCCGCCTCGACAGCCACAGTGGAATCAGCGCTCCCGCCGCCATGCCGGTGGCCGCGATTGCACGGCCCACCCGACTTGCGGCAGTGACGTCAGATAACAGCCACTGGGAAACCTTTTGATTCTGGCGGGCGCTCACCCTCCCGCTCTGGCTTTTCACTTTCTTAACATTTCCCGTTGAGACTTTTAGCGCTGTAATTTCTTACACTTCTCTCACTGCACCAACCCCAAAGGCGCAGTCAACCTAAAAGTAACAAGGATTTTTGCCCGCGCAGCGCGGGCTTTTTTTTATCCCGCATTTAACTCTTCCTCTTACCGCCAGCGAAAACATTCACCGAACGCCAGCGCCCATAAAAAAACCCGACACGCTGGCCGGGTTAAAAAGACACAAAATTTCGTTACACCAGGGAATTCACTAACAGTTCACAAAATGAACTCCCCTGCCGCTCAAGACAAGTCTTAATCTTCATTTGCAGCATAAAAATGTGATCAACACTGCAATATCTGGCTACAGAAACAGCGCCCCGTCGTGATTTTATCTGTCGTAAACTCAGGTTAAATCCCTCCGCTGACGAGAGCCGTCATAAAAGCGGTCTATACTGTTGAAATCACAGGATCATAGCCACGTAACCGCAAGGAGCTGAGCAATGATTGACCGGCAACACCCCTTGTTGATTGTCACTGACCTGGATGGATCGCTGCTCGACCACCACAGCTACCGCTGGGATGCCGCGCAGCCCTGGCTGGAGCGCTTGCGCCAGCAGTTGATCCCCCTGGTTATCTGTTCCAGTAAAACAGCCGCAGAGATTGTTCCGTTACAGAAGCAGCTCGGGCTGTCAGGCAGTCCGTTTATTGCGGAAAACGGTGCAGTGCTGCAACTGAACAGTGAGCAACGCCTGCAACCCAACAGCACGTCGCCCAGCTATTCCGCCTTGTGTCAGCAGATCACCCACTTGCAGGCACAGTTTCACTTCACCCCTTTCCACCAATTGAGTGATGTGGAAGTCAGCGCGGTGAGTGGGCTCACTTTGGCCCAGGCGGAGCTGGCACGTCGGCGTGAAGCTTCTGAAGTGCTGATTTGGCGCGACAGCGAGGATGCGTTTGCCGCGTTCCGACAGCAACTGGCCGCACAAAATTTGTCGTTGCTACAAGGCGGGCGTTTCTGGCACATATTGCCAGCTGATTGCAGTAAGCAAGCGGCGCTGGCCCAGCTCCTCACCACGCTCTGTGCGACGGCGGGCGGAAAATTGACCACCATTGGGCTGGGTGATGGCCCCAATGATGCCTCGATGTTAGACAGCGTTGACTACGCCGTGGTGATCAAAGGCTACAGTAAACAGCCGGTTGAGCTACACCGCACGGATAAAGACAACATCTACTTTACTGCGCACTACGGCCCTGAAGGGTGGAGCGAAGGAATGGACTACTTTCTGACGCCAGACACCTAATCCCTGACCGCTAACCAGAAGGATGATGCGATGAGTGACTTTTATCAGAATGGCGTAATCACCAATTTCCATAACCTCACCCACCGCAGCGTATCCTCGCTGGAGAATGATTTGGTGCGCTTCTCGCACAAACGCAAAATGGGGCTCATCTTGCCCTCGCTGTTTTCCGAACTTGAAGGCCCAGCGCTGGATAAAATCGTTAACGAACTGGCACAGGTGCCCTATCTGGAAGAGATCGTGATCGGCCTGGATCGTGCCGATCGCGATCAATTTCTTCACGCACGGGAATTCTTTTCCCGTCTGCCACAGCGCCACCGCATTTTGTGGAATGATGGCCCACGCTTGAAGGCACTGGATGCAGAACTGGACAAAGAGGGGCTTTCCCCCAGCCAGCCCGGCAAAGGACGGAATGTCTGGTTCTGTACCGGTTACGTTTTAGCCTCTGACCGCAGCAGCTGCGTGGCACTGCATGACTGCGATATTGTTACCTACGAACGCGGGATGCTGGCTCGCCTGCTCTACCCCCTCGCCAACCCGGCGTTTCAATATGAGTTCTGCAAAGGATTCTATGCCCGAGTGGCAGATGGCAAGTTGAATGGCCGCGTCGGACGTTTGCTGGTGGGCCCCTTGTTACGTTCCCTGCAAAAAGTCTACGGCCATTCGGAGTTCCTCGATTACCTCTCCAGTTTTCGCTATCCCCTCTCTGGTGAGTTCGCGATGCGCACCCATGTGTTGAATAACATCAAGATACCTGGTGACTGGGGGCTGGAAATCGGCGTGCTGTCTGAGATTTATCGCAACTACACCACGCGCCAGACCTGCCAGGTGGAGATTGCCGATAACTACGATCACAAGCACCAACCGCTGGCCGAAGAAGATGGCACCGGGGGGCTGAAGCGCATGAGTAATGACATTGTGCAGTCGTTGCTGCGTAAACTTGCCACCATGGGGGTGAACCTCACCAGCGATTCCTTCCGCGTGTTAAAGGCAACCTACTACCGCAACGCGCTGGACATGATGGAAACCTACAACCATGAAGCGGCAATGAATGGCCTGAAGTTCGATCAGCACAGTGAGGAAGCCGCGGTGGAGATGTTCACGCAGGCGATTCTTGATGCAGGCCAGGCCTTTATTGAACGCCCTAATGAGAAACCGTTCATTCCGAGCTGGAGCCGGGTGCAATCGGCATTTCCGGATATTTTGCAGCGTATTTATCAGGCGGTTGAAGAGGATAATGACGGGACAGTTTGAGGAAAATGATACGGGGATGCAGGTGCATCCCCATTACCGCTAGCCGACCAGTTCGCCAACGATGGCGCTGTGGCTCAGCTCATCGCTACGAAAGGCTTCCTGTCTTACGGCATAGCCATCATACCAACGACACTCAACCATGCCGCTTGCATGACCGGTCACCACCATAGTGGGTCCGCCATCTCTGTGCTGAACTGCATCACTGACTGCAAAGACCATAAGTGCTCTCCCTTTGACCGAAATTAGAACCCTGAAAGGTATAGCATCCTTAAGTTATTTTGACCTCTAAAAGAATGTGAAATGTGTGCGAATTCAGAATTTGGCAGATAAAAATGCGGAATATAAAAAAAGCGGATAAAAAATATCATCCGCTTTGAAGGGGTTAAATCTTGCAGCTTTCGCACTCGCCTTCGTCGTTCAGGTCAGCTGGCACCGCGCCCGCTTTCTCTTCAGCGCGCGCTTCGGCATCGGCTAACTGTGCGTCAATATCAAATTCAAACTCGTCATCTTTCATAGTGGGTACTCCCGTCAGGTTTAGCGCGCGTTATACCTCTTTACCCCGCACTCTGGCAATCAGGCTCACCAGCAATAGCACGATCGACCCAACGATAAAGCCCAGAACCAGGTGGCTGCCGTTGTTCAGCAGCATCGTAACGATGCCGCTAAAGCCCGCAGTCAGTTGTTCCAGCTGATGGCCAAGCCAGGGAATACCGTGCACGATAATGCCACCGCCCACCAGGAACATGGCGATCGTGCCGACAATCGACAGGAATTTCATCAGCAGGGGGGCAGCAGCCAGTAGCACCGCGCCGAGTCCACGGGCAATCGCCGAGGGCTTTTTGTCTAACCAATAGCCAAGATCGTCAATTTTTACGATCACCGCCACAATGCCGTAGACGCCCACCGTGACCAGTAACGCAATACCGGCCAGAATCATCACCTGGTTAAGTAAAGGTGCCTCGGATACCACCCCTAGCGTCAACGCCACGATTTCCGCCGAAAGAATAAAATCAGTGCGAATAGCCCCTTTCACCTTCTGCTTTTCGTATTGCATCGCGTCCTGGCGGGCCAGGTTATCCAGCCTTTTCTGACGCGCTTCCGGGCTGTTTTCCTCTTTATCTCGCTGGAAGCTGTGGAGCACTTTTTCCACCCCTTCGTAACAGAGATAGGCCCCGCCAATCATCAACAGCGGCGTGATAAGCCAAGGCGCAAAGGCAGAAATCAACAGCGCCAGCGGCACCAAAATCACTTTATTGAGTAGAGAACCTTTTGCCACGCCCCAGACCACGGGCAGCTCACGGTTGGCCTTCACGCCGCTGACCTGCTGCGCGTTCAGTGACAGATCATCCCCCAGAACCCCGGCGGTTTTTTTCGCCGCGATCTTTCCCATCACGGAGATATCATCCAGAAGTGTTGCTATATCATCCAACAATGTCAGTAGACTTGTTCCTGCCAAGATTAACTCCCTCTTTTATTCATCTTCATGCTGACAACAAGGACAGCGCTCTACCGGCACAACGCTAATATCCGCAATGCCCGCGCAATCCCATTCCACTCTGATCGCCTCACCTTCCTGCCATGTGGCGTGCAGGTATTTACTGACTGGGCTCTCCGTCATCCCGCTTATCTCTTCCGTGGCAATCAGCCTTTCGCCTACATAGATGCGCGCGGTGGCATGGGTGCCGACCATGCGCTCATCCTGGAGTTGATACAGCCTTTTCACGGTAAGCTTAATACTGGACATGCTATTTTCCTGTTTGACGGACAAGACGCCTCATTCAAGCAACCAGGCTACTGATTTGCAAGAACTAGTCCGGCTGATAGCGGCGAATGCCGTTAGCGTCAATCTCGGCGCTGTAGGGAATGTCTAACAACCACTCTTCAATCCTGTCATGCAGTTGGGGATCGCTCAGGTGCAGTTTACCGCGCAGCGCACACTCCCAGATGACCAGGACTTTCCAGTGTTTCTCTTCAAGCTGCTGAATATAGCGCTTATCACGCTCGACGTTGCTGTTGATTTTACCCGCCCAGAAGCCGGTGCGCGTTTCCGGCAGCTTAAACAGGTAACAGTGATGTCGATGCCAGAAGCAGCCATGCACAAAGATAATCGCCTGATGGCTGTGCAGGACGAAATCGGGTCTGCCGGGCAGTGTTTTATCCTGTGCGCGCCAGCTAAGCCCTGCGTTGCTTAACAGAGCCGCCACGCGTTGTTCGATCACCGTGTCCTGCTGGCGAATAGCACGCATGTTTTTACTGCGAATGTCGCGTGAATGCACATCTGCCATGTTGACCTCTGGGGTTGGCTTTGCAGGATGACCCGATAACGCGACACCGAAATGTCACTGCGGGCGTTAACCGCAGAACCGCTAAGCACCAGTAAAAGACTATAGCCGAAAAAACTCCCAGATTGACGCGTTGAGAAAGCAGCATGGGAGGCCGATCGGAAGAAAATACGGAGAGCGAGCCTGCAAACAGACTCGCGGGTAGAGCAGAAGAAATCGCCGCGCCTGAATGAGTCAGGACTTGAAGACCAACGTAGTTACTTTTTCTTTTTTGACTGCTTTTTCAGCAGCGCACGCAGCTGTTTAATTTCCGCTGCGCTGAAGGGAGATTCCGCGGCTTCTTCGGTGTTCTGGTTGTCAATTTCTGGTTGAGCCTGCTGTGAGAAGCTTGCCGTCAGGCGTTCAACAATCTCCTGGCTCATTGAGACCTGCTTGTCCAGTGCCAGTTGTTTGATCTGTTCTTTTAACGCAGGATCAATCTTGATCGTCAAATTAACGTTGTCACTCATTCCACTACTCCCTTGGTTTTTATACTCAACCTAGCGGAACGGTGTGATGAAAAGAAGACTGTCACAAAAATTTAATATTTCCCTGTCATCCAGGCGCGAAGTCACGCAGCACGGACTCATCAATGCCGGTCATGTCCCCTTGCAGTTCTGCACAGATTTTTGCCATGTAACCCACTAAAAATTGGGCATTATGTTGTGCCAGCTCGCGTCCTGCTGCCGTCTGCATTGTGGCGGGCAGTCGCAGTAGTTTCGTCTGGAAATGATCAAGCGTCCAAAGTACATCATTCAACTCGCGCGATTTACCTAAGGGATCTTCACTGTTAAACAACGGACGGCCCATAACCCCTGCGGTATAAAACACCCGGGCAAGACCTATCGCGCCCAGCGACTCCAGGCGATCGGCATCCTGCACAATTTTGGCTTCCAGGGTCACCGGCGTGATGGCCGCGCTGAAGCTATGCGCCTGTACCGCATGGGCCACGCCTTCAATACGATCAACCGGGAAATCCGGGAAGGATTCCGTCAATACCTGACGGGTTTTTTCTGCTGCATAGGTTGAAGCAAGCCGACGTTCAGGGTGGTTTTTCGGTAAATTCACCACATCATGGAAATAGCAGGCCGCCAGAACAGTGAGTGCGTCAGCATTGCTGTTCGCCATGATCTTTTGCGCACTGCCCCACACCCGGCGCAGGTGGCCGATATCGTGGGCCTGGTCATCATGCACCCAATTCTGTTCCATCCAGCGCTCAAAGCGGCTTTGCCACAGTGTCAATGACATGCTTGTTCTCCCTGTACTCGTGATCAACATCATAACGATGCAATGATGACAATTTTTTGACAGCCAGATGTACAGCCAGAAAAAATCATCCCTCTTTTATGGGTTATAGCCTGTTCTGTTGCCAGCCGATACCGTCACTTACAATCCAGGATTTAGTCTATAGCTGAAAGTCCGTTCTTTATTTAGTGGCGCTAATGTTTTCCACTCAACAAAATCGGGCTGAATGACGGTGTTATCGGACAAAAACCGGGTCATGTTCCCAGCCATTTTTTTCTGATTTTGCCTGGGGGATTTCCTAAAGGGTTCCCATTTGGCGCGCTATCACGTACTGTATCCGGGATGCGGAACCGGTCAAAAACCCGGACGATCACCGCAATTTTCCAAACGGATAATTTGTTAACATTACACACAGCTTTCTCCTGCCCGTGAGCCGATAAAATATTAAGCAAAATGATTCAAACACATTATGCTAAAGCTGTAACACACAGGCAGTAGTCCATTTCAACCTGTAACCGGGTTGGATTTATAACAAGAGGTAGAACATGAAAGAACGGCCAATTCTTTTTTCAGAACAGCGAGTTAGAGCCTTGCTGGCTGGCCAACAGACCCAAACCCGGCGCATCATCAAGACGCAATCCTTTGGCCCTGGTCAGGATCATCATGAAGGCGTCCACGCTTTTGACGTCAGTGCCAATCATTTGCAGGGTTATAAGTTGATGTCGATGGAAGATGTCAGCCAGCACTGCCCGTTTGGTAAACCTGGTGACCGACTGTGGGTGCGTGAAACCTGGCGTGGGCCGATCATCCCCCAGGCGCGCGCGGCAGAGTTTGATAACGACCCCGAGTATTTCCGTCAGTCTGCTTTTTGTCAGTATCGTGCCGACAGTAATGAAGCCGGGCTACTGGTACAAAGCTCTCCCGAAGCCGATCAGTTTGGCTGGCAGACCGCCATTCATATGCCACGCTGGGCCAGCCGTATCGATCTGGCGATTACGTCCGTCCGGGCAGAAAAGATTCAGGACATCAGCGAAGATGACATCATGGGTGAAGGGGTTCAGACCGACAGCCATTTTCTCAATAATTTCTTTACCATGAACAGCGCCAGCGAGTCGCCGAAAGAAGCCTACCGCAAAGCCTGGCAAAAGCAGTACGGTGCCACCAGTTGGGAAGTGAACCCGTGGGTCTGGGTGATTGGTTTTGAGCTCAACCACAATCAGCCCGTCTAAAACGGGATTTTCTTTGGGTTTAAGGTGATAAAAGTCGCAGCAATGTGTATTTTTTCAACAAGTTGCATTAAAGCTAGCCAGTTGAATGATAAACTGTTTTTTGCTGTTGACACCCAGAGCACGCGCCATTAATATGCGCCCCATCGAAACGATTCCTCTGTAGTTCAGTCGGTAGAACGGCGGACTGTTAATCCGTATGTCACTGGTTCGAGTCCAGTCAGAGGAGCCAAATTCTTGTTTTCATGCCGCTCTGCGAATCCTTATATGATTTTTATTCAATGAGTTAGCGTGAAAAGTCTTCCCGATGCATTTTCAGTTTTCCCTCTGCATCGGGAGAATTTGGTGGTCAGATTTGGGGTCAAGTTGGTTCGATGACGGAGTGACCCCCAAATGTCTCTTAACGACTCAAAAATCCGCAAGTTAAAACCATCCGAAAAACCCTTTAAAGTCTCCGACTCTCACGGTCTATACCTTTTGGTAAATCCAGGCGGTTCACGTCTTTGGTATCTCAAATATCGTATCAATAGAAAAGAATCGCGCCTCGGTTTAGGTGCCTATCCCGATGTGTCTCTGGCGGACGCTCGTCAGCAACGAGACGGTATCCGTAAAATGCTGGTGCAGAATATCAATCCAGCACAACATCGCTCTGCGGAGAGAGCCATTGCCTCATCAGAGGAAACCTTCAAATCAGTGGCGCTAAGTTGGCATAAAAGCAACAGATCATGGTCGGAGAACCATGCCGCTCGTCTGCTTTCCAGCATGAACAATCATATCTTCCCGATAATTGGACATCTGCAAGTCACAGAACTGAAAACCCGCCATTTCATCGACCTGCTGAAAGGGATTGAGAAAAAAGGTCTCCTGGAAGTGGCGGCACGAACCCGGCAGCATATGTGCAACATCATGCGTCATGCCGTGCATCAGGAGTTGATAGAGCATAATCCAGCGGCCAATCTGGACGGTATAATCGCCCCGCCCGTTAAACGCCACTACCCTGCCCTTCCGCTGGAGAAACTACCGGAACTGTTGACGCGCATTGAGGACTACAAGCAAGGGCGAGAATTAACCCGTTTGGCGGTATCACTTACTCTGCACCTTTTCATCCGTTCCAGCGAGTTGCGCTTTGCCCGTTGGTCTGAGATCGATTTTAGAAACAAAATCTGGACCATCCCGGCCACCCGTGAAGCCATTCCCGGTGTACGTTATTCTGGGCGTGGTGCCAAAATGCGCACGCCACATATCGTTCCCCTATCCCGTCAGTCCATCACTATTCTCAAACAGATACGGGAAATCTCCGGGCATCAGGAACTGATATTCCCCGGTGACCATAATCCGTATAAACCAATGTGCGAAAACACGGTCAACAAAGCGCTGCGCTTGATGGGTTATGACACGAAAGATGAAGTTTGCGGCCACGGATTCCGGACAATGGCCTGTAGTGCCCTAATGGAGTCTGGAGTTTGGCCGCAGGATGCAGTTGAAAGGCAGATGAGCCATCAGGAACGTAACAGTGTACGTGCGGCTTACATACACAAAGCTGAATATCTGGACGCGAGGAAAGCGATGATGCAATGGTGGTCGGATTATCTATCTACTTGCCAGAAAGCATACGTGCCACCATATTTTTTCAATTAATGGAAAGCTAGATTTATAACGTAAATCATTGGTGGCTTTATCTGCTCAGACTGACACTGCCACCAATGAAATAATCTTGACAAAATGAAACTCTAGATATTTTCCATGATACCAATATACATTAAAGCTTAAGGTTAAACATAATATATTCTGTTTTATAAAAACCACACCGTTCGTATGCCCTAATTGCAATTTTATTTGATTCATGAACATAAAGTCGAATCTCTAAAGCATCTTCTGACCTAGCTTGATTCGCAACACACTCCATCATGTAATCAGAAATCCCTCTCCCTCTTTGTTCTGGAATAATATAAAAACTTTGAATCCACCAATAGTCACCACCATAAAAATCACTCCATTCCTTGACAATTGAAACATTAGCAACAATATTATTTTTAGTATCTTCCAACACCCAATAACATGACTTTGGTGATTCAAGAAACGCTGCTGATACACCTCTCTCAACGCAATTAATATCAACCTCACTCCCCTGGGATTCCTTAGCCTCACTTATGGTAAATTCTACAATCTTACTGATATCATCAGTAGTGGCAAGACGAAATGTATACTCAGAAATCATATTTACACCTTTTAATGAAGTTAATTTTTAAGCACTTATGCTTTTTACAAATCTATCTATCTGGCATTGGAAATAATAAATCATCGCTAACCTCAGGTTGTATTGTACGCTCTAAGTAAGTTGATAGGACAATAGACGTTTTCGTTGACGAAACCCCAGGCAATCCATATAGTTTTGCGATTAGAATTTCTAAGGACCTGGCATCTATTGTCCTTACTTTCATAATCAAAGAAGCATCGCCAGCAATTGAATGTATCTCTTCAACTTCTGGATATTCTGATAGTTTCAATAGTTCACTAGTCATACCCCATCCTGAGGTATTCACATGAATAAATGCAACCAAGCTTTTACCTAATGATATCGGGTCAATTATTACTGAGCTTTTTTTTATAACACCACTATTTTTAAGACGCTTGACCCTTTCGTGAACAGCGGGAGCAGACAAAGATACCTTTTTTCCTAGTTCTGCATAGCTCAACGCTGAATCTTGCACCATTTCGGTTAATAATCTTCTGTCTACAGCATCGATCTCCCTCGTACCTTGGCCATTATGCTTAATATTCTCTGTATTTTTCTTCATAAAACACCACCCTCTTTTTACTGAAAAAAATTAATGTAATAATCAACAATGCTGAATAATATTAAGTATTACAGAGGATAAAAAGAATGGCAACCCCCACTAATCTTGAAAGAAAAAAACAAGAGGCTATACCCATAACTGCGTATGTCTTAACCTTCTGTATTGGAATCATTGGATCAAACTCCTTGATGCTCGGTCCTATAGCTCCAGTCGTTGCAATATCCTTTGGTTCATCAGTTCCAGATGTCATGCTGGCTTCCTCTGCCTTTGGGCTAGGCACTTGTTTGAGTGCTCTGTTTTTAGCTAGATACATAGACATATTCGGAGCATTTAGATCTATCAAAATATCAATGACTATTATCTCACTATCGGTTCTACTTAGCGCAACTAGTCCCAATTTACTTACTTTGATTACATCTCAATTTTTTGTCGGTGTTTTTACTGGAATTGCAATACCTGCAATATATGTAGCAGCTTCCCATATAGCGCCTCCTTCTCTTGAAAGAAAAACAATTGGTGTTGTTTTAGTTGGATGGACATTGAGTCTAGTTGCAGGTGTTTCATTCTCATCATTAATTGCAGAAAATACAAGTTGGAGATATGCCTTTCTTATACTATCAATCCTTAATATTTTATCAGCATCCGTTATTCACTTTATCACCCATGAAGATACACAAGTAACGAATAAAACCAAAACACCCCTATCCACACTTAATAACAAAGAAATAGTTCACTTACTGATTATTTGCATGGCAACTATGACTTCATTTTATGGTGTCTACTCTTTCCTTGGTGACTTTATATTCACCAAATTAAAACAGCCGTTAAGCTCCAATGGCGTCTTGTCAATTTTATATGGATTGGGATTTGGTAGTGTAGCAGTATTTAGAGGGAAACTAAAAGCAGCATGTGAAAAAATGGACTTGGGTGTTAATTTATTATTGTTAAGTTTAAGTTATTCTTTTATGCTTTTTTCAGAGAGTTTTTTTTGGATTTCTATTTCCATAACAATCTTAGGGAGCATAAATCACATTGCAGTGAATAATATAATAACAAAATTGAATATTGCCGGGAAAAATGAAAAAGGCAGTGTAATGGGACTTAATAGTGCTGTGACATACTTCTCTGTTTTTATATCAAGTAGCATTCTAGGAGTAATATATTCGAACTTTGGATTCAAAAGCATAGTACTTACTGCATTTTTACTTTGTTTCTCCGCAAGCATTTATAACCATTTAAATACACGCCCTTTTAAAACATAAACTTTATTCTGGGATTTACTACACACAACCTTAATAACTCCAATTTCAGGCGTCAGAGAACAAGACTAAAAATGAGCATGAATTATATGACGATCGATAAAGAATTCATCTTGTATCAAAATGCAGATAACATACATAGGAATTCGAACCGTGGAAAACAATATATTTTGCTGGCTAACATTAAAAGAGGCTGTTAATTTCATTAATGAAAATAATAAAATAAAAATAAGCGAAGCGGACATATATAGGAATGCACTCACAAGAAAGATAAGTTTGTCAATTTACTTCCAATCATTTTTTATATTGAGAAGAGTGAAAAAATTTAAAAACAAACCTATCCTGTGCACGATTAGTGATAACATTATCAACAGGTTGTGTGTTTTAGAGAAGAAATGTTTCCTGAATGGCAGAAATTTCACTGTCAAAACGGAAGGCATTTACATTAATCCAGAAAATATGATTCTAGATACACCGCTATTAGGTTACGAGTTTTTCTTAATTCAAAACTTACTGGCCAATGAATTAAAAATACCATCACCATTAAAAAAAACCAACTACGGAATTACAGTTAACATAAAGGAAGATGTTTATCAAATAGTTACAAAAAGAACATGGAGAGAAAGGCTCAATGAACAAATTAAAAAACTCCCTAGAAGAGAACACAAAAAATACTTACCCCTGAAAAAACAATCATCTCTTGATTGCCATAATTATTTCCCTGTTTATGATTTACCACCTGATGCCTGCTTTGTGATAAAGTTTGAAGAAGTCGAAAAAATAGTTAGTTACCAATCAATTAAGGAACAATTACAACCACCTTTGCCCCGTATCTCTACGCCATTATCTCGTATGTTCTGGCTTTCATGCAAACATAATGAAAAAATCGGCTCGCTAATAAGCCAACCATATAAACTACTGTCTATTTTCGAGCAATGGGCATTAGTCGAAGGGATCACTGATCGGTTGAGCGGCGACACATTAAAGACTGCTCTTGAACGCGGTTCACCAAAGTCTAAATTACGATAAAATCATTTTAGACCCTAATCCTTATTACGAGTAACTGCCCACGTAATACGGTCTCAAATACTTCCTTCCATCATCCCTCTATGCTTCTTTGTTATCTCCATTTCAGAACTGGAGGAAGCTATGACATCTCATCAGTTATTACGCCTGAAACAAGTGGAAGTAAAAACCGGTTTGAAACGTTCACAAATTTATCTGTACATGAAAGACGGTACATTTCCTCACTCTATAAAAATTGGGCCAGCCAGTGTCGCCTGGCTCGAATCTGAAATTGATGAATGGATCAACCTTAAATTAGCGAATCGATTAACACGTTGAAGGGAGATACTAATCATGTTCCCATCATTAAATCACGCATTATTGACTGAAGCACTGTACGCCCTGAAAGAAGGTAATTTTCGCCACTGCGAAACACTGGGATTCACTTTTGACGAAATGAACTCACTTAATCAGCTTACCCTTGATCAACTGTTTATTATCAGTCGGACCTCAGATCAGTTCATGAGAGTAACCGTCCATCATGATGCTTTCCAGCGGATTTTGGCGCGGTCCCGTCAGGAAATTCAGCGTCAGCAACAGATGAGTCGGGCCATTAGGCTAGGTGCATCAATTACCCTGTTGAGCCAATTTTATGGCCTCACCTCTAATGAAATCTGTTTGCGTCGCCGCCTGCTGGGCATCGTAGTTCCTATGGGACGTCCCCCAGTTCCGGATGAGGAGACGGATGCTGAAATCTGGCGGCGGTGGCAAAACCATCGGGTGGAAAATCTTCTGTCATTTGAAGCACTGGAAGTGATGATGCAAATCACCGAAGCGCTGTCCTCGCTTGTTGAAAGTCCCTCTCTGAACGTTGTATGGAGTCGTATATCCCTTTGCGAGAAGGAAAAGTCGACCAGGAGGTCAACACATGCCGGATGAAATCGATCGCGATCAGGAATTCAATGAGCAACGACTGGACGAGATGATTGAACAGAGTCGTTTCAAACCAGGTGTAACACCATCACTGTTTCAGTGTTGCGTATGTGGTAAACCCATTCCAGAAAAACGCCGTCAGACGCTGCCGGGTGTGACAACCTGCACGCAATGCCAGGAAAAGCTCGAACGCCGTAGACGTTAATTTTTCTGCAAGACGTGGAGAAGGTATTTCTCTCCACGTCTTTATATATATCTGAAACTCAAAATAGCATCCTATTATATTTTCCTGATACCCATGATTATTTATAATCTCTTAATCATCACCAGATAAACTCTTTCATTTTTATTTTGAATTTATCGTTCAAAAAATAACTCCAGACCTTCATCCTGAATATGCCGCAACATAATATCCGACCTGATGGGCTTTACCTCGTCCGGGCCGAGTATCGCTCTTTAACAAAATGTATCGGGCTATCACATAACCACAATTCAGGATGCCGCTGAATGTTCTCGCTGACCCGTTAAAACCGGAATGCAGAATCGGGATGTGACTCGTTTATTTCATTCGTTGTAGTTCTGATGAGAGGATAATTCATGAGAAAACCCATCTACCACGTATTTGTCACCCAGGAAGGCCCGTCTGATATGCAGGGCGAAAAAAACACCTACTGGACCAGGGTTGGTGTGGCATTTGCCCATAACGGCAAACCCGGCCTGAATATTGTCCTGACACCCGGTATTGCGGTTTCCGGCAAACTGGTCCTGCTTGAGCCACGGGAGGATAGCAATCTGCCACAGAGTACGGAGCCAGGCGAAACGGCGCTTTAACCCTTCTTTATTACTCCTTACTCCGCAGCGTGCAGGGGCCACAGCCTGTGCACACTGCCTTCAATTCCGAGGCAATCATGCTTTCCACCACTGCCTTTCTGGCGGCGGCCATGCAGTGTGCCGCCAGCATTCATCCGTCCACTGCACTCGACGTGGCACGGGTGGAATCCGGTTTTAACCCTTATGCCATCGCCGAAATTATCCCGAAGGCCACTCGCTCCCTCGGAGATAATAATATTATCTCCTATCAGCCCGCCAGCCGGGACAAAGCTGAGCTCATTATTCGCCGCCTCGTGACACAAGGCCGCCGTTACTCTGTGGGACTGATGCAAATCACCAGCACCAATTTCCGTCACTACGGCGTGACGGCTTCTGATCTGCTTGATCCCTGCACCAACCTGTCTGTTTTTGAACGCATCCTTAGCGACTGTTACCGCCGTGGCGGTTCCCTGAAAAGAGCACTGAGCTGCTATTACTCGGGCAATTTCCGTACCGGGCAACAGCCGGAAGCGGCGTTTTCCGGAACGAGCTATGTCCAGCGGATCGGCTATGCTCCACGATCCACCCTCTATGCTGTCCCCGGCACCCGCGAGGATAAATCAACAGCTGTCATTCCCCTGAAAGCCTTTCCTGCCGCTGATGCCTCCCGCCCCCGCGTGATCTGGCCGGGCGCTGTCGTCCGTGGCGTTCCCGCGAACCTCCGTCGGAAAAACATCACCACCGCACAACTCTCCCCGCCGTCAGTGCGCCAGAGTCTCCCGCAGCCACCCCTTAAGGAGGAAGAATAATGAGGCTTTTCCGCAAGCTAAAGAGGGCAGTCCGCGCAGTGTCTGCCGGTGCGCTGACCGCGTTCTCTGTCAACCCGGCTTTTGCCGACGGGTTTCAGCGCGCAAATACCGTTATGGAAAAAGTCTCCACCGGCCTTCATGGTCTGGCGGCCATCACCATCACTGTGTCAGTAATCTGGGTGGGTTACAAGACGCTCTGGAAAGGCGAAAGCCTGTCCCAGTGCGCCTACATCATTATTGGCGGGATCCTGATTGGTGGAGGCAGTGAGATCGGCGCACTGCTGATGAGCTGAGAGGTCATCTATGGCAAAGCTGCTCAAAGCAATGAAACGCCCGGCGGCGCTGTGGGGGGTACCGATGGTGCCCCTGCTGGGTGTTACGGGCATCACTATTATCGTCGCTGTCTGGACCTCCGTCGCTTTCCTGGCCCTCCTCCCGGTTGAATTTCTGGTAATGAAGTCTGTCACCCGAAATGAACCGATGCGGTTCAGCCTGATTGCCGTCTGGCTCAGGGCAAGAGGAAAACCGGCAGCAAACCGTCTGTTTGGCGCAACCGCATTTATGCCCGTTGAGCATGAGGCTGTTGATATTACGGAGTTTCTCAACGCCATGAAACTGAATCAGTGTGCCACGCTCAGAAAGTACATTCCGTATTCATCGCATATTCATCAGCATATTGTTCGCTCTCCCAACAGTGACCTGTACTGCACCTGGGAGCTAACGGGCACCCCGTTCGACTGCGAGTCAGAAGACACTCTCAATACTGACCGGAACCAATTGCACGGGCTTATCCGCTCATTCGAGGGAATGCCGGTCACTTTTTATGTTCATAATGTGCGGGCCCCCTTTACTGACTCGCTGCACAAGCCGTCCGGCAACCCTTACGCCGATGAAATCAGTCGCCTTTATTATGCCTCGCTGGCGGCGGATCCGTTTCGCCGTAACCGCCTGTTCCTGACCGTCTGTTACCGTCCGTTCGTCACCCTGGAAAAGGCCGGGCGCAGACGCATGAATGACGGCCAGAAACTGAAAGAGCTTGACGCTGCGCTGCGGGAAATGCTGGAAATCAAAGGCTCGCTCGATACCGCATTGTCACGCTACGCCGCACATCCTCTTGGGACCTTCACTGATGGACACGCGGTATTCTCCTCCCAGTTATCCTTTTATGAGTACTTGTTGACGCACCAGTGGCGCAAGGTGCGCGTCACCCGCGCTCCGGCGTATTCGATGATGGGGTCGGCGGCACTGTTCTTTTCTGGCGAGTCCGGGCAGATAAACCACGCCAGCGGTACAGGGTATTTCCGGGGGCTGGAAGTGAAGGAGTTCCCGGAGGAGACCGCGACAGGGATGATGGATTCGCTGCTGTACGCCCCCTGCGATTACGTGATCACGCAGTCCTACACCTGCATGTCACGTGAAGAAGCCCGGAAAGCCATAAAACGCACCCGCCGTCTGTTAATGAGTGCAGATGATGATGCCGTTTCTCAGCGACTGGATTTGGATGTGGCACTTGACCTGCTGACCTCGGGGAAAATCGCCTATGGAAAACACCATTTCGCCATCATGGTGTTTTCCCACTCACTGGACAATCTGGTGGCCGATACCAGTGAAATCAGCAATGCCCTGAACAACCTCGGCATTACACCGGTTCCCGCCGCGCTTTCGCTTTCAGCTGCGTTTATGGCGCAACTGCCCGGCAATTATCATCTGCGACCCCGCAAAGGCGAACTGAGCAGTCAGAACTTTGTTGAACTGGCCGCACTGCACAATTTCTACCCCGGAAAACGTGATAATGCACCCTGGGGGGATGCGATGGCCTTACTGCGCACCCCGTCAGGCGATGGTTACTATCTGAACCTGCATAACACGCTGGCGGACAAGGACGAGTTCAACGAGAAGAACCCGGCCAGTACCTGCATTCTCGGCACCAACGGTTCGGGTAAAACCATGCTGATGACTTTCCTCGAAAATATGCAGCAGAAATACGGCCCTCCGGACAGTTTTTCTCCGGATGCGAAAACTAAACGACTGACCACCGTTTATCTGGACAAGGATCGGGGCGCGGAGATGAATATACGGGCGCTGGGAGGCCGTTACTATCGCATCACGCATGGCGACCCCACGGGTTGGAATCCGTTTTCGCTGTTGCCCACGAAACGCAATATCAGTTTCATCAGTCAGTTGATGAAACTGTTGTGTACGCGTAACGGCGCTACCATAACGCCCCGTGATGAACGCCGTCTGAGTGACGCCGTGCTGGCGGTGATGAGTAATGAACCACAGTATCGCATCTATGGGATCACCCGTTTACTGGAGAATCTGCCAGAGCCCGCCACCCGGGAAGCGCAGGAGAACGGTCTGAGTATTCGCCTGTCGCAGTGGGCGCAGGATGGCGAGTTTGGCTGGGTGTTTGATAACGCATCAGACACCTTCGATATCGGCCACTGCGATAACTTCGGCATTGACGGCACAGAGTTTCTGGATGATGCCAACGTCTGTGCGCCTATATCCTTTTACCTGCTGTACCGCATCACCACGCTGCTCGACGGCCGACGACTGGTTATCTTCATGGATGAATTCTGGAAATGGCTGCGGGATCCGATTTTTAAGGATTTCGCCTATAACCGGTTGAAAACCATCCGTAAGCTCAACGGCATGCTGGTTGTGGGGACCCAGTCCCCGGCGGAGATCATCAGGGATGAGATTGCGCCCGCCATCATTGAGCAGTGCGGAACACAGATCCTGGCAGCCAACCCCAGTGCGGACCGGGCGCACTATGTTGACGGGATGAAGTTTGAACCGGAAGTGTTCGATGTGGTGAAAAATCTGGATCCGCAGGCCCGCCAGTATGTGGTAGTGAAAAATCAGTTCAGGCGTGGCGACACAAAACGTTTTGCTGCACGCGTGACGCTCGACCTCTCCGGTATCGGCAGATACACCCGAGTGATGAGCGGCAGCGCCGACAACCTCGAAATTTTTGATTCCCTGTACCGCGAAGGGATGCAGCCCCATGAATGGCTGGAATCCTACCTGGCTCAGGCACTCTGATAACCCAAAGGAGATCCATGATGAAAAGGCGTTTTCATGCCCTGGTTTTCGCGTACGTCATTGCCAGCCCGCTGGCGCACGCTGGTATTCCGGTCCTTGTTGATGCTGACCCGCTACGTGAGCTCGAATGGCTGAAAGAAGCGCAGCGCTGGATGCAAACCGCGCAACATTACCAGAGCCAGATCCAAGCGTATAAAAATCAGTTAGCGACAGCCACCGGCGTCCGGGATATCGCAGATTTTGTGGATCAGGCGAAGAGTCTGAAATCGGATCTGGAAAAACTGCGCAAGCCAGGCCAGACACTCAATGATCTGCTACTTTCCGGCGGCACCTCAGGACAGTTCGATGCGCTGTACGCGAAGTACCGGGTTTTCGATACCTGCAATGCCGAACAGTCAGGAAGTTATGCCAATACCTGCAAACAGTTGGTCATCAACAAAGCGATACAGTTTGAGCAGACTGACGAGATCCAGGAACAGGTCAGCCAGACACTGGGCGAGATTAACAGCCTCTCGAACCGTATCGCACGATCCAAAGACTCAAAGGAGTCTCAGGACCTTGCCAACAGTATTCAGCTAAAATCAGTGATGCTGAACACGCTCACTGACCAGTGGGAAATGAGCGTGAAGGCAGCAGAAAAGCGCGAAAAAGTACTGGAGGATGTGCGTATTAAACAGTGGAATCAGCAACAGTTAACTGCGCCAACCCCTGATTTAAACGGCTAAAGGAGTCTCACATGCGGTTATTAACCCTCTCTTTCCTGTCCTTAGTATTCATCATCAGTGGCTGCAAAGAAGAAGCCAAAACCATTCAGTGGTACAAAGATCACCCCGATGAGCTAAAAGTGGTGTATGAAAAATGCCAAAAAACCGGCGATGCCTCAGATAACTGTAAAAACGCCAATGAAGCCCATTATCAAATTCAGCAGTTAAATGCCCCCACTCCCGACCTGAACTCATAGTGAGGTTAATATGCCCGGTGGTGTATTTATCGGTGTTGAAAAACACCTGATAGGAGGAGTTACTGACGCCACAAAGGGACTGATGATGTCATATTCCTCCATGATGGTGGGGCTGGCGGCAACGTCAGCCACGCTTTATATCATGTGGCGCGGTTACCAGACTCTGGCTGGTAAGTTGTCCACGCCAATGGAGGATGTCATGTGGGACATCATGAGGATGGCAATCATCCTGTCCTTTGTGGCAAATGTCAGCGGTTATCTCGATGGGGTGATTGATGCCATTAATGGCCTGAAGGAGGGATTTTCCGGCAGCGATAATATCTGGCAGTTACTGGATAGCTTATGGGGTAAAGCGAAGGTATTAGGTAAAACGTTACACGACATGGATAACTCAACGTATATAAAAGATGAGGGAATGACCGCTCAATTTTATGTCTGGCTTGGGATATTCGTTTTAATGATTATCACCGCCTTTATTTCAATGATCGCGGAAGTCATGGTTTTACTGCTGAGTATTACCGCCCCCGTCTTTATCTTTTGTCTGCTGTATGGTTTTTTACGCCCCATGTTTAACAACTGGCTGCAAAATGTTTTCGCCGCCATATTAACGGTTCTGTTTTCTGCGTTGTCGCTACGCATTGTCGTTAATTATTTAAACTCGCGGTTAGATATTGCAACCCAACTGTCTGCACAATCCAACATTGTGGAGTTAGGCGCGCAGGTCTGTCTGGCTGGTGTCTGTGCTGCAATACTGGTCTACCTCTCCGCAAAACTGGCCGGCGCGCTGGCCGGAGCCAGTGCAACCGTATCCATGCAGGGGCTGGCGGCGGTGGGTATCGGCGCGGCAGCGTTTGGTGCCGGGAAACTGGCAGCAGGAGCCGGGCAGCAGACAACCCGCACCCTTCAGGACAATATTCAGGGCTGGAGAAATGCCAGTGCGGGTAAACCCGGCAGTGGTCCGGGATACAGTGCGGCTCAGGCGCGTAAAAACGCGATTGAGCAGATGATTGCCCGCAACGAAGCCCGGCGACTGGCGCAATTAAGAGAAACGGCCGTTCAGAAATTCCATCATTAAACCTGTCATCCCTGCTGAAATACTCCCGTTAATTCCTCCGATGAAAACATAAGCCTGTCTTCGTCTCACTAAGGAAACACCCCATGAAACGCTTAATTGCGCTGGCTTTGCTGTGCGCACTTTCCGGCTGTGCGCAGTCCCCCCGTCCCCCTGCCTTTGGTGGTCAGGGCATCCCGGTGAACACCCCTCAGATAATGGCGGAGTTAAACAGTCATGAGTGAACAGACCCTCATTGCGGATTCCCGCACCTTTGAACAGCAGATGATTGAGCGGGACAAACGTGCCACAAAAGCCGGGTTTGTGGTGGGCGGCGCGGGCCTGCTCACCGCCGCACTGGCGCTTACCGCCGTGGTGCTGATGTTGCCGCTGAAACAAACGGTCGTGGAACTGTACACCGTGGATAATCATACCGGACGAGTGGAGCACGTCACCCGCGTATCAAAGACCAGCCTGACGGCCGAGGACGCTTATCAGAAGGCGATAACCGCCAGCTACGTCAGACTGCGTGAACGGTACGTTTACCCTTCCCTGCAGGACGATTACGCCACGGTACAGGTTTATAACAGTCCTCAGGTTAACGATGACTACCTGGCGCTGTATGCCGGAAAAGATGCCCCGGACAAGGTCTGGCAGAACGCGGCTCATACCGTGCAAATCGACATCCTGTCAAACCAGATCACCGAAGGCACTGCCCCCGATAAAGTCGCAACTCTCCGATACAAAAAGACTATCCGCCGCCTCGCTGATAACAGTATCCGCACCGAATACTGGGATGCCCGCCTGACGTTCCACTCCGATCCCGGCAGAGAAATGAGCGATACGGAGCGGGAGATTAACCCGTTCGGTTTTACCGTGACCAGCTGGCAGGCAGACCGTGAAATCCGGGGAGGTGAATAATGAAAAGCATCATCCTTATCGCACTGGAGCTGATGCTGTGCGGCACGGCATGGAGCGCGGCCGTTCCGCAGGCGAGTCGCTATGATGCCCGCGTTCAGCAGGTTGTCTATAACCCGCTGAACGTTACCGTCGTCAATACCCGTCCCGGTTTCATGACCACACTGGTCTTTGACAGCGACGAGGCGGTTATCACCGCCAGACCCGGTTTTGAGGAGGCTTGGGAAGCCACGCCGGACGCCAACAGGGTCAACATTCGTCCGGTGGCGCTCGTACAGGGCGCGCCCGGCGCGGACGGTAATACCACGCAGGTGGTCATCCCGCCCAACAGCCGGGACTGGCACACCAACCTGCTGGTCGTCACCACCCGTCGGCTGTACAACGTCGAGCTGAACGTCATCGATGATAAGTCACCTCAGCAGCCTGCTTTCCAGGTGAGTTACCGCTATCCGGTCGAAGACAGGGAGAAGGCCAGCCGTGAGACAGCGGCCAGAGCGCTGGAGCGGGAGCAAAAACAGCAGCAGACTGACATTGAGCAGGCCCTGAATGCCGCGCAGACGCCACGCAACTGGGACTACCTCAAATATCCGGGGCGCGACAGCACCCGTATCGTTCCGGATTTTGCGTATGACGATGGCCGCTTTACGTTCGTGGGCTTCTCCTCGGCCAAATCTATTCCCTCCGTGACAAAAGAGCTGAACGGCCAAGAGCATGTGGTTAACAGCAGTATCCGCAGAAAAGGCAACTTCACCGTACTGGCCATTCAGGAGATCACGCCCCGTCTGGTCCTGCGTTCCGGAAACGCCGTGGTCGGCCTAGAAAATCGTGGTTTTGGTAAGGTCCAGGCCGCTGATGGTGCCACGGTTTCCCCACAGGTTGAACGGGTGGAAAAACCTCACCCCACTGACAACTAAGGAACCATGCAGATGAATGACGAATATCAGCATTCTGTGTCTGATGGAGCCCGACCTTCTCCGGCGCAGGCAGATGACGATATTGCCGCGCTGGAGCGCGAGGCACGTACAAAGCGTGAAGCGGCACTTCTCACAGAGCAGGACGATGAAGAGAATGATCCGCTACAACCCGCCGTCAACAAACTAAAAAAGCGCAGGCGCGGGAAAGCCACCGCTTTTCTGGCGCTCGCCGCCGTTGCGCTGATTGCCCTGGCATGGGCGGGCAACTGGGTATACCGCAATCTTCTCTGGCAACCCGGTGAAGAAAATCGACAGGATACTGCGCCACAGACAAACCGGACAGATTACCGGCAGCGTACCGATCTGGGTACGCAAAATGCCGAAGCCGAAGCGTCGGAACCGGAGGAAAACAACCCGCGCATGACGGCAGTCTCGGAGCCTGGGGGGCCTCCTCAACTTAATAAAGCCCATTTTTTAATTCGTCGCGATAGGTCAGCCGCTGCGACCCAAGCCCCGGTACAGAGCCGCCAGCAGGAGGTGACGCAGGCAACCTCTGACGGGCAACCGTTAGAAATGTCATCCACTGCCCGGCAAAATACCACCGCACCACAACCGGAACTCTCTCCTGCAGCGGTCCAGCGTATCCCTTACAACCCGGACCTGTACGTTCCGGAAAATACCGCCATTCCCTGTTCTCTGGATTACCGCTTTGTCTCGGACCGGGCGGGGAAAATCCGCTGCACGATCGCCGAAGATATCTGGAGTGCCAGCGGTAATACGAAGCTGATTGAAAAAGGGACCACCGCCACGGGCATTTACCAGACTGGCGCAGAAACAGAGATGACGCACGGACAGGGCCGCGCCTTTCTCATCATCACAAAGCTGCGTACCCGCCAGCCCCCTTACCTCGATATTCCGCTGGTCGATACCGGTGCTGCCGGAGAACTGGGCGAGGCTGGCGTTGACGGCTGGATCGACACGCATTTCAGAGAGCGATTCGGTGGCGCATTACTGGTTGGTATGATCCCTGATATTGGTGCATGGGCATCCAACAGTGCTGGTCAAAAAGATCGAAACACGGACTATACCGAAAACAGCCGTCAGGCAATCGCGGATATGGCACGTACCACGCTGGAAAATAGCATCAATATCCCGCCTACCCTCTACAAAAATCAGGGGGAGATCATCAATCTGATCACAGGGCGGGATATTGATTTTTCCGGCATCTATACGCTGAGGATGAAGAGTGAATAATCGAAAGTTTCTGTTTGGCGTCACCGCGACAGACGTCATCGTCAGGGACGATTACAACAATGCCGTAGTCAACGACGTAATGTCACACCTTACCGGGATTAGGAGAATAGTCATGACATGTTATCGTGCCGGGGGCACATTGACAGAGCTCATCATTGACTTTGGGGAAGAACAAACGTTCTGCCTCACCATCGGTGAAGGTTCTCTGGATGTACCGCCTTTTACCTCAGACGATATCCGGCTGGCACATAAGCAGATATCGCTTCCTGACATCACCGATATTATCATTCTTGTGACGACATTAGCCCGCTATGCCGGACTGTCCCCCTCCTGCTCCGGGGATGGAGAATCATCTACCCTGCTGGAGTTCAGCTCGTAGTAAATCGCCAGTTGGCGCAGCTTTGATATTTCAAGGTTGATAACGGATTTTCCTGCGCTATTTTCCCTTTCAAAAACAACCGGATTGAGCAGAAATACACGGAAATATCTGACGTTCTCTGTGTCCAAAATTTCATCGATATAATGACCAAATAGCCCTTTCGCCATCAGATCTTTACTGACATACAGGCGAACAGGTTTACCCTCATATTTATCAAAGAAATTAATAAGAAAACCCCGGCCATACCGATGCATCAGGGTCCCACCGCCATAGATGACGCCCGCGTAGGGATTAGTCAATCCTCGCTGAATATGCGTTATATATTCATGAAGATGGACCTGACCGTGATGCATGATCCTGAGTCTCAATGCCCTGAACTCATCCTGAGGCAGCGTTTCTTTCGCTTCCTGCCATGTGTCGATCAGTCGCTGCAGCTGGTTAGTTCGCGTATAGCGACTCCAGCGTGGCTCTTCATCTGCACCGGACTTTTCGTCATCCCCGACAGGTTTTTTTACATGAGCGGGAGTGGCAAGCTTCAGGGGATCAGCTGGCTCACCCTCAGGATCATCAATCGAAGGGTCAAAGCAGTTTATATAGTCCGTCAGCTTTTGCTTTGCTTTTCTTTCCGTGAAATCAGCCTCTGATTCGTCCGGCCGTCTGTCCTGATCGGCATCCTCGGTGAACGCGATCCATTCACATCCGAACTTGTGAGGATGGGGGGAACGGAAGTGTGCAGCCCTGAATTTTTCGCCATCCTCAGCTTTGACGTGATAGTTAACGCCGCTAATGGTGACATTACAGTTGCGATCGCTACAGGAAAAAGTGAACCGCTTTCTTTCTTCCGGCTTTCTGGAAAAAAATTCCGTTCGCGCTTCATCAATGGACAAGCAGCGCCTCAGTTCATGGCAATAAGCGAACAGTATCTTCGTCTTCGACATGCGCCCTCCATACGTTAATCCGATTCAAGGATATCACATGAAAAACCTCTCTCTCGACCGCTATAAGCAGCGATTTTTTGGCGATTTTTTGGATCGCCGGGGACTAACAGAGATCGCCGTTAACCGCCCGGGTGAGCTTTTCACCAAAATTAACGGCGTCTGGGAACAGCACACCGTCCCGCTGGATTATGAGGGCTGCTACAACTTCGCCAGATGCCTGGCGAAGCATCACGGGGACAATATCGAAGATATCAAGCCGGGGCTGTCAGCCACGCTGGAATCCGGCGAACGTTGTCAGGTTATTGTGCCCCCGGCCTGCGAACGTAACACGGTGTCCATCACCCTGCGTAAACCCTCACAGGTGCAAATCCCGCATCAGGACTATATCGCCGCCGGGTTTTATAACCGGGTGATGGGCACGGAAAAAACACAGACGCACGATCAGGAATTACTGGCCTTATATAATGCAAAGGACATTCCGCGCTTTATGGAGAAATGTGTGGAATACGGTAAAACCATTGCGGTGGCCGGGGAAACCAGTACCGGGAAAACCACCTACATGAAGATGCTGATTAGTTATATCCCCCTTCATCTGCGTATTACGACCATTGAAGATAATCCGGAAATCACCTTATTTATGCATAAAAACTACGTCCACCTTTTTTATCCGTCGGAATCGGCAGATGAAAAAGGGTCAATGGTGACGCCCGCCAGCCTGCTGCGCTGGAATTACCGCATGAATCCCGACCGCATACTGTTAACCGAAGTACGCGGCGGTGAGGCCTGGGATTTTCTCAAGATAACCGGTTCCGGCCATGAAGGCAGTATGACCTCTGTCCATGCCGGTTCGGCAATGGAAGCGGTAGACGGGTTTATTACCCGCTGTTATGAAAACCGACAATGCGCCCGACTCCCCTACACCTTTATGTTACGCAAGGTACTGGACAGTCTGGACGTTATCGTGAGTATCGACCTGGACGGTAATGTGCGCCGGATGAATGATATTTATTTCCGGCCACTGCACCGCAGCGCCTTTTTTGAGGAGATGAAAGCATGATGAAGGTTATCACTATGCTGCTATTTTCGTTGGTGCTTTCCGGCTGTTCTTCACCCCCGCCACCGATGCCTGTTGAATGGGATAAACCGGGCCAGTCAGTCAATACCGATTTAACGCAATGGCGAGACAACCCGGTTATCATTCCTTCTCCAGTGGTTAAAGATAAATGGTTGTTATCCATTCACGCACGGAATTTTAATGAGACACGCTGGACGCCCGCAGTATTTTACGCGGTCGCCCACTCTGCGCGTATTGTTGTTTCTGCACCATCAGGCGAAGAATTTTTTACTGCAAAAAACTGGCTGCGTCGGTATGGCGCAAAAGGCGTTATTGAATACCAGCCTGTCTCTGGATGCCTGACATGCAGCGACACTCGCATTTATTTTTCACATTAAATACTCCCTCTCACATCCTGAAATTAATCTTAGGGTAAGGTATCCATCATGAAATACTCCGTTATTGCGGCGGCAGTGCTGTGCATTGCTGTCGGGACGCCTGTTTATTCTTTCGCTGCTGCCCCGTGCGAAGTTGTGCTTTGTATGTACGGTAAGGCAACCGGAAACAGCGGAGGAAGTGAATGTCGTTCTGCGGAGCGTGCTTTCTTCACTATCGTTAAAAAGAATAAACACGGTTTTTTACCTAACCACACACTGAATGCCAGAAAAGCCTTTCTGGGAGAATGCGCCAGTGCTGACCCGGAGGCGGTGAATAAAATCCTTTCCAGGTTTGGCAGGGTCAGAGGGTAATCCAACACTGGCCGTTATCTTAATATACTTTCTGCATGGAGAAACAAAAGTGAATAAAGAAGACCTGTTTATTTCCAACATTAACTCAACGCATCACGACAGAATATCTGTCACGTGTATCTATGATTCTCTTTCAAAAGAAGCCAATCAGGGATGCGGGCTTTATTACGAGATATATGAGAGCCGGTTTGTCGGTTTATTGCGACATCATCTGTCACTGCTTAATGAACCGGACGCAGAGAAGCTCAGGCAGTATGCCGAAAGTCAGGGAACGAAATTCGATGATGACACCTACCATGCGGTATTAAATGCTGAACGAGAATGCCGGGCTGAAATAGCCCGCGAACAGATGTGAATAACAAACATTGATAATGTCTCGAATGACGCCACAGACTGACAGACGGCGGGTTTAAGGCATGCTTATTTTTGGCTTCAATTTCGGAGAAATTGTTAAGCCGTTAAACAAGCATGTGGAGCGCGGACAGAAAATTCGATTTCGCAGAAATTGCTAATTTTCAGGCACCGCGCCCACCTGCGAACATTCGCCCAAAGCGAATTGAGCAGGCCGGGGGGAGCCGAATAAATTTCGCCGCCCCAGCGAGCGAAAAGCTGTCGCCCACGACAGCGGTTTATTTGGGGGGCAAAGCCCCGCACACCGTCAAGCCAGGTAATATTTCCCGCCCCAGCGGGGAATATTACCGATCAGGCGCGACCAACCCCTTTAAAGCAGCGTTCCCGTTTTTTGGAGCTTGCGAAAAAAACAGGCGAAACGCGCGTCTTAAAGGGGTTGGTCGCGCGTAGCGTGCGACGGTGTGCCGCCTTTGACCCAGGGGGTTTTGGCGCGGCGTCCAGCCGCGACATTACCCCCATGTGACATGCAGGGAGAGCGTCCAGCCCGAGCGAAATGCCACACGCCGTTGCCCGTCATTCGGGCGTTTCAGGAGACTGACGACCACGGGTCGGCTGTTTTCTGAAAGCGCGGATCACGAGCATGAGCGTCGGAGACGTTCAGTGCTTTTCATCCTTTTATCGGCGTCATCAATAGGCGTCGCGTATGGGCGTGGGGTGTGACGTCCATCGATGACGTCCATGTGATGCGCCCTTCACACCGAAATCAGACCGGAGATCACTGCGATGGGAACCCATCTGATGCAAAGGCTGAATGCCTTTTCGGATGCCTTTTCTTTTTTTCTGCTGTGGCTGCAACACAACCCGGCAATATTATCCATTTTTGCCGGGCTGACGCTGCCATTTATCTTTCATCTGCCACGTGAAGAAAGAAAAAACGCACCCTTCTGGTTAAAACTGGTGGCGGGTGTATCCACCTTCTTTCTCATATTTGGCACCCTGTCACCGCTGACCATTCAGGGGCTGAGTTTTTTCTTCAAAGTACTCGACAATAACATTCTGCTCAGATTACCACTCTGGATACTGACGGTTGGATTTACGTTTGCAGGTCTGGCTTTTCATATTACTGCCCGAAGGCTGCTGGCGGGTGAAATCGACAGTTTAAAACATCGGATGATAAAAAAAAGTAAACTGGAAAGAAATATCAGAACGGATGTTCGTAAAGTCAGGAACATGTTGCCTGACAGCATTGCATATAATCCATTGAATTATATTGACCTGAATAAAGGTATTTTTATCGGGCTGGATAAAGATAATCAGCCGCAATATATCACCCCCTACGAATTTCAAACTCAGCACGCCGACCTGATCGGCACCACAGGTTCCGGTAAAGGCGTCAGTGCCTGTGTACTGCTTTATCAGGCAATACTTTCAGGTGAAGGCGTGTTTGTCGAAGACCCTAAAAATGATGAGTGGGCACCGCATGTACTGCGGGAGGCTTGTCAGCAAGCGGGAAAACAATTTGTCCTCATTAACCTGAATGACCTTAATTTCCAACTTGATTTACTGGCTGATATTTCTCATGAACAACTGGAGGAGCTGTTTAATGCCGGTTTCAGCCTGGGTAAAAAAGGCGAAGGTGCTGACTTTTATCGTATCGCCGACCGTCGCGCAGCCAGAAATACGGCAGCTATTTACGAAAAGGGAATGACGTTACGCGACTTATTTAACACTGACTTTGTGAAATCACTCAGTGAAGATGTGCCTGCTTTTTATGGCGAGCTTGAAGAAATCGCTTTAGTGAGTTCCATTAATGCCCGCAACGGTTTTTCCTTAAAGACCATTTTTGATGAAGGCGGATGTTGCTACATCATCGGCTCAATGCGTAATCAGAAAATCATATCGGCTCAGCGAATGATTTTAACTCGCCTGATTCAGATAGCCGAAATGCGTGACCGGATAAAAGGCAAACCTCGCCCGGTCGCTATTTTCCTTGATGAACTCAAGTATCACCTGTCCCGCCCTGCGCTTGAAGGACTTGGCGCAGCGAGGGATAAAGGCGTACATATCATCATGGCTCACCAGTCGGTAAAAGATTTGTATGACTGTCCGGCAGATCTGGAGGGTGACGCCGTTGCCGGTTCAGTGATTGAGAACTGCAAGTTTATGCTGGTTTACCGCCTTCGCGATCCGGATACCGCCGACTGGGTGGCAAGGATGACAGGCTCTATTCTGGTAGACGATGAAATGAGAAAAGTTAAAACGGATATATCCCTGACGGAGAAAATAGAAACGGACAGGATGATCCGCCAGGCTGAACGCTATTACATAGACAGCAACATGCTGCTTAACCTCCCCCAGTTTGTTGGTTTTGTTTTTACCCAGAATGATCTGGCGAAGGCAACCAAACTATTCCACATACCGGCGAAAAAGCAATATATCGACCTGCTTTCATTTGAGCACACAAAAAACCTGTATACCGAAAACGAAAGCCAGATCCACAAACCCTCCATTAACCTGTGAGGCTATCAATGCTTGTTCATAACGTTGCTGAAAGAAATGAAGCCGCAAAACGGAGAATGCGGGCCTTACTGTATTTTCTCAAGGAAGAAACGTTCTCTGATTTCCAGACCTTAAAAAAAGTTGTCGGCTATAAAGGAAAACATAACCATGCGATGTATAACCTGCTTAATAAAGCGGTTGCGATGGGCTTCCTGAATAAACATGAATACCCGATATTGACCGGAAAAAAATCATTGTGGGGGATCACCATGCAGGGACTAGCGATGGTGGTCAGCGCTAATGACAAGGTTTTCCCTGCCTATTTTGAGCCGGGCAAACTCAGACACTGGACGCTGGAGCATCGCCTGTTAAACCAGCGGGTCAGGATCGCCTTGGAGGAAAAAGGCGGCACAGGCTGGCTTAACGGCGACCGGGGAGAGTTTATGGCGCGGTACCCAGGTGTCCGCCACCGACCGGACGGCATTATTACCTTAAGCAGCGGTGCCATCGTTGCGGTGGAAACAGAGCGCTCAATGAAAACCCGCTCCCGTTACATCAGCATTATTAACAGTCATCTTGCCGCCAGCGACGCCGGACGCTGGCACTATGCGATGTATGTTATGCCGGATGATAAAACGAAAGAATCACTGGTCAGGCTGTTTGGCAGCATCAGGACGGTGATGAGAAACAGTGTTCCCGTTCCGTTTGATGCGAAGCACCGCGAGATGTTTCTGTTCCGCACAATTGATGAACTGGAAGGGAGTATCAGTTATAAGCAGGAAGCCCCTTCTTCATCAGCTCATGGAGATGACGGGAGGGAATACCATGCATGACGTTCTGAGCCATGGCGAATGCCTTGACGTACTGCGCAATATTCCGGGCAACTCGGTGGACAGCATCGTGACCGACCCGCCCTATGGTATTAAATTCATGGGTAAGGCATGGGACTATGATGTTCCTTCACAAGCCATCTGGGAAGAATGTCTGCGCGTACTCAAACCCGGTGGTCATCTGCTGTCCTTCGCGGGATCCCGTACTCAGCACCGGATGGCAGCACGTATTGAGGATGCGGGCTTTGAAATACGTGACATGATTGTATTTCTCTATTAGACCAATAATGCTGCTCATGCCCTAATTGAAAGTTTGTCTCCGGACCAGCTCAAATTGCTGGACGCGGCATTTGGACATGACGGAATGCTGGGTTGGGTATACGGTTCGGGTTTTCCTAAATCTCACTATGCGTTAAAGCCCGCACTGGAGCCAATTACCCTTGCCCGTAAGCCATTCAGGGGGTCTATAGGATCGAATCTGTGCGCGCATGGCACCGGCGCTCTGAACATCAGCGAATGCAGGATCCCTCTGGTAAAAGGGGAATCACCCTATGATTATCCAAATGGACCGGGTGGATCTGAACCCAACCATATGTGGCGCGGAAGAAGTAAAGGTGATGGCGGTATCGCCAGACAAGGAAGCCCTGATGGTCGCTGGCCAGCCAATCTTATCCATGATGGCAGTGATACAGTACTTGCTATGTTCCCTGATACCTCTCAGCAGACAGAAATTAGCAGCGTCAGTCGGTTCTTTTATTGTGCGAAAGCCAGCAGAAAGGACCGTGGTGATGGTAACAATCATCCATGTGTAAAGCCCACGGAGCTGATGCGTTACCTTTGCCGCCTTATTACTCCACCGGGCGGCACTGTACTTGATCCCTTTATGGGAAGTGGAAGCACCGGCAAAGCCGCGGTGATGGAAGGTTTCTGTTTCATCGGTATTGAGCGCGAAGTGGATTATGTGAATATTGCTCGCAGGCGTATTGCAGCAGCGCGTAGTACCACGGCTCGTTCTGACGATGCAGGAAGACACATTGATAATTGAAGTCGGGTAAAATGCATCTAAGAGTGTGTAGCTCAGATTTGAGCTAACATTTTTATGCCTCAGGGCCATAACCTAATCTGAGTGGCAGCTTTGCTGCCATAATAGGACCTTATCGATAAGGTTGTGCATTAGTTATAAGGCATGATTGGCCAATTGCACGCAACTACATTTATCAGCAGGTTCGGGCTCAACAACTGGTCAGTTGCGGACCATATTGCAAATTGCGTAGACAAGTTTATCAATGTTTACTAATGTGCTTATATAACACAGAATCTTTAATTTGCTAGTATATGCTATATCAAGGGGATGTATAAAAAATTCTGATTGGTTAGGACTACAAGTGACTTAAATAAGGAAAGAAGATAAAATGGGTAACGCAACACGAAATGCATTTAAAATAATTGCAACACTTAGTGGCGCTCTTAACATACAAGATGAGCATCACACTCTTCAATATAAATTCTCTAGAAGCCACACCGATGAACTGATAATCTCATCAAACAAAATAACAATATCAGGAACCCGTTCTCAAAACCCAAACTTTGATGATGTGTTTAAAAACAACAAGAGTGAGATTTATTTTCAATTTATTAAGTCATATGTATATTATTCAATAACAAATGGAGTCATCCCTGAAATACAATCAATAGTTTGCTACGATAAAAAAAACAGTCCTGTAAAGACTTATACTCAAGGTGAATTAAGAAACTTGCAGCCAAAAAGGAGTGCGACAGTTCTTCAGAAGATTGATAAAACACAATTGCAAATTATATTCAAATCCACAAATGAAGGCATTAAACACTTATACGCTACAACCACTTTGATTCGCTCACTCTGTAGCGATGATGAGAACGATATATTCGAGAAGCTTTGGAAATCATACAATTCAATTTATAGAGTGCGAAGCGCTAAAAGTCAGGAATGGGAATGCCTTGAAGAAATGGGGAGTTTAATGATAAACACTCCTACGGATTACCCGCTTTCCACAACACATGTCAGTAGTTTAACCAAAACTGATATAATAGATGCTACTCGATGGCATGCTATGCTAGAAAACAAATTCATAACAAGGATGAAGATAAGTAGAAGAGAACAAGAATTCTCTGACTTCCTCACAAAATATCATGATTTACGATTGATTGAAATAGCAAGTGAGACAATTGATTTCAAAAGAAATTTCTGGACAGCACAAGCATTACGAACACATTCATCAGCAGTAATAGCTTCAAGACTAGGTAACGCAACTAAAAAAAACATTGAATTAGTTGATGTACTATGTAACTGTTATATGTATTACTTAAGGAACAAAATATTACACGGTGAGCAAGCGGATCATTCATTTAGATTCATCCCATTTAATAAGGAATCAACAACCTTAAAATTCTCATCTGACTTGTTGTTCTTAGTTGTTTGTGATCTTATAAACAATCACACTTTCTAAAAAAAGGGGCGTCACTCTCATATATAATGATGCTGCTTTTCGTGGCGCTATAGATTATTAAAGTAATTGAGCTACCCAACATGGTCTTACTGCTGGGAATGAAGGAGCATTCCCCAGTAACTGGTCCAGAATTAAAATGATGTGGTGCATCACCTTGAGTCTCGATAGATCCGCTTCTCGCTCCTACTTGGCTATCATGTTTAATTGAGTTCTAACACAGAACACAACTAGATCAAGTTTGAGTCAATACATCTCAAAGGATCAGCGGGCTCTTTGCCGCCCGCCCCGCAACCTGCGAATTTTCATGACACTCAATGCCATGAAAATTCGCAGGGGAATTATACATCCCTGAAGCCACCGTTACTCTCCCCGCTGTTCTATAAAGTTAAAACCACATTCCTTTATGGCTTCTTCCCCCTACCCTTAAGCTTTTTTCATCAAATAAAGATACGCTTTTAATGCAGCATTGGCAGGTTTGAAAATATAGCATTTGTCGTTTTCAGTGTTGTCAGCTAGTAAATAATATAGCTTTCGTGTTGGACCTCTCCGACAATTCCCTGATCCTCCATCATGAATGCGCTTTAAATCTCGGCGATTAACTCCTGAAAAGCGTAATCTTCTCTACCAAATATTCCTTTCATTCCGCGATTCAGACGGTTTTACCACCACTCTAGTGCTCTAGTACTCTAGTACTCTAGTACTCTAGTACTCTAGTTCATGCATTCTGATGGCGTAGAAATTGGCCGCACCAGAAAATGTAATGCTCCAGCAGCCAGACTTCCTCAGTTGGGATTTCGCTTTGATAAATGTTTCTCAGGAAACGTCCCCCCCTAACAGACCATCGTTTTCAATTTATTAATTTTGCTGCTTGCTCTGTGTAAATATTTATAATAATGCGGTACCGTGAACATCAGTTCTTTCATCTAAAATAGATATTTAAATCTCAACAATACTAATAGCCAGTAAGTATGATAGAAAAATCCATGCATTACGTACTGACGTTTTTATCACATATTTATCGGAACCAAATCAAAGAGAAATTCATTAGTAAAAATAGAAACACATAGATAACCTAGAATTATTGAGACATAATCAAACTTCAAATAAAAAAACATTTAAATACGTTAAAGAATGATGTATATTAGTTTATTTCACATGGGTAGAATCATGTCTATCAAATCAATTTCCATTAAAAATATTTTATCATTCGATATCATTGAGATTAAAGACATAAAGGATTTAACTTGTATAATCGGGCGTAATAATGTAGGGAAGTCTAATCTATTAAAGGTCATTAGTTTTTTTTATAGTCAACTAGAAAACAAGAGAGAGTTACCACCTGAGCTTTTTTCTAATTATGGTATGCAAGGGGAAATCGAGATTACTTACGATTTGAGCAGAATAAGAAGAATAGTATTATCTTCAACAGGAAAGAAAAATAAGTTTTTCAACCATATCTACAATTCTTTTTTTGATATCTTTAGAGAATTACTTAATGATGACAATTCAAGCAAAACCTATGATGTAGGTGAGGAGTATAAGTTAAAATTGATTGTCAATAAAAACGGCTCGATAGAATGGTCCGAAAAAGAAAGTGAACGCAGAAGCATAATTAACTATTTATTCCCTTTTTTTGAGGTTGATGCAAGGCACTTAAATCTTCATGACTGGGATAAACTCTGGGAGTTAATCATAAAAATAAAATCTTTTAAGCTATCTGGAATTAGCCACAATATGATAAGAGATTTTTACGATGAACAAATAACCCAAGGAAGTGATGAATTTAGTCAGTTTATAGCGCTGATTGAAAATTCCATAAACATTAAAAAATACACACACAAAGAAAAACTTCTGAGTTTAATAAAAGCAAGTCTTCCAGGAGATACCTTTTATAGTTCAGGCTCGCTTACTATCAAGCAATCTGATGGCACTAATTCATTCAATTACATCGATACTGCTTTAAAATTATTAATAACTCTTACAAGAAGAGAATATATTTCACCAATAATATTCATTGATGAACCAGAGGTTGGTTTACACCCTAAAAAAAGCGAGCAGCTAATAAATAATCTTCATGCAACGGTTCAAAAATCAAAAAAAAATACTAATAATCGACCTGTAAACACTCCCTTGCCCAAAATAATTTTATCCACTCACTCTCCTAACATAGTAAAAGAAACAATTAGAAAATTTAAAGATAAACAATCCATTTATAACATGAATAACTTTGATGGCTCATCCAAAGTTTTCAAATTAAAATCGACATACGAAAACAATCAGTTCCTAACCAAATTTAGTGATAATGAAGCACGCCTTTTTTTTAGCAATTTTATTTTATTCGTAGAAGGTGCAACTGAAGAAGAACTTTTTGCCAATGAAGATCTTCAAAAGTTATATCCTGTACTGCAATATATAGATGTTTACCAATGCGCTGATAATGTAATATCCGAAACCATTAACCCGTCATGCACGAATGCGTCAATTCCTTATCTGTTTGTATATGATATTGACAAAGCATTCTCATTTAAAAAAACAAATAAATTTAATCAATTACAGATCGAATTGAAGAATACCAGTAGCATCATGAATTTCAGTCAACAAGCTCTTTCAACAGATAGACTGTACTATAAAAAAGGATATAGTCTCGAACACAAAAAAATGGTTGAGCTAATTGATAAAATAAACAACTATCATGATCGATTTTTTCGTATACGAAGTAACTTTGTCGATTTTAAAGAAAGATCATCATTTCAGACATTACAAAGCTTAATTCGTCAGTACGTCAAAGGCAGAAATGTCAATATTCTATTTAATACAACAGAAGGCGCTTTGATTAATATTGAATCCAAGGAATTATTTTATAGGTGGTTATTCGAAATAGAAGGGTGTGATATTTATACGCTTTTGGACAAGATAAAAGGAAGAAATATCATTAATGAAGATATGTTAATTCATTATTTAAGAGTGATAATGAACGGCAAGCCTGATACACAGATAAATATAAATAAGTATCAAAGAGCAAAGAGAATTAAAGATTTCATTGTAAATAACTTGCAACTCAGCTCCAGAAAGAAGACGAGCGGTTGGGTCACTTCTTTTTTAACATTTGCTATTGAAACACTAAGAAGGAGATGTGCTTCCGACTCAGAGCTTTTGCATGAATTCACTAGACATTTCCCAGAAATCGATGGTATCATTAGAAATGTTTACATTCGGTAGTAATAGAGATTGCCTTGTGCAATGTAGGGAAACCTACCATCTTTCTTTGCGACAGTGTAGATTTTATATCATTAGTAAAATTTTATGCTTAAGCTTGGTTAGAACAGTCTCCACATACCAGTGTGATTACTTTGATATTCGCGCATTATGTGTCACACGTGAATGTTTGTTTTTGTACCGGATTAAACATGAAAATAACTAAGATAGCGCTCTCAGATGATCTGAGAGCCTTTCTTACTAACGATGACGTTCAGTTAGTGAGAGAGATGAAGATTAAAAAAGATTTTTTTTATCATCTAGAATCAGAAGAAACAGCCAGATATCACAAAAAAATTGAAATCCTGATATCTAAATATATCCCTGTAAGCCGTTCTTCATACGGTTTTGTAAAAGGAAAATCATATTTTGATTTTCTTTCGCCTCATCTGGATTCAAAACACTTCTCTCGATTAGATATAAAAAAATTCTTTCACTCAATCTCTGCTGATGATATTTCAAAGAAACTAAAGCCGTACTTTGTTGATAAGTTAGATAAAGATTCCAATGTTAGATTAATAGATTTAATTTTAAAAAAATTAACTTATGAAGTGCCAGCCAATTCAAAAAACCAATATTTCATAGGTAAAAAAATCCTCCCAATTGGATTCCCCTGCTCCCCGATTATTTCTAATCTAGTTTTAAGGCCTATAGATATACAAATTGAGAAAATCTGCAAAGAGCACAATGTCATCTATACAAGATATGCCGATGATATGCTTTTTTCTTCAAAGTATAAGCTATCACTTTTCAATGGGGAAATAAAAAACTCCGTTAATAGAATTATTTCCCATATAGGGTTGACTTTGAATGAATCAAAAACAGTTATAACATCTGGGCATATATCGTTAAACGGCTATGTTATTGATGGAACAACAAATACTCTTCGAGTTTCAAATGAAAAAACGATGAAGTTAAAAAAAACAATTCGTTTGATTATCTTAAAAAAAGAAAGATTTTCAGCTATAGCGTGCAAATATTACGGGCTAAATGTTAAGAACCTCCGTTATCACAATGCTAATACCGACAAATACTTCGAGACATATTGTAAAAATATCATTTTGAACAAACTATCAGGCTATAGGGCTTATTTTATTTCTATTTTAAAATTTGATTCCGAACATAATGTTCTAGATCAAAAATCCATAATTAAATATAATTTAATCATATCAGACTTGGACAAAATACTGAACGAATACAGAAACTAATAAGAAGCCACTATGGATTTTATGTATTTAAAAACAAAAACATACTGGCGCTCCGCTTAGTAGCATCAGTATATCAAGCTCAAGCCCCGACTCGAATTGAACCGCAGGACCAAGTTAAACCTTGTTCGTTCCAGCTAGCCAACTCTAAAAACTCTTCATTCTTCAACGAAGAACTAAGTCGCGTGGGTACACAATTAGCATCCTCAGACCTATATGCAGGTTTTGATTTAGTCATCCTAGACAACCATTAATCTACATAAACAATCGATAAGCATATGCATTTCCTGGTAACGTAGGGACGTTAGCGATGGTTTTTGCCAAACGTTGGGAATACCGAATAGTAACAGGAACGGGGTCATACAAGGCATCGTTATTCCAGTCCATTTTTGTCAAAGCAAGAGCTTCAAATGCAGTCAATTCAATTGGACCCAAACCAGCATACCTTACAATATTGAGTGGACGCGGAATACTTTTACCCCCCTGGTAATAGTCACCACGAGATGCGGCACGGGGAGCATTTCCTGCAACCCAAACTAAAGCCGCATTTCCCGAACGCTGTAGAATAGTGCCTCTTGGTACAGGATAACCATCAGGCTCGCTTCTTTTTTGAGATGCTGGATTCAGGTTTTCTTGTAACCACACACCACGCCATCCAGAATTACTAGATACTTCCACACACTCAACTTCACGAATAGCGGAAAGCGCGTCCAAGGCTCCGTCCAATTCTTCTGATTTAAATGATGTTGTCTTATGAATGACCAAACGACGGGGAAGCAAACCACCATTACGGCTTTGATAAAGCGCCAAGCTCCGAGCTAGCACAGCCCTCATGTCATTTCGGCTAAGGAAGGGGTTTCGACGCACATCTTCAATGTCCCTGACAGGATCCCGAGCTTCGAAAGCAACAAACTGCATACCGCCTCCATCGGCATCAAAAACCTGCGAGCAACAAGTCACATAACGAGCATCTTTTGGGTTACCCCTCAGTGCATAGGCTAATCCGATATACGCAGTGTTTTCTGGCACGCCTTCTAATGGCGCTAACTTCCAGGGTATTCCTCCAGCCTTTACATAAAGTGCAATTGACAAACGCCACGCTAGCGATGCTTTATACCCAAACGAAAATACTCGGTCATTGATAACCTGAGTCGGAATACTATAGCCCGCACCAATTGCCTTAAGTGTATCGTGTACATCAAAACCGGGAGCACGAAATGCGCTCTGCCAATCATCTGGAAGATGCACTAATACAACATCAAAGTGATCGCGTGCTAATGCTAGGCATTGTATTCCTGTCCGCAACGCATTTAATAGACGGATATGTGGTGGCCCTTCCGCCCCTAAAGATCCAAGGTCATCCGGTAATTTGATGTGTGCTTCACTAATTTTAGCTGCGACCAGCGGAATATTAAATGTGTTTTCAAAGCCACGAAATCCTGGCACATACTGCTTTCGATCAGTTGGAGCGTGGTTTGATCGCAACGTATCAACCAAATTACGCAGGTTTTTCCATCCACTAACAGGCCCTATCGTCGCTATCCTAAGTTCTGGAGTGTAGGTTGGAAAAATTGAACTGCTGTAAGCACCGTTTTGAACAATCCCCCGCAAGGGGTTCACGTCTAGTAACGTATCTTCTGGATTAAAAGTAAGGAGAGGTTCTTCTAATAAAGAAAAAGGTGGAAGTTTCGACGTATCATACCGCATATTCATCGCCCGCTCCGTTGGAAATAATCATGCTCATGGCTTGGCCGCCCCCATGCTGTAATGGAAGACAGCTGAAATTCTGCGTCCAAACTTGATCCAGAATCGTCTTTAAAACCGATAGCTTTAATGAGGCCACCGTTACTTCCAGGCAAAAATTGTGCCCATCCAGCAATAATGCGTGACCATTCCTTATTTCGTCGACCAGCCCACCGTTCCCTTTGCCAATCGATTGAGTGATTTGCCCCATGGACAAATGATGAAATGTTGTCACCAGGGCTAGATTCTCCACCACGCTCTAGGCGAGGTAATTCAACGCAAGTAAAAGGTTCGAATACACACCACCAACGCTCTGCCATATAATCTAATCGAATCTGCACTCCTTCGTTGAACGGATAGCCGTACCCATCCACTTTCCCTGTCAGTGGTGCTGAATATGCTTGTCGAAGAGAAGATAACTTCTTTTTACGCGATGCAACATGTTCTGGTTTGTCTCTGGAAGAGCCATTTGCCACTATAATTGCATGACCTCTACGCCGCAAACGCGGTAACAACGGCCTACCTCTGCTAATAGCCCAAACCAAAGCATCGTACAGCAGGCCCAAAGCCCAACTGTCATTTTCGGGTTGAAGATCGACGGTGCCTGCAAGCCGTGCTCCAACTGATGAGAATGCGCTAAGTAGTTCTGCATCGTGACCAAAGGCGACAATTTCGCTACCAATACTAGCTACAATAGCCTTTATTTTCGCGTCGCGAATCAGTTCTCGAGCACGAACAGTCGTTATAGCAGTATTGATTTCAATACGACGGGCTTGCTGCGGCATAGCGAGGATTGGTAGTGCAGAGCATTGCAACACAGGGAAGTTGCGTTGTTCCTGTACAGGAAGTGGTATCTCTGCTAAAACCTGAGCCGCACGAACCATCTGAACATGCTGAAATAAAGATGGCGGCAAACTTATTTCATCGATGATATATCCGGCTAACTCATCGAACGTAGGAGATTCGACAATCGCTGCCGTTACTCCTTTCTGAATAGCTTTTTCAAGTAATTCGCTAACAGCAGGTAGAACGGAATGGGCAGAAGGGGTAACCCAGTAGATACCTCCAGGAAAGGCATTTGGTTGTTCTAATACCTCATTTAGTACTGCCATAATCGATTCGTCTCGGCCACTATAGCCCACAATCACTAATCCAAAACGAGCGCAGACAGTGCCAAAAACACGACGCATTCGAACATCCTGCTCTCTTAGTTCATCTGTTGTATTCTTCAACTCAACCGACTGGAAATCACCATGCAGTTTAGCCAGAAATGGCCAGTTTGATTCGCGTAAACAACGTTCTGCACGTTCTGCATTATCAATTGCAGCAGTTGTTAGGTTCGCACGCTCAGTAGTTGGAACTAACTGATCAGTCAATGTGGTTGCTATTTCGACCAATTGGTCAAAATTGGTTGTAAAGACACATGGAATACGACGAGTAGTCAGTAGCGAGGCGAGCGCTCGGTGAGCATACGATGGCGTACCCATCGTGACCGCCTTTTCTATATAGATACGGCGACCTTCCGCTGTCGGGTACACAGCCTCGAAGGCTTTTGCATATTCAGTGGGATCGTTTGGCGCAGGTAATTCCGAACGCTTACTGAAGAACATATCAATTCTCTGTTGCCACAACGGATCATTGGAATCTACTTCACGTAAGCTGATTTTGGTCAACTGACAGAACAAACGTTTTTTGAAGTCTAAAATCATTGAGTAACCGGTTGGAATACCTGCAGACGCCGAAGCCCCAGCACCGAGAAACCAGGAAAATTGTTCAGGCCTCAAGCAGAAGGTATTTGCAAACTGTGGTCCTGTGAATATCTTAATCAACAAAATATCCTCGTCAGGTAATTAAATGATTTCCAACGATTGCAGATTCAACTTTGCTTAGAATCTGTTACATGTTACCTCAATTAGTACGTAATGGCTTATATTTCAAGCCTTATCCAAATGACATACTCCCGGCGGGTTAACATGCTTTAAAATTAGTATCAGCTGCCATTGCCATTGCCCGACATCAAAGTTAATTTGACCCAATGAAGTAAGTGCACCAGATTTAACACATGTCAGTATAGTATGATTAGCATTGACAATATTGTTTTCCACATTGTTTTCCAATGCGCGGGGCGTACTGTTCAATACTCGCTATGCTGCGTCCAGCCTCAATCTGTGCCTCGCAACGCTGCCGTTAAAACCTTATAACCGCATTCCCTTGCGGTTATCCAGCTCTGGCCTCAGAGTTTATCCATCAGATAACGATGCGCTTTCGATGCTGCGCTGGCGGCTTTGAAGATATAGCGTTTATCGTTCTTCAGTGCTTTCAGCCAGGAAGCGATATAGCTTTCATGCTGAACCTCTCCGACAATCCCCAGATCCGCCATCAGGAACGCACCTCCCAGCTCGGCGATCAATTCTTCAAACGCATAACCTTCACTGCCAAACTTCCCTTTCATCTCACGGTTCAGACGGCTTTTTGCGCCGCTCCAGTGTACCAGCTCATGCAGGCCAGTAGCGTAGAAATTGGCGGCATCAGCGAAAAGACTACGCTCCGGCAACCAGACTTCATCGGTAGACGGTCTGAAAAAGGCGTTTTGTCCTTTCTCAATGATGTTTGCGCCGCTATTCTGGAACAGATTTTCAGCCTCCGGCAACGTGTCAAAGGTTGCTTCTGGGCTGACTGTTTCAGTTGTCAGCGGAAGGCCATCAATTTGTTCAAGATTGAACACATTGAAGGTTTTCAGCATAGGGATCTGGTCGATTTCGCCGTCTTCGTTTTCCTTCTCTAAGGTTGTATAGAAAATGGCTGTCGTGCCGTGCTCGCCTTTGCGAACCTGCCCACCAACTGCCTGCGCCTGTTTGTAGGTCATCCAACGTGAATCACCGAAGCCCTGTTCTGACGCACTGCACCACAACAACATGATATTCATTCCGCTATACGAGATACCGGTTGCGAAGTTGGAAGGCAACCCAGACATGCCTGGTACTCGTTGCCATGGGCAGGACCAGGGTTTTACACCGGCTTCAAGCGCTGTAATGATGTTGTCGGTGACGGTCTGATAAATATCTGTTCTGGTTTGAGAAAATTTCGTTTTTGAGGAGCCTGACTGCTCCAGCGGGGATACGCTGGTCGCCGCTGCGGTGTTAGGGGCGCTAGTCTGGGTATGCAGGGAAATCGTCATGGTTTTTTCTCCGTCAGTGGTGTGATTTTCGTCTTCGTATCGCCTGACGGTTCGCTTTCCCGGCATCGCTCCGGCACGCAAGGGCGCAGCATGCGTGCCATTTACCCTTGCGGGACGGGTTGTGTTGGGAAACGATTAGCCGGAAGCTGATACGGGAACGGAAATCACTGGGGGAGAAAAAACTGCCCCTGCATAGGCGGGCGTAGCGCCCCTTGGTTTGCAGTGGTGAAAGAGGTTAAGGCTAGAGATCTGTAGTGGCTTGATTGACTTGAGGATAAGGTCTAAAAGGAAAATAAAAAGCAGGGGTGTTAACTCTTACAGGGTCTGCTACATGTAGCAGCTATAGCAAATGTATGAATAGTATTTTTTAAAAAAAACCAACCCTATAATTTAATAATCAATATGCTCTAGGCCGATTTTAAATCCTTAGTTTCATCGAGAAGTAATTACCTGAAGTTTCAGCTCCTTATTGAATATGAATGAAAAACATGTAATTTATTTCAACCCTGAGTAAGGAGAAACTTCTTTTACAATTCCAGCTTCTATTTTACTTTTTAAGTTTTAATGATGTTTTTTATAAAAACCATCCATTCCCAGCCATTATCGAAATAGAATCGCCAGTTTAATTTCAACTGTTTTTTGGATATCCAAAAAACATAGAGCATCTCTCAATAATCGATGGCAACATATTATCTATTAAATCATTCCTTAAAGCATGTCTGGAGTATGGCCGAGGTAAGATTATAGAAGACAACTCCTGTAATGTGATAACCGAGCTTGGAAAAACTGCATCTGAACCAGCTAAGATTAAAGCCTCACGCCCTAAGTGTATTACTGAGTCGATACAATCTGCACACATTGGCGAACTCTCATAATCCACTGCTTTTTTCTCAGAGTTGAATAGAGGAACCTTCTTTATTTCAAGTACCCAAGGGTTTTTCTTCGAAGCTCTGACACACTCAATTTTAATTCGTTTACAACAAGGGCACACCCATCGCTCATCATATCTATTCCAATATTTACCCCTGGTAGAGGAAAGGTGAGAAATCTCATTTAATGTTGGCTCACGTTTAGCGACAGACCTTTTTTTCATCCTCCAAGAGTTGGTTGTTCCTTTAAAAACCTCAGTGTTATACAGTAAACTTTCAGGCCAATACTGATCAAACTCTAACAATCCATTAACCCTAAAAAAATGCCTGGCTAAAGTTTCTGTCTGTTTAGCAGTTTTTTCTGATGGCTGGTACCAGTCTTGTTTTTCGGCAGCTATAGTTGCAAATTTCCTAGCCATATCCATGCGAATATTAAATACAGGCTCTACCCTCTCCCACACTTTTTTGGCAGCCTCAAAATTTATTTTATGTTCGCGATTACTGGCAACATGAATAAATTCCGATATCTCCGTTGGTGAAAATGAAAAAAAACGATGGCATTTAACTAAGCGCTTAGCATCAGCATCGGCTTTATTACAGTCAGAACATATTACCGTATTGTCATAGGCTGATAAAGAAAATGCTGTCTTTATGGCAAATCGTTCAGAGAGAGCATCCGCAACAATGATTTTTTTCTTTGTTGAGAATTCCTCAAAGAGGGACTTTACGACCTCTTTCATATGGTCATGATGTTCATGTAGTTGACAGCTTAAAAAATTATTTTTATTCAGCCTCACTATTTCTGATTTTTTCCTTCTGCAGCAGGGGCAAATCCACTCTACCGGGGTCATAACCCACCATTTATTAAGATGTGCCCCATCTGCTTTAAAAAGTGAAACTAAACGCTTTGTTGATAATGTGAATTCTGAATCAAGCCCCGAAAGGTCTCGCTGTGCAAGAGAGAGTTTGAATATTTCCCAATCCATTTTAGGCCTCAATCATTATTAACAATACTGCTAAGTATTTTACTCATCAACATCATCGAAAATACTCCGCCCTGAAGAAAAATTTGTACTCTGGGCTTCTTCTGTTTCTAATTCTTCGTAATCCACAGCCTCGGATTGCTTCTGCTTCAACCTATCTTTCTTAGTTTCGATTTCACGGATGAATTGTTCAGATTTTTGCCATTCATCTTCATCATAAAATTCCGCACAGTAAAGTTCATTGTTCTCGTCACGAAATCGCTCCAAAAGGCGTGTGACATCGTAGAATGCTTCGTCTACATCATCATCTGTACCCCAAGAATCCTCTATATCTTGGATTATTTCATTCATGTTAGAGTAAAACCTGATTTTTTGGACTGAAAGCCTGACTGCATTCTCTTCTTGCGAGAGTAAAACTCCGACAAAGTCAGCATCAATGAAACAATCTGAATAGTTTATTGCGGCAAGAACGCTCAGCCTGTCAAGTACTTTTATTCTGAGATCATCACCGAGTAGACCATTTTCATTCAGCCTACCCAATATTGTAAGGCTATTATCGTATCGTCTCGCAGAGTTGATTAAATCAAGCAAATTAGCCTTTGTTTTGTCGCTCTTGAAATAAAGCCCCAAGAATTCAGATGAACACCTGCTTGCTAAAAATGAGAGTATTGGCTTAGTGATGGAGGCTCTGTTGCCACTAGGATCGATGATGTCCAGAACGCTGTTGAACATACTGGGTGGCACGACCAGTTTTATCCCCTCAATACCCATATTCCCACAACTGATTTCCTCGATTAATCTTTCCTTTGTGACTCCGGAAAGGTAGATATCGATGAGTTCTGGATTACTGGAAACATCAGTTGCGAAAGCATCGCGAATGGTTGGATGGCGGAATTTCCAGTAGTGTTCGTCTTGTGTTTTGCTAATTCTGATGAGTGAATCATCTAATGCTGACAATGCAGCTTTTACGTCGCCAAGATTTGATTGCATGGACGTGATGATATTGGTTGTCTGAGGGTTTTCTAACCGAAGTGGGATTGGTAGTTCCCCTCCATTAGCAAATACGAGGGCTAAGGCCGCTCTTTCAGCGGGTGCAAGCCCACCAATAATGTCTGCCATGATCCCCGTGGGATTTGAGAAAAAATCAACGACCCTAACTTCGTTAGGCACAAGCTTATTTGTGAACTGCGGATTGGCGAATCTCCTGGCAATTTCCGGAAGAAATTTGGGCACTGATACTACTGACGGTAGAAAACTCTTTATTGCCCTTCGAAATGCTTTAGTCTGTTTCCCAAGCTTCAGGTGGTTGTACAGGATCATGGCTTTTTCAGGATCGGAGAGTTTCTCAACTTCAATTGTGACTCGGCTATCGTTGAATAACTCGAATTTATTTGTATTTAAGCGATTCTGGGCTGCACGGAAGATATAGCTGCGCGAAGTGAAAACCACTCGCGCTCCCTTATGTATAGCAGCTTTCAACTTAGGAAGCCTTTGATTCCACTCCTGGACTCGGTTAAAGTCGCAATGATTAGATCCAAAAGCATCGTCAACCCAAAAAAATTGTCCTGGATCGTCTGGGTTCCATTGCCTATCCAAATCTTCCGGCGAACTTAAAATCAGCGTTTGCAACCCCCACTCATCAGCCGCTGAAAGCGCTAACAAATTAGCTATCATAGTCTTACCACTTGCAGGCTCACCTATAAGCATCACGAATCCGTGATCCCTGAGAGCATGTGCACAACGTCGGTATGCCTCTGTAGGGACGAAGCATGCAAGATCTGGAGCAATCGAATCGAGAACACTTTTTGCTTGCCGGAATGCCTGATTTGTAATTATCTGGGAAAGATCACCAAGACCATATATTCGGGGTACCATACGCCTAAGACTTGGGTGTGAGGATATGCTGTGGTTTATCCATTCGGCCCCGTAAATCCTTGCGAACTTTGCACCAGCTTTCCGTATGTCCTCTTCCATCAAGGCGGCTGTTTCAGCGGAAACTGAACAATTAGTGAATAGAAGGTATACATCGGCCAGCCCTTTACTCACAAGCCGCTCAATCTTAGGAAGTTCATCACTAACAACTCCCTTTGAAAGCTTCATATCCTGTTTGCTGGAATGTTTACATTGAGTAGTAAAACTACTGCTGGTGTCATTGCCGAAACCAGTTCCAACCCAAGTGCCATAGAAAGCCCCATCGCGGCCGCCATCAACGCCGTCAGAGAATACTTGAAATGTCTGCCCAAGGGTCTCTTTCAAGATACATGATACGAGATCCTCGAAAGCTTTCCACCCAAGTTTGTGGAGGTCGAACTGGATTGATTGCATTGTTTTTTAGAATTTCGGATTTAATAGATACTTATTTTAAAGTGCATGTTGGGGATGTCTAGGGATTGATTACAAGAAGCGAGTGAGGTAAGTGTTTAGTAAGGGTCAACTCAGCACCGTCTGGTTTACTTCATCAGGTACTGTAATTTAAGCGTCCACTTATTTTTGCAGGTGGACACCTCCGTGAGTGCTAAAGAACGACGTTCCCGTAAGCATTATTCTCCTGAACTGAAACTCAGATTGGTCAAAATGGCCTTTGAAGCCAGCAAAGAAGGCAGCAGCGTTGCCGCGATTGCCCGTGAGTACGGTGTTAATAACAATCTGCTCTTCAAATGGATGCGCATCTGGCAGCGCGAAGGTCTCATATCACGACCGCGCGGCAAATACCGTAAAACCGCATCTCCCGTGCTGTTACCTGTTCAGGTTACTTCGTCAATGCCCGTTTTACCGCCCGTCACGACACCTGCTGAGCCGCAAGGCTGTGTCTGTCATGCCCGACTTCGTCAGGGTGAGATCACGCTGCATAATCCCTCAGTGGAGCTGATTAGTCTTATGCTTCGGGAAATGATGGGCGGAGAACCACCATGATGCATCTCCCTGCTGGCACTAGAATCTGGCTGGTCGCCGGTATTACCGACATGAGGAACGGCTTCAATGGCCTCGCTGCCAAGGTACAGACCACGCTGAAAGATAACCCGATGTCTGGCCACGTTTTTATGTTCCGGGGACGCAGTGGCAATCAGGTCAAACTGCTGTGGGCCACTTGCGATGGTCTGTGCCTGCTGACAAAACGGCTTGAGCGCGGCCGCTTCGCCTGGCCGTCAGCCCGCGATGGCAAAGTGTTTCTGACGCCGGCACAACTGGCGATGCTGATGGAGGGCATCGACTGGCGACAGCCAAAGCGGTTGGTTAACTCTCTGTCTATGTTATACAAATTCGTACCCCGATAATCTACCGGGCCATGAACAAGCATGCATCCAACGACATCCTTATGCTGAAACAGCGCCTGGCCAAACAGGAGGCGCTGATACAGGCCTTACAGGAAAAACTCAATGAATGTGAGCGAGAGATTGACCAGTTGCAGGCGCAGCTGGACAAACTCCGTCGTATAAACTTTGGCAGTCGCTCAGAATAGATATCTCGGCGTATCGCGCAGATGGAAACCAGCCTGAAGGCACTCCAGCAGGAAAGCGATACCCGCACTGGTCGGGTGGATGACCCAGCGGTTCAACGCCTGCTGCGCCAGCCCCGCACCCGTAAGTCCTTCCCTGAATCACTGCCCCGCGATGAAAAACGCCTGTTGCCAGCAGAACCCTGTTGCCCGGACTGCGGCGGTGCGTTGTGCTACCTCGGTGAAGATGCCGCAGAGCAGTTGGAGCTGATGCGCAGCGCCTTCCGGGTCATCCGCACCGTGCGTGAGAAGCATACCTGTCGGCGCTGCGACTGCATTGTTCAGGCAGCGGCACCGTCACGGCCCATAGAGCGCGGTATCGCCGGACCGGGACTGCTGGCGAGAGTGTTGACATCCAAGTATGCGGAGCACACACCGCTGTATCGTCAGTCGGAAATCTACGCGCGTCAGGGCGTAGAGCTGAGCCGCTCCGTACTGTCGGGCTGGGTGGATGCGTGTTGCCGGCTGTTGTCACCGCTGGAAGAGGCGCTGCAACGCTATGTGCTGAGCGATGGCAAGCTGCATGCGGAGGATACACCGGTGCCGGTACTGTTACCAGGGAATAAAAAGACGAAAACCGGGCGGCTGTGGACCTACGTTCGTGACGACCGCAACGCGGGTTCTGCCCTGCCGGCCGCGATCTGGTTCGCTTACAGCCCTGACAGGAAAGGCATCCATCCGCAAACTCACCTTGCTGACTTCAGCGGCGTATTGCAGGCGGATGCGTACGCCGGGTTCAATGAGCTGTATCGCGATGGCAGCATAAAGGAAGCCGCCTGTTGGGCGCATGCCCGCCGCAAAATCCATGACGTACACGTGCGAACGCCATCAACAACCACAGAAGGAGCGCTAAAGCGTATCGGCCAGTTGTACAGTATCGAGGCAGAGGTGCGCGGGCAGTGTGCCGAACAACGGTTGACCGAGCGCCAGTTGAGAGCAAAACCCGAGCTCAAGGCACTGGAAAGCTGGTTGCGGGAAAAGATGAAAACGCTGTCGCGACACTCAGAGCTGGCGAAAGCGTTCGAGTATGCACTGAACCAGTGGTCAGCCCTGATGTACTATGTGGAAGATGGCTGGGCAGAGGCGGATAACAACATCGCCGAGAATGCGCTGCGGCTGGTGAGTCTGGGGCGAAAAAACTGGCTGTTCTTCGGTTCCGATCATGGAGGTGAGCGTGGTGCGTTGCTGTACAGCCTGATCGGCACATGCCGGCTGAATGGCGTGGATCCAGAGCGTTATCTCAAACAGGTGCTAGGCATCATCGCTGACTGGCCGATTAATAGGGTCAACGAACTACTGCCATGGCGCATTGCCCTGCCAACTGAATAACCTGCTTCGTCAATACGGTTCTGGTCGTACGCTTACAGTGTTTACTCAAACAAGAACTGCTGTTAGTAGTAGTCAATGAAAATTGTCATTTCTGACGTAATGTCTAAGTAATGGGTTTAATAGTTGACGTAACCAGTGTTCGGTAGGTCTTTTGCCGATAATTTCGAGAATTGTGATTATCTCGATAGTCCAACACGCCTTCATCTCACGTAGTAGCCTGTGTTTCACAGCGCTTATCATAGCTTGATGACTGTAGTTTGATGTGTGCCGCATTGATCTCTTCCCTTTGTTCAGTACCGCCATAAAGTGCCAGACTGTGTCAAATAATTATAAATATCTAAGCGATTAATAGAATTTTATATTGAGCTACGAACGTCCGTTGCGATATCTTAATCAAAGATAGCGTCACTCAAAGGGAGATGGGCATGGCATCTGCGAGACAGGATTTTGAAAGCTTTGTTCGATGGCTATACCACCCTGAGAGGCAAGTTCAGGGTGACGTTCGCCGCTTGGCTACTTTGGCCCTTGCTAACTTTGACGAATTAGCGGGAACCTCGCGACAGCGAAGTCAGCGCTCCACATTTCTCGTCAGTCTAATGCGGCGAGAGCTCGGCAGCATAGCTGAGGTGCCTCCACCCGACATAGCTGAAGCAAACGCCGGTGTTTGGTCTTGGAACAGGTTGCGTCATCTGACACTCGGCCCATTTAGGGGATTCCGTGCACCTGAACCTTTCGATCTAACAAAGCAGATCATCCTATTCTACGGTCCAAATGGTAGCGGGAAAACCAGCCTTTGCGAAGGATTAGAATATGCCCTTCTTGGAGATGTCGAAGAGGCCGGAAGCAAACGCATTGCGGCGAGAACGTACCTATCGAATATACACGATAAAAGATTCGCCCCCCCAGTATTGAAGGCAACAGATCAACAAGGACGTGAGGTTGACGTTGTTGCCAACCTCGACACCTATCGCTTCTGCTTTATTGAAAAAAACCGAATTGATGCATTCTCAAGAATCGCTGCCCGACCCAATGCCCAACGCGCTGAACTGATTGCTACGCTATTTGGTATGGACCAGTTCAATGAATTCGTAAGAAACTTCAACGAAAGCATCGATGGACAACTTGTTCTAATCAGTGATCAACAGAATGCCTTGTCACTTCGCCGTAACGCGTTGGCGGCAGATCGATTGGCCGTTGAGGGTGCCGCTGCCTCCCTGCAAATATTAGATGAAGAGGAGTTGTCTCTGGCGAAGGAGTACGCAGTTGAACTCACATATCAAACCCTCAAGGGCTTGATTGGTACTGCTGAAGCTCCAGGTCGTCTTCAAGAGCTTGATGACATTTTGGGGGCGATTCCACCGAATATTCTTGGCACCACACGCCAAGGTCTACAAGACGCTTTTGCTGAGGCACATCAATGCTCCGAAGAACTTGATGCAGTAATCAATGATCTTCGTGCCAAAAGCGACCTAGTTTCCTTCAAGAATCTTTACAACTCTGTTCTCGCCCTGCAGAAGGCTATTGGAGATCGTTGCCCCGCTTGCGATACGCCACTGACAGGTGATGCTCGTGTTGCCGTAGATCCGTTTAGGAAAGCAACAGATGGCTTGGTGCAGCTTGGAGAACTGGGAGCCCTTCAAGACAAACAGCAAACTATTGAAGTAAAACTGGGTCAGGCATCTCGCGCGTTGCGGCAGATGCTAACTTCCTTCTGCACATTTATAACTGCTCATCAAGAAGAGGAAACAGCAATCGGTCGTTGGGTTTTGCAACTTCCTGCTGAGCCTGTCGGACGATGGTGGGCAAATATCTACCCCCAGTTGCCCGCAAGTCCGCAAGGATTGCCGTCATTTGAAGATATTCTCTCTTTTGTAGATCGCATGGTAGCTCAAGACGATGCGTCACGTAAGGCTCAGGGAGAGCGACAACCGCACATCGACGAACGTCGGCGACTCAATGAGTTTCAACTAAAGGTCCAAGCGCAAGATCTCAAACGGCAACAACTGCAAGCGGATATTGAAGCAGCGCGTAACCGAATCAAAGCCTTCGATGAAACAAATGCTGGGTTGATCGCGCAAGCGAATCAGGAAGCACTAGATATCGTCCGCGACACACCATACAAGACTGCCTATGACAGATTTCTTGAAGCATTGAGGTCTTATAGAGATCAACTTCCCGGACAGCTAATGGCAGGCCTAAACGAAGCAGCCAAAGATCTCTATAACGCTTTCAATCGTAATGATCGCGAAGAAGACAAGCTATCAGCGCTGTATCTGCCTTTAACCGATGATGGCAAGATCGAAATCAGTTTTCAGGGCAATCCTGATGTTCGCGTCGATGCGCTCCATGTGCTTAGTGAGGGACATATTCGCTGTCTCGGACTGGCAATCCTGATGACTAAGGCGAAGAGCATCGGCTGTCCAGTTATCGTCTTCGATGATGCCATCAATGCGATCGACCATGACCATAGAGGTGGAATCCGAGAGGCTATTTTTGAAAGTGACCACTTCACAAACACCCAATTGATCGTCACGTGTCATAGCAATGAGTTTATAAAAGATATCCAGCAACACCTGCCTGCTCAGCGTAGGAATGGGTGCCAGGTTTATCTACTAAGACATCACGATGGTAACTATCAACCTAGAGTAACCGGCAACATACCTAGCGCGAACTACATCGCCAAGGCCAGAGCAGCCAGAGAAGCGCTGAACGACCGAGATGCGTTGGCTGCGTCACGCCAAGCTTTGGAGATGCTGAGCGAGAAAACTTGGCGCTGGCTTGGAAGTCATGATCTTGGTGTGCTAAATCTCATGCTCGCTGGCGTCAGCGCTGAGCCCGGATTGAGAAACTTATGCGAAGCATTGGTCAAGAAATTGCGAGATTCTCCAACCTTTAATCACGCGAACAAAGAGCCACTTCTTACATCTTATGGGCGTATTTTGGGCATTCCCGTTAACAATCTTGTCTGGACCTATCTCAACAAAGGCACTCACGAGGAGGCAGACCGCGATGACTTTGATGGAGAACATGTGGAGTCCGTTGTCCAAACTCTTGAAGAACTAGATCGCCTCGATCTGCGAGCCGGCCGTTAGTGTAAGCATCCCGGCAAACCGGACCATTCACTTTTAGAGCTCTTCCGGCATACTGATTATGTCCCTGGAGGAGATCGCCATGCGCAAAGCACGATTCACCGAACACCAGATCATCGCCGTTCTGAAGTCTGTCGAAGCCAGACGCACCGTTAAGGATGTCTGTCGCGAGGCCGGGATCTCTGAGGCATCGTACTACAACTGGAAAGCGAAGTTTGGCGGTATGTAAGCCTCTGATATCAAAAGGATGAAAGACCTTGAGGATGAAAACCGCCGGCTGAAACAGATGTTTGCGGACCTGAGTCTCGAGTGCCGCGCCCTGAACGACGTTATTGAAAAAAGCTTTAAAACCAGCGATAAAGCGTGAGCTAGTCAGCTATCTGACCTCGCAGTTTGCCATGAGCTTACGTCAGGTATGCAGGACATTGTCGCTGAGCAGGACGGTATTTCGTTATCAGCCGGATACGCGACGTGATGAGCCGGTGATTATGGCGCTGACCGTGGCAGTTGAACGCTATACGCGATACGGATCTAAAAAGCTTTTTCAGGTACCTCGCAGGCAGGGCAAGACCTGGAACCATAAAAGAGTTCACCGTATCTACTGCCTGCTGAAACTGAATTTTCGCCGTAAGGGAAAACAGCGCCTGCCGGTGCGTAATCCGGCTCCTCTGGCAACACCAGAGGCGATGAACCAGAGCTGGTCCATCGATTTTATGCACGATGCGCTTATGTGCGGCAGACGCTTTCGGACCTTCAACGTGGTGGATGATTTTAACCGCGAAGCACTGGCGGTCGAAATTGATCTGAATATCCCGGCGCAGCGGGTTGTGAGAGTGCTGGACAGGTTCGTGGCAAACCCCGGATATCCGCTAAAAATGCGGATGGATAACGGTCCTGAGCTGGTCTCGCTGACGCTGGCACAATGGGCAGAAGAGCATGGTGTGATGCAAGAATTTATCAGGCCCGGAAAGCCCACGCAGAATGCCTTTATCGAACGGTTCAACCGGACGTACCGGACAGAAATACAGGATTTTTATCTGTTCAGGACGCTGAATGAAGCACAGAAAATTACAGAGCGCTGGCTGGCTGAATATAACAGCGAGCGCCCCCATGAATCCCTGAATAACCTGACGCCGGAAGAATACCGGCTGATGGCTAAAAACCCGGAAATCTCAAAAAGTGCGTGGAACTAAAACGGGTGTGCTTACATTGCGCTTCGACCGCTAGTGGAAGTTTAATTTTAGAAACAGGACATTTGCTATTCCCCCGCCCGCCAGGTTAGTCCCGATGTACTCTCTTCCGGATGCTGGGCAAAAATGGACACGCCATATATTGTGCTACTGTCCCATCAGACCATCGATATCCTAAACAGATAGGAGAAATCTTTAGGTAGCCGGAACTGGTATTCGTAATCTGTGTAATCTAAAGGGTGAAAATGCGATTAATAGGGCTTTACCGTTGATTTAGTATGATACTAAAGAGTATATTTGCAGCTACAGACTCTAGGAAATGGCCTGTAGTGCACTGACAGAATCGGGTCTCTGGTTGAAGGATGCAATTGAACGCCAGAGGAGTCATCTGGAACCCAACAGAGTTCGTATTCCCAAGAAGGAGTATATGGAAGCCAGCAAAGTGATGATGCAATAGCGGTAGGATTATCTGAATGGACGCTGGGGAAAATATACCGCAGCAATATTTTAGCCAATTATAAAAGCAAATATGCTGCCTAATCCAGGCGATTAATCATTAGGTAATTAAAGATATAACAGTTCTTTCCATTTCAGTTCTTTTAATAACTTTTTTTGTTGAAAATCCATCATATAATTACTGAAGTTTGCAATACTCACATAACATAATTATCAACATCCTCTACATTTCAATACAACAATTTTCAATCTGTTAAGTGGAAAAACTATAACTGAATCAGAAATAAGACTATTACATCATAAATTCGCGCCTCGGGAAATAATTAACATAGTTCACTAACATGAAAATCAGAAACTAACAGATAAAAGACCATTCTTTAAAATTCGTATAACCAAAAGAAATATGCACAACAACCACTAATTTTAATAAAGGCATTAATAAATAACAAAACATCTTGTCACACAAAAAAAACCAAGTATTATACAGTAGTCGGAAAGTTGCGAACTTTTATTTGATTTATGGAGACTCAATGAAGATTTATTTACAGGATTTTGTAATTCCAAAGTCAGCTAAATTTTATAAACTAACAAAAACCCTACAGCCAGAAACAATAAAACGCTGCCTCAATGAGTTATCAAAAGAAAAATTAGGTTACTTTCTCAATCATGAGATAAAAATAAACACAACAACACCCTCTGGGAAAAAAGCCACAGTATCATCGGCTTGTTTCAGAATAAACAACGACATAAGTTTCATAAAAAACAAAAAAATAAAAGAAATAAAACACGCCTTCATTATAATGATCGAGTTTGATAAATACTTAGCTATTTTCAAAAAAAATTGTTCAGATCCATTTTGGGTGCTAAATGAATATTTAGATTTATTCACCAGTAGTGAATTAAGTAGCTACATAGATGAAACCAACAACCCATGCTGTGAAAAATTGTCTGTAAATGGAATGTCTGTCGGAAAATACGATATACTGAGGAAATCATATGAAGCGCATAACCTAATGGATTCACTTCCAACATTTAACAGTCATCGTCTGATTCCGAGAACTGCTAAATTCAGTGAAAATAAAAATAACTATTCAATTTCTATAAATACAAACAGAATTACAGAATTCTCTGCAAAAGACTCAGTTCAAAATATAATAGACTGGTGTTTCAATTTTAAATCACGAATTGAGAATAATAAAACCTCTCAGTTTATGGAGCAATTTTCCTCATCAATCGATTTAAAAAACTTACCATCTGAAATCATCCCAACAGGGGTTTTGATTAATGTCAATAGATTAATTGAAAGTTTAGACGAAAACCTTGAATTACATTATAACTCGCTCCCAATATCTGATATAAGAAAAAATCATTTACTTAGAAAAAGTAAAGAATTGTTAGCTGTAAAAAAAGCAAAAAAAAACACTTATACTCTCATTGAAAGACATTTATTTTTGGTAAAGAATGAAAAATCATTCACATTCAAATCAAATTCCTTATCTAAATATAGCATCTTTGATGCGAACAATGGCACAAGGAAAAGCATTCTATCCTTCTTAAACTTAAAGGGAAGCTTTGATATAACCTTTTCAGAGCTAAGTTATTTTTACACAAACAAACGACTTTATAAAGACTCAAATATGATTCAAAACGTTAGATTTATAACAGGAATTTATGAAGGAGTTAAATCATTTGAATACGCATTAACTGAGAAAGGAGAAAAATACATATCAAAAACTAGTGTATCATTCCCTACTCACTCACTGTTCCATAGAGTTTAAGATTATTATAAAAATCAATCTGACATAATTATTTGCGATGATTTAGGAAGTCAAGAATGGGCTGACCACTTTATTTTCAAAAAAGTGAAATCAGGAACACCAAGTGTTATTCTCGTCCATAGTAAAGCTAAAGAAAAGACGTCACATGGCGCAAGTGAGATGCAAGAAGTTGTGGGGCAAGCAATTAAAAATTTAGGCAAGGTTATTTTAAGCGACGCAAACATTATAGATAAAAAAAATTTATGGACAAAAGGATACTCTCCCTCAATAAAAACACCGAAAGGTCAACCCAAGAAAAAAAGCTTTAACTCAAAGATCAACAGAATAAAATACCATTCAAATTTCAAATTTGATCACATAAAAAAACACATACTAGATATTATGTCATCTCCAAACTGCCAAAGAGAAGTCGTTTTAGCTGTTAACTTTGTAAAAAAAAGCCATATTGATAATTTGGTAATTAAAGCTGAGAATAAAAAACTCTCATCTCACGAAAGTCAATTGCTTTGGTTAATGTCATCGTTTGTTTCCTCCTGTGTTGAGGTTGGAGTCCGTCCCAAGGTTTTATGTCGCCCATAGCCCAAAAAATTAACTATTTATTTCTCATAATTTTTTAACGCAAAAAAATAAAAGGGATTAAATGGCCTAAATGATTTTAGGCCGTTTCACTGTCATCGAAATTGAATGTCATGCTGCCCTTCATTGATTTCTTGCAACAGCATCAACTGGTGAAGACATTTTTATTAGTACTGGCCATGCCGCTTTACAGGCCGATGGATAACAACGTTTTAGCCGAAAAAACAAAAGCATTTCTCGGCTAAATAGGAACGCCGACATAACTCAATGCCTAATATACCGAAAGGATGCAGACTCCCCTTAGACAAGTGCCGTGTTTCTGCTTATTTCAGAGGGAAAATTCTATCTGTTAGTCGATATAACGCGTCTTATTATGCTAGATGACCTCTTTCTTACGAAGAAGACTGGTCGAATACTCTACCTTACGCAGATACTGAACAACGTGAAAAGATCACACTGCTGTCTGGTGTGTCAGGTCCAGCACCACGATCTCTACACGTCCCTGCTGGAATGCCTGGCAGCGTCGCTCCAGCATTTCTTTCATCTCGGATGGCGACCTGGGTTTTGCAACCTTGCCTCCCGGGCTTTTAAGGGCGTGATTACGCCCTCCTCGTTTGCCAAACCACAATACTAGATAGATGCCGATACCGCTTGCTCGGTAATCAGGAGTATACAACCTGTCCAACTGTTCGTCGGCGGCGGTCCATACGGACTGGTGCCACTGGCCCTTCACTTCGATGCAGATGCGAGGTGTGCCGGCGAAACAGGCGATATCGGCTTTCTTGTCGGCGGCAAGATGAGCTTCAGGTTCGTAAGCGACAAGTGACGAACCTTCTCGCAGCAAGGACACCAGCCAATCCCGGCAACGCTCTTCGCCATGGGGCTCGAGTTGGTTATCGCAGTAGAAGCCTCGCCAGGAGTCCACGTCATCGCTGGTAATCTTGCCCTGGACAACATTGAGCTCAGCCAGTACGAAAGCTTTCAGATCAGCTTCGTTATCAGGTGCGGCGTCATCTGCAATCGCTCGTAGGTCCTTTAGTGTAGCGGGGGTGTATGATGCGTCGTATTGGCGTCGTCGCTGGTTTGCACGCGCTTCGAGCAGTCGTCCACTGTAGCTATTGAGCCGGCCTGTGCAGAGCAGATCCAACGCTTCCACTGCTTCTGGCGTAGTGAGGTTTCCCAAGGCGTCGATAAGGTGAACCAGACTAGCGGCCATATCTTGGTTATGAAAAGATCCTGTGTCGAGGTCCCCCATCCTACATTGGGGCAGTGGCCACAACGAGCGGAAACTCTTGATCATCCAAGCCATTACCGGGACTTCCAGTTTTATCGTGCGGCCGTCCCAACCACCGTAGCGTCCGATGATCAGTTCACGAAATTCTTCCAGCAAGTGTTTGTTCAGTCGCTTCTGTACAAGGCGCTCTCGGGTATCGTCAAAACTGACCACCAAACCTACGGAGTCCCAGATAAGGCTGTGCTCCTTAGTGAGAGGGGGGCGGGTGCGGGCCAGTGAACGTAAGGCATCGTACTCTTCAGCGTCCAGCAGCATCCTGACCAGTTCCCGTTCGATGTATGTAGGGAGTGAGTCAAACTGCTCAAGCCATGTGCGCGCTAGGTCGGCAGCGAAAACACGGGCGTCGTCGTCGTAGAGAAGCTCGCCCAGCCCATTGTCGGTATAGCCGCCAAGTATGTGGGGTTCGCAGCGAAGTCGTAGTGCTTTTTGCAAGAGCATGCGTGACTTGAGCTCTGAGTTCAGGTCTGTCTGCAAAGTGCGAGGGTCGTTTTTGAAGAGATACTGCACCGCTAAGAATCCGGTCAACAGCACAACCTCGTCGAGATCCTTGAAACCTCTTCCGTCTTGTTGTCGCACAGTGAGTGCAGCAGCGATGATGAAAGGAGAAAGCCCCTCTTCCTCCGCGAGGTCATGGGAGGGTAAGAACCATTGCTGCTGTCCAAGGAAACTGGCTATCTCGGTGAGTGACAGGCTATGAGGTATCTGCTGGAGATAGGCTTCAAACCCCAGCAGAAACGACTGAGCTAGGTCTTGCCCCAGCCAGCTCGCCAAGCGTTCGGTATCGCAAGCGTCGAATCGAAAGGCTTTTGAGCTGCCGAGGTAGACTTGGGCGATTTCGATGAGACTGGTGAAATCTCCCTTGAGGATCGACTCGGTTTTTACCAAGTAGGTACTCCGCAAGGCCGACAACTTTTGCTGTTGCTCGAGTGCGTGTTGTTGCTCGAGTTCCTCTGTGAGAGAACTGAGTTCTCGGTTCGAGGGGAAAAGTTGCAATTGCGCGAGCCACGCCAGTCGATCGCCATGTTTAGCTGCGAAAGCATGAGCCGCTTCACGTAATGCGACACCTTGATCCTCGGTATGGTGTATGAGAACGACGATTTCTTGCCAGCGTTGGTCGCCAAGATCCTGTGGATTGAGCGAGTCCAGCAGAACAATGGCATCCTCTTCCGAACATCCTAGATGTTGCGAGGCTCTTTGTAAGTCCTGCTCCCTTTGCATCAAGCTCTCCTCTCCAACGTTTTCGAGTAGCACCAATTTCTGCAAACGGCGGCGCAATACGCTGTCGTCCCGCAAGTGTTGGTGGGTCTCCTCGGCCATGATGGGAAAGGATCCGTGAAGGGCTGAAAAATGCAGCCAGCCCCAAAGCTCATTGATATCAGGCATTTGCTCTTTCAGATACCGCCCGATCAGTTGCATCACCAAGTCCGCCAAGCCGCTTCTCTGTTGATCTGGGCTGAAGGGGGCCGGTGAACTGACGCTAGCTGTGAGCACGTTCAAGAATGAAGCCATACGATCGGTAGGAAAGTGCTTTATGACGTGGTCGTATTTCGACATGCCCATATCACCGATACGGAAAGGGTGGTGCTCGCAACAAATCACGCACTCGGCCATTGTAGTGTTCGGAAAACTGTAGCCGTGCAAACCGATCAGGTTGAGAGCGAGTTGGCTTGCGTCGTTTGAACCCTGGCTTCGTAGCAAAATCAGCAGCTCTGTCGCCTGTTCTGATGTTTGCTGCGCGCAAAGCGCTTGCAGCGCTGACCGCCGTAATGCGAACGCTTCCTTTGGGTCAACCACTAGCGACCGCAGAATAGTTTCCAGTTGGTTGACGACAGGGTTTCCCTGAATGGACTCGAGCAGCAGCAAGCGAAGTTGAAAGGGCATGCCCTTGTCAGGCAGGATCGCCAGCAACTCGGTTTTCATTCCGGGCTTGATCGCCTCCCTCAAGCTGATCTGATGGTTGGCGGGTAGGAAGCCGGGATTGTCGGTGGCCAGTCGTCGCAGCGCGCGCAAGAGCATCGATGCTTGCACTTCGCTGAGTTGCCCGACATCACCGTACTCGATGATGCCCATCGGGTCCGTAGCAATCACATCGGATGCGAGATGAGTATCCAGGGCCAGCCAAGCATGGAGGCCGCGCAGATGGCTTGGGACAATACCTTGTCGATGGAATAAGGCTAGTAGCCTGCGCCGCTTGCGATGTGTATCGGCACAACGCATGAGCCAGTGCGCTGCCAAGTATTCGCCAAGACTGCGATGGGCATATGTGAAGCGGTCCACACCAACAGCCTCGAACAGGCGGGTCGATAGTGCAGCGAGGAGATGATCCGCGTCTGCTAGTTCCTGGACCTCGACCAATCTTAATTCGGCAGTAGTGTCAGCCTTACGACAGATAACTTCGCAGCCGCTGATGATCATTGCGGCGCAAGCGGCACTAGCGGCATGGCGTTGACTATCTTGGCTTGGTCCCCCAGCGGATTTGACCTCGTTTCGCTCCTTAAGCAGTTGCCTAGTGGCGAGTTCGAACATCTGCTTGCGACTTTCCGGTCTTTCGCCCGCCTTGGCGCTTTCCACCAACAGCTCCAGTGTGTAAGGGTTACCCAACCAATTGTGCAGCCAGCTTGCGCGCAAGCGCTCGAAAAGGTCCGATGCCACTGCATGCGGTAGCTTATCGTTCAGGAACCGGCGGATCTCCTCATCATTCAATGCGCGCAGGTGCAGTTGTACGGGCTGTTTCTCATACGTCGATTCCACGGCCCTTGTAGCTGCGGCGCCAAACCAGTCCGCCGCACGACAAGAAAGCAGGAATGGTGGGTAGCCTTTCTCACCAAGTCTATCGAGTACTCGCTCAATGGCTTCTACGGATGAGTGGGCCGTCAGCTCGTCCAGAGCATCGATCACTAGAATCTGGTTGGCATCTATGTCTTGCAACCTGCGTGGCGGGTGTAGGAGTTGGTGGGCGGTGATGAAAAGGTAGCCATGTTGGTTAGCAAGCCACTTGAGCAGAGTGGTCTTACCCATACCGGCGTCACCTAAAATGATCAAAGGCTGGGCATGGATGTTGAATTTAGCATGGAGTTGGGTATGCGCTAACTCGATCCTCTCTCTGTTTTCGCTGTACCAGAGTGTCCTTGGTAAAAAACTGTGTCCCATGGAGAGCTCTACTGTCTCAAATGTAAGTGGGGTTACGCTAATACTACCAATTGCTGGCGTTAACCGGATTCGAATCTTTTAGTTGTGTATCACGGGGCTGATGACTCCCCAAAAAAACAGGCATGGAGTGCTATGATCTACTGACTAGGCTAACAAATTCAATGAGATCTCCTCTATGCCTATTCGTCTAGCATGTCAGACTCTTCTGTAATGCTTTACTCTCAACACACGAATGTCGGCAAAATACGATTATCGATTCCATGGTTGCACTTATAGAGGGACAACGCTTTCTCTCACGAGTACTGGACGTTATTTTAGCGTTACTCATTCAGCAGTCTAGCATCATCAATATAAATGTCCGCATTCCTTTGCAGCGCTGATCCAAATCAGATTTTATCTATCTGATAACCCCCCCCTTGATTGATATGTTGTATCAATGGCATTTTGACTTAAACAGTTCTTTTAAACAGTTTTGCGCAGCCTTCAGCAGTTGGTGGTCACTCTGGTGGTCTTGACAGAAAGAGAATTCAGGTTTAGCTTACTTATTAGCCAGTTACTGGCAAAGGCGATCCCAGTCAGAGGAGCCAAATTTAAGAAACCCGCTCAGGTAAACCTGAGCGGGTTTTTTGTTATGGCTACTCATTCATGCGCTGTAGTCGTTTGCAATGATGATTTTGTGTTCCATAAGGGTGTTGTGTTGATGTTGTTATGGGGCAAAAATGATTTGCCATCAGGTTTAATTGCATCATGCATATCGTTAATTTCTTTAGTTATTTCAGGATCTTCCTGTCCTTTACTCATATGGATGTTTACAATATCGGGGGGAGGCTGGCCTATAAGCTTCATACATTCCTCAGAAGGATTAATCCTATCGCATTCTGCATAGCTAAAATGAATAGGAGTGAACATTAAAATTACAAGTAAAATTTTATTACTCATATTACCCCCTAAGATTAGATAACTAAGATTTTTCTTTGTCATTGATTGAAGCTTGACTATTTTTGTTTTCACTAACGGGTCGAGAATGCTGTTGATTACTCGCAGACATTTCACCTTTTTTGTACTGGAAATCATAGGGAATATGGAGAGCATAAAGAATAATAACACCACCGATAACTATCCCAAAAATGCCCGGTGTTTTAGTTGTTAGCGTGACACTTTTGAACACACTTTGATTATCACCTGTCGAGAAGGTTGAATCATCTTTTCCAGAAAAAAATGAGAGAGATAATCCACCAAAAACAATTGCTCCTCCCATAAGGATACTTAACCCGCGTAAAAACTGTGAAGCAATCATAGCCGCACCGCTAATTGCAATCATAGAGTTACTATTAATACCACTAACAAGCAGTGGAATTTGACGATCAAGGACAAGACAAGCATACAAAATACATAAAACGGTTATCAAACCAAAACCTAATACAACAACCATCCACACACGTGACTGCCAGACAGGGAAAAGATTGTTAAAACGTCGCCTTTCTACAAAAGGTTGATTAGGATTCGTAGCATCAGGAACACTCTGTTTATTCATTTCTTCTGACATAAAGACCTCGTAATTTTATAAAATCACTGTGTGATTTGACATGGGATCTTTAAAAGAAATTTAGCTTTCATCCCATGAAAGGCTTTCCTTTCTTGAGCAGATAAAAGAGCCAGCATTTGGGTTGTTGACGCAGGATGGCCAGCGGCTAGTCAGGTAGCGATTTTTTGCAATCCAGGCGATAGAAACACTATCTCCTTGGTTACCGCCTAATATCCTGTAATTATTTTCATCTTCACCAACATAGAATCCGACATGGCCTGATACCCCCTCTTTAGATTTCCGCCAAAACACCATAACGGCTCCAGGTGTGGGTTGTGCATCTACGCCAAAGTTTTTCCATGACCGGGCCAGTAATGGGTTTGTCGGTAAGGACTCATCCTGTAATGTACTGCCAAGGCAATGAGCAACAAATAACCCACACCATGGAATTTCATCGTCCGGGTAGTGAATATCCAGGTCATTTGCCCAGTCAAGAATGATAATATTCGATCCAGGGCCTAATTTTTCTCTAACACCTAGTAGCCTTCTCGCTTCGTTCAACCAAACCAGATCCAGTCGAAAAACAGATTGCTGAGCCGGGAGGTCCACATTTTGCGACGGGAAAAGCGCAGCGAGCGTTTTCTTTCCCGGAATACCATCAACAACGAGATTATTTTTACTCTGAAATATTTTCAACGCATTAATTGTTTTTCTACCATAAACACCATCAATAGGACCAGGATCGATACTTAATACTTGTAGCCGTTTTTGTATCTCACTTATTTTAGGCATGGGAATGTCCTCACTATTATAAATAAAAGTGATCGGGCTGTGTGGAGGTAAATCTAACGCATGAATACTAAAATGGCTGTAATGTTATGTCAAAGTATTACAGCAGTGCGGGTAATGTCAAACATATCATTTTTTAATTAATTTTCATTATACTATTTAAAAATCATTGTATTAGCGAAAATACCACGTTAAATATCGCATTAACGAATAAAAAGAGAGATTTGTTTTATGTGGGTGACAGTTTCAGTGGTAAATCATCTATATCGCAGATTTTCCTCTTTGAATATGAAGATGACTTTCACTATTTTTCAATGTCATAGCTTATTTAGCCAATAGCATTACCCTCTGGCCAACGGGTTATAAAACCGAAATGTTTTACTCTTTATCGGACATTCAAACCTGCAACAGGATTAATATCACATTAGAACTAATAGATTGTTGATGTTATGCCTATCCCCTACGCCACAGGCTCGGGCTTACGCCATAGGCCCGCTTAAAAGCATGGCTAAACCAGGTGGCATCTGAAAAGCCCCACATAAATGCCAGTTCGGTGATGTTTTTATCATGGAAGGCGGGATCGCGCAGGCTGCTGGCAATACGCTTCATGCGCTCCTGTTGGATATATTTCGCGGGCGTGCTGCCATGCAGTGAAAATAGCCGCTGTACCTGCCGACGTGAAACGCTGAAATGGCGGGCGATCAAATCCGGGCTGAGCTGTGGGTTATTGAGGTTGGCATCAATAAAAGCCTGCATACACTGCCAGCGCTGCTGGGTAGAGGTACTGTTCGGTAACGCAGCGGGATCATCATGGGGCGATTGCTGCCAGCTGGCAGCCACTAGCGTCAGCAACACCTGTTGCAGTGATTCCTGCGTACCCTGCTGCTCACCAAATTCATGCAAATAGTCGTGACAGGACTGGCGAATCAGGTCTCGCAGCATCCGGCCGCTCAGGGTCTGGCAGCTCAGCTTACGAAACAGCGAACCAGAATGATTGAGCAACTGCTGTAATTCCGCGCGGGGGAGATGAATAGAGGCATGGGTAATCAGCCCTTCAGGCACAATTTCACACGCACTGATGGTGTCCAGCAGCAGGAGTTCGCCCTGCCCTAGGTGGCATTTGATATCACCTTGCTCAATCCAGCTTTCGCCCTGCACCTGGTAAATCAGGAAACAGTGCGCATTTGCATGTGCCGGTGAGCCCGCAATGCGCCCGGCGTTAGTCCGAATCAGGGTGAAACCGATCCCCGCCAATTCGCGGTACACGATATCGCCAATAAACAGCGAATGAGTCTGTGCTGGCTGGGCGTGAAAGGTGCCGCACACCTGCCGCAGAGCAGAATTCCACGCCATTACATCCGTGGTATGACAGGTTGCTGGCAGCATCTCACTCCCTCAGGCTTTATCCAGCTGGCAGCCGCTGCTGCCAGCAGGCGAACACATCAGTGGCGAATAATCACTGATTTCAGTTCGGTATAGTCATTGATAAACGCAGAACCAAATTCGCGGCCAATCCCTGAAGCCTTCGCTCCGCCAAAAGGCACCGCCGGATCGAGGAAGGTGTGCATATTCACCCAAACCGTACCCGCTTCAATACGTGGAACATAGTTCAGCGCCTTACTCAGGTCGCTGGTCCACAAACTGGCCGACAAACCGTATGGCGTGGCATTGAACAGACGCAGCAACTCTTCTTCATCATCATAGGCGTAGAAAGTGGCCACCGGGCCGAAGGTTTCCTCATTCAGCAAGCTGGCACCGGCGTCCGTCACGCGGATCACCGTCGGCTTAACAAAGTAACCCGGCCCTTCCAGCGACTCTCCGCCATACACCACTTCATCCCCTTCACTGCGCGCCTGGCGGAAGAACTGATTAATCTTGTCGAAATGCGCCTGATTCGAGAGCGGACCGAACTGCGTTTCCTCATCCATTGGGTCGCCAATTTTCAGGGTTGCCAGTGCCTGTGAAAGTTTTTCCAGCGTCTCATCAATGCGTGAACGGTGGATAAAGAAGCGCTCGCCCGCTGCACACACTTGTCCCTGATGAACAAAACCGGCTTCCAGAATACCCGCAACGGCGGTATCCGCATCCACATCCGGCAGGAAACCCACCGAGTTTTTGCCGCCCAGTTCCAGCGTTGCGCGGGTCAACTTCGCTTCCATAGCGCTGCGCCCGACCGCAATCCCGGTTGGCACAGAACCGGTGAAGCTGACTTTATTGGTGCCTGAATGTGCGATCAGTTGACGTCCGGCATCGCCGCCGCCACACACCACGTTCAGCACACCGTCCGGCAAGCCGGCTTCGGTCGCCAGTTCCGCAATACGCAGCATAGTTAACGGCGTAAACTCACTGGCCTTGATGATGCTGGTACAGCCCGTCGCCAGCGCTGAGGCAAACTTCCATACCGCAATCATGATAGAGAAGTTCCACGGCACAATCCCCACCACCACACCAACAGGTTCACGACGGGTAAAGGCGCTGTAACGCTCGCCGTTAAAGGACGGCAGTGACGGGGTGATGGTTTCACCGTTGATACGTGTTGCAGCGCCAGCATAGTAGCGCAGGAAATTAACCGCCTGATCCACTTCAAAAGCACGGGAAATCTGAATAATTTTCCCTGACTGGCTGGTTTCGATTTGCGCCAGTTCTTCGCGGTTTTGCGTAAACAGATCGGCCAGACGCAACAGGAAATTGCCACGTTCAGCCGGAGTAGTCTTCGCCCATGCGCCATGAAACGCACGACGGCTTGAGGCCACTGCGGCATCCACTTCCTCGCTGGTCGCATCTGCGATTGAGGCGATAGGCGCGCCGGTTGCGGGATTCACCACCGCAATACGCGCACCGCTGCCCGCCACGGCTTTACCATCGATAAAGTGGCCATGCTGACGGGCCAGGAAGGCTTCAACCTGCGGTAATAATGAAACAACAGCCATATTGATAACTCCATACTCAAAGAGGTTGACCGACCACTGCAAAGTGCTCGAGCGAAAAATTACACTTCGTTATTTAAAGATTGCCCTAAGTTGGCATACTCAGCAGGCCGATAGCGCCGCAGCCAAATGGCCACTAATGCGCCGTACAGTGCGATAAGCACCAGGCCTGACGGAATCAGCCAGTCCAGCACGGGGACACCCCCCGTCAGTAAATCCATGTTCATGACAATCAAAATCACTCCAAAGCCCATGGCACCGATCGCCAACAAGGGCGCGACTAAACGCTGCCACAGGTTGGTATGACGCCGGTTACCTTTGAAGTAACCAATCACCGCACAGGATGTCAGCACCTGTACGCTGAGAATGCCCAGTGCTGCTGGTGCACTGCCTATCGGTAGCAGTCCGGTCATGGGATTAATATGGTGTAATCCACATGCCAGTAATAGAACAAAATGGACAAGACTTAAAATCAGGCTGGCCAGCCAAGGTGTTTTGTGACGCGAATGCAACCGGGCAAAATGTGACAGGAATACACCCTCGCGTCCCAGCGCATACAGGTAGCGTGAGAGCGTGTTTTGCAGGCTAAGCACAATGGAGAACAGGCTGGTAATCAGCAGCACATTCATCACCACGGCCAGCCAACCGCCCACATTGCGTTCAGCCGCGATGAACCACACATCGCCCGGATGGGCGGTGACCTGCTGCAAAATGTTTGACGGGCCAAAACTCAGGATGAGCAGCCAGGAGGAGCACACCAACAGTGCGGTGATCAGAATCACGGCAATATAGGTGGCATTAGGCACCGTACGTTCCGGATTGCGCGCCTCCTCTGAATAAATCGCGGTGGTTTCAATCCCCATAAAGGAGCTGGCGACAAAAACAAACACCGCTCCCACGCCGTGCGACATAAAACTTCCCACGGTAAAGGATTCGGTACTGAAACCCGCTGGCCCCCCACCGTGCAGCACGCCCCCGAGATCAAACAGAGAAATGACGATCACTTCCAGCGTCATAAACAGGCCCAGCGCTTTGCCATTCACCGCGACATTGCGCGTGCTGAGCAGTTGCACCACCAGCACCACAAACAGGCTGCAACACCACCAGGGCAGTGCAAGCCCCGCCAGCCCCAGCCCGTGGGCAAGGAAGAAACCAATCATGCCGTAGCAGGCGATTTGTAATCCGGCATAGGCCACAATCGCCAGAAAAGCGGCTGCGGTGCCCGCCGGTCTTCCCAGCCCATTGGCTACGTAAGCATAGAACGCACCGGTATTGCGGATGTAACGGCTCATCGCCACAAAACCGACACAAAACAACAGATAAACACCGCCAGCGACCAAGTAGGCGCTGGGCAAACCAATACCGTTCCCTAATAAAATCGCCGTGGGTGCAACGCCCACCAGTCCTGTCAGTGGACCGTTGGTCGCCAGCACAAAAAACACCAGGCTCCATAGGCCGATTGCATTACGATTCAGCCCACTGTTGGCTGTCGTGACATTATTTGTCATTCTCTGTTTTCCCTGTCCCCTGCCATGCAAAACGGGCACCTGAGTGCCCGCTGCATGTTGTTACGCTGGTACTACTGCGTAGTAGTGCTTGGTGTAACCGGCTGAAACCACTTCCCACAGCGTGGAAGTGCCCGCAGTGATGAACCAGCTGTCACCGGCCTTGTAAAAGTGGGTTTCACCGGTGGATTCATCGGTGATTTTGACTTCACCCCAGGTGATAGTGGCCTGCTCGTCAAACGGATAGACCAGACGATAGCGCCCTTTAGTGGTGCCAAAGTAACCGGCATTAATCGGGTCTGTTGGCGTACCGTGGGTCGGCTTAACGTAGAATTTCACGTCGCCACCTTCAAAAATGTCTGCGCCTAGCGCGGCCAGGCTGCCCGCTTCGTGTAAATCGGCCAGAGTGATGCCAGACTGGAGTTTGGTTAAAGCCATGGAAAGATCCTCATAGTGAAAAAATGACAGGCTGGCGGTGCTTAACGGCGACCGTGCAAATAGCCTGAAGACTGGTGAAGAATTTTGCCCAGAGAGCACAGCAGTGCACGGTGGCGATCTTTGCCGGGAATGGCCGGATGGCTGACGGCGCTGATCAGGCGATAGCGCTCAGATTCGCCCAGAATCCCCTCTGCCAGAATTTTGCAGATGATCTGACTCGGAGTGACGCCAAAGCCGGAGTACCCCTGGACATAAAACACATTAGGCCGCCCAACCAGCGATCCGATCTGCGGGAACAGGTTGGTGGTGGCCGCCATGGGGCCACCCCACGCCAGATCGATCTCGACGTTGTGGAGGTACGGGAACACTTCCAGCATCAGCTTGCGGTTCCACGCTTTAAGATCCTGCGGAATGTGCTCAATTAATGCCGTCGATGAGCCAAACATCAGGCGATTGTCGTTGGTCACACGGAAGTAGTTGATGACGGGACGAATATCGCTGTAGGCACCGCGAATCGGGCTGATGCGGCGAATCAGCTCATCGCTGAGGGGTTCAGTCACCGAGTTATAGGCGTAGACATTAATGGTGCTGCGGTGCAGTTCCGGCTCCAGGTGGTTATTGAAGCCATCCACCGCCCACACCAGTTTGCTGGCGCGTACGCTGCCTTTCGCCGTCCGGACTTCGACCCGGTCGCCATAGGTCACTTCCAGTGCCGGGCTGTATTCGAAAATCTTAACGCCATAGACGTCGCGCAGCGCCTGGGCTTCCCCCAGCAGCAGGTTCAGTGAGTGAACATGCCCGCCACCGCTGTGAAACAGCGCTGAGTGGTACACGTCAGAATCGATGATCTGTTTAACCTGCGGGCCAGCCAGATAGCGAATGTCATAGCCTGAACCCAGCGACTGAAACTCTTTTTCCCATGCTTGCAGCGTTTTCGCCTGGCGCGCGTTGTACGCCAGGTAGCCATAACCGCTGCAAAAATCGGCATCAATGTTATAGCGAGCGATGCGATCGCGCATGATTTGTGGGCCGACATCACTGAGAGCAAAAATCGCCTTTAGCCCCTCAACGCCGACATCTTTCTTGATGGCATCCAGATCGTGACCGATACCGGCCATCACCTGTCCACCATTACGGCTGGTCCCGCCGTAGCCCAGATAACGCGCCTCCAGCACCACGGTGTTGGTAATGCCCTGTTCTGCCAACTCCAGCGCCGTGTGAATGCCGGAGAATCCGCCGCCGATAATCACCACATCGGCATCAATGTCCTGTTCCAGAGAGGGAAAACTCAGCGCGTACTTTTTGGTTGCTGTGTAGTAAGTCGCCTGTTCATCAACATGCATGCTTTTACCCGCCTTTTATCTTTCGCTTCAATCCCGAGGTGTTAAATCAAACGAAACACTGTCTGCGCCATTTATCGCATGTTGTCTGACAGGGTGCTTGTCTGGGAGAGACAGGGAGGTTGTGTTTTTGTACCGAGGCAGGCGAAAGCGTGAAATATGCGCCAGGATTGTCGCGCAGCTCACATTTTATAACCGGGGAAGGGATCAAAAAAGGGCGTCAATCGACGCCCTTAAGGGAAGCATTAAGGCAGGGGATTACTCGAACTCGTTCCAGGAACGGCCATCACGGGTGATCATGGCAACGGACGCCACTGGACCCCAGGTACCCGCCTGGTAAGGCTTCGGCGCATCAGCATCTGCGTTCCATGCATTGATGATGGAGTCAACCCACGTCCACGCGGCTTCGACTTCATCACGGCGAACGAACAGTGCCTGAATACCGCGCATGCTCTCCAGCAGCAGACGCTCATAAGCATCCGCCAGGTGCGACTGGTTAAAGGTCTCTGAGTAGCTTAAGTCCAGTTTGGTGGTTTGCAGCTTATGCTTGTGATCCAGACCCGGTACTTTGTTCAGGATCTCGATATCTACCCCTTCATCCGGCTGCAAACGAATGGTCAGTTTGTTCTGCGGCAATTCAGCGTAGGAGTCTTTGAACAGGTTCATCTCTGGGTTCTTGAAGTAAACCACCACTTCAGAGCATTTGGTCGGCAGACGTTTACCGGTGCGCAGGTAGAATGGCACGCCCGCCCAACGCCAGTTGTCGATATCAACACGGATCGCGACGAAGGTTTCTGTGGCGCTGGCTTTGTTAGCGCCCTCTTCTTCCAGATAACCTGGCACTTTACGGCCCTGCACGAAGCCCGCAGTGTACTGACCGCGTACGGTTTTATCGCGCACGTTGGTTTGGTCGATGCGGCGCAGTGAGCGCAGCACTTTCACTTTCTCATCGCGAATCGCATCAGCGCTGAGATCGGAAGGTGGAGACATGGCAATCATGGTCAGAATTTGCAGCAAGTGGTTCTGAATCATGTCGCGCATCTGACCCGCCTGGTCAAAGTAACCCCAGCGACCTTCGATCCCCACTTCCTCTGCCACGGTGATCTGCACGTGGTCGATGGTGCGGTTGTCCCAGTTGTTAACGAAGATCGAGTTGGCGAAACGCAGCGCCAGCAGGTTCAGGACGGTTTCTTTACCAAGATAGTGGTCGATACGGAAGACCTGGCTCTCTTCAAAGTACTCACCAACGGCATCGTTGATCTCTTTTGAGGTCGCCAGTGAGGTTCCTAGGGGTTTTTCCATCACAACACGCGCTGGCTTAGCGTTGAGTTTGGCGGTGCCCAGCCCCTGGCAAATCGCACCGAAGGTGCTTGGCGGCATGGCAAAGTAGTTAATGGTGGCGCGTTTTTTCTGATCCAGCATCTTACCGAGACGCGGGAAATGCGTGGTGTCATTAACATCGAGGTTGCAGAAGTCGAGACGATTGCTGAGCTTATCCCACAGCGCTTCGTCAATCTTCTCTTTCATGAAGGTTTCCAGCGCTTCGCGTACCACTTTGGTATACGCCGCCTTGTCCCACTCCGCACGGCCTACGCCGATGATGCGGGTATCTTCATGAATTTGTCCTGCTTTCTCTAACTGGTACAGTGAAGGCAACAGTTTCCGGCGTGCAAGATCGCCTTTGGCACCGAATATAACCAGATCGCATGCCTGGGCTGTTTGTGTTACCGCCATTTTCCTCTCCTCGTTGCAGGATATACCCGAAATCGCAGGGCTGCGCATGTCGGGTCCATGTTGTAATTTTCTTTCAGCACAATGTACTTTTTTCCCTGCGCCAGGTAAACCGGAACACCCGATTCAGCGGGCAACTCTCCACATATTTCGTGCTATTGGTCAGTATCTCCACGCTGATGTCAGGGGGATTACGGCCTTTTGGCTCAGTGAAAATGAGCAACCTGAGCAGTATGGCAAAAAATGGTTGGGTGAGTTTATCCATCGCTGCTCGTCAACCAACAACCCGCTATATTCGCGCGGCGTTCATGGTTAAGATGCTTCAGACAAATAAGATCAATAATGAACATGGCCCTCCGTGAATGAACATACTGGAAAAAATTCAGGCGCAGCTTGATGCGCTAAGCAAATCCGAACGTAAAGTTGCCGAGCAGATCCTGGCACAACCCCAAGAATCCATGCACTCCAGCATCGCAACGCTGGCGAAAGCTGCACAGGTGAGCGAACCCACCGTGAACCGTTTTTGCCATCGCCTCGGCACCCGCGGATTTCCCGACTTTAAGCTGCAGCTGGCACAAAGCCTGGCGAAGCGCCAGAACAGTTGGGTCAGCCAGGATGTGGAAGAAAATGACAGCGTTGAGCGCTACAGCCTGAAGATTTTCGACTCTGCCCTCGCGGGGTTACACCAGGTGCGCCAGGAGCTGAATTTCAACGTGGTGCAACAGGCGGTCGCTCACCTCTCCTCGGCCAAGAAGATCACCTTCTTTGGACTGGGCGCGTCTGCGGTGGTGGCGCATGACGCCTTCAATAAATTCCTGCGCTTCAATCTGCCTGTCATCTGGTCAGACGATATTGTGATCCAGCGCATGAGTTGCATAAATAGTCAGCCTGGGGATGTGATTGTGCTGATCTCGCATACAGGTCGGACCAAAAATGTGATAGAACTGGCTCGACTGGCGCGTGTAACCGGTTCCACTGTGCTGGCGGTCACCTCACCGGGCACACCGCTGGCCGCTGAAGCCACGCTGGCTCTTACTCTGAATGTGCCTGAAGATACCGATGTTTTCCTGCCAATGGTGTCCCGGCTGGCGCAACTGACCGTGATTGATGTGCTGGCAACCGGCTTTATTCTGGCTCGCGGCAGTGACTTCCGGGAAAACCTGAAACGGGTCAAAGAAGCGCTGAAAGATTCCCGGCTTGAGAAGCATCGCTAATAAACATCAGCTTTAGTTAAAAATAATTAACATCACATTTACAATGTGAGTCGTATCGCAATCCTGGTATCGTATAGAATAGTGAGCTTAACGTGCGCCTGACAAAAAGCGCACGAACATCAGCCAATGGAGCCCTTCATGTCAAGACGTCTCAGAAGAACCAAGATCGTTACAACCCTCGGCCCGGCTACCGATCGTGATAATAACCTCGAAAAGATTATTGCCGCAGGCGCTAACGTGGTACGACTGAACTTCTCCCACGGCACGCCGGAAGATCATAAACTTCGGGCAGATAAAGTACGTGAAATCGCTGCAAAACTCGGCCGCCATGTGGCGATTCTGGGCGATTTGCAGGGGCCAAAAATTCGCGTATCCACCTTCAAAGAGGGCAAAGTTTTCCTCAATGTAGGCGACAAATTCCTGCTGGATGCCAACCTCAGCAAAGGTGAAGGCGATAAAGAACAAGTGGGCATCGACTATAAAGGTCTGCCTGCGGATGTGGTGCCAGGGGATGTCCTGCTGTTGGATGATGGCCGCGTACAGCTGAAAGTGCTGGAAGTACAAGGCATGAAAGTGTTCACGGAAGTGACCGTGGGTGGCCCGCTCTCCAATAACAAAGGCATCAACAAACTGGGTGGTGGCCTGTCGGCTGAAGCGCTGACCGAAAAAGACAAAGCCGATATCATCACCGCAGCCATGATTAACGTCGACTATCTGGCGGTCTCCTTCCCACGCTGTGGTGAAGACCTCAATTATGCTCGCCGCCTGGCGCGTGATGCAGGCTGTGAGGCAAAAATTGTCGCTAAAGTCGAGCGTGCAGAAGCCGTAGCCACCCAGGAAGCGATGGATGACATCATTCTGGCGTGTGATGTGGTGATGGTGGCGCGTGGCGATCTGGGTGTGGAAATTGGTGACCCGGAACTGGTGGGGATTCAAAAAGCGTTGATTCGCCGCGCCCGTCAGCTTAACCGTACCATCATTACCGCGACACAGATGATGGAATCCATGATCACCAACCCAATGCCAACCCGTGCAGAAGTCATGGACGTGGCGAACGCCGTGCTGGATGGTACAGATGCGGTCATGCTCTCAGCAGAAACCGCAGCGGGTCAGTACCCGGCAGAAACCGTCTCCGCGATGGCAAAAGTGTGTCTGGGTGCCGAAAAAATCCCTAGCGTTAACGTCTCTAAACACCGTCTCGACGTGCAGTTTGATAACGTTGAAGAGGCGATTGCAATGTCAGCCATGTATGCCGCTAACCACCTGCAAGGGGTTACCGCAATTATCACCATGACCGAATCAGGCCGCACGCCAATGATGACTTCGCGCATCACCTCTGGCCTGCCGATTTTCGCCATGTCACGTCATGAGCGCACGCTTAACCTGACAGCGTTATATCGTGGTGTAACCCCGGTTTATTTTGACAGTGTTAATGAGGGTGTAGCCGCCGCGCATGATGCGGTAAACTTGCTGCGCGATAAGGGCTTTTTGTTATCAGGCGATCTGGTCATTGTGACACAAGGTGACGTAATGGGCGCAACTGGCACCACCAACACCAGCCGGGTGTTGCGCGTCGACTAAGACCACAAGAAGTCACAATCTGTAGTTATGCTTAACGCGACTGGCTTCAGTCGCGTTTTTCTTTTTTATGAGGAGCCTGGATGGCGCAATTTATCCCTGTTAAATCACTCAGCGGCCGTGCGTTGCTGTTCCCTTTGGCGTTGGTGTTGTTCGAATTCGCTACCTATATTGCTCACGATATGATCCAGCCAGGCATGTTGTTGGTGACGGATGAGTTTGCCGTCGGACCGGAATGGGTCTCCACCTCCCTGACCGCCTACCTGATTGGCGGCATTACTTTGCAATGGCTGCTGGGCCCACTGTCAGACAAATATGGCCGTCGTCCGGTGATGCTGAGCGGCATTCTGTTTTTTATCCTGGCCTGCATTGTCACCAACTGGGTCAGTAACATTGAGCAGTTTGTGGCGCTGCGCTTTTTACAGGGCATCAGCCTGTGTTTTATTGGTGCAGTGGGCTATGCCGCCGTGCAAGAAGCCTTTGAAGAGGCGCTGGCGGTGCGCATGATGGCGCTGATGGCGAACGTTGCCCTGCTGGCCCCATTGGTTGGCCCGCTGGCAGGTGCAGCCTGGCTGACGGTAGGCAGTTGGCGCAGCATGTTCTGGCTGTTTGCCGTGTTGAGCACGCTGGTGTTGGCAATTTTACTGCGCGTGATGCCTGAAACCGCAGGCGATCGCAGCCACTCAGTGGCCTTACCCGCGTTGGGGCGCGCGTATGGCCGCCTGGTGCGCAACCGTCAAGTGATGTATGGATCGGTGGCGATTGGCCTGGTATTTATCCCGATCCTCACCTGGGTTGCTTTGTCTCCCGTGATCCTGATGCGCGATGAAGGCCTGAGCCGTATGACCTATGCCCTGCTGCAATTGCCGGTGTTTCTGGCGATGATTGCCGGCAACCTGACGCTGAGTAAACTGGCAGGTCGCGTGCCGATTGAACGCCCGGTGGTACTCGCCGCCTGGCCGATTTTAACCGGTTTAACCGTCGCACTGATCGCCAGCCTGTTGAGCAGTCACGGCTACATCCTGATTACGCTCGGGCTGAGCCTGTATGCTTTCGGCGCGGGAATGGTGAATGCGGGACTCTATCGTCTTACGCTGTATGCCAGCGATCAGGGCAAAGGCAGTATTGCCGCCATGCTGGGGATGGTGAGTTTACTGATTCTGGCAGTAGGGGTAGAGCTGGCAAAAAGCAGTTACTTCACCCTGGGTACCGGGGGCTTCAGCGCGCTTAACTTCGCCAGTGGCGCGCTGTGGTTTGGACTGATTCTGCTGTTTATGCGTGAACACCGCCGTAACAGCCGCGTGACCGCACTCTGATAAGCTCGCGCTGGGCATCAGGCCCAGCGCTTAGCCGTTATTTACGCGGATACAGCTCTTTGCGGTCGTAAGGCTCTTGATCCCCCGGTTTACGGGTTTTCAGTAATTTCAGGATCCAGGTGTACTGCTCTGGATTTGGCCGCACAAACACTTCCACTTCTTCGTTCATGCGACGCGCCAGCGTCGGGTCATCCGCTTCCAACAGATCATCCATCGGTGGACGCACAAAAATATCCAGCTGATGGGTTTTACCGTTGTACACCGGGAAGAGTGGAATGACGCGCGCACGGCACACTTTCATCAGACGACCGACTGCTGGCAACGTTGCTTTATAGGTGCCAAAGAAATCGACAAATTCACTGTGCTCTGCGCCGTGGTCCTGATCGGGCAGGTAGTAGCCCCAGTAGCCATGACGTACTGAACTGATAAACGGCTTAATCCCGTCATTACGTGCGTGCATACGGCCACCGAAGCGACGACGCGCGGTGTTCCAGACGTAATCCATCAGGGGATCGCTCTGGTTATGGAACATCGCCGCCATCATCTGGCCTTCAGAGGCCAGCAACATCGCCGGAATATCCACTGCCCAGCCGTGTGGCACCAGGAAGATCACGTTCTGCCCTTCCGCTTTCATCTGTTCGATGATTTCACGTCCGTGCCATTTCACCCGTTGCTGAACGGCTTTCGGGCCACGCAGATAGAGTTCACCCATCGTGACCATCGCCTGTGGCGCGGTAGCAAACATTTCATCGACGATTTCCGCCCGAGCCTCTTCACTCAGCTCTGGCAGACAGTAATACAGGTTGATCAAGGCACGACGACGCGCACCTTTCGCCAGCTTACCGGCAAATTTACCCAAACCGGCCAGCAACGGATCGCGCACTTTAACCGGCAAATAAGCCAGTCCGGCTAACGCACCGATCGCCAACCAGTTGCCCCAGTATTTAGGCTTTAGAAAAGAACGCTGAAAAACGGGAATAAATTCGATGTTATTTTTTTTACGGTTATCCATGCAAACGCCTCAAGGAATGACGCGCTAATGATAGTGTCGGCTGATGAATTTGCAATCCATAACCGACGAAACGCAAAAACCGGCGGTAAATACCCCCGGTTTAGTCAAAATTGCGCAGTTATCAGTCGGCTTTCAGACCCAGCTGTGGCAACCAGCTCTTCACCTGAGCCAGGTAAGTGCTGCGATCTTTACCGGTCAGACCTTCCATACGCGGCAGCTTGGCCGTTAATGGATTGACGGCCTGGTTATTGATCCACACTTCAAAGTGCAGGTGTGGACCCGTAGAACGGCCGGTATTCCCCGAAAGCGCAATACGATCGCCACGCTTTACTTTCTGCCCTGGCTTCACCAGCACTTTGCTGAGATGCATATAACGCGTCATGTACTGACGGCCATGACGCAGTGCAACGTAATTCCCCGCTGCGCCACCATTCTTCGCCACCAACACTTCACCGTCACCCACCGCTAACACCGGTGTGCCAATCGGCACCGCGAAGTCAACACCGCGGTGCGGCGCAATTCTGCCCGTGACGGGATTCAGACGACGTGGATTGAAGTTGGAGGAGACACGGTACTGACGCACCGTCGGGAAGCGCATAAAGCCTTGCGCCAGACCGGCACCGCTACGGTCGTAATATTTACCGTCTTCGGCACGGAACGCATAATAATCTTTACCGGCGCTGCGTAAATGCACACCAAGCAGCTCACTCTGTGCGCTCTTACCGTCCAGCATCTCGCGGGACATCAGCACGCTGAATTTGTCACCTACGCGCAACTTACGGAAATCCATCTGCCACTGTAGGGCTTTAATGACGTTGCTGATTTCAGTACTGGTTAATCCCGCGCTACGCGCGCTGCTGGCAAAACTACCCTGCACCACACCCTGCATCACGCTATTGCGCCATTCACCTTTTTGTAGCGTCTGCTGCATGGTGAATGAGCCGTTGTCATTGCGGGTGTAGGTACGAGTTTCGCGGCGGGAGGTTTCCCACGTCAGGGATTGCAGGCTGCCGTCATCGGTGAGCGACCAGTTAAGCTGCTGGCCTACCTGTAACGTCCCCAGCGCTTTGTCGCTGTTGACCAGGGCGTTGATATCACCCATATCGATACCATACTGATTCAGCGCGCTGCTGAGGGTATCCCCCGTGGCGACGGTGTATTCGTGCGCATCTGGGCTATCGGCCACATCTTTATCGATTTCATCGGTGGGAACGGCGTCGTCATCCGGTTCATCCGCATTCTGATCAACCGGTTCGCTCGCCTCAGGCAACAGGGCTTGCAGGTCGTTTTTATCTATCGCAATTTGTCTAATCACCGGCGACATCTCCGCCGGATGATAGACAAATGGCCGCCAGACAGCGACGGCCAATGTGACAACAGTTAATGAACCCAATATTACGCGGTGGGGACGCGGCAAATTATTAAATGCGAGGGCGACAGAGCGGGCTATCTGCTGCACGTTAACTATTTCCTTTATGCTCCATTCAGGCAGCTGACATACTGGCTCGACAGTTGTGAAAGGAATTGCACATAGCTGTCTTTATTTAAGCTGATCGCTGTGCCGAGGGGATCAAGAGTCCCTTTGCGTACAAAAGTACCTCGCGCTACAGCATCGATGACTGCTGGCCTGAATTGTGGCTCAGCAAAGACGCACACCGCCTTTTGCTCAACCAACTGTGTTCGTATTTCATGTAAGCGCTGCGCGCCCGGTTGGATCTCAGGATTCACGGTAAAATGCCCGGTTGGGGAGAGACCGTAATGCTTTTCAAAATACGTGTAAGCGTCGTGAAAAACGAAATATCCTTTACTCTTCACCGGTGCGAGTTGCGCACCAATTTTCTGGTCAGTATCCGCCAGATCCGCCTCAAAGTGTTGCAAGTTGGCGTCAAGTTTGGCTCTGCTTTGCGGCATAAGTTCCAATAATTTCCCATGGATTGCAACTGCCGTTTGCCGGGCTATCTCCGGGGACATCCAGAGATGCATATTAAACTCACCATGATGGTGGTGAGCATGAGACTTATCCTGATGATCATCGCCACCTGCCGCATGGCTATCTTCATCATGATCGTCATCTTCATCTCCTCTGACCAGCAGAGATTTTACGCCAGGAAGGGCTGCCATTTCGAGGTTTTTTTGCGCAGGTAGAGATGCCGCTGATTGCGTCATAAAGGCTTCCATTTCTGGCCCAACCCACACCACTAAGTCTGCGTTTTTAATACGTTTTATATCAGACGGGCGCAGAGCATAATCGTGCTCTGAAGCACCATCTGGCAGCAACACATCCACGGGCGTAACACCATCAGCAATGGCTGCGGCAATAAAGCCTACCGGTTTAATTGAGGCCACAACATCCGCCTGTGCAGGCAGAGCAAATGCAGCAGCTAGCGCTACAGCAGAAAAGGTGCAGATAAAGCGCGATTTAATATGTAACATAATGCGTCATTCCATCGTGTCGGCAGGCGGGGATGTGATATTATAACATTATATTTTTTACGCAACCTGTAAATAACCATGTCACCTTTAGTTACACTCAGAGATGTTTCGGTAAAGTTCGACCAGCGCCAGGTGCTGTCGGGCATTAGCCTTGACCTTTCTCCGGGCCGCATACTCACGCTGCTTGGGCCTAATGGCGCAGGCAAATCAACGCTGGTGCGCCTGGTGTTAGGGCTACTCGACGCCAGCAGCGGCACCATTCAACGCGAACCCGGTTTGCGCATCGGCTATGTGCCACAAAAACTGCATATCGACCCTACCCTGCCGATTACAGTTGAACGTTTTATGCGTTTATCACGGGGCGTAAAAAAAGCGGCGGTACTGCCGGCTTTGAAACGAGTCCAGGCCGGGCACCTGCTCAATTACCCGCTACAGAAGCTCTCGGGCGGTGAAACCCAGCGCGTGTTGCTGGCACGAGCTTTGCTGAATCAGCCGCAATTGCTGGTGCTGGATGAACCCACGCAGGGTGTGGATGTGAATGGCCAGGTCGCCCTGTATGATCTCATCAACCAGCTGCGCGTTGAACTGAATTGCGCGGTGCTGATGGTGTCCCACGACCTGCATTTAGTGATGGCAAAAACTGACGACGTCCTGTGCCTCAATCACCATATCTGTTGTTCCGGGACGCCTGAAGTGGTTGCCCAGCATCCCGAATTTACCGCGATGTTTGGTCAGCGTGGTGCCGAGCAACTGGCGATCTATCGCCATCATCATAATCATCGTCACGATTTACAGGGACGTATTGTTCTACGCCGTGGACAGGGGCCGTCATGATTGAATTACTGTTACCGGGCTGGTTGGGCGGCGTGATGCTGGCACTGGCCGCAGGCCCGTTAGGCTCGTTCGTGGTCTGGCGTCGCATGTCCTATTTTGGCGATACCCTCGCCCATGCGTCACTGCTTGGCGTGGCTTTTGGCCTGTTGCTTAATGTTAATCCTTACTATGCCGTGATTCTGGTGACGGTGTTTATCGCGCTGGGCCTGGTGTGGCTGGAGCGTAAACCGAATCTGGCGATTGATACCCTGCTGGGGATTATGGCGCACAGTGCGCTTTCCCTTGGGCTGGTGGTCGTGAGCCTGATGTCCGGTGTGCGAGTCGACCTGATGGCGTATCTGTTTGGTGACCTGCTGGCAGTGACCCCGCAAGATCTGTGGCTGATGGCGGGCGGCGTTTTGGCTGTGCTGCTGGTGATGCTGTGGCAGTGGCGTTCACTGCTCTCAATGACGCTCAGCCCGGAGTTGGCGCAGGTGGATGGCGTTAACGTGCAGCGTACTCGCCTGATGCTGATGCTGGTTACGGCGTTGACGATTGGCGTGGCAATGAAGTTTGTCGGTGCGCTGATCATCACCTCGTTGCTGATTATTCCTGCCGCAACCGCTCGCCGTTTTTCGCGTTCTCCAGAACAAATGGCCGGCTTCGCGGTGATTGTCGGCATCCTTGCCGTGAGCGGTGGCTTAACGCTCTCTGCGTTATATGACACGCCAGCCGGCCCTTCCGTGGTACTGGCTGCCGCACTGTTGTTCGTGCTAAGCCAGTTACGTAAACCCGCTTCCTGATCCGCGCTTAACTCTCGCGTGTGATCCCGAAATGACGGTAAGCATGCTGTGTGGCCATTCGGCCACGCGGTGTGCGCTGAATGAACCCTTGCTGGATCAGGAAGGGTTCAATCACATCTTCGATGGTTTCCCGCTCTTCACCAATAGCTGCTGCCAGGTTATCCAGACCCACAGGACCACCGGTGAATTTATCGATGATGGCTAACAGCAGTTTGCGGTCCATGTAATCAAACCCTTCGCTGTCGACATTCAGCAGGTTCAGCGCGCTGGTCGCCACTTCCCCGCTCATCTCACCATCCGCTTTTACTTCTGCGTAATCCCGCACGCGGCGTAGCAGTCGATTGGCGATACGCGGCGTACCGCGAGAACGCCGTGCCACTTCCAGCGCACCTTCATCGCTTAGATCGAGCCCGAGGCAACTGGCGCTGCGACTCACAATATGCTGGAGGTCTTTGACCTGATAAAACTCAAGACGCTGCACAATACCAAAACGGTCACGCAGGGGAGACGTTAAAGAACCGGCTCGGGTGGTGGCACCAATCAGGGTAAACGGTGGCAAATCGAGCTTGATGGAGCGTGCCGCTGGGCCTTCACCAATCATGATATCCAGTTGGTAATCTTCCATCGCCGGGTAGAGTACCTCTTCTACCACCGGAGAAAGACGGTGGATCTCATCAATGAACAGCACATCATGAGGTTCGAGGTTGGTCAGCATCGCCGCCAGATCGCCCGCTTTTTCCAGCACCGGGCCAGAGGTAGTGCGTAAATTCACCCCCATCTCATTGGCAACGATGTTTGCCAGAGTCGTTTTTCCTAACCCTGGCGGGCCGAAGATCAGCAAGTGGTCCAGCGCATCGCCACGCAGTTTCGCCGCCTTGATAAAGATTTCCATCTGCTCACAGACCTGCGGTTGGCCGACATACTCCGTCAGCCGTTTTGGGCGAATGGCGCGGTCAAGGCTCTCTTCTTCGTTAAAAGAAGGTGCAGCGGAAACAAGGCGATCGGCTTCTATCATGACTTACCTCAAATGGCAGCGCGGAGCGCTTCGCGGATCAGGGTTTCACAATCAGCATCTGGCTTACCGATTTTGCTTACCATACGGCTGGCTTCCTGCGGTTTATACCCCAGCGCAACCAGTGCCGCAACGGCTTCTGCTTCAGCATCATTGCCTTCAGGTTCTGGCCCCGGCGTGGTGAGGGTAAAGGTAGAATCGCCACCGAACAGATCGCCGTGCATGCCTTTAAAGCGGTCTTTCATCTCAACGACCAGACGTTCAGCGGTTTTCTTACCGACGCCAGGCAGTTTGATCAGCACCGCGATCTCTTCTTTTTCCACCGCAGTGACAAACTGCTGCGCAGACATGCCGGAAAGGATTGCCAGCGCCAGCTTTGGCCCAACGCCGTTGACTTTCACCAGCTCGCGGAACAGTGCCCGCTCCTGTTTATTATTGAAGCCAAACAGCAGTTGCGCATCTTCACGCACCACAAACTGGGTGAAGATCACGGCTTCCTGATGGATTTCAGGCAGTTCGTAAAAACAGGTCATCGGCATATGTACTTCGTAGCCAACGCCATTCACTTCTATCAGCACCAGCGGGGGCTGCTTTTCCAGAATTGTACCGCGTAAACGCCCTATCACCTGTTTCTGTCCTTTCTCAATGCATAATGCGCTGTTTATAACATAAAAAAGGCTGGATGAATATCCAGCCTCACCGGTTAGACCGAACGTAGCCTGCCACGGGTTAACGTCAGTTTGCTGTCACTCATGCGCGCAGCATTCTGACTAACATGGCAGTGCGTAATCGCGATAGCCAGGGCATCCGCCGCATCCGCCTGCGGATTAGCCGGTAATTTGAGCAGCGAACGAACCATATGCTGCACCTGGCTTTTCTCTGCCCCACCGGTACCGGTGACGGTTTGCTTGACCTGACGTGCCGCATATTCAAACACCGGCAGATCCAGATTGACCGCCGCCACGATCGCCGCACCGCGTGCCTGCCCCAGCTTCAGCGCGGAGTCTGCATTTTTCGCCATAAACACCTGCTCAATGGCAAAATAGTCTGGCGAAAACTGGGTGATAATTTCGGTGACACCGGCATAAATCAGTTTCAGGCGGGAGGGAAGGTCGGTCACGTTGGTGCGAATACACCCACTACCAAGATAAGTGAGTTGGCGTCCGGTTTGGCGAATTACGCCATACCCCGTGACGCGGGAGCCGGGGTCAATGCCTAGAATGATCGCCATATCAACTCCCCGTTAAGCGATAACGCAGCGGCACGAGAATGGCCGCTGCGTGCACTGCAATCAGTGATGCGCGAGGCATTACAGCGTTGCCGCCACCTCGTCAGAAATTTCACCGTTATGGTAAACTTCCTGCACGTCATCGCAGTCTTCCAGCATATCGATCAGACGCAGCAGTTTTGGTGCGGTTTCCGCATCCAGATCGGCTTTGGTCGATGGGATCATTGAGACTTCGGCGGTGTCTGCTTTCAGACCACCCGCTTCCAGTGCATCACGCACCTTGCCCAGCTCTTCCCAGGCAGTGAACACGTCAATCGCGCCGTCGTCATAAGCGACAACGTCTTCTGCACCGGCTTCCAGTGCTGCATCCATCACCGCATCTTCATCCAGACCTGGCGCAAAGGAGATCACCCCTTTTTTGCTGAACAGGTAAGATACAGAGCCGTCAGTACCGAGGTTGCCGCCGGTTTTGGTGAATGCATGACGCACTTCACCTACGGTACGGTTACGGTTGTCACTCAGGCACTCAATCATGACCGCTGAGCCGCCAGGACCGTAACCTTCATAAATGATGGTTTCCATATTGGAATCATCTTCACCGCCTACACCACGGGCAATCGCACGGTTCATGGTGTCACGCGTCATGTTGTTTGACAGCGCTTTATCCATTGCTGCACGCAGACGTGGGTTAGAGTTTGCATCGCCGCCGCCCAGTTTTGCTGCGGTAACCAGCTCACGGATGATCTTGGTGAAGATCTTACCACGCTTGGCATCCTGTGCCGCTTTACGGTGTTTGGTGTTTGCCCATTTACTATGTCCAGCCATTTCTCTTCTCTCTTGTCTATTGCACGGGGTACTGTGCCCGGTTACTGCTGAGGCGGTTCCACCCGATGGTTCAATGCAGAGGTGCAGTACAAGAGACTACACCCGATAAACAAAACGTTCAGCTGGCGGTCAGACCGCCATTCAGACAAATTCTTCAATTGCCTGGCGGTTACTCCAGGACTTGGTTAATGCTGCCGCTTCCGCTGCGCTGAGCCAACGCGCCGCCAGATGTTCACTGATAGTCACGTCACGCTCGACCGGTAAGGTTAAACGAAACCAGTGTTCGCGATTGTGGGTGACATCCGGCGCATAGCGATGGCGGTAGTGGGCGAAGATCTCAAACTCAATCTGTTTGTGGCAATCTTCCAGCGCCAGCTGTTCGGCTCTGGCATCAATGCCCGTCTCTTCTAAGACTTCCCGCCATGCGGCTTCAGCCGGTTGTTCACCCGGCTCCAGGCTACCGGTGACCGATTGCCAGAATTCCGCATCATCGCGCCGCTGCAGCATCAGCACCCGGCCGGTATCCTGCGCAGTAATCACGATCAGTACCGATACCGGGTGTTTATAGCCCATTACTTATTCTCAAGATTGTCTTTATTTTCTTTTTTGACGACCTGAATGCCCAGGTCCACCAGCGCTGCCGGATTGGCATAGCTTGGTGCTTCGGTCATCAGGCAGGCAGCCGCGGTGGTTTTCGGGAACGCGATAACATCACGGATGTTGTCGGTGCCGGTCAGCAGCATGGTCAGGCGATCGAGACCAAATGCCAGGCCCGCGTGCGGAGGCGTGCCGTATTTCAGGGCATCTAACAGGAAGCCAAACTTCTCTTGCTGTTCCTGTTCTTCAATACCCAGAATGCTGAACACGGTCTGCTGCATTTTACCATTGTGGATACGGACTGAACCGCCACCCACTTCATAGCCATTGATGACCATGTCGTAAGCATTCGCCACAGCCTGGGTGGGATCCACTTTCAGTTCTTCTGCCGAGAGGTCTTTCGGCGAAGTGAACGGGTGGTGCATAGCCGCCAGGCCGCCTTCATCATCCGCTTCGAACATTGGGAAATCCACTACCCACAGCGGTGCCCAGGCTTTCTCATCGGTAATTTGCAGGTCACGTCCCACTTTCAGGCGCAGTGCACCCAGCGCATCCGCTACCACTTTAGCGCGGTCCGCGCCGAAGAAGATCAGGTCGCCATCTTGTGCGCCGGTACGGCTGAGGATGCCTTCAACGATGTCAGCGGTCAGGAATTTAGCCACCGGGCTCTGCACACCTTCAAGGCCGTTGGCACGTTCGTTGACCTTCATCCAGGCCAAACCTTTAGCCCCATAGATCTCAACGAATTTGCCGTATTCATCAATCAGTTTACGCGTCAGGCTGGCACCGCCTGGTACACGCAGCGCAGCAACGCGGCCTTTCGGATCATTCGCCGGGCCCGCGAAGACCTGGAATTCGACGTTTTTCAGCAGGTCAGCCACGTCGACCAGTTCCATTGGGTTGCGCAGGTCAGGTTTATCTGAACCGTAACGTTGCATCGCCTCGGCGAAGGTCATCTGCGGGAAGGTGCCGAGATCCACACCTTTTACGTCCAGCCAGAGTTCACGGATCATGCGCTCCATCATTTCACGCACTTGTTCAGCGCTGAGGAAGGAGGTTTCTACGTCGATTTGGGTGAATTCAGGCTGACGGTCAGCGCGCAGGTCTTCATCACGGAAGCATTTTACGATCTGGTAGTAGCGATCAAAGCCCGACATCATCAGCAGCTGTTTGAAAAGCTGGGGTGATTGTGGCAACGCATAGAATTTGCCTTTATGCACACGGCTTGGCACCAGGTAGTCACGCGCACCTTCTGGCGTGGCTTTGGTCAGCATTGGCGTTTCGATGTCGAGGAAGTCGTTGTCATCCATAAAGCGACGAACAAAGCTGGAGATGCGGGCACGGGTTTTCAGGCGCTGAGCCATTTCCGGGCGACGCAGGTCGAGATAGCGGTATTTAAGGCGAGCTTCTTCGCTGTTGACCTGGTTGGAGTCCAGCGGCAGGGGCTCAGAGCGGTTGATGATGTTCAGCTCATGGGCGAACACTTCAACATCGCCGGTTGCCATGTCGCTGTTACGGTTTTTTTCGTCGCGAGCACGCACGGTCCCGGTGATCTGGATGCAGAATTCGTTGCGCAGCTCTGAAGCCAGCTTGAAAGCCTGCTGACGGTCGGGATCAAAGAAGACCTGCACAATACCTTCACGGTCGCGCATATCGATAAAGATCAGGCTGCCCAGATCGCGGCGACGGTTGACCCAGCCGCAAAGTGTTACCTGTTGACCCACATGTGACAGATTGAGCTGTCCACAATATTCTGTACGCATAACGCTATCCTTTTAACTTCGCCGCTGCTGCCTGGCAACACCAGGCCACGTAACCTGAAGTGATGCTGCCGCAAAAATGGCGATTAGTATAATTTAAAAAGGCAGGCAGGATAAGTAGAGCGAACAGACTATGCAACTCTGTCGGGTTGAATCGTGACTTTTCATTTGCTGGTAAGCTGTTAGCGGGCAAAAATCGTGCTTAAGGTAGAGGGAATTCTGTTGTGACACTTCGTATTGGTCTGCCGCAATGGCAGCATGCACACTGGAAGCGCTGGGGCATTGAGAGCCTGGCGGACTATGCGCGCTATTTTCAGTGCGTGGAGGGCAATACTACACTGTATGCATTGCCAGATGCCGCCACGGTTCAGCGCTGGAAGGCCATGACCCATGACGATTTCCGGTTTTGTTTTAAGTTTCCTTCCGCGATTAGCCATCAGGCTGCGCTGCGTCAGTGTGACGATCAGGTAGATGCGTTTTTCCGTCTGCTTGATCCACTTTCTGCACGTATCGGCCAGTACTGGCTGCAGTTACCTGCGTCATTTTCCCCGGCCCAGTTGGCGGACCTGTGGCGTTTTCTGGACGCGTTGCCGAAATGTTTTCACTACGGCGTTGAAGTCCGCCACGCGGCCTTTTTTGCTAAAGGTGAAGCCGAGCAGGCGCTGAATCGGGGTTTGCATCAGCGTAGTGTGAACCGGGTTATTCTCGATAGCCGTGCGGTACATGCTTCGCTTTCCACTTCCCCCGCCGCCATTGAAGCGCGCAGTAAGAAACCACGCGTGCCGCCACACGCTATCCGTACGGCGACACAACCAATGGTGCGGTTTATCGCCAGCGATAGCGTAGAGGAGAGTGTGCCACTGTTTGCTATCTGGCTGGATAAATTACGGCAGTGGCAGCCGGAAAGTGACCCGATGGTGTTTTTGCATACGCCGGATATGGGTCAGGTGTTTCCGTTAGTTCAGGCGCTGTGGCCTCAGTTGCAGCAGTTGGATTCCGCAATAGGCAGCGGGCCAGACTGGCCACAGCAAGCGGCACTGTTTTAGTTCGCGTTATCCTTCCTCAAGCTTGTTTCTGATTCTCTTCAGGATGTTGTACGGGCCTGTGAGTATGATCTGGCCCGATAGGCTTTCAATGTAGATACGCTGCGATTTGAATTTCATGCGTTTATGAAGAGGCACGTCATAGTAACCGGCACTGGTGGCGTGATATTTCGCTTTGGTCAGTATAGCGGTGAGCTGGTCAGGCGTGACGTCACCCGGTAGCGTGAGGCGCGCAATGCAGGTGAGCCAAAACGTGGCTGCCAGTCCACAGATGCACCCCACAATACCGTCATGAATGTTGCCATGTACCCACAGCGGCAGCACCCAACGGATGATGCAGCTGTATATCACCAATACCGCCAGCGAAAAGTAAATGCGGTAGCTGTCACGCCGCCACTGTTCCAGCAGGTTTAACCGCTGAAGTTTTGCCTTAATGAGCATAATGTTTCGTCCTTAAAATGAAGCCTGTCCCTAATTTGCTTGAATGACTGTCTTACGCGCTTAGCTCTGGAACGTCAACGTCAACTTCTAAACCATCGTCTGATAGATCGAGATACCTCGGCCTGTCAGGGCAATCGGGCTGCGACGTGGCTCGCTCCGATCACCCTGCCCTCCGAAATCCATACGGTTGTTTTGCCTGATACTAAGCCGTCTGGAAAAACAGCGCTAAAACTCACCAAGGGCTCGGGCTTCTGACAGCCGCACTGATGCTGTTGGGAAGATGATGGGGGGTATGACAGCAAATGCCTCTGGCACATGGATGTGCCAGCGGATCGTAGGGATACAGATTCCTTTGCAGTCATACCCCCCCATTGTCTGACCTGCCACCTGAATACACAGCGGCTTCTCAACACTCAGCAATAAAGGTCAACACGCGCGCCTGGCAAACCGCTAAGAGATGCAGCGCGCGCGCATTTCTGCCAAAATAGCGCCTTTGATGTCGATTCTTCGGATTTTTCGCTATGCCTGACCGCGATACCCTATTCTCCGCACCCATTGCCAAACTGGGTGACTGGACCTTTGATGAGCGCGTGGCTGAAGTCTTCCCTGACATGATTCAGCGCTCCGTACCTGGTTACTCCAACATCATCTCGATGATTGGCATGTTGGCAGAACGTTTTGTTCAACCCGACAGCCAGGTTTATGACCTCGGATGCTCACTTGGTGCGGCAACGCTCTCAGTGCGCCGCAACATCCATGTGCCGGGTTGTACCATTATCGCCATTGATAACTCCCCCGCGATGGTCGAGCGCTGCCGCCGCCATCTTGATGCCTTCCGGGGTGAGACACCGGTCAACGTCATGGAAGCGGATATTCGCGATGTCGAAATCGAAAATGCTTCGCTGGTGGTGCTCAACTTTACCCTGCAATTCCTCGACCCCGAAGCACGGTTGAAGCTGCTGGAAAAAATCTGGCGCGGACTGAATCCCGGTGGCGCTTTGGTGCTGTCAGAGAAGTTCAGCTTTGAAGACGCCGAAGTCGGTGAACTACTGTTCAACATGCATCACGACTTCAAACGGGCCAACGGCTACAGCGAACTGGAAATCAGCCAGAAGCGCAGCATGCTGGAAAACGTCATGCTGACGGACAGCGTTGAAGCCCATAAAGCACGCCTGAAAACCGCAGGCTTCTCCCATGCTGAGCTGTGGTTCCAGTGCTTCAACTTTGGTTCTCTGGTGGCGCTGAAATGATTGATTTTGGCCGCTTCTATCAGCAAATTGCCACCGGCCCCCTGGCCAGTTGGTTAGAAACTTTACCGGCACAGGTTGCCACCTGGCAGCGTGAAAACCTTCATGGTCACTTCCGCAACTGGGAAAAGTCCGTTGAACACTTGCCCCAACTGGCCCCGCAGCATCTCGACCTGGTGGATAGCGTCAGCGCACAACATGACGACCTGAGCGATCGCCAGCGACAAGGCATTGAAAAACTCCTGCGCAACCTCATGCCATGGCGCAAAGGGCCTTACTCACTGTATGGCACCGAAATCGACACGGAATGGCGATCGGACTGGAAGTGGGAACGCGTACTGCCGCATATCTCACCGCTGGCTGGCCGCACTATTCTGGATGTCGGCTGTGGCAGCGGCTATCACATGTGGCGCATGGTTGGGGCTGGCGCGCGCTTAGTGGTCGGCATCGACCCGATGCAGCTCTTTCTGTGCCAGTTTGAAGCCGTGCGTAAACTGCTGAACGACGATCGTCGGGCTCACCTCCTGCCGCTCGGGATCGAACAGCTTCCTACTTTGCAAGCCTTTGATACCGTCTTCTCAATGGGCGTGTTATATCACCGCCGCTCACCGTTGGATCACCTGCTACAGCTGAAAAATCAGCTGGTCAGCGGAGGCGAACTGGTGTTGGAAACGCTGGTTATTGAAGGGGATGAGAATCAGGTACTGGTGCCAGGCGAGCGTTACGCACAAATGCGCAATGTCTACTATATCCCTTCGGCGGCAGCACTGAAAAGCTGGCTAGAAAAATGTGGTTTTGAAGACGTTCGTATTGCCGATTATGCCGTCACTTCCACCGAAGAGCAGCGCCGAACCGCCTGGATGACCAGCGAATCACTGGCTGAATTCCTCGACCCGAACGACAGCAGCAAAACGGTAGAAGGTTATCCGGCACCGCTGCGCGCCGTGCTCGTGGCGCGCAAACCGTAACATCAGTGGCGTGACAGTGCCAGTCGCGCCGCAAAGCCGATGAACACCACACCGGTCAGTCGGTCCATCACTTTCTGGACCGCTGGCCGACGCAAATGCGCGGAAAAGTAATGGCTACCGCCAATCAACACAGCATTCCACACTAAGCCAATCGCCATATGGGCCAGCGCCATCAAAAAACACCACAGGGGCACTGAGGCACCAGCCGGAATAAACTGCGGCAAAAAGGTCACATAAAACACACCCACTTTCGGATTGAGCATGTTGCCGAGCAATCCGCGGGTAAAACAGGCAAACATCCCTTGCTGGGCCGGCGTTTCTACCGCCACTTCTGCCACGGCTTCCGGTTTCTTCAGCAACAAACGCAAACCCAGATACAACAAATAGGCCGCACCCACCCATTTCAGCGTGGCATAAGCCACTTCCGAGGCCAGCAGCAGTGCGCCCAGGCCAAAACCTACAGCAACACCCCAAGCCAGACAGCCAGAAGTCACACCTAATGCCGTTGCCGCCGCACGGCGCGATCCCTGAGCAGCCGCAGAACGCAGCACCAGAGCGGTATCAAAACCGGGGGTTAACGTCAGAATGGTGATCGCAAACAGAAAAGAGAGCCACAGCGTCGTCATTTACATCTCCTTATTCAACTGCCGCCAGTGTACCCAGGTTTAGCAGCCGAGTCCTGTTGACAACGAATTCATTGCTCATTGATTGTCGCTTTTGCTGCCCCAGTACTGATAGCGATAGGCCGAAGTAAGATGGCGCTCGATAACGCCTTGAGCAAAGACCTCGGTTTCATGCAGATAACTCAAGGTGCAGTTGCCGGTTTCATCCCACAACTGGCACTCATCGGCCGAGTGCAACATGCTGACGGAGGTTTGTTCAGTGGAATCGAGTTTCCATTCACGGCGCTGGTTGTCATAGGTGTAACGATTTTTACTGTGGTCGGTATCCGCATTCGTCACCTGACCCTGCGCATTCCAGCGATAGCGATTAACCCCGTTACTCTCTTCATCGCTGCCGCGCGCCACACTGTTCTGCAACCGCAACTGCGGATCGTAGTGGTAGGTAATATCGGTAAAGCCATTTTTCCCCATGCTGGTAAAACGATCAGAGCTGCTGGTGATGGTGCCGTGTCGCCCCACATGCCAGCTCACCGTCCCCTGGCGATTATCCACCACTTCTTCCTTGCCTTGCCGCATCACTTTAACCAGATAGGCATATTCAGCAACCCAGCCGCCCTGCACCCGTGAAATGTGCTGTTCCATGCTGAAGGCAACATTGCGTTCGTTCTTGTCATAGCTGATATCCGCCACCAGCAGCGATCCACAGCGATCAAACTGCCCCAGCACCCGCTTTTGTGAATCCACATCCTTGCCAAACTCACCCGCCACCACCTGCTGCACGTTGCCCTTTGCATTCCCACCCAGCAAAACCCAGTTATTACTGGCAGAGATGGCAGCACTTTTCGCCATACAGGCAGACTTTGCCTGGAGTGATGGACTACAGACCACAAGTAAAGCCGCGATTGCGGTAAAAATGACCTGTTTCATACGCTTACTCCCCAGTCGCCATCTAATCAGTGTAAACCGCTCTGTGCGACGGGGAGAAAATAATCTTTAGCCTGAATTCACACCAGCACCTGACTGGCTCGTTGCGTCCGGGCTATACGATCGGCCAACCCATTTTCGCCCCCGTTGATACGCCGCGTTAGCGCTTCAACGTTCCCACTGTCGGCTATGGGATTCAGTTTGTTCGCCTGCCAGAACCAACCGGCGGAACGCGCTGCATTCACATCCTGCAGCAGCAAATCGGGTTGATCCAGGAGCGGCAGTGCTAATGCTGTGCCACAGGCGGCGTAATTGGCGCGAAAGGTAATTTGCTTGAGGCCTCGACCACGATAGGTCCAGCCGTCATCGGGTTGTGTATTTCCATAACGGCCACCATACACCAGATTAGCAATCTGTCTCTGGCGCGCTATCGGAACTATCGCTTCACTACTGCGCCGTCCGAGTTGTTGACGCTGCTGTAACGTCAATCGGTTAGCAAAAATGGCCAAACCTGCCACTGAATAGTTAAAACTCTCCACCAGACGACTAAAACCGGCGGACTCCGTGCCTGTTTGTGCGATGAAATTCGCCTGGCGTGTTGGGGTATCGATGCCAAACTCTGCCATGGCATCCGTGATGGGTTTAAACCAACGAACCGCGAGCACAGCACTAATGCCTGCCGCCTTCTGGAACTGATCCTGAGTCATAAATAAGCCCTCTGTTAAGCTCTCACTCTTAAGCTTAGACAGAGGGCAAAAAAACCCGGCATTTGCCTGACTGTAACGCTTGTTTTCGGATAAATACGCCAGGAAAAAGACAGCTTATTCGGTTGCTCTTACCAGAACACGCGACGTTTTCCGGCCAATCATTGGTTTTTCAATCAAGAACCATGAGAGTGCAGCCATTACCAGCGTAACCAGCAGCGATAACAACATGGATGACCAGAAACCAATACCCAACTCATTAATTGCAATCTGTTGCACTGGAAACGCATAAATATAGATGCCGTAAGAGAAATCAAAGCGACCTTTAATCAAACGGTCGCGGAAGGAGATCCCAATCAGCAGTGTCAAATAGCAAACCGCAACCGTGTACAGCGTTTTTACCAGAATAATATTAAGGCCCGAAAGCAACAGCGCAATCAATGCCACTGCCAGCAATATAATTTTCACTTTGACATTATTGATCCAGTGGTCGCGATAAACGCAAAACAGTGCACCAACGGCAAAGGGAATAGAGAAATGACTGGTCGCCACCAAGGCAAGCTTAGTGATACCAAAGTGCAGACATAATAGTTGCAACACCACAGAACCCACGAGGAATATCCATAACCCTGCGTTATAACGCGAGAACCACTTCAGGCAAAACGCCAGCACTATATAATCAAACACTTCGAAGAAAAGCGTCCACAAACTGCCATTCATCGTATTCGGATAAATATAACTATTAGTGAAGTTATTCATCCCTTCAGGCGTGACACCCACAAACCCAATGCCGGTCAAGCCCATCACACGAAGCCAGGTTTTAAGCGCATCCCAGGAGGTTACCCAGTGGAGGAAGCTCTCGCTACCGAGTAACCCACCGCAAATATAGATGGTGAAAACCAGACACACGGCAAGCCCCGGATACACCCGGAGAAAACGTTTGCGCGCATATTCGAAATCAGATGAAGAACGCTGGTAACTTTGCGTAATGAGATAACCAGAAATAGAGAAGAAAATAATCACTGCGGTGGTACCAAACGACTCAAGCCCCAAAACTTGCGGCTCGTCAAATCCACTCAAAGCAAAGTGGTGACTATAAATAACAGCAACTGCCGCCAGCAAACGAATGATATCAAAACTGTTGTCGTGCTTAGCAGAATAGGTTGTTGTCATACCCCCCTCCCATATAAGTAACGCGCAGGAAAAATCAGTCGGCCGGTTAAACCGCCAACATTTATTATTAAAATAGAACTAAACCACCCACGGAAACTGGCGTAGTTTAGCTACCCACGGAGATCGACCTAATGTGGGGAAAAAGCCATATTTCGTCTTATCATAAAACTAATAGAGAAAAAGCACATAGCAGAGACATGGCTAATCATCGACTCACCCTACCTGTGAATTGAATCTGCCTGGCTGAAAGTGTTTAGTTTCAGGCAATGAGTTACATAACTGGTGTTAAAATAATCGAGCCAATAACGACAAGATGATACTTACAGTAAACTAATACTACCATTACGATTTAACAACATATTTTTCTCTATATTTCACTGGATTAATCTTAAGACATTCCATGATTACCGCGCTGTGGGGCGCAGACACTGCCCTACCTCACTGCTGAGACTACTGAGCAACACACCACACACACTGTAAGGATATCGTTAGGGAATTAATCATCACTATGGACACTGATAACACATCGTTAACTAAATTCACCAAAAAATGCGGGTGTTTGTGACAAACCTCATGAAAAATTACTCAAATAACACTCAATTGATAAGCACCGTTTTTCAATGATGCAAAAGTTGATCTGGATCAAAATTAGGACTTTTCAGTGTGTTAGGATGCCTCCCGAGTTGTTGTTACGAGATTGGTAAGCAGTTGTCTGACTAAGGTTTTCTGACTGGTTAGTTAGATTTTTCACCCCGCATAATGCGGGGTTTTTTCTTTGTAGCAGAACGGTGACGGGTCTGGCTGGAAAACCGCAGATAAAAAGAACCCCAGCAATAGAGGCCGGGGCTTGGTACTTGCAAACATCACGTCAGGTTCGACGCGCTGCGCGGCAAAAACGGGCAGATTCAGGCAACACGCATATCGCCTATCTGCATCACACTCTTCATTGCTCCTACTATATCGCCATCAACGCAGTTACGGCTGAACTCGTCGACATCAACGTCGCTACCCATCGAAACACCTGCTTTACGGTAGCGCATTGGCGAAGCAATGCGTTGGCTGGCTGAACTGTGAAGTTCCTGCAATCCGACGTCCAGGAATTTTTGCACGTTGCTCAAACGTACTCCTGCCCCAGCCATAATGATTGGACCTGGCGTGCAGGCATTAAGTTCCCGCAGTAACACAATTCCGCTTTCTGCACTCTGCTGCTGGCCCGAAGTGAGTACACGAGCCACGCCCAACTCGGCCAACTGCTCTAATGCTCGCTTCGGGTTATGGCACAGGTCGAAGGCGCGATGAAAAGTTACCGCCATTCCTTCACATAATGACATAAGCTGCTGCATGCGCGGCATATCAATGTGCCCGTCTTCATCAAGGGCCCCAACCACCACGCCCGGGAACCCCAGCTCCCGCATAATGGCAATATCCGACTTCATGAGCGAAAACTCACGCGCGCTGTAACAAAAATCCCCTCCACGCGGGCGTACAATCGGGTGTACCGGTATCGTAATTTCGGCACGTGCTGCCGATAACATACCGGCGGAAGGCGTTAACCCGCCTTCACGGGGTGCACTACAAAGCTCAATGCGGTCCGCACCTGCCTGCTGTGCCGTCAGCGCACAATCTATGCCATAGCAACAAATTTCCAGTGTCAGCATCTGAATCCTCCGGTGGTGGCATCTGGTTGAAAAATCATTGATCAGATACGGCTAAACAGCGGCCAGCTTGGCCAGACAGCGCTAACTATGGCACTCAATAGTGATTCCTGAATCGACCGGGGTCACAGCAAAGGTTTGAAATTGCATAAACATGACACAGCTTACATTTTGGTGGGTCACCACGCCGTTAAGAAAGTGAATAAATCCACCTTTTGATTACACCCCGATAACAATCAGGGCGCAATGCGAGAAGAGAGAAGCTATTCTTGTTCGCTGGCGACGATCTCTTCCAGGCTCCAGGGATGGAATTTAATGGTGGTTCGGCCATCACTCACCGCTAAAGTGGGGTTCGGTAAGCGTTCATTTTCTCCCTGCGGGCTACTGGTCTTAAAGGTAATACCGGGGGTGACCAAAGCCTGATCGGCAATCAGTGCCATTGCCCGCACGCCCAAGGTGGCAGGATCGCCACGCAAGACGATTTCTATGTGCTCCCAGCCCTCATGGCGATAAAGCTTTTCACCTGGCCACGGCAGTTCGACAACCTTGATGGTCAAACCGGCTACCGTCAGAGGCTGATGCAAACGATACAGGCAAATTGGGCGGCCATTGATCATCGCGCGCGAGAATTCCGTGCCAATCTGCAATAGCCCCTGCTGCCAGCGCTCAGCCGTTGCATTTTGGTGGCAACGCAGCGCGATATGGTCTGCCTCACATCCCACAAGGTTCAGGCCCAGTAATTGGGAAAATTTCTGTAATTCATTGTCAAAACGTTCTAAATCCACGGTCAGATCTTCAAGACCCGCAGTTGACAAACTCATCTTCGACCCACCTCATAATATAGTTAGTTTCTTTAATCATTTAATTTAATTTGATGTGCAAAATATCGCCAAACCGTAGATCGGACTCATCCGAATTCACCTGTTTTTTGGCTTTATAGCCCCTATTTTACGCGGCTATTTCGGATACATCTATATATCAGGGCCACTAATTAATACACAAAGCAGTAATAACACCATGTTTTTATTAGTGTTAATTAGTACAATGAGAAACATCTTAAATTACAGCCAGAGGTTTGCAGTTTTACCTGCATTACCTGTAAATTTGCAGCTTCATTACTGCAAGGAAATTTTTATGGCCATGCTCATTGTTGTTGCAGTCCTGATCGCCGTGACGGGATTTGCTATTTCCCGCCACTGGAAGGTGCGAGCAGACAAAAGCGTTAAAAATACACGTCGTCATACACGACGCCGTTAGCAGAAAGTGGGAAGGCAGCTTCCCCCTTTGTCCCTCGTAACGACAACCGCTGCTGACGCCCCGCCACAATTCACGTATACTTAGCCCCTTAATTTTTTGTTTTTCCTGTTGGTTAACCCTAACAGGAGATAACCAGCGGCCCGCTGTTTCTCAGCCGGGCCTTTTCAGCTTATGAAGGTAACGCGGTGAATATTCAGGCTCTTCTTTCCGATAAAGTCAGTCAGGCAATGATTGCGGCTGGCGCACCCGCCGATTGTGAACCTCAGGTTCGCCAGTCGGCCAAGGTCCAGTTTGGTGATTATCAGGCCAATGGCATTATGGCGGTAGCGAAAAAGCTCGGGCAGGCACCGCGCCAGCTGGCTGAGGTCGTGATCCAACATCTGGATCTCACCGGGATTGCCAGCAAAGTTGAAATTGCTGGCCCCGGCTTTATCAACATCTTCCTTGATCGCCAGTGGCTGGCAGAGCAGACAGCACAGGCGCTGCAACTTCCTCGTCTTGGCGTAAGCAGCCTGAAACCGCAAACCATCGTTATTGACTACTCAGCGCCTAACGTCGCCAAACAGATGCACGTGGGCCACGTTCGCTCCACCATCATTGGTGATGCAGCCGTTCGTACGCTGGAGTTCCTCGGCCACAAGGTTATTCGCGCTAACCACGTCGGCGACTGGGGCACGCAGTTTGGTATGTTGATTGCCTACCTGGAAAAGCAGCAAAACGAGCATCATGAAGATATCGCCCTGGCGGATCTCGAAGAATTCTACCGTGAAGCCAAAGTCACTTATGACGCGGATGAAGCTTTCGCGGAGCGCGCTCGTGGCTACGTCGTGAAGCTGCAAGGGGGTGATGAGTATTGCCGCACCCTGTGGAAGAAGCTGGTCGACATTACCATGAGTCAAAATCAGGAAGTGTACGATCGCCTGAATGTCACCCTGACCCGTAACGATGTCATGGGTGAAAGCCTGTATAACGACATGTTGCCTGGCATCGTCAGCGATCTGCGCGAAAAAGGGCTGGCCGTCACCAGTGAAGGTGCCACTGTGGTGTTCCTTGATGAGTTCAAAAACAAGGAAGGCGAAGCGATGGGCGTCATCATCCAGAAAAAGGATGGCGGCTATCTCTACACCACCACGGACATTGCCTGTGCGAAGTACCGCTATGAAACTCTGGGTGCAGACCGCGTGCTCTACTACATCGACTCACGCCAGCATCAGCATCTGCAACAGGCGTGGACCATCGTGCGTAAGGCCGGTTATGTTCCGGAATCTGTACCTTTAGAGCACCATGCGTTTGGCATGATGTTAGGCAAAGATGGACGTCCATTCAAAACCCGTAGCGGCGGTACCATTAAACTGGCAGATCTGCTGGATGAGGCGGTCGATCGCGCACATGCCCTGGTGAGCGAGAAAAACCCGGAGATGTCGGCACAGGAGCTGAAAGATCTGGCGGAAGTCGTGGGGATTGGCGCAGTAAAATATGCCGACTTGTCAAAAAGCCGCACCACAGATTACATCTTTGACTGGGATAACATGCTGGCCTTTGAAGGCAACACGGCGCCATACATGCAGTATGCTTACACGCGCGTACTCTCCGTGTTCCGCAAGGCGGGTATTGAAGCCGATTCCCTCAACGCGCCGGTAATCATCACTGAAGATCGTGAAGCACTGCTGGCAACGCGTTTGCTGCAGTTTGAAGAGACCATCACTCAGGTTGCCCGTGATGGCACGCCACATGTGATGTGTGCTTACCTCTACGATCTGGCGGGCCTGTTCTCAGGCTTCTACGAGCACTGCCCAATTCTGAGTGCAGAAGATGAAGCCACGCGTAACAGCCGCCTGCAACTGGCTGCGCTGACCGCAAAAACCCTGAAACAGGGCCTGGATACGCTGGGCATTAAAACCGTAGAACGGATGTAATGTTTACTCTGCGGTCACTGAGTATCAGTGGCCGCAGTTCTCATCTTTTCACTAACCCCTCTGATTTTCATCCTCCTGATATTCAGTGGTAGTTGACCATCACTTCGCTGCTCACGACGCGCAGCCCCGGTGGCAGATCACCTTTTCCCGTAAAACCAAACGCAAAATGCAGTGCCTGATTAGCAGGCAGGTGTGCCAGGCCCAGCGTGATACCACTGGCCCCCTCTAACAAGACACAGCGTTGAGGTGCGCACAGCCGCACCTTCAGGCCAGAAGGCGCGGGCATATTAAGTTGATAACGCCAGTTGACCATGGTAATTGCCCCGCTCACGCCGGTTGCAGGCGGTAATGCCGGTGAAACCAGCCAGCTTCCGCGTTGGGTTAAGCCCGGCCCACTCACGCTGGCGTGCCAGCCGCCGCTGGCAGCATGGGCCATCAACGGCAACAATAACAATCCCCACAGGCTCTGCATGTTATTTGCCTCCGATGGTGGCGGTCATGCGAATTTGACGGTTTTCACTCAGTTCCATGTTTGAGAGCACCACCAGCTGTGGCAGGTTACGACGCAGGAAGCGGGCTAATAAGGCGCGCAATGGATGGTTGACTAACAGTACCGGCGGCGCACCCAACATCTCCTGACGTTGTACCGCGTCTTGCGCCTGCGTCAGCAGACGGTCGGCAAGGCCTGGCTCCAGCCCACCGCCGCCTTGTAACGCCTGGAGTAACAGACGTTCAAGCGTGGCATCGAGACCAATCACCTGTACTTCATCCCCGCCCGGATACCACTGTTGCGTAATCGCCCGGCCCAGGGCTACGCGCACGACGCTGGTAAGTTCCTGAGGATCGTTCTGTACCGGTGCATGTTCCGCGAGGGTTTCAATAATGGTGCGCATGTCGCGAATCGACACGCGTTCAATCAACAGATTCTGTAGCACTTTATGCAGCGTGGTCAGGGAGATCACGCCTGGCACCAGGTCTTCCGTCAGTTTCGGCATCTCTTTGGTCACGCGATCCAACAGCTGCTGTGCTTCCTGACGTCCAAACAGTTCGCTCGCAAACTGGCCGATCAGGTGATTAAGATGCGTTGCCACCACGGTACTGGCCTCTACCACGGTAAAGCCCTGAATCTGCGCCTGCTCTTTAAGCGCAGCATCGATCCAGATCGCGGCCAGCCCAAAAGCAGGATCGACCGTGGCTTCGCCCGGCAAAGTGCCCGCAGCCGTACCGGGGTTGATCGCCATCCAGCGGCCCGGCCAGGCATCGCCACTGCCAATCTCCACCCCTTTCATCAGGATACGATAGCGCGAAGGTGGCAGATCCATGTTGTCACGGATATGCACCACCGGCGGCAGGAAGCCAAGCTCCTGCGCCACTTTCTTGCGGATACTGCGGATACGCCCCAGCAGCTCACCATTTTGCAGATGATCAACCATGGGGATCAGTCGATAACCCACTTCCATCCCCAGCGAATCTTCCAGCTGCACATCGCTCCAGGAAGCTTCAACCACCGACTGGCTCTCCTGTGGCTTACTGCTGACCACGGCAGAAGCAGGGTTTTTTGGCTGTATCTCACGACCGCGCACCCACCAGGCCAGGCCCAACAAGCCTGCGGTGAACAACAGAAACACCAGGTTTGGCATGCCCGGCACCAGGCCCAGCAATCCCAATACCCCGGCACTCAATACCATCACGCGGGGGTTATTAAATAGCTGCCCCACCATCTGTTCACCGACGTCCTGATCGGTGCTCACACGCGTAACAATGACACCCGCCGCCGTCGAGATCACCAGCGCCGGGATCTGTGCCACCAGGCCATCACCAATGGTTAACAGGGTGTAACTCTCTGCGGCGTGGCCCAGATCCAGACCGTGCTGCACCACACCCACCAGTAATCCCCCGATCACGTTGATCACCATGATCATGATCCCGGCGATGGCATCACCACGGACAAACTTACTGGCACCGTCCATGGAACCGTAGAAATCGGCTTCCTGGGTGACATCAGAACGCCGCCGTTTCGCTTCGTCCTCGCCAATCAGTCCGGCATTCAGGTCAGCGTCGATGGCCATCTGTTTGCCCGGCATACCATCCAGTACAAAGCGCGCACCTACTTCAGCAATACGCCCGGCACCTTTGGTGATCACCATAAAGTTGATGATCACCAGAATAATGAACACCACGATACCGATGGCAAAATTACCGCCCACCAGGAAGTGACCAAAGGCCTCCACCACGCGCCCCGCCGCTCCAGCACCTGTGTGTCCTTCAAGCAAAATAATACGCGTTGATGCCACATTCAGAGAGAGTCGCAGCAAGGTGGAGAACAGCAAGATGGTCGGAAACGCGGCAAAGTCGAGCGTGCGCTGCGTGAACATCGCCACCAACAGCACCATGATCGACAGGGCAATATTAAAGGTAAACAGAAGATCGAGAATAAAGGGCGGCAGCGGCAGCACCATCATCGACAGGATCAGAAGAATCAGTACTGGCCCCGCCAGCACCTGCCATTGGGTCTCTTTCAGATTCCCCGGTAAACGCAGTTTTTCGGCCAGGTTAGCCATGATTTTGCTTCTCTCCTGCTATATCCATCTCTGCCGGCACCGGCAGATTATCGGGTTTTTTCGGGATCAGTCCGCCTTCACGCTTCCAGCGGCGCAGTTGCCACACCCAGGCCAAGACCTCGGCCACCGCAGCATACAACGCGCCAGGAATAGCCTGACCAATCTCAGTATGGCGATACAATGCGCGCGCCAGCGGCGGTGCTTCCAGCAGCGGCACACGATGCTCTGCCGCCACTTCTCTAATTTTCAACGCCACTTCCCCCATGCCTTTCGCCAACACTTTGGGGGCACTCATCTTCTTTTCGTTGTATTGCAGCGCCACGGCATAGTGGGTGGGGTTGGTAACAATCACGTCCGCTTTTGGCACATCAGACATCATGCGGCGGCGTGCGGCGGCGCGCATTTGCTGACGAATACGCCCTTTCACATGCGGGTCGCCCTCTTGCTGTTTGAACTCGTCGCGGATCTCCTGACGGCTCATGCGCAACTTTTTGTAATAGCTATAGATTTGCCAGAAAACGTCATAGCCCACCATGGGGATCAGGCCGAGCATCACCAGCGCGCACCCCATGGCAATCATGTTCAAGCCGTGACGCAGGGCCATTTCCGGTGACTGGCTCATCAGGCGCAGCATCTCCGGCCAGTGCGTCCAGATAAACCAGCCGCCCACGCAGCCGACTAACACCGCTTTAAGCACACCTTTAAACAGTTCAACCCAGGCCTGCATCGCGAACATCCGTTGCAGGCCCGGCAGCGGGTTGAGTTTGGTGAGGTCGAACTTGATCACTTTGCTGTTCAGTACAATGCCGCCCAGTAACATAGGTGCCGCAATGGCAACCAGCACCAGGCCCGCCATCATCGGCAAAATGGCCAGCACCGCCTGGCCGATTAAATCGCCGACGTGTACGCCGGTTTGTTTGTCATCCGTCACCATGCCATGGTCGAACAGCAACCCACTTGCCAGCATATCCGCCAGCCGCTGCGCCATCGCCCCGCCCCCCAGCCACAGGATCATGATGCCCGCCAGCAGCATCAGTAATGACGTCAGCTCGCGCGATCGCGGGATTTGCCCCTCCTCACGCGCTTTTTCTATTCGGTGGGGTGTGGCCGATTCTGTTTTGTCGTCATCGCTGTCATCAGCCATAACACACCTCTCGACTCGCAGGAATGGTCGCTACAGGATGCCAAAGGTGAACACAACTAATGCGAGAAATACGGGGGTGAAAGAGGGGCTTTTTTGGCAATAGAGCCTTGGTTGTGCAACTGAAGCTGGAGAGTAAATCAGCAGACGTTACACTTCGGCCACTGTCTCATGCTGAGTAGACAGTGGCTAAAGAAGCCTACAGCGGTGCTGTTCACGCAGTTAACATTACTCATCATCTTTTAAAATTTCCTGCACTAACGCCTGAAAGCTTTCTTTAAACTTAATATCATACTCACCGGTAAAGATATTTGCTATATTCTGCGACTGGCTAACACTGCCTGAGGAGGCCGGTTTAGAATATTTATCCAGGGATTCATTGATGCCATTTAAAACATTTTTCTGAGTTATAGTCAGCCGCGACCCTCCGGCTGGAGAGTTCAGTTTTTTTGTTACTTCCTCTCCTGGATTGGTCAATTTTGAGTACAGTCTCCTGCCTGCTCTTCGCTGCAGATCAACCACCAAATTTTCTGATTTTTTTACAGAGGTAGAACCGCCTTTCCCGATACCTTTTAAAATTGGCGCGGTAATTTTACCCAAAAACAATCCAAAGAGTTCAGCTATCACCATCGCCTGCAACTCCTGTCCTAATGCCTCTTTCTCTGCTGCTTCATCAGCAGCAAGATAATTGATTAATGTCGGTATTACGCCTAATACAGCAAACGCCATTAGTCCGGTAACCACCATATAAGGAACACCTACCAATGCAAGTGATGTTAAAGGTACTGCAAGGAATTGCAAAATTTCACCAGCCAGTTTTTTAAAATACTCAATATAAACCTCAGTTGAGGTTTTAACCAACGCTTTAATTTCCCGACTCGCTTTTTCTATTTTCCATGAAAGTATTTCGCTATAAACTTGACTCAAGTTGTACACCTCAGATGAAAGTAAAAAATATTTACGACTATAACGTTCCTCATCTAAATAAAAGTGAGGTTTCAACCAATTAAATAGACTATCATTTCCTTTCAAATCCTCAAGGTGATGAATAATAAAAGGGATGGAATCATCTCGAATTGATAATATGGCATACACATTTTCCATTTGCGAATCCTTGCAATTCACAACAAACACCTCAGGTACTACATAGCGAAATGTAGGGCTTTGGCTATGTAGAGACCTGAACACAGGGTTAGCGTCAACAGTGATACCCCGATAATTTCTGACGCGAGTTAATGCTTTATCTACCTTATTTTTAATTAAAAAAAGTTGTGCATTACGTTCCTCGGAAGATAGATTCCACTTTCTATTTTCATATCTTGCTTCTAAATCTATATCATTTAACGTTTTTTGCAACGGTTCTTTACTCTGAATATAGGGCGGCCAGATAGTTGATTGAATATTGTTTCTTCTGTAATTTTCGTTTTTTATCTCACCAGCCAAGACTACTTTTTTAAGGATTACCTCACGCAAACTTAGCTGTTCTCTACGTGGTAGAAATACGCTCTCTAAAAATCCTTGCGACAGCATGTTAAAGGAGACATTTTGTTCCAAATCAATTCTGGTATTTTCAGGAACGCCATAATCTTTAATAGCATCAATAATTTGTTTATCCAGCCACACTCTGGCATCCAACATAGCGATGGCATCGTTCTTTCTACGATTTTCCTTCATTACTTCATCAAATGCAGCATTAGCCCTTTTATTTATTTCTACATAAGTAAGTGACCGGGCCAACTTAAAATCTTCTTCCGTCATCCCTGAGGTGTAACTCTGCATCACCCAACCATTACTATCTGGTTCCCATTTAACGATTTTTCCGGGATGATCGCTGGTGGGAGGGAATAAATTCAAAGCATTAAACCCAGGTGAAAGTACGACTCGCAAAGGGAATTGTTTATCGATATAGGATTTATCTTTTTCTGAATACTGTGTCACGGTAATTAATGAATTTAGAGAAACTTCAGGTGCATTATCATTAATCCACGTTTTAACTTCTTTTGGAACGTATATGTCTGTGTGTCTCTCAACTGTTCTGAACCTCCCTTCCATTCTCGAGATCGAACTGTTACCTGCCACAACATAGAGAATCTCATCACCTTGCCAGTGAATAGATACGCCTTTTAAGCGACGATCATCTTTACACTCCTCCTGAAACTGTTCAATGACATCTCTTTTCCAGTTTGCATTTTTTAGCGTTTCCGCTCGCTTACGGGCTCTTTCTGTTTCTGTGTCAGAGGGGTTTTCACGATACCTTTGTGGGATAAATGCATTTTTATAGATTTTGTCGTTACTATTTCCCCAGGCTATGATTACAAAGACTTTATTCGATGGGAAATCTGACTCAGCATCCTGTTTGCTCATCAACTGGGGCATTTTTTCAAACCGCCAGGTAGCATCGGTAAGCAGACTTTTATCACCTGCAATAAAAATATTTCTGAGTGATGATTTAGCAACTTCATCAACAATTTCAGGGCGTGAAGTGTTATAACTTTGCTCACTAATACTTTCTACTCTGACACGATAACTTTCAGGCAAACTTTCCATATCTTTATTTATTTGCCGAGAAATATCAGCATGCCATTCATCTTCTTTATTACTTGTTTCTGGCATGTACTTTTTAGAGAATTTTATTTCATTATTTACTTCAAGCTCAAAATTAAAGTATCGCCCTTGAGGGAATGAACGAACACCAACTCGCTTATCATGCAGAATACCAATAACCCTGTTCCAATACTTACCCCATGTACGATAACCATTGGTACCTTTAACCGATAATGCACGCCTGGATCCTTTATTAAGAACAGGATCATAAATCATACCTTTTTCAATGAGTTCTACTTTTATTTTTTTATTTATATCTGGACGCCCCGATAAAACCTCATAAGCTTTAGAGCGTTGTTGATAAGAAACACGCCCAATAGTGCTTAATATCTCTTCGGTACTCATTGATTGCCAGTCTCGGTCGCGGTTTGCCTCAGCCAAACGCTCTGCTTCTGCTCTTTTTTTGGCTTCGTCTGCCTGTCTCTCTGCATCTCTCTGATTTACAGTGTCCTGTGCTCTGCCTTGCTGCATGGACCCCATGCCCATGGGGCTTGGGCCGGACTGTCTCTCTTGAGGAAACGTATGAATGTTTCTGGCATAGTCAGGAATGCCATCATTTGGGCTATTAAATACCCCGCTATTTTGTTTTACAGCCATTGCATCTGCCTGTTGCATCGCAGCCCGTATCTGTTCCGGTGACGCCGTGGCAGCATCATCCCCCAGAGTCTCCAGCAGTTTCTCAGCCGTAAGGGCCAATAATTCGCTGCCGCTCTCCTCCTCTCTTTCATCCAGCTGCGCTAACTGCCTGCGTAAGTTTTTCGCCTGTTGGGCGTAGCGCCACCAGTAATAGCCCCCTACCGTAGCCGGGAGCAACAGCGCCGCCCCGACTGACCAGAATAGCCGTTCATTATTATTCAACGTAGTTTTCAGGCGACTCAACACGCCCTGGGGGACTGCATGCTGAGCGTCAGCCGCCTGTTCCGCCTCCCTGACCACAAAATCCGGCGAGGTTGTGGATAACTCATCCTCAGGAATTTCTCCGCGCCGGTAGGCATCATAAACTTTACCGGCCCGAATACCCGCGCCCATACCTCCTATCAGTAATGAAAGGACGCCAGACCCCAGGCTTACGCCTTTGGCGATTTTCCTGCGTTTCTCAATACCCTCAAGCTGTCCGGTAAGCTGATTTCTGTAGGCTTCTTTTTCTTCCGGATGCTCAAATTCCGGTATTCGCTGCGCATGTTCCTGGTTTCTGAATAACACATAGAGTCCAGCGCCGCCCGCAATGACCGCAGACCCGATGGCAACGCCTTTAATCGCATTTTTCTTCGTGCTGCTCATATTTTGCCAGCGCTGATAAACATCCTGCCCCTGTCCCCGGGTATACTGACTGATATTTTTCCATGCGCTGACAGCCTGCGGCATAAATGCCTGAACCGCTGAACGCAGCTCTGCGGGTTCGGTTATATCGTCATCAAGACTGATTTCCTCAAATCCCTGCGACGCCAGGTCATCGGTTTTTTCTTTATTTTCGAAGTAACCCATTACGCTATTACGTACCGAGGATACTCTGTTCGTCCCCAGCGTATTAAATTTTCTTAGCGCGCTTATCGCGTTATTTTTACCCGTACGTAGCGTGCTGCTGGCAAAATTTCCGATCTCTTCTTTATTCAACCATTGTGTGACATCAAACTCTGACAATTGCACAATCTTTTCCCGCTGCTGCTGGAGAAAGCCGGTGGTGACACCCGCCTGTTGAGACGGCTCTTCCGCTTTATCCGCCAGGATATTTTCAGCGCCTGCCCCCAACGCAATATCTATCACCGGGTTTAGCCCCGCTGCCATTTCATTTTGTAGCGCTACCATTTTTGGTGTCGGATGGCGTTCTGCCTCGCTTTCCACGTTAGATAATAATTCAGCTCCCCAGTGGAGAAGAGATGCGTGATCCTCAACCTGAGGCACGCCCACACGGAGATCCCACGCCATACGAATCATCGGCAGCCAGCTGATCATCGGCTGTAGCATCCTCAGATCCTGCTCAGGGAAATACTGCATATAGGTATACAGCGTTGACTGCGCCTGCTGAATTCTCTGCTTTTTCTCCTCCAGCTTCTCCTCCAGCGAAGATGCTGTTCCCTGCAGGCGGCTGACCTGCCACAACTGCCACATCAGCCCTAATTTAATCAGTTTATCGAGCACTTTTATCAGGGGCACATCTCTGATGTACTCACTTAATCTGGAGATTAATATTTCCAGCCAGTTATCTTTATGGGATAAATCATTCAGTAGCAGCATCAGCGTTTTTATTAACGCACCCAGTAAAGGAAACTTTTCCACTTCTCTGAGCAAGGCCGAATCTTTTCTATTCAGTTCATCGCTGAGGCTTTTCAATGCAGCAGCGGGAAGCTGGCGCCATGTCATCGCCCCCCAGGTAGCTACAAACTCAGAATTCCAGCCAAGGTTAACGATATTTATCGCTGCAACAAACGTGCCCAGTGAGTAATCAACGCCGGTTTTTAACAGTGAAACGGTTAAATCCCACCACTGCGTTTCACTGGCACAGGCTTTGACAAACTCCATCCAGCCCATGTCTGATTTCATCACCTTAAGCATGTTTTTAAACAGCATGCCGGAATAACTGCCTGCCTGGGTATACTGACCGGCCTGCCTGAGAATGGCACCTACTTCGCGGCCAATATACAGCCTGTTTTCACCTGCGGTATCCTCATTCCCCTGCACCAGTTTCTGGGTGAATTTATCATCAGTGACGCGCAGGAAATACTCCAGCGAGGTTGCGACTGAGCCATGACGCGGGTCTATTTCGCTGGCTTCCACCTTAAAGGTATCCAGGGTCTGGAAGGCCTCTGCGATCAACGGGATTTTCTGTCTGATGAGCGGATAAATAATCTGCATAACCTCCTCATGTTGCAACATATGAAACAGGACTTTCATGCGCTCTCCCAGGCTTCCTGCGCCAGAATAGGCTTGAATGTATCCTTTAATCCATGCCAGGGTTTCTGGTAGATCCCCCTCACCGAGTTCAGCAACCCACTGCTGTAAATACTGGTATAAATCCTGTACCTGGTGAATAAACTCAGCGGCCCATTCGGGTAATAACGCAGAATCAAAGATGAGGTTAAGATAATCGGTAATGTTGTTCCGTGGCGCGGTGTAAATTCTGACTGACCATTGAATATGCTGCTTAAGTGAAACTAAATGCTCTCTCCAGTAAAAGAGGAAATCTTTATCAACATGGCTGACCACACTGTGAAGTGACAGTACGTTGATAAAGGTATCCAGCATAGCGGGAATATCTTCAGGTTTGAGGGAAGTACTGATTTTTAGTGACAAGCCGTCAAATGCGGTCAGCGTAGCGGAAACATCGTCGCTCCAGCCGGTATCAAGAGACTCAATTAGCGTGCGAAAGGCGACAATTTTTCTGCTTAAGGAAATCGTGTCGTCATTAATTATCGCCCGCACTTCGTTAAGTTGCTGCCCTATCTTATCCAGCGGTTTGAGATATTGTTCGCATATCGTAATAAAATAGGCATGAAGCAGTTGAGATATCATCCGTTGAAAAACGGGCAACATCGTTTTAGCCAGAATAGGAGCCCCTTTATTTGATGGGAAATCAATTACTGGATTAGAACTCACTTCTGATGATAACAGCGAAGTCTCTTCTATTAATCTGCCTTGGCTATGTGTTAGCGCACTATCCTCGTTTAAAACATCATTCTCTTGTTGGTTTAATACATCATACTCAGACATTTTTATCTCCAGACAGAGTTAACCCTTTGCCGCCGCGATAAAAACCTCATCAAATAAAAAATATATATTTAAATTAAATGGCTTTGAAGAAAGGAGGATATTTATTATAAATAAAAATGGGAATTTTCAGGATAAGTATCGGTGAAGTTGCTGAAAATGCAAGCAGTGCGATCGGAACGATCGCACTGTACCTGTCAAAAGAGCGTGCCCCTGAATCAGAAGCCTAAACTGTCCAGCAGGTCATCTACCTGATCCTGGCTGGCTACCACGTTGGGTGCCTCGGCATTGATCTGCGGACCATTTAGCAGACCGTTATCTTCTTTACGTGCCGCACCTGCTTCTGGAATATTCTCCAGCAGTACCATCAGCAACTGACGCTCAATCTCCTGGATAACATCCATCATGCGCTTGATCACCTGACCGGTGAGGTCCTGGAAATCCTGCGCCATCATGATATCGAGCAGCTGCTTGTTGGTGAACGAAGTATGCTCTGGCACGGCGGCGAGATAATCACGCGTATCCGAAACCAGTGCACGGGCGTCAGTCAGTTCAATCGGGTTGTCAAACCACGCATCCCACCGCACGCTTAATCCCTTCGCGCCTGCCTCCATCGCATCCTGATGCGGCTGCGAGGCCTCAACGCTGTTCAACGCACGATCGGCGGCCTGGGCCGTCATCTGTACGACATAATCCAGGCGATCGCGGGCATCCGGAATCGCTTCCGCTGCCTCTGCAATCGCCTGATCCAGCCCGAGCTCTCGCAAGCTATCGCGCAGCATACGGGTCAGCGCGCCGATACGAGAAATGATATCGTGCGCCGAAGCATCCTGAGCAGGTTTCGGAAGTACGCTCATCACATCTCCTTACATACCCAGTTTTTCAAAGATCTTGTTTAATTTCTCTTCCAGCGTCGCGGCGGTAAAGGGCTTCACCACGTAGCCACTGGCTCCCGCCTGTGCCGCAGCGATGATGTTCTCTTTTTTCGCTTCTGCGGTCACCATCAACACCGGCAGCTTCCCTAAGGTGGCATCGGCGCGGACCGTTTGCAGCAGCTCCAGACCATCCATATTGGGCATGTTCCAGTCAGAGATGATGAAATCAAATCCACCGGCACGCAGCTTGTTCAGCGCATCAGCACCGTCTTCTGCCTCTTCCACATTGTTGAATCCCAGCTCTTTCAGCAGGTTGCGGACGATTCGACGCATGGTGTTGAAATCATCGACCACCAGAAAACGCATATTTTTATCAGCCATATTTACTCCTGTGTTTATCTGCCCGGCTGGACGGGCGGGTTAAATTCGTAATGCCTGACCGGCACTGATCTTCGCCAGCATGCGCTGACTGATCTCTCCCAGGTCCAAAACCTCGCTCACTCCACCGAAAGCAATCGCTTCTCGCGGCATGCCAAACACCACGCAGGTTTTTTCGCTCTGCGCGATAGTCCAGGCACCGGCGCGGTGCAGGTCTGACATGCCCGCCGCGCCGTCATTGCCCATGCCCGTCAGGATCACCCCCACCGCATTACGGCCGGCGTGGAGCGCCACCGAACGGAACAGCACATCCACCGAGGGTTTATGGCGATTCACCGCAGGCCCGTCATGGAGCCGCACCACATAGTTCGCGCCACTACGGCCCAACTCCATGTGCAGTGCGCCCGGTGCGATATAGGCGTGTCCCGGTAAAATTCGCTCGCCCTCTTCTGCCTCTTTAACCGTGATCTGGCAGAGTTTATTCAGGCGTTCGGCAAATGAGCGGGTGAAGCCCGGTGGCATATGTTGGGTGATCATCAGCGCAGGGCTGGTCGCCGGGAGCGGCTGCAGCAGATGCCGGATCGCTTCGGTGCCCCCGGTCGAAGAGCCAACAGCAATCAGTTTTTCGCTACTCAGCAGCGGCCCGGCTTTGATCACCGGCGGCGCAGATGCGGGGGTGCGAGGATGCAGCCTGGCACGGGATGCCGCACGGATTTTGTCCGCAATCATCTGGCTATAGGCCAGCATCCCCTCACGGATGCCAAGTTGTGGTTTGGTGACAAAATCCACCGCCCCCAACTCCAGGGCACGCAGCGTCACCTCAGAACCTTTACCGGTCAGTGAGGAGACCATCACCACCGGCATCGGGCGCAGACGCATCAGCTTTTCAAGGAAGTCGAGGCCGTCCATGCGCGGCATTTCAACATCCAGCGTCAGCACCTGCGGATTAAACTGTTTGATCAGATCGCGAGCCGCCAGCGGATCTGGCGCGGTCGCCACCATTTCCATATCGGGATGGCTGTTAATGATCTCAGTCATCAACTGGCGCATTAATGCGGAGTCATCCACGCACATCACAGTGATTTTGCTCATTATCTTTCCTTCGTCAGTCCATAGACGGTTTGCCCACGTAACCAGAACTCTTTACTGATCTGACTGAAGTTTTCTGAATGTCCGGCGAACAGCATTCCGCCAGGTTTCAGCAGCGGGACAAAGCGTCGCAGGATTTTTTCCTGGGTCTCTTTATCGAAATAGATCATGACATTGCGGCAGAAGATGGCATCAAACGGGCCAGGCAGTGACCATTCGTTGGCGAGCAGATTAAGCTGCGCAAACGTCACGTTATTCGCCAGTTCAGATCGCACACGCACCATGCCCGCCTGTGGCCCGGTGCCACGCAGGAAAAAGCGCTGCATCTGCCCCGGTGACAAAGTGCGTAACTCTTCCTGGCGATAGACACCGTTAACCGCTTTTTCCAGCACCTGCGTGTCGATATCGCTGGCGTAAACCTGGAATTTACCCGGCCCGTTACCCAGGGTTTCGGCCAGGGTCATGGCTATCGAATAGGGCTCTTCACCGGTGGATGCGGCGGTACTCCAGACGTTAAAACTGCCGCTACGTTTGCGCGCCAGCTCGGCCAGAATGGGAAAATGGTGTGCCTCGCGGAAAAACGCCGTGAGATTGGTGGTCAGTGCGTTGATAAACGCCTGCCACTCAGCGCTATTCTGATCCTGCTCAAGCAAGGCCAGATAGCGGCCAAAGTCATCAATATTCAACGTGCGCAGACGGCGAACCAGGCGGTTGTAGACCATTTCGCGCTTATGGTCCGCCAGCACGATCCCGGCACGCTGATAGATCAACTGACTGATACGACGAAAGTGGGTATCGGAAAGCGGTAAGCGCTGGACCATTTGCGACAACAGCGTGGTGGTATCCTGTTCCAGTAATGACGTTTTTTTCATGTGATTCCACCTGCCCGGACAAAACGGTTATTTGCTCGATTCGACGACGAGCTACCCCGCATTCGCGGGGTAGCCGGGCAACGCTTAGAAGGTTTCCCAGTTGTCGTTACTGCTGCTCTGGCGCGCCAGCGTCAGCGGTGTCTCTTTCCTGACGCTTTTCACGGCGCTGCTGACATTAACGGCCTGGGTGGCATATTCTTTACCAATATTGAACACCGCGACCGACTGCTTGAGGCGGCTGGCCTGCTCTTCCAGTGAGGCCGCCGCTGAAGCGGACTCTTCTACCAGTGAGGCATTCTGCTGCGTAACACGGTCCATCTCGGTTACCGCCAGCCCAACCTGATCGATCCCACGGCTCTGCTCATCGGAAGCCGAAGCGATCTCGCCCATGATGTCGGTGACACGGGTCACCGCATTGACGATTTCACTCATGGTTTCGCCTGCGCTTTCTACCTGCACAGAGCCGGTGTTAACGCGGCTAACCGAGTCTTCGATCAGTGATTTGATCTCTTTTGCCGCCTGCGCACTGCGTTGGGCCAGACTACGCACTTCACCCGCGACCACGGCAAAACCACGGCCTTGCTCACCCGCACGTGCCGCTTCAACCGCGGCGTTCAGCGCCAGAATGTTGGTCTGGAAGGCAATACCGTCGATCACACTGGTAATATCCGCAATTTTCTTGGAACTTCCGGCGATCTCTTTCATGGTGGTCACCACGCCATCCACCACTTTTCCGCCCTGCTGCGCGGTCTCTGACGCGTTCAGCGCCAGTTGTGATGCCTGACGTGCGTTCTCCGCATTCTGTTTCACCGTGGCAGTAAGCTGTTCCATACTGGCTGCCGTCTCTTCCAGCGAAGCGGCCTGCTGTTCAGTACGTGAAGAGAGGTCATTATTACCGGCGGAAATTTCGCTGGCACCGTTGTAGATGGCATCTGCGCCATCTCGCACCGTACCCACAGTCCGCACCAGCTCCTGCTGCATGTGACGCAATGAACTCAACAACTCACCCATTTCATTGCGCAGCGTGACATTAATCGGCTGCGTCAAATCGCCGCGTGCGATGTGCTGAATGTGTTCAATCCCCTCTTTCAGTGGGGTGATCAGAATGCGGCGCATCCCGGTCCATACCAGCGCAATCACCAACAGCGTCAGAATCAGAATGCCGCTCACCAGCACAATGGAACGGTTATAAGCCTGCTGATTGGCATCAATACCGCGCTGACCAAGCACCACGTTGTAATCCAGCCAGGCGTTATACAGTTTGGCGAAGCCATCCTGATACCCCTGGGTTGGCTCATCAACAAACGCCTGGAAGCGCCCTTCATCCAGATCGGCAATCAGACGGCTCAGTGAGTCGTAATACGCGGTATAGCTGGCTTTCAGCGCCAACACGTTTTCTGCGGTTTTGCCTTTTTCCGACAGACTGGCATTGAACTGATCCATACCCACATCGGCTTTTTTCATCTCCCCCTGAGCCAGTGCCACCAGCTCTTTAACCGTGGCACCCGAACCGCTTTGCGTAGAATCCTGCATGAAGCGGATCCCGGCACGGTTCAGGGTGTTACGCGCCTGAATCAACGCCACCCAGGAGGAACCCATCGCCCGTTGCAGATCGCTCAGGCGTTGGTTGTAAGAGAAATTCTCTTTGTCGGTCTGAACGGTGGTAAAAAACACTCCCCCGGAAAACAACTGAATAATGGCAAACAGGACCAGCACACTCAGCAAGCCTGTGACCACACGAACACGATTAAACATACACACCTCAATTGGTTGGCGAATCACAGGTGTTATCGGCAAAGTGCGCGGTTTTGTTAGTGGAGACAGGCGAAAAAGCAGGAATATTTGCGGAGAAAAAAACCCGCCAGCAGGGCTGACGGGCAAGAAGATGAGGCGGTTTACAGCGAGTGATGCAGGCCATCCACCAGCGCCATCTCGTCACTGCTGAGCAGCTTCTCGATATCCACCAGAATCAGCATGCGATCGTTAAGTGCACCCAGTCCGGTGAGGTACTCGGTAGACATGGTGACGGCAAATTCGGGGGCTGGGCGGATCTGCTCTTGCGTCAACGACAGCACATCAGACACGCCATCGACCACAATGCCGACCACGCGCTGCAACAGATTAAGCACGATCACCACGGTGTTGTCGTTGTAGTCCACATCCGGTTGGGAGAACTTCACGCGCAGATCGATAATCGGCACTATCACACCGCGTAAGTTGGTGACGCCTTTGATGAACTCAGGCGTATTCGCTATGCGTGTGACCTGATCATAGCCACGAATCTCCTGCACCTTGAGAATATCAATGCCGTACTCCTCTTCACCCAGTGTGAAGACGAGGAACTCCTGCCCGACGGTTTCACCTGTGATCTTAGTGACGGTCGCCATTCCACTCATGTATTTTTACCCTTATTAATCAATTACGCTGCGGCACCGGCCACACGTTTTTCGCGATTGAGTGATTGCAACGCTGAGACATCCACAATCAGTGCTACACTGCCGTCGCCGAGAATGGTGGCAGCGGAAATCCCAGGGACTTTGCGATAGTTGCTTTCGAGGTTTTTCACCACCACCTGGTGCTGACCAATCAGTTGATCCACCAGCAGGGCATAGCGCTTGCCCGCGCTCTGCAGGATCACCACAATGCCCTGCGTGGCATTGGTTTTTGCCCCCTGCACGTCAAAGACATTCCACAGCTCCACCAGCGGCAGATACTCACCCCGGACTTCGAGTACGCATTCGCCACCCGCCAGCGGTTTCAACTCTTCGGCTCGCGGTTGCAGTGACTCCATTACCGCGTTCAGGGGCAAAATAAACACTTCGTCCGCCACCTTGACGGACATCCCGTCGAGGATCGCCAGCGTCAGCGGCAGCAGAATGCGGATGGTGGTGCCTTTACCCTGCTTCGAGGCAATTTCAACGTGTCCACCCATCTCCTGGATATTACGCTTCACCACGTCCATGCCGACCCCACGGCCAGAGACATCCGTCACCGTTTCCGCCGTGGAGAAACCTGGCGCAAAGATCAGCATCCCCACTTCTTCATCGGTCATGCTGTCACTGACTGGCAAGCCGGAAGAGAGCGCCTTCGCCAGAATGCGCTCGCGATTAAGGCCCGCACCGTCATCGGCCACTTCAATGCAGATGTTGCCGCCCTGGTGCTCCGCAGACAGCGTCAGGTTGCCCACCGCCGTTTTCCCTGCGGCCAGCCGTTTTTCCGGGGCTTCAATGCCATGGTCCAGGCTATTACGGACCAGGTGGGTCAGCGGATCGATAATGCGTTCGATCAGGCTTTTATCCAGCTCGGTTGAACTGCCCGATAACGTCAGCTCGACTTCTTTACCCAACTTGCTCGCCAAATCGCGCACCAGACGTGGGAAGCGGCTGAACACATACTCCATTGGCATCATACGGATCGACATCACCGACTCTTGCAGATCGCGGGCGTTGCGCTCCAGCTGCCCCATGCTGTTCAGCAGATCGCCGTGATTAACCGGATCGAGGCTGCCCGACCGCTGCGCCAGCATCGACTGCGTAATCACCAGCTCACCGACCAGGTTGATCAACTGATCGACCTTCTCAACCGCAACACGAATGCTGCTGGACTCCCCGGCTTTGGCGGCGGGGGCTGCACGTCGGCTGTCGCGTTTGACTTCTGCCACCGCAACAGGCGCAATGTCAGTGACGACGTTTGCCGTGGCTGCTGCTGGTGCTTCCACCTCAGAGGCGGTCGCTTCCGGGAACAGGATCTGCTGCTCTTCCAGCACAAAACAGAGCACCGCCACAATGTCATCTTTTTCGACGCCCTCAACGGTGGCGTCCAACTGGTGTTGGCTTTTACTGACCTGGCTCACTTTGCCGAGATTACTCAGCTCCTCCAGCATCAGATCGACCTCTTTCTCTTTCAGGTCGACCAGCTGTATGCGCAGGCCAGGTGTCGCGGCACTGGGTGCAGTCACCGCGACCACGGCCGCTGGCTCAGGCGCAATTCCTTTGGCTTCTAACGCCAGTTGGCGCAAGGCTTCACAAATGTAGTTGAAGCTATCGGCATCTGGCTCCTGGGCCGTTTTATAGGCATCGAGCTGTTCCTGCATAATATCTTTGGTTTCCAAAAACAGGTTGATGATGTCGGTGCTGAGCTGCATTTCATCGCGGCGTGCACCATCGAGAATGTTTTCCAGGATATGGGTCGTTTCCTGCAATACCTTAAAACCAAAAGTACCGGCCCCCCCTTTGATTGAGTGGGCGGCGCGAAAAATCGCATTCAGCTGCTCGGCATCCGGCTCCTGCGGGTCGAGGGCCAACAGGTGCTGCTCCATATCCGCTAATAGCTCATCGGCTTCATCAAAAAATGTCTGGTAAAAATCGCTGATGTCCATGCTCACGGGATCACCTCGGTTGTGAGGAAGTAACAGGGGTTACCGCAGCAGCGCCGGGTACAGGCGGCGCGGTAATGTGTTCAAGCTGCGCCGGATCGCTGACCTGTGCGGCATCGCTCTCGGCATTCTCTTTTTCAATTTCAGCTTCGGTATCGTGGTTCAGTACCAGCAGGCTAATACGTCGATTCACCGCATCATCGCCACCGCGATTTTTCAGCTTCATGGTGTCGGCCATGCCCACCACACGCAGGACTTTGGCACCGTCCAGACCACCAATGATCAACTCGCGCCGCGAAGCGTTGGCGCGATCCGCCGAGAGCTCCCAGTTGCTGTAACCGCGATCGCCGTTGGCATAGGGAATATCATCCGTATGTCCCGCCAGGCTGATTTTATTTGGGATGTCATTCAGGACTGGGCCAATGGCGCGCAGAATATCGCGCATGTAGGGCTCCACTTCTGCACTGCCGGTCTTAAACATCGGCCGGTTCTGACTGTCGATGATCTGAATGCGCAAACCCTGATCCACCAGGTTGATAATCAGGTGCGGCCGCAGCGCTTTCAGGCGCGGATCGGCTTCGATCAGCTGATCGAGCCGCTCGCGCAAGCGATTCAGGCGGATATCATCCAATTGACGCTTTTGTTCATCGATATTCGGTTCTTTGTGTACTTCACCCTTTTTCTGCGTCGGATCATCACCGCCGCCAGGGAAAGGACTGTCGCTGTCACTGCTGCGCTGCCCCCCGGTCAACGCCACTTTGAGCGGCGTTTTGAAGTAATCAGCGATTTGCACCAGCTCCTGCGGATTGGCAATGGAAATCAGCCACATCACCATAAAAAACGCCATCATCGCCGTCATAAAATCGGCATAGGCAATCTTCCATGATCCATGGCTGCCCTCATGCTTTTTATGCTTGCGCTTTTTTACCAGCACAATCGGGCGGTTTTCATGCTTCATGAATTCTCATCCGCCGTCTGCTTCGCTGGATTTTTGGCATTGCGCACATGCTCTTCCAGCTCATTGAATGAGGGACGATCGGTGGAGTAGAGAATTTTACGGCCAAACTCCACCGCAATTTGCGGGGCGTAGCCGTTGAGGCTGGAAAGCAGCGTCACCTTGATGCACTGCATAATTTTGGTGGTTTCTGCGCACTTCTGTCGCAGCACCGATGCCAGTGGCGAGATAAAACCGTAGGCCAGTAAGATGCCGAGGAACGTTCCGACCATTGCGTGGGCAATCAGCCCGCCCAGCTCTGCCGCCGGGCGATCCGCCGAAGCCAGCGCGTGGACTACCCCCATCACGGCGGCAACAATACCGAACGCCGGTAAGCCATCACCGATGGCGGAGAGACTCTGAGCAGGCACATCGCACTCATGCTCATAGGTCTCAATCTCTTCGTCCATCAGCGCTTCAATTTCATGGGCATTCATATTGCCGCTGACCATTAAGCGCAAGTAGTCAGTGATAAAATCTACCAGCATTTTATCGGCCAGAATGCGCGGATAGCTGGCAAAAATTTCGCTCTGGCTGGGGTCTTCAATATCCCGCTCCAGCGATAACATGCCCTGCTGGCGAGATTTTGCCATCAGGCGATATAACAGCGACATTAAATCCATGTATACGGCTTTGTTATATTTCGATCCTCGCATTAACAGCGGCAATGCTTTTAATGTTTTTTTGATTGCCGTGCCGTTGTTCCCGACTAAAAAGGCACCAACGCCCGCGCCCCCGATAATCAGCAACTCCGAGGGTTGATATAATGCCCCCAGATGGCCACCCACCATTAAATAGCCGCCGAGTACGGAGCCAAGGACAACGATATACCCTAATATGATCAGCACAAAAAATCCTTACGTCCGTAACGTGTTGGTGGAAGTTAAGCCAGAGGGCGCGGCCGAGTGTTATTCGCAAACGCAAGCAAAAAAAAAGCAGCGGATTAACCGCTGCTGGTATGTGCTTCCCCATTGCGAACAGACTTAAACGGCGCGTTTAACCTGTTCATCCAGCAGTTGAGGAGAACTATCGGCAAATTCTGGAGAAAGTTTACGTCTTTTTACCGCACGCGATGGCGGCTGGCACAGGCTACAAACAAAGCTGCCCGGCGGCTGATGTGCATGATTAATAAAGCTGCCGTTGCAGCAGCGGCAATCTGAGAGTTCCAGCATTCCACTTTCGACAAAGCGTACCAGCGTCCAGGCGCGAGTCAGCGCTAACAGTGGCCCCTCATCAGTCTGCGGACACTGTTCAAGATAGAGCCGATAGGCCTGAACCACGGCTTCGATACCACTCGTGAGGCCGGTTTTGAGCAGAAATTTCCACGCATTACAGAACATGGAAGCGTGAATGTTCTGCTCCCAGGTCATAAACCAGTCCGTGGAAAATGGCAGCATCCCTTTTGGCGGAGGGCAACCACGCAGCTCTTTGTACAGTTTAATCAACCGGCCACGGCTCAATTGGGTTTCGCTCTCCAGCATTTGCAGGCGAGCCCCGAGGGTGATCAGTTCCATGGCCAGGTGAATATCGCGCGCTTCCTGGACAATACTTTTTTCACTCATGACACCGCCCTCTTCTTCGCCGGAGTTTCCTCAGACGATCCATTCCGCAATAAACGGCTGGATAAGAGAATACCGGTATGGATTTGCTGTAAATCATCCACGCGGGATTCCTGGGTCAGGCGGTTAATCAAATTATGATCGTTAAAACGGAACTGACACACCAGCTGATTAGTTTCAGCCAGTTTCACCATTTCAGGTAAGGTCAATTGAGACAAAGTATCCGCCATCGACTCATCAATACCGAGGCGAAACATTGCAGAAGCTTTTTCCTGGTTTATTAATCGTTGCGCAAGCAACAAATATGACAAATTAATGTCATAAATATGTTTCAGTAATTCTGTAGTACCCATTTTTCCATCCCGACAGACGCGTACTGATACTTTCGCAGCCGGTAAGCTGCCACGTTTCGTGTTGCTGGTTGTTAAGAGCTTAACGATGGTAAAAGTTGTCTTTCGCAAACGTTTGGCTATCTCGAAGCAAGCATTATTGTTTTCGCTTCGCCTTCACCCTGGCCCTTACCTGGCCCACTCATTTACTGAGTTTTTATGGTCTCTTCCCGGACGTCTGTTTACAGTTTTCTAAGACTATTCTGAAAACAAGGCAAATCTATCCCTTCTGATTTCGACATACAACGACACCTGGATGAAATTTTAGATAAAGTGTGATCCACATCACACTTTTAAGGCAAATTATTTTCACAAAGCTTCAGTGTCGCTGTTCTTTTGCCCCTTTTTTGTACCGCAAAGGTTTTTTTTACTTAACTTTCCCCACTCAAAGACAGCAGAAAGTATGACATTCTGCTACACACTCCCTGGGCCAACCCAAACCGATTTTATCTCTGATTTATTGCGCTTTAGTCGGCCAAATACGCCTTAAACTCCGCTTAAAGCAGGATATAACGCCACATTGAGGGTTTTATAACCCACATAAAATTAGTCACTTAGAGCAAATGTTACGCAGAATGATAAATAGCGCTATCACTATGGCGTCAAAAATTGGATAGAGTGGCGTTAGGGTGCGTTAACAGAGAGTCAAGCATGTTTAGTCTATGCTAGCAGGTGTAACAAAGAGTTACATTAGGGAATTGAATGTATTGATCGGAGTGCAGAAGGCAGGATTTGAGGTATCGGCAGCAGAATCAACTTCTTGAGCCTGTTTTATGATAAAACGCAAAAAATAAAATTAACTTACTGTATATAAAAGATAAAAAAATACTGCCGCGGGGCCTGAAAACGGGAATTTGCACGTGAGTAGTACCCGGAGTTTATCGGCACGTTAACCGGTAAAGCCGCGCGCTTTACTGGAAAAGGGCCGGTAACGTTCTACAACGTTACTGGCCCTGCTATCAGGCGAGTTTAGGGAATGTCGCCACATTACCCGTTGTCGTACCCTCGCTGTCACACAGCGTGATGGCATTGAGATCGCGCAGGAAAGACTCCCGCCAGAAGGTAATATCGTTTTTCCGCAGCACCGCCATCATATCGTTGTACCGCGAAATACGTTCGGTGCGCGACATGGTTAGCGCCTGATCTAGCGCGGCGGCAACCTCATCACGATCGTAAGGGTTGACGATCAACGCTGATGTCAGCTCATTTGCCGCCCCGGCAAAGCGCGATAACACCAGTACACCAGGATCGTCTGGGTCCTGGGCCGCCACATACTCTTTCGCCACCAGGTTCATGCCGTCGCGCAACGGTGTGACTAACCCCACATCCGTCAGCCGGAAAATTTTCATCAGCAGTCGGCGGTCAAAATGCTGATTCAGGTAGTAGAGCGGCGTCCAGCCCAGCGTGCCATATTTACCGTTAATGCGGCCTGCTTCGGTCTCCAGCTGGTGGCGAATGTCCTGATATGCCTGCACCTCACCGCGTGAAGTCGGCGCAATCTGTGAATAGCGAATTTTGCCCCGGTGCTGAGGATAGTTCTCCAGTAGCGCTTCATACGCGAGGAAGCGTTCCGGCAGCCCTTTCGAATAGTCCAGACGTTCGCAAGCGATGATGTTCTGAGCATCCCCCAGCTCTCGCTTCATGGCGGCCATCTTCGGTGGCAGCGCCCCTGCTGCCATCTCTTTAATACTGTCCGGCTCAATGCCAATTGGATAGGTTTCGGTAACAAAGTCGTGACCAAAAGCACGATGGCATTTTTCGCCCTGATTCTGCACCGTGGTGAGCTGGCTCAGACTATCGAGAAAGGCGATACGGTCAGTCTCGGTCTGGAAGCCTAGCAGATCGTAGTCACACATCATCTCCAGCAGATCTTCATGAGGCGGCAGCGCGTTGAAGATTTCCGGGGACGGGAATGGAATGTGCAAGAAGAATCCAATGCGGTTATGAACGCCTGACTCCCGTAACGCAGCCGCAAACGGCAGCAGATGGTAATCATGGATCCACAGGATATCGTCGGGTTTTAACAGTGACTTTAAGCGCTGCGCCAGCTGCTCATTGACCCGGCAATACACTTCCCAGGCTTCGCGCTGATACTGCACTAAATCAAGACGATAATGAAAAGCAGGCCAAATGACCGTATTTGAGAACTGGCAATAATAGAGGTCATAGTCGTTCTGGTTCAGGGGGACGGACGCATAGGTAATGCCCCCGTGTTCTACCAGCTGCAGGTCGTCATCTTCCTCGCCAGAAATTTCACTGATCTCCCCATTCCAGCCAAACCACAGGCCGCCCGTTTTGCTCAACGCATCAAGAATCCCGACGGCGAGGCCACCAGCACTGGCTTTGCCCCCTTCAGGCATCGCGATACGGTTCGAAACAACCACTAAGCGACTCATAAGCTGAACTCCTTACCCACATTATTTTGTTGTTGTAGTAATGATCCCTCAAGCCATGCCCACACCGCCTCAACGCTGTCGAGGTGATATCGGGCATGGGTTGAGCCTGCGCCGACTTTAATCGAGACGCCTTGTAATGCATTAACGGCCAGAAAGCCTTTTTCATCGGTGAGATCGTCGCCGATAAACACAGGAATTCGCCCTGTAAACGGGGATTCCTGCATAAATGCGCGAATAGCCTCCCCCTTATCAACGCCCTGCGGTTTGATCTCCACCACACATTTTCCCGGCTGTAGCACCAGCTCAGGGAACTGGGTAACCACCTCTTCGGCCAGTTGCATAATCTGGCTTTCATATGCCATGCCACGCCGGTAATGCAGCGCAAAGGCCATGCCTTTACACTCCAGCTGCGTACCGGGCCACTGCGCGAGTGTGGACGTGAGCCGGGCTTCCAGCGCCTGGACCAGCGCCGCCGGTAACGAAATCACGTGGAGATTGCCTTGGGCATCGCGTCGCTCAGCCCCGTGGACGCCAGCCAATGGCGCGTTTAACGGGGCCGCCAGCCGATCCAGCTCCGCTATTGGACGGCCTGAAACCAGCGCCAGTGCGCCCTGTTGCTGCGCGGCAAGTTGCTGTAGATGTTCCCGCACGCCAGCGGGGATCGTCACGGCTTCCGGGCGAGATTGCAGGGTGGCGAGTGTGCCATCCACATCAAAAAAGAAGGCATACGGCCCTTCACTTAAGACAGGGAGCGTGCCATGTGTACTGCATGAATCGGTCACTGGTACCTCCTGGTGGTGACTGTCCCATCACGGGATGCAATATCCGTAGCGCTGCTACGGATCCAGAAGACGATGTCACAGCAGGAAATTTATGCGGGTGCCGGCTTTCGCGCTAACACCGCGTAGAAGGGGCTAACAGAGAGAATTGCGTGCACATCACGCCTTAAACCGCTCAACCTAACGCCGTCACAACATCCTGACTGCGAACATAGTCAACGATAAGTGTAGACGGCATTGCGGGTTTTGCCATAAATAGCAGGCTAATTGCCATTTGCGGAATTATCCGAAACGAGTAATTAAATCAATCAGTAGCGGTTTTAACCGCCGTAATTCTTCCAGATGCACCGTGGATAAGCTCTCCAGTAACGCCTCTGCTTTTGCGGTTAACTGCAACAGGGTTTTACGTTGATCGTCTTCGCAGGGCACCCGTTCCAGCATCTCCAGCTCTTCCAGCCTGCGCACCAGTCCGGATGCGCTGTGCGGTTGCAGAATCAGCCGGTTAGCCACAAAACCTATCGTTGCCTCACCGGGGTTGGCCGCGCGGATCGCCAACAGCGCCTGATGCTGCTGTGGCGTCAGTCCCACCTCTTTGGCTTCCCCCTCACTGAAGGCAAGAAACTGGCGCAACGTGGCGCGAAAATCCGCCAGGGCGGCGTACTCCTGATCCTGCATAGCAGATTTTTTCATCGGCCTATATCCGTTTGGTTGTTGCATTTGTATCGTAATGCGATATAAATGCGCACTGTTTAACTGTGAGGAAGATGACAATGAATGCGCCGCTGGTCAACCTGCCACGACGGAATAAACCGGCCGATCACTCGGTGGATCGCCGGATGCTGGGCCTGATCGTCATGAGTCTGCTGGTAGGCAGCGGCGGTGCTATGGGTGCCTGGCTGCTGCTGAAGATGATCGCGCTGGCGACCAATCTGTTCTGGTTCGGCCACTTTTCCACCGACACCCGCGCCATCACCGAGGCGCATCAGGGCATTAATGTGCTACTGACGCCCGTATTAGGCAGCCTGATTATTGGCGTTATGGCTCGCTTCGGTTCAGAGAAGATCAAGGGCCACGGGATCCCAGAGGCGATTGAAGCGATTTTATATGGCGAGAGCCGTATGTCACCGAAAGTGGCGCTGCTAAAGCCGCTCTCTGCGGCCATCTCCATTGGCAGCGGCGGCCCGTTTGGCGCAGAAGGCCCGATCATCATGACCGGTGGAGCGATTGGTTCGCTGTTCGCCCAGAGTTTTCACCTCAGCGCCGCAGAGCGGAAAACGCTGCTGGTCGCGGGCGCGGCGGCAGGGATGACGGCCATTTTTAATACGCCGCTAGCGGCAGTGTTACTGGCGATTGAAGTGCTGCTGTTTGAGTGGAAACCGCGCAGCTTTGTCCCGGTAGTGACCGCAGTGATGGTCTCATGGTGCTGGCGCAATGTGCTGTTTACGCCGGGCCCGTTGTTCCCGTTCCATAGCGTTGCCAGCCTCAGCGGCAGTCTGGTACCGGGTGCGGTGGCATTGGGTATCATCACCGGGGTCTTAGCGATTGTGCTGTCAAATGGTCTGTATCGCATTGAGGATCTGTTCCATCGCCTGCCGATACACTGGATGTGGTGGCCGGCATTAGGGTCGATAGTGGTCGGCGCGGGGGGATTGATCAATCCGCATGTCCTTGGCACCGGTTACGACAACATCCAGAACCTGCTGGATGGCTCTCTGGCGATGCAGGCGATCATGCTGTTGTTGGTGGTGAAAGGTGTGGTCTGGCTGGTCTCGCTCGGTTCCGGTACTTCCGGCGGCGTGGTGGCACCGCTGCTTATTCTGGGGGGTGCATTGGGCGCGCTGGCGGGTCACTTCCTGCCGGGCGGCGTTGGACTGTGCGCCATGTTAGGCATGGCGGGCATTCTCAGTGGCGCGATGCGCGCACCGTTAACCGGCGCCTTGTTTGCTGCTGAAGTCACGGGGCATGTGCCGCTGCTGCCGCTGCTCCTCGCGGCCTCGGTCACCGCCTACGCCATTAGTGTGATGCTGATGCCTCGCTCAATCTTCACTGAACGTCTTGCTCGCCGTGGTCGCCATGTGTTGCAGGAGTATCATGTTGATCCGCTGGAGACTACCCCAGCCAGCAGTGTGATGACGCAGGATGTACAAACGCTGCCGGGCGATCTCAGCGCCAGCGCAGCCGTGGCCTTTTTCCTGCGTGAACATCGGCACCACAGTTATCCCGTGGTCGATAATCAACACCAGCTGCTGGGCGTCGTTTCACGTGAGGCGGCGCTGGAGTGGCAAAATCGTGCGGATTATCACACGCTGACCCTCGCGGACCTGCTGCTCAACCAGGCGCAAACCGTGGCCGCCAGTGACACACTGTGCGCCGCGCTGGCCGACCATCTGTTTGACAGCCAGCACAACATGCTGCCGATTGTAGACAGCCACGGCCAACTCTCGGGCGTCGTTACGCGCTTTGACTTGCTCAAAGTACGCGGTACCTGGCGTCGCCATGAAGCCAGCCGCCAACGATTTATTGGTGCACGGCGGTAGTCTCATCGCGGTTAAGTGAATATGCGCTGCGGTAGCTGGGGGTTGTTTCACGCGGTTAACGCCAGGGCTACACCGGCCCGGCGAGGGATTTACCCCCCGCGCGACAGACCGCCTGATTGCCGCTGGGCTTTTGCTTTATCAATACAGATCGGTACACTCAGTGAAAATTGTACAGCGCTGCGCTTCGAGCCTATCAGCTTTCCGTGGCGGGTAATAACAGGAATTTCTTATGGAGCAGGACTATGCGTAAGTTACTTGGCGGAGGTGCTCTACCGCCGAAAGCGGGCTTCTTTCATCTGTTTAAGGGCTTCCTCGGCGGCACGTTGGGTATTTTACTGTTGGGTTATCTGAGTCAACTCAGCGGGGAACCCTGGCTGATGGCTCCGCTTGGTGCGACCTGTGTGTTGTTGTTTGCGGTTTCCGCCTCTCCGTTGGCGCAACCGCGCAATGTGATTGGCGGGCATTTGCTCACCGCGGCCATCGGTATTGCGGCTTTGCATCTGTTTGGTGATGCGCTGCCGGTGTTAGCTATCGCGGTGGGTTTATCCATTTTTGTCATGCAATACACCCGCACCGTGCATCCGCCTGCGGGCGCTAACCCGGTGGTGATCATGCTGGCCGGGCACGATGTCGGCTGGCACTTCATGTTAACGCCGGTGCTGGCAGGCAGCGTCGCGCTAGTGGTGATTGCTTCGGTGATCAATAACCTCGGCAAAGCCAATCGCTGGCCGCACTACTGGCATGGCGTGGGACAAACAAAAGAGTAAATCGGGTGATTCTGCTGCTGTTATTCTTTTGTTACTCTGGGGTAACTCTACCAACCGGATCATAATAATGAATAACGCAGCAGCGCAGAGCCGAATCATCGGGGTTGTCAGCGATGAATTCAGCAATCCTTATACCTTACAACTGTTAAATGAAGTCACCCGCCAGCTTAATGCGCGGGGTGATCTCACCCTGCTTCTCAACGTCACCTCACGCGATCAACTCCAAACCACGTTGCAAGCGTCTGCTCAACTGCCACTGGCGGGCTTAGTGTTCCTCACCTCCGTCTGTGCTGACGAACGCCAACTGGTTGCCGCCGCACTGCCTGGTGTGCCGACGATACATATTGCCAGCCATACCGACGATCCACAGGCTGAGGTTATCGCCGTGGAAGGTTACGCCGCCGGTGCCGAAATCGCCCGGCTGCTGCTGGCTCAGGGGCATCAACGTGCGGGTTATATGAGATCCCTCCATGCCTCCCCAACACATTTGCAGCGCATGGAAGGCTACGCCAGCGCGTTGGCCACCGCAGAGAAGCCGCTGGAAGACGTGATCACAGCCACCAGCTATGACCGTGAAGTAGCGTATAACGCCATGATGGCCTACCTGAAACAGGCGCGAGCTTCTGATCGTATCAACGCGCTGTTCTGTGAAAATGACGTCCTGGCATTGGGTGCTATGCAGGCCATCCGCGACTTTGGTCAGGGCGCGCATATTGCGGTGGTGGGGTTTGACGATATCAGTGAAGCGCATGCCCCCACCTGGCACTTAACCAGTTGGGCGCAGCGCAGTGACCTGCTGGTGACGGAAGCCCTGAGCCGCCTGCTGGAGGGGAAAGCCCATCCAGACGGTGCATGGCGACACGGTGAGCTACAGCTCAGACACTCGCACCTTGGCAAACACGTGCACGGTGAGATGCACAAGTGTGGCTGTGCTATCCGTCACTGATCCCCACACTGAGCCAGCCCTGCTGGCTTTTTTATTCGCGCTGACAATTCAAAGAGGCAATGATGCCAAAAACTCTGCTTATTACCGGTGCAGGACGCGGTATTGGTGCTGCCTGCGCCCTGCTCGCTGCGGAACAAGGCTACCAGGTGTGTGTTAACTATCGTGCGGATGAGCAAGCCGCTGCCCAGGTGGTGGATCGCATCCAGCAACGCGGCGGTAGCGCATTTGCCGTTCAGGCCGATATTGCTGATGAAGCACAGGTCGAACGCCTGTTTCGCCAGTTGGATGATCGCTTTGGTCCGCTCCACGGATTGGTTAATAACGCCGGTATTTTGTCGCAGCAGATGCGGGTTGAGCAGATGAGTGCCGCACGCATCCAACAGGTCCTGAGCACCAACATCACTGGCAGCCTGCTGTGCGCACGCGAAGCCGTTCGGCGCATGTCAACACGCCATGGCGGGAGGGGGGGCGCGATTGTTAACGTCTCTTCACGTGCAGCCGTGCTGGGGTCGCCCAATGAGTATGTCGATTACGCGGCATCAAAAGCGGCGCTGGATGCTATCACAATCGGGCTGTCGAAAGAGGTCGCGCAGGAAGGCATTCGCGTTAACGGCGTCCGTCCTGGGCTGATTCACACCGGGATGCACGCCAGCGGCGGAGAACCCGGTCGCGTCACGCGGTTACAAGGTGGCGTGCCGATGGGGCGTGGTGGTCAACCAGAAGAGGTGGCGCAGGCGGTATTGTGGCTGCTGTCTGATGCCGCGTCTTACAGCACCGGCACGTTTATTGACGTTTCCGGGGGCCGCTAAGCGCCGCATCAATGAGACAGCCCTTATGCGGAGATAAGGGCTGCCGAGCATCACTTAGGGCAGAGATGCTTTCAGGCGCTGTGCCGCTTTCAACAGGTTCTCTTCCGAGACGGAGGCATAGGATAAACGCAGCGTAGACTGGTCTGGATTATCACAATAGAAGAACTCACCCGGCACGTACACGACGCCGTTTTGCAAGGTGGTTTTCAGCCATTCGGTGGTGTTGAACGGCTCTTTAAAGGTCGCCCACAGGAACATGCCGCCCAGTGGACGGTGGAAGCGAATACGGTCGCCCAGTTCGCTTTCCATTGCTACGCACAGTGCATCACACTTCTTTTTATACTCTTTGCTGATCAGGGCAATCTGCGACTGCAAGCGGCCCGTTTCTAAATAATGGCGCGTTAAAGACTGGGATAATGAGCTGGTATGCAGGTCGGTCGACTGTTTAAGGTTCACCACCGACTGTTTCAGCCAGGAAGGTGAAACAATCCAGCCCACGCGCGCACCCGGTGCCAGGATTTTAGAGAAGGTAGAGGTGTAGATCACCTGATCGCTGGCTCCCATCTCCTGGGCATACGATTTCAGGGTGCGGAACTTCTCGCTGCTGAAGTTGATTTCGCTGTACGGGTCATCTTCAAAAATCAGGAAACCGTGCTGCTGTGCCAGTGCCACTAACTGCTGACGGCGTGCCGCAGACAAGGTCACACCACTTGGGTTACCAAAAGTCGGGACGATGTAGACCGCTTTGATTTTCTGCTTTTGCACCAGTTCGGCCAGCTCATCGACGATCATCCCTTCCCCATCGGTGCCGACTGACGCTAACTGCGCCTCCGCCAGCTGGAAGACCTGCAATGCTGCCAGGTAGGTGGGTCTTTCCACCACGATGGTATCGCCGGGATTGATCACCGCACGCGCCAGGATATCCAGCGACTGCTGCGACCCGGACGTCACCATCACATCATCAATTGTCGACTGGATGCCGCGCTCTGCCAGAATCTGACAAATCGCCGCTCTCAGCGCCGGGTCCCCTTCGCTCAGCCCATACTGGAACGCATTATGGCGCTCCGTGGTCATCACTCGCTCCATTGCCAACTCGAGCCCTTCGGTATCAAAGAGATCCGGGTTAGGGATCCCCCCGCCCAGTGAAATGACCCCTTCCATTTTGCTGTGCTTGAGCAAATCACGAATGGCTGATGACTGAAGTGCTTTAACTCGATTGGCTAACTGTTGTGACGACATCCTGCGAACCCTTTTTTATGTTAATACAGCATTCATATCACAATTTTGCTTCGGTTAAATACTGCTAATGATGCTCCAGGCAGGGCCTGCTAACAGAAATTTTTTTTTGCCCTCTGTGTTGGCGATTTAGCGCTCACCAACACAACAAAAAATCACGCGGCGTTAAAATTATTTTTGCAAATGATCAATAAAAATCAGGCAGTAAAAATATTTACTCACAGATAATTTAATCAATGAATTAATGAACTTATACTCTTCTTCATCCTGCAACCGGCAAATCCTTCACGCGCGTGGTATAAGCAGGCGATAACATTTCTCGCTTCATTGACCAGGGCTTTTCAATCCCCTGCCCGGCAAACCACAGCTTGCTATGGCCCTTATTATTAATACGATCGATCACCGCCATCAGCGCATCACTATTAGCCTGCGGTGTAAAGTCGTCAAACAGATTTAGCTGCGCGACACCCTGACTGAAGAAATCCCCCAGCATCACGCCGGCTTTCATATAACGTGGGCCATCACGCCAGATGCAATCCAGCGCACCCAGCGCCGCACGGGTAATGTCACGCGTATCGTTTGATGGGGTCATCAGTTGCTGACTGGCGGAGTTGGCATAGTAAGGATGGTGTGGATCGTGCGGGCTGGTGCGGATGAATGCGCCGATATAGCGGCAATACTGACGTTCACTTCGCAGTTTCTCTGCGGCACGAGCGGCATAGCTGGCGACCGCTTCTCGCATCGCCTGATACTCAGTCACGCGTTCACCAAACGAGCGTGAGCAAAGGATATTTTGCCGGTTCGGGATGGTCTCATCAAACGCCAGGCAAGGCTCACCACGCAGCTCGCGCACAGTGCGTTCCAGCACCACACCAAAATGTTTGCGTACCAGCGCGGTTGGCGTATCGGCCAGATCCAGCGCGGTATGAATGCCCATCAGCTGTAGTTTCTTCGACAGCCGACGCCCCACGCCCCACACGTCTTCCACACTCACGAGTTGCATCAGCTTACGCTGGCGCAGCGGTGCGGAGAGATCCATCACGCTTTCCGCCTTGGTCCAGCGCTTTGCTGCCCAGTTCGCCAGCTTAGCCAGGGTTTTAGTGGGTGCAATACCCACCCCAACGCGCAGATGCGTCTCTTTATAAATCCTGTCGCGGATCTCGCAGCCAAACTGTTGCAGCGACATATAGCCACTGATGCCGCTGGCATCAATAAAGGCTTCATCAATGGAGTACTCATCGACGCGTGGTGCAATCAGCGTCAAAGTATCCATCACTCGTCGTGACATATCGCCATACAGCGCATAGTTGGAAGAGAACACCACCACCTTGTGCTGCATCAGTGCTTCACGCTGCTTAAAATAGGGGGCCCCCATTTTCAGGCCCAGTGCTTTTGCTTCACGACTCAGGGAAATAATGCAGCCATCGTTGTTCGACAGCACCACAATCGGCTGGCCGCGTAAATCGGGGCGAAACACCGTTTCACAGCTCGCATAAAAAGCGTTCACATCAACCAGTGCGTACATAGGATCACCAAAAATACTGTATATAAAAACAGTATAATTAGGCGAGCAAGAAAAGCGAAGTGTTGGGGAAAGAAAAACAGACGGCGGGTGCGCTCTCCCCTGACAGATGCGGGAGAGCCAGAGTTCGCGGCGAACTAACTGCCTTGCTGTGCAGCCTGCTTCATGGTGCTGGCACGCTGTGAGGTTTCATACACATACTGCAGCATCGGTTCCAGATCGGCGTCTGGCCCGGAGGTAATAATCTTTTTGCGCAACCACTCGATTTCACTATTGATATCAGAGTGAAAGAGGTTGTTATTCTGCGCATTGCGTAACCATTTCATCAGGAAGTTATTTTTTCCCCGGACGTTCGCAGACGCATTTTTTTTGTTATTCATTTTCACGGCGACCAGCACGCAGTAATAGAAATGAACACGCTGGCTGTAAGAATTGTACATGCTGTTTTTCACTCTCGTGGGCATCCATGTATGACATAAACCAGAGCCAATTTTACCTCTTCAGCGTTTTAATGACATGTCGCACAACGCCAAAAATTTCAAACTGGTCGCTATCAGAGATGCGGATAATCGCATGAGCGGCATTCATCGGTTTTAAGTGCAGATAAGGCCGTAGCATCAGCTGTTTAACCGTAAACTCCCCCCCTAAGGCGGCCACTACCGTATCACCATGTTCGGCATTAAGCGAGCTATCTACCACCAGCATGTCACCCGCACTGATTCCCGCTTCAATCATTGAATCACCACTGACTTTAATAAAGTAAGTGGCGCTGGGATGGCTCACCAGCAGATCATTCAGATCAATACGCTGCTCAATATAATCCTGAGCCGGTGAGGGAAAACCACAGGGTACGCGGCTGATAAACAGCGGCAGTGCAAAAAAAGTCGCGCTGTCAGCTGGACGATAAATCTCCATACGCATGGCCTTGAAAATAACTGTATATAAACACAGTAATCGCAATCAGGGGAGATGATCAAGGCCACGAACGCCGGGATTTTGTAAAGCGGTTGGTAATTAAGGAAATTTATTTCTCTGCGATCCCGCTGAGTCAGGGGATCGCAGAGGGATTACACGCGGCTGAGTTCCGGCTGCGCTTCCCACTCAGGCTGATTCACAATCTGCATGACGCTTTTGCACATCTGCTCTGGCGTGGCTGCACGATAGCAGTAATCACCATCCTGTAGGTTGTCATTGTTGTAATATTCAGCGATAACGAACCAGCGCACCGCACCGTTATGCCATACGCTGCGATCGGCCGAACCATCCCCCACGATCATCGCGGGTGTGGTGATCTTGTTTTGCCGCCGGAGTGTCCCGACGATCGCGGTTTTACTCTTCTTCGATGACCAGAGTGGCGAAGGACGCAGCCCAATCACGCGGTTGCCCCACCAGAGAAAACGGTTACCTACCACGTTTTCTGGCGGAATGCCCCATATTGCCGCAATCGGTTTGATCCACTCTTCATAACCGCCGGAAATAATCAGAATATTGGCCCCGGCACGTCTCAGGTCTTCAAATAAAGTACGGAAAGCGGGCAGTAAGCGATCTTTGTTGCGTTCTACATAGGTATCAATATGCGAACGCGTAACGCGACGTGCCATCTTCAACATAAAGAGATATTCCCCTGCACTGGCTTTGCCAATCAGGGTTCTGGGTGCAATATCCGCCAGCTGTTGCATGATCTGCTCGCGCTGTGGGTCCTCCTCCAGCGCGATTTTTAATACCTCAACCGTGCTCTCTTCGGGAATCAGGGTAAAGTCAAAATCAAAAATGACATCCATTAAGCTTTACTCCCATCGCGGTAGGCATATTTGTCTTCACGGGTGAAATGCGTCGCTGGGATAGCCAGCTGTGTTGCAATCGCCTGCTGGACACGATCCGCGTACTCTTGCTGATTACCGGATTTCGCGGCAGATTCATAGCCCGGGATAGCCGGAAGATAGTGCATATCAAAACGGATAGTTGGGCTTATTAATAAGCGAATAAAGCGCATCACGCCATTGCCATAAAAAGGATGGGCAGAGAGGCCAAACGGCAAATGAATCGAGATGGCCACTGGCACTACCGGACGTCCACGGACCAGGAAGTCGGGGCGGAAACGGTACAAACCACGTCCATTGTTGATCGTCGCTTCTGGGGTGACATACAGCGCCGTACCCGAAGGGGACTTTTTCCATTCGCGGAACTTCGCCATCATCTGTTTCAGATCGGCCACCAGCCAATAGCTCGCGCCCGATCCCTTAAACAGCAGAAATCCGCTGATTTTTCCCGCCACACCACCAACGCTGTCTACCATCAGCGTGGCATAAGGCATGCCTAAAGCCGTGAAGTGATCGAACACGCTGATGTGATTCGACGCCACCACACAGCCATCGGTATGTTTCCCTACTTGTTCTGGCGTCATATTGACGCGCACGTTGATCCCGATCATCCGCAGAAAAATACGATAACCTTTTTTCTTCACACGGGTCGGAAATGCCTGCATAACAAATGAGTAAATAACCAGCGCTAAAATTCTCAGCAAACCAACAATAATGCCAAATGGCAACCACAGTGCCCACAAAATGGGTTTGCGACTTTCCCCTGAGAACAAGGGTTGGTCGCAAATCCAGGTAATATCATCTTGCTTCATTCAAACCAACCCTTAATCTTTACTGCTAACGGCAAATCGTTTGTAATCCAGGAGCTTTTCAATTTTCGCTTCGTTCGATTCGCGAACAGATTCAAAAAGAGCTTTGGTATAAATAATGCGCTGATGCGGACCAAATTCAGTATTCAGCACGTCATCTTTCAGGGTTTTCAACTGGAGGTACTTCATGTTCATGTTGATGGCTTTAGCATTTTTCACGTTGGTCAGGGTGTAGACCTCATCCAGACCCAGCTCATCGAAGGCGTGCGTTAAAGCCAGATGGCCAGAGATGAACGGGAACGGCGTACCCCACCACTGGGTGTCATAACGCATACCGAAGTTGATGCCGTACTCTTTTTTCTCAAAACCGGCAAAGCCCATAAAGTGCTTTTCTTCGCCGTTGGTCGCGGCCCAGCGAGAGAAGCCAAACATCTGTTGTGAAGCACGAAAACGTTCAATTTCCCGCTCGATCACATCCTCAGTTCGTGCCTCACCATTGGAGATATACTTCATTACCTCCTGATTCGCCGCCATCGCCATATAACCAGCAACGTCTTCAGGTTTCCACATTCTAAGGGTGACATTAAAGCCTGAGATAATATTCATCCTTAACTCCTTCATTGGGTTGACGTTCAGCAACAGTAACTACCTGACAGATAACTGCGTGTTGGCAGAGCGCGTGAACCTGGCGGCACCGCTCCATAATCCTTTATTAATCGGGGAAGATAATTCGCTGTGAAAAATATCAAAAGCATCCATAAAAATTGAGGTCACCTTGATTTTTTCGCAAACGCATCCCTCACCCATCAATGGTGAAAAAGTTCATTTCCGAAGATGTATCTCTTCAGTCAGTGTTACCGCTCAGGTTAAAAATACGGCAGTACCTAGGCAAAAATGGCGATGAGTTGCCCTTCACGCCTGTGAAGGCGTAACCCATAAAGCTTACTGATTCTCTTAACGTAACCGGAATGATTTAGTTAAATCATGCTTAACTCACACAGCAAGGAAAGTAGGTTTTTTTTAACATGTATGAACATACTGAAAAAAGCGTAATATGTAAGTAGTTGTTACAAGAAATAACAAAATCCATTTCAATCAATAAGATAGTTCTTATATAGCGTTTTTATATATTTTCTGCAAAATTGACGCAGCTACTTTACAGAATTTTCTTACCACTTTCAGTTTATGGGGTTTTAAGATTAATCTAATAACTGCGTGAAATTACTTTAAAAACCATAATGTAATCTGCTTGTCATCGATCAGAGATAAAGTGGTGAAAAAGCAGGCAAGATTAGCCGCGGGCGAGGGTTACGGCAGAAGTGAACACATTGTCTACAAAGCAGACAGCGTCAGAAAATCCTGTCGGGATATGACGTGATTTAACGTGATTAAACGCCATTGAGCAAAGTGCGCATCGCAATTATCTGGCAGAACCCTGGCTTATATTTATCTGCGCGGTCTCTGGAAATGGCCGTTTTACCCCGTGTCTCCCGATAATTAAGTGAAAGTTTTTCACATGATTATTTACTGAAAATTCATTTTCACCGGCTTCGCTTAGGATAATACTGGGATATCTTGGCAAAGTGCCGTATGAAGAAATAAGAATAACCTTGGTTTTTCCCGGCTGAAATATCGATTCAGCAAGCTTATTTTCCAGGCAACATCGAGAATCCCCCGCGTTTAAATACTTCACGCTACTACGGATACCCCAGCCTCTGCATTTTACTCCTTACGGTGTACATGCTCTTTTTTCTGCTCGTGTAAATAGAGTGCACCCAGATCGCCGCCCAGACGCCGGTTCTGCTGTAAGGCCGCAGCATCCAGCCAGTAACGCTGTTGGTCCGTACACGAGAGCAAAGTGCAATAAGGTAATAGCCAGACCACGTCCTGCGGCAGCCTGAGGGGCAATTGCACATATCCGCTGGCAGCCCGGAAGGGGGCGGCATTTTGTATCCCGTTTATCACATTCTGACTTAACTGCCGTAGCGGTCGCAAAGGTAAATTCACCTGATTCGCGGCGGCAAAACGAGCAATCATTACGAGGGGTTCTAGCGCATAGTTGTGGTAAGAGAGCGCACGCTGCCTGCGTCGTAGTTCGTTAGGGAGCATCCCCTGTGCATCTGCCTGGCTGGCGGCGATTTGCCAGCGGCCTGTCGCCCAGTTAAACAGATCTCGTCGATTCGTCACCACAGCACTGCTCATTACCGCCCAGGCAGCCCAGTAGCTGTGATTATTGATACGCTCCAGGGGCAGCGACCCCCAGTCTTGCACCACTAAATCTGCCAGCCTGCCAATCCACGCATCAATTTGCTGCTGCTGAGTAAGATGGCCAGCCAGCGGATGTGATGAAGAGAATCGCAGCCGCAGCCAGTTTGACGATAGGGTAGCAAGTGCCCATTTACGTTCAGAGCGTCCCATATAATTGGTTTGCAAGCTGCTGAGAGCATCCGCCTGAGCCCACGGGTTTAATCCCGCCAGCAGGCAATTTAACGTCTGCTCGTTGCCCGAACGCATAAAGTGCGTGATTAACTGGCTGGTGAGTTGTTCCAGTCGGGTAATGCTCTGGGTCTGCTGGCGAAAAGCTTGCTCCGCTGTCAGGTTAAACGTGGCTCGGGCCGCGTCGGAGCCCTGATATTTGCTGGTAAAACGCAGAGCACCGGTATACGGCATGGGAAACGCTGGACAGGTGAAGGGAGACAGGTGTTGCTGATGAACCGGCGCAAAGTAGCCCGGTGGCGGCACCAACGGTTCAGCCGCCAGCAACATCGAACTCCACATCACTAACGTGATTAGCCATTTACACCGCATTGCCCTGCCCCGCGTCTTCAACCTGTATCCTGTAAACAATAAATAACCTGAAGCTTCTACACTTACTACTGCGCTTCAAAACCCGATCCAGCATCTTGTCTCCGCACCGTAGTAAAGGTAGCAAAAACTTTTGACCGGAAATGTTGATCTTATGGGTTGAAAGAGGCGTCTGATACCCCCATTCTCCAGCCCTTAGTCCGCAATGAGGTGGTTATTATGGCAAAAGAATACGCAGTCATCGCCGGTGGTTGTTTCTGGTGTGTAGAAGCCGTGTTTAAAGATATTAAAGGCGTTGAGAGCGTTGAAAGTGGCTACACCGGTGGTGCGCGCCCCAACCCAACTTATGAGCAGGTGTGCAGCGGTGCCACCGGCCATGCGGAAGCGATTCGCGTGGGCTTCGATCCTGAGCAGGTAAGCTATGGCGATCTGCTGGATATTAGCTTTGCCACGCACGAGCCCACCCAGTTGAACCGTCAGGGCAACGATATTGGTACTCAGTATCGCTCTGCCATCTTCCCGGCGAATGAAGAGCAGAATGCAGAAGCGATTGCCGCGATTGAACGCGCGCAGGCCGATCACAGCGATCCGATCGTCACCACCATTGAACCACTGAAAGAGTGGTACCCGGCGGAAGATTATCATCAGGATTACTGGGATGGCGCAGGTCAGCGCAACGGCTACTGCCTCGCAGTGATCCCACCGAAGCTGCAAAAGCTGCGCAAGAAGTTTGCCGAAAAGGTGAAAGAGAGTTAAGTATCAGGGCGGCCAATGGCCGCCCTTGTTGTTAGCGCAGTTCCATCGCATCACGCAAGGTGAAGAACAGGTCGGTCTGGTCGGTTAATCCGGTCACGTTGGCCGCATGTGGGCCATAGGCGGCAATGCGCAATTGGCTACCGGAGTGCTCCTGTGAATCTTCCTCGGAGTTACCATAGCTAATGGTCATGATCGCCCCCTCTTTGGTGTTGAGTGCCTGCGTCAGCCCTGGTGCTTTGGTGCCATTCTCAACAATCTGGCTGCTGTGCGCGTGATCTGCGGTCACAACCACCAACGTGTCCCCCGCTTTGCGGGCAAAGGCCAGGGCCTGTTGGACCGCTTCATCCAGATCAACCGTTTCCCCAATCTGCCCACAGGGGTTAGCCGCGTGATCTTGTTTATCAATCGAAGCCCCTTCCACCTGCAAGAAGAAGCCGTTGGGATTGGCACTCAGTAACGTAATCGCTTTTTCCGTCATTTGTGCCAATGTAGGCATACTGGCGGGGCGATCTTTATTGGCACTACAGGTCACCGCCGGCTGGTCGAGATTGCCATGATAGCTCGCCTTGGGCCCTTGCCAACGCACAGGCATGTTCCCCGGTGAGAACAGGCCAAGCAGTGGCTTGTTCTGATCTGCCTGCGTGATCTTTTCCAGGCTATCCAGATCGGTTACCCACTGATATCCCATTGATTGCGCCTGTTCGCGCAGGGTTTTTCCTTGATACTCGCCGGATTTCGCCAGCTCGTTAAAGGTTTTCTCCCCCCCGCCCAGGGTCACATCCGCGCGGGTACGCAGCAACTGTTCGGTAATCGATCCGCGCCCGCCATTCTCCAGCGCATTGCTGGCGCAAAGCTCAGTGGTTTTTTCTGGGCCGTAGCACTTACGGGAAGTGACATGGGCGACCATGGCTGCGGGCGTTGCATCCTGCAACTCAGCGGTTGAGACGTTGCCAGTGGCCTTACCCGCCGCTTTTGCCAGTTCCAGTAAGGTGGTTTGGTCCTTACCGTTCACATCCACACTCAGTGCACCGTTGTACGTTTTGGTGCCGGTTGACCAGGCAGAAGCGGAAGCCGCAGAGTCCGTGACGTAGTTCGGTTTATGGGTTTTTTTATCCAGCGAATAATGGGTGTACTGACCGGAGATGGGCAGTGCATCAATGCCTTTGAAATAACCACCAGCCCCTTCTGCAAGGTTACGTGCCGCCGTGATTTCTGAGTCGCCCATGCCATCGCCAATCAGCAAAATGACATTTTTTGCTTTGCTGTTGCTCAACGCCGCTTTGATCGCTTCCGTCTGATCGCCACTTAAGCGGCGCGCGCCAGCGTGCTGGGTGATATCGCCCTGTGCAGCCCGATTCCAGATGGCGCTGTCATCAGCCTGTGCCGTCAGTGTCATCAGGCCAGCCAGCAGCGTCAGGGTAAATCCAGAGGTATGTTTCAACTTATCTCTCCATGTGTTCAAAGATGAAAAAGTGTGTCCGCAGCAAAGTGTGCGACTCTTTTATGACAGCTCTGTGACAACAGCCTGAGATTTAGAAGGGGAAATAACCGAATTGCTGTAATCTATAGCGACTCGCTCACGACTTAAGCGAATAGAACAAAAGAGAAAAATAGTGCTTGCGTGAAACAGGCGGACTCCCTATAGTAGCGCCCCGTTGGCCCAGCGAGGCCAGCAAAGAAAAATATGGTGAGATGTCCGAGTGGCTGAAGGAGCACGCCTGGAAAGTGTGTATACGGCAACGTATCGGGGGTTCGAATCCCCCTCTCACCGCCATATTGAGTAGGACGTTAGCTGATACCTTGAACGTTGAGGTTTCCAGACAGCAGAAATAACGGCACTACATACAAGAAGCCCCAGACTCAGGTCTGGGGCTTTTTTGTTTCTGATGTCTTCTGACTTTGCCCCGTTGGCCGCAACAAAGTAAAGTATCCTGCCTGAACGGATTTTCTGAAGGATCAGACCATGCAAGCCGTTATTCCGCTACTGTCATTGCTGCTACTGCTGCTGTTTTTCCTGCTGGTGAGAAAATTAATCCATCGCATTCGTGACAACACGACAGCAGATTATCGTAGCGGTGAGCCACTGCAAATTTCACAAAATGCCTGGCTGTTAGAAAAGCTGGGTATACGGCGGGAACGTTATTTTTTTGATGCGGACTATCTTTACCAGAGGCGCAGGCAGGAAACTAAAAAGATCCGCCTCAGTGCCATTGTCCGTATCAAAGCCACCTCAGTACAAATCGGCGAACGCCATGTCTGGGCAGTTCGCTATCGCGAAGATCACCACGAACAAGAGGTGCGTTTTGTGCACAACGCATCGCTGTTTAATGCCAACTTTGCCTCTTTCCTCGCCGCAGTGCGGGAAGTGAATCCCACTGCGGATATTGAAGAGATCGGCATGTTGACATTGTAAAGTTTTAACGCCTTCGACCTCATTAAAGCGTCATGATCATCTCATGCCATGCCGCCGTGGTCTGACGATGACGGTTTGATGCTCGCGCCCTGATAGCAAAGGGAATGACTGGGTGGTAATACAATAAAACTGACCTCAACGGATGCCAGTTTTCTCTAATGGCTCCGATTATTTGAACTCAGTGCGCGTCAAAATGACATTACGCTGCACTGGCTCCCTGGTGAGGGTAAAATAAGGGGTTAATTCGCCTTCACGACCCCATTTATCAATCGCCCCTTCACTTTCTAACCTGATGTAACCCAGGCTTTGAAGATAGTCAGCCAAATCAGCCGTGTTAGCATCAGCGCTGTAAACGATGCTGCTATCCTGCGGTTTAGCACCATCTTGCGCCGAGAAAGTGAAATGATACTGATGCGCAACTCGCGGCGCATCACGTATTTCCTTATCGGTGTAAAAATAATATAACCAAAGATTAGCCTGCGAATACCCTCTGGGTTGCTCTGCTCTTTTTTGCATACTGAAATCTGCCAGAATAATGCTCACGATAACGATAAATCCTGCCACGATGAACTTTTTCCATTGATTCATACCGTTGTGAAACTCCGTTTTTTACACAAAAACCGCGTCGTATTATAAAGTTTTAACCAATAAAAAAACCCGGCCGGGGCCGGGTTGGTGGTTGCTACACTGCGAAATCAGGCATAGGCCATCAGGGTTCGCTGGCAAAGTTGTGAACGGACACAGTCGTCTCTGCCGAAACGCACCACGCCAATCATCTCATCCTCAGTGAAGCGCGCCAGCGCATCAGCAAGGCCAGACGGGACATGAGCAGGCAAGTCACACTGAGTAATATCGCCGTTCACAATGACTGTGACGTTCTCACCCAAGCGGGTAAGGAACATTTTCATCTGTGCAGCAGTGACGTTTTGCGCCTCATCAAGAATCACTACCGCGTTCTCAAAGGTACGTCCACGCATATAGGCAAACGGTGCAATTTCCACCTTACCAATTTCGGGACGCAGGCAATACTGCATAAAGGAAGCACCCAGACGTTTAACCAGAACGTCATAGACCGGCCGGAAATAAGGCGCAAACTTCTCGGAGATATCCCCTGGCAAGAAGCCAAGATCTTCGTCGGCCTGCAAGACCGGTCGTGTAACAATAATCCTGTCGATATCCTTATGTATCAGGGCCTCGGCCGCTTTCGCAGCACTGATCCAGGTTTTCCCGCAGCCCGCTTCACCGGTTGCGAAAATGAGCTGTTTCGTTTCTATGGCGTTGAGATAATGCGCCTGGGCTTCATTACGAGCTTCAATTGGGCTACCGTCGCGCACATCACGCGCCATGCCAATTGAATCCAGTCCTCCCAGTTGCACCAGCGAAGTGACCGATTCTTCCTCACGCTGACGATGACTACGTGAGTCATTACGAAGCACTCTTCTGGCTTCACGACGCGCTTTGATCACTGCTTTCTGTCTTCCCATAGTGGCACCTTACAGTTGGTTTCATTTCCCGCGCAGGCCATCCGCCCGAGCGATTACGTGAACGCTTTAGAGGTTTACTTGGCTTCCTTTTAAGCCGTACAGGAACGTGGAGATAAGTGTGCTGACACAGCAATGTACCGTGTAAGCGCACCGGGTAAAAAGAGAATAGAGTGTAAAATACAACCAAAACAGTGTTGAAATGAGGTCAGAGAAAAAGTCTCTCACCGTTAAAAGCGATGTCTGAAGGGTTACTGCCTGTCCATTTGCGGACCATCTCATGCGCGAACTCCAGTGTGATACATCAACACATTTGCTCAGCCTATGAGTAATAAACTGCACCATATTGCAGGTGCTTTGCAATCACTATTTTTACATTCCAACAACAAAAATGAATTTTAAGCAAAAAGCGGGGTGATAAAGGAATGCGCAGTTCTGCGAATGAAATATAAACGCAACGGTAATCTGTCAGTTTATTACGCCGCCTGTTTTGGCCGCCTTAACCAAAGGCAGGTCAATACTGCGAGCAGATAGAACAAATAAGCAGCAGCTTCGCTCAGGCTGGCGCAAGCCTGCAATCCAAGGCTACCCGCTAATACCGCGGCTAATACAGAATCTTTCGGTATTAGCCGCGTTAAATCGAACACGATATCCTGCCAATATGGCCACCAACCCGCATGGGCGAATGCGCGTACCATGCCAGAGGCAGATCCCGCCGCAATCAGCATTTGCAGGACGTCAGCAACGCGCGTAAAACGCCGTTCAGATAACCAGCCACCGAGCAGATAGAGCACCACGCCGCCCAGTAACGCCAGGGCCAGACCAAAAACCGCTCCCGCTGCCGCCGCGTTACTGCTATTCACAGTAAAGATATAGGTTAAGTAGTGCACCGCCGATAATCCCTCACGCATCACCGCAAGGAAAACAGTAAATAGCAGCGCCAGGCTGAAACCTGTCTGACCGTATTGCGTGGATCTGAGGGTCAAAATCGACAACATCAACATAGCCAACAGTGCAACCGCGCCCTCAAACAGCGCCACATTGTGAGGTGCAAGCGGCTTCTGTGCCGTGTTGGAAAGAATGCCGATACTCAGGCTGCAAACCAGCGCCAGCAGCACCACCGTCCACAGCAGCGGAAACCATTGGGCGTTATCGCTGCGACGAAAATAACTGGCGAACAGACTCACCAGCAATGTGGCTTCCAGCCCTTCGCGCAACAAGGTGAGAAACGGGAGAAACATTCCTTAAATCTCGCAATTAAGAATAAATTAAGCAGAAAGGTAAATAAACGTTAGTTCATCAATGATATCGATTATCATTATCAAAAAAAAGCTGCCGCCCTGTAAGCATCGCGTAATTATTTGCTGTAAGGACAAAAAAACCGCTCCGAAGAGCGGTTTTTCATGCATCAAACCAATATTGGCGTTAACCGATGGTCATCAGGCTGGCATTCCCGCCAGCAGCCGCGGTATTGACGCTCAAAGAACGCTCAATCAACCACCGCTCCAGCAACAGCTCCGTCTCTCCTCGGGCAAAGCCCTGCACAGAGACGATCGCACCCTCACGAGAAGCCACTTGCTCACACAGCGTGCGCAGTTGGTCTGCATCGCCATGATAAACAACCGCATCAAACTCACCCTGTAACGGATGGGTCTGTAGCGTAATCTGCTGCTGTACCGCCGCAGGCAACTGACTGAACAGCGTACGATGCAGGCTGTCATCTTCCCACAGCGCCTTCGTGCCGACACTGGTGATCCCCGCTAGCTGGATCAGCGCATCCTGCTCGTTGTCCGCCAGCGCCAGCACCCGTTCACGCGGCAGCAAGCTGAAGGTGTTACGTTCACCGGTTGGACCTGGCAGCAAACGCACCGTGCCCGACTGCGCCAGTTCAGCGTAGTGCTGGCATAGCGCGGCCAGTGCGCTATGGCCTTTCGCGCTGGCCCAGTCGCTTAACGCCTGATGGGCGGCTAACAACGTTGGGCGCAGTGTGCTGTCAACCGGGCGCTCAGCATCCTGACGATCAAAGGTTTTACGCAATCCCTGCTCCGGGCGGCTTGCCAACAGACGGTACAGATACAGCGGACCACCCGCTTTCGGTCCGGTGCCGGAAAGCCCTTCGCCACCAAAGGGTTGTACGCCAACCACCGCACCCACCATGTTACGGTTAACGTAGAGATTACCGACTTTAGCGCCCGCCACCACTTGCGCAATGGTCTCATCAATACGGGTATGCACGCCCAGCGTCAGGCCATATCCGGAATGATTGATGTGTTCGAGGATCTGCGGCAGTGCGTTACGACCAAAGCGCACCACATGCAGCACCGGACCAAACACTTCACGATCCAGATCGCCTACCTGATCCAGCTCAATCAGGGTTGGCTTGATAAAGGTGCCGGTTTGCCATTCACGGCTGTCTTCCGGCACATCCTGCACGGCCTGATAGACCTTGAAGCCTTTGTTACGCATCCCCTGGATGTGGCGTTCGATATTCTCCTTCGCCTCACTGTCGATCACCGGACCAATATCGGTTGAGAGACGCTCCGGGTTCCCCATACGGCACTCGGCCATGGCACCGCGCAGCATTTTCAGCGTGTGATCGGCCACATCTTCCTGAATACACAGCAGACGCAGCGCAGAACAACGCTGACCGGCACTGTCAAATGCGGAAGCGACAATATCCACCACCACTTGTTCTGTCAGCGCTGAGGAGTCAACGATCATGGCATTCATTCCCCCGGTTTCGGCAATCAGTGGGGTTGGTCGCCCCTGGGGATCGAGACGTCCCGCCAGATTGCGTTGCAGCAACGTAGCTACGGCCGTAGACCCCGTAAACATCACGCCGCGCACGCGCTCATCACCCGTCAGCTGCGCCCCCACTGTCTCACCCAAACCTGGTAACAGTTGCAGTACACCTGCCGGCACACCCGCTTCCAGCAGGATCTGTACCGCCTGCGCAGCAATCAGTGGCGTTTGTTCTGCCGGTTTTGCCAGCACGCTGTTGCCTGCCGCCAGCGCAGCGGCTATCTGACCGGTAAAGATGGCCAATGGGAAGTTCCACGGGCTGATGCACACGACCGGGCCTAACGGACGATGGGTATCGTTATCAAAATCATCACGCACCATGCCCGCATAGTAGTAAAGGAAGTCGACCGCTTCACGCACCTCAGCGATGGCGTTGTTGTAGGTCTTACCGGCTTCGCGCACCAGAATACCGATTAACTGCTGAATTTGACCTTCCATTAACTGGGCGGCGCGTTCGAGGATCGCGGCACGTTCCTGCGGCGGCGTTGCAAACCAGATTGGACCGGCATTCACTGCCGCATCCAGCGCCAGAGACACTTCCTCTGCGCTAGCCTCACGCACATACCCGACGATATCCCCCGGTGCCGCTGGGTTGGTCAGCGCCCGGCTGTCACCCGCTTGCAGTTCAGCATCGATCATCGGCTGTGCTTGCCACGGTTGTGCCGCGCTGTTCAGTACTGCACTGGAGAGCGAAGCCAGACGATGCTCGTTCGCCATATCGATACCGCTGGAGTTAACACGTTTCTCACCGTAAAGGTCGCGCGGTAACGGGATCTTCGGATGGGGTAAGCCAACGGCGCCTTCATTCTGCGCCAGTTTTTCCACTTCAGAGACCGGATCGGCCACCAGATCTTCCAGCGGCAGTGAGGTATCGGCAATGCGGTTAACAAACGAGGTGTTCGCGCCATTCTCCAGCAGGCGTCGCACCAGGTAAGCCAGCAGGGTTTCGTGCGTTCCCACAGGTGCATAGATGCGGCAAGGACGGTTGAGCTTGCCATCGGCCACTTTGCCTACCACCTGCTCATACAGCGGTTCACCCATGCCGTGCAGGCACTGGAACTCATACTGACCAGGATAGTAGTTATTCCCCGCCAGTTGGTAGATCGTCGCCAGGGTGTGGGCGTTATGGGTCGCGAATTGTGGGTAGATCAGGTTTGGCACGGCCAGCAACTTACGCGCGCAGGCCAGATAAGAGATGTCGGTGTAGACCTTACGGGTATAAACCGGGTAGCCCTCAAGGCCTTCCACCTGAGCACGTTTGATTTCGCTATCCCAATAGGCCCCCTTCACCAGGCGGATCATCAGGCGACGGCGGCTACGCTGTGCCAGATCGATCAGGTAATCAATCACCATTGGGCAGCGTTTCATGTAGGCCTGGATAACAAAGCCGATGCCGTTCCAGCCTTCCAGCTCAGGCTCGAAGCAAAGTTTCTCCAGCAGGTCGAGGGACAGCTCAAGGCGATCTGCCTCTTCAGCATCAATATTGATACCAATGTCATAACTGCGGGCCAGCAGGGTCAGGGATTTGAGGATCGGATACAGCTCTTCCATGACGCGTTCATACTGCGCACGGCTGTAACGCGGATGCAGTGCCGAAAGCTTGATTGAGATCCCCGGCCCTTCATAAATGCCACGCCCGTTAGACGCCTTACCAATGGCATGGATCGCCTGCTGGTAAGAGAGCAGATAGGCTTTCGCATCGCTGGCGGTGAGCGCCGCTTCCCCCAGCATGTCATAAGAGTAACGGAAGCCTTTATCTTCCAGCTTGCGCGCATTTGCCAGCGCCTGAGCGATGGTTTCTCCGGTTACAAACTGCTCGCCCATCAGGCGCATCGCCATATCCACACCTTTGCGGATCAGCGGTTCACCGCTTTTGCCGATGATACGATTCAGAGAGCGTGAGAGGTTGGCTTCATTGTGGGTCGATACCAGGCGCCCGGTGAACAGCAAGCCCCAGGTCGCCGCATTGACGAACAGGGATGGGCTACGCCCAAGGTGTGATTGCCAGTTACCGTTGCTGATTTTGTCGCGAATCAGCGCATCACGCGTCGGCTTATCGGGAATACGCAACAGCGCTTCCGCCAGGCACATCAACGCCACACCTTCCTGCGAGGAAAGCGAGAACTCTTGCAGCAAACTTTGCACCATGCCGGCGCGTCCCGTTGCACCCTTTTGGTGCCGCAGCTTGTCTGCCAGTTGATAGGCTAACTGGTAGGTTTTCTCCGCCTGAGCCTTTGGCAACCGCGCCTGTTCCAGCAGCATTGGCACCGCTTCTGTCTCGGGGCGACGCCAGGCGGCAGTGATGGCCGCACGTGCCACGGTCTGTGGCAGAATTTGTTCAGCAAACGACAAGAAGGGCTGATGCACTTCTTCAGGAACGCCCTCTTCAGCGTCACCTGCCAGCGCCTGTAACGGAATCTCCGGCAGGCTATCACTGGCTTCCAGCTGGCCAAGATAGTTAAAAATCGCCTGTTTGATCAGCCAGTGTGGTGTGCGATCAATGCGCTGTGCTGCCTGTTTAATACGCTCGCGGGTGGCTTCATCCAGCTTTACCCCCATGGTGGTCGTGCCCATGACTTTTCAGCTCCTTAATGTCGTTATAACGGCCTGGGCAGCAATATCACTTATGTTGCAACTTTGTGCAACCCAGATAATTACAGGTGTGAACCAGACCGCTAAACGGTGAAATATTTACCAGATTCAGAGACGGCACGGTTATTGCTGCAAAATCCCCGCCAACTTTCACACCCAGTTACAGAGCGGTCTTAGGGTTATAAAACCAAGCGCAACCCCGGAAGTGTGACCTGGTGCAACCTATGAGCATTAATTTATTTTGAAAGAGTGAAATCACAGTAACTGCTGTGTTAAATCCATTGTGCTGAATTCGCCTTTACGGCAGGATACCGCGCCTCAGTGGAAGGCCCGGCCTACGCCTGTGTGAAGAAAATTATTCACTGTCGCCTCGTTCCGGCGCAGCAGCACAACGCGATTTCACTGTGGAAATGACAACAAAAAGTGGAGAGACTGATGAATGTAAGTACCCCCTTGCTGGTGACCTTTGTGGTCTACATCCTTGGCATGGTGCTGATTGGCTTAATTGCTTACCGCTCAACCAAAAACTTTGACGACTACATCCTGGGTGGCCGCAGTTTGGGCAGCGTAGTCACCGCACTTTCAGCAGGTGCTTCCGATATGAGCGGCTGGCTGCTGATGGGCTTGCCTGGGGCCATTTTCCTCTCTGGTATCTCGGAAAGCTGGATTGCCATCGGCCTGACCATCGGTGCATGGCTGAACTGGAAAATTGTTGCCGGACGCCTGCGCGTGCAAACCGAGCACCACAATAATGCCCTTACCTTGCCAGACTTTTTCACCAGCCGTTTTGAAGACCATAACAAAATTCTGCGCGTCATCTCCGCAGTCATTATCCTGATCTTCTTCACCATCTACTGTGCCTCAGGCGTGGTAGCGGGCGCACGTCTGTTTGAAAGCACCTTCGGCATGAGCTACGAAACCGCCATCTGGGCCGGTGCCGCAGCCACGATCCTATACACCCTGATCGGCGGTTTCCTGGCGATCAGCTGGACCGATACCGTGCAGGCCAGCCTGATGATTTTCGCCTTGATTCTGACGCCAGTGATGGTGATTGTGGCCGTTGGCGGCCTGTCAGATTCAATGGCCGTCATTGAAGCCAAGAGCCTGGAAAACCTCGATATGCTGAAAGGCCTGAACTTTGTCGCGGTGGTCTCGCTGCTGGGCTGGGGTCTGGGTTACTTTGGTCAGCCACACATTCTGGCGCGCTTTATGGCTGCGGATTCGCACCACTCCATCCGCACTGCCAGCCGTATCGGCATGACGTGGATGATCCTGTGCCTCGCGGGTGCCGTGGCAGTAGGCTTCTTCGGTATCGCCTACTTTGAGAATCACCCGGATCAGGCGGCGGGCGTGAGCCAGAACGGCGAGCGTATCTTCATTGAACTGGCGCGTATTCTGTTCAACCCGTGGATTGCCGGCATCCTGCTTTCCGCGATTCTGGCCGCCGTCATGTCAACCCTGAGCTGCCAGCTGTTGGTGTGCTCAAGTGCCCTGACCGAAGACCTGTATAAAGGCTTCCTGCGTAAAAATGCCAGCCAGAAAGAGCTGGTGTGGGTAGGTCGTCTGATGGTGTTGCTGGTCGCACTGATTGCGATTGCGCTGGCATCTAACCCGGATAACCGCGTGCTGGGTCTGGTGAGCTACGCCTGGGCAGGCTTCGGTGCCGCATTTGGTCCGGTAATCCTGTTTGGCGTGTGCTGGAAACGCATGACGCGCAACGGTGCGCTGGCAGGTATGGTGATTGGTGCAGCCACCGTGCTGGTCTGGAAACAGTACGCATGGCTGGGCCTGTACGAAATCATCCCTGGCTTCCTGTTTGCCAGCATCGCGATTGTAGCGATCAGCCTGATGGGTCGCGAACCTTCAGATGAAGCACAAGCCCGCTTTGCCGCTGCAGAAGCAGAGTACAACACCCGTTAATGCAAAAAGCCCCGCCCGTTTGCTGTAACGGGCGGGGCTTCTCTCTCTGTTATTTCACTTAGCTTTTTGCCAGCTTATCCGCCACATCCTGCCAGACAAACGGCACTAAATCGCTGTAACGCAATTGACGCTGTGCTAACTGCGCCGGTAGCTCGCCTTGTAATTCACTGGTTGCCTGACTCATCACTCCGCTCAACCCGACATCCTGCAACGTTTTCACCACTTCCTGCATCTCTTCTGAACGGCGCACGCCATGTTCCGCGACGCGGCTAATCAAATAGTGTGGCAGTTGGTCGTCCCAGCCTAAAGAGGGAAAGCTGGCGTGCAGGGAGTTCAGTACCGGGGCTTCAACGCCATACAGACGCGCGGCGCGCAGGCACTCGGTGGTCAGGGCTTCAAGGCCTTTGATCATCACACTGCGACACATCTTGATGGCAGAGACTTCCCCCACCTGAGCGCTGGCCGCACGGGCGTTGCAACCCAACTCAGTCAGGCGAAGTGCAACCCGCTCAGCCTGAGTCCCCCCGATCAACAGCGGTGTCGCCAGCCGCTTCGGCGGCACCGGAGCCATCACCGCCACGTCGAGATAATCCCCGGCCCCGCCTGCCACAACCTGGGCCGAACGGCGCTTGGTTTCCGGGGCCACGGAGTTGAAATCCAACAGGATTTGCCCAGGTTGTAACAACGGAGCCAGCTCCTGAGCCACCTCTGCGGCACTGCCTGCGGTGACTAATGACAGCACCCACTTAACCCCCTGTACGGCTTCAGCCGCACTGCGAGCCGGTGTTACGTTCAGTTCTTCAGCACGCTGGCGCATCGCCTCGCCTTCAGCACTGAGCAGCTTTTTATCCCAGATTCGCACGCCAGCGGCGGCGAGATCGGCAGCATAAACACTGCCCGCCTCACCAAATCCAATAATGGCAATTTCAGCCATAACGCCTCCTTAATGGCCCTGCCAGAGCGATCCCGGCACGGCAACGCGACCGTCAAACAGCAAGCGCGCGGTACGAATGAGCCCGCTGTTAATCACTTGTCCTGCGGCATCCCGCTGCAACATCACACTGAACTCCCCGCTGGGATGTTCCACCGCCAACTGCTGATTCAGCGCGCTACTCACCTGCGCAACGCCAGCGGTAATACTGCCGTCGATCAAACAGGCAGTGGCGACACTCACCGCGCCCAGTACGCCAATCGATGCATGGCAGCGGTGAGGAATAAAGGTGCGCGTGGTCAGCGCGCCTCCCTGCTGAGGTGCGGCCACCAGGGTCATTTTTGGCACCGTGCGCTGAGCAACATCACCCAGCTGCATTTTTGGCCCCGCCTGCAAGCGAATGGATTCCAGCCGCGCCTTCAGTTCCGCGTCATTATCTAACTGTTCGCGACTTTCTAATCCACTGCGGCCCAGATCGGCGGCACGAATCAGCACCACCGGCATACCGTTATCGATACAGGTCACTTCTATGCCATCAAAGGTGTCACGCGGCTGCCCGGTGGGCAGTAACGCGCCACAGCTTGAACCCGCAATATCCTGGAAGTTGAGGATCTGCTGAGCGGCATAGCCCGGCACGCCGTCAATGCGCGTATCACCTTCATACTCGACGCTACCTTCAGGTGTTGCAATTTCCGCTTCGGCAACCTGCCCGGTATTCACCATGAAAATACGTACGCGCGTGCGATCGCCCTGCGCGGCAACCAGCCCTTTTTCGATTGCAAACGGGCCCACCGCCGCCAGCACATTACCGCAGTTCTGGCCATAATCGACCACGGCTTTATCTACGTTGACCTGGGCAAACAGGTAATCAACATCAGCATCACTGCGCGTGGAAGGGCTAACGATCGCCACTTTACTGGTCAGCGGATCTGCGCCGCCCAGGCCGTCAATTTGGCGTTTGTCGGGCGAACCCATCACCGCCAACAGCACCCGATCGCGCAGTGCGGCGTCTGCGGGCAGATCGCTCGCCAGGAAGCAGGCGGCTTTCGAGGTACCGCCGCGCATCATTACACAGGGGATCAGCGTCTGTTTCATGCGTCGTTCTGCAATTGTTCAACGGTATCGAAGTAGCGCAGGCCCTTTTCTGCCAGCGTGCCACGCATCTGGTAGATATCCAGCCCCAGCTCACCGGCTGCCAGGCGCTGACGTTTACCCTCTTCCGCATCCACACGTTTCTGCGCGGCCAGGCTAACCTGCTGTGCCTGCTCACGCGGCACAATCACCACGCCATCATCATCGGCAATCACCACATCGCCTGGCGTCACCAGTTGGCCGGCGCACACCACGGGCACATTGACTGACCCCAGCGTGGCTTTCACCGTCCCCTGCGCATACACCGCACGCGACCAGACCGGGAAGTTCATTTCACGCAATGTCTGGCTGTCGCGGATACCGATATCACCCACCAGGCCTACCACACCACGCGCCTGGAGTGACGTCGCTAACAGGTCGCCAAAGAAACCATCGTGACATTCAGAGGTCGGTGCAACCACCAGCACATCACCGGGCTGGCACTGCTCCACGGCGACGTGGAACATCCAGTTATCCCCTGGCGAGACCAGCACGGTGACCGCGCTGCCCGCAATGGCGCGGTTTTGCTGTACCGGGCGTACCCGCACGTCCAGTAATCCCTGACGCTGCTGCGCTTCATGCACTGTCGCTACACCGTAGCGGGCAAAATCGGCCATCAGGCTTTGGTCGGCGCGCGCAATATTACGCACCACAACCCCTTTTTTTCCTGGCAGGCTCATGACAGATTCTCCGTTACGCGTGGGAACAGACTCTGGTAGCCTTCACCGTGGGTGATGTCGCGCCCGCTGGTGATACCGATGTTGCGCTTCGCCTGAACACCGCGCTGTAACGCGACGCGGGTGTAGTACTCCCACAGGTGTTCTTGTCCCGCCATACACTGGATCGCGGCGTACTTCTTATCCCACACCGAAGTGATATCCAGCAGCACATCGGGCTTCCAGTTGCACTGCTCTGGCTGATGCGGCTCAAAGCTGTAAACCGGCGGCGCGCCAACAATGGTTTCACCTGGGCGATAGCCTTCTGCCTGTGCGATGATGCGCGCTTCCTGCGCCAGATTTGCCGCCAGCGGATGATCGTAGTTGTACGGGTCAGCAACGGAGTGCGTCAGTACAAAGTGCGGTTGCACCTTACGGTAGACATCCGCCAGACGGAACAGTGTCTCTTTGTCTGCACGCAGCGGATAATCGCCTAAGTCGAAGAACTCAATACTGGCTCCGAGGATCTCCGCTGCCGCTTCCGCTTCTGCACGACGATGCTGTTTTACCAGCGCCTCAGTCATATTCCCTTTACGCCACAGTTTGGCCGACTCACCGCGCTCACCAAACGAGAGACACACCACATGGACGTCATAACCCTGTGCCGCATGCAGCGCGATAGAACCGCCCGCACGCCAGACGAAATCTGCTGAGTGAGCGCTAACCACAAGGGCACTTTTCTTGGTGTTGTTTTCCATTTTTCATTCCCGCATTGACTGTTTTTTTCATCCTGACACGCGGCATCAGGGGCGGGATAATGCCTTTCATTGCGCAGGCTATGATTTTTATTTATGTTGTGATCACGCTCTCTTGTACATCCTGCACAGACATGAAAAAGAAATCAGAAGATAAAATAATTAAAATCATGCAAATACGTGCTTTTTGCATGATAGCCGACCGGGGAACCGTGTCTGAAGCTGCGGAGAATTTATTTCGCACCCAGTCAGCCATCACCCGTTCGATACGTGATCTGGAACACAATCTGGCGGTGCCGCTGTTCGAACGCCAGGCCAGCGGGATGTTATTAACCGAGCTGGGGAAGGCGATTTTACCCCGCGCCCAGCGTGCCATTGCCGAACTGCATCAGGTGCCAGCGCTGCTCAGTCGGCTAAAACAGGACCGCCGCGATGAGGCCGAACCGGTGTGGCTGTTTAACCTGCGACGCTTGCAGATTTTTCTCGCCTTATGCCGTCTGCACCACACGCAAAGCGTCGCCAGCTCGCTGGGTATCAGCCAACCGGCAGTCAGCGCCGCGCTGAAAGTGCTGGAGAAAGGGGCCGGGATGGTGCTGTTTCGCCGTACGCCAAAGGGCATGATGCCCACCGCTGCCGGACGCGAGATGGCCCCGGTGATCAGCCGCGCACTGAATGAGATCCGCCATATTCCCGACGAGCTGGCTGCGCGCCAGGGGATTCTTACCGGAACGGTGAATATTGGCGCGCTACCGCTCAGCCGCAGCCGCCTGCTGCCGCTAGCCATCGCCCGGCTGATTGCACGTCATCCCGGTATTCATATCGTCACCAATGAGAGTGCTTTCAGCACGCTGATCACCGAACTGCGGGCCGGAGAGGTTGATTTTATTCTTGGCGCACTCCGCCATGATGAGGCCATTCTCGATATTCATAATCAGACGCTGTTCGACGAGGAGTTGATCCTGCTGGTGCGCCAGAATCACCCGCTCTGTAGCAAACCGCCAGGCGCCAGCGCATTAAGCCAGGTACAGTGGATCTTGCCGCGCAGCAACTCGCCCGCCCGCCATCTGTTGGACGGCGCATTTCAGCAGGCCGGAATGGATGCCCCAACGCCCGTGGTTGAAAGCGGCGATCTCGCCATCGTACGTGGACTGCTACTGAATTCGGATATGGTGGCGGCGGTTTCCTCACAGCAGCTGGATTTTGAAGTGAAAGCGGGTGTCCTGCGCCAGCTCTCTTTGAAGCTGCCTGACACCCGCCGGGAGATCGGGCTAACCTTCCGTCAGGGAGCGCTGCACTCCCCGGCAACCACCGCCCTGCTGACCTGCATCCATGAAGTCGTTGCCGATGGTTTTAAATGAAACGCATAGATCTCTAAAAAAAAGTTTAACCACAAGCCCGTAATTCGGGCTTTCCAGATAGCTGCACACTGTTAAATCCATCACAGTATAAACCCAACTCATACCTCTAAAAGCCTTTTGCGACTGACACCACGCGGCGCTCGCGCTTAACGTGGGGACTGAAATTTTCTCTCATCACAACAATAACTGCCCTCAGCGGCACCACAGAGAGCGTCCCTATGAAGCGTAATAACCTGATCAATGTGAAGTCGTGGATCGACGATCACCCTATCTCCCCCTTCCAGTGGCGCGTGCTGATTCTGTGCCTGGTGATCATTATGTTCGACGGCTACGATGCCGCCGTCATGGGCTTTATCGCCCCGGCCCTGATTGAGGGCTGGGGCATCAGCAAAGCGGCGATGGGCCCGATCCTCGGTGCCGCCATGTTTGGTGTCGCACTGGGTGCACTGATTGCCGGGCCACTCTCAGACCGCTTTGGCCGTAAACGCACCATTCTTTACTCCGTGCTGGTGTTCGCCGCCTTTAGCCTGGTGTGCGCGCTGGCACGTTCTCCGGTGGAGATGGCGCTGTTGCGCTTTATTGCCGGATTGGGATTGGGTGCGGTGATGCCGAACTGCGTAACCTTGATCTCCGAATACATGCCAGAACGGCGCAAAGGATTCATGATCACCCTGATGTTTAGCGGTTTTAATATTGGCTCTGGCCTCGGCGGATTTATTGCTGCCGCCCTGCTCAACCACTATAACTGGCAAGCAGTGCTGATTTTTGGTGGCACAATCCCGCTTATTTTGCTGCCGGTATTGTTCTGGCTACTGCCTGAATCGGTACTGAATCTGGTGGTGCGTAAAGCCCCGCGTGAACGCATTGCCGCGTTGCTGAACCGTATGGGGGGACACTTCCAACCCGATGATGCCTTTATCCTGAATTCCCCGGAAGTAAAACGCCGTGGCACCATTGGCGAGCTGTTCCGTCACGGCTTTGCCCGTGGCACTGTGATCCTGTGGCTGACCTATTTTATGGGCCTGTTCGTGATTTACCTGCTGAATGGCTGGTTGCCGACCATTATGCGTTCTGGCGGTATCTCCCTTGAACAAGCGGCGATCATTGCCGGTTTATTCCAGTTAGGTGGTCCGGTGGGCGGCATTATTGTCGGTGCCTTGATGGATAAAATGCGTCCGCGCTATGTCATGGCGGTGGTCTATTTTATCGGCTGTCTGTGCCTGATAATGCAAGGGGTGTTTGGCTTCAGCGGGACAACGTTAGGCGTGCTGATTTTCTTCACCGGCATGTGCATTAACGGCGCGCAAAATGGTTTGCAGGTGTATGCACCGGCCTTCTATCCCACGGAAATTCGTGCCACCGGGGTAAGTTGGATGCACGGTATTGGCCGCATTGGCGCCATCCTCAGCTCTTCTATGGGGGGTATTTTGATGGGCGCGTTTCCGGCGGAAGGGGCCATCTTCTTCGTACTGGCGCTGCCTGCGTTACTTGCTGCGGTCAGCATTACCCTGCACCGCAACGTAGCATTAGCGCTGAAGGTGAAAGGCGCGGGCCTGGCCGAAGTGCCGGCACTCTCTCAGAGTATGAATCCACGCCCTTAACCCTGGGGACTCTGGCCTCTGTGTCAGGCCAGAGTCCGGGCCGTTATGCGGCGTTAAACTCGCCGCTGGCCACGAGGAAATCAATCAACTGCGTCAGCTTTTGCAGATCCTCCAGCGCGATATTGTGGAAGATGGCAATACGCAGCTGGTTACGCCCCAATCCACGGTATCCCTCAATGCCATACACCAGACGCTGCGCATTCAGGTAATCCGTCAGCTTCTCCACGTTAATGGCATCGCTAACATCAACCGTACACACCGTGGTGGAACGCGCGGCTTCATTTTCCACATACGGCGTCAGATAGTCGCTGTTTTGCGCCCATTGATAGATCAACTGGGCCTTTTCGCCTGCCAGGTGCTCAACGGCGGCAAAACCTACCTGATTCATACGTTTGAGCTGCTCCGCGAACAGGAACAGCGTCACGGTCGCGGGGGTGTTGTAAGTCTGCTGCTGTTTGCCATTGCTCAGCGCCAGACGCCAGTCAGCAAACACCGGAATGTAACGCCCTGCGGTGGCCGCCACTTCGGCAATGCGCGCCTGCGCTGCCGGAGACAGGATAGCCACAAACAGACCACCTTCACTGGCAAACACTTTCTGTGGCGAGAAGAAGAACAGGTCGACGCGGGAGAGATCGCACGCAATTTGCCCCGCTCCGCTGGTGGCATCCACCGCCAGTAAACACCCTTCTGCCACCGCAGGCAGCTGGCTGTTCATCACGCCGGTGGAGGTTTCATTCAAGGTCCAGGTGACAACATCCGCACGCGCATCCGCCTGTGGCACGTTGGGCTGACCATTTTCCGCCACCACTGCCTGCGCCGTGATCCAGGGAACCCGCGCGGAGGCCTGGTGCCACTTCTGGGAAAATTCACCGCATACATAGTGGGTGATGTGGGATTTCACCAGCCCTAATCCCACCATATCAAACACCAGCGTAGCGCCACCGTTACCCAGCACGATGGCGTAATCTTCAGGGACATTCAGCAAAGTACGCAGATTTTCCTGAATTTCGCCACACAGCTGGCGCACAGGCAGCTTACGATGGCTGGTGCCCAGCAGGTGTGGCCCACGGGCCGCCAACTGGGTTAAATCATCTAGATTGATCAGCGATGGGCCGCAGCCAAAACGGGGATCGGCCGGGATTAATGCATCGGGAATCGTTATTGCCACTTCTCTGTCCTTGGTTGTGAGATAAATCAATCGGGGTCACTCCAGTGGCATTGTCACTGGATCACTGTAGGTATATTCAAAGCCCAGCTCCTGACAAATGCGCGATCCATCCACGATCTTACCTTTGTCTTGCGCCACTGAAGGCAGGAACTGTGGCGGCGTCAAACCCAGTTGACGGGTGACGCTGGGGTAGAACGTATCCCGTGAAGGGTGCTGGGGCGCGCAGAGGTTGTAAACGCGCCCTCCTTTTGGCGTTTGCAGCAGCAGCATAATCGCATCCACCACATCGTCCAGATGCACCAGGTTCACCACATGCGAACCGGCATCTAAATCCGTTTTTCCCGCGAGGAAACGGCCCGGATGGCGTTTCGGCCCCACCAGACCCGCAAGACGCACAATGTCTACCTGCGTACCCGGCAGATCGTGCAGCCAGTTTTCCAGCTCAATCAAATTTTTTCCCGCGGTGGTGTCACCCTGGAGCGGACTGTTCTCTTTCACTACCCCGGCCACTGAGCCATAGACCGAAGTCGAACTGGTAAACACAATACGCGGGACTTTGTGCGCCAGCGCGGTATCCACCACATTTTGTACGGCTTGCATGTAGTGCTCGCCACCGGCCACCGTGCGGCTGGCGGGCAGTGTCACCACCAACGCATCCACGGAAAACAGCGTATCCAGATCCTCAGCTTCGCACACCATTTCCGGCGTCAGTTCCAGCTGAAATGCACTGATGCCACACCGTCTGGCCGCGTCCACGCCATCTGGCGTGGTTTTACTGCCGTTCACCTGCCAGCCACGCGCCGTCAGCGCCATTGCCAGCGGCATTCCCAGCCATCCTAGCCCGATGATTGCGACTTTTTTCATAGTGACTCCCGGCTTACTCTGTTGCACCTTGCTCTATCTTAGGGCTAGCAGGCAGCGCAAGCCAGTCCCTGACATCATGAAAAAAAATGCTTGCCAGCCGCGTTTATCTTCGTTAGGTTATTTGCCATATCAATGAATACTCATTCATGCGGAATTAATATGAAACGCGTTCAGTTCAACCACCATCATCACCATCACCCTGACTAGTCTTTCAGGCGATGTGTGCTGGGAGACGATTAGGATCTTCCAGTGGTGCGAGCGCAAAGAGAGCCCCCGGAAGATCATCTTCCGGGGGCTTTTTTTTGGGCGAACGCAACCCAACGATTGACAGACAAGATAATAAAAGAGGACAGGCACAACATGTTAGATAACACCCGTTTGCGCATAGCTATGCAGAAATCAGGCCGTTTGAGTGATGAATCACGCGAACTGCTGGCACGCTGCGGCATCAAAATCAATTTACAACAGCAGCGTCTGATCGCTTTCGCAGAAAACATGCCGATCGACATCCTGCGCGTACGTGATGACGATATTCCAGGCCTGGTGATGGACGGCGTGGTGGATCTCGGCATTGTCGGGGAAAACGTGCTGGAAGAGGAGCTGCTGAACCGTCGCGCACAGGGCGAAGACCCGCGTTACTTCACTCTGCGTCGCCTCGATTTCGGCGGTTGCCGCCTGTCACTGGCGATGCCAGTAGATGAAGAGTACACCGGCCCTGAGTGCCTGAATAACTCACGCATCGCAACCTCTTATCCGCACCTGTTGAAGCAGTACTTCGACAAAAAAGGCATCAATTTTAAATCTTGTCTGTTGAACGGCTCAGTAGAAGTTGCACCTCGTGCTGGCCTGGCAGATGCCATCTGTGACCTGGTGTCAACCGGTGCCACGCTGGAAGCGAACGGCCTGCGCGAAGTGGAAGTCATCTACCGTTCCAAAGCGGTATTGATTCAGCGTGATGGCGAACTCCCGGCTGCGAAGCAGGAAATCGTCGATAAAATGATGACCCGTATTCAGGGCGTGATCAAAGCCCGTGAATCCAAATACATCATGCTGCACGCGCCGAGCGAACGTCTGGAAGAAGTGATTGCCCTGCTGCCAGGTGCTGAGCGCCCAACCGTACTGCCGTTGGCGGGTGAGAAGAGCCGCGTCGCCATGCACATGGTGAGCAGCGAAAGCCTGTTCTGGGAAACCATGGAGAAGCTGAAAGCCCTGGGTGCCAGCTCCATCCTCGTGCTGCCAATTGAAAAGATGCTGGAGTAAGCGATGAGCGCCTTCAATACCCCGGTTATCTGGGCTGAAAACAGCCCACAACAGCAGCAAACGCTGCTGCAACGCCCGGCGATCTCTGCTTCCGCCAGCATCACTGCGGTGGTGCAGGACGTTCTGGAGCAGGTGAAGACGCAAGGTGATGATGCCTTACGTGCACTCAGTGCCCGCTTTGATAAAACGGAAGTCACCGAATTACGCGTCAGTGCAGCCCAGATGGAAGCCGCTTCAGCCCGCCTGAGCGATGAACTGAAACAGGCGATGCAGGTTGCGGTCGGCAATATTGAAACCTTCCACAACGCACAGATCCTGCCTGCGGTCGATATCGAAACCCAGCCCGGCGTGCGCTGCCAGCAGATCACCCGTCCGGTGCAGTCGGTAGGCTTATATATTCCTGGTGGCTCAGCTCCGCTGTTCTCGACGGTACTGATGCTGGCTACCCCGGCACGTATCGCCGGATGCGGTCGCGTGGTGCTGTGTTCACCCCCGCCGATTGCCGATGAGATTCTGTATGCCGCACAGCTGTGCGGCGTGAAAGAAGTCTTCCAGGTGGGCGGCTCTCAGGCGATTGCCGCGCTGGCTTTTGGCACAGAATCTGTGCCAAAAGTGGACAAAATTTTTGGCCCAGGCAACGCCTATGTTACCGAAGCCAAACGTCAGGTCAGCCAGCGTCTGGATGGCGCAGCCATCGATATGCCTGCGGGCCCGTCTGAAGTGCTGGTGATTGCCGATGACGGTGCTAACGCGGCGTTTGTGGCCTCTGACCTGCTTTCTCAGGCAGAACACGGTCCGGATTCGCAGGTTATTCTGCTGACCCCCTCGCGCCGCCTGGCGGATGCAGTGGTGGTAGCCGTAGAAGAACAGTTGGCCGTCCTGCCGCGTGCAGCAACGGCACGTCAGGCGCTGGAGAGCAGCCGCCTGATTGTCGCGGCCGATCTGGATGAGTGTGTCGCTATCTCCAATCAGTATGGCCCGGAGCACCTGATTATTCAGACCCGTCAACCACGCGATCTGGTGGAGGCTATCACCAGCGCCGGTTCGGTGTTCCTTGGCGACTGGTCACCGGAGTCTGCTGGCGATTATGCCTCTGGCACCAACCACGTGCTGCCGACTTACGGCTACACCTCAACCTGTTCCAGCCTGGGTCTGGCTGATTTCCAGAAGCGCATGACCGTGCAGGAGCTGTCGCCACAGGGCTTTAGCAACCTCGCGCGCACCATTGAGATTCTGGCTGCTGCCGAACGTCTGGATGCCCACAAAAATGCCGTTACCCTGCGTGTTGCTGCACTGAAGGAGCAAGCATGAGCCAGAAGATTGAAGAGTTAGCCCGCGCCAACGTGCGTGCCCTGACGCCCTATCAGTCCGCCCGTCGTCTCGGCGGTAACGGTGACGTGTGGCTGAATGCCAACGAGTTCCCATTGCCAGTGCCGTTTGAGCTGTCGCAGCAAACGCTAAATCGCTACCCTGAGTGCCAGCCGAAGCGGGTGATTGAGCGCTACGCCGCCTATGCCGGTTTAACCCCGGAGCAGGTGTTAGTCAGCCGTGGTGCGGATGAAGGTATTGAGCTGTTGATGCGTGCTTTCTGCGAGCCAGGTAAAGACGCGATCCTGTTCTGCCCCCCAACCTACGGCATGTACAGCGTCAGCGCAGAAACCATCGGCATTGAGTATCGCACCGTTCCGGCTCTGGACGGCTGGCAGCTGAATCTGCCTGCCATTGCCGACCAGCTGGATGGCGTGAAAGTGGTCTACATGTGCAGCCCAAACAACCCAACCGGCAACCTGATTAATCAGGATGATATTCGCAAGCTGCTGGAGATGACCGCTGGAAAAGCGCTGTTAGTCGCCGATGAAGCCTATATCGAGTTCTGCCCGGAAGCGACCCTGGCCGGCTGGCTGCAAGAGTATCCGCACCTGGTTATCCTGCGCACCTTGTCGAAAGCCTTTGCCCTGGCTGGCCTGCGTTGTGGCTTCACCCTCGCCAACAAGCCGGTGATCGACCTATTAATGAAAGTGATCGCCCCTTACCCGCTGGCCACACCGGTGGCGGATGTCGCAGGACAGGCACTGAGCGATGAAGGCATTGCCCTGATGCGCCAGCATGTTGCTGAGCTCAACGCCAACCGCGCATGGCTGTTCGAACAACTGCCGCAGTTGAATGTCGTGCAACAGGTGTTCCCAAGCGAAACCAACTACATTCTGGTGCGTTTCAGCGATTCGCCAAAGGTGTTTAAAGCGCTGTGGGATCAAGGCATTATTCTGCGTGATCAAAACAAAAACCCTGGCCTTGCGGGATGCCTGCGCATTTCCATCGGCACCCGTAATGAGTGCGAGCGCCTGATCGCTGCACTGCAAGCATTATCTCTGGAGCAAGCATGAGTCAGAAGACCCTTTTTATCGACCGCGATGGCACCATCATCTCTGAGCCACCGAGTGACTTCCAGGTTGACCGCATGGACAAGCTGGCCTTCGAAACCGGCGTGATCCCGGCCCTGCTGGCGCTGCAAGGCGCTGGCTACCGTCTGGTGATGATCACCAATCAGGATGGCCTTGGCACCGACAGTTTCCCGCAGGCTGACTTTGATGGCCCGCACGACCTGATGATGCAGATCCTCACCTCGCAGGGCATTCAGTTTGATGACATTCTGATCTGCCCGCACAAACCCGAAGACAACTGCGACTGCCGTAAGCCAAAAACCAAAATGGTGGAAGCCTGGCTGGCAGAAGGCGCAATCGATGTCGCCAACAGCTATGTGATTGGCGATCGCCTGACGGACATCCAACTGGCAGAGAATATGGCGATTCAGGGCCTGCGCTACGGTGCCGAAGGTCTGGACTGGAAAGCGATTGAAGATCGCCTGACCAAGCGCGACCGCTATGCGCTGGTCAATCGCAACACCAAAGAGACGCAGATTAAAGTTGAAGTGTGGCTGGACCGCGAAGGCGGCAGCAAAATCAACACCGGCGTCGGCTTCTTTGACCACATGCTGGATCAGATCGCGGTACATGGCGGCTTCCGCATGAACATTGATGTGAAAGGCGATCTCTACATCGACGATCACCACACGGTGGAAGATACCGGTCTGGCACTGGGCGAAGCGCTGCTGAAAGCGCTGGGCGACAAGCGCGGTATTGGTCGCTTTGGCTTTGTCCTGCCAATGGATGAGTGCCTGGCACGCTGTGCGCTGGATATTTCCGGACGTCCACACATCGAATTCAAAGCCGAGTTCAGCTACCAGCGCGTAGGCGATCTCAGCACCGAGATGGTGGAGCACTTCTTCAGCTCCCTCTCCTACGCCATGATGAGTACGCTGCACCTGAAAACCAAAGGTAAGAACGACCATCATCGCGTTGAAAGCCTGTTTAAAGCCTTTGGCCGCACGCTGCGTCAGGCGATTCGCGTTCAGGGCAACACCCTGCCGAGTTCGAAAGGAGTGCTGTAATGAGCGTCGTCATTCTCGATACCGGTTGCGCCAACCTCTCTTCGGTGAAGTGGGCGATTGAGCGACTGGGTTACACGCCAGAAGTGAGCCGCGATCCCGATGTGGTCCTGCGCGCCAGCAAGCTGTTTCTTCCTGGGGTCGGCACCGCACAGGCGGCGATGGACCAGTTGAAAGAACGCGACCTGATCGAACTGGTAAAAGCCTGTACCCAACCGGTGTTGGGTATCTGCCTCGGTATGCAACTGCTGGGTAAAGGCAGCGAAGAGAGCGGCGGAATTGAAACGCTGGGTCTGGTGGATGCCTCGGTTGGACTGATGGACACCAGGGGTCTGCCACTGCCACACATGGGCTGGAACCAGATCACCGCGCAGGCGGGTCATCATCTGTTCCGCGATATTCCCGATGGCAGCTACTTCTACTTCGTCCACAGCTACGCGATGCCGGTTAACGCCAGCACCATCGCCCAGTGTGATTACGGCCAGCCGTTCACCGCGGCGGTGCAAAAAGATAACTTCTTTGGCGTACAGTTCCACCCGGAGCGCTCTGGCAAAGCGGGCGCCCAGTTGCTGAAAAATTTCCTGGAGATGTAATGATTATCCCGGCATTAGATTTAATTGATGGCACCGTGGTGCGTTTGCATCAGGGCGATTACGGTCAGCAGCGTGACTATGGTAGCGATCCCCTGCCGCGCCTGCAGGATTACGAACGTCAGGGTGCTCAGGTTCTGCACCTGGTCGACCTTACCGGCGCGAAAGATCCGGCTAAGCGCCAGATCCCACTGTTGAAAACCCTGTTAAACGGGGTTGAGGCGATTGTGCAAGTGGGTGGCGGGATCCGCACTCGCGAAGATGTGAAAGCGTTACTGGACGCGGGCGCAAGCCGTGTCGTGGTGGGCTCAACGGCGGTGAAACAGCCGGAAGAAGTTCAGGCGTGGTTCCGTGAGTTTGGTGCCGAGGCGATTGTGCTGGCACTCGACGTACGTATTGACGCTAACAACCGCAAAGAAGTAGCCATCAGCGGCTGGCAGGAAGCGGCGGGTGTGACGCTGGAGCAGGTGATTGAACAGTTCCAGCCGGTAGGCCTGAAACACGTGCTGTGCACGGATATTTCACGTGACGGCACCCTGAGCGGTTCTAACGTTGCGCTGTATCAGGAAGTCACCGCCCGTTATCCTGACATTGCTTTCCAGTCTTCTGGCGGCATTGGCGCATTGGATGATATCGCGGCGCTGCGCGGCAGCGGCGTGCAGGGTGTGATTGTCGGTCGCGCACTGCTGGAAGATAAATTCACAGTTTCGGAGGCAATCGCATGCTGGCAAAACGGATAATCCCCTGCCTTGACGTACGTGATGGTCAGGTGGTGAAAGGCGTTCAGTTCCGCAACCACGAAATCATTGGCGATATCGTCCCACTGGCTCAGCGCTATGCGCAGGAAGGGGCTGATGAGCTGGTGTTCTATGATATCACCGCCTCTTCCGATGGCCGTGTGGTTGATAAGAGCTGGGTCTCTCGCGTAGCAGAAGTGATCGACATTCCTTTCTGCGTCGCCGGTGGGATCAAAACGCCGGAAGATGCTGCGCGCATTCTGCAATTTGGTGCGGATAAGATCTCCATCAACTCGCCTGCGCTGGCCGACCCCGAGCTAATCACCCGCCTCGCCGACCGTTTTGGCGTGCAGTGCATTGTGGTGGGTATCGATACCTGGTTTGATGAAGCTACCGGTAAATATCACGTCAACCAGTATACCGGCGATGAGTCTCGCACGCGTGTAACGCAGTGGGAAACCCTCGACTGGGTGCAGGAAGTCCAGAAGCGTGGCGCAGGCGAGATCGTACTGAATATGATGAACCAGGACGGCGTGCGCAACGGCTACGATCTGGTCCAGTTGAAGAAAGTCCGCGACGTGTGCAAAGTGCCCCTGATCGCCTCTGGCGGTGCCGGAACCATGCCGCACTTCCTCGACGCTTTCGAGCAAGCCAACGTCGATGGCGCACTGGCCGCCTCGGTGTTTCACAAACAAATTATCAATATCGGCGAGTTGAAAAACTTCCTGATCGACAACGGTGTGGAGATTCGCGCGTGTTAACAGCAGAACAACTGGCTAAGCTGGATTGGGCCAAAACCGCAGGCATGATGCCTGTTATCGTTCAGCACAACGTCTCTGGCGAAGTGTTGATGCACGGTTATATGAATGAAGAAGCCCTGCAAAAGACACTGGCGGAAGGCAACGTCACCTTCTTCTCGCGCACGAAAAACCGTCTGTGGACCAAAGGGGAAACCTCCGGTCACTTCCTGCAAGTTGCCAGCATTACCCCAGACTGCGATAACGACACCCTGCTGATTCTGGCTAACCCAATCGGGCCGACCTGCCACCTTGGCACCTCAAGCTGCTTCTCACCTGCTGCACCAGACTGGGTGTTCCTGCATCAGCTGGAGCAGTTACTGGCATCACGGAAAAGTGCCGATCCGGCCAGTTCTTATACCGCTAAACTGTACGCCAGCGGCACCAAGCGCATCGCACAGAAAGTGGGTGAAGAAGGTGTGGAAACCGCACTGGCCGCCACGGTTAACGATCGCCATGAACTGACCAACGAAGCGTCCGATCTGCTGTACCACCTGCTGGTGCTGTTGCAGGATCAGGACCTCGACTTCAGCACCATCATCAATAACCTGCGCGCCCGCCACAAGTAATTGTGCAACATGCTGCTCAAAATCGTCAGAGATGGCGAATTTTGAGCAGTATACTTCTCAAAATCGGCATCATCCGGGTAAACATGGATGAAGAATACTGTGCGAAATTCACTGCAACTCGCCGCCCTGTTCAGCAGAATCGCCAACAAGGAACATCCCCATGACAACCCATGAAAAACTGCTCGCGCTGCTCCAGGCGAATAATGCCCGCTACCAGCTGATGGAACATGAAGCCACCGGCAAATGCGAAGCCGTTGCGGCCATTCGTGGTACGGCGGTAGGCCAGGGGGCCAAAGCGCTGGTGTGTCACGTGAAAGGTAACGGCATCAAGCAACATGTGTTGGCGGTGCTGCCCGCGGATTGCCAGGCGGATCTCACCAAAGTCGCCTTCGCCGTGGGTGGCCGTCGCGCTTCGCTGGCAAGTCCGGCAGAAGTGGACCTGCTGACCGGCTGCGTATTTGGCGCAATTCCGCCTTTTAGCTTTCATCCAGATTTAAAACTGGTGGTTGATCCACTGCTGTTTACCCGCTTCGACGAAATTGCCTTTAACGCCGGTCTGCTGGAACGGTCTGTGATACTGAATACGCAGGATTATCAGGCGATTTTTGGCGGTGAAGTGGCGAGTTTAATCCTGTAATTGCCAATAGCCGCGCATATCGCTACTCTTCGTTATTCAACATCACGAAATAAGTAGATCTATAATTATGGCAATGAAATTCCTCTCTTCGCGTATCGCGAAAACGGTGACGCTGGCACTGCTGGCGGGTTGTGCGTTTACGGCACAGGCAAAAATTGAACAGATTCGCTTCGCGGTTGATCCCACTTATCCTCCTTTTGAATCAAAGACGCCACAGGGCAAGCTGGTCGGTTTTGATATCGACCTCGGCAATGCACTCTGTGCGCAGATCCAGGCCAAATGCGTCTGGGTTGAGAGCCAGTTCGACGGCATGATCCCGGCACTGAAAGCGCGTAAATTCGACGGCATTCTGTCGGACATGGGCATTACCGAAGAGCGCCTGAAGCAGATCGACTTCACCGTGCCACTGTATGACACCAAAACCCAGCTGATTGCCCGTAAAGGCTCCGGCCTGCTGCCAACCGCAGAATCGCTGAAAGGTAAAACGGTGGGTGTTGAGCAAGGCACCGTACAAGAGCGTTATGCGCTGGCAAAATGGCAGCCGCACGGTGTGAATGTTGTTCCTTACGGCGATCAGGCACAGGTTGAAACGGATTTAGTCTCTGGCCGTCTTGATGCCGTGTTCACCGACGCTGCACAAGCGGCAATTGGCTTCCTAAAGCAGCCACAAGGTCAGGCCTTTGAGCTGGCCGGTCCGATGGTGGAAGATCCTATCATCGGCCCAGGCACGGCCATTGGCCTGCGTAAAGGCGACACAGAATTGAAAACTGCGCTGGATAACGCCTTCGCAGAAATCAGCAAAAACGGCACCTTTGATAAAATTCAGAAAAAATATTTCGCCACCGATATTTCCATTCAGAAGTAATGCTTCGGGCGGCATTTTTGCCGCCCTTTTCCGCATCAGCACTATAATTTGACTCATCAAATTCTTTGTACGGGCTTTTTTTACCCGTAGCGCACAGGACATGACCGCGTTATGCAACAACAACATCATCCTCTGTTGAGTGCTTCACTGGGTACTCAGCGTGAAATTGTCAGCTTCCACTTCGGCACGGACTCGCATCAGCGCGTCTATATTCAGGCCGCGCTGCACGGAGACGAGCTGCCGGGTATGGCTGTCGCGTGGTACTTAAAACACAAACTGTTAGCGCTGGAATCCGCTGGACAACTCAAGGCCAAAATTACCCTGGTCCCCGTTGCTAATCCGTTGGCGTTAAGCCAGCACTGGCACGGTACGCAACTCGGGCGCTTTCATACCCAAACCGGCCAGGATTTTAACCGCCGTTTCCCGGCCTTGGGTGAAACGCTGGCCGCCGAGTTAGCGGATATTCTTACGCAGAGCGAATATGAAAATAAGCGTATTATCCGCGAGGCCATTGACCGCCACTATCGAGATCGGATTGCCAAAAATGAACTTGATTCGCAGCGCTATACGCTGATGCGCATGGCAAGCCAGGCCGACTTAATGATCGATCTGCACTGCGACTGGGACGCGCTCCCACACCTGTACACCACACCCCATGCGTGGCAAGAGATTGAACCGCTGGCACGCTGGTTGGGTAGTGAAGTGCAACTGCTGGCACAGATCTCCGGCGGCGAGCCGTTTGATGAAGCCTGCTGCGAACCCTGGGTCACGCTGGCGGAAAAGTTCTCCCGGAAATTCCCGATGCCGCGCGGTTTGCTGCCGGTCACTCTGGAATTACGTGGTGTGGCGGATGTAGCACCCGAGCAGGCGGAGAAAGACGCGGATGCGATTATCAACGCGCTGACTGAAGGCGGGTATATCGAAGGTGATGTGGGTGAATCCCCTGCTCTGCTGAACCCCGCCACCGAATTGGCTGGGTGCGAATATATTCACGCGCCGCATTCAGGGCTGTTATTGAATCGCCGGGCTTTGGGTGAGTGGATCAAGGCAGGTGAAGTGGTGGCTGAAATTGTCGATCCGATTACCGATCAGGTCACACCGCTGATTGCGCAATATGGCGGGATTCTGTATGCACGTAATCTGATGAAGTTTGTTACGACCGGGATGCTGGCCGTGCGTCTGGCGGGGGAAAATGCCGGGCGGAGCGGGGCTTTGTTGGTGGAGTAAATACAGCAGATTAAATTAAAGAATATATCTCTTTATTGTAAGCCGCTAGTACTGACAGTAATAGCGGCTTCAATTATAAAAAATCAGTGCCTTTTATTATTAATCTTTTGCTCCAGATAACTTACTCTTTCTCTGTAAATTGCTAAAATTCTCAGCATGTTTTTAAACTCTTCTTTTAAATGTTTAAAATAACCCTTATCAACTTCAGATACATGGAGCTCTTTTTCATTTAAAACATTGTCAAAATCGCTCTCTTGAGAAAAAAGATGACTTACATCAGAAGAAGTTGGAGTCGAGTTTTCATGACTAAATAACTCTCGTCTTTTAAAAGAAAGCTCATCCGTAAGATTAGACAATAGCTCTTCAAAGACACTGTATTTTTCTCTGGCTTCCTGGAGCTGCTTACTCAAGCCTTCACTTGATCTCTGCACTTCATTAAACTTGTTTTCAATAAACCGCAACGCCTCAATTTCCCCATTGGCATAATTTAAGTTTCGTTGCAAATCACCTTTAAGTTTAAATAAATAATCTATTGAGTTCAAAGTTATCAAATCATGATAGATATGCACTAGATTAGGTTCAATCAGTTCGCTATCTTTAATTTCCAAGGATTCCAGGAACGCTTTGCACAATGAATAGAAATTAAAGTAAGAATCACCATGCAGCGTATTAGCATTCCATTCAAGGAATGAAACACAGTAGCTGACATAATCGCAACGTTTCTCAGTAAAAAGACCTGCATCTTCCAGGTTTTTCTTTAATTGCTTCAATGCATCTATTGCACAGGCATAGGAACTATTTCTCGAATTTTCCAGCGATCCATTTCTTGCAACGGTGTGGCTTATCAGAACCTGGTCAAGAACACTTATTTTCCCAGCAAGTAAAACTTGTGTTGCTGTAAAAGCGAGATCGTTACTCGTCCTAATTTCCTGAAACATTACTCCAGTGGAAACAATAAAATCTCGCTTAAAAAGCTTGTCCCATGGCCACCATATAAAAGCCCTAAAGAAATCAGATTTAATATCCCTGCCACTAAATACCGTTTGTGGCGGCAAAAGATCACTTCTTATTGTCCATGGGGTTTCAGTGACTTTTTGAGTGTTATAGTCAATAAAATGAGTACGGAAACAGAGAACATCAAGTTCCAGAGATTCAGAGGTGGAAAATAACAGTTCAAACATGTTGCTTTCAATCACATCATCGTCATCCAGAAAAATAATGTATTTTCCAGTCGCATGTTCAATTCCAATGTTTCTTGATGCTCCAGCACCAAGATTATCCGTCATTTTAATTATTTTTATTCTGCTGTCTTGAACGATATAACTTTCAATAAGATCAACGGTACTATCAGTAGAGCAGTCATCAATGATGATGAGTTCAAAATCGGGTAGAGTTTGATTTAAAACGCTTTCCAGTACAGTTTTAAAATAGCCCTCCGCATTGTGAACAGGCATAACGACAGATATTTTATGCATAATACTTTGTTCTACCATAAAAAGTCACCTCAAATAATTATACATTATGATTATAATATTTTTAAAATTATGTCTTAATTTTAATTGAAAGCTTATTTTCTATTAATCGCTCAACCTCAGAGATTTTATGCCCAACTGCCAAAAGACTATGATTAACATCAGCGTTGTTATTAATGCAGGAGATTTCTAATTGTGCTATTTTTGAATTTACTAAATTCAAATCACACCTTAACTCACTGAGCTGTTCCTGGATATCATTTAAATTAGACAAAACAAGCTCATTAACAGCACTGTCATTATTAATTTTTTTTGCGGGAACTAACTTTGCCTTCATCACTCTGAAGACCATACAGATGAAAGAGCACGGGCCCAGTTTGAATAAATTAAACTTCACTTTCTCTGCATAAGATGTCGATACCTTTCCATTCATTATTTCGCAGAAGAAAGAACAATCTTTTCTTAAGACACTCACAATCAACTCTACAGATTTGCGATCGTAATATTTATTACTCAAATGATGACGAATTTCAGAATGAGTATATAAGTCGAAATGAGGGACGAGAGTTTTGTAAAACTCATCGGAGTAAGTGGGTGAAATAACTTGCTGAACCCAGGATAAATGTACTCCCAGCCAGTTAAGAGAATAATCTCTATACTCTGCGAGTAAGTTTTTCTCGGATAAAAAACGCCAGATGACTGAATGCTGATGGAAAACGCCCAGCAATCTATTTCCATCTGATGCTGTAGATTGGCCAACACGATTTTTTCTGTGGAAGCACAAGGTTTCATTAACAATGGCTACCTTAGTGCCAGACAACGTTGTAAACCAATGGAAACCATTATCTTCAAAAAAACAAGGGCCAACAGGAAATAAAATCTCGTTGTCTTTAAGCAATGATGCCTTATATAATTTACGCCAAGGAACAGGTTGCAGTTCTAAAACTTTCTTTTTTGACTCTACTGTAGTTGTATCTATACAGCCCAATTCTTTTATAACTTCCCAGGCCGGATCGAAAGGTGCCTTTAATTCATTGAGCTCGCCTGACATTTCCTTATAGGCACAAATAGACATGCTAGCATCATTTCTTTCAGCTGCTAAATATAACGCCTGAAACATTCCCGGATCGTAAAGATCATCGCCATCAGCAAAACCTATATACTTACCTTTAGCTAGGCCAATCCCAACATTTGCTGGAGTTGCCACGCCGCCTATGGAGTTTTCTTTATTTAAAACGGGAATAATACGCTTATCAGTTCTGGCATATTCTGCAATTATTTCTGGAGTTCTGTCTGTTGATCCATCATCTACAATAATGATTTCAATATCAGTAATGGTTTGATTAATGAGACCATCAAGACATGCAGATATATATTTTTCAATATTGTATGAAGTGACAATTATTGATATTATAGGTTTCACTCACATTACCTCATCTTTAATATTATAACTGTAGCAATTTAAAGCCATACAGAGAGAATATAGATGTGATGATGCAATAGCCCTGCTAAAAATATTTTACAGGCCAACCCGCTATTTAGATCATCAACATCATAACCTCATCATGACTAGCGTGCATGTAACATGTCATGCTTGAGATTATCGTAACGCCTGATATAGATAGAGGAAATAAGATTTCACCTGAAAATCATCTTTATTGTTAATTGGAAATATGAATAGCAATCAATTCACTGTCAATATTATAATTAAAAACACAAAGGCATTGAAATTACACAGTGCAAACAAAAATTATAATTAAAAATTGACATTTCTCTAAGACCATAAATATAAGAGAGCTTCTTCTTTTCGGGCTGTGCTATAGCCACAGAATTGCAATAAAAAAGTCCCCTCAATTGAGGGAACTTTTAGTATATAAAAATAAAAATGGAAATATTATTTAATATCTAACCATTCGGTATGGAACACACCGTCTTTATCTGTACGCTTGTAAGTGTGCGCACCGAAGTAGTCGCGCTGCGCCTGAATCAGGTTGGCTGGCAGCACTTCTGAACGGTAGCTGTCGTAGTAAGCGATGGCTGCTGAGAAGGTTGGAGTAGGAATACCGTTCTGTACCGCGTAAGCCACTACATCACGCAGTGCCTGCTGGTATTCGTCAGCGATATTTTTGAAGTACGGTGCCAGCAGCAGGTTAGCGATGTCCGCGTTTTCTGCGTAAGCATCGGTGATTTTCTGCAGGAACTGAGCGCGGATGATGCAACCAGCACGGAAGATCTTCGCGATTTCGCCGTAGTTCAGATCCCAGTTGTTCTCTTCAGACGCAGCGCGCAGCTGAGAGAAGCCCTGAGCATAAGAAACCAGTTTACCCAGGTACAGGGCGCGACGTACTTTCTCAGAGAACTCAGCCTTATCACCTTCAACGGTTTTCGGTTTTGGACCGGTCAGCACTTTAGAAGCGGCAACACGCTGGGTTTTCAGAGAAGAGAGGTAACGTGCGAACACAGATTCAGTGATCAGAGACAGTGGCTCGCCGAGATCCAGTGAGCTCTGGCTGGTCCATTTACCGGTACCTTTGTTTGCCGCTTCGTCCAGAATCACATCAACCAGGTATTTACCGTCTTCATCTTTTTTAGTGAAGATGTCTTTGGTGATGTCGATCAGGTAGCTGCTCAGCTCGCCGTTATTCCACTCAGTGAAAGTCGCTGCCAGCTCTTCGTTGTTCAGGTTCAACGCGCCTTTCAGCAGTGAGTAAGCTTCTGCAATCAGCTGCATATCGCCGTACTCGATACCGTTGTGAACCATTTTCACGTAGTGACCCGCACCATCCGGACCTACGTAAGCAACACACGGCTCACCATCTTCATCCGCTACTGCCGCAATTTTGTGCAGGATTGGGGCTACCAGCTCGTAAGCTTCTTTCTGGCCGCCAGGCATGATAGATGGGCCTTTCAGTGCGCCCTCTTCACCACCGGAAACGCCGGTACCGATAAAGTTGAAGCCCTGATCAGACAGTTCTTTGTTACGACGAATCGTGTCTTTATAGAAGGTGTTACCGCCATCGATCAGGATGTCACCTTTGTCGAGGTGTGGTGTCAGAGAAGCAATCGTCTTATCCGTAGCTTCACCCGCCTGTACCATCAACAGAATACGACGAGGCTTTTCCAGCGATTCTACGAACTCTTCCACTGTGTAGTATGGAGCAAGCTGTTTGCCCTGATTTTCGGCGATAACTTCATCAGTCTTTTCGCGTGAACGGTTGAAAATAGAAACTGTGTAACCACGGCTCTCAATGTTCAAGGCCAGATTACGACCCATGACAGCCATACCCACAACGCCGATCTGTTGCTTAGACATTACATACTCCTGTCTGTTAAAAAGACGTATACAATTTGTTCAGAATGAGTTGGTTCCACATCTTACATCAAGTTACCGGTAACACAAAAGTTATTAATTGTGCTGAGCACGAACTCACACATACCCTTAATATCAGTCAGAATTTAGACGAAGTGACTATCAAGTTAACACTCAAATTACTGTGGTTATTAATCGCAACAGTACTCAAATGGATTCACAACGAGGAATAAATTTTTAATGTGAGTTGAATAACGCTACTAGAGCAAAACCCCTTGACGACACCTTCTCTTGCACAATGACCAAAACGTTGTCTCAATGCAGGGTTTTCTAAAAGCATTTTTACTTTCTTTGTTAAATCATTAATATCTTTTCGGGCGACAATATAACCTGTTTTGTTATTTAAAATAATGCTGGAGCATCCACCTGTATCGTATGCAATAGAGGCACGCCCAACGGATGCCGCTTCAATGAGGATTCTGGGTACGCCTTCAGCATAAGTAGACGGCAATGCAACGATATTAGCATCCTCAATGAGAAGCTTAACATTATCACTTTGCCCCATCCAATCAATGTAACCCTCATTATGCCATTTACTGATCATTTCATCTGGCATGGCATCAGGATCATCTTTTGTAACGATACCAGCAACCTTTAATACAAAGTAACAACCTTCACTCTCTAAAGTTTTTTTCACTTCTATAAGATCTTGTAATCCTTTGCTCCAAATCAGCCTACTAGCAAAAAGCACAACCGGAATTTTATTTTCTGGTTCTTCTTTATATAAGTAATATTGAGTATCTACACCAGCACCATTGATGATCGCAGTTTTACTTAATTCTACGCCTGTAAGCCTGGCTATCACATCGCGATCAACATGATGTTCAAAGACAAAAAAGACACCTTCTCTTTTTGCGATCCACCTGTAAAGTGAGGCCACCAGTCTCCTGATAATTAGATACTTCATATTATCAGATGAAAAAACCCGGCCCAACCCTACAAAACTCAACACTAACTTTATATTTTTTATTTTTGCAAAAACCCCACCAATAAGACAGGCCTTGATCGTTATGCAGTGCATAATAGAAGGGTTTATTTTAGCTATTATCCTAATGGCGGAGTATATATCTTTAACAAAAACCAAGGGATTAGTTGATTGCTCAGACATTTTAGAATCATGAACAGTCAGGCCTAAAGCCTCTAATTTCTCCTTATTTTTTTGATCTGTAACATTACAAATCAAATGCACTTCATAGCCACTATCGATTGCGGCTATTGCACGCTCTTTCCAGTGTAATAAAAAGTACCAATCAGAATTAATAAAGTAACAAAGTTTTTGCATTGCTCGATTCAATGGCTTCCTCACTTTTTAGAAAAACCGTCCTTAATCCCCAGAAAAATTGCTTTGGCAAAATTTATTTTCGACTGGGACTTCAGAACCATCAAAAAGTATTTAAACACCCTGAATAAAATTGAAATGTGACTAAATGGCCTGTTGTTATTAAAAATTTTAAACGACAGCAGCAGATTTCTTACAAGATAATAAACTTTCCAAGGAGGTGGTGTGATATCACTCTCTGGCACATCATGTATGAACACCAACTCTGGCCGATAGACCAATTTAAACCCACTTGAATTTAAATACCAAGAGTAATATATGTCATCATAATAGATGAACAAATCTTTATTTATATTATAATAGGTTTCTTTTAAAACAGCATGCTTAATAATTAACCCCACAAATGAAAAAGTACAGATTGGTGTAACGTCGTTATTTCTGGCGACAAAATCTGTATCATTCTTTTGATATGAAATGATTTCACTCAAACTATTCGGGATTTTTTTCCACGGGATATTCATCTTGCAACGCATCCCGGAGGGAGTGATAACTTTTGTGGCGAAAGCATCTACTCCTTGTTTATCGATTTTATCAAATGTATCCAGTAGGTCTGGAGTAGGATAAGCATCATCGTCAAAAACCATGACCCAGTCAGCATCAATGTTTTTAGCAATCCATTCAGCCCCACAGTAGAAACCACCTGCACCGCCATCGTTTTTAGGGCTGGTGATAACGGAAAGCCGCGCATCGTCTAAACTACCCAACCAGTCAGCTGTGCCATCTGTCGACGCGTTGTCAATAATAACAATATGGTTGAAAGGGAGCAGCTTAGAAGCTGCCCACGTTTTCTTTAGCTTATCGAGCCTGTTATAGGTGACGATCAGAGCCGATATATTCATCTTGGGTTAATGACAAATGCAGGCATGTCACCGTCTTTTGCTATAGCCTGGGTGTAATGACGAGCAACCTCTAAGGCCTCTGCAATAGTCACATCCATATCTAAGTAACGGTAGGTCCCTAAGCGTCCAACGAATGTAATATTTTTCTCTTGGTCAGCATCATCAAGATACTTTTGTAACAAGGACATCTCTCCCATTTGTCTAATAGGATAGTATGGGAGATCGTCCTCACCACAAGCCCGGCTGTACTCCTTGTAACAAAGCGATGAACTATGCTGTTCCCAGGGAGCAAAATATTTATGCTCGGTGATTCTGGTGTAAGGAACATCCAGTGAGCAATAATTCATTACTGCACACCCCTGATAATCCCCTTCAACACTGAAGGCTTCAAAATCTAACGTTCTGTAACCAAGGCGACCATATCGGTATTCAAAGTAGCCGTCTAAAGGACCACAATAGAAAACATGATCATAGTTCTTTTTTAATTCATGATCATAATGGGTGTTGAGTTCAACAGTAATCCCTTTATGATTTAAGATAGATGCAACTATCGGTGTATAACCTTCTTCAGGCATCCCCTGATATTTGTGATTAAAGTAGTTATCATCATAGTTGAAGCGTACAGGAAGTCGTTTCAATATAGATGCGGGTAATTCTTTAGGCTCCATTCCCCATTGCTTGATGGTGTATCCCTTAAAGAATGCCTCATATAATTCTTTGCCTACAAACTTTAAGGCTTGATCCTCAAATGTTTTTGGATCCAAAATTGAAGCATCCCCTTTCGAGGAGATCAAATCTTTAGCCTCTGCGGGTGAACAGGTTTTTCCGAAAAACTGGTTTATAGTATGTAAATTAATTGGCAGTGAGAACACTTGATTATTAACAGTCGCCTTAACCCTGTTTGTATAAGGCATCATATTACAGTGACTGTTAATGTAATCCCAAACTTCTTTGTTATCCGTATGGAATATATGTGGACCATAGGTGTGTACCATAACACCCGTTTTTTCATCACGATGGCTGTAGCAATTTCCGGCAATATGGTCTCGGGAATCAATAACTCTCACATTATGCCCTGCTACTGCTAATTCGCGAGCAATCACTGCACCGGAGAACCCAGCACCTACAATCAATATTTCTTTTTGCATTTTATTACCCTAAAATTACTTTACGGATCTTATAATAATTACGAGCAATGACTTGCCTACGCTGGCTGCCAACAGGTGCAAACTTATTTAAGTAAGGCATTAATTTTCTTTTAATTTTTGTTTGTAAAAGAATTTTGTTTTCTATGTGAACGGAAAAAATACCCGCATTTGATTTATTCAATCTATCTAGCACTTCTTTATGCCAAGGCGTGGAGTCAATATATTTCATGAAGTTATCGAAGAAATCGACATTTGCAGTATCCCACGGTTTATTATCCCCGGCAAAATGAATCATGCTTGGTGTTTTTCTTGACTCCAGAAAACGCATGTATGTTGAAAATTGCAGATTCGGGAAGAAGTCATCTGTATTACCATTGCCGTGATATACATTCCACTCCAGAGGCAGGAAATGAACCCTTCCAAAGAAAACCTTATTCATAATATCCTGATCTAAGAACCAATACTTTCTGGCTTTCATTGCAGATATTAATTTAGTAAAGGTATCTTCTTTATTCATTTGAGAAATATTAAAGATAATTATTCCTGCCTGAAAATACTGCTGCGTGTCAGTCATTCCCAGTACACTTGTCAGGTAATCACCTGCGTGTATACTTTTTGGCTCATCATCAATGTGAGTCATGGCGCCAAATTTGACAAACCCTTCCATTACAATATCTTTTACAGCCGCTACCAGGTTGTCTTGAAGATCTACACTAGCTAGCTCTGCAATGTCACTTTCTACAATGGTATCAGCATCGATAAAGATCACCCTTTCTGAATTCGAGAAGAGCGAAGGGATGAAAAGTCGCGCATAGGTAGCGGCACTAAAATGTGCGCGAGTATACACACTACGCATCTCACTAAAAGCATTGACGTCAAAAAATCGGATTTTAAAATTAGGAAGATTTTTAATCAGCCCGACTAATCTTGATTTATTCCTTTCTGATACATTATTCTCTAAAATCACAATATCATAATTACGATCGATAGAGGAATTTTTACAAATAGAGTTAATGAGTGCACCGCCACTCAATGCATAATTGTCATCAAAGCAAATAACCACCTGAACATTTCGCTCATCAAATGCCGGGTTGAGCTTGCCATTGAAAGTTTCATTTTTAATGAACGTTCGTTGCAGTTCTTTCTTTACTAGCGGCTGTTTTTTATCTTTATTAAGAATGAAAATGTTAAACAGTCTTTCGGAAATGTGACCAATTACTCTTTTTTCCTGTAAAGAGTATTTTCTCATCGAAAAATGATTTTCAAGGTGGTCAAATATTGAAAAAAGCCACTCTGAATATTCGATGAAAATTTCTTTTTTCATCACAAACATATTCGTGTAGTAACCATCTGTTGCCTGATTGAACTCTCGAACAGCGGTTGCATATTCTGGATAGAGAAAGAGTAAGCTATCAATCGCGCTTTGGTAATCTTCAATATGCAAATGAGGTGATGATTTATAATGATCATAGTTATTTTTACTGCCGGCCTGTTTGACACTCCATTTTTTTGGTAGCAGTATATCTACGCCAGAAACGGCTTCATTGATGCTTTTTTCATTGAGCCCGAACTTTTCTTCGTATGCTGTAGACAGAATATCTTCATTTACCACGCCCCAAACATCTTCTTCATAACCCTGGTTTTCAGAAAAATTAAGATGTCTGCGATAATGCATAAAACCGACATAGTCGGGAAGCTCTTCGTTTTTCCACACCCAATACTGGGCAGTTAATTCACAATAAAACGGGTTTTTGTATGAAATATTATTTCCCGTATTGTCACCCATGCAGCAAATATCATTATAACTATTTTCTTTACCAACGTGAATTGGCTTAATGATATCTGAGCTTAAAAAAGCACTTGGCTTATGGTGGCTAGTATATAATACAACTTTTGAGAATTCAGCTTTCACTTATGATCCCTTACATGGAAGAGCGATATTGTTCAAGTATTTCTTCAGCCTTGCCCGAGGCTTTAAGGCGGTGATTTTCAATCCAGATAACACGGTCACAAATTTTCTCAATATCAGAGAGATTGTGGCTCACGAACAAGATTGTGACCCCTTTAGCCTTAAATTGGTTGATCGTTTCGATGCATTTTTTTTGAAATGCATAATCACCAACAGCCAGCACTTCATCTATAATCAATATATCAGGATCTACCTGGGTAATAACTGAAAACCCTAGCTTTGCTAACATTCCACTTGAATAAACACGTATGGGTTCATCAATAAATTCTCCCAACTCTGAGAATTCAATGATTTTATCAATTCTTTCATTTAATTGCTTTCGGCGTAAGCCTAAAAGAGTGGCATTCAAACGGATATTTTCCCGACCTGTTAGCTCAGGGTGAAAACCTCCACCTAACTCTAGCATTGAAGCGACCCTACCTCGGGTCACTACACTTCCTTTAGTCGGTTTTATTACGCCAGCAACTAAACCAAGAGATGTACTTTTTCCTGCACCATTTCGCCCAATCAATGCGACTGACTGCCCCTTTTCCACCTCAAAACTAATATCTTCAATTGCAAGATAACTTCTACCCGAGAGCAAACTCAATGCTCGCTTTGGGTTAAAGATCAGTTCTTTGATTCCTGAACCAATATGATGATATAACGGATAGCTTTTTGTTACTGAGTTAAATTCAATTGCGACTTGCATCATAAAATCTCTGCAAAACGATATTTTAATTTATTGAACACCCAGGCGCCCAATGCGAGTATCACAAAACCAACAAGATAGAGAGTAAAGATCCTCTCATAATCAATATGGCCATTCATGAACAAGTCACGCCAGCTCAGCACCATGTCTGCCAGTGGGTTATACTCAATCAACCATTGATAATTTTGCGGAATCATATCTCCCGCGTAAAGAATTGGCGTGCAATAAAACAGCAGCATTATCCCCAAAGTAACAAACCTCTCTAAATCACGGAAAAACAGATTCAGCGTCGAAAGAATAAGTGCAATTCCATAAGAAAATATGAGCTGCCCGACCAAAATAATGGGTATGCCAAATATCCAGTTCCAGTGTGGAGTCATATTGTAAATCAGGAGAAAAACAATAATGACGGGAATTGTACATAAGAAATGTAAACACTCCATCATTACATTACTGAAAGGAATTACCGACCGAGGAAACACTGTTTTCTTGATGATTTGGGCATTAGCGATAAAGGAAAACAACGAGTTGGTCGTTGAACTCGCAAACCATTGCCACGGAAAAAGTCCAGTGATAATAAAAATGGTGTAGTTTGGAATTTGAACCCGCATGATTAACTTAAAAATAAAGTAATAAATCATTGCAAAAAGCAACGGGTTAGCAATTGACCAAAGGTAGCCCAGGAAACTGCTTTTGTAACGAACTTTGAGTTCTTTTTCCGTGATTACGGTAATAAGATCAACAAGATACCCTAAACTAAACTTCATACATTTCGCTCTAGTAATAATCGCACTCAGGTGATTAATTAGTGATCAATTATGGACGTAATATTACAGCCACGCTACCGCCCTTGGTTTACAGCTACCAAAGTGCTTGTGCTCTTCAACATTGTCCAAATACCAATATATTTGGTTAATAATAGAATTATTTGGTAACCACTAATGTTTCATAAAGTTACACAAATTAATTTTCACCGTATATATTCGTAGTCTACTTAGACTTAATTTACCAGTGCTGAACAAAGAAAAAAGCCTGCATGCTTGCAGGCTTATGATTTGTAAGGCTTTTACTTAAACCCTTCAGGGTTTCTACTCTGCCAGTTCCAGGTATCGCGCATCATCTCATCGATGCCACGGCTCACACGCCAGTCTAGCTCGCGGTCGGCAAGGCTGGCATCGGCCCAGAAGGCTGCCAGATCTCCCGCGCGACGCGGTTTGATTTCGAAGGGAATGGTCTTACCGGACGCTTTCTCAAAGGCTTTGATCATCTCCAGCACTGAGTAACCTTTACCCGCACCGAGATTATACGCCGTGTAGCCAGTGTTCTTCGCCAGGTGGTCCAGCGCTTTCAGGTGCCCTTCTGCCAAGTCCATCACGTGGATGTAGTCACGCTGGCAGGTGCCGTCTGGAGTAGGATAATCACCACCAAACACCCCTAACTGCGGCAGGCGGCCAATCGCCACTTGTGCAATGTACGGCAGCAAGTTGTTGGGAATACCCGATGGGTCTTCGCCAATCTCGCCGGACTCATGTGCGCCAACCGGGTTGAAATAACGCAACGCGATGGTGTTGAACTGCGGTTCAGCCTTGGCGAAATCACGCAGTACCCACTCAATCATCAGCTTTGAAGTGCCATAAGGGCTGGTAGTGCCGCCGATTTGTGTAGTTTCAACATAGGGAACCGGGGCGTGCTCGCCGTACACGGTCGCAGAGGAACTGAAAATGAAGTTCCATACATTCGCTGCGCGCATCTCTTCCAGCAGAACGACCGTGCCGGAAACGTTGTTTTCATAATATTCCAGCGGTTTGCGGGTGGACTCACCAACTGCTTTCAGTGCCGCAAAGTGAATGACCGCGTCAATAGGGTGCGTGGCAAACAGATCGCGCAGGCAGGCACGATCCAGGACATCACCCTCAACAAAAACGGCACTTTTTCCCGCCAGTTTTTCGACCCGGCGGATCGACTCCTGCGAGGCATTGCTTAAATTATCCAGTACTACAACATCATCGCCGCGCTGCAACAGCGCCAGCACGGTATGCGAGCCAATGTAACCCGCACCCCCGGTAACCAGGATAGCCATGTCCACTCCTTTATAACCGCAGGCTAAGCCTGCGGCAGAACAATTAGGGGGTTATTTTGCCAGGATTGCTTTAATGGCGTCACGGAATTCTTGTCCCTGAGCGGTATGACGCAGGCCATAAGAGACAAACGCCTGCATGTAGCCCAGTTTACGTCCACAGTCGAAGCTGCGGCCGGTCAGCAATGCGGCATCTACCGGCTTTTTCTTGCTCAGGTTGGCAATCGCATCGGTGAGCTGAATGCGGCCCCAGGCACCCGGTTCCAGGTGTTCCAGTTCGGCCCAAATGTCAGCTGAAAGCACATAACGACCCACGGCGGCCAGGTCTGAACCCAACTCACCTGGATTTTCTGGTTTTTCGACGAAATTATTAATCACGCCAACATCGCCTGGGTTTTCCAGTGGCAGTTCGGTGGTGATCACCGAATACTCAGACAAATCAGCCTCTGGCATATGCGCCGCCAGCACCTGGCTGTGTCCTGTCTCTTCAAAACGGGCCACCATTGCAGCAAGGTTGTAGCGCAGATGGTCAGCGGTGGAGTTATCCAGCAGCACATCTGGCAGTACCACAACAAACGGGTTGTTACCGATCATTGGACGGGCGCAAAGCACCGAATGGCCAAGACCCAGAGGCTGAGACTGGCGTACGTTCATGATAGTCACACCCGGTGGGCAGATTGACTGCACTTCACTCAGCAGCTGACGCTTAACGCGTGCTTCCAGCAGGGCTTCCAGCTCATAAGTGGTATCGAAATGGTTTTCCACCGCATTTTTGGAAGCATGAGTGACCAGCACAATCTCCTTGATACCCGCCGCAACACATTCGTCAACGATGTACTGGATCATTGGCTTATCCACGATCGGCAGCATCTCTTTCGGAATGGCTTTTGTCGCAGGCAGCATGTGCATACCGAGACCGGCAACCGGGATTACAGCTTTAAGCTTGGTCATATTTATTCCATTTAATGAAGTGAATGCATAAGGTCGATTATGCCGTATCGGCCGGAATTTACAGTATAAACTTTATCTGAAAACCTTAAAGTAACTGACTGTCCTGGTTTAATAAATGAGAAAAATAACCCGTTCAGCCTGCCCTTAAGTTGCGAAAAGCGCTACAAAAAGTGGCCGGATAAAAAAGATAAACGCAGCGGCATAATCGACAAAAAATGCGCCCGTAGCACCGCTACGGGCGGGGGACTAAAGCCAGTGTTCAAACCACTCTGGCATGATAAACAGATTGAAATGATTGACCAGCACCATCACACCGACAAATACCACCGACACAGCCACCCACTGGCGCGCATACGGCAGGAAGCGAATGCCAATCACCGGGCGAATAAAGAACGGGTGGGCAAAAGCCGAGATCAGCACCTGGGAAATCGACAAGGTCATAGCAACATACATCACGTTCGGCCAGATCAGCGTCGTTGCCAATACTGCCAAAACCACAAGGCTTGCGACAATGTTCCAGTAAAACTCCACGTTGGTGCGGCCGTTGGCCTGTGAAATTGCCCCGGTAAGTCCCCCCATCGGACGTAACATACCGAACAGCAGCATCAGCGGGATCAGATGATAAACCTGCTCATGTGCGGCGCCATACAGCACGCGAACAATAACCGGCGCAAAGATACCAATCCCCAGATACAGCAGGCTGCTAAACAGCATGATGACCAGTGTGCCTTTGAGGAACAGCTGTTTCAGCTGTTCACCGTCATGCTGCTTTTCCGCAAAGCGTGGCAGCGCGAGGCGGTTAATCACCGGGGTGATCAGTTTCAGGGGCTGTAGCACCAACTCTTTCGCCAGTGAGTAGATACCCAGCATGTCCGCCCCCATCACCTTACCGACGATCAAGGCGTCTGCCTGAGTACGTAGCTGGTTAATGGTTTGCGAACCGAGTTGGTACATGCCGTAGCGCACAGCACTGATAAAGGTCGGCTTATCAAACTCGTAGGTGGGTCGCCAGGATTTTTCACCAAAAGCGATCATGCACAGGATGCGGGTGAAGGCGTTAATGAACAGGCCCAGAATGGCCGCTGCCACCGTTAGCGAAGTGAAATAGAGCATCGCAACGGTACAGATAAAGGCAAACAGCTTGGTGGCCATCTCAATTTTGGCCAACAGCACCATACGTTTGCTTTTAATGTAGTGCGCCTGATATTGCGACAAGTGCCCCAGCACGAGGAAGTTAAGGCTGGTGAGAGAAATTAACCCGACGAGCTCTGGCAGATGGTAGAACCACGCCACCGGCCAGGCAATGGCAATCAAAATCAGCCCGGTCATCAGGCTTAATGAAACATTGACCCAGTAAATTGTGCTCTGCTCACGGCGCGAGATCTCCTGGCGATGCACAATATAGCTGCTCATCCCCATATCTTGCAGCACGGTGGCGACCGCCAAAATGGCATTGATGATCGCCAACAATCCCAGCTCGTGGGTTTCCAGTTTGCGTGCCAGTACGCTGAGTTGCAGTACCTGCAATACGGCCGCAAAACAGGTGCTGCCAAATAACCAGACCGCCTGTGACTTTAATCCACTCACACCAGCTCCTCCAGCAACTTAGCCAGCTCCGCATAGGCGGTATGCTGGTTGAATTCCGTTTCGACTTTATCGCGTGCGGCTGCAACCACTGGGGCCACGTTTACGCCTCCCTGGGAGAGGTGCAATAGCGTATTTGCCAACGCTTCAGCATCGTCTTCTGGCACCAGCCAGCCAGACACGCCATCTTCAATCAGTTCTGGGATACCGCTGTGGAAAGTCGATACCACCGGTAAACCGGCTGCCATCGCCTCCATCAAGGCCACGGGAATCCCTTCCATGTCGCCATCGGCGGCGGTTTTGGAGGGCAGCAAGAAAATGTCCGCTTCGCTCAACGCCTGGCGGATCTCCTCCTGCGGTTTGAAGCCCGGCATGGTGACGCTTTCCGCCAGACCCGCGCGTGCCACATGCTCACGCATCATCCCTTCCTGATCGCCATTACCAATAATGGTGTAATGGAACTCTCCGCCTTTCGCTTTGAGGATCTCACTGGCTTTTACCGCGACATCCAGGCCCTTCTTCTCGGTGAGGCGGGCGACAGAGACGATGCGCAGTGGCTTGCGGAACGCCGTGCGCGGGGTATAGCTGAATTTCTCGGGTTCAATGCCCATGCGCACCACGCGAATTTTTTCCGCCGGGCAGCCCATGCGCTGTAACTTTCCTTCCCACAGACGGCTGATCGGCAGCAGCAGCTCACTCTGATGAAACAGGTTTTGATAATCCTGCTGATGCTCCGCCAGAATGTGCCGCCGGGAGATATCCGCTCCGTGGAACACCGTGGCTTGCTTACCTTGCAATACGCCCAGCTCACGCAGTTTATTCGCCAACGCACCGGCATAGCCAAAATGCACCAGGAAAACATCGGCTTTCCAGGTCTGGCGCGCGTTAGCCACAATCGCGGGCAGCAGCAGTTTGCTGGACTGTGCGCCGTAACGACGCACATTGAGTGAACGCAGCAGTGACGGTTTTGCCACTTTCGGCAGCACCATTTTCAGCCGCTGGTTGAGCTTATCAAAGGTGGAGACTTTCTCATCCGGCAGGAGATAGTGGGTTTTGGCCGCCAGCCCATACTCATCAAAGGCCTTGTGCCGGTTCACCAGATCGCCCGGAAACACCGAAAGGATCTCCACATCGTAGCCAGCGTCAATAAACCACGTCACCTGATTCAGGACGAAAGTCTCAGAAGCCACCGGAAAACGCATCGTGAAAAATGTCACTTTCATGGTATTACCCCACTACGTTGAGAATTTCAGCGGTGATGCGATTACCGATCACCCGTTCATTCTCCACGGCTGCGGCCACTTTGTGTTTCACGTTGTCATAGTCCGCCAGCACGGTGTGTACTTTGTCGATCAGCGTGCCGTCCATCAGGCTCTGCACATCTGTCGCCATCTGCGGCAGGCCAAGCTGGTTCATCACCCCTTTAGACTTGTGTTCGTAGTTGATAGCTACCGCTGGCGTGCCGAAGTTCATGGAGATAATCGCCGAGTGGAGGCGAGTACCAATTGTCAGGTGGCAATCTGCCAGCAGAATGCCCAGCTCCAGGTCATTAAACTCATCCATAATGACGTGATAGTGCTCAGGGTGATCGACGTGATCGCGCAGCGTCAGAGCGACCATGCGGTCATCCTTGGCGTAGCTGTCGATACCGGTACAGGTAGAGAAAGCCACGACCTGATAACCTGCGCCAATCATCGCGTTAATCACCCGACCAAAGGCCGCTTCGTACTCGGTTTGCGTCACACCGAGACGTTTATCAAACGGTGCCAGTTCGCGCACGGTAATCGCAATGGTTTTGCGTCCGCCAATCACCCCTTTCCAGTGCAGCAGATTGTGGCTGGGGTTGGCGATCGTCCGGTCGCTGACCAGGAAAGCCGTATCGACACCGGCAGCCACTTTGTTGGTGGTAACGCCATCCTGCTTCATCAGGTCAAGGCTGACCGACTCACGCAGTACCAGCGTGTTAACCCGCTCAAACACAAAGTTTGCCAACGCATTGACGCGCGGGTTACGGAATGGGCCTACGGAGTGGCCAATCAGGTAGATCGGTTTTTTTGCCATCAGCGCACACAGCGCATGGTCAAACTGCGTCACACCATACAGGTCCACGAAGAATGAACCGCCGACCTGAATCAGCGCATCGTATTGTGCCAGGCTGTTGCTAAATTCCGCCAAATGCGGAGGAACAGAAAAGGACTTATAAATGCCGCCTTTACCGAGGTGCGCCATCATAATGTCGGGCATTAAACGGTTGGCAACCTTACGTTTTACTGTGCCCACCAGGCCTTTCGCCCCACTGCGGTTATGCAGATACAAGGCATCCTGCTGGATATTCTGCTGGAGCAGATAGCCGGAGCTGGTCGGGTAACGGCTGATCACATCAATCTCTAAATCGCTGCGTGCTGCTTTGATCGAATCAATTAAACCACGCAAAATCGCGCCATCCCCGCGATTACCGCACGTATGGTTACCCACTAATAAAATCTTCATACAAACTCCAGATAACTTTTTTTATTTGTGCAAGCCGCCATATCCGCTTACTGGCAATGTGAGCTCAGTGAAATCACCGCAAAACCATCAAAGCTGGCGGGCACAACGTGACCGCCAGACGTACTGCTAACTACTGCTGTTTTAAAGCAAACCACGGGATGGCACAGGGCTTCCCGTTAATCACCACCGAAATAAATCCGCCCGGCTCACGCGTATCCACCTGATCCGCCGTTAAGTGGCGCGAGGCCAGTAGCAAATCGCCCTGCTCATTCGCGCCCACGCCCGCTTTGCCGTTGTGCAAACTGAAGCGTTGCGCGGCAGTGGCCGCCCCCGCAACAGGCTGTGCCTGAGTCATTTGCGCATCAACACGCGCACAACGCCCGGTGGCAAAACGGTCACGGCCCGTGCTTTTGATTAAGACCACCGCACTCGGTGTCCAGCCCGCGAGGCGCACAAACAGCCGTGTGTCGCTCTCTTTACTGGCCACATACTGCACCTCAACCACCGGACTGCTTCCCTCTGCAGACCAGCTCACCTCGGCATGGCTTTTTTTGCGCTGGATTTTGATCAGCGCCCGCCCGCCGGTATTTTTCGCATCCATCAAATCCAACAGGGGCTGACTGTCACTGCCGTTGCTAAAGCCAGACTGACCCAGCAGTTCCACTTCCCAGCTATCGCCCACATCAGGGGAGAACAGGGTGCCCAGTTCAAACCACGTTGGCTGCGCGCTGTTATTACTTAAGCGCCAGCGTGAGGTGATGTAGTTGTATTTCAGGCTGCCATCGGTTGCGACGCCGTAGGATTCAACCCGCGTCGAGCCCATTTCCCAGACATTGAGCCAGCGCTCACCCTGTTCTGAGTTGTCGATCCAACTGCCCGATTGCAGATTGGTTTGCCGCATATTGAGCCGTGAGTTGTGGGCGATCAGCGGGTTTTTGCAATCTTCCAGGCTCAGCGCATCAATGATCCACTGGCCGTTGGAGATATCCCCCGGATGTTCACTGTGTTCAATCCAGCCGTTATGAATGATTGACTGGCTGCAACGCGGCAAATTGAGCACCTTGCCGCCGCTACAGTGTTGGGCATTAAAGTTAGACAGCTCAATGGCCGTGCTGTGGTCCCAGACGCCCTTTTTCTGCCCTGACCAACCGGCCTTGATGACATCGCCGGTACACCAGGCGGCGTACCACTGATCGATTTTACAATCGAGCGTATCCAGCAGGCTCAGCGCCGTGCCGCCAACCCGGTTGAAACGTAAACAGGCACCACGGAAAAACTGACCGCCAGGGATCACGTTACGGAACAGCCCCTGGTGATTCGGGTGCTTGTCCGTGTTGCCGTTGAAAATCAGGTTTGAGAGTTCCACCCACCGCGCGCTGACGTTGAACATAAACGCCGCGTCGCCATCGGACACCAGCGTGGTCGCCGGGAAGTAGCCAAAATTCACCATGGCGCCCGAGAGGCGGAAAAAGCGTCGCTGCTCACTGGCAAAATCACAGTGTGAGACAAAGAATGTTCCCGCCGGGAACTGCACGCAAATGGATTGATCGGCCTGTTCAGACCAGCTGTACATGGCATTGATGGCTGGTGCGGTGTCGGTTTTGCCGTCCGCAATCGCACCGAAGTCAAACAGCGTGAGCCGGTTAAAGTCTTCCACTACCCGTCGCCAGTGAAAGCCCTCCCCGCTGAAAATCACCCCGCCATCGTCTTTGGCTGCCGTCATGCTGCCGACAAATTCACCGCCCCCCACTTCGAGATCCGGATGCCAGCTTTTGAGTTTGATTTTTGCCCCTTCAAACATCGGCTGCGTCTGCCGCAGTACTGCCACAGAGGGGATTTCACCAATCAGCTGATATCCGGTGGGCAAGGCCAGACGCTGGCTGAAAGCAGCAACATCCGGATGAGGTTCACCGTTGCCTGGCACCGGTGCTGGCAGTGCAGGATCGCGCTTTGCCGCATAAGTCGTCAGGGCGCTGGCTGAAAATGCCGCGACCACTGAGGTCGCCGCAGTCTGTAAGATGGCTCTTCTTTTCATGCATTACATCCCGTGGTCAGTGCCCAAAATGGGCAGTTAAAAGGTCCCCGAGGCACGAAGTTCAGCATTACACCAGCGCCAGCCAGCGCTGTTTAATTCGATCACCGTCGAATTTCAATGCAGTGACTTTGGTATTTTCACTCATGGCGTAGAACAGCTTGTCATCACTGGCGAGCTGCTGCATGTGCGCCAAAAATGCGGTCTTGTTGTTCATGGGTACCAGGAAGCCATCTTCACCGTGCTGGATAATTTCCTGCGGGCCGGTTGGGCAGTCATACGCCACTACCGGTAACGACCAGGATTTCGCCTCCAGCAGCACCAGCGGCAGGCCTTCATAACGTGAGGTCATCAGCGCCATATCGCTCTGCTGGTAGTAATCTTTGATGTTGCTGACCTTGCCAACAAACTGCACGCTGTCGCTGATCTTCAGGTCGGCTGCCTGCGCTTCCAGCTGCTGACGTAACTCGCCATCGCCAGCGATCACCAGCTGCCAACCGGGATTTTTCTGCACGAAGTCGTGCCAGATATCCAGCAGCAGATCGAACCCTTTTTGGTGATCCAAACGGCCTACCGCCAGCGCCTGACGGCTGCGTTGCTGACGCTGATAGGATTGATACACCACAGGATTGGGGATTTGCGCGCTAGGAATACGCCAGCGGGTAAATACCTGCTGATCTTTATCGGTCAGTACGATGACGCGATCGTAATACCGCAGCAGCAGATACTTGAGCAGCTTGATGGGCTTACTGAAAGAGTTGATGGCAATGTGTTCGCAGGCAAACGCCTTGACGCGCTTCTTCTGGCGGGACAACAGGCTCCAGAAGGCATACATCACGCTGAGCCGTCCCATACTGATCAGGAATACGGCGTCCACCGGTTCAGACTGAATGCGCTGCACAATGCTTTTAATCGGATTGTCGTGCCCCTCGAAGCTGACAATCTGCTTCACCTGGGTGAACGGATAGAAAGTCTCTCCGCTGCCTTCCAGGGAGTAGATCGTCACTTCATGGGACGTGCCGAGGCACTCCGACATAAAGTTGCAGATGTTCTCTGTTCCTGCATAGGAATACGCATCGCGGATCACCAGAACAATGTTTTTCATAAACGGCTACTTACCTCTTGAGCGTAAAATGAAGTGTGTTCGGGCACATCAACGATGTTTAAGCGAAAACAGCACGCCATTGAACATGTACCAGCCATAGTAGTAATAAACTTTTAATGGATTGTTTTTATAGATTATTTTTAATAGATCGAGATGCCATTTTGCCGCTTTGTTTTTATTGCGCGACAGTGAGTTGCTGAGTTCGTAATAGTTGACTAACGTTTTGTTGATCACCCGCGCATGGTGGTAACGCGTAAACAGTTCATACAGGAACAGGAAGTCCTCATGGCCTTTACGCTGGAACAGAATGCCCTGCTCCGGACGGCGGAACAGCACCGAAGAGAAGCACACGCGGAACTGCTTTTTGACGAAACTCTCTTTCGTCAACTGTGCCGCACTCCAGGTGATGTCGTGTTCGGCACTGTGTGTTTTGTAGTGATAGTGGCTAATCACAAAGTTTTCACCGCTGCGGACCGCGTTAACCTGTTCGGTCAGCTTCTCCGGCTGCCATTCATCATCACTGTCGAGAAAAGCAATCAACGGTTCCGATGCCGCCCGCAGGCCGACATTGCGCGTTTCCGCTGCGCCCATGTTTTGCGCGTTTTCCAGCACCGTTATTCGGGCGTCTTTAAATTTTTCCCGCACAAAATTCAGGCTGTCGTCGGTGGATTTATCATTAACGATATAGAGGTGCCAGTGCGGCCAGCGCTGATCCAACACTGACTGGACAGCCCGCGCGATAGTGGCGCGCGCGTTATACATAGGCATGACGATGCCTACCGTTTCATCTGTGGTTGTCATAATGGTATCCGTGCTGAGAACGGCAAGCGCCGATCACATATCGTTTAAAGGTCTATTCAGGAAAGTGTTTTTCCGTTGCTGAACCGGCTTCTCACTTTATCTTTCAGGCGGTTCATAAAATAAGCCTGATTGTCTTTGTTAGTGAGGAAGAAATAACGGGCAAAGCTGACACTGGCTAACAACGCTTTGCCGTCCATTTTGTAACGCAACGGTAATTTAAAAGCTTTATACGTGTGTATATCGCGCGAGGTCAGATGTGGCTTCATGGTATCCAGCCAGAACATCGAATATTTTACCGATTCACCTTTGTGCTTAGAGCCAAATTTGGTGACCAGATGATAATTCGCCAGCGGCTGTTCGATCATCTCAAACTGGTAGCCCATGCGATCGGCGCGAATACAGAAGTCATAATCCTGATGGCGAATATAACGCGCATCAAACAGAATTTTGGCAGCGTCTTCCCGGCGTAATGCAATGGTACTGGTCTGAATAAACCCGTAACAGCCAAACAGGTATTCCGCTACCGTTTCCTGCTTACCCGGTGGCTGCATCGGCATGACTTTCAGAAAAGCCCCATCCTGATAAATATTGACCTGGCTGAAAATAATAAACTGACTTTTACCCTGCGCTTCCAGCTGGTCGATTTTTTTCTTCACTTCGGCCAGCTTATCCTGGTGCCATTCATCATCCGCATCCAGGAAGCTGATATAGTCGCCACGAGCCAGTTCAATGCCCCTGTTACGCGCACCTGCACCGTTAAGTTTGACCTCCGAGAGCACCAGGTTAATATCCAGCTCCTGATAGCGTTCGCTGCCGACTACCTGCGCTAACTCAGCCGCATCGTTTGATTTGTCATCAATGATGATCACTTCAAAATTACGATAGCTCTGTGCTTTAACACAATCTAACGTTGCAACGATAGATTGTGCTGCATTGTATGCAGGAATAACGATAGAGAAGCGAATATCCTTCATTGCCGATACCTCTAAAAAGTCAGGTGTTTACAGTAATACGAATAAGACATTAAGGTAATCGGTCAAATTCTTAATTTGATGCCGTGGTTTTCATGCTGCTTTTTGCTTTTCCACCGCTGCTACCAATAAACGGTTTTTCAACCCATAAATAGGTCAATTTTGCGACATAAAAAGCGGCAACGAAAAACAGCGTGGACAACAGGGTGAACATCCAGAAGTTATGGGGATATAACCTGGCGGGAATTTGTTCAATCCCGTACAGCACCAGACCATGAATCAGATAAAGGCTATAACTCACCTCACCGATGGCCATCAACGTTTTATTTTCCAGTATCCCTAACAACGCATTTCCGCTGCTAACGGTAAAGAAAATCACCGTCAGACAGGCGAGAAAAATGACGTAGAAATAGGCATTGCTGGTAAAGAACAGCGCAAAAAACGCCAGCGCAAGGCAAAGCATGGCGGCACGGCGCGAATGACGTAACATCGCCAGGCTATCGCGGTACTTGTAGGCAAAATATCCCATCGCGAAACCGAGTACCGGTCTGGGATCGGTATAGGTTTTACCAAACTCGCGCAGCGCAACCCCAATCACGAAAATAATCCCCACGGAGAGCAGAATCAGCAGGGTTTTGTAACGGCCCCCGGTCATGCGGTTTAACCAGTAGATCACCGGGATCGAGAGGTACAGCAACCACTCCAGCCGTAGAGTCCACTCAACGCCAGAGTTCACGACCGAAGTATTGAGATCGCCAATATGGTAGCTGCCGACGAAAAACAGCCAAAGTACCGCATCTTCAAGCGCCTGTGCAGAGGGAACTAACGCCCCCTGAATCAGTCCGATGCCGATGATCAGCAAGCCCGAAAACCAGAACATCGGCACAATCCTGCGCAGGCGCGAACGGAACAGCTTTTGGCTCAATTCTGCCGGTGTCATCGCAGCGTTATCCAGCCAGCGATAAAACAGAAAGGCGGAGATCATAAAGAACAGCAGCACGCCAAACTTACCGGCATTCACAAAGAAATTTCCCTCAGAAAACCAGGAGAAGTAGTTCTTGTCATACACCCAAGGGTGATCCAGCCCATAGAGGTAATGCACAAAATGTGAAAAGGCGACAATACTGGCAAGAAAGGCGCGTAAACCAGAAATACTTTTTACGCCTTTATCATTATAAATACCGCGATGATAAGAGAACGTGTGCAGAATCAGCAGCGCGAGGCAGAAAGAGACCGCCATAATCAGGATATACATATCAGAATCCCCGGTGAAATAAACATAACGACTTTATGAGTGTTGTTGTCCGAGGTAGTGATTCACCATCGGTGCAATCAGACGAAATGTTCTTACCGCTTTTTGCTGATAAAGCGGCTCCAGTGGGTGGATGCAATCTTCTGACATCTGTGCCTGCCACGCTGGATTTGCTTTTATAATGCTGAACTGATGAACAATAGCCACCTGCTGCTGCTGCGCAACCTGATTCAGTTGCCAGACATAGGGCCAGACATTCCAGCGCGCCACCTTGCCACAAATGGGGTTCGGTTCCTGCAGAATCACCTGTTTGTGACTGGCTTTCGCCACTTGTACCAGCCGGGTCATGATGCGGCCATACTCTTCCGGGGTTTCGAGATGCACCCGTTTATCTTTGAAGAAAACGTGGCGCGCATCATTGATGGCAAAATTAAGCAGCACGATTTTTGCCGGAGACTGCTGCATTAATTTGACCCAGTCACTGTCATCATTGCCGCCGTGTTTATACAGCAGCTCCGCCGCCTGTGCGCCCGGCACGCCGTGGTTTTTCACCACAATATTCAGCTGTGATCCGTAATGCTGTTGCAGCATCTGGGTCAGAAAACCGATTTCACTGGCTTTGGTGATGCGACTTCTTCCCTGCTGCTTAATCACGCCAGCGGTGGTGGAGTCACCGTAGGCATCAATTTGTAACGTATTGGCTACGGGTGCTGCCAGCACCCCTGCGGGCAGCATTACAGCCAGTGCGACGACAAGCTTACTTGCCATATTACCTCTCTGTTACTGGAAAATTTTAAACTCCTGCGCGACCTCATAGCCGACAACGGCTTGTTTCTGCGAGATCGTGTTGTAATAGAGGTAATAAACAAGAAAGAAACTGAACATCGCTAACATCACCGGCTTGAACAGCTGCCGCGACTGATAAACCAGCGAGGTCAGAACAATGGGTTCAACCTGCAACAAATAGTTGGAGAGTCTTGCCCCGGAAGCGTAGTTATAAAAGAAGATCCTGATGGCACCGCCCAGTGCGAAGGTAATAATAAGCAAATAGTTATAGCGCCAGAGTTCCGGATTCTGTTTTTTTAGCGCATCGGTCAACATAAAGTAGACAAACATAAAGACCAGCATCACGTTTTTCAGGTTGGATACGGAAAACACGCTGCCATCTGCCGCGCTTGAACTATCACTACTGTAGCCCTCTGCCCTCTCCCCCATTGACCCCATATGGGCACCAATCAGATTAACAAAGCTATTCCCGCCGAATTTCGACATTGGAATGCTCAGCACGATGATTAGCACCGGCCAATAGCGCCACTGGCGTATAAACAGGAAGGGAATAATGGTGATGACCATAATCCCGGTATTGTGGCTGAAGAACGACAGCAGGAAAAACCCGAACGCCCCCCAATAGTGTTTGGTATACAAACACCAGAGGACGCCAAGAAACAGCGCAGAACTCAGACCAAAACGCACCTGATTCATATCTTTGTTAATGAAGATATGCGCCGAATAGAGCGCCAGCGCCATGATCGGATATGGCGACATTTTGCGGAAAAAGACCGCATTGGTGCCCACTGACAGCAAGGCAAACAGGAACAGGAAAGTATCTGAGTTATCTGAAACCAGGCTGGTCACCCAGGCGAGGGCAAAAATCAGTGGCTCATAGCGGAAATAGGCGACGGTGGCGGAAAAGCCGTTGATCTGGATACGCTGAATGAAGTCTGCGTAGAAGGTGCGATACTGACCGTCATCCATACCGGTACCCATGCCGCGAATTCCAGCAAACACCACCAGAATCGTCGTCGCAATACACAGTAGGTACAGCAGCAAACCTGAGGATTTCTCATCTTTTTTGATGATGATCTCGCTCAGCGAAATCAGCAGCAAAAGTCCTGATATCACCCAATATGGTGCCATGGTGTCATTCCTTCACGGAGAAAGGGGCAGCAGTCGCTGCCCCTGCAACAATCAACAGGCCGCGTTACGCTTTCTGTTTGTATTCGTAGTTGTAGTAGTCGTACCCGTAGCCATAGCTGTTGCTGGCTTTGCGTACCACGGCGTTGAGGATCACACCCTTGATGTCGATACCGTTCTGCTCGAAGCGACGATAGCTGACTTCCAGCTCTTTGGCGGTATTTGCACCAAATCGTGCCACCATTAACGAGGTTCCTGCCATTTTTCCGATAATAGAGGCATCGGTTACGGCAAGAATTGGTGGGGTATCAATCAACACCAGGTCATAGTTTTTGCTCGCCCAGGTCAACAGTTCACCCATGCGGCGGTGCATCAACAGTTCTGACGGATTAGGCGGCACCTGGCCACGCGACAGGAAATCGAAGCTCCATGCACCTTGCTGAATAATTGAAGGCGTGAATTCGCTCTCGCCCGACAGCACGCTGGAAAGACCGATTTTATTCTCCGCCCCCAGCAGGTCGTGGGTATAACCGCGACGCATATCGCCGTCAATCAGCAGCACGCGCTGCCCCGCTTTTGCCACCAGTGTGGCGAGGTTCGAACAGATAAAGGTTTTACCGATACCCGGACTGGCCCCGGTGATCATCAGGATATTGTTCTTCGCTTCCATCATGGCAAAGTGCAGGCTGGTACGCAGGCTGCGAATCGCCTCAATGGACAGGTCGGTGGGGTTACCCAACGCCAGCAGCGTGTTGTGAGCGTCACCTTTAGTTCGGGTGCCTTTACGCGTCAGCAGCTCGCCATCCCGCTTACGCTGCCACTCTGACAACGGTACGCTGGCATAGACGTTCATGCCCAGCTCTTCGAGCTGCTCCGGGTTTTCAATGCCGCGATGCAACATGGCTTTCAGCAACACCACACCAAAGGAGACAATCAGACCCAATACAATGCTGGCCGCAATGATCAGCATCTTTTTCGGTGCCATCGGCGTATTACCGGTTTCCGCCGTATCAATGATGCGAACATCACCCACGGTACTGGCTTTGCTGATCCCCAGCTCTTGCTGACGATTCAGCAACTGCATGTAGATCTCCTGACCAGACTGCACATCCCGCGTTAAACGTAAAATCTCCTGCTGCGTTTGCGGCATACCGGCGATTTTTTTGTTCAGCTGCGTCTGTTCGTCCTGCAGGGTTTTACGTTTTTCCAGCAATGCACGATAAGTCGGGTGATCTTTGGTATACAGCTGTGAGACTTCCGCTTCACGGAAGGTCAGCTCATTCAGCTGGCTCTGAATACTCACCGAGGAGTCCAGCGCCGACTTCGCTTCCAGCGACATATCCACCGATTCATTCTGGCGACGATAGGCATTGAGCTTATCTTCAGCTGTATCAAGATTACTGCGCACCTGCGGCAGCTGAGTGCGTAAGAACTCCAGGCTTTTCTCAGCCTGCTCTGACTTACGGTCAATATTCTGCATCAGATAGTTATTGATGATCTGGTTCAGAATCTTGCTGATTTGCACCGGATCTTCACCGATGTATTCCAGACCCAAGACGCCAGTATCTTTGCCTTTATCGGCGACCGTCAGGTTATTAACGATCATGTTGACGGCCTGCAAGTCGGTCAGTTTGGTCACGCTGAAGCTGGTCCCGCTATCCGCCTGGATATCACTCACCAGCATCGAGATACCATCATGCTGTTCGAAGCGCCCTACCTGCCCTTTGAACAACACGTCGCCAGACTTGCTCACGGTGTAGCTTTGCGGACCGGTGACTTCAACAGAAACGGTGCGCTTATCGACGCTCAGTGGAATTTCCAGTCGACTCACGGCAATCTGCGCAGGCTTGTTGCCCATTAAACGGGACAGGCCTTTACCAAACACCGGGAAGTAATCCTGCTGCACCAGTGCATCCAGCCCCAGATCGTCCACGGTTTTACCGATCACCATACGCGATTCGATGATCTGAATTTCAGTGTCTGATTCAGGTGTGGAAGGCAGAATATCCTGTAGGTTGTTCAGTACTGAGTTGGCGTCTTTCTGCTCAACCTGTACCAGCGCGTCGGAACTATAAATGGGTGTAGCAAACAGCGTGTAAAGCGTCCCCGCCAGCATGAAGAAGGCGGTGATAGCCACGATCACCCAACGGTTATCGATAACTTGTCCAACAAGGTGCGCCAGATCCCATCCACTGGAATCCTCTTTTGGCGCGGTCATTACCTTATCTCTTATATTCATGGAAAATCCCATCTATCGGCTTAATACGTTGACCCATTTCTGGGAAGCGTTTTCCAGTAGTCCATACACATCTTCAAATGCCTCGCGGCTTTTACGGTATGGATCCGCTATTTCTCGTTGGTTGAGCCAGTGTCCCAGCAGCATGGTTTTACCGCGCGCAGCAGGATCGATACGGTTTACCTGCTCCAGATGTCTCTTCTCCATCACCAGGATCAGATCAAATTCACGGCACATCTCTGCGGTGAGCTGACGCGCCTGATGCTCAGCCAGCGACACCCCATGCTGCGCCGCCACATCGCTGGCGGTTTGGTCCGCCGCATAGCCTTTCATAGCGCTCAGACCGGCAGACTCAACCCGCATGGCGGGAAGCGCCTGCTTCAGCAAACGCTCGCCGGTTGGCGAGCGGCAGATATTGCCAACACATACCACTAACACTGACTTAATCATGACTTATTAAGGCCTTCCAACGGATGGGGGTCAGACGTGGCTGACCCGGGCGATTAATCCCACTGATGGATTAAACGCGTGCTGTAAACCGCCTGATCGATACCGGTAATGGTCGGTAACAGACCGGAAATCACGCGATTCCAGCGGGTAAGCGGTGTGGAGGTGACATACACGATGTCATACGGTTGCAGCTGGAATTCCGTGCCCATGACCATTGCGGCAGCGTCTTTCGTATTGAGCTGGTAGATATTGGCAATTTTCTTGCCGCCAGTGCCGTGCAGTGGGCGAATGACAAACACGCCGGTTGCATCTGAAGTGGATTGATCCATGCCCTGAGCATTCCCCAGTGCTTCTGCCAGCGTCATGCCGCTGCGATCCATTTTCAGCGTGGTTTGCTGTTTCACTTCGCCCATCACAAACACTTTGAGATCGTCATTGCGCGGAACGTAAAGGATATCGCCGGGATAGAGCAGATGGTTCTGGCTCAGATCGCCATTCTGCATCAGCGCCTGCAACGAAAGACGATTCTCCTGACCGTTATGGGTCAGCACCACATTACGCCAGTCGGCATCGGCAGCTAATCCACCCGCCGCATTGATCGCGTCCAGCACGGTGAGCGGCACGTTGGTGATGGCCTGCTGACCCGATGTGGTGACAGAACCGGTCACGTAGGCTTTTTGCGACCGGAAAGCGGCGACGTTAACGTCAACCTGTGGGCTTTCAATATATTGCGCCAGACGACGCGCCATCTCGCTACGAATTTCCGTTACCGTACGACCTGCAACGCGCACTTTACCAATGTACGGGTAGAAGATTGTTCCGTCTGCCTGTACCCAGTTACCGGTGTCACTGGCGCTACGGTACTGACCGGCTGGTGTGGTCAGTTCAGGGTGATCCCACACCGTCACGTTCAGCACATCGCCAATACCCACATGGTATTCATAACGCTGGATCTCGCCCTGCAACAGCGGATTAGCCTGCGCGACCGTCGGACGCGGACGCATTCTTTCCACCAGACCTGGCGTCATGGGAAAGACGTTAACGTACTTATCAATGTCGTAGTTACTGTCTTGCTGTTCGACAACATCTTTTCCCATCGTCGACAGATGCTGGCCTGGCACCACCGTACATCCGGAGAGAATCGTTGCTGAGATCAGTAAAGGAAGCAGTTTCGTTTTGATTGTAATCATCTGATTCATCGCTATCATTTGTTGATTGATAGCGGCGCATACGCCGCTGTGTAAGCGTCTGACAAAGGGGGAAAATCGCCAGATTAAACGCTGAAACTCTGTTTCGTTATCATTCGCTCCCTCTGGTTAATAAGCACCATCACGCTTCAACACCACGCCCACTGTTTTGAATAAAATTGCAATGTCATTCCACAGTGACCAGTTCTTGACATACCAGGAGTCAAAATAGACACGCGTCTCATAGTCCACGTCATTACGCCCACTCACCTGCCATAATCCGGTCATGCCAGGTTTCGCCATCAGGTAGTAATCAACATCTCCGGCATAGCGGCTTAACTCATCCTCAATCACCGGGCGCGGCCCTACCAGGCTCATTTCGCCACGAAAGACGTTCCATAACTGAGGTAATTCATCCAGGCTGGTTTTGCGGATGAAGTGGCCGACACGGGTAATACGTGGGTCGTTTTTCAGCTTGAAATCTTTATCCCACTCGGCGCGCGCTTCCGGGCTGGTACGCAGCACCTCTTCCAGCACCTCTTTCGAGTTGATCACCATGGAGCGGAATTTCAGACATTTGAACTTGCGACCGTGCATCCCGACGCGCTCATGTCCGTAGATCGGCGAGCCACCATCCCGTGCCACTAAAAAGGCCAGGATCAGCAGCGCAGGTGAGAGCATCAAAATAATCGCCAGGGCACCCACAACATCAAAGCTGCGCTTCAGGAAACGCGAAGTGCGGCGCGCCAGGTTGTTGTTCACGCGCAGAATCATCACTTCATGGCTAAAGATATAAGCCATGTCGGTGCCATACAGCGGCACGCCGCGCAGGGTCGGGATCACCGATACCGAACGACAGTTATGCTTTGCCAACAGCTTCAGCCAGTTGTCGCGGTGCTGGCTTTGTTCAAACTCCACCGCGACAATAAACTGTGTTTCCGCCTGGGTTAACGCCCACACCTGCTCTTCACTCCGCAGGACGGGTACACCGGCTAAGGTCGTTTCTGCGCACGTTCCGTCAACATCGACAAAGGCGATAACATCAAACCCCATCACCTCTTCACTTTGCAGCGCCTGCCAGGCTTCCAGGGCATTTTTATCGCTACCAATAATGATGGTTTGTTTTTTCCACAGCCCGAAACGGTTTAACACACGTTTTGACAGTGCACGCGCCGATGGAATCAGTACCAACGCAAACAGCCAGGTTAATAACCAGACAAAGCGTGACATCTGCCATTGTGATAATGCCGTTATTGATAAATCGATAACGGAAAAAATGAGAATGGTACGAAAAATCTCTTTTAACTCGAACCAGAACGGTTTGCGATAAGTAAAGTGGCGCAAGCGCACCCAGAACCAAGCAACACACACCACAGAAAGGAAGAGATGCGTTGCAATTTTAAGCTGCATATCCTTTTCGGAAATATCTGCTAGTGGTGAATTTGCCATCAGGCTAATCACTGCCATCGCGAGGAAAAAAGCGGCGTTGAAGCAAATTAAATCAGAGCATGCCAACAGCAATTTCGTAGTAAGACTTTTGAACGTAAATTCAGTATCGCGCATATTTAACTCTTTATTTTATTTCCTTAAACCCAAAACGCCTCAGGCACTGTTAAATCTGGCAACGAAGCCATGCCTTGAACGCTACAGAGGGGATCCCGGTTTTTACGCCAATCCTCGTTGCTCATGAACCAAGAAAAACCATTTAGTACCAATTAATTAGCCAAATTTTTACGCAGTAACTTGCCTGCTATTCCTGTACCCGTATTTCAGCCTCAGACACGCTACCGCCCTTGGCTGTCGCTGCCAATACCGCTGTTAATCACCTTGTTTTCCGTCTGGCTTTGCCTGTAAAAGATTTCTTAACCGTGAAAAAAAGCGGCCTCAGAAATTAACCCTCTGAGATATTTCTATTACTGCATAGCAGCAGGCTTTTACTGGCTCGTTGCTATACTAGTTATTACTGGCTTGTTTACAAGTAGGTGCTGGCGCGCCTGCGCTACTTTAGGAAAAAGACTACCAGTAATTAGTATTGCCAGTTCTCAATTCAGATATTTATCCCTGCGATTTTAGGATTTATGCCATACGGCAGGGATTGCAATTAATTAAAAAAATTGCATATACATTACTTTACAGGCGGAATAATCCTAATTTAGGAATCTACTGGGATCGTAAAAATATTCAAAGCGCATAACAAAAATAAAAAGTTTTTATTTCAATTCAGTAAGAGAAAGTCCGAATAAATAGACACCATTAAATATAAGAATATCCTTAGATGATAAGCCACGAGATTGATGTGCTTTTTCAGCACGGTATCGGGTGTGGCCGGAGGCAGTTATGTTTTGCCAGACCAAAAAAAGACAGGAATAGATGGACCTGAAACCGCAGCCGGGATGGGTACGTCAGGTCAGGAGAGGAAAAAAAACCCGGTCAGATGGCTGACCGGGTTTCTGTACATCATCACATCATGGGTGAGGCTTGCCGCGCTGACCTTGTGGTGGTGACTGGCTGTCTAACCACTGATTCAGGCGTGATTTGGCTTCGTTTTGGAGCTGCTGACGCATAATCTGATCCACGGGCAGTGAATACTGCACGTTTTGCCAGCTGCCATACATGCGCAGTGGCACCGACTGCTGCGACAACGCATTCACCAGGCTATCATCGCCTTTCCAGCCACTGACCTGAATTCCCAGTGTGACATCGAGAGATTGTCTGGCGAGATCAATGGCACCCGCACCTTTTAGCGCCAGGCGGTCACTGCCCCCCTGAACGTTTTGCAATCTCATGACGCCATCGTTCAGCGTCACACTGGCGTTAAGCTGATCAATCGGATGGGATACGTTATCGTCATTACTCACACGATTGCTGATACGGGCGACTGCACGTTGCAGCATCTGTTGCGGATCTATCTGCCCCATTTCCAGCTTGTTGACCTGCACGTCAGCCGTGCCATGCCAGCTATTTTTCGCCTGCTGCAAATCCAGCGTTTCACCTTGTAGTGACCCTTTGAAGTCCAGATCGCCGCGTAACGCATCAGGTAACGCGAGCGCCTTCAACAGCGGTTGCAGTGGGATGCCATGTAGTTCAGGCTGTAATGCCACTTGCGTCACGGGCTGACGAATGTCCACTGAGCCAGGTACACTAAAGTGCCCGGTCCCCACGTGTCCTTCAAGCGTCTCCAGGGTCATCAGCCCCAGGCGATCGTTGGCTTTAACACGGAAATCGGTTAGCGCTAGCCCTCGCCACAACACATTATCTGCCTGTAGATGCAAGTCGAGGTTCATGGCATTCAGGGGAGAATCTGCATTTGGACGTTCACGCGGCTCGGCTATTACCGGGCCACGGCGTGAAGCCCGCTCCGCATTAGTTTGTGTATCATCGGCTACGCTGGTGGTCAGCAGGCGATCAAAATTCAGACTGGTGGCATGGAGATTAAGTGCCAGCTGTTGTGGCACCAGCAGGTCGCCCGAAGCGTTCCCGCTGAAAGCACTGTCATTGGCACTCACCTGCAACTGGTTGAGATCAAAACGCTGGGTCTGGCCATCCCAACTGCCCTGTAAACTGACATTACCTTTAATGCCTTCCGCAGGAAGATCGGCACCTGAGAGTTGGTAATCCAGCTTGCTGATCTGCCCTTTCAGGCTACGTGGATACTGTGCCGCATCCAGTTGCCCCTGGAGATCAAGGTTAAGGTTTTGCTGATCGCGTGAGACGCGCGTATCCAGAGAAATGCTCGCTACGCGGGAGCTGTTCTGTTCCAGATTAAGGTTGAAATCGCGGAAGTTTATCGCTTCACCACCGGCAGGCTGCCAGATGAGCAGGCTGTCCGACAGCTGCAGCTGAGCAATTCTGAACGACCAGCCGTTGTCACTACTGGTGCGTGGTGAGCTATTGCGCGGACCGGTGGGGGCATTTTTGGCCGTCACGGCTTCGCTCTCTGGGGTAACGCGAACCACCGCATTTTTCAGCATCACTTTACTGACGCTAAGCTGATGGGATAACAGCGGCCAGAGGTTGACATCCAGCCGCATGTTTTCTGCTGTAACAACCGGATCAGTGGCACCAGGTGCCGTCAGGCTGGTGCGCCCGGCCAGAATGCTCAACTTCGGCCAGACGTGCCAGCGCAAATCACCGTGCAGCTCAAGCTGATAACCACTGCGCTGTGCAACCTGTTGCACCATGTAAGTACGAAAGTCGTTGGGATTGACCAGCAGCACCAGCGCCGTCATTCCCGCCACGACCACCACAAACAGGATGGCCAGCGTGGTTATCACTCTTCTCATCACAGCCTCAGTCTTCGCGGATCAATCTTTATCAATACGACTGGCATCAGCACCCTGCTGCCCGCGATATTTTGCATCTTCACGGCGATTGTACGGGCGAGCGGCAGGCGCAGAGAGCGGTTCAAAGCTCAGTGCACCAATCAACATACCTGGACGCAGCGCCAACGGCAATTTACCGGAGTTAAAGAACTCCAGCACAATTCTTCCCTGCCAGCCGGGATCGATACGGTGTGCAGTCACATGCACCATCAGCCCTAAACGCGCCAGTGAGGAACGACCATCCAGCCAACCCACCAGGTCATCCGGGATAGTGACCGACTCCAGCGTCACCGCCAGTGCCAGCTCACCTGGGTGCAGGAAAAAGGCCTCACCTTCTGGCAAGACAATCTCATCACTCATTACGCGATCCAGCGCCGCAGCAACTTCCTGCTTAGGGCCACTCAGATCGATAAACGCAGCCGTGTGGCCGCTAAAGGTGCGGAACTGATTACCCAGACGCACGTCAACCGTCGCACCGTTAATGCGTTCAACCGGTGGACGAGGCTCAATTGCCAGTTTGCCGCTATCGAGCCAGGCTTCAATATCGCGGTCACATAATCTCATTGGCTTAACTCCATGGCATAAGTGTAGCGGGTCTCACTATTCTGACCCGCATCACATCCTTGCGGACGACGTTATTCAAAGAACTGATTGATTTTTGCCTTGAGGATGTCAATGGCGATACGGTTTTTACCACCGCGCGGCACGATAATGTCCGCATACTGTTTCGAAGGCTCGATGAACTGCAGGAACATCGGGCGCACCGTTTTCTGGTATTGCGCCATCACTGAATCCATAGAACGACCACGTTCATTGACATCACGCTTCATACGGCGCATCAGGCAGATATCTAACGGCGTATCCACAAAGATGGAGAAGTTTAGCTCATCACGCAGGCGTGCGTCGGTCAGCAACAGGATTCCTTCCAGAATAATCACTTTCTTCGGCTTCAGATGCTGCGTCTGGGCAGTGCGGGTATGCTCAACATAGCTATACACCGGCAACTCAATATCCTGGCCCGCCTTCAGCGCTTGCAGGTGCTGTAACAGCAGGTCGTGATCCATCGCGCTAGGGTGGTCATAGTTGGTTTTCACCCTCTCTTCCATAGTGAGGTGACTTTGGTCTTTATAGTAAGCATCTTCCGGGATCACCCCGATATGCTCATCACCCACCTGGTCACGAATTTCACGATAGAGCGTGCTGGCGATTAAACTTTTGCCCGAGGCGGAGGCACCTGCGATGCCTACGATCACGCACTGATGAGAGTTGTCAGTCATACTTTTAAAAGGCCTGATACTGGCGTTCACGACGTTATACAGCCACCCGTGCTGCGCCGATGAACAAAAATGAGAGGGTAATTTGGCGGTGATTATAGGGATTTCAGGGAGGTGACGCCAGAGAAAAGCAGGTTCGGTGTTTTCAGATTTTATCCTTTTATTACCGCAGGTTTCACCGATAATATAGAACGTAGCGAACATACCGTGCGTCAGTCTCACGGTTTTCAGGTCGCTTAAAGACACCCCAGCACTTCCGGTTGGGATTCAACTCATCAACAAGGAGTGGTATGGCCTGGACAATTTTGACCTACTTTGGTGACAGCATGTTGCTGATCCCCACGGCGGTAATCATTGCACTTATTCTGCCGTGGAAAAGTGATAATCGTCGCACTGTATGGTATTGGCTGATCGCTTTTGGTCTTGCAGGGCTGATCGTCAGTGTCTCTAAAATCCTGTTTATGGGCTTTGGTATCGGCAGCGCACGCTTCGATTTCACAGGCTTCAGTGGCCACAGCGCCATGTCTTCAACGCTGTGGCCAGTGATGCTCTGGCTGCTTTCTGGCCGCTTTTCTCCCGCCTGGCGGCGGGTGGCGATTGGCATCGGCTACCTCATCCCGATCATGGTGGGCTATTCTCGCCTGGTCATTCATGCTCATTCGCTGAGTGAAGTGGTGACCGGGCTAACGCTTGGCTTTACGCTCAGCACCGCCTTTTTGGTTTCGCAGCGTCGTACTTCGCTCAAAGGCTTTAGCTGGCCACAGGTCGCCGCTGCGGTATTAGTCCCGGTGATACTGATCAGCCATGGCAGAGTCGCGACAACGCAGGAATTTCTGGCACAGCTCTCGGCAAAAATTGCCGGACTGGAGAAACCCTTTACGCGCGCCGATCTCCACCAGCAGTAGAAAAATCACCCCTCCTGGTTACCCGGTAGACAAATTGCGGCTTCTACCGGGTGCCTGAGGCACTTCCTCATCGCCCATTTCCCCCCTGTGCCCCTCCCCTGTTGCTGCGCTTGCCTGTTGCCGCGCCCTGAGTTAAAGTCGCCCCCTTTTTTTTAGCACACAGGGGTCATGATGAAGGCAGGATTCGATTACGGTACCGCAAACTGCGCTATTGCCGTTATGCAGGCGGGCACGCCGCAGTTACTGGCACTGGAGAATGGTCAGCGCTTACTGCCCTCAATGATTGCCGCCCCAACGCGCGAAGCCATCAGTGAATGGCTGTGGCGTCATCACAAAGTTGAGACGCCAGATGCAGAAGGTAAAGCGCTGCTGCAACGCGCTATGCGCTTCAACCGCGAAGAAGACATTGACGTTAACGCTAACAGCGTCCTGTTTGGTAACGGCGCACTGCAACACTATATGGTTGATCCGGAAGATGTGTGGTTCGTGAAATCACCAAAATCGTTCCTGGGGGCTACCGGCCTGAAGCCGCAGCAGATTGCACTGTTTGAAGATCTGGTCTGCGCCATGATGTTACACATCCGTCAGCAGGCAGAAACGCAGCTCGACCAACCGATTATCCAGACCGTGATCGGTCGCCCGGTGAACTTCCAGGGCCCAGGTGGCGAAGAGGCTAACCAGCAGGCACAGGGGATTTTGTTACGTGCTGCGCAACGTGCAGGTTTCCGCGACGTGGAGTTCCAGTTTGAACCGGTTGCCGCCGGGCTGGAATTTGAAGCGACATTGCGTAAAGAAACGCGCGTGCTGGTAGTGGACATTGGCGGGGGAACCACCGACTGCTCGCTGCTGCTGATGGGGCCCGAGTGGTGTAATAAAGCCGATCGTCGCGATAGCCTGCTGGGCCACAGTGGCTGCCGCGTCGGCGGGAACGATCTGGATATTATGCTCGCCTTTAAAACACTGATGCCGCTGCTGGGCCTCGGTGGTAAGACGCAAAAAGGCACTGCCCTGCCTGCCTTGCCTTGGTGGAATGCGGTCGCAATCAACGATGTTCCGGCGCAAAGTGACTTCTACTCTGCGGCCTGCGGTAAGCTGCTGCGTGATCTGATCCGTGATGCCGAACAGGGCGATATGGTTTCCCGCCTGCTGAAAGTATGGCAACAGAAACTGAGCTATCGTCTGGTGCGTGCGGCAGAAGAGAGCAAAATTGCGCTGTCAGAGCGGAGTGACACCATCGCTGAGTTGAAATTCGTTGCGGATGCGCTGGAAACACCGGTCAGTGGTGTGATGCTGGAAGAGGCCATCGCCCAGCCGTTAGAACGTATTTTGCAGCAGGTTGAACAGGCGCTGAGCAGCAGTTCAGTTCGCCCGGATGTCATCTACCTCACGGGAGGAAGCGCCCGATCGCCAGTCCTGCGAGCCGCGTTACAACAAGCGCTGCCAGATACGCCAATTGCCAGCGGAGATGATTTTGCCTCCGTAACGGCAGGTCTGGCACGTTGGGCGGAGACGATTTTCGCCTGATATAGTGCTAAAACAGCAGCGGCCCCGCAGGGCCGCTGTTGAATCAAAATGCGATATTGGCCGAAATACCACCTACAAAGGCATCTTTCACCTGGCTTACCGCACCCGGTGCCGTGATGTACTGCAGGTTAGGACGGATCGCCAACCATTTAGTCAGCTCAGCGTTGTAATACACTTCATAGTTGTACTCAGAACCACTCTGAATCGGCAAATAGGTCGGGCTGTTATAGTCCGTTTCACCGTTATAGGCATTCTGTTGACGTAACGCAGTCGTGTAAGCGCTGTTAACGTGAATACGCGCTGCACCAATACCGATCTCATCATCTGGACGTGCATCAAACGGCCCACGCCAGGTCAGAGCAAGTGACTGGTAGTTGTCGGTTTTCGATGTTTTATGATCGTTCATGACCGCCTGCACACGGATCCCCAGGCCGCGTTTCGCATCCCCGCCCTGCGCAGTTAGCTGTTGTTGTAACAACACATAACCACCGTAGGCGTGAGCTTCATTCTGATACGCCCCATTACGCCAGCTACCGTAATCGCTGCCGTTGGTTGAGGAGTAGTAGTAGCCGATACGGTAGTTACCCGGCAGATTCTCTGGCCCGAAGGTCGGTGTCCAGCCCAGTTCAACCGGAACCAGATTACCAACGGTATTAGAAGTATCCAGACGGAAGCCATCACCGCGATCGTAGTTAGCCGGATTCTGGTTGTAGAAGCCCACCTGGAAGAAGACTTCAGGCGTCAGATTGAGCTTGATTCGACCGCCCCACTGGGAAATCGGCCAGTTATACCAACGGTCGCCACGCCAGTTACCGGCCTGGCCACCACCGAATGCCAGGTTCTGGAACAGGTTGCCGTCGTTGAGGTTATCAAAATCTTCGCCCACGGTGACGCGACCGGCTTTCACATCAACCACATCATCAAACAGGCCTTTACGCAGCCAGAACTGGGTTAAACGCCAGGTCTGCCCACGACCATACACTTCCTGCACGGAAGAGAGGGTTCCTGCACGGCGATCGCCGAGTTGATCCGAGAGGTTCTGCCCATCACGGTTCGTGATGGTCATCTGGAACTCTGTATCCTGCCAGTTCAGCAGTTTTTGCAGGTCAAAATTGGCACCAAAGGCGAACTGGTCACTGTAGCGCATGGTGGTGCTGCTGTGCGCACCACCGCTGAAGTTAGCGGCGCTTTCCATCGTGTAGTTGACATCAAATTTGATGCCGTTGTCCGCTAACTGCGTTCGGGAACCACCCCAGTCACCAAACATATAGGGAGAGTCGTAGCTGAAGGCATCTGCAGCGGCGGCAGAGCCACTCAACATGGCAAACATCAGAGTGCCGGTCGCGATGCGACTCAGCGGGAAGCTATGCACTGCTCTTTTCTTGTTCATGATGATTATTCTTATAAAGTTAACGGGAATGACACGCAGAGCTTAGTGCTGGAGTTCAATCCGTTTTTATAAAAATGTGCGCTTAAATACGCTAACTATCAGTTTTTTCGTACATTTGTGAGAACGCTCTCCGAATGAAAAGTTTTGTCAATTTTTTAGCACAAAACGTCACGCAGTTTCCAGAAGGGTAAAACGAGGTGTGCAGGTTTATATTCTGCTACAGGCCATTTTATGTTCTGAAGCAGACCTAAAGTCGTAAACGGTGGGTGGATGACCAGATAATGCACTGTATATCTGGATAAATTTATCACTCTTTACAAAAAAAGCGCGCTGCCTCAGGGACAAATTTTTCTGCTTCCCCCGGCGCCTTTTCACGGGTTTGCGACATATCCAGTCGCCTTTTTTCCCTTTCCGGGATTAATCGCTATGACCCGGTTACAGCGATCCTCCTCTCCACCGCATTACGGGCCGAATCTTACCCCGGGCCTGGTTGACAGCCCGGCCGGATTTTGTGAAGGTTTGCCGCGTTTTGCTTCCGGGGCCGCCCGCAGAAGCACGGATTAGCGGCTGAATAAGGAGATTCACATGGGAGAAGCGGCGCGCGTTGGCGACCCGATCGGACATTCTTACGCCCTCGCCGGCATGATAGCCGGCACCGTGGTGGGCGGCCTGCTGGCCGCCGCCGGTTCGTATGCCGCCGGGGCCCTGTTTGCCGCCGGCCTCGCCACCTCCTGCCTCGGCGTGGGACTGCTGGTCATCGGACTCAGCGTGGCCGTGGGCTTCCTCAGCGGCTGGCTGGCGACCGCCGCCCGCGATGCCCTCGCCGGGGTCGGGGAGAGCAGCTTCTCCCAGTGCGGCACCCTGCTCACCGGCTCCCACAACGTCTTTATCAACGGCAAGCCCGCCGCCCTCGCCACCTTCAGCCGTGCCGCCTGCAGCCAGGACGGCCCCTGCATGCAGGTGGCCCAGGGCGCCTCGAACGTCTTCGTCAACGGCTTCCCGCTGGCGCGCAGCGGCGACAAAACCAACTGCGGGGCCACCATCCTCTCCGGCTCGCCCAACGTGATTATCGGCGGCGGTACCGTCACCACCCTGCCCATAAAGCCCGAGGTGCCCGAGTGGGTCGGCCAGGTGTCGGACCTGACGCTGCTGTTCGCCGGGCTGCTCAACTTCTCCGGCGGCCTGCGCGCGCCCGGTGCCGTGATGAAGCTGGCGGAGAAGCTCAGCAAGCTGCGCGGCGTGCGCAAGATTGGCCGGGTGCTCTGCCGCCTCGGCGTGCTGATGACCGCCAACGCCGCCGCCGGGATTATCCTGCGCCCGGTGGATATCATTACCGGCCAGAAGTTTCTCAGCGGCGACGACGAGCTGGACTTCGTGCTGCCCGCGCGCCTGCCGCTGACCTGGCAGCGCAGCTGGCACAGCGCCAACCCCACCGAAGGCGTGCTCGGCCGGGGCTGGAGCCTCGAGAGTGAAAGCCACATCGCGCGCTATGAGAACGGCGTGGCGTGGTACACCCCCACCGGCGAGTACGTGGCCTTTCCGCTGCCCCCGGTGGGCTGCAAAACCTGGTCTGAGGCGGAGAAGTGCTGGCTGATGCAGCACGCCGACGGCAGCCTCGAAATCTTCGACACCGGCGAAATCCGCTACCACTACGCGCCGCTGCCGGAGCACGGCGTGGCCCGCCTGACGCGCATCAGCGACATCGCCGGGAACGCCACCCTGTTTTACTACGACGCCCGCGGCCTGCTGAGCGAAGCCGTGGACGGCGCGGGGCAGTTTATCCGCTGCCACTACCACACCGGAGACAGCGGGGCCACCCGCCTGAGCCGCGTGGTGCTGCTGCGCCCCGGCGAGCCGGACCTCCCCCTGGTGCACTACGACTACGACCCGCAGGACCGGCTTATCCGCGTGCAGAACCGCGCCGGGGAGACGGTGCGCCGCTTCGGCTGGGACGACGACGGCCTGATGGCCTGGCACGAGGACGCCTCCGGCCTGCGCAGCGACTACACCTGGCAGGACATCGACGGCCTGCCGCGCGTCACCGGCTACCGCGGCAGCGACGGCGAGTGGGCCAGGCTGGGCTATGACTTTGCGGGCGGACGCCGCAGCGTCCAGCGCGACGGCGGGCAGAACGCCCGGTGGGTGCTGGACGACGACGAGCAGGTGGCGCAGCTGTGGGACTATGACGGCCGCCGCTACACCCTGACGTGGGCGCGCGGCGAGCCGGTGTCTGTCCGCCTGCCCTCCGGGGCGGCCTGGCACAGCGAGTGGGACCGCTACGGCCGCCTGCTGAAGGAGACCGACCCGGACGGCCACGCCACCGAATACCAGTACTCGCGCAACAGCGGCCAGCTGTTCGGGGTGAAGCGCCCCGACGGCAGCCAGCACCTGCAGCACTGGGATACCCTGGGCCGCCTTACCCGCCGCACCGACGCGCGCGGTAACCACACCGACTACCACTACGACGACGAGGAAGAGAGCCTGCCGGCGCGCATCACCGATGCCCTCGGCGGCGAGGCGCAACTGGTCTGGAACCGCCAGGGCCAGCTGACGCAGTACACCGACTGTTCCGGCAGCATCACGCGCTACGACTATGACGCGCTGGGCCAGCTGACGGCGGTCACGGACGCAGAGGGAAATACCCGGCAGTACCGCTACGACAGCGCCGGACGGCTGGCGCAGCTGCTGCACCCGGACGGCAGCGACGAGCAGTTTGCGTGGCGGCCCGACGGCCAGCTGAGCCGCCACACCGACCCCGGCGGCAGCGTCACGCTGCGGGAGTACGGTGAATACGGCCAGCTGCGCGCGATAACCGGGCGCAACGGCATCACCCAGCGCTTTGGCTACGGCGTGCGCGGCCGGCTGGAGTGGCTGGAGAACGGCAACGGCGAGCGCCACCGCTTTGCGTATGACCCGCTGGGCCGCAAGATGGCCGAGCAGCGCCCGGACGGCCTGACGCTGCACTGGGGGCTGGACGAGGACGGCTGGCCCGCCTCGCGCAAGGAAACCGGCATCATGCTGAACGTCACGCCGCCGCGCACGCTGGCGGAGGCGTTCCGCGCGCTGGAGCAGAACCCGCCGGGCAGCGCGGTAGGCGGCGAGAACGCCGACGGCACGGCGGTCCCCGGCACCGACGGCGGGCCGTACCCGTCCGATGCGGTGTTTGAGCGCCTGCAGCGGCGGCCAGAAAGCCATCAGGGTGGCGGCAGCCAGAACAGCGCCCCCGCCGCGCTGCCGCGCGCCGACGGCCCGGCACGCCAGCAGCAGATGCGCTACAGCCCGGCCGGTCGCCTGCTTGAGCGCTCGACGTCGCAGGCGCAGTGGCAGCACGACTACGACAGCTGCGGCCGGCTGGTGCGCCTGACCCGCACCCCGACGGCGCTGGGCCTTGCGGCGGGTATCACCGCCGACGTGGTGAGCCTGCGCTACGACGCCGACGACAACCCGCTGGCCGAAACCGGCGGGCACGGCGAGGTGCAGTACGCCTGGGACGCGCTGGATAACCTGACGCAGCTGACCCTGCCGCAGGGCGACAGCCTGCGCTGGCTGCACTACGGCTCGGGCCACGTCAGCGCGGTGAAGTTTAACCAGCAGACGGTGAGCGAGTTTACCCGCGACCGGATGCACCGCGAGCTGAGCCGCACCCAGGGCGCGCTGACCCAGTGCCGCGCCTGGGACGTGATGGGCCGCCGAAGCTGGCAGGCCAGCGATCTCGCCGGAGAGACCGACCCGGCCCCGGAGAGCGCGCGCTACTGGCGCACCTTCCGCTACAGCCTGCGCGGGGAAATCAGCGGCAACGATGACGCCTGGCGCGGCAGCACCCGCTACCAGTACGACACCGCGGGCCGCATGACCAGTGTAATCCCGCACCCGCATATGCGGCCCCAGACCCACCTTCGCTATGACGGGGCGGATAACCTGCTCGACGAGACCCCGGTGAGGCTGAGCAGCAAGGACGACGCCCCGCTGCACCACGTCACCGGCAACCGCCTGCGCCACTGGCAGCGCCTGTTTAACCGCTATGACCCGTGGGGCAACCTTATCAGCCGCCGCTGCGGCTGGCTGGAGCAGCACTACGAATACGATGACGACAACCGCCTGATACGCGCCCGCGGCACCGGCCCGCAGGGCCGCTATCAGGCCGAATACCACTACGACGCGCTGGGGCGGCGCAGCAGCAAAACCGTCACGCGCGAGCAGTCTGCCCCGGAGACCACCCGCTTTGTCTGGCAGGGCTGGCGTCTGCTGCAGGAGCAGTTTGCCCCGCACGCGGGCTACGGCGACCGCTGCCGCACCTGGTGCTACGACCCGGACAGCCCGTGGACGCCGCTGGCCGCGCTGGGCCACACCGGCGGCTACCCGTCGGTGCAGATACAGTATCTGCACTGCGACCTGAACAGCGCCCCGCTGGAGTGCACCGACGAGCAGGGCCAGCTGCGCTGGTCCGGCGACTACGCCCCGTTCGGCGAGGTCACCAACCCGGTTATCAACAGCATGCCGATGCTGAAAAATCAGGT